>CAJXJR010000009.1 GCA_913055155.1 uncultured Erythrobacter sp. | reverse complement strand
TTCAGGCCGCCCAGCAGGGCGACCATAACCGCCGGAACTCTAACTTAACCGGTGGACCACCCTAATGGGGCAGGTCAGGCTTGCTTACGCCAATCTCGGGTAATCGATCTTTTGAAGCCTTGCCTAGCTGAATGCGATTGGGCACTCTATAGGAATGAAGTTCTCCAAGCTTGTTCTAGCTATATTGCCTGCTTCGTTCATCGTTTCGGTACCCGCACAAGCCTTTCCTGACAATGCCGCAGAGCTTCGCGAGATCATCGCGACGGAGTTTGCCGGCAACGCCAATGCCTATGTGGAGGAGGAAAGGGGCGATTTCCGCCGCATGGCTTGTCGAAACCGCGCCGATTTGGTGCAGCAATTGCTCGATGACGGGCTAGTAGTTTCAGACATACCATTCGATACAGCAGAAGATTTTTACGAATGCGCTTTCGACGAGGATTCGTGGACTGCGCTCGCGCTGATTATCGATCCTGAAGTGCTGGCTGTTATCGAGCAGGAAGCCAGCACCTATTCCCTGCCTCTGCAGCACGCCGTTTATGGCGACAATTATGAGGGGACGCGCCTGCTGATGGAAAACGGCGCACATACAGTTGATACCAGAGGCTGGACACAAGGCACCCTGACCAAGGACGGCCATCGCCTTCTGGTTGCACATTATATCACGCGGGAAAATGAGCAGCAGGCTGCAAGGGGTATGGAAGATGCGGGCTACGGCGACATCCTTGCCGATGCACGACAGCCAGGCTTTTGGGAACTTGTCTATCAGATTGGCACGGGCAGCGAAGCGAGTGGCGGTGGTGGTGGCGGCCTGCTGGGCGGTATTGCCGACATCGCCATCGGTGCGGCACTTGGTGGCTCGCAAATGGATTTCTTGATGGCCGGTGCGGGCGGCTCTTTCCTCGATGCCATCGCGGGCGGCGGTGAAGGTGGTGGAAGCGGTCAGGCCAGTCTCTCGCCCGAAGGCTTGGAAATGCAGCGCAGGCTCTCGCGTTATTTGTTGACCGTGGACGCGCCGCCAGAGCCCGCGCCGCAGCCCGAAGCTGAGCCCGCCGCGCTTGCTGCGCAGCCCGCTGCAGGGCCTGCGCCTGCTTCTGCCACTCTGTCGACGCTCGAAGAGCTTGAGCGCCTTGCCGATCTACGCGATCGAGGCGTGCTTTCGGATGCTGAATTTGAGGCGATGAAAGGCCAGATCATCGCTCCGGCCATTGCGCCTGCCGCAGTACCCACTTCCTCAGTCCCGTCGCAGATGCAGGCGTCTCCACCCCAGGCCCGCGCCAACCCCGGAGCTCCGCAAACGACGGCTCCGCCCCGGCCTTCAGGGAGAAACGCCGCGCAGCCGACAAGGCCTGTTGTCTCCCCTCCTTCCGCTTCAATGACGCAACCTGATTTGAGTGCGCTTACTGGCGCAGGCATTGAGTTTGACGACATAGAAGCGACCGATTTGGCAGGCATGCTAGCCAATGCCCGTGCCGTCGCGGCTACAGGCGATGTCAGCATTTTTTATGATGAAAAGGGCCAGTTCCGCACGACGCAGGCGCCCGAAGTCGCGGCACTGGCAGCACAAGGGGAAGCCCGGCCAGCCTATGAAGGGTTTGATCGCGTGCCGGAAGTCCAGATCGAGTTGCCGTGCATGGATATCCCGACACCGGAAGAAATGGCCCGGTTGGAGCAGGGCCTGCCGGTTGAGGGTTTTGATGCGGGATGGGAATTGTGCGGTGATCCCAATCTTGCTGGAGCCGGTGGAGTGTCAGGAAACCCGCTCGACGAGCCGGGAAGCGACACAAACGGTTCGCCCACCTCCGGCACCCAGGTGACGGGCGGAGCAGCCGACATCGCATTTCAGGACATCAACTGTGAAGCGTCGGAAAATGTCTCCGATCCAGCTTGCGCTGCGCAAGCCACGGGAGGGGCTGTCAGCGTTCTCGACTATGCTCGCGGAGAAAACTGTAACTCGGGCACCAGCTTCAACATCGAAATCAGAAACGATCTGACGGTGGCGCAGGATGTGAGAATTTGCCTGCAGCGGAGCGATGGCTCTCAGAGTTGCACAATCAGAACTAGTGTTCGCGCAGGCGAAGCCGCGACGAATTATGTGTGCGCTTTCGGGGGCGAGGTCCTTGTGTATTCACGCATTACTGGCGAGCGCAACTGGTCTGCACCTAAGCTTGCGCTGCGATACTGAAGGGGATTCAAGCCTCCAGGTCGCTTCCGATGACGTACTAAATGTCCGCTTTCCACCCACTTTCTGCCTTAATGACCAGGGACACTTTGGCCTAAGAGCCGACATGCAAAGCCATTCGTTTTTTGACCATTCTGCGCGGGCGCGAACCTACTAGCTATAGCTAGCACGACGGGGGCGGGGCAAATCCTTGGGACGATCTTAGGGGAAACCGGAGCCGCTAGCTGATTAAATCGCAAAGCCAGTTTTTCCCGCGCGCGCGAGGGTTTCTAAAATAGAATCAAATAGCCGTCAGAGACGGCGCGCCCTGCCCAAACGTGGGGGAGAGTGTGGGGGGATTTTGAAAACCTGAAAAACAATCAAAATATATCAAACGTCTAGGGACTGGGTTCTATTCAAGCCCTGCCACCACCGCCGCAAGCCCCCAATGAAGAACGACCGCCGCAGCTTTCGCCGCGACGGCCGCTCCCCTCTCCAGCCTGTTATCAGTCGCGCAGCTTGGCCAGCGCCCGCGCGCGATGCAGAATCGGCTCGGTATAGGCTGAAGGCTGACGTGCGCCCGCCACGATCAGTTCGCGTGCGGCGTTCAGGGCGATGGACTGGCGTTCGTTGACCGTCATCGGGCGATAGCTCGGGTCGCCCGCATTCTGCGCGTCTACCTTGGCGGCCATGCGGTGCAGCGTCTCGTTGATCATCAACCTGTCGATAATGCCGTGCTGCAACCAGTTGGCCACGTGCTGGCTGGAAATGCGCAGCGTTGCGCGGTCTTCCATCAGGCCCACGTCGTTGATGTCGGGCACCTTGGAACAGCCGATACCGGCGTCGATCCAGCGGACCATGTAGCCAAGGATGCCCTGCACGTTGTTGTCGAGCTCTGCCTGCACCTCCTCGCGCGTCCAGTTGACATCCTCCGCCAGCGGCACGGTAAGCAGTTTTTCCACCGGCATCACCGGCTCGGCCATGCGCTCGCGCTGGCGTTCGGACACGTCGCACCGGTGGTAGTGCGTGGCGTGCAGCGTTGCGGCAGTGGGGGAGGGCACCCAGGCGGTGCTTGCACCGCTCAGCGGGTGGCCGACCTTCTCCGCCAGCATGGCGTTCATGGCATCGGGCGCGGCCCACATGCCCTTGCCGATCTGCGCGCGGCCGGCAAAGCCGCAGGCAAGCCCGATCTGGACGTTGCGATCCTCGTAGGCGGCGATCCATTCCGCCCGCTTGATGTCGGCCTTGCGCAGCATGGGCCCGGCAAGCATCGAGGTGTGGATCTCGTCCCCCGTGCGATCGAGGAAGCCGGTGTTGATGAAGAACACCCGGTCCTTCACCGCATGGATGCAGGCGGCAAGGTTGGCACTGGTGCGCCTTTCCTCGTCCATCACGCCCAGCTTGATGGTGTTGCGCGGTAGGTCGAGCATGTCCTCGACGGCGGCAAAAAGGCTGTCGGCAAAGGCGCATTCCTCCGGCCCGTGCATCTTGGGCTTCACCACGTAGATGGAGCCGGCACGGCTGTTGCGCAGTCGGCCGAGGCCTTTCAAGTCGTGCAGGCCGATCAGCGCGGTGACGGCTGCATCGAGCAGCCCTTCGAACATCTCCTCGCCCGAAGGCAAGCGCACGGCAGGCGTCGTCATCAGGTGGCCGACATTGCGCACCAGCAGCAGGCTGCGGCTGTACAGGGTGTGCTCGTCGCCATGCATGTCGCGCCAGGTGCGATCCGGGTTGGCGGTGCGCACCACCTTGCTGTCACCCTTGGTGAAGCTGGCGACGAGATCGCCGCGCAGCGCACCCAGCCAGTTGCGGTATGCAGCGACCTTGTCCTGCGCATCCACGGCGGCGACCGAGTCTTCGAGGTCGACGATGGTCGAGAGCGCGGATTCGAGCCGGATATCGGCAATCCCGGCGGGATCGATGCTGCCGATGGCGTGTGCGGGATCCATCACGATCTCGATATGCAGGCCGTTGTGGCGCAGCAGCAGGTTGTCGCCTGCGGTGCCGATCAGCTGGTCCGGGTCGGCAAGGTCAGGCAGGCCGCCGGTCCAGTCCGCCCATCGGCCCGAGGCTAGCGGCACCACGTCGTCGAGGAAGCCCTTGGCCCAGGCGATCACCTGTGCGCCGCGTGCCGCGTCGAAGCCGGGACCAGACGGCACGGTGCCGTCCAGCGCATCGGTGCCGTAAAGCGCATCGTACAGGCTGCCCCAGCGCGCGTTTACGGCGTTGAGCACGAAGCGGGCGTTGAGTGCGGGGACCACCAGTTGCGGCCCCGCAACCTGCGCGATTTCGGGATCGACGTTCTGCGTGCCGATGGTGAAGGGCGCAGGTTCCGGCACCAGGTAGCCCACTGCAGCCAACATGCGTGGCGGCACGCCGATGCCCGCATCGGGGTTGGCGCGGTGCCAGTCGTCGATTTCCCGCTGCAGGTCTTCGCGCCGTTCAAGTAGCGCGCGGTTCTGCGGGGTGAAGCGTTCGGCCAGGGCGGCAAGGCCGGACCAGAAGCGATCCGCACCGATGCCGGTGCCGGGCAGGGCCTCTCTCTCGATGAACATGGCCAGCACCGGATCGACGGCCAAGCCCGCGCGGCGGACAAAACCGTCGCGCGGGGAGGTGTCTTCGCCTTGCTCCGGCTGGCGAAGCGTGGCCTTGGTCATCGGGCGAACCGTCCCAGGCGGTGGTGCAGGTTCACCAGCTTGCGCGTTTCGGCGCTGTCTTCACCGTTGCGGATGGCGACGGCCAGCGCATTGCGGATCAGGCCGAAATCCTCGGTCGAGAAGACCGGACGAGCCATTGTCGGTTGTGCCATTTTTCACTTCTCCTTCTTCGCTATGCGCCGACTTACGCGGCAAACTGGTTCCCCGCAGCGTTTACGCTGCAAACTGGTTCATGGTGTTGTTCTCGCCGCCAGCCTTCAGGGCTGCTTCGCCGGCGAAGGCTTCCTTGTGGTCGTCCCCGATATCGGAACCGGCCATGTTCTGGTGCTTCACGCAGGCGATGCCCTGGCGGATTTCCTCGCGCTGCACCTGCTTGACGTAGCCGAGCATCCCCTCCTCGCCGAAGTAGCGCCTGGCGAGGTTGTCGGTGCTGAGCGCAGCGGTGTGGTAGGTCGGCAACGTGATCAGGTGGTGGAAGATACCCGCCCGCTTGGCAGCGTCGCGCTGGAAGGTGCGGATCTTCTCGTCAGCCTCGATCGCCAGCTCGCTGTCGTCGTAGTGCTGGCTCATCAGCTGTTCGCGCTCGTACAGCGACAGGTCGCGGCCTTCTTCTGCCCAGGCGTCGTACACCTGCTGGCGGAAGTTCAGCGTCCAGTTGAAACTGGGCGAGTTGTTGTAGACGAGCTTCGCGTTCGGCACGACTTCGCGAATGCGGTCCACCATGCCGGCGATCTGTTCGATGTGTGGCTTCTCCGTCTCGATCCACAGCATGTCGGCACCGTTCTGCAGCGCAGTGATGCAGTCGAGTACGCAGCGGTCCTCTCCCGTGCCGGGGCGGAACTGGAACAGGTTGGATGGCAGGCGCTTGGGGCGCATCAGCAATCCGTCGCGGTTCATCAGCACGTCGCCCTTCTGGCCAATGCCTTCCACCACCTCGCAATCGAGGAAGCGGTTGTACTGGTCGCCCAGGTCACCCGGTTCGCGGCTGAAAGCGATCTGCTTGGTCAGGCCGGCGCCAAGGCTGTCGGTGCGGGCGACAATCACGCCTTCGGGCACGCCAAGTTCGAGGAAGGCATAGCGGATCGCGCGGATCTTCTGCAGGAAGTCCTCGTGCGGCACGGTAACCTTGCCGTCCTGGTGGCCGCATTGCTTTTCGTCGGACACCTGGTTCTCGATCTGCAGGGCACATGCACCGGCCTCGATCATCTTGCGGGCGAGCAGGTATGTCGCCTCGGCATTGCCGAAACCGGCATCGATATCGGCGATGATCGGCACGACATGCGTTTCATGGTTGTCGATGGCCTGCTGCGCGCGGGCGGCAGCGGCTTCGTCCCCTGCTTCGCGGGCCTTGTCCAGATCACAGAACAGGACGCCCAGTTCGCGGGCATCGGCCTGGCGCAGGAAGGTGTAGAGCTCCTCGATCAGCGCTGGAACGCTGGTCTTCTCGTGCATCGACTGGTCGGGCAGGGGGCCGAACTCGCTGCGCAGGGCGGCGACCATCCAGCCAGAGAGGTAGAGGTAGCGGCCCTTGGTGGTGCCGAAGTGCTTCTTGATGGAGATCATCTTCTGCTGGCCGATGAAGCCGTGCCAGCAACCCAGCGACTGGGTGTATTGGGCCGGGTTCTTGTCATAGGCGTCCATGTCGGCGCGCATGACCCTGGCCGTGTGGCGCGCGATATCGAGACCGGTCTGGAAGCGGTTCTGCGTGCGCAGGCGCGCGGCGAATTCGGGGTCGATACCCTGCCAGTCGGCACCGTGGCGGTGCTTGATGCCGGTCTGGCGGTGGATTTCTTCGAAATAGGTCATGGGTCGGGTGTCCTTGCGGGTATTTGGGCGGGTGATTGGCTTGCCCCGTTCCTGGCACCCGGAAATGCGCCCGTCGCGCCTTTCGGTGTAATGTTGTCGAACTTTACAGAATTTGCGTGTAAAGTTGTAAACAAGCACACTTTGCATGGAGCCGAGCATGGCCGCCAAGACTCTCTACCTCGGTCCTCGCCTGAAGAAATTGCGCCGTGAAATGGGGCTGACCCAGGCCAACATGGCCGCCGACCTCGATATCTCGGCCAGCTATATCGCGCTGATGGAGCGCAACCAGCGTCCCGTCACCGCGGAAATGCTGCTCAAGTTGGCGACCACCTATCGCATCGACGTGGCTGACCTTGCGGACGAGCACGCCGATGAAACCGCCGCGCGCCTGCAATCTGCGCTGCGCGATCCGCTGTTTGCCGATATCGCCATCGAGCCGCTCGATATCGACGATATCGCCACCAGCTACCCCGGCGTGGCCGAGGCGCTGCTGCGCCTGCACACCGCCTTTGGCGAGGAACAGCTGGCGCTGGCGGGAAGGCGGGAGGTGCGGCTGGGCGCATCAGGGGAGGCGGGGGCAGACCCGGTGGCCGAAGCGCGGGCCTTCCTGGCGGCACGGCGCAATTGCTTCCCGGTGCTGGACGATAGTGCTGCCGAAATGGCGCGCACGCTGAACACCTATGAAGCGATGAAGGATCATATTTGCGAGCAGCATGGGCTGGACCTGCGGCTGGCGGACGATGGGCTGCTGCGTGGCGGCACGCGCTGGCACGACTACCACCGTCGTCGGGTGCATATCTCCGAACGGCTCGACCACGCGGGGCGGCGTTTCCAGGCGGGGCTGCAAATCGCAATCATGGAACAGGGCAGCTCGATGGATGCGCTGCTGGCAGAGGGGCGGTTCGACAGCGAGGATACCACGCGGCTGGTGCGCCGTGCGCTGCAGTCGTATTGGGCGGCGGCGCTGCTGATGCCCTACCGCGCCTTTCGCAAGGCGGCGGAAGACCTGCGTTATGACGTCGAGGCGCTGGCTTCGCGCTTTGCCGTCAGTTTCGAACAAGCCGCGCACCGCCTCACCACCCTGCAAAGACCGGGTGAGGAGGGCGTGCCGTTCTTCTTCCTGCGGGTGGACCGGGCCGGCAACGTGTCCAAACGGCTGGACGGCGCAGGCTTCCCGCTGGCGCGGCATGGCGGGGCCTGTCCGCTCTGGAACATCCACGAGGTGTTCGCCACGCCGGGCCGTGTCGATGCGCAGATGATCGAACTGCCGGACGGGGAGCGGTACGTCTCCATCGCTCGCACCGTGCGTGCAGGCGGCGGGCGCTTTGGCGAACGCAGCGTCACCCGTGCCGTGGCGCTGGCCTGTTCGGCAGAGCACATGGATCGACTGGTCTACTCAGAAGCACTGAAAGGCACCGAGCCGACCCCGATCGGCGTTGCCTGCCGCCTGTGCCATCGCCCAAGGTGCATCGCCCGCTCCGCCCCGCCAATGGGGCGCGAACTGATCCCCAGCCGCTTTCGCGACAGCGGCGTGCCGTTCGATTTCTCCGCCGATTAGGCGGGCAGGCTGCCCAGCTTTTCCTCCACCATCGCGCGCACGTCCACCTTTGCCTTCAGCCGTGCGGCCAGCAGGGCGGTGCCGCTGATCTTGCGCTGGACGAACAGGATCTCGGCGGGCGGCAGGTGCCATGCCGCGCGGTCCTGCGCGATGGCCATGCCTTCCTCGCGAATGGTCTGCACGAAAGCGCGGTCGCCGAAGTCGAAGGGGCCGGGCTTGGCAAGCTCTGCCACGATGGTGGCGATGATGCGGTCGAGGTGCGGGCGATGCGCGTCTGCAGCGTGCTGCGAGAGGAAGCCCGCGGCAATCGCGGCTTCGGCAATTGCATCATGGTCTTCGGCAAGGCCCGCCTGCAGCAGCGCACGGTAATTCTGAGCGACATGCGGCGAGACGGTGCGCGCGGCGCCGAAATCGAGCAGGACCAGCCTCTCGCCATCCTCCGAAACGCGATAGTTGGCGAAGTTGGGATCGGTCTGCATCAGGCCGAAATCGAACAGCTCACGCAGGACGAGGGCAATCAGCCGCTGCATCATGGCGTCGCGCACGTGCTGGGGCTGATCCTCCAGCGTTTCGATAGAGCGACCGGGCACGAAATCCATCGCCAGCACGTTGGTCGTGGTCAGGTCTTCGTGAAAGCCGGGCACCAGGTAATAGCCTTCGCCTTCCAGCAAGGTGCCATAGGCCCGCAGCTGCATGGCCTCGCGCTGGTAGTCGGCCTCTTCGTGCAGCTGCTGCTTGGCTTCTGCCAGCAGCGGCGCGATATCCAGTTGGTCGGGCAGCAGGTTCGAGACGCGCAGCAGGGTGGCGACGTTATCGACATCGGCATCGATGGATTCGCGCACGCCGGGATACTGCACCTTGATCGCCAGGTCGCGCCCGTCGCGCGTTATCGCGCGGTGCACCTGGCCGATCGATGCGGCGGCAAGGGGGCGCGGGTTGAAATACTTGAACTGCCGCCGCCAGCCGCTGCCCCAGTCCTGCGCCAGCACCGCCTCCAGCTGTTTGGGGGGCATGGAATGTGCGTTTTCGCGCAAGCGAGCCATGATCTGCGAAAGCTCGGGCGGCAGCACGTCGCCGGCATCCATCGAGACCATCTGCCCCAGCTTCATCGCCGCGCCGCGCAGGTGCGAGAGGCGATCGGCCACGCGCGCCACATTGCCCGGCGTCAGCAGCAATTCGTCGAGCCGCGGGCGCTTGCCTTCGGCCAGGCGCCGGGCACCTTCGGCCACGATTCCGCCGGCAAGCCCGCCTGCCAGGCGCCCGAACTGGCCCATCCGCGCGCGGCGGCTGCCGGGAACGGCACGGGTATCGGCGTGGTTATCCTTGCAAGACATGGAGAGCTAAATGGTGTGCATAAGCGGGAAAGACCAGCGGGGACAAAAGGCGGTATCGCTTGTGAGCATTGCAGCAAGTGCATAGGTAAGGGCGATGGCTGGAGAACTCAGAGACAATCGTGGCCGCGGCGATGCGGAATGGGGCTTTCCCCCCGTCCATCCCGAAGGCCGCAAGTTCGGCGTTATCGCCGTGGCAATTTCGCTCGTGGTGCTGTTGCTGCTCGACTGGGAGTTGCTCGGCTGGCCGTTGCTGCTGCTGTCCGGTGGCGTCTTCGCCTTCTTCCGCGACCCGGAACGCGTGGTGCCGCAGGGTGACAAGCTGATCGTGGCCCCGGCAGACGGACTGGTATCGCTGATCGCGCAGGTGCCACCGCCGCCGGAACTGCAGCATACCACCGAAGATGGCGGGCGCGGGCTGGGCAGCGAGCCGGTGACGCGCATCTCCATCTTCATGTCGGTGTTCGACGTGCACATAAACCGTTCCCCCATCGCGGGCACGATCAAGCGGATCATCTATATTCCCGGCGCCTTCATGAACGCCGATCTCGACAAGGCGAGCGAGGAGAACGAGCGCCAGCACATCCTGGTGGAGCGAGCGGACGGCACGTCCATCGGCTTTACCCAGATCGCTGGCCTGGTGGCGCGGCGCATCGTGCCGTTCGTGAAGCCGGGCGATATCGTTGCCGCCGGCCAACGCGTCGGCCTGATCCGCTTCGGCAGCCGGGTGGACGTGTACCTGCCCGCCGGGACGGAGCCGAAGGTGCTGCTCGGCCAGCGCGTGATCGCAGGCGAAACGGTGCTGGCGGAAATCGGCACGGTCGGCCTGCTGGAGGGCGTCAACCAGTGACCTCGGGCGAGAACCACAGCCCCGATTACGACGACGATGCCACTGCCCCGGCAGGGCCCGCGTGGCTGGGCCCGAAGGCCAGCGAACACGAACGCGTGACCCGCTCGCGCGGCGGCAAGGGGCTTTCGGTGCGCGCCGTGCTGCCCAATGCTATTACCGCCGCGGCGCTGTGTTCGGGCCTCACCTGCATCCTGTTCGCCATTGCGGCGGAGTGGGAGAAGGCGATCTTCGCCATGATTATCGCCGGCGTGCTGGACGGCATGGACGGGCGGATTGCCCGCCTGTTGAAGGCGCAATCGCGCTTTGGCGCAGAGTTGGACAGCCTTTCCGATTCGGCCAGCTTCGGCATGGCGCCGGCGCTGGTGCTGTACCTGTGGTCGCTGGTGGAAGTGCCGCGGTTCGGCTGGCTGGCCGCGCTGGGATTGGCAATCGCCTGCGCCTTGCGCCTGGCGCGCTTCAACGCGCAGATCGACGTGGACGACCAGCCGCACAAGCTGGCGGGTTTCCTGACCGGCGTGCCTGCGCCGATGGGAGCCGGGCTGGCCTTCCTGCCGATGTACCTGTGGCTGGCAACCGACGAGGCCGTCTTCCGCGAACCCTGGCTGGTGGGTCCGTGGGCGGTGATCGTCGCGCTGCTGATGGTATCCAACCTTGCCACGCCCAGCTGGAAATCGCTGCGCCCGTCAGCCGAACTGAAGCTGGCCGTTATCGCGCTGGTGGGCCTGCTGGTTGGCGGCCTGCTGATGGAGACATGGTGGACGCTTGTCCTGATCGCTACGAGTTACCTGGTGCTGATCGGCTGGACCATCGCGCGCTACGCCAGGGTCAAGCGGGCGAAGGCGGCCGAAAGCGCAGGTGATGCCTCACCCGCCGTTACGCAGCCAGCAGGGCGAACGCCTCTTGCGGTTGACGAAGTGGACGAGGCGCTCTCGCAGGAGCGCGATCCATAGCGGCAAGTTCCGTGCGGGTTTCGTGCCAGCGCCGCAAGCCGTAGCGGATCGAGCCCTGGCAGGAGAGCAGGGCGGCGGCTGCCACGAGGCCGAGGAATACCGAAATCGCGATTGCCACTGTCATTGTTCCGAATCCTGCGTTTGTTCCTGTTGCATTCCGTGTTCCACTTTCGTTCCAGCAGGTCAAGCGGTTTTTGTTCTTCCTGTGTTCCGTCTAGGCATTTATAGGGTGGATTTTCCCATGCCAGTCGGCTAATGGCGCGCTCGCCTGAAGGGCAGGAGCGATTCCCGTTTCCGCCAGAGAGGGCAAATCCACATGGAAGGCACTGACATACCGGTGCTGCCCACGGGACTTGGTCCCGAGGGTCGGTTCCCCGTCTTCCAGAGGCTTAACCGGAAAGGAATTTACCTATGGCGGCTCCTACCGTTACCATGCAGCAATTGATCGAGGCCGGCGCACACTTCGGCCACCAGACCCACCGCTGGAACCCGCGGATGAAGCCGTACATCTTCGGCAGCCGCAACGGTGTTCACATCATCGACCTGTCGCAGACCGTGCCGCTGTTTGCGCGCGCTCTGGACTTCGTTGCCTCCACCACCCGCGCCGGCGGCAAGGTGCTGTTTGTCGGCACCAAGCGCCAAGCGCAGGAGCCGATCGCCCAGGCCGCGCGTGCCTGTGGCCAGCACTTCGTCAACCACCGCTGGCTGGGCGGCATGCTCACCAACTGGAAGACGATTTCGCAGTCGATCAAGGAACTCAAGTCGCTGGAAGAAAAGCTTTCGGGCGACACCCACGGCCTGACCAAGAAGGAAATCCTCCAGCTGACCCGCAAGCGCGACAAGTTGGAACTGTCGCTGGGCGGCATCCGTGACATGGGCGGCGTGCCCGACGTGATGTTCGTGATCGACGCCAACAAGGAAGACCTTGCCATCAAGGAAGCCGGCGTGCTCGGCATCCCCGTGATCGCGGTGCTCGATACCAATGTCGATCCCACCGGCATCGCCTTCCCGGTTCCGGGTAACGACGACGCCAGCCGTGCCGTGCGCCTGTACTGCGACGCGGTCGCCCAGGCTGCCAGCAGCGGCCAGACCGAAGGCGTGGTGGATTCGGGTGCCGACATCGGCGCCATGGACGCGCCTCCGGCCGAAGCGGCTGCTGCCGAAGAAGCCCCGGCCGAAGAAGCCAAGGCCGAAGCCTGATCCAACGCTTTGGCGTGCTGCGTAAGCGGCGCGTCACATTCCACGCACAATGGGCCGGTTCACTGATCCCCCCTCGGTGAACCGGCACCCACTATAACCTGAAGGAAGTACACATGGCTGCATTTTCCGCATCCGACGTGAAAGCCCTGCGCGAGAAGACCGGCGCGGGCATGATGGACGCCAAGAAGGCGCTCGAAGCTGCCGGCGGCGATATCGAAGCCGCGATCGACGCGCTGCGCGCCAAGGGCCTGGCCACCGCCCAGAAGAAGTCCAGCCGCACCGCGGCAGAGGGCCTGGTCGGCGTTGCCGTGGAAGGCACCAAGGGCGTTGCCGTCGAAGTGAACTCGGAAACCGACTTCGTCGCCAAGAACGACAAGTTCCAGGATTTCGTGCGCAAGACCACCGATGTGGCGCTGGGCATGGACGCCGACGACGTCGAAGCGCTGAAGGCCGCTGCCTACCCCGACGGCGGCACCGTGGCCGAAAAGCTGACCGACAACGTCGCCACCATCGGTGAGAACCAGCAGGTTCGCCGCATGAAGAGCGTGTCCGTCTCGAACGGCGTGATCGTGCCCTACATGCACAACGCGCAGGCCCCGAACCTGGGCAAGATCGGCGTGCTGGTGGCGCTGGAGAGCGAAGCCGGCGCCGACGTGCTGGAACCGCTGGGCAAGCAGCTGGCCATGCACATCGCCGCCGCTTTCCCGCTGGCGCTGACCGCTGAAGACCTCAACTCCGAAGTGATCGAGCGCGAGCGCAAGATCGCTGCCGAGAAGGCTGCCGAAAGCGGCAAGCCCGAAAACGTGCAGGAAAAGATGGTCGAAGGCGCGATCAAGAAGTACGCCAAGGAGAACGCTCTCCTCAGCCAGCTGTTCGTGATGGACAACAAGACGCCGATTTCCGATGTCGTGGCTGCGGCTGGCAAGGAAGCCGGCACCGCCATCGTGCTGAAGGACTATGTCCGCTTCCAGCTGGGCGAAGGCATCGAGAAGGAAGAAAGCGACTTCGCCGCGGAAGTGGCCGCTGCCGTCGGCGGCTGATCGCTTTCCCCTCGCGAGGCTTAGAAGGGCCGCCGGACTTGCTGGTTCGGCGGCCCTTTTCGCATCTGCTATCCGGCTATTGCCCGTATCCGGCGAAAGTGGCGGGATCGGCATCGCAAGCGGTAATCTGTTCGACCGTTTCCGGCGACTGCTCGGCGGCGATCAGGTCGTCCCAGCCGACCGAATCCACCAGGCAACTGGCCTGTGCCTCGCTCAAGCCGAAATTGGCGCCCCAGGTGGCGATCTGGCTTTCGCGCCGCTTCGCCGCCTCCTCAGCATCCACTTCCGCTTCCGCCGCCATCGCCTCGGGTGCGTCACCCTCCGCGGCCTCGTTCGCGGGTGTGTCTGCTTCACCACCGCAAGCGGTGAGGGCCAGCAGTGGCGCCGCAAGAATAAGTTGTTTCATGAAAGCTCCCCTCGTTGAAACCGCGGCAGGGTAACATGTCGGCGGCGGACAGTGGAGGGAAAGGGTGCGCGAACACTTGGCACCGGCCCCTGTGCGCTCTAGAAGCCCGCCAACCCCGCTGCGAGAGGACATACCCACAAATGCTGCTGCCCAACGCCAAGCGTATCCTGCTCAAGCTTTCGGGCGAGGTGCTGATGGGGGAGCAGGAGTTCGGGATCGATCCGGCATACGTGCTGCGCCTTGCCGAGGAGGTGAAGGCAGCCAAGGAAACCGGGCTGGAGATCTGCCTCGTCATCGGCGGCGGCAATATCTTTCGTGGCATGGCCGGCGCAGCGCAGGGCATGGACCGGGCGCAGGCCGATTACATGGGCATGCTGGCCACCGTCATGAACGCGCTGGCGATGCAGAGCGCGCTGGAGCAGCTGGGCGTCGACACCCGCGTGCAGAGTGCAATCCAGATGGACCAGGTGTGCGAACCGGTGATCCGCCGCCGTGCCGAACGCCATCTGGAAAAGGGCCGCATCGTGATCTTCGCCGCGGGCGTGGGCGCACCCTATTTCACCACCGACAGCGGCGCTGCCCTGCGCGCGGCCGAACTGCGCTGCGACGCGCTGCTGAAGGGTACCAGCGTGGACGGGGTCTACGATTCCGACCCCAAGCGAAATCCCGACGCCAGGCGTTTTGAAACCGTCACCTACGACAAGGTGCTGGCAGACAACCTGAAGGTTATGGATGCCTCTGCCGTCGCCCTGTGCCGCGACAACGACATTCCCCTCGTGGTCTTCTCGATCCGCGAAAAGGGCAATGTCGCGCGCGTGCTGGCGGGCGAGGGCGCGCAGACAATCGTACAAAAGGACTGAGACGATGCCGAAGTATGACAAGAGCGATATCGAACGCCGCATGGCAGGCGCCATCGAAAGCCTGAAGGGCGACCTTTCGGGCCTGCGCACGGGCCGCGCGAACACCTCGCTGCTCGATCCCGTGGTGGTGGAAGTCTATGGCGCGATGATGCCGCTGAACCAGGTCGCCACCGTCTCTGCGCCGGAACCGCGCATGCTGGCCGTGCAGGTGTGGGACAAGAGCAATGTCAGCGCGGTGGAGAAGGGCATCACCAAGGCCAACCTCGGCCTCAACCCGATGACCGACGGCCAGACCGTGCGCCTGCCCATGCCCGACCTGAACGAGGAACGCCGCAAGGAACTGGCCAAGCTGGCGGGTGATTATGGCGAAAAGGCCAAGATCGCCGTGCGCAACGTGCGCCGCGACGGCAACGAGGCGCTGAAAGAAGACGAGAAGAAGAAGGAAATCTCCGAAGACGACCGCAAGCGCCTGGAAGACGAGGTGCAGAAGCTGACCGACAAGCACGTGGGTGAGATCGACGCGGCGGTGGAGAAGAAGGTCCAGGAGATCCTGTCGCAGTAAGCGAAGCAGGGTGTCCTCCGGTGGCTGACAGTTCCTTCCCCCGCCACGTGGCGATCATCATGGACGGCAACGGGCGCTGGGCGAAGAAGCGCGCCATGCCCCGTGCGCTGGGCCACAAGGCGGGCGGGGAAGCAGTGCGCCGCGCGGTGCAGGCAGCCGAAGACCTGGGGCTGGAATGCCTGACGCTCTACGCCTTCAGTTCGGAGAACTGGAAGCGCGAGGAAGACGAGATTTCCGACCTGATGAACCTGATGCGCAGGTTTATCGAGGCCAATCTGCAGGACATGATCGAACGCAAGGTGCGCCTGAAGATCATCGGCGATTACAAGGCCTTCGCGCCCGACATTGTCGAAAAGCTTGAAGGCGCGCTGGAGCGCACGAGCGGTGGCGAGCGCACGCTGGCGGTGGCGCTTAACTACGGTGCGCAGCAGGAAATCGCCCGCGCCGCAAGACTGGCCGCCGAAGAGGGAGCCATCACGCCCGAAAGCATCGAGAAACACCTCTACACCGCCGACCTGCCGCCATTGGACCTGCTGATCCGAACCAGCGGCGAAGTGCGATTGAGCAACTTCCTGTTGTGGCAATCGGCCTATGCCGAAATGCTGTTCATGGACGTGCTGTGGCCCGACTTCGGCGAAGAGCACTTGCGCGCGGCTTGCGAGGAATTCGCCAAGCGGGAGCGACGTTTTGGCGGGCGGTGACAACGAAGCTGTCGAGGTTCCGCTGCCGGTGAAGACCAGCGACCTGCCCACGCGCGCAACGAGCGCGGTGGTGATGATTGTTGTCGCCGGGGCCGCGTTGTGGCTCGGGGGCCTTGTGCGCGATGCCTTCTTCGTTCTGATTGGTCTTGCCTGCATCGCCGAACTCGCGCGGCTTGTCTGGAGAGCAACATCAAAGCCGGTCGTACGGATCCTCGGCATTGCTGCGGGCACAATCTACGTCGGCTACGCCGTCTACCTTATGACGCGGATAGACGTGCTGCCGCTCCTGCTGCTGTTGATCGGGACAGTCATCTGCATCGACACTTTTGCCTATTTCTTCGGGCGCACATTGGGTGGTCCCAAGATCGCACCGAGCATCAGCCCATCGAAGACCTGGGCGGGCCTGCTTGGCGGGGCAGTGGGGGCGACGATTGCGATCATCATATACTTCGCTGGAGGCTGGTACCTGGCGAGGGGAGAGTGGATCCTGAGCGATTGGCCGATGGCCTTCCCTGTCGGGGCGCTGCTGGCGGTCGTCGCGCAGTCGGGCGATTTTCTCGAGAGCTGGCTCAAGCGAAAGGCGGGAATGAAGGATTCGTCCAATCTGATTCCCGGACATGGCGGCGTATTCGACCGTATCGACGGGCTCATCCCGGTCACAATCCTTGTCGGGAGCGTGCTACTGACGCAGTATCCGCACTGGCTAGGTGAATAGAATGACCCGCTCCATCTCCATCTTCGGCGCAACCGGCTCGATTGGCGATTCCACGCTCGACCTGATCCGTCATGACCGCGCCAACTGGAACGTCGTCGCGCTTAGCGCCAATTGCTCGGCGGAGAAGCTGGCGAAGCTGGCTATCGAGTTTGACGCGCAGATCGCCGTGGTGGGCGACGAGGCGTGCCTGCCCGAACTGCGCCAGCACCTCTCCGGCACCCAGATCGAGGCAGCAGGTGGCGCGCAGGCGCTGTGTGATGCGGCGGCGCGCCCGGTGGACCTGGCCGTTGCCGCCATCGTCGGCTGTGCGGGCCTCGCGCCCACCATGCGTGCCATCGAACAGGGCAACACCGTCGCGCTCGCCAACAAGGAGGCGCTGGTCTCCGCCGGCGAAGTGATGACGCGGCTGGTCGCCCAGCACGGCACCACGCTGCTGCCGGTCGACAGCGAGCACAATGCGATCTTCCAGTGCCTGGAAGGCAACAATCTGGACGATGTGCGCTGGATCACGCTGACCGCCAGCGGCGGCCCCTTCCGCACCAAGACCATGGCCGAGCTGGAAGCGGCCACGCCCGCGCAGGCCGTGGCGCATCCCAACTGGGACATGGGCGCCAAGATCAGCGTCGATTCCGCCACCATGATGAACAAGGGGCTGGAATTCATCGAGGCCTTCCACCTGTTCCCGGTGGGGCTCGATCGGCTGCGCATCATCGTCCACCCGCAATCGATCATCCATTCGATGGTCGAATATCGCGACGGGTCCACGCTCGCCCAACTGGGCCCCAGCGACATGCGCGTGCCGATTGCCTCCACGCTGGCATACCCCGCGCGAATGGACACGACTTGCCAGCCGCTGGACCTTGCAACCATCGGAAACCTGAGCTTTTTCGCGCCCGACGAGGAGCGTTTTCCCGCCACCCGGCTGGCGCGCGAAGCGGCCCATGCAGGGGGCGGCACGCCCGCCGTGCTCAACGCCGCGAACGAGGTGGCCGTGGCCGCTTTCCTTGCCGGTCAGATCAGGTTCACGCAAATTTCGGCAATTGCTGCCAGAACCCTCGACACCTATGTGCCCCCTGCGCCACAATCGCTCGGCGACGTGCTCGCCGTCGATGCAGAGGCAAGGGCGCGCGCCGGAGAGATGCTGGAGATAGCCTGACGTGAATTTCGAAACACTGCCATTCTGGGTCTACATCGTCGGCTTCCTGCTGATGCTGGGCCCGCTGGTCGTGCTGCACGAGCTGGGCCACTACCTTGTCGGCCGCTGGTTCGGCGTCGGGGCAGAGGCGTTCTCGGTCGGTTTCGGCAAGGAAATCGCCGGCTTTACCGACAAGCGCGGCACCCGCTGGAAGCTCTCCATGCTGCCGATCGGCGGCTATGTGCAGTTCAAGGGCGACATGAACCCTGCCAGCGTGCCCGATCCTGATACGCCCGCTGCGCCCGATACCTTCCAGTCCAAGCCGCTGTGGCAGCGCGCGCTGATCGTGGCGGCAGGGCCGGTGGCCAACGTGCTGGTGGCCGTTGCCATCTTTGCCGCCTTCTTCATGATCTTCGGCAAGCCGGTGGCCAGCGATCCCTTGCAGGAAAGCACCGTTGCCGCCTTTGCCGAGCAATCACCTGCGCGCGAGGCCGGGATCGAGGTGGGCGACCGGATCGTGGCCATCGAAGGCGAGGAAATGGGCTCCTTCCGCGAGGTGCAGCAGGCGATCTGGCTCTACCCCAATCGCGAGTTGGACATCACCGTGGAGCGCGATGGTTCGCAGATCACCATTCCCGTCACCACCCGGGCAGAGGAGATCACCGACCAGTTCGGCAATGTCTCCACAATCGGCCTGATCGGCGTGGAAGGCCGCCCTGGTGAGCGTGTTTTCGAGGCGGTTGGTCCGATTACGGCTGTGGCTCTAGCGTGGGAGCAATGCGTCGACACTGTGGACATGATGATCACCGGCATCGGGCAGATCTTCGCGGGCGAGCGCTCGGTGGAAGAGCTGGGCGGGCCGATCACCATTGCCAAGGTTTCGGGCGAACAGCTGAGCCTGGGGTGGCTGGAATTCACCGGTTTCGCCGCGCTGATTTCACTTAATTTGGCATTCATCAACCTGCTGCCAATCCCCGCTCTCGACGGTGGGCACCTGGCTTTCTACGCGGTCGAGGCGATCCGCCGGAAACCAGCCAGCCCGCGCAGTCAGGAATGGGCGTTTCGCACCGGCATGGCCCTCGTGCTGGCGCTGATGCTGTTCGTGACGATCATCGATATTGCCAAGTTGCCGATTTTCGGAAGCTAGGCCCAACAGACCCAAGTGGGGAAAGAAAGGCACTAATCGCGCGAATCGAGGCAACTTCGCTTGATTGCCAGTCTGGCATCGGGCAAGGGCGCTTTTCGCGTTAGAAACGGAAAGCTTTACCCGCAGGGGGCGGGTTGCGCAGGTTTCCCGTTTCGCCCTCGCGGCAGTGTCGACAAGAGTGGACGGATAATGGGTTCCAAGGCCAGGACGATAATTTCCCAGCATTACGCGGCAACCCTGCTGGGTTGCACCATGCTTTCAGGCTTGCCGATGCAGGCGCTGGCGCAGGACAGCGAAGAGCTGACCCTGCCGCCGGTGGAACAGGAGGCGACCCCGCAGGAGGCAGAGCCCGAACCGACGCCGGCTCCCGCACCGCAGGAACAGGCAGACATCATTCGCACCATCGCGGTGGCCGGTGCCCAGCGCCTGGAGCCGGAGACGATCGTTTCCTACATCCAGCTGCGTCCGGGCATGACCTATACAGCTGCCGCCGGTGACCAGGCCCTGCTGGACCTTGCCCGCACCGAACTGTTCGCCGACTTCGAAATTGCCTTCAACGATGGCAACCTGGTGATCACGGTCGAGGAAAACCCGATCATCAACCGCATCATCCTGGAGGGCAATCGCCGGATCGACAACGACGAGATCCTGCCCGAGATCAACCTCTCGCCGCGCCAGATCTTCACCCGCAGCCGTGTGCGTGCCGACGTTGCCCGCATTATCGAGCTGTACAAGCGGCAGGGCCGCTTTGCCGCGACCGTCGAACCGCAGATGGTCATGCTGGACCAGAACCGCGTCGACGTGATCTTTGAGATTTCCGAAGGGCCCAAGTCCAAGGTTCGCCAGATCAACATCATCGGCAACGAGGTGTTCTCCGACGGCGAACTGCGCGGCGAGATGGTAACGCGTGAAGACAGCCTGTTCGCCATCTTCAGCTCCAACACCAGCTACGACCCCGATCGCCTGGCTTTCGACCAGCAGAAGCTGCGCCAGTTCTACCTGACAGAAGGCTATGCCGACTTCCGCGTCGTCTCCGCCGTGGCCGAGCTGACGCCGGACAAGCGCGACTTCATCATCACCTACGTGGTGGAAGAGGGCGAGCGTTATACCTTCGGCGACGTCGAGGTGGTCAGCCAGCTGCGCGACTTCTCTTCCGAACAGCTTTCCGCCGGCCTCTCCATGGAAACCGGCGACTGGTACAACGCCGAGCTGGTCGACCAGACCATCGAAGGCCTGACCGAGACCGCCGGCGCCTTCGGCTATGCCTTTGCCGACGTGCGCCCGCGCATCAACCGCAACCCCGAAGATCGCACCATGGATGTGACCTTCACGGTGTCGGATGCGCCGCGCGTCTATGTCGAGGCGATCGAGATCAACGGCAACACGCTGACGCAGGACAAGGTGATCCGCCGCGAGTTCCGTATTGCCGAAGGCGACGCCTTCAGCAGCCTGCAGGTCGCCCGCTCGTCCGCCCGCATCAACTCGCTGGGCTATTTCCAGGAAAACTTCGAGGTCGAGCAGGTCGAAGGTTCCAGCCCCGACCGCATCATCCTGCAGGCTAACGTGCAGGAAGAGCCGACCGGCGAGCTGTCGCTGTCGGCGGGCTTCTCGTCCCTAGAAAGCTTCATCTTCAATGGCTCGATCCGGCAGAACAACTTCCGCGGGCGCGGCCAGACCATCGGCCTTGGCATCAACTATTCGCGCTATTCGCGCAGTGCCAACGTCAGCTTCACCGAACCCAAGGTGTTCGACCGCGATATCGCGCTGGGCTTCGATATCTACCGGCAGGATTACAACAACGGTTACTTCAACCGTTCCAGCGCCACCTACGAACAGGCCACCACGGGTATTTCGCTGCGTGTCGGCGTGCCGCTGACCGAATACATGAGCCTGCTGGGCAGCTACACGCTGAACTACCAGGAAGTGACCGTGGCCGAGCAGCAGTTCTTCGCCGACTTCGACGGCGACGGCGTTTCGCAGTGCGAACCGCTGCTGGCCGGTCGTTACCTGTGCGATGCGCTGGGCAACCGCCTGCAGTCGATCCTGGGCCTTTCGCTCACCTATTCCACGCTCGACAGCCGCGTGCGGCCGACGCGTGGTGAAAACGTGGTGGCCAGCCTGCAGTTCGCCGGTGTCGGTGGCGATACGCGATATATTCGCGCCCGCCTGAACGCGGCCAAGTACTGGCCGCTGGGTTCGGGTTTCATCGGCTCGCTGCGGCTCGAGGGTGGCTACATCAACGGCCTCGGCACCGACGTGCTGCTGACGGACCGCTTCTTCCTCGGTGAAGGGCAGATCCGCGGCTTCGACATTCGCGGCGTGGGCCCGCGCGTGGTGCGCCAGTTCTATGAACTCGATGCTGACGGTAACCAGGTCCTCATCCCGCTCAACGACCGGCGCAACCAGGACGATGCGCTGGGCGGCAATGCCTACTACCTCGCCCGCGCCGAGCTGGAGATCCCGCTCGGCTCCGGCGCGCGCGAACTGGGCCTGCGCCCGTCGCTGTTCGTCGATGTCGGTTCGGTGTTCAACGTCACCGCGCCGCAGCTGGTGCAGAGCGAGCTGCCTGACGGCCTGTTCATCCCGCAACGCGACGGTGACGGTAATCCGCTGTTCGCGCAGGTGACGCTGGGCGACGCCGGTGAAGTGATCGCATCGGAAATCACCACCAGCCCGGTGGCCCCCGATGGACGCCTCAACGACCCGGTCGGCACCCAGCTGCCACCGTTCTTTGAAGGTTTCTATGGTGACACCCCGTCGCCGCGCGTCACCGCCGGTATCGGCGTGAACTGGAACTCCCCCTTCGGTCCGTTCAGGATTGATGTAGCTTACGACCTGCTATCAGAGCTTGGGGACCAAACGAAGACCTTCTCCTTCAATGTAGGAACGCAATTCTAATGAAAACTCTGATGAAATCGGCGCTCGCCGCCGTTCTCGCCGTTGCAAGCGTTGTCGCGCCTGCCGTCGTTGCCCCGGCAGCGGCGCAGTCGAACGAACGCGTTGCATTCGTTAACGTGAATGCCGTGGTAGCCAATTCCACGGCCTACCAGACCGCGCAGACGCAACGGCAGACCACCTATGCCGCGCAGTTCCAGCAGGCCGAAACCCGCCGCGCTGCCATCCAGGCGCAGCTTGATCCGCTGATCGCTGCCTTCAACGCCGCCCGCACCGCCGAAAACCCTGACCAGGCCGCGCTGCAGCAGCAGGCCCAGCAGATCCAGCAGATCCAGCAGGCCGGCCAGGCCGAACTGCAGCAGATCCTTGCTCCGGTGGCGCTGAGCCAGGCTTATGTCGAGGAGCAGATCCGCGACCAGTTGGGCACGGCCATCCAGAATGCCGCGCAGGCCAATGGCGTGACCCTGGTGATCAGCCCGGACACCATCCTGCACGCTGAAGCCAGCCACAACCTCAACGAAGCCGTTCTGGCCCAGCTCAACACGCTGATCCCGTCGGCACAGCTGGTTCCGCCGGAAGGCTGGCTGCCCGCCGAACTGCGTGCGCAGCAGGAAGCCGCCGCCGCCGCACAAGCCGCTGCCGCTACTGAGCAGCCGGCCGCGACCACGGGCCGCTAAGACAAACGACAAGGGGCAGGGCCATGAGCGAAACGCAAGACTACGACGTCGTCCGTATCCTTGAGGCCCTGCCGCATCGTTACCCGCTGCTGCTGGTCGATCGGGTATCCGAGCTCGTCAAGGGCGAGAGGATCACCGCGATCAAGGGCGTGACCATGAACGAACAGTTCTTCCAGGGTCACTTCCCAGGCAGGCCGATCATGCCCGGCGTGCTGCAGATCGAGGCGCTGGCGCAGGCCAGTGGCATCCTGGGCATAGAGACCCTGGAACTCGCGGGCACCGGCAAGCTGGTCTACTTCATGGCCATCGAGAACGCCAAGTTCCGCGCTCCGGTGGAACCAGGCTGCCTGCTCACGCTGGAAAGCCGGTTCACCCAGCAGCGCAGCAAGGTGTGCAAGTTCGAATGCAAGGCCAGCGTCGATGGCAAGGTGACCTGCGAAGTCGGCATTACGGCGATGATTGCCTAGCTTGTTTCGCGAAGGCGCCTCCGCGCCTTCGTCCTCGCTAGACGCGCAGCAAGCTGCGCCCGCTGCGGGCGGGCGTTCGCCCTTGCGGCCCCTGTGGGGCCGTTTGGGCTTGCATTTGGGAGGGTGTACCGTTAGGGGCGCGCCTTCTCGAAATTCCAATCTGCAGATCGGTCGGAACCGGTCGAACGCAAAGGACACAATGCCATGAAGGCCGATACGCATCCCGATTACCACATGATCACGGTCAAGATGACCGATGGCACCGTATTCCAGACGCGCTCTACCTGGGGTGCCGAGGGCGATACCATGAATCTCGAGATCGACCCCACCAGCCACCCGGCATGGACCGGTGGCCCGCAGCGCATCCAGGACGGGGGCCGCGTGGCCCAGTTCAACAAGCGTTTCGGCGGTCTCTCGCTCAAGAAGAAGTAAGCGCCCGAGCCAACCTTGGCGCGCGGCTTCACGCGAAATCAGGGAAGGGCGGTCCATTGCGGCCGCCCTTTTTTGTTGGCTATGGATCCTGGCGAAAGGGCAAAGCCATGTTTTCGATCGCAACGCTGACGATGAACCCCACGGTAGACATGGCCTGCGAGGTCGAGCGCGTGGTCGATACCCACAAGATGCGCGCCAGCGGCGAGTACTACAATCCCGGTGGCGGTGGCATCAACGTGGCGCGGGTGTTCGTGCGGCTGGGCGGCAATGCGCGCAGCATCTATACTTCGGGCGGCCCGATCGGTGTGGCGTTGGATGGCCTTGTCGACCGGCACCAGCTGTCGAGGGTGCGCATACCGGTTCGCGGGGATACCCGCGCGGCGCAAAGCGTGCTCGAACGCTCTACCGGGCGGGAATACCGCTTCGTGCCTGCTGGCCCGGAGCTGGCGGAGAGCGAGTGGCAGGCGACGCTCGATGCCTTGCGCGAAATCGAGTGCGACTACCTTGTGGCCAGCGGCTCGCTGCCGCGCGGTGTTCCCGACGATTTCTATGCCCGCGCCGCCGCCATCGCTGCCGAACGCGGCAAGCGTTTCGTGCTCGATACATCGGGCCGGGCCTTGCGCGGCAGCCTTGGTGGCGGGCCGATCCACCTGCTGAAGCCGAGCCTCAGCGAGTTCTGCCAGCTGCTGGGGCAGGACGTGGAGGACCTTGACGAGATTGGCGAACACGCTGTCCGGCTCACTGCAAAGCACGACATCGCGCTGATGGCGGTCACAATGGGGCATCGCGGCGCCGTGCTGGCGCGCGCTGGCGGGGCGCTTTACCTGCCTGCCCTGCCGATCAAGGCACGCAGTGCGGTGGGCGCGGGCGACAGTTTTACCGCTGCCATGGTCTACCGCCTGTGCGCAGGGGACGAGCCCGAGGCCGCCTTCCGCTTTGCTGTCGCGGCAGGTTCGGCCGCTGTCTGCAATCCGGGCACCCAGCTAAGCCAGCCGGACGATGTCGCCAGGCTGCTGCCGCAGGTGGTGGAGCCGCGCCCGCTGTAGCCGGGGTCAGTCGTCGTTCGTCAGGCAGACGAACAACATGGTGATGGCCGAGGCCATGGCATACATGAACGCCCCTTCCATCGACGCACCGCCGACTTGGGTCTGCCACATCTGGAAGAAGGCGGCGCCAAAGGTCATGAACAGGCCGAACCACGTCAGCAGGGCCAGGCCCGCAGCTATAATTCCTGCGCGCTTGGCCGCGTGGAACTGGGCTGCATCGGCCTTGCGGGCCCTGAACAGGTCCCATCCGCCCCACAATCCGAAAATGCCGGTCGCGAATTCTCCGAGTAGCACGATCGCCAGCGCAACCCACGCCAGCGCCGGGTTTTCCAGCGCGAAGAACAGGGTTTTGGGGTACGATTCGTGGTCTGCATTGGAGAACACGTAGAGCAGCGCGCCGTGCGCCTGCGAAAGGTTGGCGATGTTCTGCAGGGCATAGAATAGCGCGTGCAGTCCGATGGTGGCCACCAGCGCGGCCTTGATGATGCGAAGCATGTTTCCTCCATCCCGCGACCCGCGCAAAGGCTAACGGGTCAGGGGGCGAGAGGCAAATCTGCGGGCGGTCAGTCCACCAGCCGTTCGTAGCGCATCACGCCCAGGTAGACCGACTTGCCGGTGTCCATCGGGTGGTTCTGGCCATCGAAAACAGGCACTTCCTCGAAGTCGTAGATGGTCATGCCGTCGATGCAGGCCACGTTGATGCCGTATTTGTCCGGGTCGGAACGGGTCAGGTGGAAAGGGTGGATGCCGCAGACCGAACAGAATCGGTGCTTCGCTTCGCCCGTTCCGAAGGTGTAGAGCGTGAGCGCGTCCTCGCCCTGCGTGATTTCCAGCGCGGCCAGTGGCACGTCGAGCATGACCACGCCCTTCATCGCGCAGATCGTGCAGTTGCACCGGCGGATGGTAGGGCTTTCCGGCAGATCGACGGTGAAGCGTACGGTGCCGCAGTGGCAGCCGCCCTGGTGTTTCTGTGTCATTCGGCCCATTCCCACGGCTTTTCGCGATACCACTTCGTGATGACGTACTTGACCCCGGCGCGCACCTTCATTCCGTGGTGCAGGGTGGCAGCGTTGCAGCTGCCGTCGGGACGGCGGTTGTTCCAGCACACCAGCTTGCCGGTTTCGGGCTGGAAGGTCTTGCCGATCACCTTGAACCGCGTGCCGCCACCCGCCTGCACATTGTTGAGATAGACCATGAAGGTCCAGGTGCGGTTGCCCGCGACGCTGCAGAACTTGTCGTAGTCGGCCCCCTGCGGCTCGAAATAGTCGGTGTGGGGCTTGAATTCCTGCCCCACGGCATAGCGTTGCCCCTGGACGGGTTCGCCATAGGCCGGGTCTATGCCGTTGAGTTCGAACAGCATGTCTTCCAGGTCCTTCACCGCCGCCTCTTTCGGGTCGAGGTCGCAGGTCTCGCTGGTGCGGAAATAGTCGTCGCCATTGGCATCGGCGATGGTGGAGGGGCGGCGATCCTTGTCGATCAGCTCGATCAGCCCCTCACACAGGTCGGGTGGCAGGAAATGCAGGGCATCGAGCAGGGTCAGCCGCTCTGTCGGCACCCGGCGCACGCGCGGGTCCTGCATCAGCAATTCAGGTGTAGTCGTGCCCGGAGTCGCCATGTGCGGGATCATTAGACGCGTGGGGAGCGCATTCAAGCCGCGAAATTTTCTTGCGTGTGTGACGGTGCAAAGCACTTTTCGCTTTGCTTGGGCTGCGACTTGTGCAACAGGCTCGCGCCCGCACCGGATACGGCTTGACCGACCGGCGCAGACCCCTAACAGGCGGCCTCTCGGCAAGAGTGCCTGGTTATTGTGGCGATCGTAGCTCAGTTGGTTAGAGCGCCGGTTTGTGGTACCGGAGGTCGCGGGTTCGAACCCCGTCGATCGCCCCATTTCCCCAGCATTCCTGCCATTCGTGGAACTTGAGGGGCCATAGGTAATGCCGGCATTCTGGACTGAACCCGACTGGGACGAACACGAGCGGGTGGAAGTGGTGCACGATCGCGCCACCGGTCTCACCGCCATTATCGCGCTCCATTCCACGCACCTTGGCCCGGCCGCGGGCGGCACCCGGTTCTGGCACTATGACGATCCGGCAAAGGGCATGCGCGATGCGCTGCGGCTGTCGCGCGGGATGAGCTACAAGAATGCCATGGCGGGCCTGCCCATCGGCGGCGGCAAGGCCGTGGTGCTGCTCGACAAGGATCGCACCAAGACCGAAGCGATGCTGCACGCCTTTGGCGATGCGGTGGAGGCGCTCGGCGGTCGTTATGTCACTGCAGAAGATGTTGGCGCCACCGAAGCCGACATGGTCGCCATTCACACCCGCACGCAGCATGTCTGCGGCCTGCCCGCGCAGGAAGGCGATGCCGGGGGCGATCCCGGCCCGTTCACGGCGATGGGTATCTACCACGGTATCAAGGCTGCCGTGGCCTACAAGCTGGGCAAGGATTCGATGCAGGGCGTGCGTGTCGCCTTGCAGGGTTGCGGCTCGGTCGGCGGCGGCGTGGCGCGCCTGCTGGCCAAGGACGGTGCGCGGCTGGTGCTGTCGGATATCGACATGGCGCGCGCGCAGGATCTGGCTCACCAGCTGGGCGGCGAGGCGGTCGCCCCCGACCAGGTGATGGGCGTGGCCTGTGACGTGTTCAGTCCCAATGCCCTTGGCGCCATCCTCGATGACGAGGGGATTGCCCGGCTCGATTGTGCCATCGTCGCGGGCGGCGCGAACAACCAGCTGGCGCGGCCGCACCATGGCCAGCAACTGCACGATCGCGGCATCCTTTACGCACCGGACTATGTGATCAACGCCGGTGGCATCATCAACGTCAGCTACGAATACCTCTGCCGCCGCGAAGACAAGCCGTGCGACATCAACGAAGTGCGCAAGCGCATCGGCCGGATTCCCGGCCGCCTCGGCGAAATCTGGAGCGAGAGCGACAGCAGCGGCCGTCCGTCGAACGAGGTGGCGGATGCCATGGCCCAGAAGCTTATCGGCCGCTGATTTGACGCCGGCCCGGCGCTGGCTGCAAGCTTCGCGTCAGACTCGCGAAAAAGCTCCGGTTTTGCTTGTCCGGGGCTGTGTGCTCTGTAAAAGGGCGAGCCAGAGAGTGACTTTGTCCAGAACATGCACGGCTTCGCCAATCCCGCCCGTTTCCTGAAGATCGCCAGGTGGCTGACCGTTCCGCTGTTGGTCGGCGGACTTGTGGTTTCCACCGCTGCGGTGCTTTGGGGACTGACACAGGTCCCGCCCGATCGCCTGATGGGCGATACGGTGCGCATCCTGTTCGTCCACGTTCCCGCCGCCTGGCTGGGCATGGGCGGGTGGAGTGCGATTGCCATTGCCAGCCTCGTGGAACTGGTGTGGCGTCACCCGCTGGCGGCTATCGCGGCGCGCGCTGCAGCCGTGCCCGGCGCGGTGTTCACTGCCATCTGCCTGGTTACCGGATCGATCTGGGGCCGCCCGACATGGGGCACCTGGTGGGTGTGGGACGGGCGCCTCACCTCCATGCTGGTCCTGCTGTTCCTCTATTTCGGCTATATCGCCCTGTCGTCCTCGCTGGCGCGCGAAGGGCAGTCCAGCCGCATCGCCGCCATCTTCGGGCTGGTTGGCGCGATCAACATTCCGATCATCAACCGTTCGGTGGTGTGGTGGAACAGCCTGCACCAGCCGCCCAGCATCACCATGGGCGGTAGCTCGATCGACCCCGTCTTCCTGTGGCCTCTGCTGATCGCGACGCTGGGCTTCTCGCTACTGTTCGGCGGGGTGGTGCTGGCGCGGATGCGCGCGATCCTGGCCGATATCCAGGCCGAGGCGCGGCTGCGGCGCAAGGCATTGCAGGCCGAGGAGGCACTGGCATGAGGGAAGCACTGGACGAGTGGCTGTTCGTCTATGCCGCGCTTGGCATCACCTTCGTCGGCACGCTGGCGCTGGTGATCACGAGCTGGCTGGCCATGCGCCGGGCCGAGAAACGGCGTGAGGAGACGCGTAGGAAATGATGTCTGGCCTGAAACCCAAGCACCAGCGACTGGTGCTGGTCGTCGTCGCGCTGGTGGCGCTGGTGGGCGCCGGCCTGCTGGCCGCGCTGGCACTGCGTGACCAGGCGAGCTATTTCTACGTGCCCGCCGATATCGCTGCCGATCCCCCTGCGCCGGGCCAGGCCATCCGCCTTGGCGGCATGGTGGAGAACGGCTCCATCACCACGGCTGCCGACGGCGTGACCGTGCAGTTCGTGGTGCAGGATGGCCAGGCACGCGTGCCCGTCAGCTATTCCGGTATCGTGCCTTCGCTGTTCGTAGAAGGGTCGGGCGTGGTCGCCGAAGGCAGCATGAATGCAAACGGCGTGTTCATCGCCGACAACCTGCTGGCCAAGCATGACGAGAACTACATGCCGCGCGAGCTCGAAGGCATGACCAGCGCAGAACTGCGCGAGGAACTGCAAGAGACCGTCGAATGATCGCAGAAATCGGCCTTGCCGCCCTGTGGCTTGCCGCAGCGCTTGCCGTCCTGGAGCTGCTCGGCGGCTTCCTTGGCGCGCGTGACGAGAACAACGAGCTGACTGCGCTGGTGCGTCCGGCTGCGGTGATGCAAGGCGTGCTGTGCGGCGTATCCTTCCTGGCGCTGGTCTATCTGTTTGCCGTTACCGACCTTTCGGTGAAGCTGGTGGCTGCCAATTCCCACTCGATGAAGCCGCTTGCCTTCAAGCTTTCGGGTGCATGGGCCAACCACGAAGGTTCCATGCTGCTGTGGATCACGGTGATGGCCCTGGCAGGCGGCCTGATCGCCTTTATCGAGCGTCGCCTGCCCGAAAAGACCATGATGGCGACGCTGGGCACGCAGGCCTTCGTGGGCCTTGGCTTCTACCTTTTCATCCTGTTGGCATCCAATCCGTTCGAGCGGCTTTCGCCGGTTCCTGCCGATGGCAATGGCCTGAACCCGCTGTTGCAGGACATGGGCGTCTCCTTCCACCCGCCCACGCTGTATATCGGCTACGTCGGGCTGTCGGTGGCCTTCAGCTTCGCGCTGGGCGCGTTGCTGACGCGGCAGGTGACGCCCGAATTTGCCCGCGTGATGCGCCCCTGGGTGCTGGGATCGTGGATTTTCCTCACCATCGGCATCACTGCCGGTTCCTACTGGGCTTACTACGAGCTTGGCTGGGGTGGATGGTGGTTCTGGGACCCGGTGGAGAACGCATCGCTGATGCCATGGCTGGCGGCCACCGCCTTGTTGCATTCGGCCAGCGTGCTGGCGGCGCGCGATGCCCTGCGGACCTGGACGATCATGCTGGGCGTGGTGGCATTTTCCATGAGCATGGTCGGCACTTTCCTGGTGCGCTCGGGCATTCTCACCTCGGTCCATGCCTTTGCCGTCGATCCCGAACGCGGCAGCTTCATCCTGGCGCTGTTGGCGCTGTATATCGGCGGCGCTCTGGTCGTGTTCGCCATGCGCGCCAATACCATTGCCGAAGGCCAGCGGTTTGCCCTGCTAAGCCGCGAAGGTGCGCTGGTAGTCAACAACGTGGCGCTCTCGGCGATCCTCGGCATCGTCTTGCTGGGCACGCTCTACCCGCTGCTGACAGAGGCGTTCGACGTGCGGGTGTCGGTCGGTCCGCCGTATTTCAACCCGGTCAGCGCGATCTTCTTCCTGCCCATGCTGGTGGTGCTGGCTGTTGGCCCGCTGCTGCGCTGGCGCACCGATAACTTCGCGCGGATCAAGTGGCCGGTCATTGCGATTGGCGTGGCCAGCCTGGTGGCGCTGGCGGTGGTGCTGGTGTTCTTCGATACCAGCGTGCTTTCGCTGCTGGGCATGGGCCTTTCCATTGGCGTTGCCGTGGCCAGCTTCCTGCCCTTGAAGGGCCGTGCCATCCGCCGTGTGCCATTGGCCGTATGGGGCATGTGCATTGCCCACTTCGGCGTCGCGCTGGCGCTGTTCGGCGTAGCCGCAGACACCGCGTTCCAGAAGGAACGGCTGGTTGCCGTCAGCCCCGGTGACACCGTGGAAGTCGGACCGTGGGAAGCCACGCTGGCTTCTGTCAGCCCCGTTGCCGGCCCGAACTGGACGGCCATGCAGGGCGACATCTTCGTTTCATACCAGGGCGGCGAGCAGACCGAGACCTTGCCGCAGGCGCGCAGTTTCTGGGCACCTCCCGGTGAAACCAGCGAAGTGGCGCTGGTGACCCGCTGGAATGGCCAGCTTTACGTCGCGCTGGGCAACATGGCCGAGGACGGCCGCTGGCAGCTGCGGCTGTGGTGGAAGCCGTTTGTCACCTGGATCTGGTACGGCGGCTTGCTGATCGCGCTGGGCGGCTGCCTGGCGCTGGTCGGGCGCGTGGTCAGCGACCTGCGCCGCCGCAAGGCAGAGCAGCGCGAGGAAGCCATGCGCACCGAGGAAGCGGAGCTGGCATCAGCATGAAACGCCTTCGTTACAGCCTGTGGATCATCGTCGGCCTTGCCGCCGCGCTGTTCGGCCTGTTCGCTTACCAGCTGACCCAGCCCAAGGATGAATTCGTCGAATCGGCCATGGTGGGCGAGCCGATGCCCGATTTCGAACTGCCGCCTGCAGTGCAGGATCGCCCCGGCCTCTCGCGCGCGGACCTGGCAGACGGCACGCCCAAGCTGCTCAATATCTTTGCCAGCTGGTGCATTCCTTGTGCGGCAGAGGCGCCGCAGCTGGCTGCGCTGGAGCGTAGAGGGGCGAATATCGTCGGCGTTGCCATCCGCGACCGGCCCGAGGACGTGCAGCGCTTCCTGGCGATCTACGGCAATCCCTTCAGCCGCATCGGGCGTGACGACATTTCGGAAGTGCAGCTGTCGATCGGCTCTTCCGGCGTGCCGGAAACTTTCGTGATCGATGGCAGTGGCACCATCACCTACCAGCATATCGGCGACATTCGCGACCGCGACGTGCCGACGCTGCTGGAAGAGCTGCGCAAGGCGGGCGGCTGATGCGCTGGCTGCTTCCCCTGCTGGCCGCGCTGATGCTGGTGCAGCCTGCCACCGCGCAGGATCGCATGCCGCCGGCGCCCTATGCCTATACCCAGCTGGACGATCCGGAGCTGGAGGAGCAGGCGCGCGAACTGATGCTGACGCTGCGCTGCCTAAAGTGCCAGAGCCAGTCGATCGCCGACAGCGATGCACCGATGGCGGGCGACATGCGCCACCAGGTTCGCACGCGCCTTGCCGCGGGGGAAAGCCCGGACGAGATCCGCGCCTGGCTGGTGTCGCGTTATGGCGACTATGTCAGTTACGAACCGCAGGTCAGCGCCACCACCTGGCCGCTGTTCGTGATCCCCATCGTGCTGCTGCTGCTGGCAGGCACGGTGTTGCTGCGCCGGGTGGGCAAGCGTGGGTCCGTCGAAGACGAAGGTGAGGAGCCCGCATGACCTGGATTGCCGTAATCGGCCTTGCGATTGTCACTTTCGCCATCGCCGCCTTTGGTTTTCGCCTGGCGAAAGGCCTGTGGACCAGCCTGGCCGCCGCGCTCGGTTTTGGTCTTGCCGGCTATGCCTTGCAGGCCAGCCCCGAACTGCCTTCCGCGCCGAAAGCAGCCGTAGAAGCTGCCAGCGAGCAGGAATTCGACGTGGTCGAGGCGCGGCGCGAATTCGTCTCGCAAGGCGATCGCTCGGCCAGCGAAATGCTGGTTGTGTCCGACGCCATGGCGCGCCGCGGCCGCTATGCCGAGGCAGCGCAGATGCTGGAAGGCGTTACCCGGCAGGATCCGCAGGATTTCGAAGCGTGGCTGGCACAGGCCATCGCCCTGACAGAGCACGCCGACGGGGCGCTGTCGCAGGCTTCGCTCTATGCCTTCCAGCGCGCTTCGGCGGTGAAGCCCGATAACCTTGCCCCGGGTTACTTCCTCGGCGTGTCGCTGGTGCGGCAGGGTCGGTTGATGGAAGCGCGGCAGGTCTGGCGCGAAACGCTGGAAGGTGCGCCCGAGGATGCCGAGGGCAGGGCCGGGATGGAAGATCGCCTGGCGCGACTCGATGCCATGCTGGGGGCCATGCAGGCAGGCCAGCCACCGATAGCAGCACCTTCGCCGGAGGGAGCCCCCGCGGAAGACGGGGAGTAATGCTGCACCGCATCATGTTGCGGCAGGGCTCCAGTGCTGCTAACGCGCCCGCTTCGCCGTTCGATACGGGCCACGTGGGCTGCAAATCCATATGAGCGCAACCGGACCAGACCGGAGTTCTGCCAAGCTGAAACTCGCCGCCGGTGCCATTGGCATCGTCTTCGGCGATATCGGTACGTCGCCGCTATATGCCTTCCGCGAGACCTTTCGCGGCGCGCACAGCCTGCCGATCGACGACCTGCACATCCTGGGCGTGGTCAGCCTGATCTTCTGGTCGATGACGCTGGTGGTGGCGATCCAGTATGTCACCATCCTGATGCGGGCCGACAACAACGGGCAGGGCGGCAGCCTGGCGCTGGTTGCCCTGCTGTCGCGCAGCATGGGCAAGACCGGTTCCAGCTGGCTGGTGGTGCTGCTGGGCGTGGCCGCCACGGCTTTGTTCTACGGCGACTCGATGATTACGCCGGCCATTTCCGTGCTTTCCGCGGTGGAAGGCTTGACGGTCGTGAACCACGACCTAGACCCCTTCGTCATTCCCATTGCCCTTGGCCTGCTGATCGGCCTGTTCGTGCTGCAAAGGCGCGGTACGGCCAAGGTGGGGGCGATGTTCGCGCCGGTGATGATCCTCTATTTCAGCACCATCGCCCTGCTGGGGGTGGTCCAGCTGTTCAACACGCCGGAAATCCTCTGGGCGCTGAACCCGTGGTACGCGATCCAGTTCTTCCTCACCGACAAGTGGTTCGCCTTCCTCGCGCTTGGCTCGGTGGTACTGGCCGTGACGGGGGCAGAGGCGCTTTATTCCGACATGGGCCATTTCGGGCGCGGGCCGATGAAGCTGTCGTGGTTCGGCTTTGTCATGCCGTGCCTGGTGATCAACTACTTCGGCCAGGGCGCCATGATCCTGGGCCTTCCCGATGCCGCAGCGGAAGAGGCGATCATGAGTCCGTTCTTCTTCCTTGCGCCGGAAGCCTATCGCCTGCCGCTGGTGATCCTGGCCACCTGCGCCACCTTCATCGCCAGCCAGGCGGTGATCTCGGGCGCGTTTTCCATCACCCACCAGGCGATCCAGCTGGGCTTCGTGCCGCGCCTGTCGATCCGCCACACCAGCGATGAACACCATGGCCAGATCTATATCCCGGTCATCAACTGGGCGCTTATGTGCGCGGTGATCCTGCTGGTGCTGACCTTCCAGAATTCGTCGAACCTTGCCAGCGCGTACGGCATCGCGGTGACCGGCGCGATGACGATCGACACCTTGCTGATGGCCGCGCTGCTGGTGGGCGTGTGGAAATGGCGCTGGTGGGTGGCCGCGCCGGTCGTGCTGACCTTCCTGATCGTGGACGGCGCCTACTTCGCCGCCAACCTGACCAAGGTGCCCGATGGTGGCTGGTTCCCGCTGCTGGTGGGTGCGATGGCCTTCACCCTGCTCACCACATGGTCGAAGGGGCGCGCGCTGATGCGTCAGCGCATGACCGAAGCGGGCCTGCCGCTGGATATCTTCGCCAAGTCCGCCCGCGGCAGCACCGCGCGCGTGCCTGGTACGGCGATCTTCATGAATTCGGGCAGCAAGGGCACGCCCTCTGCGCTGTTGCACAACATCAAGCACAACAAGGTGCTGCACGAACGTGTGATCGTGCTGACGGTCAACATTGCCGATGTGCCCTATGTCGGCGAGGAAGACCGATTCAGCGTGCAGGAACTTGGCGACGGGTTTTTCCGCGTGGTGCTGAATTACGGTTTCATGCAGGAAACCGACGTGCCCACGGCGCTCCAGCGGCACGATCTGTGCGGGGGGCAGTTCGACATGATGCAAACCAGCTTCTTCCTCAGTCGCCAGACCCTGCTGAGTGCCGAGAAGCCGGGCATGATGGTCTGGCGCGAAAAGCTGTTCGCGTGGATGATGCGCAACGCGGCAACGCCAATGGAATTCTTCCGCCTGCCCACCAACCGCGTGGTGGAACTGGGCAGCCAGGTGGAAATCTAGCGTTTTACGCCTTCGGGTAGCCTGACGTTCTCTTCGCGTTCGAGCATCTCTTCGCGCGACAGTTCGCGCCGCATCTCGAAAGTGCCGTCCCAGTCTTGCAGGCTCCACACGCCGCGGATCAGCGCGCCGTCCTCGCTCACGCTGCCGACGTAGTCGACAGGCTTGTCATAGTGGGACGAGGCGCGCGGAGCATAGGTCTTGGTGAAATCGATGGAACTGCCATCGTGGGTGCCCACCAGTTCGGCTTCCAGCGTCCCGCCTTCGATGGTGTTCGGTTCCACGATCGTGCCGGTCACGCGCCCGCCATGGTCTTCGATCAGGGCCAGGAATGGCGTGACCGGGCCTGCCTGTCCGGGATAGGCAAACTCCCCGCTCCACTGGCCGGAAAGGTTATCGGCGCCCATCGGCTATTCGGTGCGCGGCGGATCCTGGATCACCTCTTCCTTTTCCTCCACGGCCAGTCCGTGGCGCATCAGCATGGGCACCTGGGTGAAGGTGAACAGGAAGGTTAGCGGCAGGAACAACCACAGCTTGGCGGCCAGCCATGTCTCGAAGCTGACCATGAACACCATCGCGCTGTTGAGCGCGGCCAGCACGATGAAGAACAGCCCCCAGTTGCGCGACAGCTTCAGCCAGCCTTCGTCGGACAGGCCTTCGAATGCAGCCTCCAGCAGCACTTTCAGCAGCGACTTGCCCTTGGCATATCCCACCAGCAGCACCACGGCGAACAGGACGTAGACGATTGTGGGCTTCCACTGGATGAAGCGTTCGTCCTGGAAATAGATCGTCAGCGCACCGAATCCCACGATCATCGCGGTGGAAAGCCACAGCATCGGGCTGACCTTGCCCAGCCGCCACTTGCTGATCGCCAGCGCGGCGATGGCGGCGATGATGAAGGCGCCGGTGCCCTGGATCACCGCCAGGATCTCGCCCGCCGTGTCCTCGCCTGCGCTTTCGGGCGCGTAGTACTTGTAGACCAGGAAGAAGACCAGCAGCGGGCCGTAATCGACGGCGAGGTTCAGCCAGCCGGACTTGGGTTTCTGCTTGGCGGTTTCATCAGCCATCAGGCCACTCCTGCAATTACACGGGCCACAAGGTCAGGATCGAACGGGCGCAGGTCGTCCAGCGTCTCGCCCACGCCGATGGCGTGGATCGGCAGGCCGTACTGCTCTGCCGCCGCCACCAGCACGCCGCCGCGCGCGGTGCCATCCAGCTTGGTCATGATCAGGCCGGTGACGCCGGCCACTTCCTTGAAGATCTCGATCTGCGACAGGGCGTTCTGGCCGTTGGTGGCATCCAGCACCAGGATCACGTCGTGCGGCGCCTCGGGGTTGAGGCGGCCCAGCACCTTCCGGATCTTCGCCAGTTCGTCCATCAGCTCGCGCTTGTTCTGCAGGCGGCCGGCGGTATCCACGATAAGCGCATCGGTGCCGATATCGGTGGCCTTCTTAACCGCATCGAACACGATGGAAGCCGGGTCGCCACCTTCCGGGCCGGTCACGATGGGCACGCCCAGGCGCTCTGCCCAGATCTTCAACTGGCCGATGGCCGCCGCGCGGAAGGTGTCGCCGGCGGCCAGCATCACGGCATAGTCGTCTTCCTGCAACCAGTGGCCCAGCTTGGCGATGGTGGTGGTCTTGCCGCTGCCGTTGACCCCGATCACCAGGATAACCTGCGGACGCGGGAAGGCGGTGATTTCCAGCGGCACGGCAACCGGGCGCAGGATGGCGGCGATTTCCTCTGCCACGGCTTCCTTGAGTTCGCGCTCGGTGATCGTCAGGCCAAAGCGTTTCTCGGCCAGCTTTTCACGAATCCGGCCTGCTGCGCTGGGGCCAAGGTCGGAAACGATCAGCGCGTCCTCGATATGATCTAGCGTGGCATCGTCCAGCCGGGCCGTGCGCATCGTGCCGGCGACCTTGGAGACGATGGAGGCAGGAGCGGACGCAGGCGCAGGCTCCTCAACAGGGGCAGGCGACGGCGACGGCGCGGGAGCGGCCTCGGGCGCAGGCTCAGGCGTGGGTTCAGGCTCGGGTGTCGGTTCCGGAGCCGGTTCATCGGCCGGTTCTGGCGCCTCTTCCTCTTCGACAACCGGCTCTGCCGTTTCGACTGCGGCGGAAAGGTTCTCGGACAGGCGGTCGGACGTCTTGCGAAAGCCGCCGAACAGTCTTTCGGTCCAGCTGGGTTTGCTCACTTTAGCAGGCCTTCCTCTACGGCTGTGGGCGTAACGGACACGATCGTACCGGGCGCTGTGCCTTCGGGCACGGCCACCCTTGCGAAGTTCTCGGCATAGCCCGTGCCGTCGGTCTCGGTAAGCACGCGCTGGCTTTCGCCCACAAGGCTGTCGAGCCAGGCGGCGCGTGCCTTTGCAACGGCGGCGCGCAGGTCGGCCGCGCGTGCCTTGATAACGGCCTTGTCCAGCCGCGGCATGCGTGCGGCGGGCGTGTTGGGGCGGGGCGAATAGGGAAACACGTGGCCGTGTACGACGGGCAGCTCGGCAATGATCGAGCAGTTGTCGGCATGGTGTTCCTCGCTTTCGGTGGGGAAGCCCGCGATCAGGTCTGCGCCGATGGCGATATCCGGGCGCGCGGCTTTCAGGCGCCGCACCAAGTCCACGGCGTCATGACGCAGATGGCGGCGCTTCATGCGCTTCAGGATAAGGTCCGCGCCGTGCTGCAGCGACAGGTGCAGGTGCGGCATCACCCGCGGTTCGCCGGTGAACAGGTCGAACAGCAGCGGGTCGATCTCCACCCCGTCGAGCGATGACATGCGCAGGCGCTGCAATTGCGGGAATTCGTCGAGCACTGCCTTTACCAGTTCGCCAAGCGGTGGCTTGCCCGGCAGGTCGTGCCCCCAGCTGGTAACGTCGACGCCGGTCAGCACCACTTCGGGCGCGCCCTGGTCGAGGTGGCGTTCCACTTCGCGCAGCACCTGCGCCACGGTCAGCGAGCGGCTTTCTCCGCGCCCCTGCGGGATCACGCAGAAGGTGCAGGCATGGTCGCAGCCGTTCTGCACGGCGATGAAGGCGCGGGTGTGTCTTGGCGGCACGGGCTGCGTGCGCTCAGGCACGTTCCACGCGCGGGCATCCAGTTTCTGCGTGTTGGGCACCAGGCCATCGACTTCGGGCATGGCGGCCAGCTGTTCGCGTTCGATATCGGCGGCGCAGCCGGTGACCAGCAACCGCGCATCGGGGCGCGCGCGGCGGGCCTTGCGGATCGCTTGCCGGGTCTGGCGCACGGCCTCCATGGTGACCGCGCAGCTGTTCACCACCACGACGTTCTCCTCACCGCTGATGAGCGTGCGGATCCGCTCGCTCTCGGCGATGTTGAGGCGGCAGCCCAGGGAGATAACTTCCGGCTGGCTCACGCGTAGTCGTCCCATTCGAAGGACCCGCGAAAGGCCTCGGTCGCCGGGCCGGTCATGGTAATGCGATTGTCTTCGTCCCAGCCGATCAGCAGCGGGCCGCCGGGCAGGTGGACGGTGACTTCGCGCTCCACCAAGCCGCGCCGCATCGCAGACACCGCGGTGGCGCAGGCACCGGTGCCGCAGGCACGGGTCAGGCCCACCCCGCGTTCCCACACGCGCAGGCGGATCGTCTGGCGGTCCACCACCGTGGCGACGTTCACGTTGATGCGATCGGGGAACAGCGGGTCGGTTTCGATCTGCGGGCCAAGCACCTCGAGCGGCACCTTGTCGGCGTCCTCGACGAAGAACACCACGTGCGGATTGCCCACGTTCACCGCCAGCGGCTGTTCCAGCCTGTCCCAGCCCACCGGCATGGCAGCGGTATCCATCGGGTAGGCGAGCGGGATCGCGTCCCACTCGAAGCGCGGTTCACCCATGTCCACGGCGATGCCGCCAGTCTCTGGCGCGGTGGTAATCAATCCGCCGGCCGTGGCGATGGTGGCAGGCTTGCCCAGCAGCAGGCCGATCGCACGCGAGGCATTGCCGCAGGCTTCCACCTCGCCGCCGTCGGCATTGTAGATGCGCATGCGCACGGTGGCCTGTGCATCGTCCTCCAGCACGATCAGCTGGTCGCAGCCGATGCCACGCGTGCGGTCTGCCAGCGCGCGCACCCTATCGGCCTCCAGCGCGGGCAGGGGCGTTTCACGCGCGTCCAACACGACGAAATCGTTGCCCAGGCCATGCATCTTGGTGAAGGAAATGCGCATCAGCGCCACCTAGGGGCGCAAGCGCAGGTTCGCAATGCTTCGCGAAGGGTCGGCCTAGCCTGCCTTGCGCTGTTCGATGGCTGCGACGCTGCCGCCTTCGCTGGCTACGTGCTGTGCCTGGGTCAGCATGCCCAGGGCCGCAAGGCGGTTGCGGGTGGCGTCCGCATCTTCGGGCTTGCCGTAGAGGTAGCCCTGGCCCTTCAGCTCGCCCATGCCTTTCAGTTGGCCCAGCACGTCGCTGTTCTCGATGCCCTCTGCGGTTACCGGCAGCGCCAGGCCTTTGCCCAGCGAGACGATGGCTTCGACCAGCGCCTTGCCTTCGCCTTCGCCCGTCAATTCGGAAACGAAGCTGCGGTCGATCTTGAGCCGGTCGAACGGCAGCGAGCGCAGCTGCGAGAGGCTGGAATAGCCCGTGCCGAAATCATCCAGGCTGATGCGGATGCCCTGGTTCTTGAGGCTGGAGACGATCGAGCGCACCGCGCCGATGTTCTCGTGCAGGCAGCTTTCGGTAATCTCGATTTCCAGCCGGGCAGGGGGGAAGCCGCTTTCCACCAGCAGGTGCAGCAGCTTTTGCGCAAACCACGGATCGCGCAGCTGGACGGGCGAGATGTTGACCGAGAGGGTGAGGCTGGGGTCCCAGTCCTTGGCGTCTTCCAGAGCCTGCCGGATCAGCTGCTCGGAAAGCTCGCCGATAAGGTCGATTTCCTCGGCGATGGGGATGAAGATTTCCGGGCTGACGACGCCGTAGCGCGGGCTCTTCCACCGGGCCAGCATCTCGAAGCCGGACAGCTTGCCCGTCTCCAGGTCGATCTGCTGTTCGTAATAGGGCACGAATTCGCCCGCCGGGATGCCGCGGCGGATACCTGCCTCCAGCTCGTTGCGGAAGCGCAGCTCGTCTTCCATCTGCGGTTCGAACCAGTAGTAGCGGTTCCGCCCGCGCTTCTTTGCGTGATACATGGCGATATCGGCGCGGTGGATCAGCGCGTCGGCATCGGCTTCGGGCTGCACGGCGAAGTTGCCACCCGATTGCGCCACGCCGATGGAGATGGTGGCTTCCACCGTCATCTGGTTGGATTCGATCGGCGCGGAAACCGAGCGAATGATGGCGGTGACAATGTCGTCCACCTCTTCGCGGGCGTTGTAGTCGAAGGGCACGGCGCAAGCGAACTCGTCGCCGCCGATCCGGGCCAGCAGGCCATCTTCGGGCAGGGCGTCGCGAATACGCCGCGCCACGGTGGTCAGCACCCTGTCCCCCATCTGGTGGCCGTTAAGGTCGTTGATCTGCTTGAAGTTGTCGAGATCGATCATCATCACCGCGATCTCGCGGTGCGTGCCCTCCAGCATGCTGCGCAGGCGCTCCATCGCCGGCGGTCCGCTGCGACGGTTGAGGCACCCGGTCAGCGGGTCGCGCTCCGCCAGCTCGCGGGCGCGCTTTTCCGCCACGCGGCGCACTTCCACCTCGGTGTGCAGGTCCTTGTATCGCCGCCAGCCGAAGATCAGCAGGGCGATGTTGAGCAGGACGGCATTGGTCAGCAGCAGGTTGGGCGCGTCGCCGCCGCCGAACCAGGCGCGCACGATCTGCGGCATCAGGGTGCCGCCGGTGCCGACAAACAGGATGACAGCCGCAATGGCGATGCCGAGCGCGATCATGTCGCGCTCCGCACTGCGGATCTTCCGGTCGGCGGGTGCCGATGTCGTGTCAGTCGCTTTGTCCAAGCGCACAGTTCCCCAATTCAACGGACCGCTTATCGCTCAACATGTTCAACATCCCGTTAATTGCCCCAAGAGGCTCCACCCGTTAGGGAGGGCGGCATCGCAAAGGAGAGAGAATTGCCCAACTACTGGCTCATCAAATCGGAACCGTTCAAGTACTCTTGGGACCAGCTGGTGGAAGACGGCGAGACCGTGTGGGACGGTGTTCGCAACCACCGCGCGGCCGACAACCTGCGCGCCATGCAGGAGGGCGACCAGTGCTTCTTCTACCACTCCAACAAGGGGCTGGAGATCGTCGGCATCGCCGAGGTGAGCAAGGCCGGGCTGATCGACCCGACCGACCCGGAAGGCAAGTGGCCCACAGTCAACGTCAAGCCCGTGCGTGCGCTGGACAACTCCGTCACGCTGAAGGCGATCAAGGCCAATCCCGATCTCGAAGGCATAGAACTCGTCCGTCTTGGCCGCCTGTCGGTTGCGGAGATCACGCCCCGCGAGTGGGAGATCATCCTCAAGATGGCGGAAGGCTGACGACGGCCTGACGGCGCTGCCCCGGACTTGTCCCCCGTCCCGCATCTGAACATGTCCACAGGACGGGGAGCCAAATGGTTAGCAAATCGTTAAACCGGGGCCATGAGACGTTCACTTGTCCTTACCACCGAGTCGGCCCGCCACCCGTTCCGCGCCTCCCTGCCGCCGCACGTGCTGGCGCGCGCTAACGAAATCGAACCGATGGCGCCGTGGCGCAAACGGCTGGCGCTGGGCCTTTCGCGCCAGGACCTGGAAACGGTCGCCGCCACCTATGCCGCAGGCTTCCTGGCGACGATCACCTTTATCTTCTGATCATTCCGCAGCGGCGAGCTGCGCCGCGGCCTGCCGTTCCGCCTGGTACAGCTTCGCGCCCAGCCAGACCGAGACCAGGCACATGCCCGCGCTCAGCAGCACCTGTTCGGCCAGCGGAATTCCCACGGCGCTGAGCGCCAGGGCCAGCAGCGATCCCACCACCATCGCCCCGGAATTGACGATATTGTTCGCCGCCACCGCGCGGCTGGCCTGCGATGCCGGCACCTTGGTGGTGAGAAAGGCGTAAAGCGGCACCACGAACATGCCGCCGAAGATCGCGATCAGCAGCAGGCTGCCCAGCACCGCCCAGGCCAGCGGGTAGGAAAGGAAGGTGGCGATATCCATCAGCTGGGTATCGCGCAGCCCCGCGTTCCATGCCTTGCAGACGAAATAGAACACCGCGACCATGCCTGCCATCAGCAGCACCGAAACGGGCGAATAGCGCGCCGAAACCTCGCCCTTCAGCAGCAGGTTCACCGCCACCGAGCCCACCGCCACGCCGATGGAGAAGAACACCAGGAACAGGCTGGCGACCGTCGGGTCGGCCAGCAGCACGTTCTTGGCCAGGGGCGGGAACTGGATGAACAGCACGCTGCCGATGGTCCAGAAGAAGCTGATGGCGATGATGGCGTAGAATACCTCGCGGTTGTGGGTGCATTCGCGGATCATCCGCCACGAACTGGTGAAGGGGTTGAAGTCGATCTTCTCCGGCTCTCCCTGTGGCGGGGCAGGGGGCACCTGGCGACTGGTGGCATAGCCGATCAGGGCAAATACCAGGATCGCGGCTGCGGCAATCTCGATGTGTTCGGCCAGTACGCCGGCGATGATAGTGCCGGTCATGATGGCGATGTAGGTGCCTGCCTCCACCAGCCCGGTCCCGGCAAGGACTTCATTCTTTTCAAGATGTTGCGGAAGGATGGCGTACTTGATCGGGCCGAAGAAGGTGGAATGCACGCCCATCGCGAACAGCGCCAGCATCAGCAGCGGTATGGCCAGCGCTTCCACCGCGATGCCTTCCCACGACAGGAACAGGCCGAAGGCGCCCACGCTCATGATGCCGATTTCGGCTGCCTTCACCTTGCGGATGATGGCGGCCTTGTCGCGCAGGTCCGCCAGCTGCCCGGCGATGGCGGAAAGCAGGAAGAACGGCAGGATGAACACCGCCGATGCCACGCCGGAAAACATCGTCTCGCTCTCTGCCGAATTGTAGACGCTGTAGACGACGAACAGCACCATCGTCGTCTTGTACAGATTGTCGTTGAAGGCGTTGAGCAGCTGGGTGCAGAACAGCGGCAGGAACCGGCGTTGCTTCAGCAGGTGGGTGGATGTGAACATAGTGCCTTTGCTGCTTGCCGCGCCAATCTGGCCGCCTGTGTCTCCAGAGTGTGACGCTTTAAGGATAATGGCCAGTGCAGGCCAAGCTTTTTCCCGGGCAAGAAAGCGGCTAGGGCGCAATGCACGATGTGGACCTTGCCCAATATCCTGACGCTCAGCCGTATCCTGGCGCTGCCGTTGCTGGCCTTCCTGCTGTGGTGGCCGGGGTGGGAGCTGGGCTACCTGACGGCCTTCGCGCTGTACTGCCTGATGGGCATTACCGACTATTTCGACGGCATGCTGGCGCGCAGCAGCGGCGCGGTAAGCAAGCTGGGCATCTTCCTCGATCCGATCGCCGACAAGATCATGGTCGCAACCGTCATCCTGGTGCTGGCCGCGCAAGGCATCCTGCGCGGGCCATATGTGGGCGACATGCACGTGATCGCAGGGCTCATCATCCTGATTCGCGAGATCGCGGTGTCGGGCCTGCGCGAATTCCTGGGCGGCCTGCAGGTCAGTGTGCCGGTCAGCAAGCTGGCCAAGTGGAAGACCACATTCCAGCTGGTCTCGCTCGGCTCTCTGATCCTTGGGCAGGGCCTGCCGGGCTGGACGGTGCAGGTGGGCGAGATCGCCGCCAACGTGCCGCACACGGTTGGCCTGGTTACCCTGTGGGGCGCGGCCATCCTGACGGTGATTACCGGTTGGGATTACCTGCGCGTGGGCCTGAAGCACATGGATTGAAGGTGGAGCGCCCAAGGGGGCGTTCTGAAAAACTTCGGTTGTCCTGAAAAGGCTTTTGTTTCCGAGGGTTGTGCCGGATCGGGCCGAGAGCGGTGTAACCTTTCGTCCGTGCGTGTTGCAAAGGGCCCGTCTTGCTGGCGCGCACTGTCGGGCTGGACAGGGGTGGCGGGCATCGACCATGGCGCGCCGTTGCCCGGATTGCGTAGAGTAGGAAAATCGCCGCGCCGTATCGGGGAGGCCGCTCGGCCTTCGGCTACCTGATCTTGTGTCCGGAACCGGTCCATTTGGCGACCACTTCCGCCGTCGGTTCGCCGCCTTGCCCGGAAGGGGCGGGGCAATGGTGCACCGACAGCACGGTGGCATAGTTTTCCGCCCCGGCCCGTTCGATCATGACTCGATCGCCGGGAGAGGGAAGGGCGAGGAAATCGAAGGCGCCCCAGTCTTCGGATTCGCCGCCCTTGGCCCGCACCACGATCACTTTGCAGCACACCATTTTCACCTCCATGCGGGGCCAAGCATATCAGAAACATGCCCGCTGTGCGCAGGTCTTGCTGCGTGCGACACGGTGACGGTGCATGACGACCTGCCTAACCGGCGCGCAGTTCCTCTGCCAGCAGCCGGAATTCCTCGGCACGCGGGCTGTTCGCGCGCCATACCAGGGCGATCTCGCGGCTGGTCTTGTCGCCTTGCAGGGGGCGGGCGACCACGTCGGTCTCGTGCAGGATGCCGGCATCGATCGCCATCTGCGGCAGCATGGTGACGCCAAGGCCGTTGTCCACCATCTGCACCAGCGTGTGCAAGGACGTGCCGATCATGGTGGCGCTGGCGTTCAGTTCCGGGCGGTTGCAGGCGGCCAGCGCGTGTTCCTTCAGGCAGTGGCCGTCTTCCAGCAGCAACAGGCGGCCTTCCTCGATCATCTCGGGCGGGATTTCCGCCGGGGGATCGCGGGGATCGTCCTTGGGGAAGGCAACGAACAGCGCATCGTCGCAGATCTTGGCTTTCTCCACCTCGCCGCAGGCAAAGGGCAGGGCCAGCAGCACGCAATCGGCCCGGCCGTGGTGCAGCGATTCCAGCGCCTGTTCTGTGGTTTCCTCACGCAGGAACAGCTTAAGCTGCGGGCGTTCGCGGCGCAGGCGCGGCAGGATGCGCGGCAGCAGGAAGGGCGCGATGGTGGGGATGACGCTCATCCGCAGTTCGCCCGACAGCGGCTTTCCGGCGGCCTGCACCAGTTCGGCCAGTTCTTCCGCTTCACGCAGCACGCGGTGGGCCTTTTCCACCACGGCATTGCCCAGCGGAGTGAAGCGCACCACGCGGCGGCTGCGCTCCACCAGGGTCACGCCCAGCAGCGATTCCAGCTCGCGGATACCGGCGGACAGGGTGCTTTGCGAGACGAAGCTGGCCTCTGCCGCGCGGCCGAAGTGCTGCTGCTCGTGCAGGGCGACGAGGTACTGCAACTGCTTGATGGTGGGAAGGTATGTGCTCACTCGGCGGCGGCCTCTGCCTCTGCCATTTCCGCCTTCACGTCGTCGATATGGGTCATCTTCAGGCGGCCTTTCTCGACGGCGAAGGCCAGCTTGCCTTCGACCAGGTCCAGCGCGTCCTTGCCGAATACCTCGTAGCGCCAGCCTTCCAGCACCTGCAGCTTGCGCACGCCCGCGGCCAGCGCTTCCAGCTCGTCCGAACGGGTCAGCAGGCGAGCGGCCACGTCGATTTCGCGGGCGCGGATTTTCAGCAGCAGCTTGAGCAGGTCGGCCACCAGCGCGCCTTCCTTGCCCAGCGGGGCGCCGCGCTTGGGCTTTTCGGGCATTTCCTCGGGTGAAAGCGGCTGGGCCTTGTCCAGTACGCGCATCAGCCGCTTGCCGATCTCGTTTTCCTTCCACGCGTTGGAAAGCCCGCGCACCTTGGCAAGGTCGGCCTGCTTCTTGGGCGGGTGGCTGGCAAGGTCGGCCAGCGTCTCGTCACGGATGATACGGCCGCGCGGGATGTCCTTGTCCTGCGCCTCGGTCTCGCGCCAGGCGGCCAGCGCCTTCAGCCGGCCCAGCACCGCCGGGTTGCGGCCCGGCGCACGGATACGGCGCCATGCCAGGTCCAGGTCGTTGGCGTAGTTGGCAGGATCGGCCAGCTTTTCCATTTCCGCGTTCAGCCAGTGGCCGCGATCGGTCTTGATCAGCTTTTTCAGGATCTTGGGGAATATCTTGGCAAGGTAGGTGACGTCGCCGATGGCATATTCCAGCTGCCTGTCGGTCAGCGGGCGGCGGCTCCAGTCGGTAAAGCGTGCGCCCTTGTCGATGGTGGTGTTCAGCCACGATTCGACGAGGTTGGCATAACCGATCTGCTCGCTCTGGCTGATCGCCATCATCGCGATCTGCGTGTCGAAGATGGGGTGCGGCGTCTTGCCGGTCAGGTTGTAGATGATTTCCACGTCCTGCCCGCCGGCGTGGAAGATCTTCAGCACGTCCTCGTTGTCGGTCAGCAGGTCCAGCAGCGGGGTCAGGTCGATGCCGTCGGCCAGCGGGTCGATCGCGGCGGCTTCGTCCTCGTTGCCGATCTGGATCAGGCACAGGAGTGGGTAATAGGTGTTCTCGCGCATGAATTCGGTATCGACACACACGAAGTCATGCCGGGCCAGCCGTTCGCACAGGGCAGCCAGCTCGTCGGTCTTGGTAATCAGGGGATGGATTTGCATTCGTCTTCTTTTCGTATCCGGCCGGTTCACCGTCCTGCGGCTCCGCGATGGTCCTTGTCCAAGGTTGTGTCTCCTTGACAAAAGTCCCTGCTTCGCCTGTTAGCGCGCGCGTAAGAACTGGCGTTCTGCTGCCCGCGACCGTTCGCGCGCCCTTAGCGCCATAACCTGCTTGATGAAAAGAGTCCCCATGCACGCCTATCGTACCCACAACTGCGCCGCGCTGAGCAAAGAAAACGTTGGCGAGACCGTTCGCCTGTCCGGATGGATTCACCGCAAGCGCGACCATGGCGGCGTGCTGTTCGTCGACCTGCGCGACCATTACGGCATCACGCAGGTGGTGGCGGACGAGGATTCGCCCGCCCTGGAACTGCTCGATTCGCTGAAGCTGGAAAGCGTCATCACCATCGATGGCGAGGTGAAGGCGCGCGATGCCGAGGCGGTCAATCCCAACCTGCCTACCGGCGAGATCGAAGTGTTCGCCCGCGCCGTGACGGTGCAGAGCCATGCCAGCGAGCTGCCGCTGATCGTGAACTCGGCAGAGGATTACCCGGAAGACACGCGCCTGAAGTACCGCTTCATCGACCTGCGGCGCGAGCGCGTGCACGCCAACATCATGCTGCGCAACCGCGTGATCACATCCTTGCGTCGCCGCATGACCGACCAGGGCTTCTCCGAGTTCCAGACCCCGATCCTGGGCGCCTCCAGCCCCGAGGGCGCGCGAGATTACCTGGTGCCCAGCCGCCTGCATCCGGGCCGCTTCTACGCGCTGCCGCAGGCCCCGCAGATGTTCAAGCAGCTGCTGATGGTCGCCGGTTTCGACCGCTATTTCCAGATTGCCCCGTGCTTCCGCGACGAAGACCTGCGCGCTGACCGCAGCCCCGAATTCTACCAGCTCGACTTCGAAATGAGCTTCGTCACGCAGGAAGACGTGTTCCAGGCGATCGAACCGGTGCTGGCCGGCGTGTTCGAGGAATTCGGCGAAGGCAAGGACGTGACGCCCGCCGGCGAATTCCCGCGCATCCCCTATGCCGAAGCCATGCTGAAGTACGGCACCGACAAGCCCGATCTGCGCAACCCGATCCTGATCTCCGACGTTTCCCACCACTTCGAAAAGAGCGGCTTCGGCATCTTCGAAAAGATCGTGGGCAGCGGCGGCGTGGTGCGTGCAATCCCGGCGCCGAACACCAATGAGAAGAGCCGCAAGTTCTTCGACGAGATGAACGACTGGGCGCGCAAGGAAGGCTTCTCCGGCCTGGGTTACGTCACCCGCAAGCAGGGCGAATTCGGCGGCCCCATCGCCAAGAACCACGGGCCGGAAAACATGGCCAGGCTGTACGAGGAACTCGGCCTTGGCGAGAACGATGGCCTGTTCTTTGCCGCTGGCAAGGAAAAGGACGCGGTGAAGCTGGCAGGCCTTGCCCGCACCCGCACCGCCGAGAACCTGGAGCTGATCGAACAGGGCTGCTTCAAGTTCTGCTGGATCGTCGACTTCCCGATGTTCGAATACGACGATGAACTGAAGAAGATCGACTTCAGCCACAACCCGTTCTCCATGCCGCAAGGCGAGATGGAGGCGCTGGAAACGCAGAACCCGCTGGAGATCAAGGCGTGGCAGTACGACATCGTCTGCAACGGCTACGAACTGTCGAGCGGCGCCATCCGTAACCACCGCCCGGACATCATGTACAAGGCCTTCGAAATCGCCGGCTATACCAAGGAAGACGTGGATGCGAACTTTGGCGGCATGATCGAGGCGTTCAAGCTGGGCGCACCGCCGCACGGTGGCTCTGCGCCGGGCATCGACCGCATCGTGATGCTGCTGGCGGACGAGCCGAACATCCGCGAGGTCATCGCCTTCCCGCTCAACCAGCGGGCGCAGGACCTGATGATGGGCGCCCCCAGCGAAGTGAGCGCACGCCAGCTGCGCGACGTGCATATCCGCACGGTGGAACCGCCCAAGGACAGCTGATTCCGGCCCGCGGCTCGGCCCCGTTCATGGCAGGTTGAAGCGCGCGCCTGCACAGCCTAACCCTCTGCCAGCAAGGGGGAATGGCAATGCATTCGTTTCCTATCGCGGTCTTGCTGTCGCTGGGTTGCTGGCTGGCCGCACCGGCGCAGGCAGAGACCTTGCGGATAGCGGGCGTCTATCCGGCGGGCAGCGACGAGGCTGCCACGGTCGAGGCCATTGCGGTCGATCGCTTTGCCGGGCCTGACGGTGCACGCCTGTCGTTCCTGGTCGAGGACCGGCTGCGCCAGGTCTCCGTCGGCGGGCAGCCGTGGTTCACCGTGCTGGTGTCGCAACTGGCGGACGAGGCCGACGCGCTGCTGCAAGGCTATGTCGAGCCCGATTTCAGCGAATCGCGCTATCGCGCCACGCGCAGCGTCTGTGCCGAGGAAGACGAGGACGGCGAATGTATCGAGCACCGCGATGTGGAGACCGATTGCCTGCGGGTTACCGCCACCCTTTCTCCCGAAATGCGGCTGGTAGGCTATGACGGCCTCCTGCTGTGGTCCAGCGATGCGCGCCGCAACACGACCGTGAGCTATTGCCCGCAGTTCGACGACAAGCCCGACTTTTCGGGCACCATCGATGGCTGGCTGGAACAGATCGCCGACCAGACTCGCGCCAATCTCGCCCCGCGCTACCGTGTGCAGGATATCCGCATCATGGAAAGCCGCCGCGGGCTGGAGCGCGATGCGCGCAACGCCTTTCGCGATGCCATCCGCATGACGGAGGAGGACGAGCGCGAGGCCTGCAACATGTTCGAGATGCTGTTTGCAGCGCACCCGCAGCACCCGTCGCTGATGTTCAACGCGGGCCTGTGCGCCGAGCAGGGCGGGGCCTTCGACCTGGCCGAGGCGCGCTATCGCCAGGCGCTGCATAACGACCGCTCCGATGACGAGGCGCAGCAGGGCCTGCGCCGGATCGCGGAGCGGCGCCGTGCCGAACGCCAGCTGGCCGAGCGAGCAGCCTTGCGGGAACCGGACGACTGAGCGCCTACCAAACTTGTGGGATGGACCGACGCGTGTTTGCGACGGCAGTCTGCGCAGCCAGAACGGAAGTGCAAACGAAGCGGGGCACCAGGGCATGGCTGGCGATTTATTGCGTCTCGACTGGCTGCTGCGAGCGCCGGGACTGATCCGCAGCGCGGCGGTCTATTCGGCGTTCCTTATCGACGATAAACTGTATTTCCTGCGCACCGGGCCGGGCTGGCAGCGATTGGGCGGCAGCTACCAGGCGTTCAATTTCGTCGCCGATTCCGTGATCGAACGGCAGATTACCCGCAACCGGCAGGCGCATGTCGCCATGGCCGACTGGGACCTGCGCACCGAGGTGCCGAAGCTGGCGGACATGCACTATCCGCTCAACGCGCTGACGAAGCTGCAGGTGATTGCATCGCACGGCACCGGGGTCGCCACGGTACGTTTGCAGGCAAGGGCGGGAAAACCCCGCTCGCTGACATTGGCAGCGCAGGATTACCTTGCCGGGCCGCAAGCGCGCGAGCGGTTCTTCGCGGCGATCGCCGTAACGGAATATCGCTGACTTGTAGCGGGCATTGCCCGGTTGCCGCCAGACCGCCTAGCCGTGGGCGCTGGCCCAGGCGCCCATCGATCCGAGATAGACATCGACATTGTCGAAGCCCTTGCTGGCCAGCCAGCTGGCGGCGACCGTGGCGCGCATGCCGCTGGCGCACATCAGGGTGTAGGATTGCAGCGGATCGAGTTCCCGCCACTGTTCGTTCAGGTGACCGGCATAGATGTGGCGCGATCCGTCGATCCTTGCCTCGTCCCGTTCGTCCTGGGCGCGCACGTCGATCAGCGTCCAGCCATTCTCGTCGGCTTCCAGCCTGCGGGCGACCTCTTCGGTTCCAATCATCGGCACCTGACCCAGCTTGCGGCCCTGGGCGGCTGCCGGCACGACGCCGGTATAGCCGCCGGTCACGTTGTCGAGGCCGATGCGGATGAGGTGCTCGTGCGCGGTTTGCAGCGCTTGCCGGTCGGAACAGACAAGGGCAATGCTTTCCCCTTCCTCGACGAACCAGCCGGCAAAGGCAGGAATCATCGAGACGGGCAGGCACCAACTGCCGCAAATGTGACCCGCGCACCAGGCGCCGGGTTCGCGAATGTCGATCACGTGGTCGGCCTCCGCTTCCTCCAGTTGCGCAAGGGTGAGGTTGGCCGGGCGCGTCACCCTTGGCGGCGTGCTGCCACCTTCGAGGTTGAGCCGTTCCATCAGGCGGAAATAGGGCGGCTGGTAGTGCACTTCGGCAAGCTTGGCCTCGATGAAATCGTCGCGGTTTTCGATCTGCAGGCGCGGATTGTTGCCTCGTTCGTGGCCGATGGTGGAAAACTCTCGCTCCGCCATGCCCGATCCGCAGACGGAACCCGCTCCGTGTGCGGGATAGACGATGGCCTGGTCGCCCAGCGCCAGCAGCTTGTGCAGGCTGTCGTACAGCAGGTCTGCCACTTCGCGGGCGCGATCGGGATAGAAATCGGTGCGGCCCACGTCGCCCACGAACAGCGCATCGCCGGTGAACACCCCCACCGGCCCATCGGGATAGGCGCTGTCGTGCAGGACGAAGGAGAGGCTGTCGTCGGTGTGGCCGGGCGTTTCCAGCACTTCGATGCGCAGTTGGCCGATGCAGAACTCATCGCCCTCGCGCGCGGTTTCGGCATAGGCGACCTCTCCCGCCGCATTGGGACCGTGCAGCGCCCTTGCCCCGGTCCATTCGGCCAGGATCGGTGCGCCCGAGACGAGGTCCTCGTTGCGGTGCGTTTCGAAGATATGGGTGATGGTCAGCCCTTCGGCGCGCGCCTTTTCGAGGTAGATCTCGCAATCGCGGCGCGGGTCGATCACGGCAGCCTGGCTGCCGGAACCGACGAGATAGGAAAGGTGGGAAAGGCCGGGTGTCTTGATCTTTTCGAGTATCATGCACCCGGAACGCGCAAGAGAAGCGTGTGTTTCCAGACTCCCGGTGTGCAGCATGCGCATGGTCTGGCTGGACAGAAGCCCGTTCCGCCTGATTTCAGGCTATCAATAGGCTTCCAGCCGACCGCGGTCGCTGCCCCATCCCTCAACCGGGCGAACCGTAATGCTGCGAGAGGTTTCCGCCCCGTCCAGCTGGAAGTTACGACGCCTTTCGACTTCGGCAAGGGCGCTGGCGTAGTCCGGCGTATCGCTGGTATGCCAGACTATGTTGCAACCGCTGCTTGGCAAGATGCCGGCCAGCTCGCCCAGCCTGTTCATCTGGCCGCGATATTCGGCTCGGAGGCGCCGCTCTATTTCTGCCTCGCCATAGGCATACCAGGCATGCCAGATGCCGATTTCGCTGATGTACAGGTCCGAACGCTGTGCCGAGTAATGGGCGAAGCAGAAGAAATAGGCGGGAACGCGTTTGCTCCACTGTTCGTCAGTGCCAGCGCGCCGGGATCGCCGGTTTGCAGGCGGTGTCGGGGCAGGGGTTGCAGTGGCATCGCGGCTCGCGCGGGTTTGCGGTGCCGCGCCGCCGGCTGCCGGCCCGATTGACAGGGTGAGTTCGCGCGAATTCTTGTACACCTCGCGGATTTCCCGTTCGCGCTCCAGCATCTGCGAGGTGCTGTCGATGAAGCTCTGGAGGCGCTCCAGCGATGCCGGACCGCGGGAATCGCCGTTGAGCTGTGCCCACAGGCTGTCGATCCGCCGGGCAGTGGTGGCCAGCTGCTGCAGGTTGCCGAGGTTGCGTTCCAGGATCGCGATATTGCCATCGAGGTTTTCGTAGCTGGTGCCCCAGCCTTGCGTGGAGCTGCCATCGTAAAGATCGCTGGCGAACCGGGTCATCAGTCTTTGCAGCTCCTCGCTGCGGCGCATGCGCTCCTGCTGTTCCGGCGTATAGCTGCAATCCATCCCGCCGCAGGGAAGGCGTTCGATGTAGACCTGCCGGGCATGGCTGTCGTCCTGGGCCCAGGCGCTGCCAGCCAGTGCGGTTCCCAGCAGGGCCGCTATGACGAGGGTGCGCCGGCGCATCATTTGTCGTCTCCATACAGGCGGCGGTATTCTGCCATTTCGGCTTCGTAACGGGCGCGTTCCTCTTCGGCGCGGCGCACCTCTGCCTCGTATCGGGACTGTTCGGCGGCGGCCCGCTCCAGCTCGGCCTTGTGCGCGGCCATGTCCTGTTCGTGGACCTGCATCGCCTGGCGATAGCGTTCCTGCGATATCGCGGCCTCTTCCATGCGCACGCGGGCGACCATGTCTGCCGCCATCTGCGGATAGTTGGTGGCGATATTGGCGCGGGCCCGTTCCAACTCGTCGCGCGCGTGATCCTGTTCGGCCTGCAGTCGATCCAGTTCTGCCGAGGGGTGCTGTGCATGGGCCGGTGCGCAGGTGAGGGCGACAGCGAGGCAAGGCCCCAGCAACCGGAAAATGTGCATGTTGGCTCTCCCGCAAGATGCCGTTTCTTCCATGCTAGGCCGCAGATGCTAAATTAGGCAAGGTCATGCCAGGGCACTTGCCTTGCCCGCGCGCGTTCATTAGGGCGAAAGCGTAATTCGAAACCCCAAAGTGAGAGGGCATACATGAGCGATATCGCTGCACGCGTGAAGAAGATCGTTGTCGAGCATCTCGGCGTCGAAGAAGACAAGGTGACTCCGGACGCCAGCTTCATCGACGACCTGGGCGCGGACAGCCTCGACATTGTCGAACTGGTGATGGCTTTCGAAGAAGAGTTCGGCGTGGAAATCCCCGACGATGCTGCCGAAAAAATCAACACCGTCGGCGATGCCAACAAGTACATCGAAGAAAACGCCGGCTAACACCGGCTGCCCTGTTCGCGAAAGCTCCCGCCGACGCGGACGGGGATGGGAGGCTCAGCCACGATGGCTGGGCCTTTCTTGATTGCGGAGAAAGATTATGCGGCGCGTTGTCGTAACCGGCCTTGGCCTCGTAACCCCGCTGGGTGGCGACGTGGAGACCACCTGGAAGAACCTGCTGGCCAGCGAAAGCGGGATCGGCACGATCACCCGCTTCGATACCGAGGGGCAGAAGTGCACCATCGCAGGCGAAGTGAAACCGGCTGACCACCCCTGGGGATTCGACCCCGACAAGCGGGTGGACAGCAAGGTGCAACGCCAGGTCGATCCGTTCATCATCTATGGCATCGATGCTGCGGGGCAGGCGATCGAGGATGCCGGCCTGACCGAGATGAGCGACGAGCTGAAGCTGCGCGCCGGCTGCTCGATCGGTTCGGGTATCGGCGGCCTGCCGGGTATCGAGCTGGAATCGGTGAACCTGCACGAGCGCGGGCCGGGCCGTGTCTCGCCCCACTTCGTGCACGGGCGCCTGATCAACCTGATCAGCGGCCAGGTTTCGATCAAGTACGGCCTGATGGGCCCGAACCATGCCGTGGTGACGGCGTGCTCCACCGGTGCGCACTCCATCGGCGATGCCGCGCGCATGATCCGCGACGACGATGCCGATATCATGCTGGCAGGCGGCGCAGAGGCGACCATCTGCCCCATCGGCATTGCCGGTTTCGCCCAGGCCCGCGCGCTCAACACAGCTTTCAACGATCGCCCGACCGAAGCCAGCCGCCCCTACGACAAGGACCGCCAGGGCTTCGTCATGGGCGAGGGCGCCGGCGTGGTGGTGCTGGAAGAGTACGAGCACGCCAAGGCGCGCGGCGCGACGATCTATGCCGAAGTGGTGGGCTATGGCCTGTCGGGCGATGCCTATCACGTCACCGCGCCGCACCCCGAAGGCAAGGGCGCGGAAAACGCCATGCGCATGGCGCTGAAGAAGGCCGGGCTCGAGGGGTCGGATATCGACTACGTCAACGCCCACGGCACCTCGACCATGGCCGACACCATCGAACTGGCCGCGGTCAAGCGCGTGCTGGGCGACGACCTTGGCGGCGCCTCGATGAGCAGCACCAAGAGCGCCATTGGCCACCTGCTGGGCGGCGCAGGCGCGGTGGAGAGCATCTTCTGCATCCTCGCCATGCGCGACCAGGTGGTGCCGCCCACGCTCAACCTGCAGAACCCGGACGAGGGCACCGAAGGTGTCGACCTGGTTCCGCTCACTGCAAAGCAGCGCGAGGTGAAGGCGGTGCTCAACAACAGCTTCGGCTTTGGTGGCACAAATGCCTCGCTGGTGATGAAGCGCGTCGAGGACTAGGAGTACAGGCACCATGAAAAAGCTGCTGGCGGCTGTCGTCGCGCTGGGAATCCTGGCGGTGGCAGTCGTGGGCGGCTGGTTCGCGCTGGGCTGGTACGGCACGGCGCAGGTGGAGGAGGAGACCGCCTTCATCGTGCCTTCGGGCGCAACTTTGACCTCGGTGGCGGAGCAACTGGCGGAAGAGGGCCACATCGCCTCTGCCGATGCCTTCCTGCTGCGGGCAAGGGTGCTGGGCAGCAGCGATCCGATCAAGGCAGGCGAATTCCTGCTGCCGCCGGGCATCAGCAATGCCGGCATCCTCGACCTGTTCCAGCACGGCGACGTGATCCGCCGTTTCATCACCATCCCCGAAGGCACGCCTTCGGTGATCGTGCACGATATCCTGATGGCAGAGCCGCTGCTGGTGGGCGAAATCCCCGTGCCCGAGGAAGGCAGCGTGCTGCCCGAAAGCTATGACTTCGAACGCGGGGAAGAGCGCGTGGCCGTGCTCGCCCGGATGCAGCGCGCCATGGACGAGACGATTGCCGAACTGTGGCCGCGTCGCACGGACCGCACCGTGGCGACCACGCCGCAGGAAGCGGTGATCCTGGCCTCCATCGTGGAAAAGGAAACCGGCGTGCCGGAAGAACGGCGCATGGTCGCCGGGCTCTATTCCAACCGCATCCGCCAGGGCATCTTCCTGCAGGCGGACCCGACAATCATCTATCCGATCACCCGTGGGCGCCCGCTGGGGCGGCGGATCCGCCAGTCGGAGATCGCCGATATCAACGACTACAACACCTACCAGATGGCGGGTCTGCCAGCGGGGCCGATCACCAATCCGGGCCGCGCCAGCATAGAGGCGGTGCTCAATCCGGCGCAGACCGACGCCATCTTCATGGTCGCCGACGGTTCCGGCGGGCACGAGTTCAACGCCACGCTGCAGGAACATAACGAGGCGGTCGAACGCTGGTTCGCCCTGCGCCGAGAGCGGGGCGAGATGTGAGCGGGGACCGCGCCCCGGCCCCCCTTATCGTCACTGCCGAGATGCCGCCGGACCTGTTCAGCTGGGCCAACCAGCTGCGGCAGGACCATTTCCCGCCCGAACGCAATTTCCTGAAAGCCCACGTCACGCTGTTCCACGCCTTGCCGCCCAGTGCAGAAGGCGAAGTGCGCGATTGCCTGAAGGAACTGGTGCGCGACAACCCGCCGGTGCCCGCGCGGCTGGTCGGCGTGATGAAGCTGGGCAAGGGCACTGCGCTGCAACTGGAAAGCGAAGGGATGATCGACCTGTGGCAGCAGATGGCAGACCGTTTCCACGGCATGCTGACCCCGCAGGACGAGCACAAGCCGCGCCTGCATGTGACCGTGCAGAACAAGGTGAGCATAGAGGAAGCCAAGGCACTGCAGGCAGAGCTTGCCCCGCGCGTGCAGCCGCGCGATTTCGGCTTTACCGGGCTGGGCCTGCATGCCTACCTCGGTGGTCCTTGGGAACGTCTTGGTAAATTCGCCTTTCGCGGGCACAATAGGCGCTGAACCGGCAAAGCTTTCCGGCAGGGGGAACTGTCATGGGTTACTCTGAGATCGCCGCGTTGACTGCAGGCGGGCTGCTGGTGGCGGCCATGGCCATGACGTCCATGCGCTGGTTGCGCATCGTGGCGCTTGTCGCCGGGCTGGCCGCGCTGGCTGTCGTGCTACTGGTCGGGCTGGGGACAGTCGGCAACCTGCTCGTGATCGCCTTCGTCATCGTCAACGCGGTGCAACTCGTCCGGCTGGTGCTGCGCACGCGCGCGCACCACCTCAGCGCGGAAGAGCGTGAGTTGCTGGAAGGCGTGCTGGAAGTGCAGGAACCCGATCACCAGCGCCGCCTGCTGGGCCTGATGCAATGGCGCGATGCCGGGCCCGACGAAGTGCTGATGACGCAGGGACAGGCCAATCCGCCGCTGATCTACATCGCCGCAGGTGCTGCCGCGATCGAGCACGAGGGCAAGATCGTGGGCGTATGCGGCGCCGGCGATTTCCTGGGGGAAATGAGCCTGCTTACCGGCGAAAACGCCTCGGCCACCGTGCGTGTTACCAACGACCTGCGGATGGCCAAGTTCGACCGCGATGGCCTGGCCCAGTTCACCGCCGGCGTGCCCGAATTGAAGCGTGCCTTCGATGCCGCGCTCAATCGCGGGCTGGCGGCCAAGGTGCTGCGCATGAACAAGGCGGCAGCTGCCTCTGCCGACTGATTTGTGGCGGGGTAAATTGGCAGGTTGACCGGAGAGAAAAGCGGACCTAAATGCGCGCCTCGCCTGCCGCCCATTCGGCGCACGCAGGCTTGCCGGATGGCGGAGTAGCTCAGGTGGTTAGAGCAGCGGAATCATAATCCGCGTGTCGGGGGTTCGAGTCCCTCCTCCGCTACCATCCCCTTGGAATGTGATCGGTTAGCCGCGCCTGTCCTTTGGTGCGGCGCGCTTTCCCCTCGCGCCGCCTTTCGGCTTGCCCTTGAATGGCTTGCCGGATTTGCCACTCTTCTTCCCTTCTGTCTTGTCAGACTTGCGGTGCGCGGGCCGTGCTTTCACCCGCGGTGTGTCCGCATTGCGGCGCGCAGGGAAACGCTTGCGATTGCCGCGGGCAACATCGCGCGGCCCGGTGTCGGACAGTTCGATCACAACGGGCTCCTCGTCACCATCGGCCTGGGCTGATCGCGCAGCCGCATCGGCAAACTTCCCGGCGATCTGGCGCGGGATCTGGAAATAGGTTTCGTCAGGCCCAATCCGGATGGCACCGATCTCGTTACGGGTGATATGCCCGCGTCGGCACAGCAGCGGCAGGATCCAGCGCGGGTCTGCATTCTGGCGTCGGCCCAGCGCCATGCGGAACCAGACGGTGTCCTCGAAGCCAGGACGGTGGCGCTCCTTCTGCGCCGCGCGCCGGGCCTCCGGCGTGTTGGCGATCAGATCTTCGGGTTCGGGCATGCTGGCTCGGTGGGCTTGCACCAGCATCGCGGCGATCTGCTCCGGTGTGCGCTCGGCCAGCAGGCGTTGGGCCAGTTCGCGGTCGCCTTCGTCTATTTCGACGGGTTCCAGCAGCTTTTCGAGCAGTCGCTTGCGGTCTCTGGTCTTGATGGCATCGCGGTCGGGCGCATCGATCCATTCTGCGGTGATCTTCGCATGGCGCAGCATCGATTCCACGCGCTTGCGCCTGGAAAAGGGCACGATCAGCACCGCGGTGCCTTTTTTTCCGGCGCGGCCTGTGCGTCCCGATCGGTGCTGGAGAGTCTCTGCATCGCGCGGGATTTCGACGTGAATGACGAGGCTCAGCGTTGGCAGGTCGATCCCGCGTGCGGCCACATCGGTGGCGACGCACACCCGCGCACGTCTGTCGCGCAGGGCTTGCAGCGCCTGGTTGCGTTCCGACTGGGAATGTTCGCCCGACAGGGCCACCACGGCAAAGCCGCGTTCCTGCAAGGTGGCATGCAGGTGGCGCACCTTTTCGCGCGTCGCGCAGAACAGGATGGCGGTTTCCGCCTCATGATAGCGCAGCAGATTGACCACCGCGTTCTCGATCTCCGGTGGAGAAACCGTGACGGCCTGGTAGGAAATGTCGCCATGGCCGCGCCCTTCGCTGATCGTGGCGATACGCAGGGCGTCGCGCTGGTATCGACGGGCAAGGGCCTCGATCGGGCGCGGCATCGTGGCCGAGAACAGCAGCGTCCGGCGCGATTCCGGCGTTGCATCGAGGATTTCCTCCAGCTCTTCACGAAAGCCCATGTCGAGCATTTCGTCCGCTTCGTCGAGTACCACGACTTTCAGTCCTGACAGGTCTAGCGCGCCGCGCTCAAGGTGGTCACGCAGCCTGCCGGGAGTGCCAACCACGATGGTTGCACCAGAGCGCAGCGCCTTGCGTTCCTGCTGAGGGTTCATTCCACCAACGCAGGTGGCAATGCGCCCGCCAGCCTTGGCGTAGAGCCAGCCCAACTCGCGGCTGACCTGCAGGGCCAGTTCGCGGGTTGGCGCGACGATAAGGGCCAGCGGCTGTTCCGCAAAAGGCATGCTTTCGCTGTCGCCCAGCAGTTCCTGCGCCATGGCAAGGCCGAAGGCGATAGTCTTGCCCGAACCGGTCTGGGCGGAAACGACCAGGTCTCGCCCCGCAGCATCGGCTTGCATGACTTCGGCCTGCACCGGAGTCGCCGTGGCGTATCCACGCTCGGCAAGGGCAGCCTCGAGGCTGGAGGGAAGGTCAGGGAAATTCATGGCAGTGGCCTAATATCGAAGGGGGGCACGCCAGTTCGCCGCGAATGACGAACGCGCTCTTTGCGTATAGCATGCCAAGGCAATCGAGTTTGCGTGCTTGCCGCCCCCATAGGGCGGGATTTTGCTCTTGGCTTGCGAAAAATGGATTCGGGCCTCTGTGGAATCCGGGGCAAGGCGTGTTGCGCCTGAAGCCCGGATTGTCTGCGGTGCCAACTCCTCCTGCCGGAAGCGACCTGTGGTGGCATGCGCGCCGCCATCCACGGTCAGGCACCATAGAGGTAGATGAAATAGGCGCTGACGAAATAGACCGAGGCCAATGACATGCTTGTCCAGCCGATCGTTCCGAACAGGCGGTTGCGCGGTTGGTAGAGCAGGGCCACGACGAAAATGCCGTTCATGATGACGGCGGCCAGCGCCGAGGCTGCATTTGCGGGAGAGACGGCTGCGAAGATGCTGCCCTTGGTGTAGGCGAGATCGTCCAGCGCGATCACCAGGATGTCGAACAGGTTGCTGCCCAGCAGGGCGGCGATTGCCATGTCTGCCGAGTTGCGACGCAGGGCGCTGACGATCACCACGAATTCGGGCAGCGAGGTTGCCATCGCGATAAACAGCGTGCCGACGAAGCTTGCTTGCCAACCGGTTACGGCGGCAATCTGCAAGCCGGCGGAAGGCAGCAGGCTGCCGGCAATAGCCACCACGATCGCGGCTGCCAGGTATCGCACCATTGCTTGCCGGAGGGTGAGGGGATCGGCATCATCCCCTGCGGGTGCGGTGATCGCGAGGCGGCGCTCGTGCATGAAAGTCGCCCTCATGGCGACGAAGTACAAGAGGATGATCAGCGGCGTGTAGGCGCTGAAATGGTAGATGGCACGGCCCACGATCGTTCCGGCGGTCAGGATCGTCAGGCCGACGATGCCGATCAGGATCACGCCGAAGCCTGCCGTCAGCACGTGGCTCTGGTTGATCCGGCAATAGATCGATTCATCGCGGCTCAGGGCATCCAGCGCCACCAGCAGGGCCAGGTTGAGGATGCAGCTGCCCAGCGCGTCCCCCATCGCGATGTCCGGTGCGTCGAACAAGGTGACGGAACTGATGCCGGTGAACAGTTCGGGCAGCGACGTCGCGGTCGAGAGCAGGACCAGGCCGATCCAGGAACTGGGCAGGCCGGTCCGCCGTGAGATAACACCGGCATAGCGGGTCAGCTTGTGCCCCGCGAAACCGATCAGCATCGCGCAGACGAAAAACTGGAGCCAGGGCAGGAGGATCGCGATCAATTCCCGGCCTTTCGTGACATGCGCACGATACCCTGCGCCAGCTGGATAAGCGCCAATGGTGCAAGGCTGGCAAGGATCGCCAGGGTCCACATGGCCGCGGTCGGAAGCGCCAGGCCCAGCACCATGCGCAATTGCGGCAGGTAGACCGCGAGCAACAGCAGCAGGCTGCAAAATCCGATCGACACCCAGACCCAGGCACTGCGCGTGATTTCGTTGCGTAAGACACCGGCATCAGGGTGCCGCAAATTGAACACGTGCCACAATTGCGAGAACGCCAGCGTGAGGAAGGTGACCGTCACAAGCTCTGCATCGGCCAGCGCGAGCCACTGGCTTGCCATGGCCATGGCTGCGAAGACGGCACCTGTCAGGGCAAGGCCATGCAAGATGATGCGACGCCATTGGGGCAGTCCCAGCAATGCCATGGCCGGAGGGCGTGGCGGGCGCGTCATGATCGCCTTGTCGCCCTTCGCGGTTGCCAGTGCAAAAGCGGGAAACACGTCGGTCACCAGGTTAAGGAACAGGATCTGCAACGGCAGGATTGGCAAGGGCAGGGCCAGCAGCACGGCAAGGCCGACGACCAGCACCTCGCTGAGATTGCACGCCAGCAGGTAGGTGGCAAAACGGCGGATATTCTCGAAAATGATGCGGCCTTCGCGAATGGCCGCAACGATCGAACTGAAGGCATCGTCCAGCAGCACCATGTCGGCCGCCTCACGGGCAACGTCGGTGCCCCTCTTTCCCATGGCGACCCCGATATCGGCCTGGCGCAAGGCGGGGGCATCGTTCACGCCGTCTCCTGTCATCGCCACCACCTGGCCGGCGTCCTGGAAAGCTTTCACCAGAGCCAGCTTCTCGCTGGGATTGACCCTGGCAAATACCGTGGTCGATCGCAGGGCGTCCTCATCGAAATCCATCCGCGCCAGCGAATGGCCTTCCACGGGCGTGCGCCCGTCGACCGGCAGGCCGACCTGGCGACCGATGTTGACCGCGGTCACCGCGTGATCACCGGTGACGATTGCCACCTGGATGCCGGCGTCATGGCACGCGGCGATCGCCTCTGCCACGTCCGCGCGGGCCGGGTCGCGCAGGCCAACAAGGCCAAGCAAGACCAGGTTGCCGTAAGGGTCTTCATCAGCAGTGGGCGCAATCTTTCGCGCCAGGGCAATCACCCGCATGCCTTCACTGGCGAGTTGCGATACCAGTTCCAGCCATTGCCCGCGCAATTGCGGATCCAGGTCCAGGTCCCGGTCGAGGTAGCGCAGCCTGGTGCAATGCTCGACAACGACTTCGGGAGCGCCCTTCACCGCAAAGAGGAAACCATCGTCGTGCCGATGCACTGTCGCCATCATGCGCACTTCGGCTGCAAAGCCATGCAGCTTGACCTGTGGGTTGCGCGCGATGAGCTGTTCGCGAGGCAGCCCGGCGTTGGCGGCGGCGCGCATCAGGGCGATTTCCAGCGGATCGCCAACCCCGTCGCCGGTGTCTGCATCCAGTTCGCTGGAACTGCACAAGGCGGCTACCGTCAGCAGGCCGTGCAGCATCGGCTGCTCTGCATCCTCGATTGCGCCATCCTGGTGACTAGCGGGCGCGAGGTCGGCGGCAGGCAGGCATATTGCTTCCACCGCCATGCGGTTCTCGGTGAGCGTGCCGGTCTTGTCGGTCAGGATCAGCGTGACCGAGCCGAACGTCTCGACCGCGGAGAGCTGTCGCAGAAGAGCGTTCTGGCGGGCCATGCGCCACATCCCCTGTGCCAGGGCCAGGGTGGCCACGACCGGCAAGCCCTCTGGAATGGCCGCCACTGCCAGGGCAATGCCGGTCGTCACCATAAGGAACGTGTCGGCCTGGCGAAGCAGGCCTGCAACGACGACCAGCGCGGCAATGATGATGGTCAGCCAGACGAGCTGGCCTGCCACCTTGATCAGCCGTTTCTCCAGCGGCGAGCGCGTTGACCTTGCCTGTTTTACCAGCTCGGTAATCTCGCCCAGCGCCGTCTGGTGCCCGGTGCCAACGACAAGGCCCGTGCCCGTGCCGCGCGTCACCGCGGTTCCCTTGAACAGCATGCTGGATCGCTCGGCCAGGCGGGTGTCCCGGGGAACGGGCGCTGCGGATTTCTCGACCGGAACGGATTCCCCCGTCAGGGTCGATTCATTTGCCGCCAGGTTCGCGCCTTCGACGATGCGCAGGTCCGCCGAAACCAGATCGCCCGTTTCGACAAGCACGATGTCGCCAGGCACCAGCTGTTCTGCCGGCACCACTTTCTGGCGTCCGTCGCGCAAGACCCGGGCCGAGCGATGGCCGAGCGACCGCAGCGCCTCCATCGAACGGATTGCCTTCATTTCGGCGGCATATCCGATTGCCGTGTTGATCAGCAGCACCGCGATAACCGCGGCGGCTTCCACTCGCTGGCCGAAGGCAAAGGCCAGCACGGCCGCAGCGGTCAGCAGATAGACGACCGGGTTCGCAAACTGATGTAGCAGCAGGGTAACAGCGGAAGCGGGGCTTTCCGCCGCGATCGCATTTGGGCCGAAACTTGCCGCGCGCTGTTCCGCTTCACCCTGGCCAAGGCCCTGGTCGATGCGCACGGCATAGGCGCGCAGCAGCGTGTCAACGGGGTCACTGTAAGGGTTCTGGCGCTGCATTCTATGGCTGGTTTCATCCCGCTCCACGACCCGTTCGCACCATACCCGGCCTGGCTCTGTTCGTATACCGGCTACCCGCCGAACAGCCAGTTGAGGCCGGAGCCTGCCCCGTAGGCGAGGATCGCGGCCACAGAGCCGATCGCCAGCGTCTCCAGCGCGGACTGCAGCGGAGGCCGCCCGACCAGGCGGCCCTTGCCGGCGCCAAGAGCAATGAAGGTCACAACGCCAAGCGCCGCACTCGCGCCGAACATGGCCGCGAAATCGCCGATACCGAAAAGGAAGGGCAACAGCGGGAAAAGGCCACACAAGGCGAAGGCGCCGAAGGTGGTGAGGGCCGCTCTTACCGGGCGCGCGGATATTTCGCTCATCTTCAGCTCTTCGGCCATCATCGTCTCGACCCACACCTGGCGGTCGGACGTAATGACCTCGACGATTTCCTCCAGCGTTTCTCCGCTGAAACCCTTGCGGGCGAAGATCTCGCGGATTTCACTGCGTTCGCCTTCGGGGAAGGCGTCGATCTGCCAGTCCTCGTCGGCACGGCTCTGGCTCACCTCTTCCTGGCGCGCCCGTGTGCCGACATAGTTGCTGACGGCCATGCTGAAGCCGTCCGCCAGCAGGTTGGCGATGCCCAGGATGATGACGGTTGTGGAAGACAGGTGCCCGCCCGCGCTGCCGGCGATTATGGCAAAGGTGGTAACCACACCATCGATGCCGCCAAGCATGAAGTCGCCGACCGGACTTTCGCCGCTGGGGCGGTTGATCCGGTTGCGAATGCTGGTGAGCGAATGTTCTTCGCGCAAGTTGCGGCGGGACGGTCGTACGCCGTTCATTCGCGCACGACCATGACCGAGCATTTCGCATGGCGCACGACTCGCGCCGCATTCGCGCCAAGCAGCCAGTCCTTCATTTCGGGCCGATGGGAAGAAAGCACGATCAGGTCTATGGCCAGGCTTTCGGCAGCGGAGAGTATGCCGCCGGGAATGCTGCCCATCCTCACTTCGATATCCAGATCCTCGTGGCCCAGTTCCCTGGCCAGCACCAGCAGCCTGGTGCGCGCTTCTTCAAGCAATGACCGCATCGAAACAGAGGTCCACTCTGCCTTCAGCGCGGCGAGGCTTTCGGGCACCACCGTGCAAAGCGTCACGCTTGCATCGAAGGCCTTTGCCATAGCCATTGCGGTCGGAACCGCCTTGCGCCACGAGCTTGGTTCTTCGAGATCGACGGGAACGAGTATGCGAGAGTACACTGGTGACCTCCGGCGGGCTTGGCTTTTCCAACCGGAGCATACGCGAAAACGGCCACACCGCAATTCGCTGCCATCTCCGGCGAGTGCTCTGGCGGTGGTCGATTTGCGGGGCAAATGCATGGGCAATGTGTGGGCGATGGGGCCGGGCCCTGCTGCGCCACCATTCCCTTGTAATGTGCATGCTGGTCGCTAGACCGGGCGGCAATGCCTGCATTGCCTCCTGCCCCCAGTATCGCGTCGCTTGCCCGGCAGCGACCGCTGGCGCTGTTCCTCGATTTCGATGGTACGCTGGTGGACCTGGCGCCAACGCCGGATTCCATTCACGTGCCGGGCGGCCTGATGGATCGCCTGCACGATCTTTCGCGGCAGCTGGACGGGCGCCTGGCGCTGGTTAGCGGTCGCGGGATCGCAGACCTGGAAAGACACCTGGGCCACATCACCGTGGCGGTTTCCGGTTCGCACGGCAGCGATTGCCGCGCGGCAGACGGCAGCAGCATCGGCGAAGTGCCCAGCGGATTGTCGCAGGCCGTGCTTGCCGAAGTGGCCGACTTTGCTGCCGCGCGCGGGTTCGACCTGGAAGACAAGCCGCACGGCGCCGCGCTGCATTTCCGCGCAAATCCCTCGCTTGAAGGAGAGGGCGAAGCCTTTGCCGATGCGCTGGCGGCGAAGCACGAACTGGACGTGAAGCGCGGCAAGTGCGTGATCGAATTTGTCGGGCGCGGCGCCAACAAGGGCGCGGCCTTGCGCAGTTTCATGGACGTGGACCCGTTTCGCGGCGGCGTGCCGGTGTTCGTGGGCGACGATATCACCGACGAAGACGGCATGCTGGCTGCGACGCAAATGGGTGGATTCGGCATACTTGTGGGGGACAGAGAGCCCACTTGCGCCAAATACGGCCTTGCCAGCCCTGCTGCAGTGCACCATTGGTTAGGGCTGTGACTGCTCATCAAAGTGATTTGGACCTCTGGCCGATCGGCAATTGCCAGGTTTCCGGCCTGATCGACAACCGCGGCGGGATCGTCTGGGGCTGTGTGCCCCGGGTGGACGGCGATCCTACCTTCTGCGCGCTGCTGAACGGAGATGCGCAGGACGTTGGCGTCTGGCGTTTCGAACTGGAGGGGCAAACCTCTTCGCACCAGGAATATATCCGCAACACGCCGATCCTGCTGACGCGGCTCGAAGCCGGAGATGGCAGCGCAGTGGAAATCCTCGATTTCTGCCCGCGCTACGAACGCTCCGGCCGGATGTATCGTCCGGTTGCCTATGCCCGCATCGTGCGGCCCATCGCGGGCAATCCGCGCATCAAGGTCGTGCTGAAGCCGATGAAGAACTATGGCGCCGAGGTGGCCGATGCCACCAATGGTACCAATCACATCCGCTACCTGACCCAAGGGCAGGCGCTGCGCCTCTCCACCGATGCGGCGGTGGGCTACATCCTCGACAAGCGGGTGTTCCGCATCGAGGAAGACACGCATTTCTTCCTCGGCCCGGACGAACCCTTCAACGGCAACCTGCGCGAACAGGTGCGGCAGATGGAGCAGTCCACGCGCAGCTACTGGCAGAACTGGGTGCGCAGCCTGGCGACGCCGTTCGAATGGCAGCAGGAAGTGATCCGCGCGGCGATCACGCTGAAGCTTTGCCAGCACGAGGAAACCGGCGCCATCGTCGCCGCGCTGACCACCTCGATCCCCGAAGCGCCCAATTCGGAACGCAACTGGGACTATCGGTACTGCTGGATCCGCGATTCCTACTACACCGTGCAGGCGCTCAACCGGCTTGGCGCGCTGGACGTGCTGGAGAAGTACCTCGGCTACCTGCGCAACATCGTCGATGCGGCAGCGGGCGGGCAGATCCAGCCGCTCTATTCGGTGATGGGCGTTGCCGAACTGAACGAGACCACGGCCAGCTGGCTGGCCGGCTATCGCGGCATGGGGCCGGTGCGCGTGGGCAATGCCGCCTACAAGCAGGTGCAGCACGATTGCTATGGCCAGATCGTGTTGCCCACGGTGCAGGGCTTTATCGACCGGCGCCTGCTGCGCATGGCCGACGATCGCGATTTCGAAAGCCTCGAGCAGGTGGGCGAGATGGCGTGGACCATGCACGACCAGCCCGATGCCGGCCTGTGGGAATTCCGCACCCGGCAGGAAGTGCACACCTATTCCGCGGTGATGAGCTGGGCGGCCTGCGATCGCCTGGCCAATGCCGCTGCCTACCTTGGCAAGGAAGAGCGCGCGACCTTCTGGCGCGAGCGCGCCAATACCATCGCCGCCACGATCGAGGAAAAGGCGTGGAAGGAAAATGGGGAGGGCGGCCACTACGGCGCCAGCTTCGAAAGCGACTATCTCGATGCCAGCCTGCTGCAACTGCTGGAGCTTCGCTTCATCGCCCCGGATGACGAGAAATTCCTCTCCACCTTCGAGATGATCGAGCGCGACCTGCGCCGCGGGGAACACATGTTGCGTTATGCCGCAGAGGACGATTTCGGCGCGCCGGAGACCGCCTTCAACATCTGCACTTTCTGGCTGATCGAGGCGCTGGCGCTGATGGATCGCAAGGAGGAGGCGCGGCAGCTGTTCTGCACCATGCTGGCGCACCGCACCGGTTCCGGCCTGTTGTCGGAAGACATGGATTTCGAAACCGGCGAGCTGTGGGGGAACTTCCCCCAGACCTACTCGCTGGTGGGTATAATCAACTGTGCCGGACTGCTATCGAAGAGCTGGAATACCGTCCGCTAGGAGGCTCAAGTGCCACGTCTTGTTGTGATCTCGAACCGCGTCGCCGTTCCCAAGGCGCGCGGTGTGGCAGGGGCACAGGGCGGGCTGGCAGGCGCGCTGAATTCGGCGCTGAAGGACAATGGCGGCATCTGGTTCGGCTGGTCGGGGCAGGAAACCGACGAATTCACCGGATCGATCAACTACATGCAATCGGCCGAGGGCGTGACCACGGCCACGATCGACCTCGAACACCAGGATATCGAGGAATATTACAACGGCTATGCCAATTCCACGCTGTGGCCGCTGTTCCACTACCGCATCGACCTGACCCAGTACGAACGCGAGTTCGGCAAGGGCTACGAGCGCGTGAACGAGCGCTTTGCCGAAAGCGTGATGCCGCTGATCGACAAGGACGACCTTGTCTGGGTGCATGACTATCACCTGATGCCGCTGGGCGACTGCCTGCGCAAACGCGGGCTGACCAACCGCATGGGCTTTTTCCTGCATACGCCGTGGCCGCCGACCAACCTGTTCGTCTCGCTGCCCTATCACGAACGGCTGGTACGCACCTTGCTGCAATACGACCTGCTGGGTTTCCAGTGCGACACCTGGCTCGACAGCTTCCTGCACTATTGCTGGAAGGAACTGGGGGCCGAGGTGGACTACGAAACCGGCGAAGTGACGCTGGACGGACGCACCACGGTCGCACGAGCCTATCCCATCGGCATCGACTACGATTTCTTCACCGCCAAGGGCGACACCGGCGAGGCACGACAGGCGCAGCAACGGCTGCTGTCTTCTACCCGCCATCGCACGGCGATGATCGGGGTGGACCGGCTGGACTATTCCAAGGGCCTGCCGGAAAGGCTCGACGGGATTTCCCGCTTCTTCGATCGCCATCCGGACCGGGTGCGCGACCTGGTGTTCATCCAGATCGCGCCGCCCAGTCGCGAGGATATCGGCAGTTACCAGCAGATCCGCGAGACGCTGGAGCAGAAGGCCGGACAGATCAACGGCGCGCGGTCGGACGTGGACCTCGTGCCCATCCGTTATGTCAACAAGGGCTATCCGCAAGAGGAGCTGTTCGGCTTCTATCGCGCGGCCAAGATCGGCCTGGTCACCCCGCTGCGCGACGGCATGAACCTGGTCGCCAAGGAATATGTCGCTGCGCAGGATCCGGAAGATCCCGGCGTGTTGATCCTGTCGCGCTTTGCCGGGGCAGCGCAGCAGCTGGATTGCGACGGGGAGGGGGCACTGCTCGTCAACCCGCACAGCGTGGACGATATCGCGCACAATATCCGCCTGGCGCTGGACATGACGCTGGACGAGCGCAAGAGCCGCTACGAGAAGATGATCGTCACCGTGCGCGAGGAAAACGTGCAGCGCTGGACCGACAATTTCATCTCCGACCTCGCCGAAGTCTGACCGCCGTTACACCATGCGCACGGCCATGACCTGGCCGTTGGTGGCGCGCGGGCTAACCATTTCCTCCAGCGGCGTATGCTTGCGGCGCCCGGCCCGCTGCAGCAGCAGGCGGCTGACGCGATATACCAGGTCGCGCTCGGTAAACGGCTTGCGAATGTAGTCCTGAGCGCCGTTGTAGTAGGCGATCTGTTCCTCCTCCTTGCCTTTCACTGCCGTCAGCATGGCCACGGGCAAGTCGTAGAAGCGTGAAGACAGGCGCAGGCGCCGCAGGAAGGTGGCGCCATTCTCGCGCGGCATGTTCTGGTCCAGCAGCAGCAGGTCGGGCCGGCGCCGGTGCAGCGCGATGAAGGCGGCATCGGTATCGGTGACCCAGTCGCAGGCGTGCCCGGCATCGATCAGGATGCGCGCGGTGTTTTCCGCCAGGATCTCGTCGTCATCGACCACAAGGATATGGGCCAAGGTGCTGTCCTTCTCGCAAGGTTTCATTGCGAACAGGGTTAGCGGCATGTTTACCATATCGCGTGAAGCGCGCCCTTGGTGGTGATACCTAGGCGGCGAATACCGCTATCGCCGCGATCGCTATCAGCGCTGCCAGCACAAGCGAACTGGCGGCGAACAGCAGGAAGCGCAGCACCACCTTGTTGACGGTCGCCTGCACCAGCGAATGCACGACGCGCAGAGCGACATAAAGCCAGGAAAGGATCGCCCCGACTGCAAGCAGGGTGGGGGTCAGGGCCTGCGTTGTCAGGGCAATCAGCGCCAGCACCAGCGCCACGGCGTAGAACACCGTGGGCGCTTCGTGCAGGTGGTTGTAATTGTGTGCCTTCCAGCTGACGCGCGGCGGCAACAGCTTGTCCAGCGAAGCATCGGGATCGCGGGCCAGGCTGTCAGGGTCGACCCTGGCCGCGCTCATCGCGGGCAAGCGCGTTGCATACATCCACAGCCACATCACCATGGTCCAGGCCGCCAGCGCGACCACGGCTTGCAGGAAGGCCATCAGATCACCGCCAACAGCGCGCGCACCGCCATCACGGTCAGCAGCAGGCTGGAAACGGTGAACAGTGTCAGGCGCACCGGGATCGTGTTGACCAGCGCCTGCCACAGCGAATGCACCACGCGGATGGCGACATAGGCCCAGGCAAGATACAGGTCGAACTGTGATCCACCGGTCAGCGCAAGGATCACCACGACCGCATAAAAGGCCGTAGGTTGTTCCATCAGGTGATTGTAGTTGTGTGCCTTCCACTGGATTTCCGCGGGGAGGACACCGTCGAGGTCCGAGCCCCTGCCTCCGCGCGACTGCTCTGGCGGAAGTTTCAGTTTCGCAAGTGCGGGCAGGCGGGTGGCGGCCATCCATAGCAACATGACCATCGACCAGACCGCAAGCGCGGCTGCCGGGGCGAGCATTTCGGTGTTCATGGCGGGGCTCTCCTCTCCCTGTTGTGGAGCGGAGCCTGCGGACTGGAAATTAGATTGTCAAATGAAACCTAATTTGTCGGCCAGACCGTGCGGCAGAACTGGTGCGGGTCGACGTTGCCGCCCGAGAGCAGGATCACCGTGGTGCCGTCCAGCTTCGCCTTGCCTGAAAGCGCAGCCGCCAGCGCCACCGCGCCACCCGGTTCCAGCACCAGCCGCAGTTCGGCAAAGGCGAACCGCTGCGCTTCGCGCACTTCTTCCTCGGTGACGCGAAGGCCATAGGTGCAGCGCTGTTTCAACACGGCAAAGTTGATCGGGCTGGTCTGGAACGTCTGCAAGGCATCGCAAGCGGTGGGCGGCGGGTTGTCGATGATCGACTGGATTTCGCCGGTTTCGATGGAGCGGCAGACGTCGTCCCACCCTTCGGGCTCCACCGGCACCACTTCGGCATCGGGGCAGGCGAGGGCGAGGCCTGCCGAAAGACCGCCGCCGCCGCAGCAGGCGAGTACGCGCGTGGGGGCAGGGGCGCCTTGTGCCTCCAGCTGGGCGAGCACTTCGATCCCGGCGCTGCCTTGCCCCTCGATCACCCACGGATCGCCAAAGGCGTGGACGTAAGTCGCGCCCTTTTCCGCCGCCAGCCCTTGCGCGATTTCCTCGCGGTTCTCGGTCATGCGGTCGTAGGTGACGACTTCGGCGCCCAGTTCTTTCGTGCGGCCCAGTTTGATGGGGGGCGCGTCCTGCGGCATCACGATGGTGGCCGCCATGCCCAGCCGCCGCGCGGCCCAGGCCACCCCTTGCGCATGGTTGCCGCTGGAAACCGCGACAACGCCCCTGGCCCGTTCGGCCTCGTCCATCGCGCTCAGCCGGTGCCAGGCCCCGCGGATCTTGAACGCGCCGATGGGTTGCAGGCACTCTGCCTTCACCCACACCTGCGCATCGCCGATCTCAACCGGAATCAAGGGCGTAGCTGGCAGGATTTCGGCTACCTTGCGCGCGGCTTCGATCACGCCTTCGCGGGTGGGTTCACGTTGTTGCTGGGAATTCGCCATCGGCGCGTTATTACGGCTTTACCAAACCAATGCCAGCACCTAATGGCGCGCGCCCGCATCGGCGGAACCGATGCACCATAACACCCGTTGTCCGGGGCATACGGACAGGAGACTTGAAGACGATGAGCGACAGCCAGATCAACGACACGCGCAAGGCGGAACTGCTTTCCACGCAGGTCGAGCATATCGACATCACCAGTTTCGATGCCCGTCCGATAATCGATTCGATGGGCAAGATGAGCTTCACCAGCCGCGATCTCGCCAATGCGACGAAGATCTACAACCAGATGCTGGAAGACAAGGACTGCACCATTTTCCTGGTGATCGCCGGTTCCACCAGCGCGGGCGGTTGCATGGACCTGTATGCCGAACTGATCCGCAGCAACATGGTCGATTGCGTCGTTGCCACGGGTGCCACCATCGTCGACATGGATTTCTTCGAAGGGCTTGGCCACAAGCACTACCAGGCGCTGGAAGTGCCCGACGACGATACGCTGCGTTCGCTCTACATCGATCGCATCTACGATACCTACATCGACGAAGAGCAGCTGCAGGATTGCGATTTCACGATCAACAAGATCGCCAATTCGCTGCCGCCGGGCCCCTATTCCAGCCGCGCCTTCATCCGCGAGATGGGCAAGTACCTGGCCGAACACGGCAAGAAGGAAAACAGCCTGGTCAAGCTCGCCTACGAGCATGACGTGCCGATCTTCTGCCCGGCCTTCGTCGACAGCTCTGCCGGGTTCGGGCTGGTGAAGCACCAGGTCGACCAGATGGCCAAGGGCGAGCCCTACCTGATGATCGATGCCGTGGCGGACTTCCGCGAACTGACCGACATCAAGATCAAGGCCGGTGAATCGGGCCTGCTGATGGTTGGCGGGGGCGTGCCCAAGAACTTCATCCAGGATACCGTCGTCTGCGCCGAGATCCTGGGCCACGAAGACGTCGCCGTGCACAAGTACGCGGTGCAGATCACCGTTGCCGACGTGCGCGACGGGGCCTGCTCGTCCTCCACGCTGCAAGAGGCCGCAAGCTGGGGCAAGGTCTCTACCGCGATCGAGCAGATGGTGTTTGCCGAAGCCGGTTCGGTGATGCCGCTGCTGGCGTCGGACGCCTACCACCGCGAACACTGGAAGACCCGCGAGAAGCGTCGCTGGGCCAAGCTGTTCGATAAGTAAGACGCCGCGCGGCGCCTGACGATTACCGCCGGTTCAGCTCGATCGCCAGTTCGGCCAGCGAGCGGAACTGGCGGATCGTCTGCGCCACCTTTTCGCGGTCCCTGGCTGGATCGAGGTTGCCGCTCTCGAACATGTTGCTGGCCGACAGCATCACGGTGATGGTGCCGTCGCAGAACAGCGCGCGAAGCTCGCTGCCGGCGAAAGCCTGCTCGATGGCGATCAGCCGCTCTACGTAGCTGGGGTGGATGAGGGTGCGCGCCTCCACCTGGTCGGTGGCGTAGATGTCGAAGGCATCCTCGAATTCGGGGTGCACCATGTCGACCAGGTCCAGCTGCTTGCCCGCGGCCGAAATCGAATCCGCCTTGCCACCGAAAAAGCCGAAACGCTTGTGCCTTCCGGCGCGCTGCACGATCGTGGTGCCGTGGAACGGCTCGGCGCAGCCGATGGTCAGGAAGGGCCCGCGGAACTTCGTTGTCGAGCGTGACCGCCCCTGGCTGTCGTTCGTCCGCTGGACAAGGTGCGCCTCGAACAGGCGAAAGGGCTGTTCCGCCACGTCCCCTTCCCAGAAATCCTCGAAGCTCTGGCGATTGTGCCCCGGCAGCATGCGGTGGGCGTGGAGCAGGCTGTAGGCCGGATCGGGATTGCCGCGATGGCTGTAGGTAATGCCCACGGCCTGCGCGATGGCTTCGTTGATGCCGGTCTTCACCGCCTGCTTCGCCCTCCAGCGCGGCCGGTAGGCCCAGATCATGGGTATGCCGATGGCGAAGGGGAACAGCACGAACCAGAAGCCGGCGCCGGCCAGCCCGTCCTTGAAGATCAGGTAGAGCAGGGCGGCCGATACCAGTGCGGCGATGGCAAAACGCTTGTTGGACCGGGCGACGGCTTCGCGCCGCGGCCCTTCCTGCTCCGCCAGCCATTGGCCCAGCGCGCCCTGCATCAGGGCATCGGCATCCAGGTTCCCGATCACGCGCTAGCCCCTGCCAGGCAAAGCTGCCTCAACGCTCCATCTCGTTCAGCTGGGCGCACAGGTCGGCCATGGCCATGAACTGGTTGACACAGGTTTCCACCATCTCGCGGTCGCGGGTGTGGTCGATCGCGCCGCTTTCGAACATGTTTTCCGCCTTCAGCACGATGGTCAGCTCGCCGTCCTTGAACAAGGTCTTGATATCCTTGCCCTGAAAGGCGTTTTCCAGCGCGATCAATCGCTCGATATAGGCAGGGTGGACAAGATAGCGGGCCTCTGTCTGGTCGGTGGTGAAGACGGTGAAGGCGTCCTCGAAATGGGGATGCACCATGTCGGCCTTCTGCAGCACCTGGCCATCCACGGTGATCTCGTCCGCCTCGCCGAAGAACAGGAACTTCTTGTGATGGCCTGACCGCGTGACCAGTGTGGTGGCATGGAAATCGCGCGCGAAACCGATGGTTATCACCGGCCCGCGAAACACGGTAACCCAGCGCCGGTTCTTGCCGCTGCCCTGCTGCTGTTCCAGGTGCGCCTCGTGCAGGGTGAAGGGCAGGCCCTGCATGTCGCCCGACCACAGGTCTTCGAAGTTGGAGCGTGAATAGCCGGGAAACATCTTGTGCGCCTTGGCCCTCGTAAAACCCGCCCCCGCGTCGCAATCGTGCTGGTAGTTGAGCCCCAGCGCCTGCGCGATTGCCGCGTTGATGCCCGACTTGGTTTCCTTCTTCGCCGCCATCACCGGCAGGTTCGACCACCAGAAGGCGCCCATGCCGCCCGCCATGGTCAGGAAAATGCGGAAATCGCCGAGCGGGGTGAACCACACGAAAGCCAGGATCGGCAGCAACACCACGGCAGAGAGGAAATAGCGGTTGCGCGTCTTCGCCCGCGCTTCCTCGCGCACCGACACCTGACCTTGCAGGAACTGGCCGAGCTCGCCCGCCATCAGCGCGTTCACATCGGGACGCTCGATCATCAAAATTCCCCCTGCGCGCGCAGCAAAGCGCAAACCCCATTGCCTTTACTGCTTATGATGGCACACAATTGTTTAACAGGGGAACTGTAGAGTGGGGGCCATGGATACAATCATCATTCTCATCGTCGTCGGCGTGGTGCTTCTGGTGGGCGTCGGCATCTACAACCGGCTGGTGGGGCTGCGGCAGAACGTCAACCAGGGCGTGGCCGTTATCGATGCCCAGCTGCGCCAGCGACACGACCTGATCCCCAACCTGGTGAACACGGTGAAGGGCTATGCCGCGCACGAGCAGGAGACTTTCGAGCAGGTGATTACCGCGCGCAACACCGCCGCGCAGGGGTCCATCAATTCGCAGGACGAAGCCCAGCTGCGCGTGGCGCTGGATCGCCTGCTGGCCCTGGGAGAGGCCTATCCCGACCTGAAGGCGAGCGCCAATTTCCAGGAATTGCAGCGCGAGCTGGCCGACGTGGAAGACAAGCTGGCCGCCGCCCGCCGCGCGCTGAACGCTGCCGTGTCGCGCTATAACACCGGTCGCGAATCGTTTCCCGCCGTGCTGTTTGCCGGGATGCTGGGGTTCCAGCCTGCCGACTTCCATCGCCTGGATGACAGCGAAAAGGGCGTCGTGGACCAGGTGCCGGACGTGAAGTTCTAGGCGGGAATCGCGGCTGCGGGAACGACCCGTCCGAATTCACTTGCAATTCACCCTATCCGGCTTAAATGCGCGCTTCCGCTGCCCCAAGGGATTCCCACCGCAAGGCAGCTGCTTGTTGTTTGACACGTTAGGGGGTCCCTTGAATTGCTCCAGTATCCCGACGCCAAGGCTGTAGTCCGCGCCCTCGAGCCGGATGAACCCGTGACCCTGCTGCGCCCGCACGCAGCGTCGCGCGCTGCCCGATTCTTCACCGAGAAGTTTCCGGGCAAGGCGATGTACGCGGTGAAAGCCAATCCCTCTCCCGACCTGATCCGCATCCTGTGGGATGCAGGCGTCACCCATTACGATGTCGCCTCGATCGCAGAGGTGCGCATGGTGCGCGCCACGCTGCCCGAAGCCGTGCTGTGCTTCATGCACCCGGTGAAGACCCGCCGCGCCGTGCGCGAGGCCTATTTCGAGCACGGGGTGAAGACCTACAGCCTCGATACCCTGGAAGAGCTGCAAAAGATCGTGGAGGCGACCACCGCCGAAGACGGCACGCCGGCTGCGGACCTGAACCTGCTGGTGCGCCTGCGCGTATCCTCCGAACATTCGGAGCTGTCGCTGGCGGCAAAGTTCGGGGTCGACCTTGCCGATGCCGCGCCGCTGCTGCAGGCCACCCGCCAGCATTGCGATGCGCTGGGCGTGTGCTTCCACGTCGGCAGCCAGGCGATGACGCCGTTTGCCTATGTGCAGGCGCTGGAGCGCGTGCGCGCAGCGATCGCCGAGGCGGCGGTGACGGTGGACATCGTCGATGTCGGCGGCGGCTTTCCCAGCGTCTATCCGGATCTCGACCCGCCCGCGCTGGAGGACTACTTCCAGCTGATCCACCAGCATTTCGAAGCCTTGCCGATCTCCTATTCGGCAGAGCTGTGGGCAGAGCCGGGCCGGGCGCTTTGCGCGGAATATTCCAGCATCATCGTGAAGGTGGAAAAGCGCCGCGGCGACGAGCTGTACATCAACGACGGCGCCTATGGCGCGCTGTTCGATGCAGCGCACGTGGCCTGGCGTTTCCCGGTGGTGGCGCTGGAGGACGACCTGCTGCAGCCGCTGGCCGAGTTCGCCTTCTACGGCCCGACCTGCGACGATGCGGACTACATGAAGGGGCCCTTCATGCTGCCCGAAGATATCCAGGCCGGCGACTATATCGAGATCGGCATGCTTGGCGCATATGGCGCAGCGATGAAAACAGCCTTCAACGGTTTCGGTGCCAGCGAAGCGGTGCTGGTGGCGGACGAGCCGATGTTCAGCCTGTATCGCGGCGATCGCCCCGATCCGCGCAGCAGCGACAACGTGGTGAGCCTGCGCTGATTGCCAGCGCAGGCCACACCGCGATCGTCCCCTAGTCGAACATGCTGATGCCGCGCGATTCGCGCTCGGTCGAACGGTGCAGGATGCCTTCGGACGGCAGTTCCGGCTTGAAGGCATTGTGGCAGCCTTCGCAGTTCTCGATCAGGCGATCGCCGATGGCGCGCCAGGCTTCCACGTCGGTGGACTGCGCTTCGGCAAGGGGCAGAGCATCCTGACCGATCAGCGTCAGCTGGTCTGCCCATTCCTGCCAGTTTTCCTCGGCGGTCCACTGGTGGTCGAATTCGCCCGTACCCGGCACCTTCATCACCTGGCCGCCCAGGATCATGTCGTAAGTGGCGCTGCGCACCAGGTCCCAGTCGAGTTCGTTCTTGGGCATGTCGCCGTTGCCCACGGTCCAGATGTAGTCGGCAGAGTTGTCGATCAGACCGACCATGGTGGCATTGATGCTGACCGGCAGTTCGGTCAGCGCCGGGGCAGCGGCTTCGGTCGTGCCTTCGTCGGCAGGAGCATTGTTGCAAGAAGCAAGCGCAAGGCTGAGCAGCCCGGCGCCGATGGCAGTCTGAATTCGCATGGTCATCTCCCACTATACGGCCCAAACTCTATGGTATGATGACAGTGTTCATTTGGCCAGCATTGATGCAGGTCAAGGCTCGCGCGCCAAACGCAGGTCAGTGTCGTGAAACCGTTACCTGCATGAATTGCGGCTGGCTCTTGGGGCTGTCGCCACCGCCCAGCATGGCGTTGGGATAGTTCCCCGGCGGCAATGAGGTCAGCGGCATGCCGGCTGCGGCCAGCGCATAGGGCGAGACACGGTGGCGGGTGCACAGGCCGCCCGAACCGTCGCTGATCAGCGGGGTCTCGAACTCCACGCCGATGGTGGCATCCTCGCTGCGGCGCACTTCGCACACCACCAACTGGCCGCCGCCAAGGTCCAGCACCAGCCCGGTGCCCACCGGCACGCCGACCAGGCCCTCGATCCGCGATCCGGTCTTGCAAAGATCGCGCATCACCGCTTCATAACGGTGATCCTCGTGGATCACGCCGATCCGGCGGAACACGCTGCGGCGTTCGGGGCGGTAGGTATCGGGCCCGCTGGGCTTGATCTGGTAGCCGCCGCTGGCGATTTCCTCGAGGATTTCCGCCTGCGGGCGTGCCTTGGAATAGATCCAGCCCTGGATGTACTTCGCCCCTTTCTTGCAGACGAGGTCGAACTGGTCGAAGGCTTCCACGCCTTCCACCGTCACATCCATGCCCAGCGCATTGGAAAGGCCGATGATGGCGGAAATGATCTTGGCGCTGTTCTGGTCTTTCTGCGTGCAGCTGTCGACAAAGCTCTTGTCCACCTTCAGCTTGTCGAACGGGGCAGAGCGCAGGTAGCTGAGCGAGGAATAGCCGGTGCCGAAATCGTCCAGTGCCAGTCGCACGCCCAGGTGCTTGAGCGCGGCGAAGGTCTTTTCGGTGGTCTCCAGGTCGCCGACGAAGACTGTCTCGGTCAGTTCCAGTTCCAGCCGGTCCGGATCGATGCCGGTTTCGCCCAGCACCTGGGTGACAACGGCGACAAAGCCCTTGTTGGCGAACTGCTTGGCCGAAACGTTCACCGCCACGCGGACGTTCTCCGGCCACTGCATCGCGTCCTCGCAGGCCCGGCGGATCGCCCATTCGCCAAGGCGGTTTATCATGTCCGAATCCTCGGCCACCGGGATGAAGTGCATCGGCGGGATATTGCCCTTGTCGGGGTGCTCCCACCGCATCAGCGCCTCGAAGCCGACAATCACGTTGTCACTGGTGCGCACCACCGGCTGGTAATGCAGCTGGAGCTGATCCTTCTCCATCGCCTCGCGCATGTCGTCGAGCATGATCTGGCGTTCCTGCTCGACGTCTTTCAGCTCTGCCGAATAGAAGCGGTACATGCCGCGCCCGCCGTTCTTGGCGGCATACAGCGCAAGGTCGGCGCTGCGCGTCAGTTCGTCGCGTTCCAGCCCGTCGTACGGCGCGATGGAAATGCCGACGGAGGCACCGATGATCGCGCGCTTGCCTTCCACCTGGTAGGGGGAGGAGAGCATCTGGATGATCTTGTCGGCCAGTTCGCCCAGTTCCCCGCGATCGTCGATATCGGGCAGGATCACCTGGAATTCGTCACCGCCCAGCCGGCCGATCTCGCCGCGATTGCCGATCACGGCGCGCAGGCGATCACCCACCTGGCGTAGCAGGTCGTCGCCGGCAGGGTGGCCCATGGTGTCGTTGACGTACTTGAACTTGTCGAGATCCAGCATCATCAGCGCGCAGGCGCGCTTGGCGCTCTTGTAGGCGGCGAGGGTGGAATCGAGCCGCCGGTCCATGCGGTGGCGATTGGCAAGGCCGGTGAGCGAATCGTATTCGGCCATGCGTGAATCCTCCAGCTTGCGCTGGAAGGCGAGGGTGATGTCCTTGGCGCTGCCGCGATAACCGCGGAAAGTGCCGTCGGCATCGACCTTGGGATGGCCGGACAGGCTCCACCAGCGCGGCTTGTCGGTTTTCCCGGTGAATTTCACCACCAGGTCGGACAGCTTGTTGCGTGTCGACAGCTGGAAATTGAGCGGGCGGTCGCTCTTCTCGTCGGGATTGTCGCGATCGATCTCGAAGATGGAGACAAGCGGCTGGCCCAGCAGGTTGGCGGCGTCGCTGCCCAGGCATTCCAGGGCCTTGGGCGAGAGGTAGATCAGGCGGCCTTCCGCATCGCTGGCCCAGATCCAGCCGATCCCCGCCTGCTCGAAGTCATCGAGCACCTCGCGGCGCAGGGCTTCGCTATCGTCGCCCCGTCCGCCGGCAAGTCCTTTCAGGAGGCCTTTTACCGCCATCTCACTCCAACACATGCAACCGAGGGCCGGTATTCCGGACCCGTGGGGAGCATTGGAGCCTAATGGTTAATTTGGCGCTAAAACCGACCGGGAATTGCCCGGATTCCGGGCAGGGCGGCTCAGGCCGCCTCGCGCAGTTCCAGGTCCAGCCGGTCCCAGATTTCCACCAGGGCATCGGCCAGTTCGTCCATCATCGCTTCGGTGTGGGCGGGGCCGGGGGTGAAGCGCAGGCGTTCGGTGCCGCGCGGCACGGTGGGGAAATTGATCGGCTGCACGTAGACGCCGTATTCGGCCAGCAGGATATCGCTGATCTTCTTGGCGCGCACCGGATCGCCCACCATCACGGGCACGATATGCGTGGTGCTGTCCATCACCGGCAGGCCCTTGGCACGCAACTTGTCCTTCAGCATGGCGGCTGCGGCCTGCTGTCCGTCACGCTCCACGCTGCTGGCCTTCAGGTGGCGGACCGAGGCGAGCACGCCGGCCACCAGCACGGGGCTGAGCGAAGTGGTGAAGATGAAGCCCGGCGCGTAGGAGCGGATGCAGTCGATGACCTTCTTGCTGGCCGCGACATAGCCGCCCATCACGCCGAAAGCCTTGCCCAGCGTGCCTTCGATCAGGTCGATGCGGTGCGCGGCGTCGTCACGTTCGGAAATGCCGCCGCCGTGTTCGCCGTACATGCCCACGGCATGCACTTCGTCGATGTAGGTGAGGGCGTTGTACTTGTCCGCCAGGTCGCAGATCGCGTGGATCGGGGCCACGTCGCCGTCCATCGAATAGACGCTTTCGAAGGCGATCACCTTGGGCGTTTCCGGGTCTTCGGCGGCCAGCAGCTCTTCCAGGTGCGCCACATCGTTGTGGCGGAAGATGCGCTTCTCGCAGCCCGAATTGCGGATGCCGGCGATCATGCTGGCGTGGTTCAGCTCGTCGGAGAAGATGATGCAGCCCGGCAGCAGCTTGGCCAGCGTGGACAGCGTCGCATCGTTGGAAACGTATCCGCTGGTGAACAGCAGCGCGGCTTCCTTGCCGTGCAGGTCTGCCAGTTCCTGCTCCAGCTGGATGTGATAGTGCGTGTTGCCACCGATGTTGCGCGTGCCGCCCGAACCGGCGCCGACGTCGTGCAGCGCCTCTTCCATGGCGGCGACAACCTTGGGGTGCTGCCCCATGGCAAGGTAGTCGTTCGAACACCACACCGTGATCGGCTTCGGCCCGTTGTGCCCGGCAAAACAGCGCGCATTGGGGAAGGCCCCCTTGTTGCGCAGGATATCGATGAAGACGCGGTAACGCCCCTCGGTGTGCAGGCGGTCGATGGCCTGGTCGAAGATCTGGTCGTAGTTCAGCGTACCTGTCCAAGCTGCGCCGCTGGTGGAATCGCGGCTTCCCGTGGCGGCGGATTTAGTCAATCCGGCCTCATGTTTGAAGCACGAAGTTTGCGAACGGTTCGCATTAGATTCGCAGGATTCTGCCGATTCCGTATCTGGCGAGGCTTTCGAGAAGAGCTGGGTTATCCTGGTCATCACCTGTCACAATCGAAAAGTCTTCGTCTTGCCGGTCGAACGACTGGCCCTGCGTCAGATAGGCGATGCGACGGGCGATTCCTTGCGCTCCGTCAACAAACTGCACTTTCCCGCCGAACGCCTTGTCCAGCTCCTCCTGCACCAGCGGGAAGTGGGTGCAGGCAAGCACGACCACGTCGATATCCGCGCCGCCCGGCTGTTGCAGCAGCCCCTGTGCCGCGCGTTCGAAGATCGCGGGATCGGGCGTACCGCCGCGCAGTTTCAGCTCGGCGGCATCGACCAGTTCGGGCGCGGCATGGCGCAGCAGGCGCTTGCCCGATGCAAATTCCGCCTCAAGGTTGTCGACATAGGCCTGCCGGATCGTGGCTGCCGTACCCAGCAGGCCGATGGTGCCGGTCTGCGTCATCGCCGCAGCAGGTTTGATCGCGGGCACGGTGCCGACGATGGGCGTCTCCAGCACCTCGCGCACCATGCCCAGGGCAATGGTGCTGGCGGTGTTGCAGGCGATGCAGATCAGGCGCGGGTGAAAGCGCTCGGCCAGCCGCCCCAGCAGCCCGGCCACGCGAGCGGCAACCTGCGCCTCGGTCTTCTCGCCATAGGGCATGCCCGCGAAATCGGCCGCGTAGATCACCGGCGCACCGGGCAAGTGTTGGCGCACGGCGCGCAGCACGCTCAGCCCGCCAAGGCCGGAATCGAACAGCAGCACGGGGGAAGAGGCATCGACGGTCACGTTCATCGCCCTAGAGCGAATTGCAGGGCTTTCACAAGCATCTGAATTGCGGGTAAGAGGCTGGAGATGGAACAAGTTCTCGGATTCCTGCTGGGATATGCCTGCGGCTCGATCCCTTTCGGCCTGTTGCTGGCCAAGGCGGGCGGCATGGGCGATATCCGCACTATCGGCAGCGGCAATATCGGCGCCACCAACGTGCTGCGCACGGGATCGAAGAAGCTGGCGGCGGCGACGCTGGTGCTGGACCTGGCCAAGGGGCTGGTGCCGGTGCTGCTGGCGAAGGCGCTGTTCGATGCGCCGGCCACCATGCCGGAAGCTGCCTATGGCCCGGTGCCGCTTGCCGCTCTGGGCGCGGTGCTGGGGCATTGCTTCCCCGTCTGGCTGAAGTTCAAGGGCGGCAAGGGCGTGGCTACCAATGCCGGGGTCGCCTTCGGCCTCGCCTGGCCGATCGGCCTTACCTATGCGGTTATCTGGATCGCCATCGTCTACCTTTCGCGCATCAGCTCGCTGGCGGGGATGAGCGCGGTGATCGCAGCCAGCATCGCTGCGGCGGCACTGGGGCTGGAAGCCTACGTTCCGGTAACGGCGGCCATCGCCGTGCTGGTGCTGTGGCTGCACCGAGCCAACATCGGCAGGCTACTGCGGGGTGAGGAGCCGAAGGTCGGGCAGGGCAAGTGACCGACGCGCCCACGCTCACCCAGGAAGAGGCCTTTGCCCGTATCCGCTTGCTGCGCTCGGCCAATATCGGCCCTGTCAGCTATGCCCAGCTGCTGCGTCGTTTCGGCACTGCGCAGGACGCGGTTGAGGCGCTGCCCGACCTTGCCGCACGCGGGGCCAAGCGAAACTACAAGCCCGCGCCGCGCCAGCGGGTAGAGGCCGAAGTGCAGGCAGCCCGCGCTCCCACGTGCAGGAACTGCCCGAGCATTTCGTGTACGACGATGCCGACCAGGACCTGCCCGCCGATGAAGTGGCGGCCATCCTTTCCAGCGCGCCGGTTGCCGTGGACGAACTGGTGCGCCAGACAGGTACCACGCCGGGCGCGGTGCAGATGGCGCTGCTGGAACTGGAAATCGCCGGCCGGCTGGAACGCCACGCCGGGGGAAGAGTGAGCCTTGCCTGATACCGCCCAATCCGCAGCAACCTTCGTCCGCCGGGTCTACCTGGTCGCCGCTATCTACGGCTTTCTCGCCGTGCCCATGCTCTATTTCACCGACGCGCCCGATCCGCACCGGCTGCTGTATTTCGCCTTCGCCGGCATCGCGCTGGTGTTCCAGGGCGTGTTCCTGGTGATAGCGCGCGATCCGCTGCGCTACGCCGCCTTCCTGCCGCTGACCGTGTTCGAGAAGGTGAGCTTCGGCGTGCCTGCGCTGGCCTTCTGGTCGCAGGGACAGGCGGCGGACGACATGGCGCTGGGCGGGGCGGTGGACCTGCTGTTTGCCGCGCTGTTCGTCGCCGCATGGCTGAAAGTGCGCAAAGTGGCCTAACTGGCTGACTTGACAGCATGTTTGAATTTGCGACTGTCGTGCGCGTGGGGTCGCAAGGACAGGGGGCAGCATGGATATCGCACCGGCAAGGGAATTGAAGACAGGCCGCGTCATCGAGACGACGCTGGACGTGGTGGAGCGCTGCGCGATCCCCGCAGCGATCTTCGTGGTGGTGTTGACGGTGCTCAACGGGTCCATGGCGTTCTTCGGCCTGACCTATACCTCCATCGCGCAGCAGGTGTCGCTTGCCGTGGCGGGCTTTGTCATTGCCGTGGTCGCGGCCTACCTGCTGATCGATGCCATGTTGCGCCAGCATGGCTACATCCAGCCGGATGCCGACGACGTCATTCTCGCCTACGCCGGGTTCTCGATCATCTATTCGCTGGCCGTGGGGGTGGGATTCCTCCTCATCATCTTTCCGGGCCTCTACCTGATGGCGCGGTGGAGCGTGGCGCAGCCGTTGCTGATCGCGCAGGGCAAGGGCCCGATAGCCTCGATGAAGGAAAGCTGGGAGCGCACCCGGGGCAGCGAGTTCGCGATCCTTGTTGCCATCCTGGTGCTGGTGGTCGTTCCCGGCGTAATCTCGCTGCTGGCGGGGACGCAGTTCGAACCCGGCGATCCTATCGGGATCGGCATTACCCAGCTGATCTCAAGCGCATCCAGCATGCTGGGCATCGGCATGGCCGTGGCGCTGTACCGGCTGATCGTCGTCGAACGCGATGCCAGCGCGGCAAAGACCTTCGAGTAGCCACAAGGCCACTTGACGAATCTTCGCAAGCCGCACCACCCTCGCGCGTACGTACACGCGTAAGGATTGCCAAACACCACCATGCAACTTGTTATCGTCGAGTCGCCCGCCAAGGCGAAGACCATCGAGAAATACCTGGGCAAGGACTTCAAGGTCCTCGCCAGCTATGGCCACGTCCGCGACTTGCCGCCCAAGGACGGCTCTGTCCGCCCGGACGAGGATTTCGCGATGGACTGGGAAGTCTATGCCGACCAGCGCAACCGTTCTCAGGTAAAGGCAATTGCCGATGCGGCGAAGGATGCCGACCGCCTGATCCTGGCGACTGACCCCGACCGCGAGGGCGAGGCGATCAGCTGGCACGTGATGGACCTGCTGAAGAAGCGCAAGGCCCTGCCCGCCAAGGTGGAGCGCGTGACCTTCAACGCCATCACCAAGTCCGCGGTGACCGAGGCGATGAAGCACCCGCGCGACCTCGACCAGGACCTGATCGATGCCTACCTGGGCCGCCGCGCGCTGGATTACCTGTTCGGCTTCACCCTTTCGCCGGTGCTGTGGCGCAAGCTGCCGGGTGCCAAGTCGGCGGGCCGCGTGCAGTCGGTCGCCCTGCGCCTGATCTGCGAGCGCGAGCGCGAAATCGAGGTGTTCAAGCCCGAGGAATACTGGTCCGTTACGGCGAAGATGGAGCAGGACGGCACCGGGTTCGATGCCAAGCTGGTGCGCTTCCAGGGCGATAAGCTGGAGCGCATGTCGATCGGCAACCAGGGCACGGCCGATGCCGCCAAGGCAGCCGTGGAGCAGGGCACCTTCACGGTAGAGGAGGTCGAGACCAAGCCGGTAAAGCGCAACCCCGCACCGCCGTTCACCACCTCCACCCTGCAACAGGAAGCCGCGCGCAAGCTGGGCTTTTCCGCCAGCCACACCATGCGCTGTGCACAGACGCTGTATGAAGCGGGCGCCATCACCTACATGCGTACCGACGGCGTGCAGATGGACATGAGCGCGATTCTTGCCTGCCGCGATGCCATTGCGGACAGGTTCTCCGACCAATACCGCCCGGAAAAGCCGCGCTTCTACCAGACCAAGGCCAAGAACGCGCAGGAAGCGCACGAAGCCATTCGTCCCACCGATTTCAGCCGCGAGCGCGCCGGATCGGGTGACGAGGCCAAGCTGTACGACCTGATCTACAAGCGCGCGATGGCCAGCCAGATGGCCACCGCTCAACTGGAACGCACGACCGTCACCATGCGCGATGCCACCGGCCAGCACGACCTGCGCGCCACCGGCCAGGTGGTGAAGTTCCCCGGCTTCCTGGCGGTCTATTCGGAAAGCTTCGATGAGAAGCGCGAGGAGGATGACGAGAACCTGCTGCCGCTGATGCGCAAGGGCGATGTGCCGGCGAAGAAGGCCGTGGAGGCGACCCAGCATTTCACCCAGCCGCCGCCGCGCTTTTCCGAGGCATCGCTGGTCAAGCGGCTGGAGGAGCTGGGCATCGGGCGCCCGTCCACCTATGCCTCCACCATCCAGACGCTGCGTGATCGCGACTATGTGCGGATGGAGAAAAACCGTTTCTTCGCAGAGGATTCGGGTCGCCTGCTGACGGCGTTTCTAGAGCGCTTCTTTCCGCGCTACGTCGCTTACGACTTCACTGCGGAGCTGGAAGACGAGCTGGACGAGGTTTCCGGCGGGCGCTTCGAATACAAGAAACTGCTTTCGGACTTCTGGCGCGACTTCAAGCCCAAGAGCGACGAGGTGATGGAACGCCAGCCTTCGGAAGTGACCGAGGTGCTGGACACCTTCCTCGAGGATTTCCTCTTCCCTGAACGCGACGACGGGCACGAACCGCGCTGGTGCCCGCTGTGCGCGGAGCAAGGCCGCGAAGGCGGCGAACTGCACCTGCGCGGCGGGCGCTACGGGGCGTTTATCGGCTGCGTAAACTATCCGGAGTGCACCTTCCGGCGCAAGTTCGGCCAGCCCGGCGGCGAGGACGGATCGAACGACGGCGTGATGGGCGAAGACCCCGAAACCGGCCTGCCGGTGGAGCGCAAGACCGGGCGCTTCGGCCCCTACGTCCAGCTGGGCGAGGGCAAGGATGCCAAGCGCGCCTCCATCCCCAAGGATATCGACGATTTCGACCTGGAATGGGCGCTCAAACTGCTCAGCCTGCCGCGCGTGATCGGCCAGCATCCCGATACCGGCAAGGATATCGAAGCGGGCCTGTGGCGCTATGGCCCTGCCGTGCGGCACGAGGGCACTTACGGCAAGTTGCAGAACACGGCTGAGATCTTCGAGATCGGCATGAACCGCGCGGTCGACCTGCTGGCGCAGGCCGCCAGCCGCAAGGGCGGCGGGCGCGGTTCCCGCGAGCCGCTGAAGGTGCTCGGCAAGACCGAGGCGGGCGACGAGGTCAAGCTGATGGACGGGCGCTATGGCGCCTATGTTACCGACGGCAGCGTCAATGCGACGCTGCCCAAGGACACCAGCCAGGAAGACCTCACGCTGGAAAAGGCGCTGGAACTGATCGCTGCCAAGGCGGCGAAGGGCCCGGCGAAGAAGAAGCGCAAGGCGCCTGCCAGGAAGAAGACCGCAGCCAAGAAGAAAGCTCCGGCCAAGAAGAAGGCGGCAGCCAAGAGCTAGCTGCCTTTCGCGCTTGCACAATTGCCTTGCCGCGCTCACATGGCGGCGATGGAACGGCATGAGCACACGCGCGCGGCGCGACCGGGCAGGGTGGTGGATGACCACCCAGGCCTGCCCAGGCCGCGTCGGCTGTGGGCGATCATTGCCATCAGTTTCGGCACCTCGCTGCTGGTGATCGACGGCGCCATTCCCAACGTCGCCTTGCCCACCATCGCCCGCGACCTTGGCGTCAGCGAATCTGCGGTGACCAACGTGGTGACCGTCTACCAGCTGGTGCTGGTAATGCTGTTGCTGCCATTCTCCTCCCTGGGTGACAGGATGGGCCACCGGCGGCTGTACCAGCGCGGGCAGGCGCTGTTCATGCTTGCCTCCGCTGCCTGTTTCTTCGCCGACAACTTCGTGATCCTGCTGGGCCTGCGCGCGCTGCAGGGCATCGGCGCGGCCATGGCCCTCAGCGTCTCTGCGGCCATGCTGAGACAGATCTATCCTGCCACGCGGCTGGGCACCGGCATGGGGATCAACAGCGTGATCGTGGCCAGTTCGGCAGCCCTTGCGCCAACGCTGGGCGGCTACATCGTGGGGCACCTGCCGTGGCAGACCGTGTTCGTCGCCGCCGCCCCGATGGCGGTAATCTCGCTGCTGCTGGGCCGCGCGCTGCCCGATCCCGAACCGCGCGACCAGCCGCTGCAATGGCGCAGCGCCAGCCTGAGCGCGCTTACCATGCTGCTGCTGGTGGGCGGCGTGCAGTTGGCAACGCACGATGCGCTGGGCTGGGGCGTGGCTGCCTTTGCGCTGGGCGTGGTGGCGCTGCTGGCGCTGATCCGGCGGGAAAAGCGGCGGGAGGCGCCGGTGTTCCCGGTAGACCTGCTGGCAAGGCCCGTGATCGGCCTGTCGGCGCTGGCCAACTTCGCCAGCTTCATCGCCGCAGGCGCGCTGATGCTGGGCCTGCCTTTCCGGCTGGAGAACGGCATGGGCTATGCCCCGCAAACCGTGGGCATGCTGCTGCTGCCGTTCCCGCTCACCATGCTGGTGGTCTCCCCGCTGGCGGGCTGGGCGTCCGATAGGATCGCCGCGACCAAGCTGGGCGTCACCGGCATGGGCGTGGCCATCGTCGGCCTGCTGCTGCTGGCCACCATGCCCGACCAGCCGGGCGAATGGGGCATCGCCTGGCGCCTCAGCCTTACGGCCATGGGCTTCGGCCTGTTCTTCAGCCCCAATTCGCGCCTGCTGATCGGCCGCGCGCCAAGGGACCGGGCAGCGGCGGCGGGCGGCTTGCTCTCCACCGCGCGCCTGTTCGGGCAGACCATGGCCGCCGTGGTGATCGGCATCGTGCTGGCGAGCGGCCTGGGCCTTGGCCCGACCCCGCTCTACGTCAGCTGCGCGCTGGCCGTGGTGGCGGCACTGGCAAGCGTGGCGCGATTTACGCAGCGGGATAGCGCGGCGAACGGCTGAGTGGCTGACAACCTTCGAGGTGCGTGTTAGCCCTTCAATATGTTGTCTTTCCTTCTCTTCCTGCAGGCCGCCGGAATTGCGATGCCGGACGCCGATGCCCGTTTCATGCGGCGCTATATGCCCGGATATCTGGCTGAGGTTCAGATGGAGTTTTTCGTCACTCCTCGAGGCAACGTACTTGAGTGCACTGTCCTGTATCCGCGGGTGAGCGATGAGCTGGGTGCTCAATTGTGTGAGCCCACGATCGGAAAGCGGCTTGGTTCGCCCGCGCGAGGTCCGGACGGCGAACGCACTTACGGTATGACCGCAGCCACAATCGTGCGATCGACAAGGTCCGAGTCACCAAGCGAGCGGGACGGAAATTTCGTACCGTCACCGGATCTCGTTATTTCGGTTTCGACCATGCCTGGTGAGAAAGAACGACACACCGTCAACGTGTTGGTCCTGATCGATGAAGAAGGCCGGATTCAAGACTGCGAATCGCAGGCCCGATCTGAAGATGGGTTTGCAGCAGTGGCTTGCGAGCAAAGTGTAGGACACCAGTTCGCGATCCACCGGGGGGAAGATCGTGTCCCCGCACGTTACGTCGACTCAATCAGGGTCGACTTCGTTCTCGACACTGCCGCTGACTAATTCCTACTTCACCCAGTCCAGCCCGATTTCCTCGTAGACTTCGCGGTTGTCGGCCCATTTCTCGTCCACCTTCACGTGCAGGAAGAGGTGGACTTTCTGCCCCAGCATTTCGATCAGTTCCTTGCGTGCGGCCTCGCCGATGGACTTGATGCGGCTGCCGCCCTTGCCCAGAACGATGGGCTTCTGGCTGTCGCGCGCGATCACCACCTGCTGGTGGATTTCGACCGAGCCATCCTTGCGCTGGGTATAACTTTCCGGGCGCACGGCGGCGTCATAGGGCAGTTCGTCGTGCAGCTGCTGGTACAGCTGTTCGCGCGTCACTTCGGCGGCCAGCAGGCGTTCGCTTGCATCGGAAACCTGGTCTTCCGGGTAGTGCCACGGCCCCTCGGGCATCATCGCGGCCAGGTGCTCCTTCAGTTCGGGCACGCCGTCGCCTGTCAGGGCGGAGACGAAGAACACCTCGGAAAAGTCCGCCAGCTGCGTCAGCTCCTGCGCCAGTTCCAGCAGCGGTTCCTTCTTCGACACGTCGACCTTGTTGAGCACCAGGATCTTGCGCTCCTTGCGGTCCTTCAGCTGCTCCACCAGCGGCATCAGCTCGTGGCGGCGCTGCTTGATCGGATCGACCACCAGCAGCACGGCATCGGCTTCCACCGCGCCTTCCCACGCGGCGCTGACCATCGCACGGTCCAATCGGCGCTTCGGCTCGAAGATGCCGGGGGTATCGACCAGGATCATCTGCACGTTGTCCTGCAAGGCAATGCCCAGCAGGCGGGCGCGGGTGGTCTGCGCCTTGGCGCTGGTGATGGCGACCTTCTGCCCCACCAGCTGGTTCACCAGCGTGGACTTGCCTGCATTGGGGGCGCCAATCACGGCGACGAGGCCGCATTTCTGGGTTTCGGATTCGCTCATCCGTACTTCTCCATGAACAGGCGCGCGGCCTGCGTTTCGGCTTCGCGCTTGCCGCTGGCGGTGGCCTGTACCGCGCCGACGTTGTGGACCGAGACCTCTACCGTATAGCGGCGATTGTGATCGGGGCCGCTGGTGTCGGTCACGCGGTATTCGGGCGGGCGGCGCTGGTTGCCCGCGGCCCATTCCTGCAAGGCGCTCTTGGGATGCTTGCGGCGCCCGGTCTCGCCTTCGAACACGTCGCGCCAGATCCGCTGGATAAGGTCGCGGGTGGTATCGAACCCGGCTTCAAGGAACTCTGCCCCCAGCAGTGCTTCCATGATATCGCCCAGCACGTTGTCGCTGTCGTGCGCACCATCTTCGCGCGCCTGCTTGCCCAGCCGCACGTGGTCACTGGTGCCCAGCGCCCGCGCCCGGCCCGCGCAGGTGTGCTTGCTCACCAGCGCGTTCAGCCGCTGCGCCAGCTTGCCTTCCGCGCTGTCGGAATGGTCGTACAGCCAGTCGGCGATGGTCAGGCCCAGCACCCGGTCACCCAGGAATTCCAGCCGGTCGTAATCCTTGGTCTCACCCATGCTGCCGTGCGTCAACGCCTCGTGCCACAAGGCCTCGTTGCGCACGGTGAAGCCGCGCGCTTCCAGCCAGTCGCGGGTGGCGGGCTCCAGCTTGCTCATATGCCTTTGAAGATCCGGCTCCAGCGCACGCCGTTGCCCCATGACCAGTACATGAAGCTGGCGCGCGCCACCAGGTTCTCGGTCGGCACCAGGCCAACCCAGCCACCGGAGACGGATGCGCGGCGACTGTCCTGCGAGTTGTCGCGATTGTCGCCCATCATGAACACGTGGCCTTCGGGAACCACCACGGGCGCGGTGTTGTCGACGCCGACCACACCAAGATCGAGCACGTTGTAGGTCACACCATTAGGCAGCGTTTCCTGATACTGCGGATAGCGGCAGGCGGGCGTGCCGTCTTCGGTCTGCATCGAGAAACGACCCGAATAGCAACGCTCGTCCGCGCGGATTTCGACGATGAAATCCTCGATCCGTTCCTTCGGCACCGGCGTGCCGTTCAGCACCAGCTGACCGTCCACCATCTGCACCGTATCGCCCGGCAGGCCGATCACGCGCTTAATGTAGTCGGTGTGGTCGATGGGATGCTTGAAGATCGCCACGTCGCCGCGTTCGGGCAGGCTTTCGAAGATCCGGCCATCGCCCACGTCGATATCGAACGGCAATGAATAGCGCGAATAGCCGTACGGCCACTTGGCGGCGAACAGGTAATCGCCCACCAGCAGCCGCGGCATCATGCTTTCGGACGGGATGTTGAAGCTGGTGAAAACGAAGGTGCGGAACACCAGCACCACGATCACCAGCTTGACCAGGAACCAGCCGAAGCTCTTCCAGTCTTCCTTCTTCTCCGGCTTCGCCGCATCGGGCTCCACCACTTCGCGGGGGGTTACGTTGTCAGTCATCGGCGGCGGTCTTGTTGCGACAGGCGCGCCGCGTCAAGCATATAGGCGCGCCAAGGGGGTGGGGACGACCTAATGTGGAGCACATGGAGCACTGTCCTGGAGGCAAAAACCCGTCTTCTTCGCATGTGCGGAAAAAAGGGTCGGCATTTGCGGTTTTCAATCATGGCCACAGGGCCTAGCCAAGGGCGATAGCCGTAGGAAAGGAATCGCCCCTCGATGACCATCACCCGCGATGAAGCCTGGAAAGCGCTGGCCTTGCACCCCGATCCCACGCTGGAAGAGCTGTTTGCTGCCGATCCCGACCGGCTGGACAAGCTTGCCACCCGGCTGGAACTGGACGTTTCGGGTGAGAAGCGCGGCATCCTGTTCGACTGGTCGAAAACGCACCTGACCGACGAACTGCTGGGCGAGTTCGAGGCGCTGGCCGAGGCATCCGGTTTCGATATCATGCGCGAAAGGCTGTTTGCCGGCGAGGTGGTGAACCCCACCGAAAACCGCGCCGCCGAACACTCCGCGTTGCGCGGCGTGGGGCGCGAGGCGAGCGTGGAGGAAGCCGAGGCGCTGCGCGCGCGCATGAAGCTGCTCGTGGAAGCCATCCACCAGGGCGCGCTGGGAGAGGTGAAGCACGTGATCCACGTCGGCATCGGCGGTTCTGCCCTTGGCCCGGCTTTGGCGGTGGACGCGCTGGGGCGCGACAAGCCGATTGTCGACGTGCACGTGGTCTCCAACATCGACGGCGTGGCGCTGGAGGAAGCGTTCGAGGCTTGCGACCCCGAAACCACGCTGGTGGCGGTGGCGAGCAAGACCTTCACCACCATCGAGACCATGACCAATGCCCATTCGGCGCTGAAATGGCTGGCCGACAGCGGCGTTGCCGATCCCACCGGCCGGGTGATCGCTCTGACCGCCTACCCGGAAAAGGCGGTGGAATGGGGCGTGGACGAAACCCGCATCCTGCCTTTCGCGGAAAGCGTGGGCGGGCGTTATTCGCTGTGGTCCTCCATCGGCTTTCCCATCGCCATGGCCATCGGGTGGGAGGAATTCGAGGACATGCTGGAAGGCGCCGCGCAGGTGGACCGGCATTTCCGCGATACCCAGGGGCGCGCCAACCTGCCGCTGCGGGCGGCCTTTGGCGATCTTTACTACAGCCGCCTGAAAGGCGCGCAGACCCGCGCCGTGTTCGCCTATGACGAACGGCTGCGGCTGCTGCCCGATTACCTGCAACAGCTGGAGATGGAGTCGAACGGCAAGAGCGTGACCGTGGACGGCGAGCCGAGCGGCCCGACAGCGCCGATCACCTGGGGCGGGGTGGGGACCGATGCCCAGCACGCGGTGTTCCAGCTGTTGCACCAGGGCACGCACCTCGTGCCGATAGACTTCATCGCCAGCATAGAGCCGGGCGACATGCTGGATGCAGCGCACCACCACATCCTGCTGATGAACTGCTTTGCCCAAGGGGCCGCGCTGATGGCGGGCCGCCACTCCGACGATCCGCACCGCAACTACCCCGGCAATCGCCCCAGTGCCACGATCCTGTGCGACGACCTCGACGCCGCCACCTTCGGCGCGCTGATCGCCTTCCACGAACACCGCGTGTTCGCGGCGGCGGTGATGCTGGACATCAACCCCTTCGACCAGTTCGGCGTGGAACTGGGCAAGGAAATCGCCAAGAAGATCGAGGCTGGCGGCGAGAAGTTCGACGCGAGTACCGAGGCGCTGCTGAAGGAAGCGGGGTTGGGGTGAGCACCTCCCCCCTCTTCACACCCTTCCAGCTCGGCCCGCTGACGCTGCCTAACCGTTTCGTCATGCCCGCCATGCAGCGCGGGATGTGCGAGGGCGGGGCGCCCACGCAGGCGCTGGCGGAGTACTATGCGCGGCGCGCCGAGGGGGGCTGTTCGCTGATTATCGGCGAGTCTGCGGCCATCGACCATCCCTCGGCCACGGTGCAGCCCACGGCGGCATGGCTGACGGAGAAGACCGCCGATGCATGGAAGACCTGTGTTGACGCCGTGGGCGAAGCGGGCGGGGCGATGTTGCTGCAGCTGTGGCACGAGGGGGCGATGCGCAGCGATGGCGATGCGCTCAGCCCCTCGGGGCTTGCCTATCCCGGCAAGGAAAGCGGGCGTGCGGCGACGCTCGATGAGCTGGCGGACATCCGCGAGGGGTTCGTCCGCTCGGCCAAGGTGGCGCAGCAGGTCGGCGCTGCAGGGGTCGAGGTGCACGCCGCACACGGCTACATGCTCGACCAGTTCCTTTGGGCGGGCAGCAACCGCCGCACCGATGGCTATGGCGGCGACGACATTGCCCACCGCGCACGTTTTCCGGCGGAGATCGTTGCCGCCATTCGCGACGCTTGCGGGCCTGATTTCGTGATCGCCCTGCGCTTGTCGCAGTGGAAGGAAGTCGATTACGAGGCCCGTATTGCCGAAACGCCGGCGGAGCTGGCCACGCTGGTGACGATCCTGCGCGATGCCGGCGTCGACGTGCTCCACGCCTCCACTCGCCGGTTCTGGGAGCCGCAGTGGGCAGGTGACACCCGCAACCTGGCGGGCTGGGCGAAGGCGCTGGGCGACATGCCGGTGATTACCGTGGGCTCCGTCGGCCTGGATACCGACGTGATGGACACCTTCACGCAGGATGCAGAACCGGGCGCGCGCGTGGCCGAGGCTATCGAAGACCTCGAACGCATGATCGAGGCCGGCGAGTGCGACCTTGTCGCCGTGGGCCGCGCGCTGATCGGCGACCCCGATTTCGTGAAGAAGGTGGAGGCGCGCGACCATGGCGCGATCCGCACCTTTCGCCGCGCCGACCTTGGCCAGCTGGAATGGGACCTGAGCGTGCTGGAAGAAGCCCAGCAGGCGCAAGGCTGAGCGGCTAGACCAGCACGAAGTACATCACTGCCAGCGCGCCCATTACCGCGATCGCCGTGACGCAGATCGCCTTCATCGCCGTGCTCGGGCGCGCATCGTCGGGCAGGTCGCAACGAGTCACCACCAGCAGGTTGAGCAGGGCGATCAACGGCGCGACCACGAAGGTGGCTGACGTCACGAAGTCGAGGAAGACGGTGAACTCGCTCATCAGGGTGAACAGCGCGACGATGGAAAGACCCACCAGGCCGATGCAAGACCACAGGTAGGCGCGCTTGCCGACGCTCTCGTCCTCGCGCCCCTGCCACACGGCAACGGCAACGGGCAGAGTGCGGCAATAGGCGTCGACGGCAGCGATTACCGTGGTCAGCATCACCGACAGTGCGGCGATGGCGGCGAGGATGGCCGCGCCTTCGCCCAGCGCCTCTCGATACAGGTTCACCAGCTGGCTGGCGAAGCCGGGCGCATCGCTGACAGGCGCAATATCCTGCGCGTGCATCACGCCGGCGCCCATGATGCAGAAACACACGGCCATGAACGAGGTCATGATGTAGGGCAGGCGGAAGCTGGTGCGCGCTTCATTCATCGTCGGGTGCGCTTCGGGCGGCAGCGTGTGGTCGGCCTCCACCTTCCAGACGGAGACGACCACCGACACGTCCATCGGGTTGGGCATGAAACCCGCCAGCGCGACGATGAACAGCAGCGCCGTTGTTTCGCGCGTCCAGGTGAAGTCCACCAGCGTGCCCCACTCCACGCGCGGCAAGACCATGGCGGTGGTAATAAGCGTTGAAATGACAAGGAAGGCCAGCATCACCGCGTTGACCCGGTCGAGCAGGCGATAGCCACCCAGCAGCAGCAACGCCGATGCCGCCAGCAGCACTAGGCTGGCCAGCATGGGGACGGACAGGAAGGGGCCGATTATCGCCCCGATGATCCCCGCCGTTGCGGCTGCCAGCGCGGCCCAGACGATGGGCACCAGCGGGATCACGGTGACAAGGAACAGCGCCAGCGCCCACAGGCCCAGTTCGCGATAGCCCGTCAGCAGCGATTGCCGCCGGGCGTGGGCGAAATCCATGCCGAAGCGGAAGGCCGGGTACTTCAGCAGGTTGGCGAGCACGATCACCCCGATCAGCGCCGCGCCGAACATGGCGCCTGCGCGAGTCGACTGGACAAGGTGCGACGTGCCGATGGCAGCGCCGGTGAACAACAGGCCCGGCCCGGCCATGCGGCGAAACACGTTACGATCCATCCGGCATTCCCCCAATCCCGATGGCGTGGAAGGTGCGCGCAATCGCGCACGCGGGCAACCGAAATAATCGTGCGGACAAGTGAAAGAAATTGACTTTTCGCGCGTTCTCCCCCACATGGCCCCCATCGAAGCGCGCGCCAGCGTGAAGCGGTGGATACAAAAACTCCCACCCCGGCAGCCCTTCGGTCATTTTTCCCAAAGCTTCCCTTTTCACGCGGGCGGTTTTCAAACCCCGCGATGGCGCGCGCCTGCATGGCTGCGCGCTCACCGCATATATTGCGAGTTAAATACTTATAATGACTATCCAATTTTCCGACCTTGGCCTGTCGCAGCCGGTGATGCAGGCGCTCGACATGCAGGGCTACAAGGTGCCCACGCCGATCCAGGCGCAGGCCATTCCCGCCGTGCTGGAAGGGCGCGACCTGCTGGGCATCGCGCAGACGGGCACCGGCAAGACCGCAGCCTTCATGCTTCCCAGCATCGATAACCTGCGCAAGGCCGACAACCAGATCCCGTTCAAGTCGTGCCGCATGCTGGTGCTGGCTCCCACGCGCGAACTGGCTGGCCAGATCGCCCAGAGCGCCAAGGACTATGGCGCGCTGGCGGGCCTGAAGGTCCATTCCATCGTCGGCGGCACTTCGGTGAACAAGGATCGCAACAAGCTGCACCGCGGCTGCGATATCCTGGTTGCCACGCCCGGTCGCCTGCTCGACCTGATCGACCAGAAGGCCTTCAACCTCTCCGGCCTGGAAATCCTGGTGCTGGACGAAGCCGACCAGATGCTGGACCTGGGCTTCATCCATGCCCTGCGCCGCATCCGTGACCTGGCGCCGGCCGATCGCCAGACGCTGTTCTTCAGCGCCACCATGCCCAAGCAGATCAAGGAACTGGTTTCCGGCTATTGCCACGATCCGGTGCAGGTATCCGTCACGCCCGAAAGCACCCCGGCGGAACGCATCGAGCAGTTCCTGTTCATGGTTCAGCAGGACGAGAAGCAGGCACTGCTGGAACTGATCCTGTCCGAACGCCACCCGGTTCCGGGCGAGTTCGAACGCGTCCTCATCTTCACCCGCACCAAGCACGGTGCGGATCGCGTGGTGAAAAAGCTGGGCCAGGTGGGCATCCCCGCCAACGCCATCCACGGCAACAAGAGCCAGCCGCAGCGCCAGCGCGCGCTGGATGAATTCAAGCGGGCCAAGACGCCGATCCTGGTGGCGACCGATGTTGCCGCGCGCGGGATCGACATTCCGGGCGTTTCGCACGTCATCAACTACGAGCTGCCCAACGTGCCCGAGCAGTATGTCCACCGCATCGGCCGCACCGCGCGCGCCGGTGCCGATGGCGTGGCGATTGCCTTCTGCGCCGAGGACGAACGCGCATACCTGAAGGACATCAACAAGCAGACCGATGCGAGCTTCGAACGCCTGCCGCTGCCGGAAAACTTCCGCGCCGTGGTGGAAGGCGTCGGCCCGACCAAGCCTGCGCCCAAGCAGCAGCGCCAGCGGGTGAAACCCAAGCCGCGCGGTGCCTCTGCCGACATGCGCAGCGGTGACAAGCCCAAGGGCAATCGCGGCGGTGGCCACGGCGGCCAGGGCGGTCGCGGTCGCGGCGGGCCCAAGCGCCGTCATGGCGGTGGCAAGCCCGGTGGCCAGGGGCAGGGCGGCGGCAACCGTCGTCAGCGCGGCCAGCGTCGCGGCGGCGCGCAATCCCAGGGTTGAATACCTAGGATAGCCTAATCTTAACCACGCGCGCCCTAGAACGGTTGCGTTCAAGGGCGCGCGAGGGATCAGGCTACCAATGATACGAACGAAGACCGCAGTAATTGTGGGCGCGGGCGCCGCGGTCGAGATCGAGCTGCCCGGCCAGCGCGAAATGCTCTCCCGCATCGCGCAAGGCTATGATTTCCAGCGCCTTGGCAGTGACCTGGCAACGCAGGACATGCAGGACTTCGATACGCTCTTCAGGAAAGTGAAGGGCAAGGCGGAAGACCTGCGCGAGGCCGCGCTGCGCATCCGTGCCGGCGCGCGCCTGTCCAGTTCCATCCACGCGCTGTTGCAGCAGCATGGCGATGACAAGCACGTGCTGGCCGCCGGCAAGCTGGCGGTCGCCTATTACACGCTGAAAGCCGAAGAACAGTCCGCCATGGCGGCTGAGCCGCGCGATCCGGGCGACATGCCCTTTCGCGGGGTGGAAAACTGGCTTTTCCAGCTGGGCCGCATGGTGGTTGACGGGGTGGCCCGCTCGCGGGCGGAGCATTGCCTCGACAACCTGCACATCGTGAACTTCAACACCGATCGCGCCATCGAGCATTACATGCCCTGGGTGCTGCATTCCGGTTTCGGCATGCCGGTTACCGAAGCACAGGACCTGTGTGCGGAAAAGCTGAAGGTCGTGCATCCCTATGGCCGCGCCGGGCGGCTGGAATGGGAAAAGGGCAGCGAGGCAGAGGCCGGTTGGGGTGACGACAACCAGCGCAATCTGTTCAAGGTGGCAGAGGGTATCCGCACCATGGCCGACCTGGTCGAAGACCGGCAGTTCAAGGCCAGCCTGACCGGCGGGATAAACAATGCCCGGCGGCTGCTGTTCATCGGCTTCGATTTCAACTCGCTCGACACGTCCCTGCTGTTCCAGGAACGGCTGAGCCACGCGCCCGATACGCTGGTTGCGCTGCCCGAAGCCGAGCAGGGCAAGGCGGAAACGATCCGCCGCGTGCTGCGCACCCACGGCGGCATCGCGGCAGAGGCGCTGGCCGTCTTTCACGTGGGGCAAAGCTGGCAGATGCTGAGCGACAACGGCCTGCTGATCGAAAGCTAGGCGCCCGACGAAACCCTTGCCCGCTGGCAATCGTATGGCCATTGACCATACCAAAGTGCCAGCAGCAGGAGTTTGCGCAAGCCCATGTCCGAATTCGAATACGACCTTTTCACCATCGGCGCAGGTTCCGGCGGCGTGCGCGCTAGCCGGGTGGCGGCAGCCCACGGCGCGAAAGTGGCCGTGGCAGAGGAATACCGCGTCGGCGGCACCTGCGTGATCCGCGGCTGCGTGCCCAAGAAGATGCTGGTCTACGCCAGCATGTTCGCAGACGACCTGGCGCACCCGGAAAACTATGGCTGGACGGTCGATGAAAAGAGCTTCGACTGGGCGACCTTGCGCGATTTCGTGCAGAAGGACGTGACCCGGCTGGAAGGCCTCTATGGCAAGACGCTGGCTAGCCACGAGGTGGAGGTGTTCGACGAACGCGCCACGATCACCGGGCCCAACAGCGTGCGCCTTGCCAGCGGACGCGAGATTACCGCGAAGTACATCCTCGCTGCTACCGGAGGGCGGCCCGCCATGCCCGATTTCCCCGGCGTGGAGCATTGCATCAGCTCGAACGAGATCTTCCACCTGGAAGAACAGCCGGGGTGCCTGATGGTGGCGGGTGGCGGCTATATCGCCATGGAATTTGCCGGAATTTTCAACGCACTGGGCAGCGATGTTCACGTCATCAATCGCACCGACCGCATCCTGCGGGCCTATGATGAACAGATCGTCGAGCGCATGCTGCACATCGCCATGGGGCGCGGCATCAATTTCCACATGCACACGCTGATCCAGAAGGTGGAAAAGCTGGATGACGGCGGCCTGCTGGTCGACCTGGGCGAAGCCAACCCGGTGAAGGTGGACCAGGTGCTGATTGCCGCCGGGCGCGATCCCAATACCGAAGGGCTGGGGCTGGAAAACGCCGGGATCGAACTGGGCCGCAAGGGCGAAATCCCGGTGGACGATCACAGCCGCACCTCCTGCCCATCCATCTATGCCGTGGGCGACGTGACCGATCGCGTGGCGCTGACCCCGGTCGCCATCCGCGAAGGGCAGGCCTTTGCCGACAGCGTGTTCGGCGGCAATCCGCACACGGTCGACTATTCCGCCATTCCCAGCGCCGTGTTCAGCCAGCCCCCGCTGGCGGGCGTCGGCATGACCGAGGCCGAAGCACGCGCCGAATACGGCAACATCAAGGTCTATTCATCCGACTTCCGCCCGATGAAGAATATCTTCAACCCGCACCCGGAGCGCGGGCTGTTCAAGATGGTGGTGGAGGCAACTTCCAAGAAGGTGCTGGGCGTGCACATGATCGGCCCTGAATCGCCGGAAATCCTGCAAGTGGCCGCCGTCGCCGTAAAGGCCGGGCTGACCAAGCAGGCCTTTGATGACACCATTGCCCTGCATCCCAGCATGGCCGAGGAGTTGGTGCTGCTGAAGTAGGCGGTTCAGCTGCCGAAATCGAAGCTGAAAGGCTGGGACGAGTTGGCGCTGGCAGCGGCGGCTTCCGATCCGGGATTGGTTGTCCAACCCGACAGCGGGCCGCGCCAGACAAGCTCCAGTTCGCGTGTTTCGCTATCTCCGTCGCGCAAGACGATGTATTCCGTGATGAAACCTTCAGCCTGAATTCGCGCCTGCTGCCCGTTCGAGGCGATTTGCCTATACGGGAAGTTCAATCGCCAAAGGTCCGAATGATTGATGATCGCGGTGTAGTTGAACCTGAACTGGAACTGGTAGGTTCCCGGGAATTCATCGATCACAAGCGCGGTGGTTCGATCGTCGATCTCCCTGCGCCTCACCGAGCGAATCTCTTGCGGATTGATGATGTAGAAGTCGCCTGGGGTCACATCCGGATGCGAGATGACGATGGACAACCGGCCCGATGCGTCCTCTCGTGCTTCCATCAGTTCGGCGATCTGCGTGAAACCGGATGAGCGCGCCAGGTCGATGGGCGTTTCGCCGTAGGTGTTGGTCCGCGTTGGATCACCCCCGGCATTAAGCACCCGGCGTACCGCATCGATATTTCCGGTGGCGGCTGCTCGGTGAAGCAGATAGTCGCCGGAAATCAATTTCCGGTTCAGGTCGACCGTGGGCAGGTTTGCGCGCGTAAAGCGCCGCGAAAGCGCATATTCGAGATCGCCCCATCGACGCTGGTCGATGGCTCTGCCAACTCCCTCTGCCCAGTTGGTGGGCTGCACGACGCCGTAAAGTCGACCTCCGCCGAAAATGCGATTGTCGTTTGCCATAAACGCCGATTCCAGCGGCACGTAGGTCTGCCCCTGCATGAAGGGCAGTGTTACCGCCGCCGTGGCGACCATGGCGTTTCGCACCACGTAGTTGGAGAAGTTGAGCTGCGCCTCCGTCGTCGTCGTCGTCGTGGCGTTGCGCTGGTAGCGATAGTAACCGGAGGCGCTCTGGCTAGATGACTTTATGCCTGCCGTCAGGAAAGCCATCAGGTCTGCCTGCTCAAGCCCGTCGAGCAGTTCCAGCAATTGTTGCTGGAACTCGCCGTTCTGTGCACCCGGCAGGTTGAGGGCCTGAGCGTAGAGCGTGTGCGCCTGGGCAAGTTCCGGGCTGTTCGCCGCAACGGCGGCAGCATGGGCGGCAAGATGGCGCTGGCGCACTTCCGTTGCCGTCGACCTGGCAAAGCCGAGCATGTCCTCCACCATCCGCTCCTGCTGCGGCGTGGGATCGACCAGCAGGACGGTGAAGTTCTCCGTCTGGGAATTGTAGCCGCCGCTGTTGGCGCTTTCCCTGACATACGTGTTGCGCACTTCGCGCGTGAAATCGAAGGGGCCTACGGCAAAACCGCTGCGCCGCCGCCGCTCGATGATCTGCTTGAAGGCCTGGAACCAGCTGTTGCTTACAAGCCTCGCGTCATAGCGGACGCTGGCGCTTGAATATGATGAGAGCGGGTAGTTGTAGAAGGCTCTCAGGTAGAAATTTCCTTCGCGAATTGCGTTTATCGTCTCGTAATCGTCCAGCGGAATGGTGAATTCGGCTGCGCCGGTGCCGGAGACCAGGGTGTTGTTGTAGGTATGTTCCTCAAACACCTCGCCGGCGACGATCAGTTGCACCTTGTTGATCCGGGCGCGGACGAATTCGATGGAGTAGTCATCGAATGCATTGATCGACCGTCCGGAAAGGTGCGCGATGCGGCCCTTGAGAGCGGGTGGGATGAACTGCGACTGCCCGATGATCCTGTACCCGAAGCGCAAATTGCCGCCCGAAGTGATTCCCATGCCATAGCGCCCGAAATCGTTCTGCGCCCAGTAACTGGCGCTGCCCGGTTGCGCGATGAATGGAAGCAACCTGATCCGGCCACCTTGATTGGTTTCTTCGATCCAGCCCTGCCACTCGTTCTCGGAAAACTGTTCGAAATCTTCCGCCTGCGCGGATCCTGGTGCGACCGCGATAAGGAAAATTATCGCGAACAGTCCGAAAATTAAGCGCATGGAGCCCCCCTTCCATTCGTAACTGCCTGAACGATAAGGCACGAGCGGTTTCAATCAAGGTCCGGCTGTCAGGAGCGCTACGAGGGTGTGCTATGTGGACACGGCCCGATTGACCCAACCCGTTTCGCATGCAACGGCTTTCCTTCACGAAGAGGAGCACCAATGTCCGCCAATATCGCCGAGATGGAACGCCGCCGTGAAGCCGCCCGCGTAGGTGGCGGGCAGAAGCGTATCGATGCGCAGCACGCCAAGGGCAAGCTGACCGCGCGCGAGCGGCTGGAGGTGCTGCTGGACGAGGGAAGCTTCGAGGAGCTGGATACCTACGTCGAGCATGACTGCGTCGATTTCGGCATGCAGGACCAGAAGATCCCTGGCGACGGCGTGGTGACCGGCAGCGGCACGATCAACGGGCGGCTGGTCTATGTCTTCAGCCAGGACTTCACCGTCTTCGGCGGGTCGCTGAGCAAGCGCCATGCGGAAAAGATCTGCAAGGTGATGGATACCGCCATGAAGGTGGGTGCCCCCGTCATCGGCCTTAACGACAGCGGCGGCGCGCGCATCCAGGAAGGCGTGGCCAGCCTTGGCGGCTATGCCGAGGTCTTCCAGCGCAACGTGCTGGCCAGCGGCGTGGTGCCGCAGCTTTCGCTCATCATGGGGCCGTGCGCGGGCGGCGCGGTCTATTCGCCCGCGATGACCGACTTCATTTTCATGGTGAAGGACAGCTCCTACATGTTCGTGACCGGGCCGGAGGTGGTGAAGACCGTCACCAACGAAGTGGTCACGCAGGAGGAACTGGGCGGTGCCGTCACCCACACCACCAAGACTTCGGTCGCCGACCTTGCGCTGGAAAACGATATCGAGGCGCTGCTGGCCGCGCGCGAGCTGATCGGCTTCGTGCCCGCCAACAACCGCGCCGAGCTGCCTGACCTTCCTACCGACGATCCGTGGGACCGGCAGGAAGACAGCCTCGACACGCTGATCCCGGCCAGTTCCAACATGCCTTACGACATGAAGGAACTGATCGCGAAGGTCGTGGACGACGGCAACTTCTTCGAGATCCAGCCGTCGCACGGCGCCAATATCATCACCGGCTTCGGCCGCATCGAGGGCAAGCCCGTGGGCTTTGTCGCCAACCAGCCAATGGTGCTGGCAGGCGTGCTGGATATCGACGCCAGCCGCAAGGCCGCGCGCTTCGTGCGCTTCTGCGATGCATTCTCCATCCCGATCGTCACTTTCGTGGACGTGCCCGGCTTCCTTCCCGGCACTTCGCAGGAACACAATGGCATCATCAAGCACGGCGCCAAGCTGCTGTTCGCCTATGCCGAGGCGACCGTGCCCAAGATCACCGTGATTACCCGCAAGGCATACGGCGGGGCTTACGACGTGATGGCCTCAAAGCACCTGCGCGGCGACTTGAACTACGCCTGGCCCACGGCAGAGATCGCGGTGATGGGCGCGAAGGGTGCGGTGGAGATCATCTTCCGCCAGGACCGCGACGACCCGGACAAGATCGCCGAGAAGACGAAGGAATACGAAGACCGCTTCGCCAACCCCTTCGTCGCCGCCCAGCGCGGCTACATCGACGAGGTGATCTACCCGCACTCGACGCGGCGAAGGATCGCGCTGGGGCTGCGGAAACTGCGCACCAAGAATCTAGAGAACCCCTGGAAAAAGCACGATAACTTGCCGTTGTAGTGCTATGCGAATGACACAATGCACTGGAGCATCGCCCTTTTCACCGTGTTCAGCGGCTGTGCGGCAGGCTTCTCGGGCTATGTTGCCTATCGTTGTCGACGAGATGCCAACAACTGGCACATCGACGTGGAGACGAAGCTGCTGACCTTTCACGGGTGGACCGAATACCTGTTCGCACTGACCATGTGCTTCTTGGGCTTGGCGATCGTGATCCTTGCGGTGGTTCTCTAGGTGCGGGACCCGCGCTTACGAAAGCCCCACGTCCTCCCCGTCACCTGCGTGCATCAGGCGTGGTGCCAACAGCAGCTTGTAGAGCACGAACACCGCGCCCGAGACGGCGGCAAAGCCCATGTGGATCAGCCAGAATTGCGTTACCGGCATGGTCTCGAACCAGCCGCCGACCCAGCCGACCATTGAATTGGCGGCGAAGAAGGTGAGGTAGTAGAGGCCCAGCACCGTCGCGTTGATCTGCTTGGGCGCCAGCCGCGCGAACAGCGCCAGGCTGACGGGCAGCATGTGGGCAAAGGCGATGGAATTGATGATGTGGAACATCACCGGCCAGAACAGGCCGATCTTTTCGCCCTCCGGCGTGGTGGCGGCGGCAAGGTAGAGGCATCCCATGCCGAGAACGGAAAAGGCCGAACCGATGATGATCTTGGTCAGCTCGTCGGGCTCCGGCCACTTGGTCTTCCACCAGCGATAGAAGCCCGCGACGCCGGCCAGGAAGCTCACCGCAACCACGGCATCCAGCGTCACCAGCCAACTGGTCGGCAGTTTCTCGTCGCCCCAGTAAAGCGCAAAGCTCTGGTCGCCCCAGATCAGGTAGGCGTTGAAGATCTGGTTGTTGGGGACGATGGCCACCGCCAGCACCGGGATCAGCAACAGCAGGGCCAGGGTGGCCAGCCAGTCCGTCCGCGTCATCGGCTGCTTCGCTTCCGGCGCGGCTTTCTCGGGCACGTCGAAATGCTCGGCAGGCAGGTATTTCTGGCCCGCGACATAGATCGCAAGGCCGATCAGCATGCCCACGCCCGCAGCGCCGAAACCCCAGTGCCAACCGACGGTTTCGCCCAGCGTGCCGACGATCAGGGGGCTGGCGATCACGCCGGCGTTGATGCCGAGGTAGAAGATCTGGAACGCATCCGCCCGGCGCAGGTCTTCTGCATTGTAGAGGTTGCCCACCTGGCTGGCGATGTTGCCCTTGAACAGGCCCGATCCCACGATCAGGCACAGCAGCGCGAACAGGAAGGTGAGGTTGAAGGCCATCAGGAAATGGCCCGCCGCCATGGTGATCGCGCCCAGCAGCACGGTGCGGCGCTTGCCAAGGAAGCGGTCGGCAATCCAGCCGCCGGCGATGGGCGTCAGGTAAACGGTGGCGGCATAGGTGCCGAAAATGGCGCTGGCGAAGGCCTGCCCCTCAAGCCCGCCGAACAGCGCGCGCAGTTGCTCGATCCCGGCCACCTGCTCCACTTCGCCCGGCAGCAGCAGGAAGTTGACCATGTACAGCACCAGCAGCGTCTGCATGCCGTAGTAGGAGAAGCGCTCCCACGCCTCGGTAAAGGCGAGGTAGGCGAGTCCCTTCGGGTGGCCGAGGAACGAGGTATCCGTGGGGTCGTGCAGCGTGGGCGTGGCTTCGGCGACGGTCATGCGGGCGGCTCTTTCGACGATTCTGCGTGCAACTGCCTAACGCGCGGCGATGCGGCTGTCGCCTGTGCGCGTCAGTCTTTCCGCAATTCGCCGTCGAGGAACGTCGCCACGTCGGCCATCTCCACCTGCTTGTCGACGAAAGCCTCGCCGATGCCCCCCAGCAGGATGAAGGGCAGGGTGCCGGCATCCATCTTCTTGTCGTGCAGCATGTGCGCGGCCAGCTTTTCGCCGCTGCAGGAAAGGCCCAGTTCGGCAATCTCGCTGCGCAGGCCCGCCTTGGCGATGGCCGCTGTTACACGCTCGGCATCGTCCGCCGCGATATAGCCCAACCGCGCCGAATAGCGCGCGGCCAGCACCATGCCGAGCGCCACTGCCTCGCCATGGAGCAAGCTGTCCGAAAAGCCCGTTTCGGCTTCCAGCGCGTGGCCGAAGGTGTGGCCAAGGTTCAGCAGGGCGCGGGTGCCGGTGGTTTCGCGCTCGTCTTCGGCGACGATCCGCGCCTTGGCCTTCACGCTTTCGGTGACGGCGTATTCCAGCGCCTGCGGATCGCGCGCGGTCACCTTGGCGCCGTTTTCCTCGCACCAGGCGAAGAAGTCGGCATCGCCTAGCACGCCGTACTTGATCACCTCGGCATAGCCCGCGCCCATTTCGCGCGGGGGCAGGGTGTCCAGCGTTGCCGTGTCGGCCAGCACCAGCGAGGGCTGGTGAAAGGCGCCGACCAAGTTCTTGCCCGCTGCGGTGTTGATCGCGGTCTTGCCGCCCACGCTGCTGTCGACCTGCGCCAGCAGGGTGGTGGGGATCTGCACGAAGCCGCAGCCGCGCTTAAGCACTGCGGCGGCAAAACCGGTGAGGTCGCCCACCACGCCGCCGCCAAGGGCGAAGATATGGTCGCCGCGCTCAACGCCCAATTCCAGCAGCCAGTCGACCAGCTTTTCCAGCACGGCCCAACTCTTTGCCTGTTCGCCGGGCTCGGTGATGAACCAGTCCACGCGCACGCCCTTTTCGGCCAGCGCCGCTTCCAGCCGTGCGCCGTGGTGCGCATGCGAATTGCGGTCTGCGACGGCGGCAACCCGGGTCTTGCGGATGAAGTCCGCCGCCAGCGTGCCGGCCTCTTCCAGCAGGCCGTGGCCGACATGCACATCGTAGCCGCGCCCGGCCAGTTCCACGCGGATCACAGCCATTTGTCGAGTTCCTCCAGGATGCGGGCGACTGCCTCGATATGCGGGCCGGTGTCGCTTTGTACGTGAATGGGGGCCTGCGCATAGGCAGGTTCGCGCTCTGCCTTCATGCGGGTGACGATTTCGCGGGTGTCGCCGCCGCGCAGCAGCGGGCGCTTGTCGTTGCGGCTGACGCGTTCCACCAGCGTATCGACATCGCTGTCGAGCCACACGGCGATGCCGCGTTCCAGGATCAGTTGGCGGGTATCGTCCTGCACGAAGGCGCCGCCGCCGGTGGCGATCACGCAGTTGCAGCCGTCGCCTTCCAGCAGGCGGGCGATCACCCGGCGTTCACCGTCGCGGAAATAGTCTTCGCCGAACTGGTCGAAGATTTCGGGGATGGACATGTTGGCGGCTTCGGCAATCTCGTCATCAGCGTCCACGAAATTGCGACCCAGCGTGCTCGCCAGCTTGCGGCCCACGGTGCTCTTGCCCACGCCCATCATGCCGACCAGAACAATCGGACGCGTGATGCGACGGCGCAGCGATCGGATTGTCGCTTCATCGGGCAAGGGCGTGGCAATGGTCATTGCCGCAAGGCCTATAGATGGGCTAGTCGCGCTGGCAAGCATGAGCCGCTATTCGGCGGCAAAGGGAAGCTTTTTGCAAAAGTGTCGAAACGGCGGATGACGATTGGGATTTTTCTGGTGCTGGCGCTGGCCGCGATGCTGGGCGTCGCCTCGTACGACGGCGGGCGGCAGGAACAGCGCCTGATCGTGCAGCCGGTGACGCTGCCGGAGGGCAATTCGTGAAACGCGCGATTTTCTTCGCAGGCGCTGCCGGGCTGGCGCTGACCTCGTCGCTGGCGCTGGCGGGCGGGCCGGAAGACCTGCTGCCTCCGATGTTCCGCGATCCGCCGCCACAGGAGGCGGCGCCTACGCCCACGCCTGCGCCTACGGCAACCCAGCCGGTAAGGCCCGCCCAGCCGGTTCCCCCGCGCGAGCCAAGCGGGGGCGGCGAAGTGGTTCAGCCGATCCCGCAGGCCGCACCGGCGCCGTCGTTCGGCCCGATCGCCTTGCCTGAAGATTTCCCCAGTCTGGAAGAGCTGGAGGAGATGGAGGACGACGAGGTCAACGACCTGCTGGGCCTGCGTCCCAAGTTCGATATTCCCGCAGCTGCCCGCCGTGCGGTGGCGCGCGTTGGCGTGATCGACGCGCGCGAAGGCGGTTTCCCCAGTGGTTCGCTGCGCAACCAGCCGGGCGCGCTGGTCAGTGCGGCCCTGCAGGCGACGGACGGCCCGATCGTGTCGCGCTGGGGCCACATCCTGCTGCGCCGGGCGCTGGCCAGCCGGCTGGACGCGCCGCGCGGGCTTGACCCGGTGGCCTTTGCCGCCTTGCGGGCGCGGTCGCTCAACAAGATGGGCGAAGGCGCGGTGGCGCGCAGCTTCGTGCAGGATATCGACGGCTCGGAATACGACCCGGCGCTGGCGGCGGCGGCTTTCGACGCCTACCTCGCGACGGGAGACGTGCTGGGCATGTGCCCCGTTGCCCGCTTGCAGAGCGACCTTGCCGATACGCCCGAGTGGGAACTGTTGCAGGCCGTGTGCTCTGCCTACCTCGGTGAAGCGCGCAGCGCCGATCGCCGCCTGCAGCGCGCCTATGGCACGGGCGTGGCCGACGAGATCGACGTGCGCCTGGCGCAGCGTTACGCCGGTGCTGCGGGCGAGGGCAGCCGTGCCGTCGCCATCGAGTGGGACGAGGTCGAGACCCTTACTCCCTGGCGCTATTCGCTGGCGCGTGCCGTGGGTGAGAACCTGCCTGAAGAACTGCGCACAAGTCTTGGACCGGCATACGATATTTCCGACGTGCTGATCCCCGCCACACCGCTGCTGCAGCGGGTGCAGGTGGCCGATACCGCAGCCGCGCGCGGGGTCCTGTCGTCTGCCGCCATGGTCGATCTCTATTCGCAGCTCTGGGCCAGTGACCGGTATGACGCGGCGGACAAGGGCCTGCCTGCGCAATTGCGCGAAGCCTATGTCGCCAGCAGTCCGGAGCAGCGGCTCGAGGCCATGCGCGGCCTGTGGGGCGAGCAGCGCGACTATGGCCGCCTGGTCCTGACCGCCTATGCCGCCGCGCGCCTGCCTGTCAGCGAAGACATGCAGGACGATGCCGCGCCGCTGATCGCCTCGATGCTGTCGGCCGGGCTGGATCGCAATGCGCTGCGCTGGGGCAGCGTGGTGCCTCCAGGCAGCGAGGCATGGGCCCTGCTGGCGCTGGCACAGCCCGATCGCAACGGCAACGTGGATCGCGGGGCGGTGGACAGCTTCCTTGACGATGACGACAGCGAGGGCATGCGCAAGTCGGCATACCTGCTGGCGGGCCTTGCCGGGCTGGACCGTATCGATAATGCCGATTTCGAAGGCTTTTCCGACCGCCTGGGCGTGAATTTCCTGCGTCAGAGCGCGTGGAGCCGCAAGATCGAGCGGGCGGGCCGACTGGGCAACGGCGCGCTGGTGGCCCTGCTGGCGGGATTGGGGATGCAAGGCAGCAACTGGCAGCAGATGACCCCGCGCCACGTCTATCATATCGTGCGCGCGCTGAATGCCGCGGGCCTGACCGCAGAAGCCCGGATGATCGCCGCGGAGGCGGTCGCGCGCGGCTGACGGCCTGTGTCCGCCGCCATCGACAGCTTCCTTGCCATGCTGGCCGCAGAGCGCGGCGCCGCGGCGAATACGCTGGCGGCCTATCGCCGCGACCTTGAAGGCAGCGAGGAGGTGGTGGGCGACCTGGTCGCCGCCTCTCGCGATGACCTGGGCAAACTGGCGCGGGCCTGGGTGGAGCTTGCCCCGTCCACGGTGGCACGAAAGGTCTCCGCGTTGCGCCAGTTCTATGGCTTCTGCATCGACGAGGGCCTGCGCGGGGACGATCCCAGCACCGCCTTGCCGCGCCCGCAAACGCGTCGCCCCTTGCCCAAGGTGCTGGGGCATGACGAGGTGGAAGCGCTGTTTCGCGCTGCCGAAGCCGAGGCCGAGAGCGACCGCCCTGCCGCCGTCCGCATGCTGGCGCTGCTGGAACTGCTCTATGGCTCCGGCCTGCGTGCCACCGAACTGGTTTCGCTGCCCGTTGCCGCCGTGCCGCGCGATGCGCCGTTCTTGACGATCACGGGCAAGGGCGGGCAGCTGCGCATGGTGCCGGTGTCGCGCCGGGCGCAGGCGGCGATTTCGCGCTGGATGGCGCTGCGCGCGGATGGATCGCCCTACCTGTTCCCCTCACGCAAGAGTCATATCACACGCGTGCGTCTGTACCAGATGGTGAAAGACCTGGCCGCGCGCGCCGATATCGATCCGGCCAAGGTCAGCCCGCACGTGCTGCGCCATGCCTTTGCCACGCATTTGCTGGAGGGCGGGGCGGACCTGCGCGTGCTGCAAACCCTGCTGGGTCACGCCGATATCGCCACTACGCAGATCTACACCCACGTCGATTCGGCGCGGCTGGTGGCCCTGGTGAATGAACGGCATCCCCTTGCAGGCAGGCGCGGGTCGGGCTAGCGGCCATGGTATGACTTCATACCTCGAATTCGAGAAGCCGGTTGCCGAGCTGGAAGCCAAGATCACCGAACTGCGCAATGCCGCGGGCGATGATGGTGATGTCGATATCTCCAAGGAGCTGGCGCGCCTCGAGAAGAAGAGCGCCGCCCTGCTGGAGAACACCTATCGCGAGTTGACGCCGTGGCAGAAGACGCAGGTCGCGCGGCACCCGTCGCGCCCGCACTTCCACGATTATGTGGCAATGGGCTTTACCGGGTTCATGCCGCTGGGCGGTGACCGCGCCTATGGCGACGACCAGGCGATCATGGGCGGGCTGGCCAGGATCGGCGACCGCAAGGTGGTGCTGATCGGGCACGAGAAGGGCAACGACACCGAAAGCCGCATTCGACACAATTTCGGCATGGGCAAGCCGGAGGGCTATCGCAAGGCGATACGCCTGATGGAACTGGCCGACCGCTTCGGCCTGCCGGTGGTGACGCTGGTGGATACCTCGGGCGCGTTTCCCGGCATCGAGGCCGAGGAACGCGGCCAGGCCGAGGCCATTGCCCGCTCTACCGAAGCCTGCCTGGCGCTGGGCGTGCCGATGGTGGCGTGCATCGTGGGCGAGGGTGGATCGGGCGGCGCGGTGGCGCTGGCCAGTGCCGAGCGCGTGCTGATGTTCGAACACGCGGTCTATTCGGTGATCTCGCCCGAAGGCTGCGCATCCATCCTGTGGCGCACCGGCGAAAAGGCCCCGCAGGCTGCCGAAGCCATGAAGATGACGGCGCAGGACCTTGCAAAGCTGGGCGTGATCGACCGTATCGTGCCCGAACCGGTAGGCGGCGCGCAGCGCAATCCGGGCGCTGCGGTCGAGTCGCTGGCAAAGGCGATCGGCGAGGAGCTGGATGCGCTGTCAGGCATCGATGCAGACACCCTGCGCCGCCGGCGCGAGGAGCGTTTCCTGGCCATCGGGCACAATCTTTCGCGCTGATCGCAAGGGCTTGTCGCCCGCCCCGGCGGGAACATCGCTTGGACAATTTGCGTTTTCTGGGGCAACAAGCGCGCTGCTATCTGCATGTGACGCCAGCTCTGGAGGAGGCCTGAATGCCGCTGACGAATATCCGCAAGATTACTGCCATGGCGCTGACCGGCGCGGCTACGCTGGCGCTGGGTGCCTGCGCCACCATCCCCGGTGCCAATGTCGCGCCCGGATCGCCGATCACGGCGGAAGAGGCGCAGGTCGGTGCGCAGTATCACGACGATTTCGTGGCGGAATTCGGCGGTGAGATGACCGGGCCGCAGGCGCGCTATGTGCAGCAGGTGGGGCAGAACATCGCCGTGCAATCGGGCCTCGCGACGCGACCCGATGCCTTCGACGTGACGCTGCTGAATTCCAGCGTGAACAACGCCTTCGCCGTGCCCGGCGGCTATGTCTATGCCACGCGCCAGCTGGTAAACCTGATGAACAACGAGGCCGAACTGGCCGCCGTGCTGGGACACGAGGTCGGCCACGTCGCCGCGCGCCATTCGGCCCGGCGGCAGCAGGCGGCGCAGCGCAACCAGCTGCTGGGCCTGCTCGGCGCGGTGATCGGCAGCGCCGTGCTAGGCAGCTCGGACCTGGCGCAGCTCAGCCTGCAAGGCTCGCAACTGCTGACCCTGCGCTATTCGCGCAGCCAGGAACTGGAGGCGGACCAGCTGGGGGTCGAGTACCTGAACCGTGCCGGCTACGATCCGCGGGCGATGGCCACGCTGCTCTCCAGCCTGGCCGCGCAGAACCAGCTGGATGCGCAGTTGCAGGGCCGCGACAACGCGACGATCCCTGAATGGGCCTCGACTCACCCCGATCCCGCCAGCCGCGTGCAGAACGCGCTGCAACTGGCGGGCAATGGCACCGGCGTGCTGAACCGCGATACCTTCCTCGCCCGCGTGGACGGGATGATCTACGGCGACGATCCGGAGCAGGGCGTGATCGAAGGGCGGCAGTTCATCCATCCGGTGCTGCGCTTCAGCTTCACCGCGCCGCAGGGTTTCTACATGATCAACGGCACGCGGGCCGTGTCGATCAATGGCGATGCCGGCCGCGCGCAGCTGACCGTGGGGCCGTACAACGGTGACCTCGACGGTTATGTACGCAGTGTTTTCAATGCCCTTGGCGGCGACCAGCAGCAGATCAGCCCCTCCGCCATTTCCCGTACCACGGTGAACGGCCTGCCCGCCGCCTATGGCACGGCGCGCGTCAACAACGGCCAGAGCCAGGTGGACGTGACCGTGTTCGCCTACGAATTCGGCAACGACACCGCCTATCACTTCGCCGCGATCACCCCGGCGGGGCAGGCGGGTGTGTTCAATTCGCTGTACCAGTCGATGCGGCGGATCAGCGCCGGCGAGGCGGGCAGCGTGGTGCCGCGCCGTCTGGATATCGTGACTGCGGGGCGCGGCGATACTGTGCGCACCCTGGCTGCACGCATGGCCTATACCGATGCGCAGGAAGCGCGCTTTCGCGTGCTGAACGGCCTGTCTTCCAGCGATCAGGTGGTGCCGGGGCGCCAGTACAAGATCGTCGTCCGTTCCAACTGAGATAGCGACACCCGCAATGCAGAAGGGGCCGAGAGTGTTCCCGGCCCGCTTGTTCGTTGTATCTGCATCGCCCAAACAAAAGGGGCGCCAGGTTTCCCTGACGCCCCCTTCGTTAGGCTGAGACCAACTTAGTTGTTGGCGTTGGCGTCGTCGAGTTCCGACTGGACGTTGCCGAAGGTGTCGTCCAGTTCGTTGCCCAGCGACTGCATGGCAGTGATGGCGGCAACGGCGATGAGGGCAGCGATCAGGCCATATTCGATGGCGGTGGCGCCCTGTTCGTCACGGATCATGTTCTTGAAGAAGGTCATTTCTAGTCTCCTGGTTTCAGTCTTCGGTACCCGGCTCAACCGGAGTTCCCCGACTGAGCAATCTGGTTTCTACGTAGAAGGTGTTGATAAAGTCCTAACCGTGTCAGCTATTATTCGCGTCGCGGTAGTCGTCTTCCACGTTGCCCCACATCTCGATGGTTTCGTTGGCGAAACCCTGCATGGCCGTGATCATGGCAATCACGATCAGCGAGATGATGAGGCCGTATTCGATCGCCGTTGCGCCGCGGGAATCGCGAAGCAGGCGTTTGATGAATTCTTTCGCAAACAACGCTGGTCCCCTAGCTAAACTGCGACAGCATCGGGTTTTGCAGCACAGGTTTAACAAATCCTTGCGAAGGCATGGTTAAGTGAAAAAAATCCCGACATGGATTCTGGTGGTTGCGCTGGCCCTGCGCGACGAAAAGGGCCGACTCCTGCTGCAGCAGCGCTTGCCGGGAAAGCACCATGGCGGCCTGTGGGAATTTCCCGGCGGCAAGGTGGAAGCTGCTGAAAAACCGTCACTTGCGCTGGTTCGCGAGATTGCCGAGGAACTGGCGCTGGAGCTTGATCCCGGCCAGCTGGAACCGGCCTTCTTTGCCGAGGAAACGGGCGATCCGGCGGTTGTTCTCAATCTTTACACATCGCACCAGGCGGTGCCCCAGCCGCAAGGGCTGGAAGGCCAGGCCTGGGGCTGGTTCACGCTTGAAGAGGCTTCCGCGCTGCCGCTGGCGCCGATGGATCGCAAACTATTATCGCGCATTGGCGGATAGGGGTTGCCAAGCCGATTGGCGCCGCTTATGTGCCCGCCTCTCAAGCGCGCCAGTAGCTCAGCTGGATAGAGTACCTGACTACGAATCAGGCGGTCGGAGGTTCGAATCCTTCCTGGCGCGCCAAAAAAGCCCATCCCCGCAAGGGGGTGGGTTTTTTTGTTGGGTCAAAGGGAGATACGAACCCGCTCGGCTTCGGAGGCAGCGCAGCTGCCGGAGGCGACGAGCGAGCGTAGCGAGCGAGGCAATCCTTCCTGGGGCTCCTCAATCTGCAATCACCTCCCTTGGTCCGTGACCCGGAACAAGTGCGGCGCTTTCCTGTTGGTTTCGCGAACACGGATCAAAAAGGAGCCCGCATGTCAGAAGACATTTTCGCCCGCCTGAAGGAAGACCACGAAAAGCACCGCAAGCTGCTGGACAAGCTTGCCGAGACCAGCGGCGAAAGCGAGCAACGCCGTGAACTGCTCGAACGGTTCACGCTGGAAGTGAAGAGCCACGCCGCAGCCGAAGAGCAGGCCGTCTATTCCACCATGATGCGCAAGCCCGCGACCACCGATGAGACCCGCCATTCGGTGGCCGAGCATCACGAGCTGGAAGAAATGATGAACGACCTTGCCGCCACGGACATGTCCTCGCCGGGATGGATTGCCAAGTTCAAGCAGCTCGACCACGACTATCGCCACCACATCGACGAGGAAGAGGAAGACCACTTCCCCGACTTCGAGAAGCACTTGACCGAGGAAGACCGCGAGCACATGCGGGGCGTCTTCGATCGCCGCAAGAAGGCAGAAAAGGCCGACGCCGAAGTCACGCCGGAAAAGATGGAAGACGCCAAGGAATAGGGCCCGCACCGGTCAGAGGGGCAGTTGGACAGAATCGAAAACAGCATTGCCGATTTTTCCGACGCCTCCGTAGAGCCGGGCGTGTGGCGTTATGCTCGCGCCCGGCGCGTGCGTGTGGTGATCGATGGTGCCGACTATTTCGACCTGATCCAGCAGGCCATGCTGAAGGCGCGCCAGCGCATCCTGCTGATCGGCTGGGATTTCGATACCCGCATCCACCTGAAGCGCGGCCGGCGCTGGTGGCAACGCGGCTGGAACCGCAGCTATCCCTCTCGCCTCGGCAGTTTCATCCTGTGGCTCAACAGGCGCCGACCGGGCCTGGAAATCCGCATCCTCAAGTGGTCCTACGGCTTCGTGAAGTTCTTCGGGCGCGGCAGCATGATGCTGGACCTGTTGCGATGGTGGCCGCATCGCGGGATCGATTTCAAGTTCGATACCGCGCATCCGGTGGGCTGTTCGCACCACCAGAAGCTGGTCGTCATCGATGACGATTTCGCCGTGTGCGGCGGCATCGACCTTACCACCGGGCGCTGGGATACGCGCGAACACCTGGAAAAGCAGCCGGCCCGCAAGAGCCCGCGCGGCGAACCGCTGATTCCCTGGCACGATGTGACGATGATGATGGAAGGCGAAGTTGCAGCCGAACTGGAACTGCTGGGCCGGACGCGCTGGCTGCGGGCAGGGGGCAAGGCCCTGTCGCAGCCGGAACACGATCCGGGCAGCGCCTGGCCCGATGGCCTGGCACCGCATTTCGAGGATGTCGAAGTGGGTATCGCCCGCACGCGCGCCGCCTATGACGAAGACCCCAAGGTGGACGAGGTGGAGCACCTGTTCCTGCAGCAGATCGCCGGCGCAAGGCGCTTTGTCTATATCGAGAACCAGTATTTCACCTCGCGCACCATCTGCGAAGCCATCGCCAGGCGGATTGCCGAGCCCGATCCTCCCGAATTCGTTATCGTCATGCCGCGCACGGCCGATGGCTGGGCAGAAGCGCAGGTGATGGATCCGGCGCGCGCCGAACTGGTGGAAGCGCTGGAAGCGCTCGATCGCAACGACAGCTTTCATATCTACGTGCCCGTCAGCGGGAAGACACCAATCTACGTTCACGCCAAGCTGATGATCGTGGATGACCGCGTGCTGCGCATCGGCTCTGCCAACATGAACAACCGTTCGATGGGGCTGGATAGCGAATGCGATGTATTCATCGACTGCGACCGGCCCGGCAACGCCCATGCCGAGGGTACGATCCGCAAGTTGCGCGAATCGCTGCTGGCAGAGCATCTGGGGATTGCCGAGGACGACGTGCCGCAGTTGGTCGCCGAGAACGGCGGCATGGCCGGCATGATCGCCGCCGTGGGCGATGCCAACCGCCGCGACCTGCGGCCCTTCCATCCGGGCGAGCACGACGAATGGGCGACCGACCTGGCCCTGCGCCAGACGCTGGACCCGGAGGAACCCGAAGAGCTTTTCGAGATCAAGCCAGCCAGACGTGGCCTTTTCCGTCCGGGCAGCCTATTGGCGAAAGCGCGTAGCAAGCTGACAAGAAAGCACGACAAGACGAATGAGTAGCCTTGTAGGTCCGGACGAGGACGATCCCCGGGGTAAGCCCCCGGTTCCCGAACATGTACAGGACGCGATCCGCACGCTCATCAAATGGGCGGGCGACGATCCCACGCGCGAAGGCCTGGTCGATACGCCAAAGCGCGTGGCGCGGGCGTGGAAGGAATATTGCCAGGGGTACGACGAAGATCCGGCGCACCACCTTTCCCGCGTGTTCGAAGAAGTGGGCGGATACGACGAGATCGTGCTGCTGAAGGACATTCCGTTCCAGAGCCACTGCGAACACCACATGGCACCGATCATCGGCAAGGCGGCGATCGCCTATTTGCCGACCGACCGGGTGGTAGGCATTTCCAAGCTGGCGCGCGTGCTGCATGGCTATGCCCGGCGCCTGCAGGTGCAGGAACGGCTGACCGCCGAAGTGGCGCAGTGCATCCAGGATCACCTGAACCCGCGCGGCGTGGCCGTGGTGATCGAGGCAAGCCATGCCTGCATGACCGCCCGCGGCGTGCGCACGCCCGGCGTCACCATGGTCACCAGCCAGGTGATGGGTACCTTCCGCAAGGACCACAAGAGCCGCGAGGAAGTGCTCAAGTTGATGGGGTACTGAGCCCGATCTCAACGGCACCCGGTATTACTGAAAGGAACCCAATGACTGCACTACGCGTAAGGGGCGGGCAGAAGCTGATCGGCAAGATCGATCCCTCCGCCAACAAGAACGCGGTGCTGCCGGTGCTTTGCGCCACCTTGCTGAGCGACGCGCCGATCATGCTGCGAAACGTGCCCGAGATTACCGATGTCACGCGCATCCATGCCTTCTTCACCGAACTGGGCAGCACGGTCGAATGGGACAAGGCGGCCAAGACGCTGCGCATCGACCATTCGACCATTTCGTCCAGCGCCAAGGCCAAGCTGCCGCAGGAAATGCGGGCCTCGATCATGATGATCCCCGGCCTGCTGGCGCGGCTGGGCGAAGCACGGCTGGAACACGAGGTGAAGGGCTGCACGCTGGGCGCGCGCGAAATCGATCCGCACGTGCAGGTGTTCAAGGCCTTCGGCGCGGAGGTTTCCTACGAAGGCAAGCACATCGTCTTCCGCAACGCGCGCAAGGCCGAAGGCACGCGCATGTGGCTGGAATATGCCAGCGTGACCACCACCGAGAACTTCATCATCAGCGCGCTGACCGCCTCTGGCACCAGCCAGATCGTCAATGCCGCGTGCGAGCCGCACGTGCAGGAGATGTGCACCTTCCTGGAACTCATGGGCGCCACGATCCGGGGGAAGGGCACCTCGATGGTCTCGGTCGACGGGTGCGGTGATTTCAAGCCGGTCGATTACACCTTCGTGGAGGATTTCCACGAGATCGCAACTTTCCTGGCGCTGGCTGCGGTCACGGGCGGCGATATCTCGGTGCGCAACACGCGGCCGGAAGATTTCATGCTGATCGACCGCACGTTCGAGAAGTTCGGCGCGCACGTGGAACACGCCGATGGCTGGTCACGCCTGCAGGCGCCGGAAGAGCTGGTGGTGCAGCAGAACTTCACCAGCCACCTGATCACCAAGGTGGAGGCCGCGCCGTGGCCCTATATCCCGGCGGACCTGCTGCCGATCTTCATCGCCCTTGGCGTGAAGGCGCGCGGGCAGACCATGTTCTGGAACAAGGTCTACGAAGGCGGGCTGACCTGGCATACCGAACTGTCGCTGTTCGGCGCGCATACCCTGCTGTGCGATCCGCACCGGCTGATTACCTTCGGCGGTGACAAGCTGGTGCCGGCCACGGTCACCAGCCCCTATATCATCCGCGTGGCGATTGCCCTGCTGATGGTGGCGGCCAGCATCGACGGCGAATCCACGATTCTCGACGCCGACCCCATGCGCCGCGCGCACCCGGATTTCGTGCCCAATATCGACAGCTTGGGCGTGGATGTGAGCTGGGACGACTAGGCAGCGCCGCGCCAATGAAAAAGGGGCGCCTTCCACATGGAGGGCGCCCCTTTTCGATTCCGGTTGTCGATCAGAGCTGTTCGAGCATGTGCTCTGCGCTGGAGACGCCGAACTCGCCGGGGCCTTCGACGTTGATCTCGGTGACGACACCGTCGTCCACGATCATCGAATAGCGGTTGGAGCGGGTGCCCATGCCATAGGCGGAGAAATCCGCATCGAGGCCCAGGGCCTTCGCAAAATCGCCGCTGCCGTCGGCCAGCATGGTGATATCGTCGCTGCCGTCGGCCTTGTTCCAGGCGCCCATCACGAAGGCATCGTTCACCGCGGTGCAGGCGATTTCGTCCACGCCCTTCGCCTTCAGGTCGGCTGCCTTGTCGACATAGCCGGGCAGGTGCTTGGCAGAGCAGGTTGGCGTGAAAGCGCCGGGCACGGCGAACAGCGCCACCTTCTTGCCGGCAAAGAAATCGCCGGACTGCACCGCTTCGGGGCCTTCGCTGGTGGGCTTCACCAGCTTCACGTCGGGAAGTTTGTCGCCTTTGGAAATCGTCATTGGATAGTCCTCCTGTCTCCGTCCGCGCACCGACATAGGCACTTCGCACCGCCGCGCAAGCGCATTGATGGTCATCGCACGGCCCCGTTGGCAGGTCCGTAGCTAGGGGTTGTCCCGCGAACCGCAGCCGCCTATGGCGCGTTGCAGCATAGGCGTTGCACGGAGCCCCGGCGACGCATCACCCGCACATCACAGGAGAAGTGCTCGTGGCCGACGCCGCTTTCAACGATTACATCATCAAGGATATCGCCCTTGCCGACTATGGCCGGGCCGAGATCAACATTGCCGAAACCGAAATGCCGGGCCTGATGGCCACGCGCGAGGAATTCGGTGCTGCGCAGCCGCTGAAGGGCGCACGCATCACCGGCTCGCTGCACATGACGATCCAGACCGCCGTGCTGATCGAGACGCTGGTGGCTCTGGGTGCCGAAGTGCGCTGGGCCACCTGCAACATCTTCTCCACCCAGGATCACGCCGCTGCCGCCATCGCCGCGCAGGACATTCCGGTGTTCGCGGTGAAGGGCGAAAGCCTGGCCGAATACTGGGACTATGTCGGCAAGATCTTCGACTGGTCGTCCGATGACGATCCCGACCAGACCGCCAACCTCATCCTGGACGACGGCGGCGATGCCACCATGTTCGCGCTGTGGGGCGCACGCGTGGAAGCGGGCGAGGAACTGCCCGAGCCGGGCAATGCCGAGGAAGTCGAATTCCAGCGCGCGCTGAAGGAATTCCTCAAGCGCAAGCCGGGCTACCTCACCGCCTCGGTCAAGAACATCAAGGGCGTGTCGGAAGAGACCACCACCGGCGTCCACCGCCTGTACCAGCTGGCCAAGCAGGGCAAGCTGCCGTTCCCGGCGATCAACGTGAACGACAGTGTGACCAAGTCGAAGTTCGACAACCTCTATGGCTGCCGCGAATCGCTGGTCGATGCCATCCGCCGCGCGACCGACGTGATGCTGAGCGGCAAGGTTGCCTGCGTTGCCGGGTTCGGCGATGTCGGCAAGGGCAGCGCCCAGTCGCTGCGCAACGGCGGCGCGCGCGTGCTCGTGACCGAAATCGACCCGATCTGCGCGCTGCAGGCGGCGATGGATGGCTTTGAAGTCGTAACCATGGAAGACGCCGTGAAGCGGGCCGATATCTTCGTCACCACCACCGGTAACGAAGACGTAATCACCGCCGAACACATGAAGGCGATGAAGCCGATGAGCATCGTGTGCAACATCGGCCACTTCGACAGCGAGATCCAGATCAGCGCGCTCGACAACTACGAGTGGACCGAACTGAAGCCGGGCACCGATCTGGTGAAGTTCCCCGACGGCAAGGAAATCATCGTGCTGGCCAAGGGCCGCCTGGTGAACCTGGCTTGCGCCACCGGCCACCCCAGCTTCGTGATGAGCTGTTCCTTCACCAACCAGGTGATGGCGCAGATGGAACTGTGGGAACGCCACGAGCAGTACGAGAACGATGTCTACGTCCTGCCCAAGCACCTGGACGAGAAGGTCGCCGCGCTGCACCTCGACAAGCTGGGCGTGAAGCTGACCAAGCTTTCGCAGCAGCAGGCCGATTACATCGGCGTGCCGGTGGAAGGCCCGTTCAAGCCGGAACACTACCGCTACTGATCCGCGCTTCCGACGCGACCATCACACGAGACGCCCCGGCCGCTTTCGCCGGGGCGTTTCTTTTTGTGCATCAGGACTGTCGGCACAGGCGCGCTGCCCATTGCAAGTCGCCCCGCGCTCTCATAGCTGCATAACCAATGGAATTGACGCCTTCTGCCATGGCCCTGCTGGGGCTGATGCTGGCCGCGTGGACCTTTGGCGCGGTGTGGCTGGTCGTGGGCTCTCTCCAGCGGGCACGTGCGGCCCGTCACGCGCGCAATTCGGTGCGCCGCCTGTCGCGCATGATCGACGATGCGCCGGCCATCCCGCTGCTGGTGCGCCCTGATGGCAAGATCGAGGGGCCCGATCGCCTGGCCAAGTGGCTGGGGCTGGACAGCCTGCCGGGTTTCCTAAGCGAACTGGGCAGCGGCCTTGTCGATGAAGACCTGAAGGACCTTCGCGAAGCCGTGCGCCGCACGCAGAAAACCGCCGCGCCGTTCAGCATGGTGGTGACGCCCAAGGGCTCCACCCGCAGCCTGGCCGTGCGCGGCCAGCTGGCGGATTCGCTGATCGCCTCGGGCGGGGCGGCGCTGGTGTGGTGGTTCGACTTTTCCGAAAGCCAGGGCGAACTCGCTCGCCTGCGCGAGGAAACGGCGCGCGCGCGCAACGACTTTGCCGCGCTGGTCGGCCTGATCGAGGCAGCCCCCATGCCGATGTGGTTCCGCGGGCCGGAGATGGACCTGCGGCTGGTCAATAGTGCCTATGTCAGCGCAGTGGGCGCAAAGGACGCCGCCAGCGTGGTGGAGGAACAGATCGAGCTGGTGGAGACCGTCGACGGCCTCACCGCCGCGCAAGTTGCCGGGCAGGCGCATAGCCGCGACATGCCGGTGGAGCGCATCGTGCAGGCCACCGTCGGCAACCAGCGCCGCACCCTGCGCGTCAGCGACCTGCCGCTGGGCGAGGAAGGGGTGGCCGGATACGCCATCGATATCGAGGAGATGGAAGAGCAGACCCGCGCCTTCCGTGCCTTCCGCGCGGCGCAGCGCAGCATGCTCGACCAGCTTTCCATCGGCGTGGCGCAGTTCGATGCGGATCGGCGGCTGTCGTTCTCCAACCAGCCGTTCCAGAGGATTTTTGCCTTGCCGCCATCGGCGCGCGTCGATCCGCCCGATTTCCATCGCTTCCTGGACATGGCGCGCGATGCCGGTCGCTTGCCCGAAACGCGCGATTTCCCCGCATGGCGCACCGAGCTGGAAGGCTGGTTCATGGAGGATGCGCCGGTGGAGGACGCCTGGACGCTGCCCGATTCCACGCACCTGCGCGTGGTGGCCCAGCCGCTGCCCGATGGCGGGCTGGTGCTGCTGGCGGAGGACCGTTCCGAACAGCTCGCCCTGTCGGCCACGCGCGACACGCTGCTGCGCACCCGCACGGCCACCATCGATTCGCTGTTCGAATCGCTGGCCGTGTTCGCGCCCGATGGCCACATGCAGCTGTGGAACCGCCGCTTCCCCGCGATCTGGGGCCTGCCGGAGGAATTCTTCGACGAACACCCGCATGTCGACAAGCTGCTCGATCGCATCTCCAACCGCCTCGCTCGCCCGGCGCAGCGCAAGGCGATTGGCGAAGTCGTGCGCGCCGCCACGCTCGATCGCCAGCAGCGCGGGGGCCGCGTGGTGATGAGCGACGGGCGCACGCTGGAATTCGCCGGCGTGCCGCTGCCCGACGGCAACGGCCTGCTGACCGTGCTCGACGTGACCGATTCGACAAAGGCGGAAGAGGCGCTGCGTGAACGCAACCAGGCGCTGGAAGAGGCGGACGCGGTGAAGACGCGCTTCCTTGCCAACATGTCCTACGAATTCCGCACGCCGCTCACCTCCATCGGCGGTTTCGCAGAACTGCTGCAATCGGGGGTGGCGGGTGAGCTTTCGTCGCAAGGGCAGGAATATGTCGCCGCGATCATCGCTTCGGTGGAGCGGCTGTCGCAGCAGATCGAAAGCGTGCTGGACCTGACGCAAAGCGAGGCGGGCCTGCTGCCGATGGCGACAGAGGATGTCGACCTGCTGAACTTTGCCACGCAGGTGGTGCGTGCGCGCGAAGACGCCATCGATGCCAAGAACATCACGCTCGACCTGCGCGGCGACAAGAGCGCAGGGCACGTGCAGGCAGACCCGCGCCAGCTGGGCCGCGCGATCGGCAACCTGCTGGACAATGCCATCGCGGCCACGCCCACGGGCGGTCGCATCCTGGTGGCACTGGGCCGCCGGAAGTCGGGCGCGCGGATCGTGATTTCGGACAATGGCGAAGGCATGCGCCCGAGCGAACTGGCGCGCGCGCTGGACGGCTATCGCCTGGCCGGCAGCGACGGCAGGGAAGGCAAGCGCGGGCTGGGCCTGCCACTCGCTCGCCAGCTGATAGAAGCACATGGCGGCCGGCTGGAAATCCAGTCGGAGAAAGGCGCGGGGACGACTGCCAAGGTGAAGCTGCCTTGAAGGTTGACCTGCCCGACCTGGCAGCGATGGAAGCGTTTGGCCGTCGCATCGCCGCAAGGCTGCGGCCCGGCGACGTGGTGGCGTTGTCCGGCGGGCTGGGCACGGGCAAGACCACGCTTTCGCGCGCGATCCTTGCCGCGCTGGGGCACGAGGGCGAAGTGCCTTCCCCCACCTTCACCATCGTGGAAACATACGACAACCTGAACCCGCCCGTGGCCCACGCCGATTTCTATCGACTCGAAGATTCGTCGGAGGCGGAACAGCTGGGCCTGGACGATTACCGGGAAGGCGCGGTGCTGCTGGCGGAGTGGCCCGATCATGCAGGCGGTTTCGCGCATGAGCCAGCCTGCCTGCAAATCGCGCTGGAAATTGCGGGTGACGGACGCTTGGCCGTTGTCGAGGGCGGGTCCGCTTGGCTAGAGCGCATGCCATGAGCGACCTTCCCACGGGTATCGACACTTTCCTGGCCAAGGCAGGCTGGGCCGACGCCGCGATCGAACCGATTCCCGGTGATGCCAGCTTCCGCCGCTATTTCCGCCTGTGTCGCGGCGATGACACCGCCATGCTGATGCACGCCCCGCCGCCGGAGGAGGACCCGGTGCCGTTCCTGAAAGTGGCCGACTGGCTCAACGCCCACGGCATGCGCGGCCCGGCGATCATGGGTGAGGATGCCGCACAGGGCTGGGTGCTGACCGAGGATTTCGGCAACGACCGGATGAAGGAATGGATCGAGGCCAATCCGGCTGCGGAGCAGCAGGCCTATGCCATGGCCGTGGACGCCGTGGCCAGGCTGCACAGCCTGCCGCCCGGGCCTTTCCCCGCCTATGACATGCCCACCTACCAGCGCGAGGCGGGCCTGTTCACCGAATGGTTCTGCCCGGCAGCCGGGATCGCCGCGGATGATGCCAGCTACCGCGCGGCATGGGCCGAAGTGCTGGCCCCGGTGCTGGCCGAACAACAGCCGGGCGTTACCGTGCTGCGCGATTACCATGCCGAAAACATCATGATGCTTGCCGACGGGCAGGGCCTGATCGATTTCCAGGATGCGCTGGTCGGCCATCCGGCCTATGACCTGGTTTCGTTGCTGCAGGATGCGCGCCGCGATGTCTCGCAAGAGCTGGAGGGGCAGATGCTGGAGGCTTACAAGTCCGCCACCAGTCCCGCCTGGGACGTGGAAGCCAGCTACGCCGTGCTCGGCGCGCAGCGCAATGCCAAGATCGTGGGCATCTTCACCCGCCTGTGGAAGCGCGACGACAAGCCGAAATACCTCTCCATGATCCCGCGCGTGTGGCAGGCGATGGAGCGCGACCTGGCGCATCCCGCGCTCGCCCCCGTGGCGCGCTGGTTCGATACCAACGTGCCCGACGATGTGCGCGCCAGGCGGGGAGGCATTTTCGCGTGAGCAAGCTGGCTAGCGATACCGCCATGGTGCTTGCTGCCGGCATGGGCAAGCGCATGCGCCCGCTAACGGCCACCCAGCCAAAGCCGATGGTGCGCGTGGCGGGTAAACCGCTGATCGACCACACGCTGGACAAGCTGGCCGAAGCCGGCGTGGCGCGCGCGGTGGTGAACGTGCATTACCTGGCGGATTCGCTGGATGCGCACCTCAAGGAACGCCAGAGTCCTGCCGTCACCATTTCCGACGAGCGCGAGCAACTGCTGGAAACCGGCGGCGGCATCGTGAAAGCGCAGGACCTGCTGCCCGACCCGTTCTTCTCGCTCAATTCCGACAATATCTGGCTGGATGGCCCGCTGGATGCCTTCGCCGACCTTTCGGCTGCATGGGACGCGGAGAGGATGGACGCGCTGCTACTGCTGGTGACGCACAAGGCTGCGCATAATTTCACCGGCAAGGGCGATTTCCACATGGACGCGCTCGGTCGGTTGCGGCGCCGCGCCTCGGGCCGGATCGCGCCCTACATTTTCACCGGCATCCAGCTGGTTTCCAAGCGCCTGCTGCGCGATGCGCCGGAACGGCCGTTCTCCACCAACGTGCTGTGGAACCGCGCGATCGAGGAAGGGCGGCTGTTCGGCCTGGCCTTTACCGGGCAGTGGTTCGAAGTCGGCACGCCGCAAGCGATCAGGCCGACAGAGGAAGCCCTTTCCGCAGTCTGAAAGCCCGGCTAGTCTTGGCGCATGGCGGCAGACCAACAGCTTCAAAATCCGCAGGTTTACTCGATTGCAGCGCATCGCGGCTTTGCCGATGCACTGGTAGCCGGCCTGGTGCCGCGTTACGCCGAGGAGGGCTTCGGCCTTGCCCGCCTGACCCTGCTGCTGCCCAGCGCCCGCGCCGCGCGCACCATGGCAGAGGCTTTCGTCCGCCATGCCGGCGAGACCGGCAATGCCGGCCTGCTGATGCCGCGCATGGTGCTGGTGGGCGATCTCGACCTCGACGAATCGCTGGGGCCGCTGTTCGATTCGCTGGGCGCGGGCGCGGCGATCCCGCCTGCCGCCGATCCCACCCGCCGTTGGCTGCGGCTGGCCGCACTGATCCGCCAGGTGCGCGGCGACGCGGCGCCTAAGGGTGCCGCGCTGCTGAAGCTGGCACAGGAAACCGGGCAGGTGATGGATCGCCTGCTGGTGGAGGAAATCGCGCCGGACGACCTGCTGTCTGCAAAGGTGCTGGAACTGTTCGACGACAGGCTGGCAAAGCATTGGCAGGATAACCTGCGCGAATTTGCCATCATCCAGCAATACTGGCTGGCCGAACTTGACGCACGCGGGGAGCGCGATGCCGCCGCCCGGCGCAACATGCTGTTTCGCGAGGCTGCGCGGCGCATGCGCGAGACGCCACCGGAAACGCCTTTCGTCGCGGCAGGCGTTACCAGTGCGGCGCCAGCGCTTGCGCGCCTGCTGCGCACGGTCTCGCAGCTGCCGCAAGGCGCCGTGGTGCTGCCCGACCTCGACCTGTCGATGGACGATGCGGTGTGGGATGAACTGGGCAGCGCGGGCGACACGTCCGGCGAGACGCCGTTCGGCGCCGGCGATGCGGTGACGCACCCGCAATATCATCTCAAACTGCTGCTCAACCGCATGGGCGTGGCGCGCGGCGAAGTGCAGCAATGGCACCGGGCCGGGATCGCCAAGGGCCCGCCGGAACGCACGCACGCGATATCCAGCCTGTTCCTGCCCCCGCAAGCGAGCAAGGCATGGGTCAAGCTGCCCGCGAAACAGCGCCGCATGGCCGGCGTACGGCTGGTGGAAGCTGCCAATCCCGAGGAAGAGGCGCAGGCGATTGCGCTGCTGGTGCGCGAAGCGCTGGATGAGCCGGAGAAGCGCGTGGCCGTGGTCACGCCGGATCGCGGGTTGGCCGGGCGCGTGGCGCAGCACCTGCGCCGCTGGCATATCGAGGCCGACGATTCCGCCGGTCGCCCGCTGGGAGAGACGGCTGCGGGGCGCGTGCTGCTGTTGCTGGCAGAGGTGGCGGCAGAGCCGGCTTCACCCGTGCCGCTGATCGCGCTGCTGGAACATCCGCTGGCGGCAGCGGGCGAGGGCAGGGCCGCATGGCTGCGCGCCGCGCGCCGGTTCGAACTGCAGCTGCGCGGTCCGCGCAAGGCGCCGGGGCTTGCCCCCTTGCGTCCGCTGGCGGCGAAAGCGGGGGTGGAGCCGTGGTGGCAGGAGGTGGAGGCAAAGCTATCGCCCTTGCTGGAAGCGGGCGAGAGCGCCGAGCTTGCCACCTGGCTGGACCTGCTGGCCGCAGCGGGCGAGGCGCTGTGCGGCGAAGGGCTGTGGGCGCGCGAGGATGGCCGCGCGCTGTCTGCCTTCATCGAAGACCTGCGCCTGCACGCGCGCGAAGTGGCCATGCCGCTGGACGCCGAAGACCTGCCCTACGTGCTGCGCGATGCCATGGACCGGGTCGCCGTACGCCCGCCCTATGGCGGCCATCCGCGCGTGGCCATCTACGGCTTGCTGGAAGCGCGCATGACACGGGCCGACCTGGTGATCTGCGCCGGGCTGAACGAAGGCACATGGCCACCGCGCCCGGCCACCAATCCGCTGCTGGCCCCCGGCGTGTTGCGCGCGCTGGGCGTGCCGGGCGCGGATTTCCGCATCGGCCTGGCTGCGCATGACCTGGCTGGCGCACTGGGGGCGCCCGAAGTGGTGCTGACCCGCGCGCGGCGCGATTTGTCCGGTCCCGCCATTGCTTCGCGCTTCCTGCTGCGCGTGCGGGCCCTGCTGGGCGAAGACCTGGTGCAGCGGCATGAGGATCATGGCGTGGTCACGCTGGCCCGCGCGCTGGACGATCCCCCGCCGGTCGATTCCGCGCCGCGCCCGCACCCGTGCCCACCGGCGCAGCTGCGCCGCCAGCCGATCAGCGTTACCGCGCTCGACCGGCTGCGCTCCGATCCCTACCAGTACTATGCCTCCAAGCTGTTGCGCCTGGCAGAGCTGGACCATGTCGATGCCGAGCCGAGCCCCGCGTGGCAGGGCGAACTGGCGCACAAGATCCTGGAGGACTGGCACAAGGGCAAGGGAGAGCTGGCGGAACTGGCCGACAGGCACCTGCGCGCCATGGCTGCGCACCCGCTGATGCGCGCGCTGTGGCGCCCGCGCCTGCTCGCTGCGCTGCAATGGGCGCAACAGTCCATCGAAGGCGACCCCGATCGCCAGCCGGTCGCCATCGAGGAATGGGGTGCGATGGAAGAGCGCGGTGTCCGCATTTTCGGCAAGGCCGACCGTATCGACCGGCTGGCCGACGGCACGTTGGCCGTGGTCGATTACAAGACCGGCGGCCCGCCGACGGGCAAGCAGGTGCAGGAAGGCTATGCCCTGCAACTGGGCACCCTGGGCCTGATCGCGCAGGCGGGCGGGTTCGAAGGCGTCTCCGGCACGCCGGTGAAGTTCGAATATTGGTCTCTGGCCAAGGCCAAGGCGAAGGACCATCCCACCGGTTTCGGCTATGTCGCCACACCGCTGCTGGAGGGCAACAAGCGCACCGGCATCCCGCCGGAGGAATTCCTGCCCAAGGCGCGCGAATACCTGGACGATGCGCTGGATCGCTGGATCCTGGGTGAGGAGCCGTTCACCGCGCGGCTCAACCCCGATGCGCCGGGCTATGACACTTACGACCAGCTGATGCGGCTGGCCGAATGGCAGGGGCGGGACGACACATGAGCGGGAAGGTCTATCCGCTGAAGGGCAACCAGGCGCTGGCGGTCGATCCGCACGACAGCGTGTGGCTGGGCGCCTCTGCCGGTACGGGCAAGACGCAGGTGCTGTCCGCCCGCGTGCTGCGCCTGCTGCTGGAGCCCGGCGTGCGGCCGGAACACATCCTGTGCCTCACCTTCACCAAGGCTGGTGCCGCGGAAATGGCGACCCGCGTGAACGAGGTGCTGGCAAACTGGGTGCGGATGGAGGACGCACGGCTGGCGCGCGACCTGATCGCCATCGGCGCCAGCGCCGATCCCGATACGCTGGCCCGCGCCCGCACGCTGTTTGCCGCCGTGCTCGATTGCCCAGGCGGGGGGCTGCGGATCGACACCATCCACGCCTTCTCGCAATGGCTGCTGGCGGCCTTCCCAGAGGAAGCTGGCCTCGTCCCCGGCACCCGCCCAATGGAAGACCGCGACCGCGAACTGCTGGCAGAGCGGGTGCTGCGCGAATTGCTGGTGGAATGGGAAGAGAGCGATCCGGCAGCCGAGGCGGCGCTGGAAATGCTCTCCCTGCGCCATGGCCCGGACGGTGCGCGCGCATGGCTGATGCGCTGTGCTGCGGCGCGCGACGTGTGGCTGGGGCCGGGCGCGTGGCAGCCGCCGATGGAACCGCGGGTGAAGCGGCTGCTGGGGCTGGATGCGGATGCCAGCAGGGAGATGCTTGCCGACCTTTGCGCCGACGATGCCTTTGACGTTGGCGCCTTGCGGCAATGGCGCGAAGTCCACGCCGACTGGGGCACCAAGACTGCGCTCGCCTGTATCGAGGCTATCGACAGCTGGCTGGCGCGTGATGCTGCCGGGCGGCTGGAAACCTGCGCGGACCTGACTGCGGCGCTGTTCACTCAGAAGGGCGACGTGCGCTCGCTCTCCAGCCTGGAGAAGAAGGATCCGGCGGTTGCCGACTATGCCGCCCGCGTTGCCGAACACCTTTCTGCAATCAGCGAGCAGGCTGTGCTGCTCGACCTTGTCGATTACATCACCCCCGCGTTGGACGTGGGCCGCAAGTTCGCGCTGGCGTGGGACGATGCCAAGGCGCGCGAGGGGCTGGTCGATTTCGACGACCTGATCGCCCGCGCCGCCCAGTTGCTGGGCAATTCCGACATGTCGGCGTGGATCCGCTACAAGCTGGATCGCCGGTTCGACCATATCCTGGTGGACGAGGCGCAGGATACCAACGAGGCGCAGTGGGCGATCATCGATGCGCTGACAGACGATTTCTTCAGCGGGTTGGGACAGGCCGAGGACCGGCTTCGTACGATATTCGTGGTGGGTGACTACAAGCAGGCGATCTTCCGCTTCCAGGGCACCAGCCCGGAGAATTTCGCCGCCGCGCGCAAGAGCTATGCCCGGCGCCTGGCCGACTGGGTGCGGAATGCCGCGCAGGCGCGCGAGCGGATCGATGCGCGCGAATTGCAGGAGCTGGGCCTTGGCCGCTCCTACCGCACCGCGCAAAGCGTGCTCAGCTTCGTGGACGAGGCTATCGACGCCATCGGCCCCGCCAGTTTCGGCCTGGAGCAGCGGCCCGACCCGCATGTGGGCGACGATCGCCCCGGCCTCGTCACGCTGTGGGCTCCCGTGCCCGGCCACCCGGACGAGGTGGAGGTGGAAGGCGAGGACGGACCCGAAATCGGCGTGTCCGAGCCGGAGCGGCGCATGGCGGAGAAGATCGCCGAGCAGATCAAGCGCATGTGGGACGGCGGCTTTCCGTTGGTGAAGGACAAGGACAACCCGCGCAACGCCACGCCGGGCGATTTCATGGTGCTGGTGCGCAAGCGCCGAGAACTGACCGGGTTGATCGTGGCAAAACTGCATGCCGCCGGCGTGCCGGTAGCCGGTGTCGACCGCTTGCGCCTCGGCGCGCCACTGGCGGTGAAGGACCTGATGGCCGCGCTGCGCTTTGCCGCGCAGCCGCGCGACGATCTTAGCCTTGCCAGCCTGCTGGTCTCGCCCATCCTCGGGTGGAGCCAGGACGACCTGCTGCAATATGCCCCGCGCGAAAAGGACGTGGCACTATGGGATCACTTGCGCGACCTGTCGGCGGACAAGCCCCGCGAGACCGTGGCCATGCTGGGCGAATTGCTGGCGCTGGCCGATTTCGAGACCCCGCAGGCGCTGCTGCACTGGTTGCTGCTGGGGCCGTGGAAGGCGCGCGGCAAGCTGGTGGCGCGGCTCGGCCGGGAAGCGAACGACCCGATCGACGAGCTCCTGAACGCCGCGCAGCAGTTCGCCGCGTCGAACACGCCCAGCCTGCAGGGCTTCATCCGCTGGTTCGACGCTGGCGAGGGCGAGTTGAAGCGCGAGGCCGAAGGGGCGGGCGACCTTGTGCGGGTGATGACTGTGCACGGTTCCAAGGGCTTGCAGGCGCCCATCGTCATCCTGGCCGATGCTTGCGGCAATCCGGACAGGTCGCGCGATTCGGGTATCGCGCTGGAGGAAGACTTGCCGGGCGGGGACGGGCGCGAAATACCGCTGCCCGGCCTGAGCAAGGAGGAGCGGGTCGGGCGCATCGAGGCTGCTGCAGAAGCGGCCAAGGCGGCCGATCGGCAGGAACACTGGCGCTTGCTCTATGTCGCCATGACTCGCGCGGAAGAGGCGCTGTTCATCGGCGGGGCGCTGGGCAAGACCGAGAAGGAACCGGCGGAAGACAGCTGGTTTGCCCGCCTTGCCCCGCTGTTCGATGCGCAGCCGCTGGACGACCCGATCTGGGGCTGGCGACTGGAGCAGGGGCAGCGCGCGCCCGACATCCCGCACAAGTCGCAGCAGGCCTTGCCGATCCCCGAAGTGCTGCCCGCATGGGCCACAACGCCCGTCGGCCCCGAACCGCGCCCACCGCGTCCGCTGGCGCCCTCTGCCGGGGCGGAGGAACTGGGCGCGGACCCGCCACTGCCGCCGGAACAGGCCGCCATTGCCGCGCGGCGCGGGGTGCTGATCCATGCCCTGCTGGAACGCCTGCCCGATACCCCGCGCGAGCTGCGCGAAAGCGGTGCGCGGGCGTGGCTGGCGCGCCGTGCGCCGGACCTGGCGCAGGCGGAGCGGGACGAGATGCTGGCGCGCGCACTGGCGGTGATCGACGCACCCGAATGGCGCGACCTGTTCGGCCCCGATGCGCTGGCAGAGGTTCCGCTGGCGGCCACGGTGGGCACACAGGTGATCGCGGGCACGGCAGACCGCCTGCTGGTCTTGCCGGACCGTGTGCTGGTGGCCGATTTCAAGACCGCACGGCGCCCGCCTGCCGATCTGGCGGGTGTTCCGCCAAGCACGCTGAAACAGATGGGCGCCTATGCCGCCGCGCTTTCGGTGATCTACCCGGATCGCACGATCGAGGCCGCGGTGCTTTACACCCAGACGCCGCAACTGGTGGCCATTCCGGCTGACGTGCTGGACGTGCACAAGCCTGAATAGCTGTGGACCCAAGTAAAGCTATTGCCGCCTGCCCATTGAGTCCCCCAACGAAGTGCCTAGGTAGGGGCCACGAGATAGCAGGAGAAAGCCAATGGCGACCGTGAATGTTACCGATGCCAGCTTCCAGGAAGACGTGCTGAACGCCGACAAGCCCGTGCTGGTGGATTTCTGGGCCGACTGGTGCGGCCCGTGCAAGATGATCGCACCCGCGCTGGAAGAACTGTCCGACGAGCTGGCCGACAAGGTCACGATCGCCAAGATGGACATCATGGAAAACCCCGACGTGCCCGGCCAGATGGGCGTGCAGTCGATCCCCTTCCTGGTGGTGTTCAAGGATGGCAAGCCGGTGGCCCAGCAGATGGGTGCGGCTCCGAAGAACGCGCTGAAGACCTGGCTGGAAAGCGTCGTCTAGGCGTCCAGCGAATTGATCCGCGCCGCCATGGCTTCCCACAGGGATGGCGTGGCGGCCGCGACCAGGCCCTTGCGGTCCCATTCGTCCACTCGGTAGGGCGAACCGTCGTCGGGCCGCGCGGCCTTGCCGCCCGCTTCCTCCAGCCACAGGCAGCCTGCCGCATGGTCCCAGGCTAGCGTGCGCTCGAAGATGGAAACATCGTTCACGCCAAGGCCCAGGCGCGGGTATTGCTCCGCCGCGCAATAGGGGATGTCGACCAGGCGATAGTGCGGGCAGATGTGCGCCTTCATCGCCTCGCGCTTGCTGTCGTCCATGAAAATCAGCGAGATGGCGGCCACGGGCGGCTCTTCGCCGGTGGTGACGGCGCTCACGCGTTCGCCGCCGACAAAGGCGCCCTTGCCGCGATGGGCGGCGCAGAACCGGCCTGACGGGCAATCGTAGATCCATCCGCTTTGGGCCACGCCGCCATCGGCCTGCGCGATCAGGATGCCGAAGGGCGGCTGTCCGCTGGCAAAGTTGCGGGTGCCGTCGATGGGGTCGACGATCCAGCATGGCCCCTTGAGGTGTTCCATCACGCCGGCATCGTGATGCGCGGCTTCCTCACCCACGCAGGGCAGGCCGGGGGCGAGCTTGTCGAGCGCTTCCTGCAGCGCCTCCTCGCTCTCGCGGTCGGCGATGGTGACGGGGTCGTAGCCGCCCCCCGAAGCCGATTTGTCTTCGACATGGTGGTCGGCAAGGTTGCGAAAGCGCGGCAGGATCACCTGCTCGGTCACCTCGCGGCAGATGGCCAGGATCTCGCGGTCGATAATGCTCATGCGCGCGCCCTCACGAACGATAATCCGCGTTGATCGAGATGTAGCCGTGCGTCAGGTCGCAGGTCCACACGGTGGCGTGACCTTCGCCCAGGCCAAGGTCCACGGTAATGTCGATCTCACGCCCTTCGAGGTGTTTGGCAACCGGTGCTTCGTCATAGCCTTCCACCGGCAGGCCTTGTTTCGCCGCCCAGACACCGCCGAAGGCGATGCCCAGCTTGTCGCGGTCCGCCGGTTCGCCTGCCTTGCCTACCGCCATCACCACGCGGCCCCAGTTGGCATCGCCGCCTGCAATCGCGGTCTTCACCAGCGGCGAATTGGCGATGGCCAGCCCGACACGCCGCGCGCTTTCGTCGGAAACGGCGCCCGTCACTGAAACGGCGATGAATTTCTGCGCCCCTTCGCCATCGCGCACCACCAGGTGGGCGAGCTGGCGGCACATGTCGGTGAGCGCGGCCATGAAGGCATCGGCACCCGGATCGTCGAAGCTGGCCAGCGGCGCATTGCCTGCCTTGCCCGTGGCAAAGGCCAGCACGGTGTCGCTGGTGGAGGTGTCGCTGTCCACGGTGATGCAGCTGAAGGTGCCGGCGTTCGCCTGGGACAGGCATTGTTGCAGGAAGGCAGGCTCTACCGCCGCATCGGTGAAGATATAGCCCAGCATGGTCGCCATGTCGGGCGCGATCATGCCGCTGCCCTTGATGATGCCGTTCAGGGTGACGCGCGTATCGCCCAGCATCGCCGCGGTGGTGGCGCCCTTGGCGAAGGTATCGGTAGTGCCAATGGTGGTGGCGGCCTGTTCCCAGCTGGCGGGTTCTGCCTCCAGCACCTTGGCAATCCCTTCGCGCGCCTTGTCCTTGGGCAGCGGCACGCCGATCACCCCGGTGGACGAAACCAGCACTTCGCCCTTGTCGCAACCAAGCGCATCGGCCACCTGCGCCATGATCTGTTCCACCGCCTCGCGCCCGCGATAGCCGGTGAAGGCGTTGGAATTACCTGCGTTCACCACCAGCGCGCGCGCGCGGCCCTGTTTCACCTGCTCGCGGCCGATCTCCACTTCGCTGGAACAGCACACGTTGCGGGTGAACACGCCTGCCAGAGCCGTACCTTCGGCCAGTTCGGCAAAGGTCAGGTCGGCGCGGTCCCATGTCTTGTAGCCAGCCCGTGCCACGCGCAGGGTGACGCCCTCTATCGAAGGCATGTCGGGAAAGGGCAGGGCGAGAGGAGAAGTTTCCAGATCCATGGCGCGCGCCTAGCACCGGCCGGGGATCATTCAAAGCTCGCTTGCAAGCGGTGATGCGCGGTCCCTGTCCGCAGTCCTGCGCCTGGTCCGCGAGCGCTCCAGCGTAAGGGCGACGTTAACGGCAAGGCTGATGCTGCCGGTCGCTGCCGCGCTTTCCAGCAACAGTCCGCCACCAAGATGGCGGGCGAGGGTAAGCGTGGGTCTGTGAATGGCATATAGGGGGTAGGAAATGGCACCCAGCCAGGCCATCGCAGCGTTCAGCCGCCCTGCCACCGTTGGGCCTGCGGGTCTGCCACATGCGCGCCATCAGCATGCCGCATGAATAGGCAAACAGCACCCGGAAGAAACCGAAGTGCCAGTTTTCCTGGAACGCGCCAGCCGTGCCGCCTCCCACGTAGTGGCACGACCAGGCGAACAGCAGCGCGGACATGGCCACGAGGGCCGCGAGTGCGCGGGTGTGCAGCCGCCACAGGACCAGCGCATGCAGGATGTTGGCGAGAAGCTCGAAAAACAGCGACCAGTGTGCCCGGTTCAGCGGAAACAGCGCGGGATCGCGATGGATGGTGATGATCGGGATCAGCAGTGCAGCCATCGCCAGCCGCTCTGCCCAGCCGCGAATTCCCCAATCGGGCTGGGTGACGACGAGATAGACAAGCGCCCCTACCGCAACACCCACGAACACCACGGGCAGCAGGCGGCGATAGCGGGCGATGATGAAACGTCAGCCCGGCCAGCCACCGCGCAGGCGCGGTTCGGCAGACAGCGTCAGTACGAAACCGCTCAGCATGAAGAACAGGTCGACCATCAGGTATCCGCGGTCGAACTGCGCGGGGATGGGCAACTGCATATGGAACAGCAGGACGACAAGAGCCGCGACGCCGCGTATGCCATCAAGGGCGACCAGTCTGTGGCGCGATTGTCCCGACATGCTGCCTTGCTTCGTTGCCTGCGGGTGGTTTGGCAAGCGCGAAGCGCCGCCCCCGGACAGGGGCTTCTTCCCGGCTTTTTCGCGCAGTCAGTGGACTTTAAGGAAACAGGCGCTATCTGAGCCCCTACATGCTTCGCCAATTGCTCACCCTGCTTGCGCTTGTTTCCGGCCTTGGGCTGGCGAGCACGCCTGCCGTGGCTGCGCAGGCGAGCGTTGTCAGCGTGGCAGCAGCCGGTACTGCGGAGGACTGCCAGACGGTCACCATGCAGCCGCTGGAGCTTGTCCGCCTGGCCCCGACCGGCCAGCGTACCGCCACGCCATGCCCTGCGAAGCCGGTGATCGTCTGGACGCCCACCGTCCAGCTGCAGGCAGACCGCGCGCGCGAATAGCGCCGCGACGTTCCACACCCGCCTGATGTTTCCGGCTGCGCACGCGCGCGGCCTCTTTCCATATTTTCTGACAGGATTCGTGCCTTATGTGGCAGACCATCGCCAAGTCCATTTTCGGTTCGGCCAACGACCGTTACGTCCGCTCGCTCGACAAGATCGTCGCCCGCATCAACGCGCTGGAGGAGCAGCTTGCCGACTTCTCCGACGACGAGCTGAAGGCGCAGACCTTCAAGTTCCGCAAGCAGATCGAGGAAGAGGGCAAGACCCTCGACGATATCCTGCCCGAAGCCTTCGCCACGGTGCGCGAGGCGTCGAAGCGCGTGCTTGGCATGCGCCACTTCGACGTGCAGATGGTGGGCGGCATCGTGCTCCACCGTGGCGAGATCGCCGAGATGAAAACCGGTGAGGGCAAGACGCTGGTGGCAACGCTGGCCACCTATCTCAACGCCATCGAGGGCAAGGGCGTGCACGTGGTGACGGTGAACGACTATCTCGCCCGCCGCGACGCGGAATGGATGGGCCAGCTGCACCAGTTCCTGGGCCTGACCGTGGGCGTGATCGTGCCCAACCTGCCCGAAGCCGCCCGGCGCGAGGCCTACGCCGCCGACATCACCTATGGCACCAACAACGAATTCGGCTTCGACTACCTGCGCGACAACATGAAGCAGGAACGCAGCCAGATGGTGCAGCGCCCGTTCAACTACGCGATCGTCGACGAGGTCGATTCGATCCTGATCGACGAAGCGCGCACCCCGCTGATCATTTCCGGCCCGACCGAGGACAAGTCCGACCTCTACATCGCGCTGGATGGCGTGGTGAAGCAGCTGGTGAAGGACCAGGAGGCGCTGGAGCGCGAGCACGGCGATGCACTGACCGAGGAAGACAGCTATTACACCAAGGACGAGAAGAGCCGGAACGTCCAGCTGACCGAGTTCGGCGTCGAGGAAGTCGAACAGCGCCTTATCGCTGCCGGCCTGCTGGAAAGCGACAACCTCTACGATATCGAGAACACCCAGGTGGTCCACCACCTCGACCAGGCGCTGCGCGCGGTCATCATGTTCAAGAAGGATACCGACTATATCGTCAAGGACGACAAGGTCGTGATCATCGACGAGTTCACCGGGCGCATGATGGATGGTCGCCGCTGGTCGAACGGCTTGCACCAGGCGGCAGAGGCCAAGGAAGGTGTGGCGATCCAGCCCGAGAACCAGACCATGGCCTCGATCACTTTCCAGAATTATTTCCGCATGTATCCCAAGCTTTCCGGGATGACCGGCACCGCCGCCACCGAGGCGAGCGAATTCTGGGATATCTACAAGCTGAACGTGGTGGAAATTCCCACCAACGTGCCTGTTGCCCGCATCGACGAGGAAGACGAGTTCTACAAGAACACGCAAGACAAGTTCCAGGCGATTGCCAAGGCGATCCGCGAAAAGAACGAGATCGGCCAGCCGGTGCTGGTGGGCACGGTGTCGATCGAGAAAAGCGAACTGCTCAGCCGCTTCCTTGACAAGGAAGGCGTGAAGCACGCGGTGCTGAATGCCCGCATGCACGAGCAGGAAGCCCACATCGTGGCGCAGGCGGGCCGGATCGGCGCCGTCACCATCGCCACCAACATGGCCGGTCGCGGTACCGACATCCAGCTGGGCGGCAACGTGGAATTCCGCATCGAGGACGAGTTGCGCGACATGGAGGACGGCCCCGAGAAGGATGCCGCCATCGAGCGTATCAAGGCCGAGGTGGCCGAGGAACGGCAGAAGGTGAAGGACGCCGGCGGCCTGTTCGTGCTGGGCACCGAACGCCACGAAAGCCGCCGCATCGATAACCAGCTGCGCGGCCGTTCGGGCCGCCAGGGCGACCCCGGCCTGTCGCGCTTCTACCTGTGCCTGGAGGACGACCTGCTGCGCATCTTCGGCCCGGACACGCTGTTCGCCAAGATGATGAATTCCAACCTGGAGGATGGAGAGGCGATCGGCTCCAAGTGGCTCAGCAAGGCTATCGAGACCGCGCAGAAGAAGGTCGAGGCGCGCAACTACGAGATGCGCAAGCAGGTGGTTCAGTACGACGACGTGATGAACGACCAGCGCAAGGTGATCTACGAACAGCGCGCCGAGATCATGGACTCCGAACGCGTCGACGACGTGGTGGAAGACATGCGCCGCGACGCCATCAATTCGCTGGTGGCCGAAGCCTGCCCGCCGGGCTCCTATCCCGAACAGTGGAATGTCGACGGGCTGAAGGAAAAGGTCGAGGACGTGCTTGGCCTCAACCCGCCGATCGACGACTGGATGCAGGAAGAAGCGGTCGAGCCCGAACTGATCGAGGAACGGCTGCAGGAAATGGCCGAGCAGCGCCTGGCCGAACGCACCGCCGAAATTCCCGAAACAAGCTGGCGCCGGGTGGAAAAGTCGATCCTGCTCGAACGGCTGGATTTCCACTGGAAGGAACACCTCGCCACGCTGGATGCGCTGCGCCAGGTGGTGTTCCTGCGTGCCTATGCGCAGAAGCAGCCGATCAACGAATACAAGCAGGAAGCCTTCGGCCTGTTCAAGGCCATGCTGGATACCCTGCGCGAGGACGTGACCAAGGTGCTGCTGACCGCGCAGTTGCGCCCGGCTGCTCCGCCGCCGCCGCGTGAATTGCCCGACCTGCCCGATTTCCTGACCGGGCACGTCGATCCGTTCACGGGCGAAGACGACAGCAACGACGGCGACGGTTCGCGCCTGATGCAGCCGCTGTTCGGCACGCTGGCGGGCTCTCCCGTGGCAGAGACCGGCACGCGCGGCTCTGCCCAGCGCGACAACCCCTACGCCGACCAGAACATCAGCCGCAATGCGCCGTGCCCCTGCGGTTCGGGCAACAAGTACAAGCATTGCCACGGGGCAGTGGCCTGACCATACCATCCTCCCCTTGCCGCAGGCATGGGGAGGGGGACCGCCGCCAAAGGCGGCTTGGAGGGGCTTAGCCTAGCTTGTTTTTCGAAGCCGCATCCGCGGCTTCGTCCTCGCTGGACGCGCATCCGGACTGCGCCCGCTGCGGGCGGGCGTTCGCACTTGCGTTCCGCTAGCCGCGGACCAAGCATCGCCATTGCGCTTTCGTCAGCACTTGCCCTGATCCTAACGATCGTTAGTATTAGCGATCGGAGGGGATTGAGGGATGCGCATCACCAAGCTGGACCTGCCGCGCTGTTCGGTTGGCGAGGGCCCTGTGTGGGACGTCGCCGAGCAGGCGCTGTATTACATCGATATCTTTGCGAAGAAGGTGTTTCGCTGGGACCCGGCCAGCGGCGACCATCGCGCGTGGGATGTGCCCGATATCATCGGCTCCATGGCGCTGCGGGAAGTTGGTGGGGCGGTGCTGGCGCTGGGTGACGGCGTCCACACGCTCGATTTCGATAGCGGCGAGACGGCGCCTTTGGCGCTGCTCGACCCGGCCAATGCGGACGTGCAACTGGCAGACGGCAAGGTGGACCGTGCCGGGCGCTTCGTCTTCGGCACCAGCCACCGCAAGGCCAGCGAACCGCTGGGCGGCCTGTTCAGCCTTGGCTCGGACCACGCGATCCGCCAGCTGGACGCAAAGCTGTTGCTGGGCAACGGCCCGTGCTGGTCTCCGGACAATGCCACGCTCTACCATGCCGATTCCATGGCGCACTTGATCTACGCCTACGACTACGACCTGGAGAGCGGCACCGCATTCAATCGCCGCGAATTCTTCGACACCAGCGATTATGGCCCCATTCCCGACGGCGCGACCATCGACGCCAACGGGGACATGTGGGTGGCCATCTGCGAGGGCGGGGTGGTGCTGCAGCTCTCGCCCGCAGGCGAGGTAAAGCAGGCGATCGAAATGCCGACGAAACTGCCCGCCAGCTGCATGTTCTTCGGCCCCGAGCTTGACCGCCTGTTCGTGCCCAGCATCGACCCGAGCTTCCTGGGCCGCGAGCCGGAGGAAGGCGACGGGTTCAACTACGTGATCGACGGCCTTGGCGTTACGGGCCTGCCGGAACCGCGCTATGCCGGGTAACTGCCGTGGATAGGCGCCTTCCTCCGCTGCTGGTCGCGGTATTCATCAATATCGCTGGGTTCAGCCTGATCCTGCCGCTGCTGCCGTTTTACGGCCAGGTGTTCGACGCGCAGCCGGTCGAGATCGCGTTGCTGTTCGCCGCCTACAGCTTCGGCAATGTCTTTGGCGAGATATTCTGGGGCCGCAAGTCGGATAGCTGGGGGCGGCGCAAGGTGCTGGCGGTGACGACCATGATCGCCGGCCTTTCCTACGTGGCCTTCGCCTATGCGCCCACGCTGTGGGCGGCGATCCTGATCCGCGTTTTCAGCGGCTTCTTCTCGGGCACGCTGGGCGTGTGCCAGGGCTTTATCGCCGACGTTTCCCCGCCCGAACGCCGTGCCAAGACCATGGGCTATTTCGGCGCCGCCTTCAGCCTTGGTTTTGCCTTCGGCCCGGTCCTGGGCGGGGTGTTCGCGGGCGAAGAGGTGGCAGCGGAAAGCTTCCGCCTGCCGATCTTCCTGGCCGGCGGTCTGTCGGTGTTGGCCAGCGTTTGGTGCATGGCGGTGCTGCGCGACGCGGTGCCGCCGAGCGGCAAGGGTCGTCCGCTGCCGAAATACTCCGAAGCCTTCACCTTCGTTACCTCGCAACCGCTGCTGGTGCGGCTGTTCGTAATCGCCTTCTTCGGCATCGCCGCCTTCGCCTCGATGGAAGCGATCTACGGCTTGTGGAGCGAGGCGAATTTCGGCTGGAGCGCGCATGACCTGGGCTTTGCCTTCCTGGCCATCGGCGCTGGCGGGCTGTTCGCGCAGCTGGTGCTGATCGGCCCGCTGGTGGCCCGCTTTGGAGAGGCGCGGGTGATCGTTATCGGGCTGGTGCTGCTGGCGGCATCGATGGTGCTGCAACCGGTGATCCGCACGCCTGTCTCCGGCGTTTTGCTGATGGGCGTACTGATGATGGGCCATAGCCTGGCCTTTCCCAGCGCGGGCGCACTGCTCAGTCGCAATACCCCGCCCGAACGGCAGGGCAGCACCATGGGGCTGCTGATGGCGTCCAACGCTGTCGGCCGGATCGTGGCGCCGCCCATTTTCGGGGCGATCTATGGCCAGTGGGCGATGGATGCGCCGTGGTATGTCGGTGCGGCGATGATCGGGCTGGTTGCGATCGTGGCCGTGCAGGCGGTGAGGCTGCTGGATGCGCAAAAGGCTGCCGCCGCTTAGGACCTTGCCGCGGCGGGCAATGGCTTTAGCATGGGGCGCGAAGGAGAGCCCACCATGCGACTTGTCCCCCGTCTCGCCACCGCCACCATTGCCACGATTTCAGCCCTTTCGCTGGCTGCCTGCGGGGCCAATACCTCGCCCGTGCCGGTCAGCTATGCCCAGGTCGATATGGCAGACTACATCATGGCGGCCGTGCTTAGCCCGGCGCGCCCGGCCGAGGACGTGGCCCGCGATGCAGCGCGCAAACCCGAGGAAATCGTCGCCTTTTCCGGCGTGCAGCGCGGCGACGTGATCGCCGAGATCGCGCCCGGCGGCGGCTATTACACGCGCATCCTTGCTCAGACCGTGGGGCCCGAAGGCAAGGTCTATGCCCTGATGCCCGCCTTCTTCGCCAGTCGCCCCGGGGGGCTGGACGGCATCAACGCGATTGCCGAGCAGTACGGCAATGTCGAGGTCGTGGTGGTCGACGGCTATGACACCATGACCCTGCCCGAACCGGTGGACCTGGTGTGGACCACCGAGAACTACCACGACCTTGCCAACGGCAATATCGCCGGCGCCAATGCGGCGGTGTTCGCCGCGCTGCGCCCCGGCGGCATCTATTTCGTGGAAGACCACGCCGCGCCCGGCACCGGCACCAGTGCTACCTCGACGCTCCACCGCATCGACCCCGCCGCCGTGCGCCAGCAGGTGACGACGGCAGGCTTCGTGCTGGAGGCGGAAAGCGACGTCCTGCACAACCCCGCCGACCCGCGCGATGTCGCGCCCGGCGATTTCGACGGCGTTAGCGACAAGTTCGCGCTGCGGTTCCGCAAGCCGGGCTAATCCGGTTACCCGCGATGTGGTGGAAAATGGCTCCCCGAGTTGGATTCGAACCAACGACCAAGTGATTAACAGTCACCTACTCTACCGCTGAGCTATCGGGGAGCAGCCCGAAGGCGAGCCGCGCGTATATGGGCGGCGATTCCGTTTTGCAAGACCCCTTTTTAACCGAATCTCACGTTACGAACTGTTCGGCCACGATGCGTTCGTCCAGCGCCTGGTGCGGATCGAACAGCAGGCACATTTCCTTGTCGCGGGCGATCTCGATGTGCACCTCGGCAACGTCGCGCACTTCCTTGGAATCGGCCACGGCGGCAACCGGGCGCTTGGCCGGTTCGTTGACGCGGAAACCGACCTTGCTGGATTCCGGCAGGATCGCTCCGCGCCAGCGACGCGGGCGGAAGGGGCTGACCGGGGTGAGCGCCAGCATCCGCGAATCGAGTGGCAGGATGGGCCCGTTGGCAGACAGGTTGTAAGCGGTGGAGCCCACCGGGGTGGACAGCAGGATGCCGTCGCCCGCCAGCTCGGGAATCCGCACGCGGTTGTTCACCGAGACCTCTACCTTGGCGGTCTGGAAGGTTTCACGCAACAGGCTCACCTCGTTCACGGCGTAGGCGCAGGTGCGCTCTCCGGTCTGGGTGGTGACGTCCATCTTCAGCGGGGCAACCGGCATGCGCTTGGCTTCTGTCAGCCGCTGCATCAGTCCGCTGGCGCCGTGATAGCGGTTCATCAGGAAGCCCACGGTGCCCAGGTTCATGCCGAACACGGGCAGGATGCGGTCGGCGTCCAGCATGTCGTGCAGGGCATCCAGCATGGTGCCATCGCCGCCCAGCGCGATGATCACGTCGGCCTGTTCGACAGGCACGAAGTCATACCGTTCGCACAGTTCCTTGGCCGCCTTTCGCGCGCGGTCGCTTTGCGAATAGGCGAGGGCGAGCTTTTCGTATGTCGGTTGATCGTCTGCCACGGAATCTGTGTCCCCCCGATACAATGGGCCGACCCTATGGAGCGGCGTCCCGATTTGCAACGCGCCTTTCAGGTGGGGAGACCGCATTTGAAATTTGCGACAGGACAATGGCCATGCCCGTACCCGTCCATACCCTTGAGCGCCGACGTGTAGACCGTCGCCGCAGCGAACCGCATCCGATCAGCGAAGACCTGGCGCAGGCCCTGACGGAAAATGCAGTGCAGATCGTGTTCCAGCCGCAATTCCGCAGCGCGGACGAGTCGCTGGCCGGGGCAGAGGCGTTGGTGCGCTGGAAACATCCCGAACATGGCGACCTGGCCGGCGATGCGGTGGTCGCCATCGCCCAGTCTGGCGGGATTGCCCGGCGCCTGGCGCGGCATATCGCGCGCGCCGCGCTGGAGGCAGCCGTGCGCTGGCCGTCAGACCTTCGCCTGTCGCTCAACGTCACCGCGATGGACCTGTTCGATCGCACCTTTGGCGAAGACCTGCTGGCCATGCTGGCCGACACCGGCTTTCCCGCCGATCGCCTGACGCTGGAGATCACCGAGCAGGCGCTGGTGGCAGATCTCGATCGTTCGGCAGAGCGCCTGAAGCTGCTGGCCGATCACGGGATCAGCATCGCGCTCGACGATTTCGGCGCGGGCTTCTGCAACTTCCGCTACCTGAAAGTGCTGCCGCTCGAAGCGCTGAAACTCGACCGATCGATGATCGACGGTATCGCCACCGACGAGCGCGACCTTGCCGTTCTGCGCGGCATCGTGGCGATGGCCCGCGCGCTGGATATCGTCGTGATCGCCGAGGGGGTGGAAACCGCGGAACAACGCGACGTGGCCGTGCGCGAAGGCTGCGCGGTGTGGCAAGGCTACCTTGGCGGCAAGCCGATGGGGGATGCGGATTTTGTAGAGTTTGTGGCCGGCTGAAGGAACTGTCTCCTCTTGCTGTTGGTTTTTGACGTGAAGCCACCGAAACCAGACCTGAACAGGAGACGCACCGCGATGGAGATTTCCCGCAAGGATGAACAGGAAGCAGTCGCCGGACCGGAAGAATATTTCACTGGCCGCGCCACCATTCGCGGTATGTTCGCACGCGAGGAGCCTTCGCGCGTCACCGGCGCCATCGTCACGTTCGAGCCCGGCGCGCGCACTGCATGGCACCCCCATCCGCTCGGCCAGACGCTGATCGTCACCGATGGTGTCGGGTGGACCCAGGTGGAAGGCGAGGAAAAGGTCGAATTCTACGAAGGCGACGTCCTCTGGTGCCCCAAGGACAAGAAGCACTGGCACGGCGCCACGCCGGATTGTTCAATGACCCACATCGCCGTGCAGGAATCGCTCGACGGCGTGAACGTGGTGTGGATGGAGAAGGTGACCGACGACGAATACCTCGCAGGTCCGACATCGTCCAAGGACGAGGCCTGACTCACCTATTTCGCCGCCTTCCTGACCACGCCGCTCAGCCCCTTGGTCAGCTGGAACAGGCCGTTCAGGCGGCTTTCCGGGTCGCCCCAGGCGCGGTTGATCACCAGCTTCATGTCCGGTCGCAGCTTGGCCGTGCGCTTCAGCCGGTCGACATAGGCAACCAGGCCTGCGGGATCGGGGAAGTCGTCCTTGTGGAAGGTGACCAGCGTGCCGCGCGCGCCCACTTCGATCTTGGCGATGTTCGCCTCGATTGCCTGCGCCTTGATCTCGATCAGGCGAATGAGGTTCTTGGTCGGCTGCGGCAATTCGCCGAAGCGGTCGATCATCTCGGCGGCCAGGGCTTCCACTTCGCCGCGCCCCTCGGCCTGGTTCAGGCGGCGATAGAGCGCCATGCGCACGGCAAGGTCGGGCACGTAGTCCTCGGGGATCATGATCGGCGCATCGACGGTGATCTGCGGCGACAGGCCGGTGCGGTCGGCTTCCAGCCCCATGTCGCCGGCCTTGGCGGCCATGATCGCGTCTTCCAGCATCGACTGGTAGAGCTCGAACCCGACTTCGCGGATATGGCCTGACTGTTCGTCGCCCAGCAGGTTGCCCGCGCCGCGAATGTCGAGGTCGTGGCTCGCCAGCTGGAAGCCCGCACCCAGCGAATCGAGATCGCCCAGCACTTTCAGTCGCTTTTCCGCCACTTCGCTCAGCGCCGTATCGGTGGGCGTCGTCAGGTAGGCATAGGCGCGGATCTTGCTCCGCCCCACGCGCCCGCGCAGCTGGTAAAGCTGGGCGAGGCCGAAGCGGTCGGCGCGGTGGATGATGATGGTGTTGGCGCTCGGCAGGTCCAGCCCGGACTCGACGATGGTGGTGCTCAGCAGCACCTCGTACTTGCCTTCGTAAAAGGCGCTCATGCGCTCCTCGATCTCGCCAGCAGCCATCTGGCCGTGGGCGGTGACGCATTTGATCTCGGGCACGGTCTCGTGCAGCCAGTCCTCCAGCGCGGCCATGTCGGAAATGCGCGGCACGACGATGAAGCTCTGCCCGCCGCGATGGTGCTCGCGCAGCAAGGCCTCGCGGATCACCATGTCATCCCACTCCATCACATAGGTGCGCACGGCCAGCCGGTCGACTGGCGGGGTCTTGATGGTGGAAAGCTCACGCAGGCCCGTCATCGCCATCTGCAAGGTGCGCGGGATGGGCGTGGCGGTAAGGGTGAGGACGTGCACGTCGGCGCGCAGCTGCTTCAGCTTCTCCTTGTGGGTGACGCCGAAACGCTGTTCCTCGTCCACGATTACCAGGCCCAGATCCTTGAACTTGGTGTTCTTCGACAGGATCGCATGTGTGCCGATCACGATATCGACATCGCCCGAAGCCAGCCCGTCGCGGGTCTCCTTCATCTCCCTGGCGGAGACGAGGCGCGAGAGGCGGCCGATCTTCAGCGGGAATCCGGCGAAGCGTTCGGTGAAGGACTGGAAATGCTGGCGGGCGAGCAGGGTGGTGGGGGCCACCATGGCCACCTGCTGGCCGTTCATGGCTGCGACGAAAGCAGCGCGCAGGGCCACTTCGGTCTTGCCGAAGCCGACATCGCCGCAAACCAGCCGGTCCATCGGCTTGCCGCTTTCAAGATCGGCCAGCACGTCGGCGATGGCCTGTTCCTGGTCTTCCGTCTCCTCGTACTGGAAGCGGTCGAGGAACTGGTTGTAGCTGGCCTCTTCCGCCGCCAGCACCGGCGCCTTGCGCAAGGCGCGGCGCGCGGCGACTTCCATCAGCTCGCCGGCGATGGCGCGGATGCGTTCCTTCAGCCGGGCGCGGCGTTTCTGCCATGCCTCGCCGCCCAGCTTGTCTAGCGGCACGCCTTCCTCGGAAGAGCCATAGCGCGATAGCACGTCGAGGTTCTCTACGGGTATGTAGAGTTTGTCTCCGCCGGAATACTCCAGCATCACGCAGTCGTGCTGGCTCTTGCCCACGGCGATGGGTTCGAGGCCGATGTACTTGCCGATCCCGTGGTCCACGTGGACCACCAGGTCCCCACGGCTGAGCGCCTGCAGTTCGGCAAGGAAGGCGTCGGCGTCCTTCTTGCGCTTGCGACGGCGCACCAGCCGGTCGCCCAGCAGGTCCTGCTCGGTGACGACTTCCAGCTCGTCGTTGGCAAAGCCGGTGTCCAGCGCCACGACCATCGCGGTCGCCTTGCCTTTTGCCGCCGTGCCCAGCGCCTCTTGCCAGGTCTCGGCCAAGGCGACGGGCGTTCCCGCTTCCTCGATGATCGAGGCAATGCGGCTGCGCGACCCGGTGGAATAGGCGGCCAGAAGCGGGCGCTTGCCGGCCTTGACCAGGTCCTTCAGGTGCGCGGCTGCTGCTTCGTACACGTTCTTGCCGGTAGAACGTTCGGGCGTGAAATCGCGCGCCGACCTGAACCCGAAGTCGAGCACCTTGTCGCTTTCCGGTTCGGTGAAGATGGAGGCGCGATGGATCGGCCAGTCGGCCATCGCCGCGCCGAAATCGTCCTGCGTGAGGTAGAGCGAGGCGGGGTCAAGCGGGCGATAGCTGCCCCTGGCCTGCCCGGAGGTATCGCCGCGCTGGCGATGGTAGTCGGCAATGTCGTTAAGCCGTTCCTCGGCAGCGGACATGGCGCCGGAATCGATCACCAGCACGTCTTCGGCGGAGAGGTGGTCGAACAGGGTGGACAGGCGATCCGCGAACAGCGGCAGCCAGTGTTCCATGCCCGCAAGGCGCCGCCCTTCGCTTACCGCTTCATACAGCGGATCCTGCGTGGCATGCGCGCCGAACATCTCGCGATAGCGGCTGCGGAATCGCTTGATCGAATCCTCGTCCAGCAGGGCTTCGCTGGCGGGCAGCAGCAGGTGGCTGTCGATGGTCTTCGTGGTGCGCTGGGTGTTGGGATCGAACAGGCGCAGGCTTTCCAGCTCGTCACCGAAGAAATCCAGCCGCAGCCCTTCTTCCAGGCCGCTTGGGTGGATATCGACGATGGAGCCGCGCATGGCGAATTCGCCGGTGTCTGCCACGGTATCGACGCGGGTATAGCCTTGCCGCCGCAGCAGCGCCGCCAGGCTCTCGAAACCGATCTGCGTGCCCACCTTGAACTCGCGCACCGCCTCGCGGATGCGGAACGGGGTCAGCACGCGTTGCAGCAGCGCGTTGACGGTGGTGACGACCAGCTGGTTCGGGCCGTTCTTGGCTTGCAGGGCGTGCAGCGCGGCCAGCCGCCGCGCGCTGACCGACAGGGCCGGGCTGGCGCGGTCGTAGGGCAGGCAGTCCCACGCGGGGAATTCCACCACCTCAAGTTCCGGCGCGAAGAAGTGCGCGGCATCGGTGACGGCGCGCATGGCCGCATCGTCGGGCGCGATGAACACCGCGCGCCGCTTTGCCGCCCGCGCAAGGTCCGCCATCACCATCGGCTGCGCCCCGCGCACCACGCTGGACAGGGTGAGCGGCGACTTGGCGGTCAGCAGGCGGGAAAGATCGGGCATGGAAAACCTTTGGCGGACAACACAAAAGCCCCCTTCTCGAAAGAGGAGGGGGTGGGAGGGCGTATCTAGGGGCGTGAGCGCGCCAGCGCCAGCACGTTTTACCTGCCCTAAAGTGCAGGCCGGGAGGTCAGATCTTCACGTAGTCCAGCTTGCGCATGGCATCCATCTGCGCACCCGCGAAAGCCTCTGGCACCTCGGCCGTGCCCATCACCCATGCCAGCACGTCGACGTCTTCCTGTTCCAGCAGGCGTTCGAACCAGGCCAGGGCGGCCTCGTCCCACTCTGCATGATAGCGATCGAAGAAGCCGCCGAAGGTATAGTCGGCCTCGCGCGTGCCGCGATGCCAGGCGCGAAACTTCGCGCGGGCGAGGCGAGTGGTGAAGTCGGCTGGTTCGGTCATGTCATACGGGGCCCCTCGAAGGAGAGGCCCCGTGTAAGCACTATGGCGCGCCGATCAAGGGTGCGTGTGGGTGTAGACCGTGCTCGAACTTTCCACCAGCGTGCCCCACTCATCGCTCAGTTCCTCCAGCGCCTCTTCGCTGCCGGCAATCTCCGTCATTGCTTCCCAGAAGGCGGCGCGTTCGGGATTGGCGTGAGCGTCGAAACTGGCCATGCCGCGCGGCATTTCGGAAATCAGGATGATGTCATAGTCCTCGTTGAGCATCACCCAATGGACCGTCTGCGGCGAGAGGCCGGCTGCCTCGCGCGCCGGTTCGATATACTCCGCGCGAATTTCGGCCCAACGGTTGTCTGCGCCGTCGGCCAGCTTGAGCATGGTTACCGAATAAGTGGTGCGCGGCTCTTCCTCTTCCTGCGCCATGACAGGCACTGCCATCAGGGAAAGAGCCGTAGCTGCTGCAAAAATACCAATCGATTTCATAAATTTATTCCCCCCATTACTTTTTCTATCAAGAAAAAGTACTGCTCATGATGCGACCCGTTGAGATCGTTAACACGATTCATTCGTTTAGCGAACACCATTGTTAATATGTGTTGCGCTGCCAGTCCTTCGCACTTCGCTTTGCAACGCCAAGGCGCTAGACGAGGGGCACGATGCGCCCCGATATCCTCAACCCCCTGTTTGCCGAGACCGAGAGCCTCGAAGGCGTGGGGCCGAAGCTGAAGAAGCCGCTGGAGAAGCTGGGCCTCACCCGTATTCGCGACCTGCTGTATCACTTGCCCGAACGCTTCGTGGTGCGGCGCGCGGTCAAGGACCTCGACGATGCGCACGTGGGCGAACAGGTGGTGGTGGCGCTGGACGTGGTGGAACACCGCGCCAGCCGGTCGCAGCGCGGGCCTTACCGGGTGCTGGCCAGCGATGCGAAGGGCAACATCTGTGCGCTCACCTATTTCGGGCGCGCCAGCTACACCGCGAAGAAGCAGTTGCCCGTGGGCGCCAGGCGCTGGGTGGCTGGGCGCCTCGACCAGTACGACCAGATGCTGCAGATCGTCCATCCGGACCATGTTTCGGAAACCAGCGATGCCGCGATGGGGCAGATGGTGGAGCCGATCTATCGCCTGTCCGAAGGGCTGACGCAGCCGCGCGTTGCCAGCCTGGTGGAGCAATCGCTGGCGCGCGCGCCCGACCTGCCCGAATGGATCGAACCCGGCACCTTCGCGCGCGAAGGCTGGCCCAGCTGGCGCGAGGCCATCGCCGCGGCGCACAAGGGAGAGAATGCCAAGGCGCGTGACCGTTTGGCCTATGACGAACTGTTCGCCAATGCCCTGGCGCTGATGATCGTGCGCGAGAGCAACCGCAAGCGGCGCGGCCAGCCGCTGCAAGGCGACGGGCACCTGCGCGACAAGCTGCAACTGCCGTTCCCGCTGACCGGCGCGCAAAGGCGGAGCATCGACGAGATTACCGGTGACATGGCGCAGCCCACGCCCATGCTGCGCCTGCTGCAGGGCGACGTGGGCGCGGGCAAGACCGTGGTGGCGCTGGAATCGATGCTCGCCGCTGTCGAAGCGGGCGCGCAGGCGGCCATGCTCGCGCCCACCGAACTGCTCGCCCGCCAGCATTTCGAGACGCTGCGGGCGATGGCCAAGCCCACCGGAGTCGAGATCGCGCTGCTTACGGGCCGCGACAAGGGCAGGGCGCGCGAGTCCATCCTGATGGGGCTGCTGGACGGCTCCATCGATATCGTTGTCGGCACCCATGCGATCTTCCAGGAGAGCGTAAGCTACAGGAACCTGGGGCTGGTGGTGATCGACGAGCAGCACCGCTTCGGTGTCTCGCAGCGGCTGATGCTGTCGCAAAAGGGCAAGGTGACGCCGCACACGCTGGCGATGACCGCCACCCCGATCCCGCGCACGCTGGTGCTGGCCAACCATGGCGAGATGGAAGTCAGCCGCCTAGACGAATTGCCGCCGGGCAGGCAGGCCATCGATACCCGCGTGCTACCGATGGACCGCATCGGCGACCTGGTGGCGGCGATCGGACGCCACGTTGCCACCGGGCAGCAGGCCTATTGGGTCTGCCCGATGGTGCGCGGCTCCGAAAGCGAGAGCGACGACCTGGCCGCTGCCGAGGCGCGCTATGCGGGCCTGAAGGAGCACTTCGGCGACGACGTGGTGCTTGTCCACGGCCAGCTGGCCCCCGAACTGAAAGACGCCGCCATGGCGCGTTTTGCGGCAGGCGAGGCCAAGGTGCTGGTCGCCACCACGGTGATCGAGGTAGGGGTCGACGTGCCCAATGCCACGCTGATGGTGATCGAACAGGCGGAACGCTTCGGGCTTGCCCAACTGCACCAGTTGCGCGGCCGCGTGGGTCGGGGCAGCGAAAAGAGCACCTGCCTGCTGCTGCGCTCGGGCGAACTTAGCGAAACGGGCAAGAAGCGCCTCGAACTGATGAAGAGCAGCCAGGACGGCTTCCTGCTGGCAGAGGAGGATCTGAAACTGCGCGGCGGCGGCGAACTGCTGGGCACGCGGCAAAGCGGGGAGGAGGGCTTCTCCATCGCCAGCCTGGAGCAGGTCAGCAAGTTCATCGACATGGCCAATGCCGATGCGAAGATGCTGGTGGAACAACAAGGTGGCCTGTCCAACCCCGAACGCGGCGAAGCGGCGCGGGTGGTGCTCTACCTGCTGGAACGCGACTGGGGCGTGCAGACACTGCGGGGTGGGTAGACTTCCGGCACGAACCGCCTAGTCTCCCGCGCAACCAGATTCCCGCAGGAGACCTCCCCACAATGAACCGCCTTCTTGCCGCATCCGCCCCTGTGCTTTCTCTGGCGCTGGCCATTGCCTTGCCGCAGCCTGCCCTTGCCGATGCGGAGGACGATTTCACCGAGCTTCGTGAGGACGTGTGGCAGTGGACGCTCGACAATTCTCCGCGCCTTGCCACCGACCTGGGCGACCGGCGCGGGGACGGGCAACTGGGCGATCCCTCGCTGGGAGGGTACGAGCAGCGGCTGGAGGAAACGCGTGCCCTCCTTGCGCGGGTGGATGCCATCGACGAGGACGCGCTGCCTGAAAACCTGCAGATCGACTATGCGCTGATGGCGCGCGATTTCCGCGATACGCTGGAAGCCAGCACCTTTGCCCAGACGCGCTACATCACCTTCACCAATCGCGGCGGGCCGCAGCAGGCGATTTCCGGGCTGCCCTATTCCTCGCCGCTGTTCACCGTGGCGGATTACGAAAGCTATCTTGGGCGACTGGAGGCCTTTCCCGAATATATCCAGCAGTTTATCGAGCGTAATCGCCAGGGAATCGAACTTGGGCTGACCCAGCCGTGCGAGCCGATGGAGGGCTACGAGAACTCCATAGCCGGGCTGATTGCCGAGACCCCGGAGGATTCGGTGTGGTGGCAAGCCTTCGAAACGCGGCCTGCAGCCATTTCGACAAGCGACTGGGAAGGCCTGCAAGTCCGCGCCCGCACGGCTATCAGCGAAGGTGCCTTCGAAGGGTTGGGCGAGTTCCTGGAATACTACACCGAGGACTATGCCCCCAATTGCCGCGCCGACGCCTCTCCCGGTATCGGCCAGACGCCGGGCGGGCAGGATTACTACGCCTACCGCGTACGCAGCTTCACCACCACTGACATGACCCCGCAGGAAGTGCACGACCTGGGCCTGTCCGAAGTTGCCCGCATCCGTGCCGAAATGGAGGAAGTGGCGGCGGAAGCGGGCTTCGACAGCCGCGAGGCCTTTATCGAGCACCTGCGCACCGATCCGCAGTACTATCCCACCGACGAGGAAAGCTACCTGCAGTACACCGCCGCGCTGGCGAAGGAGATCGACGGGTGGATGCCGCGCCTGTTCGGGCGCCTGCCGCGCCTGCCCTATACCGTGCAGCCGATCCCTGCCGCCAATGCGCCGGGCAACACCACCGCATATTACGAAAGCGGCTCCATCGCCACCGGGCAACCGGGCATCTATCGCCTGAACCTGACCGAGCTGGACCAGCGCCCGCTGTGGGAACTGCCCGCGCTGGGCGTGCACGAGGCGGTGCCTGGCCACCATCACCAGATCGCCTTGCAGCAGGAACTGGATATCCACCCGCTACGCGCCAACGGCACTTTCTTCACCGTGTTCGTGGAGGGCTGGGGGCTCTATTCCGAACGGCTGGGCATCGAGATGGGCCTGTACGATACGCCCGCCAAGCAGATGGGCCGCCTGTCATACGAGATGTGGCGCGCCAATCGCCTGGTAGTCGACACCGGCATTCATGCCCTTGGCTGGACGCGTCAGCAGGCAGTCGACTACATGCTGGAGAACACCGCGCTGTCCGAAGGCAACATCAATGCCGAGATCAACCGCTACATCACCTGGCCGGGCCAGGCACTGGCCTACAAGCTGGGCGAACTGAAGATCCGCGAACTGCGTGCCCGCGCGGAAGCGGCGCTGGGCGAGGACTTCGACCTGCGCGCGTTCCACGATACGGTGCTGGAAAACGGCTCCGTCCCGCTCGACGTGCTGGAAGCGCACGTGGATGCGTGGATCGCGGCGGAATTGGCCGAGTAGCGAAGGGCGCGGTTTCCTACAGGAGGGGGAACTGCGACATGCCCCGGCATGCGCATTTGCCCCCTCACCACCGCACAATTCCGCGCTTTTCAGGCCCCAGGGCTTTTCGCTCCAGGACAGTGCTCCATGTGCTCCACATTAGCCCGTAAGGCGCGCAGCCGTGGAGTTGTCGCGGGTTCAGCTTGCCTGCCTTACCACGCCTGCCTAAACGGCTTGGCAAACCTGCAAACAAGGCTTCAGTCCGCAACGTGATCCTCTCCCCCTTCGAATGGACCATCGCCAAGCGATACATGCTGCCGGGGCGCAGCGAGGCGGTGATTGCGCTGGTGGCGGGCATTTCCATCACCGTGGTCATGCTGTCGGTCGCCATGCTGGTGATCGTGATGAGCGTGATGAACGGCTTTCGTGCCGAACTGCTCGATCGCATTACTGGGCTGAACGGCCACGCGGTGATCCAGGCCTATGGCGGGCGGCTGGAGAACTGGGAGGACATCCTGGAGGAAGTGCGCAGCACGCCCGGCGTCACTCGCGCATCGCCGCTGATCGAGCAGCCCTTGCTGGCCACCTACAACGGGCGGGCAGAGGGCATCTTCGTGCGCGGCAACACGCCCGAGGATATCGAGCGGATGCAGGAAAACGTGCTGATCGGCGACCTGTCCACGCTGCAGCCGGGTGCGCGCAATGTCGCCATCGGGTCGCGCCTGCAGCAGAACCTTGGCATTCGCATGGGTGATACGATCACCATCATCAATCCGCAGGGCCGGCCGACGCCATTCGGCACTGTGCCGCGACAGGTCGGATACACGGTTACCGCCGTGTTCGAGGTTGGTCTCTACGACTTCGACGAGCGGTTCGTGGTCATGCCCATTCCGCAGGCGCAGACCCTGCTCATGACGGGCGATGCCATCGGCATGATCGAAGTGCAGACCCAGGATGCCGACCGCGTGGACGAGATCCTGGCCCCGGTGGAGGAATGGCTTTCGGGCCGTGCCGTCGTTACCAACTGGCAGCAGATGAACGCCAGCCTGTTCGAGGCCTTGCAGGTGGAACGCGTCGCCATGGCCTTTGCGCTGGGCATCATCGTGCTGGTGGCGGCCTTCAACATCCTGTCTTCGCTGGTGATGCTGGTGCGATCGAAGACGCGCGATATTGCTATCATGAGCACCATGGGCGCGACGCGGCGATCCTTGCTGAAGATCTTTGTTACCACCGGCTCCATCGTCGGGGTGATCGGCACCGGCGCGGGCGTGCTGCTGGGGCTCGTGGTGCTGTTCTTCCGCCAACCGATCGTGGAAGGGATCAGCACGGCTTTCGGCGTGGAACTGTGGGACCCTTCGGTCCGCTTCCTGACCGAACTGCCCGCCCGCACCGACCCTGTCGAAGTGCTGGCGATTGCCGGGGCTGCGATGGGCCTGGCGTTCCTTGCCACGCTCTACCCCGCCTACCGGGCGTCCAACACCGATCCGGTGGAGGTGCTGCGCTATGAGTAATCCCGCCCCCGTCATCGCGCTGCGCAACCTTGAGCGCAGTTTCGAGCAGGGCGACGTGCGCATCGACGTGCTGCGCGGCGTGAACCTGGAAATCGCACCGGGAGAGATCGTGGCGCTGCTGGGGCCGTCCGGCTCGGGCAAGTCGACCATGTTGCAGGCGGTCGGCTTGCTGGAAGGGGGCTTTTCCGGGCAGATCGAGCTGGCGGGCCAGGATGCCAGCACGCTCGATTCGGGCGGTCGCACCACCTTGCGGCGCGAACACCTGGGCTTCGTCTACCAGTTACATCACCTGCTGCCCGATTTCACCGCCCGCGAGAACGTAGTGCTGCCGCAGCTGTTGCTGGGCGTGAAGCGCAAGGATGCCGAAGCGCGGGCCGAGGAATTGCTCAGCGCGCTGGGGCTGGAACACCGGCTCGACCACCGCCCCAGCCAGCTTTCGGGCGGGGAGCAGCAGCGCGTGGCGGTGGCCCGTGCGCTGGCCAATCGTCCGCAACTGGTGCTGGCGGATGAACCCACCGGCAACCTTGATGAAAAGACTGCCGACCGCGTTCTGGGCCAGTTCCTGGAACTGGTGCGCGGGCAGGGCAGCGCGGCGCTGGTCGCCACGCATAACGAGCGGCTTGCCGCACGCATGGATCGGGTGGTTCGCCTGCACGAAGGGCAGATCGCCTAGGGAAACCACGGGGCGCCAGTAGCGTTTTATCAGAACAAGGAGAGTAATCCCCATGACCGACCATCCCAGCACCTACAAAGGCGAAAGCAGCGGCGGTCCCGGCATCGACTGGGACGATCGGGCATTCCTGCACCACGTCGGCGATGGCCGCGGCTTGCTGGACGGCGCCAAGTCGATCCGCGACGGCACCTTTGCCGATCTCATCAAGCACATCATGCTGTTGCCGGAGGATTCGCGCGCAGAATACTGCATCCAGAAAGCAGGTGACCGCCGCTTCGACTATCCGGAAATCGCGGCGCTCTATGAAAGCGAGGACTTTCCGCGCGGCGAGTGACTTGCATCCCCCGGCGCGCTCGTCCAACCTGCCGGGCGGGACGATAACCGGGGGACACACATGTCTTTCTTTGCCGCTCTCGCACTCCTCGCACCGCTTGCGCAGGAGGCAGCGCCTGCTGCGCCACCGCCACCGCCAAATCCTTGTGCAGCGGAGGAATATGCTGCCTTCGATTTCTGGCTGGGCGAATGGGATGTCTACCAGACCGGCACCGACACGCAGGTGGCCACCAGCCGGATCGAGAAGGTGAGCAATGGCTGCGCGGTGCGCGAGACGTGGATGCCGCTGCGCGGCGGAGGCGGGGCCAGCCTGACCACGCTCGACCCGCAGACGGGCACGTGGAACCAGCTTTGGGTGGGCGCACAGCCGGGACGGGTGTTCTTCGAAGGCGGCCCGGTAGACGGCGCCATGGTGCTGACCGGATACTGGGGGCTGGATGCGCAAGGCCAGCCCAGCCTTGTCCGTATGACCTATACGCTGGGCGAGGATGGTTCCGTGCGGCAGTACGGGCAGGCCAGCAGCGACCACGGGCAAAGCTGGAGCGACAGCTTCGACCTCACCTATCGTCCAAAGGCGGGGTAACCAAGCGGCGCTTTCCTGCGTATCCGGGAGAGAGATAACGGGAGCGCTACATGCTGGAAGACGCAAACAACTGGATCATTGCCCTTGGCGGCCAGTACAACGTGAACCCTTATGTGTTCGCAGCCATCTACGTGGGCGCGATCCCGTTCTTCTTCGCCTCTATCGCCTGGCTGGTGAAGCGGGCGCGGGCAGGACGGTCCACCGTGGTGCCAACCATGTTGGCGGGGTTCTTCTTCGTCTCAGCCTATCTCTACCTGGCGATATTCGGGCAGGACATCCCGCTGTGGGTGTGGCTCTTCCTCGCCGCGCTTATCCTCTACGGCGCCTGGTCGACCATTCGCGACACGCGCCGCAAGATTGCCGCGGCGAGGGAGGAACTGCAGGACTAGGCGTCGTTACTCGGAAGGCTTGTCGACCGTGATGGTCACTTCCTCGCCGTCTTCGTTGCGGAAGGTGGCCACAGCGCCGTCTTCCCCGCCTTCGATCCGGCCGTATTCGCCGAAGTCGATTGTCACATCGTCGCCGCCGGCGGCACCACTGGCTGCGGAAATGCCGCCTGAAGTCAGCGCGCCGATGCCGACAAGGCTCGCAGCGATCATGCCGAAGACAACGGACACTACCGCCGCGACCACGACGGTCACGATGGTGTAGACCACGCTCTTGTCCTCCGGCACGTTCATCACCGGCGTTGCACCCTTGTACAGCAGGTAGAGGCCATAGAGCCCGAGGATGGAGAGGAACGAGAGCGCCGGCAGCAGACCGAAGATGCCCGCCAGCCACGATGCCGTCATCGAATAGGCGACAAGCTTGAAGGCAGAAGCGAAGTCATCCTTGCCGCCGAACTTGGGAGACAGGAAATTGGCCACCCACGAAACGACCCACAGGCCGATCAGCGCCAACACGTAGCTGACAATGGCCGAACCCAGCGCGGTCATGATGCCCGGGCGATAGGTGACGCCGAACGCGCCATAGCCGAACACCAGGCTGCCGATCATCGTGGCGACAGGACCGATGGCTGCAAGCGGCACGGCATATTTGATGAACACGTCCTTGGGCGTCTGCTGTTCTGCCGCGATGACCGGCCATTCGCCCGCCGGGTTCATCAAAATGGCCTTGGCGCGCGTTGTGATTCCCGCAACGTCAGGCGTAAGTTCATGTTTATCCATTTTTCTTCCCCCGAATTGATGGACCTTCCTTCATGCAGTGCATCATGATTCGCGCCACATGGCAAGAATCGCCCGCTTTTCCCCAAGCAGCGGTGCGGCGCAGCTTGATCGCATGAACAAGCCAGCGCATCTTCGATCCATGCCATTTTCGCCCTTCGTCCCCTTGCGCGTGCTGTCCAGCTACTCGATGCTCGAAGGAGCGATCGATCCCAAGGCGATTGCCAAGCTGGCCAAGGAACAGGGCTTTCCCGCCATCGCCATTTGCGACCGCAACGGGCTCTATGGCTCCAGCATGTTCGCCTCTGCCTGCGTGGGCGAAGGCGTGCAGCCGATCGTCGGCAGCTTGCTGGGCGTGCTGGCCGACGATGGCGAGACCGTGGACCACCTGCCGCTGTTCGCGCAGGACGAGGACGGGTGGAACAACCTCTGCCACCTGGTCAGCCGTGCGCACCTCGATCGCCCGCTGGAACGCGTGCCGCATGTCGGCATGGCCGATTTCGAAGGGCACACGGACGGGCTGATCGCCCTGTCCGGCGCCAGCGAGGGGGCGATCACCCGCTTGCTGGCAAATGGCAAGGAACGCCGCGCGCACGACCTGGCCGATCGCATGTCCGCCCTGTTCCCCGGTCGACTCTACATCGAACTGGCGCGGCGCGGGAACCCGGTGGAAGAGGCTGCGGAGGAAGGCCTGCTGGACCTTGCCTATGCCAAGAACCTGCCGCTGGTCGCCACCAACCCCGCCAATTTCGCAGAGCCGGGGATGCACAGCGCGCACGACGCGATGCTGTGTATCGCCAATTCCAGCCAGATCGACAGCGACGATCGACCGACCTCCAACCCGGAAGCCTGGGTCAAGCCGGCCAGCATGATGGAGGAACTGTTCGCCGACCTGCCCGAGGCGACGGCCAACACGCTGGTGATCGCCCAGCGCTGCGCTTTTGCACCGCCACGTCGCAAGCCGATCCTGCCAAGCCTGGCAGGCGATATCGAAGGCGAGGAACGCATGCTGGAGGAAGACGCGCGCCGTGGCCTCGCCGCGCGCCTGGAGCAGTACGAGGAGCTGTCCGACGAGGAACTGAAGACCTATACCGACCGGCTCGACTACGAGATCGGCATCATCAAGCGGATGGGCTTTCCCGGCTACTTCCTGATCGTTGCCGACTTCATCAAGTGGGCCAAGGCGCAAGGCATCCCGGTGGGGCCGGGGCGCGGTTCGGGCGCTGGTTCGCTGGTCGCCTGGGCGCTCACCATTACCGATCTCGATCCGATCAGGCTGGGCCTGCTGTTCGAGCGTTTCCTGAACCCCGAACGCGTTTCCATGCCCGACTTCGATATCGACTTCTGCGAAACGCGGCGCGGCGAAGTGATCCGCTACGTGCAGGAACGATATGGCAAGGACAAGGTCGCCCAGATCATCACCTTCGGCAAGATGAAGGCGCGCGCCGTGCTGCGCGATACCGGCCGCATCCTGCAGATGCCCTATGGCCAGGTGGACCGGCTGACCAAGATGGTGCCCAACCACCCGACCGACCCGTGGACCCTGCCGCGCGCGCTGAACGGCGCTGCCGATTTCAAGCGCGAGTACGACAACGACAACGAGGTGAGGCGCCTGGTCGACCTTGCCATGCAACTTGAAGGGTTCCCGCGCAATTCGTCCACCCACGCAGCCGGCGTGGTGATCGGCGACAGGCCGCTTAGCCAGCTGGTGCCGCTGTACCGCGATCCGCGGTCGGACATGCCGGTGACGCAGTTCGACATGAAGCATGTGGAGGACCAGGGGCTGGTGAAGTTCGACTTCCTCGGCCTGAAGACCCTCTCGGTGCTGCGCAAGGCGGTGGACCTGCTGAAGCGGCGGAACATCGAGATCGATCTCGATACCCTGCCGTGGGACGATCCCGGCGTGTTCGACCTGCTCAAGCGCGGTGACACGGTGGGCGTGTTCCAGCTGGAATCCGAAGGCATGCGGCGCACGCTGACGGCGGTGAAGCCGACCAAGTTCGAGGATATCATCGCGCTCGTCTCGCTCTACCGACCGGGCCCGATGGACAACATCCCCAGCTTCGGCAAGCGCAAGGCGGGCGAGGAAGAGATCGTCTACCCGCACCCCAAGCTGGCGGGCATCCTGGAAGAGACCTACGGCATCTTCGTCTACCAGGAACAGGTGATGCAGGCCGCGCAGATCCTGGCGGGTTATTCGCTGGGCGATGCCGACCTGCTGCGCCGCGCGATGGGCAAGAAGAACCAGGCGGAAATGGACAAGCAGCGCGCCCGCTTTGCCGAAGGGTGCCTGGAAGTCAGCGGCATCGAGGAAGCGGAAGCCAACCGCCTGTTCGACGTGATCGACAAGTTCGCCGGCTACGGATTCAACAAGTCGCACGCTGCTGCCTATGCGCTGCTCAGCTACCAGACCGCCTGGCTCAAGGCGCACTACCCGGAGGAATTCTACGCCGCCTCCATGTGTTTCGACATGCACCAATCGGAAAAGCTGGCGGTGTTCGTGGACGACCTGCGGCGCAACGAGGTGGCGCTGCTGGGCCCGGATATCAGCAAGAGCGAGGCCGAGTTCGCGGTGGAGGCAACCGACACTGGGCATGCCGTGCGGTATGCCTTGGCGGGTATTCGCAATGTGGGCGAAAAGGCGATGGAAATGGTCGTGGCCGAGCGTGAGGCGCACGGGCCGTTCGAGAACCTGGAGGACATTTTCCAGCGCCTGCCGGCCGGATCGATGAACCGCAAGCAGCTGGAAGGGCTGGCCAGCGCGGGCGCTTTCGATGCGTTCGAGCCCAACCGCGCCAAGGTTCTGGCCAATGCCGACATGCTGCTGGCCGTCACCGATGCCGCCAACCGCGAACGCAGCAGCGGGCAGGGCGGCCTGTTCGGTGGGGAGGACGAAGCGACGCCGGAGCTGCGGCTTGTCGATGCGCCAGCCTGGTCACGTTCCGAACAGATGGCGGTCGAGAAGGACGTTTTCGGCTTCTACTTCGCCGCGCACCCGGTGCAGGAATTCCGCGAGATCGCCTCTGCCAACGGCGCGCGCAGCTATGCTTCCCTGATGGAAAGCGGGGTCGATGGCGGCAGGGCGCCGGCGGTTATGGCCGCCATGGTGGAAAGCGTGAACAAGGGCCGGACGAAGCGCGGGGCGGAATTCATCCGTGCCGATTTCTCCGACAGTTCGGGCCAGTTCAGTGCAGCCTGCTTCGAGGAAAGCCTGGTCGACAGCTTCGTGCAGTGGGCGCAGGAGGGCACCTGCGTGCTGCTGAACGTCGAACTGGATTCGCCCAATCCCGACGATCCACCCCGCGTTACCGTGCGCGGCGCGCGTCCGCTGGCGGAAGTGAAAAGCACCGCCAAGATGCAACTGTCCGCCGATGTGCACCAGGCCGAAGCCATCGTGGCCTTGGCGCAGATGCTGGAGATCGGCCGGGCCGGGCATGGCGAGGTGGTGCTGCACCTGCGCATGGGCGAGGAACGCGATCCGAAAATGCTGCTGGGCAGCGATTTCAAGCTGGGCGGAGACATGGTGGACAGGTTCGCCGCCATTCCGGGGCTCTCCAACGTCTCGATCACGCCCATCCGCGGCGTCGGCCACCTGCGCCTCGTCGCCTGATTTTCTCCGATGAACTGCGCCCGCAAGGGCCACGGTTCTCCTTGCCGTACCGACGAAGCAAAAGGGCCGGGGGATTGCTCCCCCGGCCCCTTCGTTTCCCGTGGTCGGGTAGGGCTTAGTTGCCCGAGCGCCCGATTAGTTGCCTGAACCGGGGCCGTAGGTGATTTCCACGCGGCGGTTCTGCAGCTCGCGCACGCCGTCGGCGGTCGGCACGCGGGGCATGCTTTCGCCGAAGGCTTCGCTGGA
>CAJXJR010000008.1 GCA_913055155.1 uncultured Erythrobacter sp. | reverse complement strand
GAAAGCAAGATCGCGGCGATGGAAGACGCCGGCATCCGCGTCTCCCCCAGCCCCAGCGAACTGGGCACCACGCTGGATGCACTGCTGAAGGAACTGGCGTAACCGCCAGGCTTTCCTCTCTTACGAGGTATCGACATGGGTAAAGAGCCGCACAACTTCCTTCCCGAACTGCCGTCGCAGGATGGCGCCCAGCCGGGGCCTTCGTGGGCCAATCCGCGCTGGCCGCTGGCCGACGACGGCGGCGACTGGGCGCAGGCGATGGACCCCACCGACATGCAGGTGGCGGTGAAGCAGGCGGCGGCCAAGGCCGGCAAGCCCACCGATGCCGCCAGCATCGAGGCAGCGGCGCGCGATTCCATCCAGGCAATGCTGCTGATCCGCCTGTACCGCGTGCGCGGCCACTTGGCGGCCAAGCTCGACCCGCTGGGCCTGTCGCACACCGAAGAGCCCGAAGAGCTGTCGCTGAAATGGCATGGGTTCGAAGGGCAGGAAGACAAGGAAGTCTACGTCGGCGGCGCCTTCGGTTTCGACTGGGTGAAGGTCGGCGAGCTCTACGCCGCGCTGCGCAACACCTATTGCGGGCACGTGGGCCTGGAATACATGCACATCGCCGATACCGAGGAACGGCGGTTCCTGCAGGACAAGTTCGAAAGCCCCGAAGACACCATCCAGTTCACCGACGAGGGCAAGCGCGCCATCCTGAAGGCGGTGATCCGCGGCGAGGAGTACGAGAAGTACCTTGCCAAGAAATACGTCGGCACCAAGCGCTTCGGCCTCGACGGCGGCGAAGCGATGATCCCGGCGCTGGAAGCGGTCATCAAGTACGGCGGTTCCATGGGCGTGCGCGAGATCATCTACGGCATGGCCCACCGTGGCCGCCTGAACGTGCTCGCCAACGTGATGGCCAAGCCTTACCACGTGATCTTCCACGAGTTCTCCGGCGGCAGCGCCAACCCCGACGATGTCGGCGGTTCGGGCGACGTGAAGTACCACCTGGGTACCAGCACCGACCGTGAATTCGACGGCATCAAGGTGCACATGAGCCTGGTGCCCAACCCCAGCCACCTCGAAGCGGTGAACCCGGTGGTGCTGGGCAAGACTCGCGCCCAGCAGGCCTTCCGCGACGACCTGGACAAGCACGAGCAGGTGCTGCCCGTACTGATCCACGGCGATGCGGCCTTTGCCGGCCAGGGCGTGGTGTGGGAATGCTTCGGCCTGTCGGGCGTGCGCGGCTATTCCACCGGCGGTTGTATCCACTTCGTCATCAACAACCAGATCGGTTTCACCACCAGTCCCAAGTTCGCGCGCAGTTCACCCTACCCGTCCGACGTCGCCAAGGGCGTGCAGGCCCCCATCCTGCACGTGAACGGCGACGATCCCGAAGCGGTGACCTTCGCCTGCAAGCTGGCGATCGAATATCGCCAGACCTTCAAGCGCGACATCGTGATCGACATGTGGTGCTATCGCCGCTTCGGCCACAACGAGGGTGACGAGCCCAAGTTCACCCAGCCGCTGATGTACGACGCGATCAAGCAACACCCGCGCGTGTCCGAAGTCTATTCGGAGAGGCTGCGCAGCGAAGGCGTGCTGGAAGAAGACGGCGCGGCAGACATGCGCGCCGAGTTCATCGCTCACCTCGACGAGGAGTTCGAGGCCGGCAAGACCTACAAGCCCAACGAGGTGGACTGGTTTGCCGGTCGCTGGAGCGGCCTGCACAAGCCCGCCGACCCGGAAACCGCGCGTCGCAATGTCGATACCGCCATCGACAAGAAGTTGTTCGACAGCCTCGGCCGTACGCTGACCACGGTTCCCGAAGACCACAAGATCCACAAGACGCTGCAACGCGTGCTCGATGCCAAGCGCGAGATGTTCGAAACCGGCAAGGGCTTCGACTGGGCGACGGCAGAGGCGCTGGCCTTCGGCAGCCTGGTGACGGAAGGGTTCGGCGTGCGCCTGTCGGGCCAGGATTCGGGCCGCGGCACCTTCAGCCAGCGGCACGCCATCTGGATCGACCAGGAGACAGAGGAAAAGTACATCCCGCTTGCCACGCTGCCGCACGGCAAGTTCGAGGTGTACGATTCCACCCTGAGCGAATTCGGCGTGCTCGGCTTCGAATACGGCTTTGCCCTCGCCGATCCCAAGACGCTGGTGCTGTGGGAAGCGCAGTTCGGCGACTTTGCCAACGGCGCGCAGGTGATGATCGACCAGTTCATCGCCGCGGGCGAGGTGAAGTGGATGCGCGCCAACGGCATGGTGCTGCTGCTGCCGCACGGATACGAAGGCCAGGGGCCGGAACACTCGTCCGCCCGCCTCGAACGCTTCCTGCAGCTGTGCGCCAACGACAATATCCAGGTGTGCAACATCACCAGCCCGGCCAACTACTTCCACGTGTTGCGCCGGCAGATGCTGCGCCCGTTCCGCAAGCCGCTGGTCATCATGAGCCCCAAGAGCCTGCTGCGCCATCCCAAGGCCAAGAGCGATGCCTATCGCTTCCAGGGCGAACACCACTTCCAGCGCATCCTGTCGGACAAGACCGAGATCGACGACACCAAGGTGCGCCGCCTGGTGCTGTGCAGCGGCAAGGTGGCCTACGACCTGATGGAAAAGCGCGACGAGGAAGGCGTCGATGACGTTTCGATCGTGCGGATCGAGCAGCTCTATCCCTTCCCCGGCGAACCACTGGCTGTGCGCCTGAAGCGCATGACGGCCCTGGAGGAAGTGGTCTGGTGCCAGGAAGAGCCGCACAACAACGGTGCCTGGTTCTTCGTACAGAACCGCATCGAGGACGCGCTGACCGCAGCCGGCAAGCAGGGCATGCGCCCGATCTATGCGGGCCGCGAGGAAGCCGCCTCGCCCGCCACCGGCTTTGCCAAACGCCACCAGGCCCAGCAGGAGGCGCTGGTCTCCGTCGCGCTGGGCCTTTCCGAACGCGGCAAGACCGCCGCCCAGCGCAAGTCGCGCAAGTAAGTTTATCACAGCCAAGGAACGCTAAGTCATGGCCACGCAAGTCAAAGTCCCCACGCTTGGTGAATCGGTCACCGAGGCCACCGTCGGCGAATGGCTGAAGCAGGTCGGCGATGCCGTCGAGGCGGACGAGCCGATCGCCAGCCTGGAAACCGACAAGGTGGCGGTGGAAGTGCCCTCTCCCGTTGCCGGCGTGCTGAGCGAACTGGCCGTGGACCTTGGTGCGACCGTCGAGGTCGGCGCGGTGATCGCCACGGTGGAGGAAGGCGCGACCGGCAAGGCCTCCACGCCCACTCCGGCAGCTGCCAAGGCCGACGACGCGGCCACCGAAAGCGCCAAGGAAATGGAGAAGCTGCCGGATGACAGCAATACGGGCGGCGATGCCCCCACCATGTCGCCCGCCGTGCGACGCGCGGTGCTGGAACACGGGGTAGACCCCACCACTATCAAGGGTACCGGCAAGGATGGCCGCCTGACCAAGGAAGACGTCATCGCCGCTGCCAAGGCCAAGGGTTCGGCCGCTGCCCCGGCAGCCACGCCCGCGCCTGCCCCCGCGCCCGCCGCCGCGAAAGGTGAGCGCCGCGAGGAGCGCGTGAAGATGACGCGCATGCGCCAGACCATAGCCAAGCGCCTGAAGGGTGCGCAGGAAGAGGCCGCGCTGCTCACCACCTTCAACGATTGCGACATGACCGCCGTGATCGAGGCGCGCGAGGCCTACAAGGAGCTGTTCGCCAAGAAGCACGGCATCAAGCTGGGCTTCATGTCGTTTTTCGCCAAGGCCGCCGCGCTGGCGCTGAAGGACGTGCCCGCCGTCAACGCCCAGATCCAGGGCGACGAGATCGTCTACTATGACTACGTCGACCTCTCGGTCGCCGTTTCCGCGCCCAATGGCCTGGTCGTCCCGGTGGTCCGCTCCATCGACCAGATGAGCTTCGCCGAGATCGAACTGGCCATCGCCGACTTCGGCAAGCGCGCCAAGGCGGGCGAGCTCACCATGGAAGACATGAAGGGCGGCACCTTCACCATTTCCAACGGCGGTGTGTTCGGATCGCTGATGTCGACGCCCATCATCAACCCGCCGCAGAGCGCCGTGCTGGGCCTGCACCGCATCGAGGACCGCCCCGTGGCGGTGAACGGCGAAGTGGTGATCCGCCCGATGATGTACCTCGCCCTGTCATACGACCACCGCATCATCGACGGCCGCGAAGCCGTAACCGCGCTGAAGATCATGAAGGAAGCGATCGAGGATCCGATGCGGATGCTGATCGACCTCTGAGGGAATACCAATGGCTGAATACGACTACGACGTCCTTGTTATCGGTGCCGGTCCCGGCGGCTATGTCGCGGCAATCCGTGCCGCGCAGCTGGGGCTGAAGACGGCTTGCGCCGAAAGCCGCGAGACGTTGGGCGGCACCTGCCTCAATGTCGGCTGCATTCCGTCGAAGGCCATGCTGCACGCGTCGGAATACTTCGACGCGGCCGCCAACGGCACGATGGAGCACATGGGCATCGACGTGACGCCAAAGCTCAACATGGACAAGCTGCACGGCCAGCGTATCGACGCAGTCGACGGCCTGACCAAGGGCATCGAGTTCCTGTTCAAGAAGAACAAGGTCGACTGGAAGAAGGGCCACGCCAAGTTCGTGGATGCCCACACGGTCGAAGTGGCCGGCGAAAAGGTGACCGCGAAGGAAGTGGTGATCGCCACCGGCTCCAGCGTTACCCCCCTGCCCGGCGTCGAAGTCGACAATTCCAAGCACGTGGTGGTCGATTCCACCGGCGCGCTGGAACTGCCCAAGGTGCCGGGCCACATAGTGGTGATCGGCGGCGGCGTGATCGGGCTGGAGCTCGGCTCCGTCTGGCGTCGCCTTGGCGCGAAGGTCACCTGCGTCGAATTCCTCGACGAAATCCTGCCCGGCATGGACGGCGACGTGCGCAAGGAAGCGCGCAAGATCTTCAAGAAGCAGGGTATCGAGTTCAAGCTCGCCACCAAGGTCACCGGCGTAACCGTGAAGGGCAAGAAGGCCACGCTGACGCTGGAGCCGGCTGCGGGCGGCGATGAAGAGACGATGACTGCCGATTGCGTGCTGGTGTCCATCGGTCGCAAGCCCAAAACCGAAGGCCTGGGCCTGGAAAACATCGGGCTGGAGACCAACCAGCGCGGCCAGATCGAGGTGGATGGTGAATTCCGCACCAGCGTCGAGGGCGTGCGCGCCATTGGCGACGTGGTGCCTGGCCCCATGCTGGCGCACAAGGCCGAGGACGAAGGCATTGCCGTGGCCGAATGGATTGCGGGCGAAACGGGCATCGTGAACCACGACGTGATCCCCAGCGTGGTCTACACCCTGCCCGAAATCGCCGGCGTGGGCCTGACCGAGGAGCAGGCCAAGGAAAAGGGCGCGGTCAAGACCAGCAAGTTCCCGATGATGGCCAATAGCCGGGCCAAGACCAACCACGAGCCCGATGGCTTCGTGAAGGTGATCGCCGATGCCGAAACCGACCGCGTGCTGGGCGTGTGGTGCATTGCCAGCGTGGCCGGCACGATGATCGCCGAGGCAGCGCTCGCCATGGAGTTCGGCGCGACCAGCGAGGACATTGCCTACACCTGCCACGCCCACCCCACCCATGCCGAAGCCTTGAAAGAGGCAGCGATGGGCGTTCAGGGCAAGCCGATCCACATCTGAGGTGGCGTTCCGGGAACGCCTCCCCGCCGTCCTGGCGCTGGCGATCCCGGTCCTTGCCGGCGCGCTCTACATGGCGCTGGGCGGCGCGCCTGCACACTATGCACTCACCAACCTCGGCGCACTGGTCGTGGCCGCGCCGTGGATCCTGTCCGGGCGGGGGCCGCATACCGCGCTCAGCCGCCACCTCATGACCGGGGTGCTGCTGTTCACCCTGCTCACCCCGCTGGCGGTCAGCCCGGAAATGACATCGATCACCGGGGATACGGTCAGGCGCTGGTTCCCCCTCGGCTCGCTCACCCTGCACACCGGCATGCTGGCAACGCCCGGCCTGTGTGTGCTGGCCGCGCGCAATCGCACGCTGGCCGCACCTATATTGCTGGCAGCCGTGGGGCTGGCGTGGCTGCAACCCGATGCTGCCACCGGCTTTGCCCTCACCTTCGCTGCGGTAGGGCTGCATCATGTGACCAAGGACTGGAAAGTCGGCGGCGTCGCGGCAATCGGCTTCCTTGCCTCGATCAACATGGCCCTGCGCGGCGAATTGCCGCCGCAGCCGTTCGTCGAACGCGTGCTGGTGGAGGCCGCGGGAACCAGCGTGTTCCTGGCCATTGCCCTGGCTCTGGCGCTGGCGGCGGGTTTCGCGCTGGTGCTGTTCGCCGTGCCGTTCGATCGGGCCAAGCGTTTCGCCCTTGCCGGGCTCTATTTCGGCTTTGCCGTGATCGCGCTGATGAGCAGCTACCCCACCCCGTTGATCGGCTATGGCGCAGCGCCCATACTGGGTTTCGGCATTGCCCTAGGACTGCATAGGATACCGCTACGATGACGCAGCTTTCGCCTTTCCACCTCGCCTTCCCGGTCGACAACCTCGAGGCCGCCCGCCATTTCTGGGGTGAGGTCATGGGCTGCCCGGAAGGTCGCTCCACCGACGACTGGTGCGACTTCGATTTCTACGGCCACCAGATCGTGGCCCACCAGGCCCCCTCCATCGTCGCCAAGGCCGGGCACGGCACCAACCCGGTTGACGGCGACGACGTGCCCGTGCCGCATTTCGGCATCGTGATGGAGATGGACGACTGGAAGGCGCTGGCCGAACGGCTGATCGCGCAGGGCATCGCCTTTGATATCCCCCCGCGCGTGCGCTTCGAAGGCCAGCCGGGCGAGCAGGCGACCATGTTCTTCCGCGATCCTGCCGGCAATGCCATCGAGATGAAGGCCTTTGCCGACCGTTCCAAGCTGTTCGCAACGGACTAGCGACGCGCCGCCAGAGCGCCTATCGCGCGTGCATGGCAAAACAGAAGATCATGCAGAAATTCGCCAGGTGGCACATCTGGCTGGCCTGGTTCACCGGCGTGCCGATCCTGATGTGGACGCTGTCAGGCCTCATCATGATTATCCAGCCGATCGAGACCGTGCGCGGAGAAAACCTGCGCGCGCAACTGCCACCTGTCGCCACCGAAGAGCTGGTACTGCCCGCGCTGAGCGGCCCTGTGCGGAGCATCACCCTGCAGAACTTCGTCGATGGGCCTGGCTGGATCGTGGTGGAGGACGACGGCGGCCGCTATCGCTATTCCGCCAGCGACGGACGGCTCTACAACCCCGTTACCGAAGGACAGGCGCGCGCAATCGCGCTGGCCTATTTCACAGGCGATGCCGCGCTGGAAAGCGTCACCTTCTACCCGGCGGATTCGGTGCCGCTCGATTTCCGCGCCCCTGTAAACGTGTGGCAGGCGCATTTTGCCGACGACACGAACCTCTACATCAACAGCCAGACGGGCGAAGTGCAGGCGGTGCGCACCGGCTGGCGGCGAGTCTACGATTTCTTCTGGGGCCTGCACATCATGGATCTGCAGACGCGCGAGGATTTCAACCATCCCACGCTGATCGTTTTTGCCGCGCTGGGCGTGCTGGGATCGCTGCTGGGCTGCGTGCTGATGTTCCGGCGGCGCAAGGCAAAGGTGAAGGTGAAGGCATGATGCCCCCCGTGCTGCCGCCGTTCCTCGATCTTGGCGGCACGGCCGTGTTCGCACTGTCGGGCGCGCTGCTGGCGGCGCGGCTGAACCAAACTTTCGTGACCTGCGCCTTCTTCGCGCTGCTGACAGGTGTCGGCGGCGGCTCGGTACGCGATGCACTGCTCGGCGTGCCGGCCTTCTGGCTGCGCGATTTCTGGGTCGCGCCGGTGATCCTGGGCATGGCGCTGATCGCCTGGTTCGCGCCGCGCAAGCTTTGGGAGGGGCGCGATGGCTGGCTGGAATGGGCCGATGCCGCGGGCCTGGCGCTGTTCAGCACGCTGGGCGTGGCCAAGGCGCTGGCTTTCGACGTCGCGCCGCTGGCGGCAATCATCCTGGGCGTGGTGACAGGCTGCGTGGGCGGCATCGTGCGCGATGTGATCGCGGGCGTGCCCTCCATCCTGATGCGGCCGGAGCTTTACGTGACGGCAGCCGCGCTGGCCGCCTCGCTCACCGCGGTGCTGATCCTGCTGGGCGTGCCGCAGGCGTGGTCGATGGGGATCGCCGCACTGGCGGGGTTTGCCCTGCGCGGCGCGGCGATGTTCTGGAAGATCGAACTGCCCGCCTATTCGCGGGAAGTGAGTGACTAGGGAGCCGGTTGTTCGAAATCGACAGCCTGCGCGGTGGTGTAGCGGCCATCGCCCTGCCATTCGCTGTCATCGAGATCGCCATCGACCTGCCAGTTGGCGTCATAGCCTTCCTCGCCCGGCAGCGGCCCACCGGGATAGGCCGGGCGCGGGTCGTCGGCGCCGGGAACGTCGACCAGGGGCGCATACTCATAGGTATAGGCCTGGTCGGCAGGTGTACGCGTGGAAGCGCGGGCGCGGGCATAGTCGGCATCGCTCAGCTGCGTGCCTGACGAAGTGACCACACCCGACTGGTAAGCGGCGCGGCCATAATCGATGCTGCGCACGTCGCCCGCGTTGTCGATGAAGCAGGTCCACCGCTCACCGTCGGACAGCGTGCCGGCAACGGTCCAGCCACTGGCGGAGCGATCCGCCCGGTCGACGTTCTCCACGCGGTTGTCACGATATTCGACCTGGTCGACACACATTTCGACAGCGCCTTCGATGCCCCGGTTTTCATAGCCGCGATCGCGGCGGTCGTCGTAGCGCACGCGGCGATCATCGTAACGATCACGATCACGGCTGCTGCGGTTGGCAGAGCCGATCAGCGCAGCCAGCGCGCCCACAACCACCACCCCGGCAATCACGTCGCCGGCATCAATCCCGCGGTCGCGGTGGCGGCGATAGCGGCGCCAGCCGTCGGCTTCGCCGGCATCGCCGGTGTTCAGCTGTGAATAGGCGTTGGTGGAGGCCGCGGGCGCCGGAAGCTCTGCCGCGGCGGCAGGCGTGGCAGCCATCGAAAGCGCAGCAGCGAGGGCTGCGACGCCGGCCATACGGGACGGGCGGAAAATCATTGTATGTTCCCCCTGGGATTTCGGATTGCAGACATGGCTAGGCGGTCCAGACTGACTTCAGCCTGAACCGCCTGCCGGTGGATATGGGGATCAGCGATCAAAGGCCGCGGATGCCACGGAAATCGAGGTCGACCACCCGGCCCCTGCGGATATCGCAGGTGAAGCGGCCCTCGTCCCAGCCATCGTTGCGATAGCCGCGACGGTAGTCACCCCGGCCCCAGCCGCGACGGTGGTCGCGATAGCCTTCGCGCACGGCGATCCGGCCCTTCACTTCCCAGCCGCGCCGTTCGCGGTCGACATCGCGGATCTCGTAGACTTCGGCACGGCTGCCGGTCCAGCGCTGGGCGCGGCGTTCGGCGGCGCGCACGCACATCTCCACGGCATCGCGGCCCGTGTATCCGCCGCGGTAGCTGCCGCGATAGTCACCGCGATAGTCACCGCGATAATCGCGGCGGTCGTAGCGGTAGTCGCGATCATAGCGATCGTTGTCGCGCGAGGACAGGATGGCGGCGAGGCCACCGATGATAACCGCACCGGCAATCACTTCGCCGGCGGAAATGCCGTCGCGGTCGCGATGGTGGCGATCCTGCGCGGCAGCGGGAGACGCCGAGGCCACAGCCATCGCGCCAGCCGCGACGGTTCCGAGCGTGCCCTTGGCGAGAGCTTTGGTAATGGACTTCATGAGGTGTCTCCTTCTCGTCCCGATGGCGGGATTGCCACCTGTGAGAAGGGTTCTACCCGAGTCGCACTGATGCGACGCTGAACTCGCGTGTTAGGCGATGTTCAGAAAAGTCGTCATTTACCTGAATGACCCCTATTCGTCCGGTTGCAGCCCCGTCCAGTACGCCAGGAACGCCGCGATATCGGATGCCTCGGCAATCGCCTTGTCGGTGGGCTTGCCCGAACCGTGGCCCGCGCGGGTCTCGATCCGGATCAGCTGCGGACGCTCGCCAAGGTCCTGCGCCTGCAAGGCGGCGGTGTACTTGAAACTGTGGCCCGGCACCACGCGATCATCGGTATCGGCCGTGGTCACCAGCAACGCGGGGTAATCCGTATCGGGCTGGATGTTATGCAGCGGCGAATAGGCGCGCAGGATGCGCCAGTCTTCCTCGCGATCGGGATAGCCATAGTCGTCCACCCAATAGCGACCGGCAGTGAACTGGTCGAAGCGCAGCATGTCCATCACGCCCACGGCGGCATTGCCTGCCGCGAACAGGTCGGGCCGCTGGTTGACCACCGCGCCCACCAGCAGGCCACCGTTGGAACCGCCCTGGATGGCCAGGCCATTATCGGGCGTGATTCCCTCCGCGATCAGGAACTCGCCCGCAGCGATGAAATCGTCGAACACGTTCTGCTTGTTGGCGCGGCGCCCGGCATCGTGCCAGGCCTTGCCGTATTCACCGCCGCCACGGATGTTGGCGAGCGCGAAGGCCCCGCCCGCCTCCACCCAGGCCAGGCGGCTGGTGGAGAAGCTGGGGGTGAGCGACACGTCGAACCCGCCATAGCCATAGAGCAGCGTCGGCACGGCTTCGCCGCTGGCGGCAATGTCCGCGCGGCGCATGATGAACATGGGCACACGAGTGCCGTCCTTGCTTTCGTAGAACCGCTGTTCGACCACGAAATCGTCCGGGTCGAAAGTCAGCTCGGGCTCTGCGAACACCGTGCTCTCGCCGTTCGCCACGTCATAGCGGTAGATGGTGGCCGGGCGGTTGAAGCTGGCGAAGGAGTAGAACATCTCCGGGCTATCAGGCGAGCCGTAGAAACCCGCCGCGCTGCCGATGCCGGCAAATTCGATCTCGCGCACCAGCTCGCCATCCAGCGAATAGACATAGGCTGCGGACGACGCGTCCTCGAGGTATTCCAGCACCAGGTGGCCGCCCACCAGCGAAGCATCGGCAATCGGCTGCTCGCGCTCGGCCACGACTTCGGTCCAGCCAGCGGCAGCGTTATCCATGTCGATGGAGACGACTCGGTAAAGCGGCGCATCGGCGTTGGTGGTGAAGAACAGCCGCGAGCCGACAGAGTCGATCAGGCTCCAGCTGTTTTCGAAACCGGGCACCAGCACGCGCGCGTCCCACCCGGTGGAAAGGTCGATCAGGTTAACCTCGTACCGCGCATCGGTGCCGGTAGAGGAGGTCACCACCGCCCAGCGGCTATCGGTGGTGGTCTGCGCGGTGTGGTTGCGTTCCGGCGCGTCGGGCGTGGCGAACACCAGCCGGTCGTCCGCCTGCGCCGTGCCCAGCGCGTGGTAATAGACCGCCTGGTCCATGTTCAGCGCCTGAAAGTCCTCGCCCTCTTCCGGCTCGGGGAAGCGGGAGTAGAGGAAACCCTCGTTGCCGACCCAGGCAAGGCTGGTGAACTTGGCCCAGCGAATGTTCTCGCTCAGTTGCTCGCCCGTTTCTACGTCGAGAACGTGGAGGATGCGCCAATCGGTGCCGCCGTCCTGCACGGAATAGAGCAGCTTGCTGCCATCGGGCGAAGGCACCCAGCCCGCCAGCGCGGTGGCGCCATCGTCGGCCCATTCGTTGGGGTCGATCAGCAGGCGCGGTTCGGCTTCCAGGCTGTCACGCACGTAAAGCGGGGATTGGTTCTGCAAACCCGAATTGCCGGTGTAGAAATAGCGACCGCCGCGCTCCACGGGCACGGAGAACCGCTCGAAATCGTAAAGCTCGCCGATGCGATTGGTGAACCAGTCGCGCGCGGGCAGCGATTCGAGATATGCGTCGGTGACTTCGTTCTGCGCCTCTACCCAGTCGGCCACTTCCTGACTGTTGCGCACGTCCTCTTCCAGCCAGCGGTAGGGATCGGCCACTTCCTCGCCGAAGAAGGTCTCGACGAGGTCGCCCTGGCGGGTCTCGGGATAGTCGGGTGCAGTCATGTCCTGCGCACTAGCGGGAATGGCGACAGCGGCAAGGGGGGCGGCAAGCAGCGATGCTGCAAGAGTGTGGAAACGCATGGAAACTCCGCATGTTCGGCAGTTGGTTTACGATGTAACCATGCCTTTTACGGATGCAAGCGCGACCTTGGTCCTATTCTGCCAGCGCGGCCAGCACGTCTGCGGTGAAGGCCTGGATATCGAAGCCGGATCCGCCCGCCGGGTCTTCGCCGCGGCGCACGATAACCACGTTCTCGCTCGGCACGACGACAACGTATTGCCCGCGATTGCCTTGCGCAGCGTAGGTATCGGCGGGCACGCCTTCGTGATCGTTGAACAGCCACCAGCCGGCGCCATAGCCAAGGCCCCGCCCTTCGGGCTGCGGGCCGCTGGCGGCAGAAACGTATTCGCTCCACCCTTCGGGCAGCAACCGCGTGCCATCGGGCAGTACGCCATCGTCAAGGTGCAGCTGGCCCAGCCGCGCCAGGTCGCGCGCGGTGGTCCACACCTGGCTGGAGAGGATGTAGCCGCCCTGCCAGTCGGTCTCCGCCACTGTGTGCATCATCCCCGTATCGCGAAAGAAGGCCGAGGGCGGATAGATGAGGAAGCTTTCGCGGATCGCCCGCACCGCCACCAGCGTATCGTTGTTGGCATAGCGCCACATCGTTCCCGGCGCGTAGACCAGCGGCCACTGGGTGGCGCGCTCCTCCACCGTGGCGCCGCCGAAGTAGAGCGGATCGGTGCGATTGCCCGGCGTATCCGAATAACGGCCCGTTGCCATGCGCAAGGCATGGTCCACGGTGATAAGCGCGCGCGGATCGCCCTCGCCCAGGCCCAGCCCGGCGGAATCGTCCACCCTCACCAGCCCACGCTGCACGGCAGAGCCGACCAGCGTGGCAGCGATGCTCTTGGCAACAGACCAGGTGCGCTGCGGCACATCCGGCCCGAAGCCGGGGGCATAGTCCTCGCGCACGATCCGCCCGTCTTTCAGCACCAGGATCGCGCTGGTGCGGGCATCGGCGCCGTAGGCATCGCCGAAAGCGGCCTGCACCAGGCCTTGCGCGGCTTCCCCGTCGAGCACCGCGTCATCGACAGTCCAGCCCTGGTCCACGCTGCCCACAGGGCGCGGGATCTGGCGGCGTTCGGGCAAGCCGGCGCCGATGGGGGCGAGGCTGCAGCCGTTGAAATGGGTATATGCGATGCGCGGCGGCATGTCCTCGGCCCAGCCCACCGCGACATGGCTGAGCATGCCGTTGATCTGGTCCGACATGCCCGAATAGCGCAGCACCTGATACGGCAACTCGCCCACGATCTCGTCAAGCGGCGCCTGGATGCCGGTAAGCTCCCAGGCGGCGATATGCTCCTCGTCGCGGGTCGCTCCGTTGCGTTCTGCATTGCCGATGGCACTGCACATGAACAGCGCCTGGTAGTGCGCGGTCGTAGTGGTCCTGCAAGGCGTTCTGCGGGATCGACTGGGCGGCTGCGGGGATCGGGGCGAGGAGCAGCGTCGCGGCTGCCAGCATCATGGTGCGGATCATGCCTGCCCTTGTGCCACCTCCCGCGCAAAAGAAAAGGGCCGCCGGATCTTGTCCGACGGCCCTTCGTTGATGGCGAAGCGCAACACGCGGCTAAAGGCCGATGACCTGCAGCTGCGGCGTACCGTCGGCCAGGCTCTCCGCAGACCGACCGGTACTGTCCACGGTTCCCGATACCCGCTTCCTGACAGCACTGAAGCGCGAGGAAGCGGAAACATCGATTCCCTCGTCCAGGTCGAGTGTCAGGTGAACCTGCCCGTCCGGCAGCTGCGTTGCCGCAACGATGCGCGCTTCGAAGGGATGGCTAAGGTAGCGCCCTTGCACCACCTTGCCGGCCGCCAGCTTTTCGGGAACGGGGTGCTGCCGGCAATTGGCCACCGCAGTGTTCCAGTCGGCAAACCCCTGCTGCCGGGCCACCAGTTCAAGCGCGCGCGAATGCGAGAGCGTGCGCCCCTGTGCGAGGTGCGAAGCGCGATAGCGCCTCGCCTGGGCCTTCAGATTGGCCACGTTGGGACTGTGTCGGGTATTCATATCAACCTCCAAGATCGGATGCCTGAGGTGATGGTGTCCGCATTGCCATCTCGGCGTGGATGGAGATCGATTGCCGGAATCTTGGGATTTCACCATAGCTTGCGCTTGCGGACGGCTGGCTTCCCATGGCCGAGCGCGCCTCTATGCCAGCGCCCCGAACCTGTCAATCGCAACGAAAAGGGCCGCCGGATCTCTCCGACGGCCCTTTAGCGTGTTCGCTTACGAAAGCTTAGGCTTCTTCGTATTCGTCCATCTCGGTCATCACCGGGCCCGAATCCTGGCCCTTCGCGTCTTCATCGCGGTCGACCAGTTCGATGTAGGCGATGGGGGCCGCGTCGCTGGCGCGATAGCCGGCCTTGATGATGCGGGTGTAGCCGCCGTTGCGGTCGGCGTAACGCTCCGCCAGCACGTCAAACAGCTTCTTTTCCTGCGCATCGTCCATCAGGCGGGCGTGCGCCAGGCGACGGTTCGACAGGCCGCCACGCTTGGCCAGCGTGATCAGCTTTTCGACGTAGGGACGCAGTTCCTTGGCCTTGGCCGTGGTGGTGAGGATCTGCTCGTGCTTGATCAGCGCAGCAGCCATGTTGCGGAACATGGCGGTGCGGTGCTGGCTCTTGCGGCTGAGTTTACGGCCGGAAATACCGTGACGCATTGTTAGTTACTCCAGTTCGAAAAGGGCCCGTCTTACGGAAAGCCCAGTGCAGGCCGGAAAACGGGGTCCGGCCCAAGCCCCTTGTTGGCAATTAGCCGAGCAGTTCCTGCTCCAGCTTCTTGGCCATTTCCTCGATGTTTTCCGGCGGCCAGCCGGGGATGTCCATGCCCAGGCGCAGGCCCATCGAGCTCAGGACTTCCTTGATCTCGTTCAGGGACTTGCGACCGAAGTTCGGCGTGCGGAGCATCTCGGCCTCGGTCTTCTGGACCAGGTCGCCGATGTAGATGATATTGTCGTTCTTCAGGCAGTTGGCCGAACGCACCGACAGTTCCAGCTCGTCCACCTTCTTCAGCAGGTAGCGGTTGAGCTGGTTGGTGTCGCTTTCCTGCGGCTCTGCGGCAACGCCGATCATGGCGCTGGAAGGTTGCGGGATGCCGTCTTCGAAGTGGACGAACAGGGTCAGCTGGTCCTGCAGGATGCGCGCAGCATAGGCAATCGCATCTTCAGGGGTGACGGTGCCGTCGGTCTCGATGGTCAGGCTGAGCTTGTCGAAGTCCAGTTCCTGGCCAACGCGGGCGTTCTCGACCTTGTAGCTCACCTGCTTGATCGGCGAGTAGAGGCTGTCCACCGGGATCAGGCCGATCGGCGCGTCGGCCGGGCGGTTCTGCACGGCGGGGACATAGCCCTTGCCGGTGTCGGCGGTGAGTTCCATGTTGAGCGTGGCGCCTTCGTCGAGGTGGCAGATCACCAGGTCCTTGTTCAGGATCTCGATGTCGCCGGTCACGGCAATGTCGCCAGCCTTCACCTCGGCCGGGCCGGTAGCGGAAAGCTGCAGGCGCTTGGGGCCTTCGCCTTCCATCTTCAGCGCGATCTGCTTCACGTTAAGGACGATGTCGGTCACGTCTTCGCGCACGCCGGCGAGCGAGGAGAATTCGTGCAGCACGTTCTCGATCTTGATCGAAGTGATCGCCGCACCCTGCAGGCTGGCCAGCAGCACGCGGCGCAGCGCGTTGCCCAGCGTCAGGCCATAGCCGCGCTCAAGCGGTTCCGCGACGAAGGTCGCCTTGCGCTTCTTGTCGGCGCCTTCCTTGATTTCGAGGGTGTTGGGCTTCTTCAGTTCCTGCCAGTTCTTGGTATTGACGGACATGGACTTCCCCTAAAGGTATTTCGTGGTGCAAAGACCGCGATCGTTCCGGTGAACGCCGCGGCCGATGCGAGTGACTTGTTGCGGGGGAATGCCCCCGCGGCAGGCTTCGATCAGACGCGGCGACGCTTGGACGGCCGCACACCGTTGTGCGGGATCGGCGTCACGTCGCGGATGCTGGTGATGGTGAAGCCCACCGCCTGCAGCGCCCGCAGCGCGCTTTCGCGGCCCGAACCCGGACCCTTGATCTCGACCTCGAGCGTGCGCACGCCGTGTTCGGCGGCCTTCTTGCCCGCATCATCAGCAGCAACCTGCGCAGCATAGGGAGTCGACTTGCGGCTGCCCTTGAAGCCCATCATGCCGGCACTGGACCAGCTGATCGCATTGCCCTGAGCATCGGTGATGGTGATCATGGTGTTGTTGAAGCTGGCGTTGACGTGCGCAACACCGCTGGAAATGTTCTTCTTGTCACGGCGCCGAATACGGCCTGGTTCGCGTGCCATTGTTCGTGTTCCTCGTATCTAGTCAGAAGGAAAAAGCGCGTCGGGCGCTTACTTCTTCTTGCCGGCGATCGGCTTGGCCTTGCCCTTGCGGGTGCGGGCGTTGGTATGGGTACGCTGGCCGCGGACCGGCAGGCCCTTGCGGTGGCGCAGGCCACGATAGCAGGCGAGGTCCATCAGGCGCTTGATGTTCATCGCGGTGTCGCGACGCAGGTCGCCTTCCACGGTGTAATCAGAGTCGATGGTTTCACGGATCTGCAGGACTTCGGCGTCCGTCAGGTCCTGCACGCGGCGCGAGTGATCGATGCCGAGCTTGTCGGCAATCTTCTTCGCAGTGGTGGGACCGATTCCGTGAATGTAGGTGAGCGCAATGATAACGCGCTTGTTGGTGGGGATGTTTACCCCGGCAATACGAGCCACTTATTTCTCCATGCTCCACAGGGGATTCATCACTGGGGATGCCCCTATCTCATCGCTACAAAAATCCACCCGCATGTGCCGAAAGCAAAAACAGGAGGCTTGCCAAAGGCTGCCGCCTGATAGTGACTATCGATACTATTGGACGAATAGAGCGCGCAGATAGGGTGATTCTGCAGCCGCGTCAACAGCCGAAAGAGCGCACACGGAACATTCCGCTGCGCTGGGGAACCAACCGGCTCCAATCTGTACATTATAACTCGCCAGGACGCCCTAGTCAAAACCTGCGATCAGTCCTGGTCCACAGGGCCGCCGAGCCGCTGCACCAGTCCGCCGAGGAATTCGCCCTGCACACCGTCCACCACACTGGCCAGCGTGCCGGGCGAATAATGTGCTTCCCCGCCGGTGATATAGTCCCAGGTAATGCGGGTGCCCTCCCCCTCTTCTGCCAGGGTCACGGTGAGCGTTCCCGTCATGCCTTCTCCCTGCAACGGGCCGAGCGAACCGGACATGCGCAGCATGGTGCCCGGAAACACCGCGAGCACGCGCATGTGCTCGACCGATCCCGCGGGCCAGCCATCGGCGGCGGGAATGGTCTCGCAAAAGCAGCCGCCCGCGCGTGCATCCAACCTCAGGTTGGCCGCATTGTCGGACCAGCTGTGGCTCCACCAGGTCTCGGGATGCACAAGTTCGCGCCAGACTGCCTCGCGCTCGGCGCTGACGATCACACTGTGACTGCTGGCGAAGCCGCCATGGTCGCTTTCGACAACCTCGGCTGCGGCAGGCGTAGCCAGCAGGCTGACCGCCAGGGCTGGGGCAAATATTCGCATGGTCCCTCCATCCATCGATGGCAGGGTTAGCGCAAGGCTCAGCCGGAGGCCAAGACCTTCTCGATCGCCGCCGTCACCGCATCGATGGACGCCATGCCATCGACCCGCTGCACGATGCCGCGCTTCTCGTAGTAGGGCAGTATCGGCGCGGTCTTGGCGCGATATTCCTGCATGCGCGTGCGCACGGTCTGCTCGTTATCGTCGGGACGACGCTTGAACTCGGTGGAGCCACACTTGTCGCAAACGCCTTCCTTGGCGGGCAGCTTGTGTCGATCGTGATAGCCCTCGCCGCACTTGGCGCAGGTGAAACGACCGGTGACGCGGTCGACCAGCGCTTCCTCGTCAACCACCAGCTCGATCACGTGGTCGAGCTTGCGGTTATGCCTGGCCAGGATCTCATCCAGCGAAATGGCCTGCGCCTCAGTACGCGGATAGCCATCGAAGATCGCACCCACTTCGTCGCCCATGGCGGCAAGTTCGTCGTCGATCAGGGCAGAGACAATGGCGTCGGAAACCAGCTCGCCGCGTTCCATCACCGCCTTGGCTTCGAGCCCGACGGGCGTTTCCGCCTTCACCGCCGCGCGCAGCATGTCACCGGTGGAAAGCTGACGCATCCCGTGGTTCTCGACTAGCAGGTTGGCCTGCGTGCCCTTGCCTGCCCCCGGAGGCCCAAGAAGGATGATATTCATGCGCGGTTGCTCATTTGTCAGCGAATCCCCTCTTTGAAGAACCCCCAGCGCTAGCCTAGCGCATGCGGCCCTTCAACTTCGCCTTCTTGATAAGGTCACCATACTGGTGCGCCAACAGGTGCGACTGGATCTGGCTGATGGTATCCACCGTCACGTTCACAACGATCAGCAGGCTGGTGCCGCCAAGGAACAGCGGCAGGCCCGTCTGCGCGATGCCCCATTCGGGGATGATGCAGACCGCGGTCAGATAGATGGCGCCGACCACGGTGATGCGAGTCAGCACGTAATCGAGATAGTCGGCGGTGCGCTTGCCCGGACGGATGCCGGGGATGAAGCCGCCGTTCTTCTTCAAGTTCTCTGCGGTATCTTCGGGATTGAACACCACCGCGGTGTAGAAGAACGCGAAGAAGATGATGCCGATGGCATATAGCGCCATGTACAACGGCTGCCCGTGCTGCAGGTACTGCAGCACCTGCTGCAGCACCTGGCCCGACGTGGTCGATGGATCGAGCGAATTGCCCGCGAACTGGGTGATCGTCAACGGCAGCAGCAGCAGCGAGCTGGCGAAAATCGGCGGGATCACGCCGGCAGTGTTCAGCTTCAGCGGCAGGTGCGACCGGTCTGCCTGCATCCCGCCGCGCTGGGCTGCGCGCTTGGGATACTGGATCAACAGCCGTCGCTGCGCACGCTCGAAGAAGGTGATGACCAGGATCAGCAGCACCAGCATCACCACAAGGCCTGCAATCAGCGCGCCGCTGATGGAGCCGGTGCGGCCGCCTTCGAACAGCTGGGCGGTGAAAGTGGGGAACTGGGCGACGATGCCCGCCATGATGATCAGCGACACGCCGTTGCCGATACCGCGGCTGGTGATCTGTTCACCCAGCCACAGCAGGAACATGGTGCCACCCACCAGGTTGATGACGGCCACCACGCGGAACATGATGCCGGGGTCGACCACGGCCTGCAGCCCGCTCTGCGCGCCGTAGGCTTCGAGGCCCGAGGCGAGGAACCAGCCCTGGATCGCGCACAGGAACACCGTGCCATAGCGGGTGTACTGGTTCAGCTTCTTGCGCCCGGCCTCGCCTTCCTTTTTCAGCGCCATCAGGCTGGGGTGCAACGAGGCAGCCAACTGGATGACGATGGAGGCGGTAATGTAGGGCATCACGCCCAGCGCGATCAGGCTCATACGCTCCAGCGAGCCGCCGGAGAACATATTGAACATGTCGAGGATGCCGCCGCGCGTCTGGTCGTACAGCGATTCCAGGATCAGCGGGTTGACGCCCGGAAGCGGCACGAAGCTGAGGAAACGGAAGACGATCAGCGCACCGATGGTGAACCAGATGCGCTGCTTGAGTTCGGTGGCCTTGCTGAAGTTCGAAAAGCTCAGCGTGCTGGCGAGATTATCGGCGCGGGATGCCATGAAGTATCTCTCAAATTCCGGTCAGAAATGCCGGTCCCTCCCGGCTCAGGAAGGCTAGATAGGGACGCGCGGGCCCGTTGTCGAACCCGCGCGCGCCTTTTTTCCGGTTATTCGGCGTCGTTGCCCGAAGCCTTGTCGGCCTTCTTGGGAGCGGTCTGCTCCACCGAGCCGCCGGCTTTCTCGACCGCTTCGACAGCACCCTTGGAAGCGCCGGCCACCTTAAAGGTGAGCTTGGCGGTCAGTTCGCCCTTGCCCAGCAGGCGCACGCCGTCCTTGCCGCCACGGGCCACGCCGGCAGCCTTCAGCGCCTCGTGATCCACCACGGCCTTGGCGTCGAGCTTCTTGGCATCGACCAGCTTCTGCACCGTACCCAGGTTCACTTCGGCATAGTCCTTGCCGAAGGGGTTGTTGAAGCCGCGCTTCGGCAGGCGCATGTGAAGCGGCATCTGGCCGCCTTCGAAGCCCTTGATGGACACGCCCGAACGGCTCTTCTGGCCCTTCTGGCCACGGCCACCGGTCTTGCCCTTGCCCGAGCCGATGCCACGGCCCACGCGGATGCGACCCTTGCGGGCGCCTTCGTTGTCACGGATGTCGTTAAGTTTCATAGTCTGCACTCGCTTTCGCTCTGTTCGCGCTAAAAATGGAAGCGGCCCGCTACGCCAGCGGGCCACGACCGTCAAATTTTTTGTGGATCGCGAAGGGCGCTCAGCCCTCCACGATCTCCACCATGTGCGGCACCTTGGCGATGGCGCCGCGCACTTCAGGGGTGTCCTTCAGTTCGACAACCTTGTGCATCTTGTTCAGCCCGAGGCCGATCAGGATCTTGCGCTGGCTTTCGGGACGACGGATCGGCGAACCGATCTGCTTGATCTTGATGGTAGCCATCTTGTCTTACTCCGTGATCGCTTCGGCTTCGGCCTGGGCCTCGGCTTCGCTCACCTGGCCGCCACGACCCAGCAGGTCGGCAACCTTCTTGCCGCGACGCTGGGCAACCGACTTCGGCGAAGACTGGTTGGTCAGCGCGTCGAAGGTGGCGCGGATCATGTTGTAGGGGTTGGAGGTGCCGATCGACTTGGTCACCACGTCGGCAACGCCAAGGCTTTCGAACACGGCACGCATCGGACCACCGGCGATGATGCCGGTACCGGCGGGAGCCGAACGCACGTTCACCTTGCCGGCGCCGAAGTGGCCCTTGCCGTCATGGTGGAGGGTGCGACCTTCCTTCAGCGGCACGCGGATCATCTTCTTCTTGGCAGCAGCGGTCGCCTTGTTGATGGCTTCCGGCACTTCGCGAGCCTTGCCGTGGCCGAAGCCCACGCGGCCCTTGCCGTCACCCACCACGACCAGCGCGGCGAAACCGAAGCGCTTACCGCCCTTCACCACCTTGGCGACGCGGTTGATGTGGACGAGCTTTTCGATCAGCTCCTCGCCATCGTCGTCGCCACGATTGCCACGGCGATCATCGCGACCACGGCCACGGCCACGACCGCCACGGTCGTTGTCCCGACCGCCCCGGCCACCGCGTCCGCCGCGGGTGCGCTGCTGACCGTCATCGGCCTGCGCGGGAGACTGGTTGTCGGCCGCCTCGGTGCTTTCGGTCGTCGGCGTCGGGGTCGAACCCTCGACGTTCTGCTCGACCTGGGCTTCCGCCTTGGTTTCTTCGGTGTTGTTTTCGTCAGCCATCATCAGAACTCCAGCCCGCCTTCGCGCGCGGCATCGGCCAGCGCCTTGACGCGGCCATGGAACAGGAACCCGCCGCGATCGAACACGACAGTCGTCACGCCAGCCCTCTTGGCGGCGGCGGCAATATCGCTGCCGACCTTCTTCGCAGCATCGACGTTGGCGCCCGAGCCCTTGCCACCCAGCGTGCTGGCGGCGGCGACGGTACGGCCGTCCTTGTCGTCGATGATCTGCGCGTAGATGTGCTGGCCGGTGCGGTGCACCGACAGACGCGGCTTGTCACCGGCACGCTTGCGCAGCGCGGTGCGCACGCGGCGGCGGCGACGTTCAAAGAGGGAAAGCTTTGCCATCTTACTTCTTCTTCCCTTCCTTGCGGAAGATATACTCACCGCGATACTTCACGCCCTTGCCCTTGTAGGGCTCCGGCTTGCGCCATTCGCGGATCTCGGCAGCGAACTGCCCGACCTTCTGCTTGTCGATGCCCGAAATTTCGACCGTGGTCTGGTCGGGCGTCTTGACTTCAACACCTTCCGGCACGTCGAGATCGACATCGTGGCTGAAACCGAGCTGCAGCTTGAGCTTCTTGCCCTGCGCCTGCGCACGATAACCAACGCCGGTGATCTCAAGCACCTTGGTGAAACCTTCGGTCACGCCGTCGACCAGGTTCTGCACGAGCGTACGCTGCATGCCCCAGAACTGGCGCGCCTTCTGCGACTTGTTGATCGGCTGAACCGAAATCTCTTCGTCGCTGATCTCGTAGGTGACGAGGTCGGACGTCGACATGGAAAGCTCGCCCTTGGCGCCCTTCACGGTCAGCTTGCCGTTTTCGATCTTGGCGGTCACTCCGCTGGGGAGCGCCACCGGCTTCTTGCCAATGCGGCTCATCAGAACACCTCCGCCAGCACTTCGCCACCGACGTTTTCCTGGCGCGCTTCGGCATCCGAAAGCACACCCTTGGGCGTCGAGACGATGGTGATGCCAAGGCCGTTGCGCACTGCCGGCAGTTCTTTCGAACCCGAGTAGATGCGACGACCCGGCTTGGAGACACGGGCGACGTGCTTGATCGCAGGTTCGCCCTCGAAATACTTCAGTTCGATCCGCAGCGCCTTGTGCGGGCCGCTGGCGTCTTCGCTGTAGCCACGAATGTAGCCTTCGCGCTGGAGCACTTCGAGCACGTTGGCGCGCAGCTTGGACGCCGGCGAAAGGACGGAGTCCTTCTTCGCCTGCTGGCCGTTGCGGATACGGGTGAGCATATCACCCAGGGGATCGGTCATAGCCATCTATCGTTTCCTCACCAGCTCGACTTGGTCACGCCCGGGATCAGGCCCTTGTTGGCCAGATTCCGGAGTTCGATGCGGTTAAGCCCGAACTTGCGGTAGTAGCCGCGCGGGCGGCCGGTGGTGGTGCAGCGGTTGCGCACACGGGTGGGGTTCGCGTTACGCGGCAGTTCGGCCATCTTCAGGCGGGCCATGAGGCGTTCGGTATCGTCGAGCGACTCATCGTCGGCAATTGCCTTCAGCTTGGCGTATTTCGCCGCGTACTTCTGAACGAGCTTCTTGCGCTTCTCGTTCTTGTTGATGGAACTCAGTTTCGCCATTGGACTTAAGCTCTCTCTTGCTTTCTCAGGTCAGGGAAACGGCTCACGCCGCTTCCTTGTCTTCAGCCGTCTCGGCCGGGAACGGGAAACCGAACAGGCGCAGCAGCTCGCGCGCTTCTTCGTCGGTCTTGGCGGTAGTGGTGACGATTATGTCCATGCCACGCACCTTCTCGATCTTGTCGTAGCTGATCTCCGGGAAGATGATCTGCTCCTTGATGCCCATGGCGTAGTTGCCATTGCCATCGAAGCTCTTCGGATTCAGGCCACGGAAGTCGCGGATGCGGGGCATTGCGATCGTCACCAGGCGATCGAGGAATTCGTACATGCGGTCACGGCGCAGGTTGACCTTGCACCCGATCGGCATGCCATCGCGCAGCTTGAACTGTGCGATCGACTTCTTCGCCTTGGTGATGACCGGCTTCTGGCCGGCAATCGCCTGCATTTCCTCGGCAGCGGTCTGGACCTTCTTCTTGTCCTGGCTCGCTTCGCCGACACCCATGTTGAGCGTGATCTTCTCCAGGCGCGGAACCTCCATGTGGTTCTTGTAACCGAACTTGTCGGTCATCGCCTTGATGATCTCGTCCTGGTACTTCTGCTTCAGGCGGGGCGTGTAATCAGCCATCGATGGTCTCCCCGGACTTGACGGCAACGCGCACCTTCTTGCCGTCCTTCTCTTCGAAACGGACGCGGGTGGGCTTGCCATCCTTGGGATCGGCAACGGCAACCTTGGAGATTGCCATCGGGGCGGGCATGCGATCGATGCCGCCCTGCGGATTGGTCTGCGAAGGCTTGCGATGACGGGTCATCACGTTGACGCCCTCGACCACGACCTTGCCTTCCTTCGGCATGACCTGCTGGACGGTGCCAGTCTGGCCCTTGTCCTTGCCCGAGAGCACGACGACGGTGTCGCCCTTCTTGATCTTAGCGGATGCCATCAGAGCACCTCCGGAGCGAGCGAGATGATCTTCATGAAACCCTTGCCGCGCAGTTCGCGCACGACCGGGCCGAAGATACGGGTGCCGATCGGCTCCTCGCTCTTGTTCACGAGGACCGCGGCGTTGCTGTCGAAACGGATCACGCTGCCATCGGGACGACGAACGTCCTTCTTGGTGCGCACGATCACGGCACGGTGCACGTCGCCCTTCTTCACGCGGGCGCGCGGCTGGGCTTCCTTCACGGAAACCACGATCACATCGCCGACAGACGCGGTACGACGCTTAGACCCGCCCAGCACCTTGATGCACTGGACGCGCTTCGCGCCGCTGTTGTCCGCGACGTCGAGATTGGATTGCATCTGGATCATCGATCCGGTTCCTTCTCAATTGGCTTGCCGAAACCAGTCCGGCAGTTCCTGAAACGTCAGTTACTCGGCGCCACCGGGGGTGGCTTCGGCGACATCGAGGTCGGCTTCGACCGCGGTGCCACGGCTGGCGACGAGACGGTCGATCACCGCCCAGGTCTTGGTCTTGGAAACCGGCTTGGTCTCCTCGATGCGGACCTTGTCGCCAACGACATATTCGTTGTTCTCATCGTGCGCGTGGTACTTCTTCGAACGCTTGATGATCTTGCCGTAAAGCGGGTGCTTCACGCGGCGTTCGACCAGCACGGTCACGGTCTTGTCGGTCTTGTCGGAGGTGACAGTCCCGGTCAGGATACGCTTGGGCATTGTCTACTCCTTACGCTTTCGCTGCTTCGCGGGCGCGTTCGCCCTGAAGCGTCTTGATGCGGGCGATCTGGCGACGGACTTCCTTCACGCGGGCCGGGCCTTCCAACTGGTTGGTCGCGGCCTGGAAGCGCAGGTTGAACTGCTCTTTCTTGAGCATGGTCAGCGCTTCGGCGAGCTGGTCGTCGGTCTTGGTGCGCAGGTCTTCGGTGTTGCTCTTGTCAGCCATTATTCGCCTCCCAGGTGCGAGGTGTCGCCAAAGCGGGCGATGACCTTGGTCTTGATCGGCAGCTTCATGGCAGCGCGTTCGAAAGCGAGCGCGGCCACGGGACCGGGAACGCCGTCCAGTTCGAACAGCACGCGGCCCGGCTTCACGCGGGCAGCCCAGTATTCGACCGAACCCTTGCCCTTACCCTGACGGACTTCCGCAGGCTTCTTTGACACCGGCACGTCGGGGAACACGCGAATCCACAGGCGCCCCTGGCGCTTCATGGCACGGGTGATGGCACGACGTGCGGCCTCGATCTGGCGAGCGGTCAGACGCTCGGGCTCCAAGGCCTTGAGGCCGTAGGAGCCGAAGTTCAGCGTGGTTCCGCCCTTGGCATTGCCGTGGATCTTGCCCTTGAAGGCCTTGCGGAACTTGGTCTTTTTCGGTTGCAGCATGGTTCTCTACCTCAACGAGCCGGGCGGACGCCGGACGTCTGCGATTCCATCATCAGGCGATCCTGCGAGGTCGGGTCATGACCCATGATCTCGCCCTTGAAGACCCACACCTTGATGCCGATGATGCCATAGGCGGTCAGTGCCTCGGCTTCGGCATAATCGATGTTGGCGCGCAGCGTGTGCAGCGGCACGCGGCCTTCGCGGTACTGTTCGACGCGGGCGATTTCCGCACCGCCCAGACGGCCACCGCACATGATCTTGATGCCTTCGGCACCAAGGCGCATGGCCGACTGCATCGCGCGCTTCATGGCGCGACGGAAGGCAACGCGGCGGACCAACTGGTCGGCAATGCCCTGGGCGACGAGCTTGGCGTCGATTTCCGGCTTGCGGATCTCGACGATGTTCAGCTTCACTTCGCTTTCGGTCATGGTCGACAGCTTGGCGCGCAGCTTCTCGATGTCTGCGCCCTTCTTGCCGATGATGACACCGGGACGCGCGGCATAGATCGACACGCGGCACAGCTTGGCCGGACGCTCGATCACTACCTTCGAGATGGCTGCCTGGGGCAGGTTCTCGATGATGTACTTGCGGATCTCGATGTCTTCCTTGAGCAGCTTGGCATAGTCGCCACCTTCGGCGTACCAGCGGCTGTCCCAGGTGCGGTTGATCTGCAGGCGCAGACCGATCGGATTGCTCTTGTGACCCATCTTACGCCTCTTCTGCTTCGCGTACGACGATCCGCAGCCGGCTGAACGGCTTCAGGATCCGCGTGGACTTGCCACGGCCGCGCGTTGCGAACCGCTTCATGGTGATCGACTTGCCGACCGACGCCTCGGCGACGACGAGCGCGTCGACGTCCAGGTCGTGGTTGTTCTCGGCGTTGGCGATTGCCGAGGCGAGCACCTTCTGTGCGTCCTTGGCCATCGCGCGCTTGGAGAAGGAGAGGATGTTCATCGCTTCCTCAGCCTTCTTGCCACGGATCAGGGCGGCAACGAGGTTCAGCTTCTGGGCCGAGCCACGAATGGTCGTGCCCACAGCCAGCGCCTCGTTATCCGCCACGCGGCGGGGAGCCTTAGCCTTGCCCATTATCGCTTACCCTTCTTGTCGGCTGCGTGGCCCGGGAAGCTGCGCGTGGGCGCGAACTCGCCAAGCTTGTGACCGACCATTTCCTCGTTGACCGAGACGGGCACGAACTTGTGCCCGTTGTAGACGTTGAACGTCAGGCCGACAAAATCGGGCAGGATCGTCGAACGACGCGACCAGGTCTTGATCGGCTTGGTGCTGTTCGCTTCCTGCGCTTCCTGCGCCTTCTTCAGAAGGCTCAGCTCGACAAACGGACCTTTCCAGACGGAACGTGCCATTGTTGCTTACCTCTTCTTCTTCGCGTGACGCGAACGGATTATCATCTTGTCCGTCTGCTTGTTGTTGCGCGTGCGGGCGCCCTTGGTCGGCTTGCCCCACGGGGTAACCGGGTGACGGCCACCGCTGGTGCGGCCTTCACCACCGCCGTGCGGGTGGTCGACCGGGTTCTTGGCGACACCGCGCGTCAGCGGCTTGACGCCCATGTGACGGCGACGACCGGCCTTGCCCAGGTTCTGGTTCTGGTTGTCAGGGTTCGACACCGCGCCAACCGTACCCATGCAATCGGCGCGCAGGTAACGCTGCTCGCCGCTGTTCAGGCGCACGATCACCATGCCGCGGTCACGACCGACCAGCTGCACGTAGGTGCCGGCGGAACGGGCGATCTGGCCGCCCTTGCCCGGCTTCATCTCCACATTGTGGATGATGGTGCCGACCGGCATCTGGCCCAGCAGCATGGCGTTGCCCGGCTTCGTGTCGACCTTCTCGCCGGCGATGACCTTGTCACCGGGAGCGAGACGGTTCGGCGCGATGATGTAGGACAGCTCGCCATCGTCGTACTTGATGAGCGCGATGAAAGCCGTGCGGTTGGGATCGTATTCGATCCGTTCCACCGTCGCTTCCACGCCCCACTTGCGACGCTTGAAGTCGATGAAGCGGTACTTCTGCTTGTTACCGCCGCCCTTGCCGCGCGAGGTCACGTGACCCTTGTTGTTACGGCCACCGGTCTTGGTCTTGCCCTTGGTCAGCGACTTGACCGGCCCACCCTTGTGGAGGGCGGTCTTGTCGACCAGGACGAGGCCACGGCGAGCCGGGCTTGTCGGTTTGTAGTTCTTAAGTGCCATCGGATCAGCCCACGCCTTCGGTGATGTCGATCGGATCCTGACCCTCGGCGAGGGTCACGATTGCCTTCTTTTCGTCAGAACGCTTGTAGGGCTTGCCGCGCCAGCGCTTGGCCTTGCCCTTCGAAACGATCGTGTTCACGCTCTTCACCTTGCGATCGAAGAGAGCCTCGACGGCTTCCTTGATCTGCGGCTTCGTAGCGTCGTTCGCCACCTTGAACACGACGGCGTTGTCTTCCGACAAAAGCGTTGCCTTCTCGGTGATGTGCGGAGCGAGAATCACGTCGTAGTGACGTGCATCAATTGCGTCTTTCTTAGCCATTGAAGCGCGCCTCCAGCTTTTCGACAGCATCCTTGGTCAGGACCAGCGTGTCGTGGTTGAGGATGTCGTAGACATTTGCGCCGACAGCCGGCAGCACGTCCACACCCGGCAGGTTGCGGGCAGCCTTGGCGAAGCCATCGTCGACGCTTTCGCCGCCGATCACCAGCACCTTGCCGCTCCAGCCGTTCTTGTCGAAGTGACCCTTGAGCGCCTTGGTCTTGGCATCCTTCAGTTCCAGGCTGTCGATGACGACCAGGCCGTCCTTCGCCTTGCTGGAAAGAGCCATCTTCAGGCCGAGCGCACGAACCTTCTTGTTCAGCGACTGCTCGAAGTCGCGCTTGCGCGCACCGTGAGCCTTACCACCGCCGATGAAGATCGGGGCACCGCGATCGCCGTGACGAGCGCCGCCCGAACCCTTCTGGCGGCCCCACTTCTTGCCCGTGCGAGCAACGTCCGAACGCTCACGCGTCGGGCGGGCCGTGGCGCGGCGGTTTTCCAGCTGCCACGTCACCACGCGGTGCAGGATGTCGGCACGCGGCTCGACACCGAACACGGCGTCGTTCAGTTCGACGTCGCCGGCAGCCTTGCCGTCAATTTTCTGGACCTTGACCTTCACGATCAGGACTCCTTGTTCTCGTCAGCAGCCGGGGTGCCGTCTTCGGTACCTGCGCCTGCATCCTGTTCTTCAGCCAGCTTGGCCTGCTGCTCGGGAGTCACTTCGGTGTTCACCTCGTGCTCCGCGGCGCTCTCGACCAGGCCGGGGGTGGCATCTTCGCTGGCGGTTTCGTCGGCATTGCGACGCATCGCGCCGGGGAACGGCACGCCTTCGGGAAGCGGCAGCTTCACAGCGTCCTTCACCAGCAGCCAGCCGTTCTTCGCGCCGGGCACTGAGCCCTTGACGAAGATCAGGCCACGCTCGGCATCGGTGCGCACGACTTCCAGGTTCTGCTGGGTGCGCTGACGATCGCCCATGTGGCCGGCCATCTTCTTGTTCTTGAAGACCTTGCCCGGATCCTGACGGTTACCCGTCGAACCGTGCGAACGGTGCGAGATCGAAACACCGTGCGTGGCACGCAGACCACCGAAGCCCCAACGCTTCATGGCACCGGCAAAACCCTTACCCACGGTGTGGCCCGTGATGTCGACCTTCTGGCCGGCAACGAAGTGGTCTGCGGTGATGGTGGCGCCGACGGGAAGGAGACCTTCCTCGTTTTCGACACGGAACTCGGCAACCTTCATCTTAAGGCCGACATTGGCCTTGGCGAAGGCTTCACGCTGCGGCTTGGCAACGTTCTTCTGCTTCGCTTCGCCGGCGCCGAGCTGCACCGAGTAGTAGCCGTCGCGATCGGCCGTGCGGTTTCCGGTAACCTGGCACCCTTCCAGCGAAAGGACGGTCACGGGAACGTGACGTCCATCCTCCTGGAACAGGCGGGTCATCCCGACTTTTTTCGCGATCACGCCTGTGCGCATGATCCAAACTCCTTACACAGAGGCACAAGGGGACCATCCCCAGGTGCGTGCCAGCCCAAGTTTTCATGCTGCGCCCCGTCCGGGCTGAACTACTCGCACGACTGTGGCCGATTGAGCGAGACGGGGGACGCAGCCCGGATAAATCCGGCGGTATCCCTATGTCTTGCCGGTCTTCACGAACCGGCGGGGCCGTAGGAGCCCCGTAACTCTCCGGCGGTTTAAGGTCCTGCCAGAAGGACCGGTCGAGACGTGGCTTAGGCCAGCTTGATCTCGACGTTCACGCCCGCGGCGAGGTCCAGCTTCATCAGCGCGTCGACCGTCTGGGCGTTGGGCTGCACGATGTCGAGCAGCCGCTTGTAGGTGCGCACCTCGAACTGCTCACGCGACTTCTTGTCGATGTGCGGGCCGCGGTTCACGGTGAACTTCTCGATACGCGTCGGCAACGGAATGGGACCACGAATAAGCGCGCCAGTGCGGCGTGCAGTGTCCGCAATCTCGCCAGTTGCCTGGTCGAGCACGCGGTGATCGAAGGCCTTGAGGCGAATACGAATATTCTGTGCGTCCATAATTTCCGTCTACCGATGCGAAAGAGCCAAGCGAACCTTCGACGTTTCCGTTTCCAGCCCGCAAAATAAAAAGGCCCGCCCCGCTTGTGCCCGGTTTCCCGGAACGGGCGGCCTCCCGTAAATTCATTTCGAAAGAGACGAATCTCTCTCTGGTCGGCGCGCGTATACGTAGGAGAAGGGATTCTTGCAACCCCGAAAACCCGCATTTTTTCGCGCCATTCCGGAAGCACCCCTGCCCCGCGACCTGTCGCCGGCATGAAGGGGTGCCTTCATAAAAAGGGCCCGGCACTCGATCCGAGTGCCGGGCCCCTCTATTCCGTCGCACCAGGCGGTGCGAACCGGATTACTTGGTGATCTTCGAGACCACGCCCGAGCCGACGGTGCGGCCGCCTTCGCGAATAGCGAAGCGCAGGCCTTCGTCCATGGCGATCGGGGCGATCAGCTTCACGCCGATGGTCACGTTGTCGCCCGGCATCACCATTTCGGTGCCTTCCGGCAGGATCACTTCGCCGGTCACGTCAGTCGTACGGAAGTAGAACTGCGGACGGTAGTTGGCGAAGAACGGGGTGTGACGGCCGCCTTCGTCCTTCGACAGGACGTAGACTTCAGCCGAGAACTCGGTGTGCGGGGTCACGGAACCCGGCTTTGCGAGAACCTGGCCACGCTCCACTTCGTCACGGCCAACGCCACGGATCAGGGCGCCGATGTTGTCGCCAGCTTCACCGCGGTCGAGCAGCTTGCGGAACATTTCCACGCCGGTCACGGTGGTCTTGGTGGTGTCCTTGATGCCGACGATTTCGACTTCGTCGCCAACGTTCACAACGCCGGTTTCCACACGGCCGGTGACAACCGTACCACGACCCGAGATCGAGAACACGTCTTCGATCGGCATCAGGAAGTCCTGATCGACCGGACGGTCAGGCTGCGGGATGTACTCGTCGACAGCCTTCATCAGTTCGATGATCGAGTTCTTGCCGATTTCGTCGTCGCGACCTTCCAGAGCGGCCAGGGCCGAACCCTTGATGATCGGAATGTTGTCGCCGTCGAAGTCGTAGTCGCTCAGCAGTTCGCGAACTTCCAGTTCAACCAGCTCGAGCAGCTCTTCGTCGTCGACCTGGTCGACCTTGTTCAGGTACACGACCAGAGCCGGAACGCCGACCTGACGCGACAGCAGGATGTGCTCGCGGGTCTGCGGCATGGGGCCGTCAGCAGCGTTCACCACCAGGATAGCGCCGTCCATCTGGGCAGCACCGGTAATCATGTTCTTCACGTAGTCAGCGTGACCCGGGCAGTCGACGTGCGCATAGTGACGAGCTTCGGTTTCATATTCGACGTGGGCGGTCGAAATGGTGATGCCGCGCTCGCGCTCTTCCGGAGCCTTGTCGATGTTTGCGAAATCGACAGCAGCACCGCCGTAGGTTTCAGCCATCACCTTGGTGATAGCAGCCGTCAGCGTGGTCTTGCCGTGGTCGACGTGACCGATGGTGCCGATGTTGCAGTGCGGCTTTGTGCGCTCGAATTTTTCCTTCGCCATTTTCTCAATAACCTCTGTTAGTCAAAAATTGAATTTCACCGGGAGAGGAAGCGGCACCCGTTGAATCAGGCGCCGCCCCTAGACGCTTGCCTCACCTTAGGCAAGCTTCTCCTTGATCTCCTGCGCCACATTCGACGGAACTTCGTCATAGTGGCTGAACTGCATCGTGTACTGGGCACGGCCCTGGGTGAACGAGCGCAGTTCGTTGACGTAGCCGAACATGTTGGCCAGCGGCACATGAGCCTCGACAACCTGTGCGTTGCCGCGGCTGTCGGTGCCCTGGATCTGGCCACGACGGGAGTTCAGGTCGCCGATCACGTCGCCCATGAACTCTTCCGGCGTCACCACTTCCACCTTCATCACCGGCTCAAGCAGGTTGATGCCGGCCTTCTCGGCCGCTTCGCGCATGGCGCCACGACCGGTGATTTCGAAGGCCACCGTGCTGGAGTCGACATCGTGGTACTTGCCGTCGATCAGCTCGATAGTGAAGTCGATGATCGGGAAGCCGACCAGGTAGCCGCTTTCGGCCTGCTCGCGCATGCCCTTCTCGACCGAGGGGATATATTCGCGGGGAATGTTACCGCCCTTGATCTGGTCGTCGAAGATGATGCCCTGGCCGCGTTCGCCGGGGATCACCTTGACCTTGGCTTCACCGAACTGGCCCGAACCACCCGACTGCTTCTTGTGGGTGTAGGTCACTTCCACTTCGCGGCGGATGGCTTCGCGGTAGGCCACCTGCGGCGCACCGACGTTGGCTTCCACCTTGAACTCGCGCTTCATGCGATCGACGAGGATGTCGAGGTGAAGCTCACCCATGCCCTTGATGATCGTCTGGCCCGATTCGTGATCGGTCGACACGCGGAACGAAGGATCTTCGGCAGCCAGGCGGTTGAGGGCGACGCCCATCTTTTCCTGGTCGGCCTTCGTCTTGGGTTCCACCGACAGCTCGATAACGGGATCGGGGAATTCCATGCGCTCGAGAATGATCGGCGCGTTCGGGGCACACAGCGTGTCACCCGTGGTGGTTTCCTTCAGGCCCGCAATGGCGACGATGTCGCCGGCGAATGCTTCTTCGATGTCCTCACGGTTGTTCGAGTGCATCAGCAGCATGCGACCGATCTTCTCGCGCTTGTCCTTCACCGAGTTCAGCACGGTGCCCTTGGAGAGCTTGCCCGAGTAGATACGGGTGAAGGTGAGCGAGCCGACGAACGGGTCGTTCATGATCTTGAAGGCGAGCGCAGCGAAGGGCTCGTCGTCCGAAGACGGACGGGTCTCTTCCTTATCTTCCTCGCCCGGGACCACGCCCTTGATCGCTTCGACGTCGATCGGGCTCGGCATGTAGTCGACCACGGCATCGAGCAGGGGCTGGACGCCCTTGTTCTTGAACGCCGAGCCGCACAGCACGGGCACGAAGGCCTGCGCCATGGTGCCCTTGCGGATCAGCTTCTTCAGCGTCGCGGCGTCCGGCTCTTCACCGGTCTCGAGATAGGCTTCCATTGCGTCGTCGTCCTGCTCCACGGCAGTCTCGACCAGCTTCTCGCGATATTCGGCAGCCTTGTCGGCCAGGTCGGCGGGGATATCGACGTAGTTGAACGTGGCACCCAGGCCGTCGTTCTCCCACACGATGCCGCGCATGTTCACCAGGTCGACGACGCCCTGCAGGTCGCTTTCCGCGCCGATCGGCAGGTACAGCACCAGCGGCGTCGCGCCGAGGCGGTCGATGATCGACTGCACGCAGTAATAGAAGTCGGCACCGGTGCGGTCCAACTTGTTGATGAAGCACATCCGCGGAACCTTGTACTTGTCCGCCTGGCGCCACACGGTTTCGGACTGCGGTTCCACGCCGGCCACGCCGTCGAACACGGCGACCGCGCCGTCGAGCACGCGCAGCGAGCGTTCGACTTCAATGGTGAAGTCGACGTGTCCGGGCGTGTCGATGATGTTGATGCGGTGCTTGGGACCCTGGCCATCTTCGGCCGACCAGAAGGTGGTCGTGGCAGCCGAGGTGATGGTGATGCCGCGTTCCTGCTCCTGCTCCATCCAGTCCATCGTCGCGGCACCATCGTGCACTTCGCCGATCTTGTAGGACTTGCCGGTGTAGTAGAGAATACGCTCGGTCGTGGTGGTCTTGCCGGCATCGATGTGCGCCATGATGCCGATATTGCGATAGCGCTCCAGCGGATATTCGCGGGCCATAATCGTGTTCCTCAGTGTTCGGGGACGAGTTCAGTCGCGCCCCATATAGTCTCGAATGTGACCGCTTGAAGACCGCGCCCGGGACAATCCCCCGACAACGGTCTCACAAGCAGCACGCCTTACCAGCGCCGGTTACCAGCGGTAGTGGCTGAAGGCGCGGTTGGCGTCCGCCATGCGGTGCGTGTCTTCGCGCTTCTTCACCGCGTTGCCGCGGTTGTTGGCGGCATCCATCAGCTCGGCCGAGAGGCGCGCGCTCATGGTGGTTTCGGCACGGCCGCGCGCGGCACCGATCAGCCAGCGGATGGCGAGGGCCTGGGCACGCTCGGGGCGAACCTCCACCGGCACCTGGTAGGTGGCACCACCGACACGGCGGCTGCGCACTTCGACCTGCGGCTTCACGTTGTTCAGCGCTTCATGGAACAGGGCCACCGGATCGGTCTTCGCACGCGCTTCGACAGTGTCGAGCGCGGAGTAGACGATACCTTCGGCCACGGCCTTCTTGCCGTCCAGCATCAGGTTGTTCATGAACTTCGACAGCACCTGATCGCCAAACTTGGGATCGGGCAGGATTTCCCGCTTCTCGGGACGACGACGACGACTCATTTCTTAGTCTCCTGTCGGACTTCTCCAAACCGTCATCCTGAACTCGTTTCAGGATCCATTTCGCGGCTTGGCTCAGCCCTTTCAAATCAATTGCGAACTTCAGACCATGCGGAGACATGGATCCTGAACCACGCTCGCTTGTGGCGAGCTATTCAGGATGACCTGTCCCCCGGACAGGTCACTTCGGACGCTTGGCGCCGTACTTCGAACGGGACTGCTTGCGGTCCTTCACGCCCTGCGTGTCGAGCACGCCGCGCAGCACGTGGTAGCGCACGCCGGGAAGGTCGCGCACACGGCCGCCGCGGATCAGCACCACGGAGTGTTCCTGCAGGTTGTGGCCTTCGCCCGGGATATAGGCGATGACTTCGCGCTGGTTGGTCAGGCGGATCTTGGCCACCTTGCGAAGGGCCGAGTTCGGCTTCTTCGGGGTCGTCGTGTAGACGCGCGTGCAAACGCCGCGCTTCTGCGGGGCGGATTCCATCGCCGCAGACTTGCTCTTCTTGACGATGGGCTGGCGGGGTTTCCGCACAAGCTGGTTAATAGTCGGCATTAGTTCTCACTTCACCTGTTCGGTGATGCTTCCGGCTTGCCGAGTGGAATGTATCGGGATCGTGCAAACAGCGCCCCTAGCCGCTCCGTGCAGGAGGGCCTGGCGACCATTCGCGCGAGCCTGAAACGCTCCACCCGGAAACCTTGGCACCGGGTTACTTTGACGGCTGCCCCACAGCTTTCGCTGCAATAGAAAAAGGCTCCACCGAAACGGGGAGCCCCGGGACATGACCGGCAATGTTCAGCTCTATCTGGCCGGGGGTTCGCTGCGACAGCGGCCCTCGGATGGGCGCGCCTTTAGTTGGATTCGCTCCAACGGTCAAGCGCGCGCATCCCGAAGGGAGCTGTCGGCCCGGATCACTGGCCCGGACCCCTAGCCCGGACCGTGCCCCCTGCCCCGGTTATCGGCACCAGGGCCACCGGGATAGTTGGGCAGGCGCGTGCCCGGCGGCGGCTGGCGCACGCTGCCTTCGTGGAAACGATACCGCTCCCGCTCGCGATTGGGCCGCTGGTGCAGGAAATGCCCCGGCGCCGCGCGGCGGAAGCCGCTGTAGAAATCGATGCGGAAATAGAAATAGCCGTCCGTGCCCCAGTACCCGTCGTAGAACGGCCCGTAATAGCCATCATACCACACGGCATAGGGGTGGCTGTACCACACCGCACCCGCGCGGTAGACAAAGTGATCGGCACAGGCCGACAGCGCGAGGGGCGCGGCACAGGCCAGCCCGATCGCCGCAAGCATGCGTTTCATGACAATCTCCTTCCTCTTGCCCCGCCCCTGTCTGGTGGGAGTGGAGGATGGTGTTAGCCGCGAAGGCTGTCATTGCGCTGACGCAATTTTTTTCGGGTGGGGCTCAGAGCGGGTAAGGTTAAGGGCAATGGACACACATGACATTCAGCTGTTCCTGGACTAGCTCGCAACAGGATCAGGCCAATTTGCAGCAATCGGTGCCATGGGTGGAATAGCAGCAATATTCGAACTCGGCGGCAGGCCGGCCGACCCACTCGCCATGCAACGAATGCTCGATGCGATGGATTATCGCGGACCGGACGGCACTGCGTACTGGACCGGTGCGGACGCAGCACTCGGCGCCTGCCTCATGCATACCACGATCGAAGGGCGCGAGGCCGCACTACCCTGGAAAAACGAGGACGGTAGCCTGCTGCTGGTATTCGACGGCTACGTGGCGGACCATCATGGATTGAGAGGCAAGCTGGAAGAACGTGGCGTCAGATTACGCAACCGATCAGACGCCGAACTGGTGTTGCGCGCCTTCGAAACATGGGGCGACGACTGCGCCCGCCATATCGACGGTGAATTTGCCTATATAATCTGGAACGCCCGGCAGCGCAGTATCCACTGCGCCCGCGACCATGCCGGCCTGCGACCGTTGTTCTACTATCGCGCGCCGGATCATTTGCTGCTGGCATCGGACCTCGCGGCAATCCGGGCCGGTGCAGGGCTACAGTTGGAACCCGATGAGACGGTGCTCGTCCAGCTGGCAGCCAATCAATACCATTTCCGCGACGAGACAATCTGGTCCGGGGTCAAGCGGGTTATGCCAGCCCACGCAATGTGCTTCGACAGGTCGAACCAGCAAGCGTTGCGATACTGGGATCTTCCCGAACCGTACAGCACTCGTCATTCCAGCGATGCCGAATACGCCGAGCACTATCGCCATGTCCTGCGAGAGAGCGTCCAACAGGCTTCGCGGTCCGATTGCACGCTGGGAATAGAAGTGAGCGGAGGGCTCGATTCAACGGCCGTCTTTGCGGTGGCGGATCAGTTGGCGAAGGAAGACAAACTGGGCGCGCCCGGCCTGGAGGCCTTTGCCCTAGAAGGACCGCGCGGCAGCGCGGCTGACGAGACTGCATTCATACAAGCCGCCGCAAACCGGTTCGACCGCACGATCCACCGTCAGCCACTCCAGATACCTTCGTTCGACTGGCTGCTTTCGCAAGCGCAACGGGATGCCGATATTCCCTATTATCCCAATTCCGTGATGGCGTCAGGGATGTACCGGCAAATGGCGCAGCGGGGTCATCGCGTGGCGCTGAACGGCCTCGGCGGCGACGAATGGTTGAACGGCAACCGGTCGCTGTTTGCGCAAACACTTGCCGCGCAGGACTGGGACCGCCAGCTGCGCCGAAGTGCGCAAAGCGCTTCTCCGGCGAACTGAGCGCGGCGGGCATCAAGCGGTCAGGAACTCCACCAGCGCCATCCGCGCGCTTTGCCGATTCGGCCTATTGCCATGGGTGGCAGGCCCCTTGCGTAAGAGAAGTGCGGAGATCTGGCGTCGCTCTCGAATTGCGGGCCAGCCCAACATACCGTGGCTCTCACCTGCCGGGCAGGGCTTGCTGCAACGCGCCGCCGTTCGGCAGCAGCAGGAAGCTGCGAACCAGCCCAGGCACCGCATACACAGCAAGCCCTGCCCACGGCCCATGACCCTTGCCATATTGGAGCAGGCATCGCGCCTGCGTTCGCAATGTGGCGTGGAGGGGCGCCACCCGCTATTCTCGAAGCGCTTCATCGAGTTTTCAGCTGCAACACCAGAAGCGATCCGCCTCCGCGGAAACCAGCAAAAGTTCATCCATCGCCTCGCGCTGACTTCGATACTTCCGCAAGAAGTACTCGAAAGGTCAACCAAGGGAGAATTTTCAACCGTATTCATTTCACAATTGGGCGCCATCGAGGCTTTCCTCGAAAGCCGATCCTATGGATCCGAAAACTTGTTAATTCAGTCAGATGAGCTGGCAAACTTATTCACAGCTGCGACGAGCGAGAAATTTGACATCCCGTGGCAATGGCCACTTTGGGGAACCATTGCACTGATGACAATGTCGGGGAGCGATTGATGCAGCGGGACAATAAGAGTGGTGCGAGCTTGAGATACTCTCAGCAAAAGAAGCCCTATTCGAAGCCAGCTCTTGTAAAGTTCGGTTCGGTTCGCAACGCGACCGGCGGAAGTACGTTCATCAACATTGACCAATTTTGCGGCAGTTCCGGGAACGGCATCGAGGATTGCTTCCGCTAGCTCGACGGCGGGATAGTCGGTGTCGAGTTAGGACCCTGCGACCTGGCGGATTGGATCGGGTCAGGACTTTCCTACAGCCTCCCGCCCATGCTCGACCGCCCGGCATGACCCAGAACCTCCCCCACCGCCCGCGCGCCACGCCGTCGCAAGCGACGAGCTACGTCACCGCCCCGCCCTCGCCGCTCGATGCCGCCGATCCGCTGCTTGATTTTGCGCCCGTCCCCCACGTCGCGCCGCGCAAGAATTCCATCACGCCCGATCGCCAGCGCAAGTTCATCGCCCATCTCGCCGCCACCGGCGTGGTCAAACAGGCCGCGCTGCATATCGGTGCCAGCCTGGAGGCGCTGTACAAGCTGCGCCAGCGGCCCGGAGCCGAAGAATTCCGCGCGGCGTGGGACCTGGCGGTGGATCTCGGCGTCTCCCGCCTCGAAGACTGCGCACTGGCCCGCGCGATCGAGGGGGAGGAGCGCATGGTCGTCTCTGCCGGAAAGGTTCTGGGCACCGAGCGGCGGCATAACGAGGCGCTGGTGATGTTCTTCCTGCGCCAGCGCCGCGCGCACCGCTATGGTGCCGATATTCGCCCCGGCCATCCCCTGTACGAACGCATCCGCCGCGAAGTGCTGGACCAGCAGCGCGCCGAAGCCACCGTGGACGAGGAAAGCGTGCTCGAAAGCCTCAACGCCAAGATCGACGCCATGCGCCAGCGCGAGGCGGAGGTGCAGGCGATGCTGGCCGAAGACGGGCTGCGCGAGGATGAAGGGGAAGACTGAGAGCTGGCACCAGGGGGCGGGATTGTCTGCTTGTGTGACCGCCTCCGCGCTCACATCCTCGCTAGACGCGCTCCGCTTCGCTACGCGCCCGCTGCGGGCGGGCGTTCGCCCTAGGTCGGTCGCTAACCGCGCCCGAGGCCATTGCCCGGTTTATGGGCAGCGCAAGGATCGGCGCCCACAGGGCGACGACAGCGCGCAACCGCGCGCCGGCCGGTAGGCCGAAAGCCAAGCGCCCGGACGGGCGCGCCGGCGCTTGAGGAAAAACAAAAGAGTCACTACAACCCGGACAAAATCAATCTGGCCAAGCAATCCTCTGGCCGGACCTGTCCGGGAGAACAGACCTTATGATCCGCCGTTTTACCCTTGCCCTCGGCACCGCAGCGCTGGCGCTGACCGCGCCCGCGGTCTCGCAGGAACGCCCTGCCGACCTGACCGAGCTGCCGCCCATCCCCACCGACTACACGCCCGACCGGCTGCCCTGGGGCGACTACGATTTCACCGGCACCTGGCCGATCGAGAACATCAACCAGGGGCATATCCTGTTCCAGCGGCCAGAGGCCTATGGCGACCGGTTCTGGGTGAACGACGAGGAATTCGAACGCCGCCTCGCCTCCGCGCGCGGGGATGACAGCAACTTTACCCAGGCCAACGACACCGGCATCGGCGCCGGCGGGACGGAGGGGCTGGAGGAATGGTTCCTCAGTACGCCCTGGGCAAAGTCCACCGCCATGCTGGTCTCCCCCGCCGACGGGCAGCTGCCGGACCTGACGCCGCACGCGATGGAACTGTTCCAGGCAGGACGCAGCGGCTGGGTGCCGGGCCAGGCCTATGACTGGGTGGACGATTTCGACAGCTGGGACCGCTGCGTGTCGCGCGGCTTCCCCGCCTCGATGTATCCGTTCCGCTACAACAACGGTATCCGCGTGTTCCAGTCGCCCGGATACATCACCATCATGCTGGAAATGCTCGGCACCCGGGTGATCAAGATCTACGACAGCGAAGAAGTCGCGCACGCCGCCAAGTGGGAAGAGCCGGTCGAAGCGTGGATGGGCAACTCCCGCGCCTGGTGGGAAGGCAAGACACTGGTGATCGAGACGACCAACATCGTCTCCGGCGACAGCGCGACGGAGGACGTCTACGCCCGCTCCGCCAGCCCGCTGAACATGGCAACGCAGTTCACCGGTACGCTGGACGTGCCCGCCTTCAACACCGTGCCGATGAGCACCGAGGCGATGACGGTGGAGCGCCTGACTATGACGGGCCCCAACATCATCATGCACGAGCTCACCTATTCGGACCCGCAGGTCTATACCGAGCCGTGGACCACGCGCCTCGCCTGGGTGCGTGACGACGATTACCAGTTCTTCGAATACGCCTGCCACGAAGGCAACTACATGCCGCGCGACTACATCAGCGCCAGCCGCGCCCAGCAGGGGCGCATCGCGCGCGGCGAGGAAGAGCCGGTGACGGCGGAGAACGACGACCGCAGCCGCTTCGCCCGCCCGTTCGACCACGATCCGGGCACCGGCCCGCGCCCGGGCTTCGGCCCGCCCCCGCCGCCGGATAACGATGCCGAGCAGGGCGAGGAAGCCGGCGAAGGCTGATACGAGAAAGGGCGGGGAGCGATCCCCGCCCTTTTCAGTTGGTCGCCGGGAAAGCGATCACTCGCCGTCGTCGAGCATGATCGGCGCGTCGGACGGCGTGATGTTGTCCATCCCCTGCGAGATCACCAGCGTATAGGCACCGGCAGACCCGCCATAGCCCTGTGCCCGGACACGCAGCATGTCGAGCAGGTCCGGTTGGTCGGCGATCAGCCCGAGGTCGATCGCCAGCAGCGAGTTGAGATTGCCGCCGCTGTCGTCGTCGCTGGCCACGGGGGCAAAGCCCAGCGGTGTCTCGAAGCCCAGTTCAATGAACGGGTCGATGGTGCCGCCGAAATCGGGATCGCCCGCCTCGCTGGCGGTCATGCGGATCGATACCTCGCCGTTCCCGGCACGGATCGCCGCCTTGGCCGCTTCGCTCAGCTGGTAGTCGATCTGGGTCGGCATCATCGACGCATCGTCGCCGCCCCAGCCGGAGCCCAGCTCGCCGCTCGCCTCGTCGTCGATGCCGATCACCTGCAAGGGCAATTGCGCCATCAGTTCGCGCTGTTCGCGCACGCGCAGGCGATAGTCGCCGGTGCTGTCGCCAAAGGCGCTGGCGGCGATGGTGTAGGTGCCATCTTCGGGGAAGGTATAGCGCAGCAGCGAGTTCAGCCCTTCGCCGCCGTCGTCGTCAGTGGCCAGCGTTTCACCCGCGCCATCGCGCAGTTCCAGGTAGGGGTCGAGCATGTCGTCGGTCGAGACCAAGGCGATTTCCACCGGCTCTCCTGCGCGGCCCTGCATGGTGAACAGGTGCTCCTCACCCATCAACGTGCCGGTTTCGCTGGCACCGTAGGTGACGGCGCGCGTGGCAACGGCAACGTATTCGTTCATCTCCAGCCGCAGGTCGAAGCTGCCGCCGTATTCGCCTTCGGCCCATTCGGCATCGAAGCTGTCCACCTCGATGGTGATGCGGCGGCTGCGTTCTTCGGCGCCAAGGCGCACGCGCGAATTCAGGTTGTCGCCGCCGTCGTCGTCCTCTGCGATCACCTCTCCGCCGGCATCCAGCACGCGCACCACCGGGTCGAGGTCGCCGGTCGCGATCACATCGATCTGCAGGCCGGTATCGGCGGGAATGGTGACGCTGAACACGGCAGGCGCGCCTTCCAGCTCGCCCTGGAACACGCGTACATCGCTCTGCTCCCCATCCAGGTCGCGCACCTGCGCCATTGCGGGCGGCGCGACCAAGGCGGCAGCGCTGGCCAGCAGCACGGAGTAGCGAATTGACTTCAGCATCGAGAATTCCCCCTTTTTGAAAAACCGTAACCGGTGAAACTGCCTTCAGGCAGCACATTCGCCTTAGCGCGTCAAAGCTTAATCACGCCTACCTGTCCCATTCATCGGCCAGCAGCCCCCACAGCCACGTGTCGGCCCAGCCGATATGCGTCTTCATGGTGTGACGCAGGTGCCCTTCGCGGGTGAAGCCCAGTCGTTCGAGCAGCGCGTTCGAGCGCCTGTTGCGCGGATCGACATCGGCAAAAACGCGATGGAAACCTTCCTCCTGGAAGAGGTGCGTGATGAGCGCGGAAAGGCATTCGCGGGCAATGCCCTGCCCTTCGTTGCCGGGAACCAGGATATAGCCGATCTCGGCCACCTGCTCGACCGTGGTGCTGGCGACCATGCGGAAGACGGGAGCACCGCCGCCCCGTGGCCCATCGGCGTGCGGCTCGCAGACCCAGGTGCGCCCGCCCCATTGGCTGTCGAACAGGTAGTCGCGGAACTCGCCGCGATCGTCGAACGGCCCGCGCGACCAGTAACGCATCTGCTCCTCGTCGCTGAAGGCGGGCCAGAGCGCGCGCTCGTCGCCCTGTCGCAGCGGGCGGCAGGTAAAGCGCGGGGTAGTAATGACCGGCGTTCGCGGCATGATGCCGATCATAGCACGACCGCGACATCGCGCCATGGCTGGATGTCGCAGGGGCTCGCTTCCGGGCAAGGTCGGCAGAAGCCCATGGGCGGTTCATCGAAGGGGGCAGGCGCATTGCCGGGAAAGCTGCAAGCCATGGCATCGGGACCGCTACCGGGGATTGCACGCGCAGGACCGGAATTGAACGTGTTGGAGTATGGAATGCTGAAATCCCTGAAAGTTCTGGCCGCAAGCGCCGCGATCTGCGCGGTGCCCCTCGCTTCTGCGCAAGCAGAGGAAACGGACGGCGCCGTCCTAACCTCATTCGAGAGCGACGGCGAGTTTGCCTTTACAGCCGGCCAGAAGGCCCGGATCGCCGAGGTCCTCGAGGAAACCCGCGCGCGTGTCGCGCAAGTCTTTCCCCAACTGGCAAGTCAGGTGAGGATCACCGTGCTGCCGGTAAACAGGCCCGCGCTCGATGCCCTTGGCGGGGTGACAGGTCGCGCCGACCGCCCGGACGAACTCATCGTCGAAATCTCGCAGACCTATCCCGACGGAATCGACGGGGCTGTTCGCGACGGGCTCGAGACAACCCTGGTCCACGAATTGCACCATACGGTGCGCGGCTGGACGATGAACGGCAACCATTTCGGGCACGGCATGCAGATCGCGGTCATCAACGAGGGGCTGGCGACGGTCTTTGCGGAGGAGACGCTTGGCACGGTGCAGGAATCCGACCTTCCGCCGCCCGATATCGAGGCGTGGGTCGAGGAGGTTCTCGCCCTGCCCATAGATGCCAATTACGGGGAATGGATGTTTCTTCACCCGGACGGTCGCGAGGCAATCGGCTATCGCACCGGTAGGTGGGTGGTGCGCCGCGCGATGGAACGATCAGGCCTGGGCATCGTCGAACTCACCGACTTCACCCCCGCGGCCATCTGGCAGCTTGCCGGCTATGACTGGGACCGCCAGCTGCGCCGAAGTGCGCAAAGCGCTTCTCCGGCGAACTGAGCGCGGCGGGCATCAAGCGGTCAGGAACTCCACCAGCGCCTTGACCTTCTTCTGCCGCCATTGCGGACGCGGGGCGACCAGCCAGTAGGCACGGCGGCAATCTTCCGGCTCCTCGACCGCTTCCAGCCGCCCGTCGGCCAGCGCATCGGCCACCAGCGGCAGCGGCAAGGTAACGCGGCCAAGGCCCGCCAGTGCGGAACTGAGTGCCTGGCCGGCGCTGCCCACGGTCAGGATCGGCCTTGCATCGGCAGGGCACTCGAAGGTCGGCCAGCTGATCCAGCCATCGGGCGCGCCGGGTGCGGCCACGACCACGCGCTGGCCGCGCTCCAGCTGCACGCCCTCCAGCTCGCCCGGCCCTTCCACCAGCCGCACGGCGACATCCAGGTTGGCTTCGGTAAAGTCCGCGTTCTCTTCGGCGGCGATCTGGATGCGGATGTGGGGGTTGGCCTTCTGGAAACCCGCCAGCCGCGGCGCCAGCCACTGGGCGTAGAATTCGCGTGGTGCGGCGATGGCATAGTTGGACGACGACTGGCCCGCCTGCATCGCCTGCACGCTTTCCTCGAACCGCAGGAACCCTTCGCGCAAGGCCTCCAGGCCCGCCGCGGCCTCTCCGGTCAGTTCCAGTCCTTTCGAGGTGCGGCGGAACAGCACCACGCCCAGCACATCCTCCAGCGCACGAATCTGCTGGCCCACGGCGGCGGGCGTCACCGCCAGCTCGTCTGCCGCGCGGGTGAACGACAGGTGCCGCGCGGCGGCATCGAATACGCGCAGGGCGTTCAGGGGCAGGTGCGTACGTTTCATGGTCGTGCTTTGCCGCCAGCCTCTAGGAAACGTAATGGCTTGCGGCAAGCCGCTTGACCGCGCGCGCCAATCGCCACAGTCTCTGCGCCATCAGGGATTTCCAGGAGTACTCGATGATCCGCCACCTGCTCGGCCTGCTGGCCGCCGTGACCGTGTTTGCTGCACCCGCTGCGGCGCAAAGCTTTTTGCAGGGTGACTTCGATCCCGCCATTCCCACGCTGGAAGAGGTGGCGGGGCACCGTTCGGGCGAACAGATCACCCGGCCCGCCATGGTGATCGAATACATGGAGAGGCTGGCAGAGGCCGCGCCCGACCGCATGCGGCTGGTACAATATGCCACCAGCTGGGAAGGCCGCCCGCTGGTCTACGCGGTAATCTCCAGCCAGGCCAACATGGCGCGGATCGACGCGATCCAGGCCGACGTGCAGCGTATCGCCGCCGGCGGCGCCCCGGCGGCAGACAGCGTGCCGGTAACCTGGCTGTCCTACGGCGTTCACGGCAACGAGATCAGCAGTTCCGACGCCGCGCTGGCGCTGGCCTACCACTTCGTCGCCGCGCGGGGGGACGAGCTGGTCGACACGATCATGGCCAACAGCGTGGTCATCATCGACCCGATGCAGAACCCCGACGGGCGCGCGCGTTTCACCAATTCCTATTACCAGCAGCTGGGCATTGCCCCCTCACCCAACCGCGCGACGGCAGGCCATGACGAGCCGTGGCCGAACGGGCGCGTGAACCACTACCTGTTCGACCTGAACCGCGACTGGTTCGCGCTGACCCAGCCGGAAACGCAGGGCAAGGTCGCCGCCGTTCGCGACTGGCAGCCGGTGGTGCTGGTGGACGCCCACGAGATGGGCGGCGACGAGACCTACTTCTTCCCGCCCAGCGCGGAACCCTTCAACCCCTACATCACCGCTGGACAGCGCCAGAAGCAGGACCTGCTGGGCCGCAACAACGGCGCCTGGCTGGATCGGCTGGGCGTGCCCTATTTCACCCGCGAGGTGTTCGACGCCTTCTACCCCGGCTATGGCGACACCTGGCCGACGCTGAATGGCTCCGTCGCGATGACTTTCGAGCAGTCGAGCGCGCGCGGCCTGGTGTGGGAACGCAGCAACGGCGAACTGCTGACTTACGGCGAAGGGGTGCGCAACCACTTCATCACCACGCTGGCGACGGCCGAAACCGTGGCCCGCAACGCCGACCTGTTCCTGAACGACTATGCCGAATACCGCCGCACCACCGCGCAGGGCGCGGCCGGCACCGGCTGGTACGTCATCGACCTGGCGGATAAGCGCTGGAACGCAGAGGCGCTGGCGCGCCGCCTGGCACACCAGGGCGTGCGCGTGGGCCGGGTGGAAGGTCCGGTAAGCGCCTGCGGACGCAGCTATCCGCAAGGCTATCTCTCGGTCTCGATGCGCCAGCCCACCGCGCGGCTGATCCGCAGCCTGCTGGACGAGAACATCGAACTGCCCGCCGATTTCGTGGAGAGCCAGGAAGAACGCCGCGCGATCGACCTGCCGCACGAAATCTACGACACCACCGCCTGGTCGGTCAGCCTGATGAGCGGGCTGGACGTTGCGCAATGCGCCAATGCCGCGGCAGGCACCATGATCGAGGCCGATACACCCATGCCCGCCATTGCCCGCGCGCCGGGGGCATTCGGCCTGGCCGTGCCGTGGACCGATAGCGGCCAGGTGCGCCTGGTGGCAGAAGCGGTTGCGGGCGGCATGGTCGGCCGCGCGACCGACACCGCCTTTGCCGTGAACGGACGCGAGTTCCCGCGGGGCACGGTGGTTTTCACGCTAACCGACAACGACGGCAGCCTCGACGACCTGCTGACGCTGGCGAACCGGATCGGCGCGGAGACGGTGCCGCTCGAATCGGGCTGGGTCGACAGCGGACCGAACCTTGGCAGCGATGCTTTCGTGCGGCTGGCCGCGCCCAACATCGCGATCCTGTGGGACGATGGCGTCTCGCCGCTGTCCGCCGGTTCCACCCGCTATGTGATCGAGCAGCGTTTCGGCTTGCCGGTCATGCCCATCCGCACCGGCAGCGTGGCCGGGGCCGACCTTTCCGACTGGGACGTGATCATCGCCCCCGACAGCTTCAACCTGCCGTCCGCCGCACGCTCGGCGCTGGCGGGCTATGTCCGCGATGGCGGCGTGCTGGTCGCCTATGGCAGCGCGCTGGGCAGCTTCATCACCGGCGACGATGCGCTGTTCGCCACTCGCGCCGAGACCGTGCTGGGCGGCGACCCTGACGAGGACGAAGGCGAAGGCAGCTCCGCTCCCGGCACCGCGATCGAGAGCATGGAGGATTACCGCGAAGCCATCGCCGATCCCACCCGCCGTCCGGACACCCTGCCCGGCGCGCTGCTGAATACCGAGGTGGACCCGGAGAACTTCCTCGCCTCCGGCTATGACGGCATGGCCCCCACGGTATTTGCCGACGGGTCGCTTATCCTCACCCCGCTGACGCTGACGGAAGGCACCAACGTGGTCCGCTATGCCAGTGCCGACAGGTTGGTGGCTTCGGGCTATGTGTGGGACGAGAACCGCCGCCAGATGGCCTTCAAGCCCTACATGCTGGCCCAGCCCAACGGGCGCGGCCTGGCCATCGGCTTTGCCCACGACCCAAGCGTGCGCGGATACATGGACGGGCTGGACATGCTGCTGGCGAATGCCGTGCTGGTTGCGCCTGCGCGAGTGCGCTGACGCGCACTCGCCTGTTTGTTTTGTCCCTCAAGCGCCGGGCGCAGCGCGTCCGCGCTGCTTGGCTTTCGGCCTACTGGCCGGCCCGCAGTCGCGGGCTGTCGGTCGCTGGTCGCGACCGAGACTTTCGCTTCCGTGCGAGGGAGGCGCTGGAACCGGGCTGCACCTGGCAGCCCGCAAGGGCGAACGCCCGTCCCCTTCGTCTGCCTGCCAAGGCAGGCGCTCAGGGTAAACTAAGCGGGCGCGCCGCGAAGCGGAGCGCGTATAGCGAGGAGGTGAGCGCGGAGGCGCTCACACAAACAAGCAAAAAAATTCGGAAACCTGGTCCAACCTAATCGGTTAGCCGGAAATCAAACCGAGCTATTCTCCGGCGCGGCCAGCGGGAAACAGGGGATTGCCACCAGGAACTGCGTGCCGTCGGCATGGGTGAAGGTGTAGTGCCCTTCCATCGCGCCCTGGTTGGTGCTCAGTTCACAGCCCGAAACGTAATCGTGCGTCTGGCCAGGGGCCAGCACCGGGGTTTCACCCACTACGCCTTCGCCGTCGACGATGTTCACCATCCCGTTGGAATCGGTGATGCGCCAGTGGCGGCTTTTCAGCTGGATGGTTTCGTCACGGCCGTTCTCGATGCGGATGTGATAGACCCAGAACCACCGCCCGGCCCCCACGCGCGATTGCTCGGGCATGAAGCTCACCGCCACGCGCACGGTCACGCCTGCGGTGATGGCGGTGTGCTGGAACAGCGAAGATAGCGCGGCGCGACTCATCACCCTTAAAGGTAACGGCTTTCCGGCCAGTCACAAGGGGACTTTGGGCCTAAACCCCGTACTAGACCCCTGCCCGGTCGAGCGCCTGGCCGAGATCCTCGATCAGGTCGAGCGGGTCTTCCAGCCCCACGTTGATGCGCAGCATGCCGTCCTCGATGCCTGCCTCTGCGCGCCCCTCCGGCCCCATGTTGTGGTGCGTGGTGGTGGCCGGGTGGCACATCAGCGACTTGGAATCGCCGATGTTGTTGGAAATGTCGATCAGCTCCAGCGCGTTGCAGATCGCCATGGCCTGCTCGCGGCCCTTGGGAGCGAAGAAGGCGAAGATCGGGCCGGCGGCCACCATCTGCTTGTGCGCCAGCCGGTGCTGCGGGTGGCTTTCCAGCCACGGGTGCAGCACGCGCAGCCCGCGATCCTCGAGGAATTGCGCCACCTGCAGGGCATTGGCGCTTTGCGCAGGGGCGCGCAGCGGCAGCGTTTCCAGACCCTTCATCACCACCCAGGCGTTGAACGGAGCGCAGACCGGGCCGGTGTTGCGCTGGAAGGGAGAGAGCTTCTCGTCGATCCATTGCTTCGATCCGCAGACAGCACCCGCCATTACCCGGCCCTGCCCGTCCATCAGCTTCGTCGCGGAATAGGCGACCACGTCGGCGCCGAATTGCATCGGCTTTTGCAGCACGCTGGTGGCAAAGGCATTGTCGACAATGGTGGTAATGCCCTTCGATTTCGCCAGCCCGCAGACGAATTCCAGGTCCACCAGGTCCATCGTCGGGTTGGCAGGCGTTTCGAAGAAGAACACCTTGGTATTGGGCTGCACGGCAGCTTCCCACGCGGCGTTGTCGGTCCCGTCCACTACCGTGTGGGTGATGCCAAAGCGGTTGAGCACGTTGTCGAGGATCCAGCGGCACGAGCCAAAGGCCGCGCGGCCCGCGACCACGTGATCGCCCGCAGACAGCATGCACAGCAGCGCGCTGGTCATCGCCGCCATGCCGCTGGCCTGCACCAGGCACGCCTCCGCCCCTTCCATCGCGGCGATGCGGTTCTGCAGCATGTCCACCGTGGGATTGCGAAAGCGCGAGTACTGCATCCCCTCGGCCTCGCCAGCAAAGCGCGCGGCCACTTCCTCGGCACTGTCGTAGCTATAGCCGCTGGTGAGGTAGAGCGCCTCGCTCGTCTCGCCATGCTGGCTGCGCAGCGTACCGGCGCGCACGGCCTGCGTTGCGGGGCGCCATCTGGCGGTAACGGCGGGATCGGAACCGGTGGTTTTCTTCATAGCGCCGCCGATCTACGGATGCGCACTCGCCACGGCAAGCGATGAAACGCAAGGGAAGGAAGCAGCATGCAAAGCGCGATCAGGACCCTGGTCAGGGACTACGGCTGGATACACTCCGGCGTGGGGCTGCTGGGCAACCTTGCCTTCGTCATCGGCAGCGTGCTGTTCCTGCCGGCTTTCGAGCCCTGGAAAGTGACCGGCGTCTGGCTGTTCATCACCGGGTCCACGCTGATGTTCGTCGGCGCGCTGGGCGATATGCTGGTGAAATGGTACGCTCGGGACGAAGGTTGAGCAGGCCGCCTCGCGCACCAGCCTATTGCGCCCCCGCACCGCCGCGCTAAACCCCTGTTTCCATGACCGCAGTGCCCAGCCATCCCCGCGATCCCTTCGCCTGGAACTGCGCGATCGCCCTTGCCTTCCTGCTCTCCTGCCTGGTGCGCATCACCATTCCGGGCGATCCCTATTTCGACGAGGTTCACTACCTGCCCGCCGCGCGCGCGGTAATGGAGCTTGGCTGGGCCACCAATATCGAACACCCGCCGCTGGCCAAGCAGGTGATCGCGCTGGGCATTGCGCTGTTCGGCGATACGCCGCTGGGCTGGCGCATCATGAGCGTCGCCTTCGGCACGCTGGCGCTGTTCGCCGCCATGCGCGCCATGTGGTTCGCCAGCGGCACACGCGCGGCCAGCCTGCTGACGGGCCTGTTCGTCGCCACCAATTTCCTGCTGTTCGTGCACGCGCGCATCGCCATGCTGGACGTGTTCATGGTGGCCTTCCTGATGTTGGCGGCGTGGATGTTTGCAGCGGCCCTGCGCGAGAACGAAACCGCGCGCTGGCGGCTGGCCATCACCGGCGTGGCGCTGGGCTGCGCCATGGCATCGAAGTGGAATGCCATTCCGCTGGCCGTGCTGCCGGGCCTCGCCTTCCTGGCCGCGCGCTGGGCGGCCGGGCGGCGGCGACTGGTGCTGTCCGCACGCGGCTGGCCGATCGGCGGCATGACATTGTGGGAAGCGGGCCTGTGGCTGGGGCTGGTGCCGCTGCTGGTCTATGCCGCCACCTACTGGCCGTTCCTGTTCTGGGACGTGCATTCGGGCAATCCCACCGGACTGGTGGACCTGCACCGGCGCATGCTGTCGCTGCAGACGCAGGTGCCCGAAGGCCATCCCTATCAAAGCCACTGGTGGGACTGGGTGATCAATTCCCGCGCGATCTGGTATCTCTACGAGCCCGTGGACGGCGCCGTGCGCGGGGTGATGCTGATCGGCAACCCGGTGACGATGTGGTTCGGCCTGGTGGCGCTGGGCTGGTGCGGCTGGGCCGCATGGAAAAGCCGTGCGGAGGGCGTGCGGTGGGACTGCGTGGCGCTGGTTCTGGTCTATGTCGCCAGCCTCGGCCTGTGGGTGGTCGCGCCCAAGGCAGTGCAGTTCTACTTCCACTATTTCCTCGCCGCCATGGCGCTCTCTGCCGCGCTGGCCCTGGGCGTGGAGCGCCTGTGGCAACGCGGCGAGCGCGTGGTGCCGATCACGCTGTGCCTGGGCGCGCTGGGGTTCTTCGCCTACTGGTTCCCGATCCTGACCGCCGCCCCACTGGCAAACGAGCAGGACTTCCTGATGTGGGCGTGGACGCCGGGCTGGCGTTAGGCCCCAACAGCAAGGCGACCGATCCCGCTAGGGACCGACCGCCGTGGTTCAATCGGGTCTATTCCGTTCAGGCGACAGCGCGGGCAGAGCCGCGCGGCCCGGCAAACAGCCAGACGACGAAGCCGATTACCGGCAACACGATGATGCCGAGGCTCCACAGCGCCTTCGAGGGGGCGGAAGCACCGCTCACCAGCACGTTGTAGATCGCGTAGATGTCCAGCAGCAGGACGATAACACCAAGAATTTCCATGACTTGCTCCTAACCTCGGGGCGCCGGGGGAAGCGCCCTTCTTGCCCGTTTCAACGAGCCGGTCGGAGCGGAAGTTCCGAGATTGTTCGCCCTGCCCACTGCATCTGGCCTTTCCTGCCCGCCGCGTTATCCTGTCGCCACGAGCAAGACAGAGGGGAATTGCGGCATGACGATTTCGACGTTCAAGGGCACCTTCACGGCACTGCTGGGCGCAGGCCTGCTGACAGCATGCGGCGGCGGAGACGATGCCGGGAGCGCCGATACGAGCAGCACCGATTCGTCCGAAATCGCAATGGGCGAAGCCATGATGGAGGGCAGCGAGACCTACAGCCTGCCTGACTGGACGCCCGAAGAACTCTACCTGCCCGACGATTTCACGGTGACCGGCTCGCAGGCGATCGGCACCCGCACCTATATCATGATGGGCACCAGCGCGATGCCGCAGGACGAGCTGCTGTCCACCTATCGCAACGAACTGGAAGCCGCCGGATACGACGTCACCCCGCTGGAGCGCATGCCGCCGGACGAGCCTGCCATCTACTTCGACGGCAACGGACTGGAGACCGCACAGGTGCGCATCAACGACACCGGCGACCTGCGCGAACTGCAGATCGATTTCTCGAAGGAGATGTAAGCAGGCGCAGGCGCAGGCGGTTTTCGCCTTAGCGGAACCGCCCCCACACGAACTTGCTCGACAACGCGTAGTTCCACACCGAGGCGATGGCCACGCCAACCAGTGCGGCGGCCCACCAGACCAGCCCCTGGTCGTTGAGAACGGTGGCAACGGCCACGTTGGCAAAGGCGCCCACGGCACAGGCACCGCAGAACTTCAGCCAGCCCCAGAACATGGCGCTCGCCCCGCCCAGCTTCTTGTCGCGGTAGGTCAGCAAGTTGTTGAGCCAGAAGTTGAACGTCATCGCCACCATCGTCGCGGTGGCCTGCGCCCAGCCGAAGCCGATCTCCTGCGGCCAGTAGAGCGCGGCGAGCACGGCCATGTGCACGAATACGCCAAGCCCGCCGACCAGGCCGAACAGGGCAAAGCGCACCGGCACCCAGCGGCCGATGTAACGGTCCATCAGGCCGGCAACGAAATCGAGCACGACGCCGTTATCCAGCTTGCTTTCGCCGGAGAGGCGTTCGGCAAATTTCAAGGGGAATTCCTTCACTCTGAGACGCGGCTCGGCGGTTGCGAGGATATCGAGCATGATCTTGAAGCCGATGCCCGAAAGGTCACCGGCCTGCTTGCGCAGCTGATCGGTCCGCAACAGGAAGAAGCCGCTCATGGCGTCGGTCAGCTCGGTGCCGGTCAGCTTGCGGGCCAGCGCGTTGGCAATGCGGCTGCCCGTTTCGCGGCCCTTGCTGGAAAGGCCATCGGCATTGCCGCCAACGGCGAACCGGCTGGCATAGGCAAGGTCGTAGTCACCCGATTTCACGGCAGCGAGCATGTCGTTGAGCAGCGCGGGATCGTGCTGGTGGTCGGCATCCATCACCGCCACGAAGGGCGCGGCGGTGGCGCACATGCCCTCGATCGCGGCGCTGGCAAGGCCGCGGCGGCCGATGCGCTGGATCACGCGAATGCGCGGGTCGGTCTGGCCTATGCGGCGGGCTTCCTCTGCCGTGCCATCGCCCGAATTGTCATCGACGAACACGGCTTCCCAGCCGGACGGGCCAAGCGCCTTTTCCAGCCGCTCCACCATGGGCGCGATATTGTCGCGTTCGTTCAGCGTGGGCAGCACGATCGCCAGCTCCAGCGGGCGCGCGGCTTGCGCTTTCGCCAAACTGGCGGCGGCATCGATATGCTGCTGGAATTGCTCGTGGCTCATCTTCATGCTCCCCGCCTAAGGGGAATTGTTAACCATAAGGTTACCACGCGGCAGTTTTGCGAGCCAGTTACAGCCGCGCCAGCACCGCGTCGCCGATTTCCTGCGTGCCGGCAGTGCCGCCAAGGTCGCCGCCCAGCACGCCGTCTTCCAGCGCGCCTGCCACGGCAGCCTCGATCCGCGCGGCATCCTCCTCACGCCCCAGCGAATGGCGCAACAGCATGGCGAGCGACAGGATCATCGCCATCGGGTTGGCCTTGCCCTGCCCGGCGATATCGGGGGCAGAGCCGTGGATCGGCTCGTACATGCCGAAAGTACCGTATTCGGTCTGCCGTTCGCCCAGCGCCGCGCTGGCCAGCAGGCCGATGGAGCCCACGCACATGCTGGCCTGGTCGGACAGGATATCGCCGAACAGGTTGCCGGTGACGATCACGTCGAATTGACCGGGCGCGCGCACCAGCTGCATGGCGGCATTGTCGACGTACATGTGGCTGAGTTCCACGTCCGGGTATTCCGCCGCGGTTTCGATCACCACGTCGCGCCACAACTGGCTGGTTTCCAGCACGTTGGCCTTGTCCACGCTGCACAGCTTGCCCTTGCGCCCCTGTGCCGCGCGGAAGGCTACGTGGGCGATGCGGCGCACCTCGTCCTCGGCATAGGACATGAAGTCGTAGCCCTGCCGCCGCCCGTCCTCCAGCGTGCGCATGGCCTTCTCGCCGAAGTACACGTCGCCATTCAGCTCGCGCACGATCAGGATGTCGATCTGGCTGGCCACTTCGGCGCGCAGGGCGGACATGTCCTCCAGCCCCGGAAACATGGTGGCCGGGCGCAGGTTGGCAAACAGGCCAAGCGCCGAACGCAGGCCCAGGATCGCCTGTTCGGGGCGCAGGTGACGTTCCAGGTTGTCGCAATCGGGATCGCCCACCGCGCCGAACAGGATCGCGTCCGCCGCGCGCGCCGTGGCCAGCGTTTCTTCCGGCAGCGGGTGGCCATGCTTGCGATAGGCTGCGCCGCCGACGTCGCCTTCCATCAGTTCAAGACCGGGCAAGCCCAGCGCGTCCAGCACGCGGCGCGCCTGCGCCATGATTTCGGGGCCGATGCCGTCTCCGGCGAACAATGCTATTTTCATTGGGCAACCTTCATTGGGCAATCCGTCCAAGCAATTCACGCAAACGATTGCGGGCCGCCATAACGTCTGCGCGGCGGTCGGCAAGCAGGTAGTGATCCAGCGCCGGGCCAAGCGCATCCATGGCGTCCAGCACCTGCGCCATGTCGCCCTGCGGTCGCGAACCTGCTCCGCCATAGCCCAGCTCGCGCAGCAGCAGCACTTCGTACCCCACCAGCGCCGACGCCCAGCCGCGCGCGCTGGGGGCATGACAAATGGCGGAAAGCACGCCTTCCAGGGCACTGAAAAGCGGTGGGTAAGGCTCACGCTCAGGCAAGGCGCTGGCGGTCAGCGCGGTGACCCAGCCGATGGCGGCGGCAGGCAATGGCTCGGCCAGCCACGGGCCCCGGCTTTCGGTCAGTTCGACCTTGGCAAAGGGCAGCTGGCTGGCGGATCGGGCCGACAACTGCAGGTCCACCAGGTTACCGGGAATCACCACCGGGCGCAGGTTCCGCCCGCGCCCGCCCGCGACATAGCCCGCCACCACGCCGAATTCCTCTGTCAGGAATCGCGCCACCACGGCGGTTTCGCCATGCTGGCGAGCGGCAACGAGGATGGCGGGCGCGCGGACGTGCATCCGCGCAGCCTTACTGCGCGCCGTCGCCTTCCCCAAGCACGTCTTCGAGGAATTCGGCCTGCTTGCGGTAGTAGTAGAGGCGGTTGGAGAGCTTGCGCCAGCCGTGGCCTTCATCCGGGATGCGGATGAAGTCGGCGCGCACGCCATTGGCGCGCAGCGCCTGCACCATCACCTCGGTCTCCGAGATGTCGATGCGCGGGTCCATCGCGCCGTGCGAATAGAGCACCGGCACGCGGATCCGGTCGGCGCGGAAGACCGGCGAAATCTCTCCGTAGAAATCCCGCCAGCGCTGCTCGCCGATATCGCCGTATTCGATGATGTCGCTGGCCTTGAGGCCCGGCGATGCTACCTCCAGCGCGGTGATCCAGTTGCCCACGCCGAACAGCGACACGCCGGCGGCGAAGGCATCGGGGTAGTCGGCCAGCACGGCATTGACCATGTAGCCGCCGTAGGATCCGCCCAGCACCGCCGCGCGGTCGCCATCGACCAGCCCGTCGGCATCGAGCGCGGCCAGCAGGTCGACCAGGTCGCGCACCGAATCGAGGCGCTTTTCGCGGTCGTCCAGGGTGGAATATGTGCGCCCCAGCCCGGTGGAGCCGCGCACGTTGGGTTCGAACACCGCCACCCCGCGCGCCACGTGATATTGCGTGACCGGGTCCCAGGTCGGGCCGGACTGGCCGCTGGGCCCGCCATGCACGCTGAACACCACCGGCGGCGCGTCATCGCCCGTGCCTGCGTCCTCAGGCAGGTAGAGCATGCCCTGCAATTCCACTCCGTCGCTTGCCGGATAGCGTACCACCTGCGGGCGCACGAGCGTTTCGGGATCGAGGCCCGCCATGTTGCCGGCAAAGATGCGCGTGGTCTCGCGCGTGGCGAGGTCGAGCGAATAGATATCACCCGGTGTCTGCCAGCCGTTCACCTGCACCAGCAACGTGTTTCCCACGCAATCGAGCGCATAGTCGCCTTCCGGCAAGGCAAAGTCGGTCACATCGAACAATTCTCCGGAAGTCGTGTGCACGACCAGTTCTTCGAAACCGTCCAGGTTTCCTGTCGCTATCACGCCGATGTCGCAAATCTCGATATCACGGGTATCCGATAGTGTTGCAGTCGTATCGGTTTGCCGACGGGCCACGTCGTAGAACTTGAGATCGGCGTATTCGCGATCGACATTGCTGGAGAAATAGAACCCGCTGCTGTCGGCAAGCCATTCGAAACCGCCCAGTGAATGGCTGGCCCGATCTTCCACCGGCGGCGCGCTGATCGTGGTCAGCTCGCGGCTGTCCATGTCAAGGAAGTAGAGGTTGTCGGCATCCTCGCCCACGCCTTCGGTCACCACGGCAAAGCGGCCATCGGGCGACACGCCTTGCGCGTAATAGCCCAGCGTGCCTTCGTAGATCAGCTCGGCATTGCCTTCGAGGTCTGAGCGCCAGACGTCGAAGTCGCTGCCGTTGCGCGCGGTGGAAGAGTAGACGAAGCTGCCATCCTCGGCAAAGCCGCCGAAGACGCGGAAATCGCCTTCTGCAGCGGGCAGCACTTCGCGTTCCTGCGTGCCATCGCGGCTGATCCAGAAATAGCCGGGCTGCTCGTTGCCGTCGCGGTCCGCGGAATAGAGAATACCGCTGCCATCGGGCGTCCATTCGAACATGCGCGGGTTGGTGCGGAACGTCAACTGGCGCGGCTGGCCGCCGCTGGCGGGCACCACCCACACTTCCGGCTGGCCGGTGACGCTGGAGGAAAAGGCCACCATTTCGCCATCGGGCGAAAGCTTCGCCCCGCTGGCCCCGCTGGCGAGCAGGTAGCGGGCGATATCGACAGGCTGCTGCCCGGCCAGCCCGATATCGACTGCCGAGCCATCGGGCTCCATCGCCTCGATGCTCATGTCCGGGCCGGATTGTCCGCCAAAGGCACTGTCCTGCGCCAGCGCGGGCGTGGCGGTGAAAGCGGTGGCGGTCAGGAGAAAGGTGGAAAGACGCATCTATCGGTTCCCTGTATGGTCAGGGTGCCGACACAAGCACGTTTCGCAAGCTTGCGGAAGGGGGTGCCTCAGTCGTGCTTGGCAGGTGGGCCTTCGTGGCCGAACACCTTGGTTTCCAGCGCATCGATGCGGGCCTTCAGCGCGTCGTTTTCCTCGCGCGCCTTGGCCGCCATGTCCTTCACCGCGTCGAATTCCTCGCGGCTCACGAAGTCGAGGCCGCCCATGGCTTCCTTCATCTTCTCGCGGGCACTGTCGCGCGCCTCGCGGCTCATGCCGGCAAAGGTGCCGGCTGCGGCATTGGCGAGTTTGACGAAGTCGGCGATCAGGGGATTCTGGCTCTGCATCGGATTTACTTGGGACTTCCTGTGGGGAAACTCAACTCACAATTCGATCCGCTGCACCGCGCCCGAACCCTGCACCTCGCCCGCATCGGGGTTCAGTTCCAGGAACTGGTAGTTCAGCACCGTCGCAAAGCCCACCCAGGCAAGATAGGGCAGCAGCAGCACGCCGGCCCATTTGCGCACCTTGAAGAACAGCACGATCGTGACAATCAGCGCCGCCAGCAGCACGCCGATGATCGCCAGCGCCAGCCTCATGTCGTGCATGGCGAAGAAAGCCGGCGACCAGGCCAGGTTCAGCGCCAGCTGCACGACGAAGGCGAAAATCGCCCAGCCGCGCCAGCGCGAACCCCAGGCCGCGCAGACCACCGCCAGCGCCAGGCCCATCATGAAATAGAGCACCGTCCAGACAATGCCGAAGGTGGCAGGCGGCGGGAACAGCGCGGGCTTTTCCAGCGCCTGGAACCACGGGCTGCCCGCGCCGCTGCCGCTGAGCTGGCCGGAAAGGAACCCCAGCAGCATCACCGTTGGCACGATGAACAGGGCCCAGCGGATCAGGCTGGCGCGCAATTCCGCAGGGGAAGCAAGGCGATTCATCGGTTTAGGCGACTCCGCGATTCGTCTGCGCAATCTGGCGAGGGCTCAGCCTTCACGCAAGGCAGAGACGAGATATTCCACGTTGCCTTCGGTTCCCGTTATGGGACTCTCGACAATCCCCTGGATGTGCCAGCCGCCTGTTTCCAGCCAGTCGCGTACTTCGTCGCATACGCGCCGGTGCAGCGCCGGGTCGCGCACGATGCCGCCCTTGCCCACCTCGTGCTTGGCCACTTCGAACTGCGGCTTGATAAGCGCCACCAGGCGGCAATGCGGCGCGGCCAGCGCGAGAGGCACTTCCAGCAACTTGGCAAGGCCGATGAAGCTGGCATCGCACACCACCCAGTCGCACGGCCGGTCGATGATCTGGGGCGTCAGAGCGCGGGCGTTGGTCTGTTCCAGCACGGTGATGCGCGGGTCCTGCCGCAGCTTCCACGCCAGCTGGTTGGTGCCCACGTCCACCGCGAAGACATGGTCCGCTCCGTGGTGCAGCAGCACCTCGGTAAAACCGCCGGTGGAACTGCCGATGTCCATCGCCACCGCGCCGGTGGGATCGAGCCCGAAGTGCTTGATCGCATGGTCCAGCTTCATCCCGCCGCGCCCGACCCAAGGGTGATCGCGCCCGCGCACCTCCACCGCCCATTCTTCAGGTACTTGCTGGCCGGACTTGGCGATCCGGCTGAGCTTTCCGGGCGGCCCGGCAAACACCAGGCCCGCCATGATCAGCGCCTGCGCGCGGGTGCGCGATACCGCTTCGCCGCGCTCCACGAGCAGCTGGTCGATCCGTTTGCGAGATGGCTTGCGCTCGTTCATGCTGGACGCGATAGAACCGCCCATGCCCAAAGGTCCAGAAGGAACCCGCCCCATGATCCCCAAAGCTGCCCGCGCTTTCACAGTCACCAGGCCAGGAGGCGGCGCGTGCAACTGATGGGCCTGTACCTCAACGCAGGTGTCGCCGGGGCGCTGGGCGCTGCGATCCTGTCCGCCTGCGTGCCGCCTGCGCCGGAGCCGACTCCCGTCCCCTCCCCCACTTCGCAGGCAGCGCTCGCGCCGCAAGACCCGGCGCAGCCTGCAGCACCCGCTCCGGCCGCGCCGCTGACGGTCACGCCCGCTGTCACGGAGTGGATGGACGCACCGCAGACGCCGGGCGACTGGTTCTATGCGCTGGAGCCGACGGAGAGCCTCGCCGTGTTCGGCACCGGGCCCGAGAGCGAAAACGCGCATCTGGTCATCCGCTGCAACCTGCTGGACCGCCGCGTGGGTATCGCCCGCACCGGCACGGCAGAGGGGCAGGTGGAAATGCTGGTGCGCACCGAAACGCAGGAACGCCGCCTCACTGCTTCGCAGGTCAACGGTCGCCGCCTGATCGCCGCCGAACTTGCGGCCAGCGACCCGCTGCTCGACGCCGTGGCCTTCTCGCGCGGGCGGTTCGCGGTTGACGTGCCGGGCACGGAACCAGTCTACGCGCCCGCCTACCCCGAGATCACGCGGGTGGTGGAGGATTGCCGGGGATAGTCTGTTTCTTCCCTCAAGCGCCGGGCGCAGCTCGCTGCGCGTCTAACGACGACGGACCCGCGGAGGCAGGGGCAAAGAACAAACGAGCATGAAACAAAAAAGGGAGCCGTCACGGGCTTCCCAAACAGGCAATACATACTGACTGTGAAAAAGAAAAATACAAGGCTTGTCTTCGTACCCGCAGTGATTCACACATGCAGACAAGGCCAGCGGTACACGCGGTCTTGGCCCCCGGTGATACGGCAGGGTTCTGGCTCAAAAAGCGCGAAAGGAGGTGATCCGATGTCTCATGGTTCAGCAGGGAGGTCGGTGATGACCCATGCGGAGCATATTCGGTAATTTCCTACTCGCCGAGTAAGGCTTCGTGGGCGGTCTGACTGGCCGCTGACCATGCGAAGGGCAGTTACGCACAGAGCGTAGCTGCCCTTCTCATTTCTGGCCCCCGCTTCGGCGACAGCGAAACGCTTGCCTCTCCCCGCGCCCGCCACTAATCGGCAGCGCATGAAATTCGAGCATATCCCGCACCAGAACCCCGTCCCCGCCGCAGAGCGCGAGAAGGTGATTGCCGATCCCGGTTTCGGCAAGGTCTTCACCGATCACATGGTCATGATCGATTACGACGAGGGTCATGACGGTGAATTTGGGGGCTGGCACGATGCCACGCTCGGCCCGTGCCAGCCGATCCCGCTGCACCCGGCCAGCAGCGTGCTGCACTATGCGCAGGAAATCTTCGAAGGACTGAAGGCCTACAAGCTGGCCGATGGCGGCATGGCGCTGTTCCGCCCCGACGCCAATGCCCGGCGCTTCAACGAAAGCGCCAAGCGCCTCGCCATGCCGGAATTGCCGGAGGACGTTTTCATCGATTCCGTGAAGCGCGTGGTGGAGGCCGATGCCGACTGGTTCCCCACGGTAGAGGGCGGCTCGCTCTACATCCGGCCCTTCATGTTCGCCAACGAGCATTTTCTCGGCGTGCGTCCGGCGACGAAATACAAGTTCCTGGTGATCCTCAGCCCGGCGGGCAACTACTTCAAGTCGGGTTCGCCGGCGGTTTCGGTGTGGATCAGCGAATACACCCGCGCCGCGCCCGGCGGCACGGGCGCTGCCAAGTGCGGCGGCAACTATGCCGCCAGCCTGGTGCCCACCGGCGAAGCCTTCGCTCACGGGCATGACCAGGTGGTGTTCCTCGACGCGGCAGAGCGCAAGTGGATCGAGGAACTGGGCGGCATGAACCTGTTCTTCGTGTTCGAGGACGGCAGCATCATCACCCCGCCGCTGCGCGGCACGATCCTGCCCGGCATCACCCGCGATTCGATCATCACGCTGGCCCGCGAGCAGGGGCTGGACGTGCGCGAGGAAATGTATTCGATCGACCAGTGGCGCGACGATGCAGCCAGCGGCAAGCTGGTGGAAACCTTCGCCTGCGGCACGGCTGCCGTGGTGACGGCGGTGGGCAAGGTGGCCGGCCGCGATGGCGAATTCACCATCGGCAGCGGTGGGCCCGGCCAGATGACCTCGCAATTGCGCGAACGGCTGGTTGGCATCCAGCGCGGCACGGTGGAGGACAAGCACGGCTGGGTCGTGCGGCTGTGAACCGCCTGCAGGCGTTCCGCATCATCGCCTTCGTCGAAGGCGTGACCACCATCGCGCTGTTCCTGGTGGCGATGCCGCTGAAATACTGGGCGGGTAACCCCATGCTGGTGCCGCCGGTGGGGCTGACGCATGGCCTTGCCTGGCTGACCTACGTGATCGGCATGGCGGTGTGCCTGCCGGGCTATCGCTTCAGCGCGTTGCAATCCCTGCGAACCTTCGTCTTCGCGCTGTTTCCCTTCGGCACTTTCCTCAACGATCCGATGCTGAAGCGAAAGCAGGCGGAACGCGGGCCGGTGCGCGCCTAAAGCGCCATCGCAACCGGCGGCTGCCCCGGCCGCCACGGCTTCTCGCGCTGCATCACCGTAGCGAACAGGTCGGATTCGAGGTGTCCCGTCAGCCACGAGTGGACCTGCGGCAGGTCCTGCGCGTCGAACCACTTGCGATCATGGTTGGCGAACTGGCGCACGAAGGGAAAGATCGCCGCATCGGCCAGCCCCCGCGCCGCGCCGCACAGCTGCCCGTGCCCGGCCAGCCGCGCATCCAGCTGCTGCAGGAAGTCCAGCCCCGCCGCGCGGTGCGGCAGCGGGTCGCAGTCGTCGTAGCGGTTGGGATACTTGTAACGATCGAGCGCGTGCTTGAACGGGCCGTCGGCCTGCGCGATAAGCGCGGGGTCGTCACGCTCCAGCCAGCCCTCTGGATCGTTGCGGGCCAGAGCCCAGTGCATCACCTCGAGGCTTTCCTCGATCACCGTTCCGTCCGGTAGTACCAGCACCGGCACCGTGCCCTTGGGCGAGGCGTCCAGCATGGCCTGCGGCTTGTCCGCCAGCTTGACCTCGCGCAGTTCGCAGGCCGTGCCGCTCACCACCAGCGCCAGGCGCGCGCGCATGGCATAGGGGCAGCGGCGAAAGCTGTAGAAGACGGGCTCAGTCGTCATCGGCATCCGCGCGGTCGGGCAGCACTGCACCGACATGCACACGCCCCTCTGCCGCCGCGCGCTCTTCCTGCCGCTGGCGCTCGCGATAGGCTGCGCGCTGTTCATCGGTGCGTTCGTCGTAACAGGCAGGGCAACTGACGCCTTCCTCGAACAGCGCAGACTCCTTGTCCTCCCCGCTCACCGGCCTGCGACAGGCGAAGCACAGGTCGTAGCTGCCCAGCGCCAGGCCATGACCCACGGTCACGCGCTGGTCGAACACGAAGCACTCGCCGCGCCACAGGCTCAGTTCCTCGGGCACCGTTTCGAGGTATTTCAGGATGCCGCCGTTGAGGTGGTAGACCTCCTCCACCCCCTCGGCCTTGAGGAAGGCGGTGCTCTTCTCGCAGCGGATGCCGCCGGTGCAATACATGGCCACCCTTGGCTGCCTGCCCTCGCCCAGCAGCCGCTCGCGCTCACCGCGGAACCATTCGGGAAAGTCACGGAAGGTGGCGGTCTTCGGGTCGATCGCCCCTTCGAACTTGCCCACGGCCACTTCGTAGTCGTTGCGGGTATCGATCACGATGGTGTCGGGGTCGGCGATCAGGTCGTTCCAGTCCTGCGGATCGACATAGGTGCCCGCGTTGCTGGCCGGGTCGAGATCGCCTTGCCCCATGGTGACGATCTCCTTCTTCAACCGCACCTTCATGCGGTGGAAGGGCATGGCGACGGCGCCGGAAAACTTCACCTCGATATCGGCGCAACCCGGCAGGGTGCGGACATGCTCCAGCACCCGCGCGATCCCCCGGTGCGAGCCGGCGATGGTGCCGTTGATCCCCTCTTTGGCCAGCAACAGCGTGCCCTTGATGCCGTTTTCCATGCACACCGCCAGCAGCGGTTCGCGCAAGGCGGCGGGGTCCTCGAAAGCGGCGAACCTGTAAAGCGCCGCCACGCAGATAGGGGCATTGTCGATGGGCAACGGGCCGGTCATGCGCAGGCCTTTAGCGGGCGGATCGCAGCGCGGCCAGAGCGCGTGGCCCGGCGGCTTGCCGCCATCGCCGTGCAAGACCGTCAGTCCCGGTCGCGCTGTCCCAGGTAGAACGCGATCACGTGCTGGTCGTGCAGCATCTGCGCAGGCGTTCCGCTGAAGCTGATAACCCCGTCCTCGATCAGGCAGGCACGGTCGATCACCTCGACCACTTCGGGAATGTTCTGATCGGTCAGCAGCACTCCGATCCCGCGCTGCTTGAAATCGCGAATGATGGACTTGATGCTGGCGATCGTCAGCGGATCGATGCCGGCAAAGGGTTCGTCCAGCAGGATGAAGGACGGGCGCAGCGCCAGCGCGCGGGCAACCTCGCAACGGCGACGTTCACCGCCCGAAAGCGATGTGGCCGCCGCATCGCGCAGGTGGGCGATGTTCATATCGCGCAGCAGCTGCTCCAGCCGTTGCCGGCGGGTTTCGCGGTCGGGCTCGACCACCTCCAGCATCGCCATGATGTTCTGCGTGACTGTAAGGCCGCGAAAGATCGACGGCTGTTCGGGCAGGTAGCCCAGGCCCATGATCGCGCGGCGATAGAAGGGCAGCTGCGAGATATCGCGGCCATCCAGCATGATCCGCCCGGAATCGGGCTTGAGGATGCCCAGCACGCAGTTGAAGGTAACCGTCTTGCCCGCGCCATCGCGCCCGAACAGGCCCACGACCTCGCCCTGGTTCACCGTCAGGGACAGGCCTTTCAGCACCGGTCGCGCGCCAAACGAGCGATAGATATCGATGACTTCGAGCTTAGCTGACCCCACGTGTCCTCCCAGACGAAGTCACCGCCTGTGAAAGGTTGGCCCCACTTTCGCGAGGGGGCACTGTGTCAAACTTGTCTCCGGCTTTCCAGCTATTTGCAGGCCTCGCGTGGGACATGCTGCCCGCCCACCAGGCCATGGGCAGAAAGTCTCACGCGGGCCGGCCCGGCATTTGGCCGGGCCCGACCATCAGATGCTGTCGGGATAGATCGGCCGGATATCGACCGGGATATCGCCCATTCCCGCAATCACCGCTTCGGCGTGCTCGTCGAGGTGCGCATACTGCTCGAAGAAGGCGATAGTGCCTTCGTAATCGCCGGTGGCCTGCAGCATCAGTTCGGTGCGCAGCAGTTCGGTGATGCCCTCGACCAGCTTGTCCTCGTCGATCACGTAGTGCCCTGCGTCCTCGTCCCAGGCGTAGGCGCCGTAGTCCAGCAGGAAGCCGTACTGGGCCGCCGCACCCTTGCCGTGCGCCTCTTCGATCCCGAAGCGCATGGATCGGAACAGGCCCGCCACATAGGTGGCCAGCAGTTCGCTCTTTTCGCTTTCGGGCAATTCGCCGCGTTCCATCATGTAGAGCAGGTTGTAGATGCCCATGACATCGGCCTTGCTCTCCTCCAGCGCCGAATACTGCTCGCGCAGCTGCTCGTTCACCGTGGTTTGCTCGCCGTCGACGGTGATCGTGCCGGGGCCAAGCGAGTGCGACAGTTCGTGGAACAGGGTGAACAGCTGCATGTACTTGCGGCTGACCAGCGCAGCCTGTTCGCTGGAAAGCACCACGTCGGCGATGGGATCCAGGATCATGTCGAATTTCGCGCCCAGCACATTGGCGAGGATCACCTTCTTCGCACCCTTGGCTTCGCGCACGCGCTCGTCGTTGGGCAGGTTGAAGGCGATGGTCTGCACACCCGGCACGTTGTCGCCGCCGCCATGCACCTGGTCGGCCACGGCGATCGGGCTTTCGAAACCGCGGGCGAAATTGTGGTACTCCGCCGGGATCGGCAGGTTGCCCTCCATGTCGCGCAGGTAGCCGACATAGCGATCAAGCGCGGCACTTTCCTCCGGGTTCTTGAGCGTGACGAAGCTCTCGAACGCGGTCTTCGTGCCATAAAGGCGGTCGGTGTAGACCTCGTACGGCCCGATGGCGACTTCGATGGGCGTGCCTTCTAGGTCCATCCACGCCATTTCGCTTTCGAAATAGTCGTCGGACAGGAAACTGTCGGCGCGCAAGGTCAGGAAGCGCTTGAGGCTTTCGTTACTGGTGATTTCCGCGGCCTGGCGCAGCAGGTCTGCTGCGGGTTCCAGGAACTCGGCATATTCGACGCTATAGGGGATGGCAACGAAGCCGCCTTCGCCGTCGTGCATGTCCGGATCGCGGCGCACCACGGTATAGGGACTCATCAGCGCATCGGCCTCGTCCGGGTGGGCTGCAAGGTAAGCGTCGAATTCCTCGCGCGTCAGGTCCGCCGGATAGAAACCCGCGCCTTCGGGCCATTCGCTTTCGCCATAGAAAGGGTGGTTTTCTGCAATGGTGTCCCACGGGCCGTAATGCAGGTCGAACATCTCCAGCGCTTCGGCATCGCCGCTCGCCTCGATCTCGGCCCGCAAGGCAGGCAGGTCCGCGCCGCGCTGGCGCAGGTAGATCCGGTCCATGTAGCCGCTGGCCTCGATCAGCAGGTTGACCACCTGCCGCTCTTCCTCGGTCAGGTAGGAGGTGTCCGGTACCATCTCGACATCGGCAATGCTGGCACGGCTGGCGGCCATGTCATAGCCGCCATCACCCGCCTGTTCGGTGCCGGGTGAGCATGCCGCCAGCAGGGCAACGGGCGCGGTGGCAAGCGAAAGGGCGATAAGGGCGTGGCGCATCGGTGGAATTCCTTCAACTGGTTACTGGCGCAAGCACCTAGCCGAGTGACCGGGCGGAGTCACGCAAGGCATCGCTTTGCGCCTGGCTGCAAGACGGCGTATCCTGACCGGCATGGTGGACAGCGACGAGAAGCTGATGCGCGACACTGCCGGAGACCGGCTGGTGTTGCTGATGGACAGCTATCGCCGCGTCACAGGCCAGCCGCTGGCCGCCACTGCCGAGGCGCTGTGGAGCGCACCCTATGCGGTGCTGGCACACGATACCAAGTCGCCGCCGGAATTCTTCTACGCCAACGCCCGGACGCTGGGCCTGTTCAAGCGCAGCGCCGCGCAGATGATCGGCCTGCCATCCTACCAGTCGGCCTTGCCCGACGCGCGCGAGGACCGCGCTGCCATGTTCGCGCGGCTGGAGACGCATGACGTGGTGAAGGGATATTCGGGCACTCGTGTGGCCGCCGATGGCACGCGCTTTCGCATCGTCGACGCGGTGATCTGGAACCTGCGCGACGACGCCGGCACGCTGCACGGGCAGGCGGCGCGGATCGATCATGTGGAGATGATTGGCTGAGTTCGTTCAGCCGGCGTAGTCGGTCCAGGCCTGTTCTTCGCGCGATTCCGCCTGTGCGGCCAGTTCGCTAGCTTCGTCCCACGCCTGCGCCATCAGCATGTCGGCCAGCATGGCTTCGACCGGGTTCAGGCCGTCGCGGGCATGGTCCAGCGCGGTGCGCGAATAGAGGAAAACGTTGCGCGTCGCCTCGCCGGTCAGCGGTACCTGCGCGGTGGTGAACTGGCGTGCGTCGTCGGCCAGTTCCACCGCAATGCGATGCTCGCCTGCCTGCAGCCCCTCGAAGCGATAGGTGCCTTCGGCATCCGTCGTGGTCGTCACGCCCAGCGCGGGGATCGTTACCGTCACACCGGCCACCGGGGTGGCCGCGGAATCGCGCACCGTGCCCGACAGGTCCCCGGCAAGGGCACCGACCGGAACGGCAGCCAAGGCCACGGCGCTGGCGAAAAGGGCGATACGGATCATGCCTGCGCCCCAACAGCACCAATGTTACGGCTTGAAGACTCCGTGTGACGATTTCGGGTCCATGGGCCCGGCTGATCCCGGCCCTCCACGAAACCGTCGGTGAAGTAGGGAACCTCGGCAAAAGGGTGAAGCACGCTCGACATGGAGTCGAAATCACCGACTTTCACGCAGAAATAGGGGCGCGCGGGATCGTTATCGATGTCCCTCCAGCGCACCGGGAAGTCTTCGATCGTGCGCCCTTCGCGCAGCGTGCAGTAGGTTGCGAAGCTTTCGTCCGCTTGGTCTTCATCGGATGGGCGCATCGCGAACAGCCGCGGATCGCGCGCCTCGTCGAACTCGTACCAGACCTCGAAAAGGCGATCGATCTGATCAGCCATGGCCCCGACCTCTTGCAGGTCGAACAGGTCCTGATCGAACAGGTCCGTGCTTGTCAGGCGCTCGTAGAGGTCGTGATCGGACAGCCGGACAAAAGCCTCGAAATCCTGGTCGGCCAGGGTCTCGAGGGCTTGCTCGAAGATGTCGCGACCGGGAAAGTCCGAAAGGTCCGTGACCTCGACTGGCTCCAGTTCGCGCAAGGCCACCGGCACTTCGGCGCGGCGCAGGCGGGTTACGGGCGGCCCTTCGACCCCGCGATATTCCACCGGCACGATGTAAGGAGCGTCGAGCGTGTAGTGGCAAAGCCCGCCAAGCATGGGGATCGTGTTCGGATGGGCCTGGTAGTATCGATCCAGCGCTTCGTATTCGAGCACGCAGGACCCGAAGGTTCCAACCACTTCCTCCAAGCGCGGTCTATGCCGTTCGTGCTCGATGTCGTTGTGATAATTGATGGTCAGCGAAGGCCCGCCACCCGGCACAGCCAATCGATCGGCATAGAGGCGGTTGTCGGTTCCGTAGGTGCCGAACAGATGCAGCCCACGCACGCGCACGCAGCGCCCGGCCCATTCGCGGAACTGTCCTGCCAACTGCTCGACCGTCGCTTGCTGGGCAGTTTCGCGGGTGCAGGCATCCTGCGGCTCCCCATCCTGCGCCAACGCGGGCGCGGCGACGAGCGCTCCGAACGGAAAAGCCAACGCGACCAGGAGTCTGGCCATGCTCGGCACCATGCGCCGGAGGCGAGCAAAAGGAAAGTTCGGTCAGTTCACCCGCGGCGCCGGCCCCGGCGCTTCGGCCAGCGATCCTGCCAGGTCCTCGTACCCGGCGCGGCGCGGGAACCTTGCCAGCAGCATGATGAGCAAGCCCACGAAGTGCAGCGCGATGACCACGCCGAACATGGCCGGCAAGCCGCCCAGCCGGTCGGAGAAGCCGAACACCGTCGCGCCCAGCGTGATGCCGAGGTTGGAACAGGCCATGTAGATCGTGAACTGCGTCGCCGCCACGCTGGCATCGCACAGCCGCATCGAGATCGGCAGCGCGGCCACGGTCAGCAGGATGTCGAGCGCGAACCAGCCGTAGATGAAGAACAGGAAATAGCGGCTGTCACCCCACATCGCCTGCGTCGCCATCATCGTGGCGCTGAAAGCCATGTAAAGCGCGAAGAAGACGATGGTGGTGCGCTTGGCGCCGAAGCGGTCGCCCAGCCAGCCGCCCAGCGTCAGGCCCAGGATGCCCGCCACCAGCTGTGCCGTGCCCGCCGCAGCGGTGATCGCGGCCTCGTCCCAGCCGACGTAGTTGGCGCCCATCATCGGTGTGATCGCGGTGAACATGCCATAGTGAAAGCCGCGCACCAGCAGCACCGGCAGCCACAGCAGGCTGGCGGGCAGCAGCAACGATTTGAAGGTGTTCTTGAGGATCGGCCACCAGGCGCCCAGGTGGACCTCGCGATTGCGCGGGTGCACCGTGCCCTCGCCCCACGGCAGGCGGCGTTCGCCCTCCCGCTCGCGCAGCACCAGCACGTAAGCGGTGATCAGCGCGATGAAACCCGCCGCCAGCAGGTAGGCCGCCGACGGGCCGAAGGCGGCAATCGCCATGCCGGTGATGCCGGTGGCAGCCGCGATGCCGATATATTGCCCGCCGAACATCATGCCGCTGGCGCGGGCGCGTTCGTCTTCCTCCATGATGTCGACAGCCAGGCCGTCCACCGCCACGTCCTGGAAGGTGGTGGCCATGTTGACCACGAAGCCCGCCACGCCCAACAGCAGCACGTCCTCCACGCCCGGCTGTACGAAGGCGCAGGCCAGCAGCAACGCGATCATCGTGCACTGGGCGCCAGCAATCCACGCGCGCCTGCGGCCCATGGCCATGAAGGTGTAGCGATCCATGATGAAGCCGTTGACCAGCTTCAGCGTCCACGGCAGCGCGGTCAGCCCCAGCACGTAACCGACATCGGCTGCGCTCGCGCCGTTGGCGGCCATCCACGCGGGGATGGCGGTCCAGAACAGGCCGATGGGCACGCCTTGCGCCACATAGAGGATGAACAGCGTGAACAGCCGCAACCGGCTGGACTGCGCCAGGATGAATTTGCCGTCAGGCACCATGCTCGCGATAAGACCCCCCGTCTTGCGCGACCCCGTTGCAGACCCTGTGCCCGCAAATATGCGCATAATCGCGGCGAATGTGCAAATCGGAGGCCAAGCGCAGCTTTAGGCGGGCCCCAGCAAGCCTTGCTTGCGGCGCGGCGCGCCGAAACCTATTGAGCCCAGCAAGAGACCCGCTGCAGGAGAGCCGCCCGATGTCCGACACCTACACCCCGCCCAAAGTATGGCAGCCTGCGGAAAGCGGCGGCCAGTTCGCCAGCGTCAACCGCCCGACCGCGGGCGCCCGCGAGCAGAAGGAGCTGCCGCGCGGCGAGCATCCCTTCCAGCTCTATTCGCTGGGCACGCCCAACGGGGTGAAGGTGACGATCATGTTCGAAGAGCTGCTGGAAGCCGGCTTTTCGGAGGCCGAATACGATGCCTGGATGATCAAGATCTTCGAAGGCGACCAGTTCTGGTCGGGTTTTGTCGAGCTCAATCCCAATTCCAAGATCCCCGCCCTCCTCGACCAGTCGGGCGACACGCCCTTCCGCGTCTTCGAAAGCGGCGCGATCCTGCAGCACCTGGCGGAGAAGTTCGACTACCTGCTGCCCAGGGTGAACCCGGCGCGCGCCGAAGTGCTCAGCTGGCTCAACTGGCAGGTGGGCACCGCGCCCTTCATCGGCGGCGGCTTCGGCCACTTCTACGTCTACGCCCCCGAACGCTATCGCTACCCGATCGATCGCTATGCGATGGAGACGAGGCGCATCTTCGACGTGGCGGACCAGCAGCTGGCGAAGACCCGCTTCCTCGCTGGTGACGACCTGTCCATCGCCGATATCGCCGCCTATCCGTGGCTGGGGAACCTCTATCACGGCGCCTACAACCGCTGCGACATTTTCCTGTCGCTGGACGAATACGAGCATGTGGGCCGCTGGGTGAAGGAAATCGACGCCCGCCCGGCAGCCATTCGCGGGCGCCTGGTGAACACGCAGGCGATGGAAGAGCGCCACAGCGCTGCTGATTTCGACAAGGTGGAAGACCGCAGCCTGTTCGATCCCGTGCGCAAGCGCGCGGACGTCTGATTTTCGCTCCGACCTCCGTCGGAGCGTCCTCGCTAGACGCGCAGACAAGCTGCGTCCGCTGCGGGCGGGCGTTCGCCCTTGCAGGCCGCTAGTCGCGGCCCGTTTCCCTCGAGAATCGCTCTGGCTGCCGCTTGCCTCGGTCGCGTCCAGCGACCGACCGAGCGCGAACGTGCGACCCGCAGGTGCCACGCAGTCAGAAGGACGGAGCGAATAGCACCGAGGACGCAACCGCGGAGGCGGGTGCGAAAGACAAGGACATCCGGGTTGCACCCTGCGATCCGCCCGCTATATGAGCGCGCTCCTGCTGGGGTGTAGCCAAGTGGTAAGGCATCGGTTTTTGGTACCGACATTCGCAGGTTCGATCCCTGCCACCCCAGCCATCTTTCCTGCGGAAACATGCCCGGCGTGTTCGGGGGGCGCAGGTTCGATCCCTGCCACCCCAGCCACTCTCCCCTAACTTGTTCGTCTTGCCAGCAGCGCAAAGCCGGTGACGCTCACTGCGCTTGCGCCCAGCACCACCAGTGCCGCGCCTGCAGCACCCAGCCAGTCCAGCAGCCACGGCAGTGCGATCAGTCCTGCCACCAGCGGCACGGCGCGGATCAGGAAGTTGGCGATGGCGCGCCCGCGTGCCACCAGCAGCGCTTCCAGGCTGGCGCTTACCAGTTCCAGCGAAGCGGCAGCCGCCAGCACGATCATCGGCCAGTAGGCAGGCAGGTAGTCGCTGCCCGCAATCGCCAGGATCAGCCAGTGCCCGCCGGCAAGGCCGATGGCGATCACCACCACGCCCGTTACCACCGCGATGCGGGTGATCTTGCGCACCAGCAGCTTGGCATTGTCCGGGTTGCGCACCAGTTCGGGATAGACCGCGCGCAGCAGCGCCTGCGCCAGTTTCAGCAGCCCCTCGCCCAGTTGCGAGGCGACGCGGTAGATGCCCGCCAGCGCCGGGCCGCCCAGCACACCCGTCAGCAGCACCAGCAGCTGGCGGCTGGCGATGGACAGCATGCCGGTCAGGCTGGTGCCGATCACGAAACTCCAGGCTTTTTCCCCCGCCATGGCCCGCTCGCGCGGCAGGCGGGTCAGGCTTATGCGGCGCCAGTGGATCGGCTCTGTCATGGCAGCCAGGCGCCAGTACATGGCCGCCGTGGCGACTTCGGCTGCGCCCCAGACGATCAGGAAGCTCTGGATGCTGGGGTGCCAGAAGATCACGAACACCGCCCCTACCACGCGCACGATGCTGGTGGTGGCATCGGCCAAGGCCGCGCGGGCATAGCGATCGTGCAGGCGCAGCAGGCCCGTGGGCGTGGAGCGGATCGACAGCAGCGAGGCCAGCGTGAACAGGAAGGTGGGAAAGCGCATCTTTTCCGGCAGCAGCAGCCAGTCCCCGGCAAAGCCCAGCACCAGCGCGGCAATGGTTGCACCCACCAGCACCGTTACCCCGTCCAGCGCCAGGGCAAAGCCGGTGGCGGTCTTGCGGTCGTCTGCTTCCTGCCCCCAGCGGATGATCGACTGCCAGGTCTGGAAGCTGGAAAAGCCAACCACCAGCTGCGCGAAGGTGAAGGCGATCACGAACAGGCCGAAGCGTTCCGGCCCCAGCTCGCGCGTGGCCAGCGCCAGGTAGACAAGGCTGAGCACGGCATTGATCCCGCGCGCGCCCATCAGCCAGCCGGTATTGGTGAGAGCGCGACGGATCATGGTTTGCGCCAGTGCCCCAGCGCGGCAGGAATTGCAAAACACAAAAGCGCCAGCCACAAGGATGCCCAAGGGAGAGACAACCATGGCCATACCCACCGCGCGCCTTGCCTTCATGAAGCTGCACACCGGCGACCTCGAGGCCGCAACGGCTTTCTGGCAGGCAGCGTTCGGCTTTGCCGTCACCAATTCCTATGACGTGGAGGCCTTTCGCGAGAACATCATGGCGCTGCCCGGGCAAATGGAAAGCGGGCCGCAGCTGATGCTGGTGGAGCCCAAGCCCCGCGCCCCGCAACCGGTGGGTCCGGGCCACGGGCCGCTGGGGCTGGTGGTGGCCGATATCGCCGCGAGCCAGGCGCACGCGATTGCCCATGGTGCAGAGGAAGTGATGCCGCCCACCGATATCGGCGGTGTGATGGTATCGCTGCTGAAGGCGCCCGACGGCCACGAAATCGAGCTGGTACAGCCGCTCGGCTAAGTCGTGCCGGTCAGGCCTTGGCCGTCTGCCTTCCGCCGATCACCCCGCCGTTCACCACGCCCAGCGTGAAGACCAGCACGGCAATAATCAGCGCCGGGATGGCGGTGAGGCCAAGGATCGTCTGCAGCGGCAGCGCCGCAGCCAGCGCCAGCCCGCCGAAATAGGGGAACCAGATCCCGCCAAAGCGGCCCATCGCCCCTGCCCAGCCGATGCCGGACGAGCGCATTTCGGGCGGGTAGCTGAGCGTCGCAAGGTTGTTGATGCCCGTCTGCCCGCCGACCTGCGCGAAGTTCCACACCACCAGCGCGGTGACGAAGACCACGGCCATCAGCGGCGGGATGTAGCCCAGCGAGATGATGGCCACGGCATCGATCACGAAGTAGCCGGTGATCAGCCAGTAGGGGTTCATCCGGTCCATCAGCCAGCCCATCACCAGCGTGCCCGATGCGCCGCCGAAATAGCCGATCACCATGTAGAAGGCGAAGGTCTCCAGGCTCAGCCCGGCGAATTCGTACATGTAGGTGGCCAGGTAATTGGCCAGCAGGGCAATATTGCCCAGGCTGAAGAAGCAGAGCGAAAACAGCAGGATCGTCTGCATCCGGTAGCGCGGGCCGAACATGGCGAGCGGGCCGTATTTCGATACTTCCGCCTGGTCGCCCAGGTAGAATGTCGTGCCCGGCACCAGCTGCAACGTGGGGTCGCGCTGCTGCAACACCTTCGCCACGCGCGGATCGGCGGGGTTGCGGTTGACGCGGAAGGCCAGGCTTTCGGGCACCAGCAGCAACAGCAGCATGGCCGCCAGCGGCACCAGGCCGCCAACGATGAAGAAGCCTTCCCAGCCGATATCGTCGAGCAAGGCCGTCACCATCAGGCCGCTGCCCAGGTTGCCGCCGGAAAAGCACACCAGCGCGATTGCCATGAACAGGGCCCGTTTGCGCTTGGGCGTGGCTTCGGAAAGGAAGGCAAGGCCGACGGGCAGCATGGCGGAGAAGAACACGCCCGAAATGCCGCGCAGCCAGGCAAGCATGGTGAAGCTGGTCGACCACGCAGCCCACAGCGACAGCCCGCCAAAGCCCAGCAGGCACAGCGCCAGCACCGGCTTGCGACCGATCCGGTCTGCCAGCGGCGGCATGATCAGCGCGCCGATGAACATGCCCACCTGCTGGTAGGTCACCACCGGGTTCATATCGACCGAGGTGCCGCCCAGCCCTTCGGCAATGGCGGGCAGTATCTTGCCGAGGAAATACATGTCGAACCCGTCGAGGAACAACACCACGGACACGATCACCAGCGTGCCGATGTGGCGCGGCCTTATGGGTTGATTGTCAATGAATTGGGCGACGTCGAAACGCGCCTGTTCGCCGGCTGTTGCCATGTCCTCTCCCTCGTCCGGGAGATTGACCCAGCCCGCCCTCCGCGTCAATCGGCAGGTGGCAAGGGCTCTACCGGATTGTTGGGCACAAGGATCAGTTCGCCCGCCTCGATCCGCACGCTGGCAAGGCGACTGAGCAGGTTCATGCCGATCACGTTGGTCTCGCCCAGCCCCGGCGCGATGACCGCGTCCAGCCCGCTTGCGGCGACATTGCCGAAGCGCAGCGAATCGATGTTGGTGAGGTGTGCAGCGACCGTGCCGTTGGCGGTCTGCAGACGGATCGGCAGGCCGCCGTCACGCGCTTCCAGGCCGGCCCTTTGCGCCGTGTCCTGCGAAACGGCTGTCAGCGTGGCGCCGGTATCGATCAGGAATGGCACGCGGTGCCCGTTGACGTCGGCTTCCAGCCAGTAATGCCCGTCGCGCGACAGCCCGATGCGCGTTTCGCCGCCTTCCACCACCTGTTCGGGCATGCCCAGTTCGGGCACGGCCATCGAGAACCGCGGATCGAGGCGCGACAGCTGCAGCACCACCAGCACCAGGATCGCCATCAGCGAAAAGGTGCTGGCAAAGCGCAGGAACCGGCCCAGCGCAGGCACGCGCGGCAGCAGAATGGAACCGAGCACGCCGCCCACCATCGCCGCCACGGCTGCCATCAGCAGGCCCGATTGCGGGATCTGGCGGATCATCAGCGCAAGCTGGTCGAACACGGCGGCCAAGTCCATTCGCACAATATAAGCGCGAAAGCGGCAATTTGCGAAGCGCGACTTCAGGGCGCGTTTTCAGCAGGTTTCAGGGCGCGGCGCGCGCAATGGTGGCCTTGGCCAGCACCACCGAGAACCGGCCCGCCTCGTCTGTCCAGCGTGCGGTGGGCGTCCAGTGCCCGGCCAGCAGCAGCATGTTGGCGCTGCGCAGGTCGAACTTGTGGCTGTTTTCGGTGTGGATCGTCTCGCCCGCCTGCATGGCAAAGTCCTCTCCCGCAACGCTGAAGGCGACATCGGCTTCGGCCACGGCGTGCATTTCGATGCGCGCGAAGGTGTCGTTCCAGCGCGCCTCGTGGTGGAATTTCTCTACCGGGATGGTGCCGTCCAGTTCGCGGTTGATGCGGCGCAGCAGGTTGAGGTTGAACTGCGCCGTCACGCCTGCCGCATCGTCATAGGCGGCTTCCAGCACCGCCTTGTCCTTGATCAGGTCCATGCCGATCAGCAATTGCGCATCGGTGCCCAGCGTTTCGCGCATGGACCGCAGCAGGTCCACCGCCGTGCGCGGCACCATGTTGCCGATGGTGGAACCGGAGAAGAACCCCAGCTTGGGCATGTCTGCCACTTCGGCAGGCAGCTCCACGCGGCGGGTAAAGTCCGCCTCCACCGGATAGACCGGCAGGCCGGGGAACTTGGCCGAAAGCTCGGCGGCAGAGGCCCGCAGGAAATCGCCGGCAATATCCAGCGGCACATAGGCGCCGGGATCGATGGCTTTCAGCAGCAGCGGCGTCTTGACCGATGAGCCGGAGCCGAATTCCACCACCGCACGCCCCGACCCGATCGCCTCGGCAAATTCGGCGCCGCGCGTTTCAAGGATCTCGGTCTCCGCCCGCGTCGGGTAATATTCGGGGACCTGCGTGATATCCTCGAACAATTGCGATCCGGCATCGTCATACAGCCAGCGTGCGGGGATCGCCTTCTGCGCCTGCTTCAACCCAGCCAGCACGTCTGCACGAAAGGCGCGGTCCACTCCGTCCTCGTCAAGGTCGACGAGCTGGATACCTTGGTTGCCTGTCATCAGATGTCCTTTGCCAGCCTGAGGCCGGTGAATTGCCAGCGCTGCTGGGGATAGAAGAAGTTGCGATAGCTGGCGCGCGAGTGGCCGCGCACGGTGGCGCAGCTGGCGCCTTTCAGCACCCATTGCCCGGCCATGAACTTGCCGTTGTATTCGCCCACCGCGCCCTCGGCGGGCTGGAAGCGGGGGTACGGCAGGTAGGCAGAGCGGGTGAACTGCCAGACGTCGCCGAACAACTCACCGCTGCCGACCGGCGCAGGCGGCGCGGCACCGTCCAGCTGGTTGCCTGCCGCAGCATCGAAGCGCTGGTCGCTGTCGGCCGTGTCCTGTCCGCGGGCAATGGCTTCCCACTCGAACTCGGTCGGCAGGCGTGCGCCTGCCCAACTGGCGAAGGCATCGGCCTCGTAATAGGAGATGTGCGACACCGGCGCATCGGGATCGCGAACCTGCCAGCCGGCGTGAGTAAAGTGCTCTTCCCCGCGCCAGTACAGCGGGGCATCGATATTGCAGCGCTGCAGCCAGGCCCAGGCATCCGACAGCCACAGGCGATGGTCCTGGTAGCCGCCGTCGGCGATGAACTGCGCCCAATCGCCGTTTGTGACCAGCCGCCGCGACAGCGCAAACGGCTCCAGCAGCACGCGATGCGCGGGGCCTTCGTTGTCGAAGGCGAACCCCCCGGACTGGTGGCCGACGCGCGCCACCCCGCCGGGGTGGATGATCCAGCCGTCTTCCTGCGGCGATGCCTTGGCTGGGCCTTTGTCCCACATGGCCGGGCCCAGCGGGTTCTTCGACAGCGCATGCTTGATGTCGGTCAGCAGCAGCTCGATGTGCTGCTGTTCATGGGCAATGCCCAGCTCGACCAGGTCGGCGAGGTGCTCTTCCTCCAGCAGCGGCTGCATCGCTGCGTCCACATGGGCGCGCCAGTCCAGCACTTCGGCCAGCGTGGGCCGGGTGATCAGGCCGCGCTGGCGGCGCAGGATGCGCTCGCCCTCGGCCTCGTAATAGGAATTGAACAGGAACGGCCAGCGCTCGTCATGCAGGCGATAGCCCGGCAGGTGGTCGCGCAGCAGGAAAGTCTCCCAGAACCAGGTGGTGTGCGCCGCGTGCCACTTGGCAGGCGAGGCATCTTCCATCGACTGGATCGTGGCATCGGCCTCGCTCAGCGGTTCCAGCAGCCCTTCCATCAGGCTGCGCGTGGCGGCATAGCGATCTGCCAGCGACGGCAGGGCCCGATCCTGCGTTGGGCGCATGTTGGCTTGGGGCAAGTTGGCTTGGGACAAGGCCCTCTCCCGGTGTCGGCTTCCTGCGTCCTACGCATGAATGACCCATCGGGTTTCCGATTGAAACCCCGACGAAGGAACTATTTTCCCCGCCAGCGCGTGCTCAGGCCGCGCGTTTCACCCGGTTGCGTCCCTCTCCCTTGGCTTCGTACAGCGCAGCATCGGCGCGGGCCAGCAGGCTTTCGCAAGTGTCGCCCGGGCGGACATGGGCCAGCCCCACGCTGATGGCAACCCTGGGCAGATTAGACCCTTCCGGCCCCTTTTCGACAGTGCTGCGCAGCCGCTCTGCCAGCTGGCGCACGGTCTGACCTGACATGCCTGCCACCAGCCAAACGAATTCCTCGCCGCCGATGCGACCGACGATGTCGCCGTGGCGCGACTGGGCGCGCGCCATGTCGGCAACCTGCTGCAACACCGCATCGCCCACGCCGTGGCCGTGGGTATCGTTGACGCTCTTGAAATGATCGATGTCGAACAGGATCGCGCTCAATGGACTGCCGCAGTTCTCTGCCACCACGATCATCGATTCCAGCCGGTCGAAAGTGCAGCGGCGGTTGGGAAGCGTGGTCAGCGGATCGGTGTTGGCCAGCTTCTGCGCTTCGGAAGCCAGCCGCATGGCACGGCTGCGGGCATTGTCCAGCGCTTCCTCGCGCCGCACCTGTTCGGTCACGTCCATGGCCACGCCGAACACCGCCACGCGTTTGCCGTAGCGGTCGAACTCGTTGCGCATCGCCATGCGCAGCACCCGCTCCAGCTGGTGCGAGGGGCGTACACGATAGGTAAAGCTGTAGGTGTCCTGTTCATCGCGGTGGCGAGCGATCTGGCGAAACAGTTCCTCGCCGCCATCGGGCAAACGTCCGCGCACGTCCCCCGGATCGGGTGCCAGGCTGCGGGAAAGACCGTTCATTTCCAGCATCTGGGGCGACCAGTCCTGCGTTCCGTCGACCAGGTTCAGGCGCCAGCGGCCGATGCCGGCGGTTTCCTCCGCCAGGTTGAACAGCATCAGGCTCTGCTGCATCTGCAGGTTGCGTTCCTGCAGTTCGTACTGCAGTTCCTGCCGCTTCAGCAGCATGGCAGCAATCGGCAACACGGTGGCCAGCATGGCCAGCAGCCAGCTTTGCAGCACCAGCGTGGCCTGCGCTGCGGGCATCGGCAACAGCGGCATGGGGGTGCCGGTCACCACGCTCAGCCAGGTGCCAATCGCCGCATAGATCAGTATCAGCAGCAGGCTGGCCTGCTGGCCATAGCGCGCCGTAGCCAGCACGATTCCCGCCACCAGCAGGGGCATCAGTGCCACCTGGCTGACCTGCAGGGCCACCAGCGCCAGCACGGCGCCGCCCAGCAGGAAGGGCACCAGCGAACGTTCGAAAGCGAACTGCTGCACCTTCGGCCCCAAGCCCAACTCCTGCCGCGCCAGCAGCAACAGCGGGGTGACCGTCAGCATGCCCAGCACGTTGGCAAGAAACCACCAGGCGAATTCGGCCAGTGTCTGTTCGGCACGGAAGGGGATGGCCACCAGGGCACCTGCCAGGGCGCCCAGCACGGCAGCGACGAACAACCCGCCCACCTGGCGGAACCTGCGCGGCACCGAGCGCCGCCCGCCCAGCGCCATGATGCCAAGTTGCGCCCCAATGATCGACTGGACCAGGCTGGCAACCGAATAGGCAAAGGCATGATCGATCGGCGTTCCGACCAGCCAGACGGCCACGGCCTGGATCGGCAGCAGCACCGCGGCAAGGATGGCCCACCTGCTGCGCCGGGTGCCGAGAAAGGCAGCCACCGCCACGCCCGATGGCGCCCACAGCAGCAGCACCGCGCCCAGCTGGTCGCGCAGGGCGTCGCTGGCCAGGGCCAGCACGGCCCAGACCGCACCCGCCAGCAGCGGTTCGCCAAGGAAACGCAGGTCACGCACAGGAACATCCCTTTTGTAAAGCCAAGGGAATGTAGCGCGCCCCGGTAAGGCAGGGTCGACCGTGGCCCTAGGGGTTACGCCCTAGGCCGATGTTCGGCATCGGGTCTGTTCAGGCAGCGTCCTGCCGCGCTTCGCCCAGTTCCAGGTTAAGCATTTCGGCCAGCAGGAACGCCAGTTCCAGCGACTGCGCGGCGTTGAGGCGCGGGTCGCAATGCGTGTGATAGCGATCGGCCAGGCCTTCGTCGGTGATGGCTACGGCACCGCCGGTGCACTCGGTCACGTCCTGCCCGGTCATCTCGACATGGATGCCGCCGGCGTGCGTCCCCTCGGCCCGGTGCACGGCGAAGAAGCCACGCACTTCGGACAGGATACGGTCGAACGGGCGGGTCTTGTAGCCGCTGTCGGACTTGATGACGTTGCCGTGCATGGGATCGCAGCTCCACACCACCGGATGGCCTTCGCGCTCCACCGCGCGCACCAGCGGCGGCAGGCCCTCTTCCACCTTGCCCGCACCGAAGCGCGAAATCAGGGTGATCCGGCCAGGCTCGCGCGCCGGGTTCAGGATATCGAGCATCTGCAGCAGCGCATCGGGCTCCAGCGAGGGTCCGCACTTCACGCCGATGGGGTTGTTCACCCCGCGCAGGAATTCCACGTGCGCGCTGTCGACGAAACGGGTGCGATCGCCGATCCACAGCATGTGGGCAGAGGTATCGTACCAGTCGCCGGTCAGCGAATCCTGCCGCGTCAGCGCCTGTTCGTAAGGCAGCAGCAGCGCCTCGTGGCTGGTGTAGAACGTCGCGGTCTTCAGCGACTGCTGGTCTTCGATATCGACGCCGCAGGCCTCGATGAAGTCCAGCGCTTCGCCAATGCGGTCGGCAATCTGCTTGAACTCGCTAGACCACGGGCTGCGGTCCATGAATTCCAGCGTCCAGCGGTGCACTTCGCGCAGGTTGGCATAGCCGCCACCGGCAAAGGCGCGCAGCAGGTTCAGCGTGGCCGCCGCCTGCGAATAGGCGCGCAGCATGCGCTGCGGATCGTTGACGCGCGATTCGGGCGAAAACTCGATCCCGTTCACGTTGTCGCCGAAGTAGCTCGGCAGTGTCACATCGCCTTGCGTTTCGGTGTCGGAACTGCGCGGCTTGGCGAACTGGCCGGCCATGCGGCCCACCTTCACCACCGGCATCTTGCTGGCGAAGGTAAGCACGGCCGCCATCTGCAGGATCACGCGGAAGGTATCGCGGATGTTGTCAGGGTGGAATTCGGCAAAGCTTTCGGCACAGTCGCCGCCCTGCACCAGGAAGGCCTGGCCCGCGGCGACCTGCGCCAGGTCGGCCTTCAGCGCGCGCGCTTCGCCGGCAAACACCAGCGGTGGGAACCCGGCCAGCGCACGCTCGGCTTCGGCCAACGCGGCGGCGTCTTCATACTTGGGCAGGTGCTTCGCGATGAAACGGTCCTGCTTCCAGCTCTCGGGTGTCCAGTTCTGTGCCACTTATTCTACTCGTCAATGCGCGCCCGTTCCCCGGCGGGCCGAAAATCCAGTTTGTCGAGGAAGCGCCGCCTCTACCGCGCGGCAGCCCCGCGCGCAAAGGTTACTTGCGAAACGACGAAGCGTCGCCTGCTAGCGCCCCGATGTCATGCCAGCCGCGCCCCCGCCTGCCGGGTCCGGCATCACGGAGATGCGCAGGCCCGGTCGCGAGACGAGGTAACGCTGCGCCAGCGCCTGCACTTCCTGCGGCGTGGCATCGGCATAGTCGCGGTACAGCGATTGCAGGTAGACCGCGCGGTTGCGGTCGAAGGCGGCGCCCTGCAACTGGTTGAGCCAGAAGGTGTGGCCGGTGCTGGCACGCTCGATGCGCTGGCGCACGGGTTCCACCACGCGCGCCAGTTCGTCTGCTGTCGGGCCGTTCTCGGCCAGGTCGGCAGCGATCGCCTCGGCCTCGTCGAAAAAGGCGGGCACCAGCGCAGGGTCCAGCTGCACCAGCGCGAAGATCACCCCGCCGGTTTCCGTATCCAGCGGCCAGTTGGAGGTGACGAAGGGAGAATAGGCGGCGCCTGCCTGTTCGCGCAGGCCATCAAGCAGGCGAATCGAGAAGATCTGCGCCAGCAGGTCGAGCTTGCGGCTCTGCACCAGCCCGTCGGACCCGCCTGCGGTGGGCCAGGCGATGACGGCAGCGGCCTGGTCGGGGTCGCCTTCGTGCACCAGCCGCACCGGCGGAGTGCCGATATCGGGAAACTCCAGCGGGCGATCGGCGACTTCGGGCGTCAGCGGCCTGCGCGGATCGATGGCGCCGAAGGTGCGTGACAGCGCCTCTATCGTCGCTTCGCGGTCGATATCGCCGAACACCGCCACTTCGACCGGCCCCTGCGATAGCAGACGCGACCAGGTGCGGCGGAAGCCCTCCGCCGTGGCATCGCGGAGCATTTCCGGCGTCGGCGTTTCGAAGCGCGGATCGCCGCCCCGCAGCAGGTAGTCGAGGTCGCGGTTGAGCACACCGTTGGGGTCGCGGCCATAGGAATCGTACGCCAGCAGCGCGCTGGCCTTGGCGCGCTCGAACGGCGCCGGATCCCAACCGGGCATCTGCAGCTTGGCCGCGAACAGGTACAGCTGCGCGGCAAGGTCTTCCTGCCGGGTCAGGCCCTCGAACACGAAGGCGCCATCCTCTATCCGGAAGTCGAAACCCAGCTTGCTGCCCGCTGCCGCGCGGTCGAGGTCGTTCTGGTCCAGCGGGCCCACGCCGGAGTTCACCAGCGCCATCCGGGCAAGGAAGGCATAGGCCGCCTCGTCGTCCTCCACCCCGCGCCAGCCCGCGCCGAAGCGCACCCGCACGGTGACGCGACCGGGTTCGTTGTCGCGGCTGAACAGCAGCGCGCGCACGCCGTTCTCGAAGGTCAGCTGCTCCACGTCCAGAACGCCCAGCGGTTCTCGCACGCTGGGCAGCGTGGGCTCGCCGATCGGCGGCAGGTCGGCAAAGTCGATGGCCGCGGTATCGTCGCGCGCGGTGCCGATGGCGACGGCAGGCGCTGCCAGCGCGGCGCGCAGTTCCGCTTCCTCGCCGGGCTGCCCCTCGGGCGTCAGCATGATCGCGCGAATCACTTCGCCATGGAACAGTTCCTGCGTGGCTTCCAGCACCTGGTCGGGGGTGAAACGCGGGCTGATCGACCGGAACACCTCGAGGAAGGTTTCCGGGCTCGCCACCGCCTCGCGGATGTCCACCGCCTGGGTGATGGAATCCGCCAGCTGGGAGCCTGCCTGGATGCGCGACTGTTCGACCATGTCCACGAAAGCCACGTCGAACAGCGACACTGCCTGGTCGATCTCGGCCTGGCTGGGCGGATGGTCCAGCGCATCGGCGATCACCCCGCGCACGTCGGCCAGCGCCGCCTCCCAGTTCTCACCCAGCGGGGTGACGGAAACGAAGGTGCCATCCACGCTGCGGCTGACCTTGCTGCGCCCGACCTGCGCGGCCAGGTAGCTGCCCCCTGCCCGCGCGGCGTTTTCCAGCCGACGGTTCACGATCGCCGCAGCGACCTGCTTGAGCAGGTTCTGGCGGTTGTATTCGAGGTTATCGACCACCTGCACCCACGGGCGCATGATGGCGAAAGTCAGCGCGCGTGTCTGGCCGGGCTCGACGATCACATTCACCTCGCCCACCGGATTTTCCGGATCGGCCCCGGCAGGCGCGACGGGATCGCCGAAATCGGGGGCAGGCTCTACCGGCCCTTCGCCCTGCCAGTCGGCAAAATGGCGTTCGACCATCGCTGCCAGCACGCGCGCGTCGGCATCGCCGACCAGCACCACGGTGGCGTTTTCGGGACGATACCAGCGTTCATGGAAGGCCTGCACGGCATCTGCCGTTGCGCCTTCCAGTGTTTCCACCGTGCCGATGGGGCTGCGGTTGGCCAGGCGCTGGCCGTGGAAGAAAGTGGCAGTCGTCGCCTCCTGCACCCGGCGCGCGGGGCCCGCCCGCTCGCGCCGTTCGGCCAGCACGATGGGCACGTCGGTCTGCACGTTCTGCTCCGACAGGATCGGCTGTGTCACCATGCCGGTGAACAGGCGCACGGCATCGTCCATGCTGGTGCGCGTGGCATTGGGCAGGTCCAGCTTGTAGACCGTCTGCGTCGGGCTGGTGGTGGCATTGGTATCGTTACCCAGTGCCGCGCCCTGCCGCTGGAAATGCGGGATCGCCTCGCCAGGACCGAAATAGACCGATTCGCGAAACACCAGGTGTTCCACCAGGTGGGCAAAGCCGCGTTCCTCGTCGCGCTCGTTCAGCGAGCCGGCATCGATGGCGATGCGCAGGCTCATCTGGCACGGCGGCACCCCGTTCTCGCGCACGGCATAGCGCACGCCGTTGGGCAGCTCTCCGAACAGCCAGTGTTCGTCGATGGGGATGTCCGTGCCGCGATAGATCCACGGATCGTCGGGCTCGGCATATTTCGGGGCATCGACCTCGGTCGCGGCAATGGTGCAGTTGAATTGCGATTGCGCACTGGCCGGGGCCGAAGCCAGCACCGGCGCGAACAGAGCGAGGGGGAGGAGAGCGCGAGCGGCGCGCGAAAATAAGGTCATGGTGCCCCAATAGGCCAGCAAGCGATGAAGCAAGGGTGAATAGGGCCCAAGATCGGTTCGCGCCACCAGTCCTTTGTCCAGCCTTGCCGATCCGGCCCTGCCATCCTACATCACCAGCATGTTCATCGAGACCGAAACCACGCCCAATCCCGCCACGCTGAAGTTCCTGCCTGGCCGGAAAGTCATGCCGTCCGGCACCCGCGATTTCGCCAGCCCCGAAGAGGCCGAGGCCAGCCCACTGGCGCAGGCACTGTTCGATACCGGCGAAGTGAGCGGCGTGTTCTTCGGCAGCGATTTCGTTTCCGTCACTGCCGCACCCGGCGCGCAATGGCCGGAGCTGAAGCCGCAGGTGGTGGCCGTGCTGCTCGACCATTTCGTGTCCGAAGCGCCGCTGTTCACCGGTGGCGATGCCAGCGGCCTGTCGGTTCCGGCAGAGAATGAAGAAAGCGATATCGGCGACGATGAAGGCACCGAGGATATCGTCGCCCAGATCAAGGAACTGATCGAAACGCGCGTGCGCCCGGCCGTGGCCAACGACGGCGGCGACATCCGCTATCGCGGCTTCCGCTCCGGCGTCGTCTACCTGCAGATGCAAGGCGCCTGTTCGGGCTGCCCCAGCTCCACCGCCACGCTGAAGCACGGCATCGAGGGGCTGCTGAAGCACTACGTGCCGGAAGTCAACGAAGTGCGCGCAGCCTAGGCCCACGACCGAGAACCAATCGCGCGCTGCCGCGTTGGCTGGCTGACTGCAACTTCACCGGAGACTTCCCGCACCATGCCCGATGCCCTGTCCGACGCCGATCTCGACCTGCTTTTCCGCGAAGCGCGCAGCTTCAATGGCTGGCTCGACAAGGACGTCTCGGAAGACCAGATCCACGCCATCTACGACCTGCTGAAGATGGGTCCGACCTCTGCCAACCAGCAGCCGGGCCGGTTCGTCTGGTGCAAGTCGAAAGAAGCGAAGCAGCGCCTGGCCGCCCATGCCATGGAAGGCAACAAGGACAAGATCCTGACCGCGCCGGTGTGCGTTATCATCGGTTACGACCTCGATTTCCACGAGCACCTGCCCTGGCTGTTCCCGCATACCGACGCCAAGAGCTGGTTCGAAGGCAACGAAGAAGGCCGCCGCGAAAGCGCTTTCCGCAACTCGGTGCTGCAAGGCGCCTACCTGATGCTGGCCGCCCGCTCGCTGGGCCTCGACTGCGGCCCGATGTCGGGCTTCGACCAGGATGCGACGACAAAGGAATTCTTCGCCGACCAGCCGCGCTACCGTGCCGACTGGATCTGCTCCATAGGTTACGGCGATCGCAGCACCATCTTCGAGCGCAGTCCGCGCCCGGATTTCGATCATTTCAACCAATTGATTTGAGCGCAAACCGCCCTTAACCGGAGCGGGTGAAGACGCTAGCGATAGATTGTGCGACCGAGGCCTGCTCGGCAGCGCTGTTCGATAACGCGCGACTGGTCGAAGGCCGTTGCGAGACGATCGGTCGTGGCCATGCCGAACGGCTGGTGCCGATGATCGCCGAACTGCCGGACAAGGGGCGCGCCGATCGTATTCTCGTCTCGCTTGGCCCCGGCAGCTTTACCGGTGTGCGCATCGGCCTCGCCGCCGCGCGAGCGCTGGGGCTGGCATGGCGGGCACAAGTGCTGGGCTATCCCACGCTGGAACTGGTGCGCGCCCGCGCGTGGCAGCCCCAGCCGCGCGCTGTCACAGTGTGCATGAACGGCGGGCACGGCGAGTTTTTCGTGCAGAACTTCGCCGCCGATGCCGCTGCCGAGGACGAAGTGCAATCCCTGCCACCCGAGGAGGCCGCGAGAGCCGCGCGGCACCAGCTGATCGTGGGCAACAAGGCACAGGCGCTGGCAGACCTGCTGGGCGACGGGCATGAGGCGCTGGAGCTGCTGCCCGATGCCAATTACGCCCACCTGCTGCACGAAACCCGGCTGCGCACCGACCTGGCGCCGATCTACGGGCGCGGGCCGGACGCCACACCGATGCGAGATCGCACATGACCGACGCGCTGGACGCCATCATGAAGGTGATGGAAGAAGCCTTCGATCCCCGCTTCGGCGAAGCGTGGACGCGGCGGCAGGTGGCGGATTCGCTGACGCTGCGAAATGTCTACTTCACCCTCATAGATCCCGATGGCACGCGCGATGTCGATCCCGATCGCGTCACCGGCTTTGCCCTTACCCGGCAGGTGCTCGATGAAGAGGAAATCCTGCTGATCGCCGTGCGCCCCGCCTTTCGCGGCACCGGCGTTGGCAAGCAATTGCTGCGCGAAGTAATCGACCGCGCCCGTGCGCGTAGCGTTGCCCGCGTATTCCTGGAAATGCGCGACGGCAATCCGGCACAGCACCTCTATCGCAGCTTCGGTTTTGAAAAGATCGGTCACCGCAAGGGCTATTATCATGGCGCGGTAGGCGGTCCGCTGGATGCCATTACTTTTGCCAAAGACATTGCTTGAAACAGCCGAAGAAGGCGAAACAATAATTCTCGGCCGTTATTCGTGCGCCGATTTTCCGGTATTTCTTTACTTCACCCCCTTGTGAACAACCTACAAAGGCGTAAAGCGCCCGCACCTGTCCCGCATAAGAGGACAGTGCAATAATTGGGTTCGAACACGCAGAGGTAAGAATGGACAATACCGAAAACGGCGCGAACGAAATGCTGATCACCCTGACGGCAGATATCGTTACCGCCCATGTCGCCAACAATAACGTCGATGGCGAAACCCTCCCCTCCCTGATCCAGAACGTTTACGGCGCACTGGCAGGCCTGGGTGCCGAAGAGGTCGAAGTCGCCCGCCCCGAGCCCGCCGTTTCGGTGCGCGCATCGGTGAAGAACGATCATCTCGTCTGCCTGGAAGACGGCAAGAAGATGAAGATGCTGAAGCGTCACCTGATGACCGACCACGGCCTGACGCCGGAGGAATATCGCGAGCGCTGGAACCTGCCCGCGGACTATCCGATGGTCGCCCCCGACTATGCCGACAAGCGCCGCGAACTGGCGAAGAAGATCGGCCTTGGTCGCAAGCCCGGCCAGAAGCGCGGTCGCAAGAAGGCCAGCTAGGCCAAATGTCTGGGCACGGCCTTGCCACCGTGCTTGAGTGAAACGCCTCGCGCCTTTATGGCTTGCGAGGCGTTTTCATTTTGCAACGGAACACACCTTGCACCAGCAGATCGATCTTGAAGCCCTTTGCGCGGAACGTGGCCTGCGCATTACCGACCAGCGCCGGGTGATTGCCAAGGTGCTGTCGGAAAGCACCGACCACCCGGATGTGGAAAAGGTGCACGAACGCGCATCGGCCATCGATCCCAAGATTTCGATCGCCACGGTCTATCGCACGGTGCGGCTGTTCGAAGAGGCGGGCATCCTCGATCGCCACGATTTCGGCGATGGCCGCGCCCGTTATGAAGCCGCACCCGAAGCGCACCACGATCACCTGATCGACGTGGAAACCGGCAAGGTGGTGGAATTCGTCGATCCCGAACTGGAAGCGCTGCAAAAGCAGATTGCCGAGAAGCTGGGCTATCGCCTGGTCGACCACCGGATGGAACTCTACGGCGTGCGCATCGACCGCGAAGACAAGGGCTGAGGCCGAAAGTTGACGCAGGCGGTGGCTCCCGGACAACGGCGCATCGCCTTGCCCGCATACTTGCTGGTTGCCGTCCGGCTGCTGCTGATGGTCGTGCTGCTGCTGGTCTGCGTTCCCCTTCACTACCTGTGGAAGCTGCTGGGGCTCGACCGCACGTGGCCGCGCATATTCCTGGCCGGCATCGGGGCGATTGCCGGTCTCTCGCTGCGTCGCCACGGCAAGCGCGTGCCGGGTGCGCTGCTGCTGTCGAACCATGTCAGCTGGCTGGATATCCCTGCGCTCTCGCACGCTGCCAACTCCGCCTTCATCGCGCATGACGGGCTGGCGCAGTTCGGCTTGCTGAAATGGCTGTGCGACATGAACGAGACGGTCTTCGTCGCCCGCCACAAGCGGACCGATGTCGGCAACCAGACCCAGGCCATCAAGGAAGCGCTGGACCACGGCGGCACGCTGACGCTGTTTCCCGAAGGCACCACCAGCGACGGCACCGGGATCATCGCCTTCAAGTCCAGCCTGCTGGGCGCGCTGGAGCCGCTGCCCGAAGGCGCCGTGGTGCAGCCGGTGGCGCTGGTCTATTCGGATGTGCCGGAGGTAAGCTGGGTGGGCGAGGAGCCCGGCCTCGACAACTTCAAGCGCATCCTTGCCCGCCTCAGGCCCGTGCGGGTCGACGTGCACTTCCTGCCGCCCGTTGCGGGCGATGACCTTGCCAACCGCAAGACGATCACCGCAGCAGCGCACGATGCCATTGGCGCGGTGGTGGGCTAAGCCCGACGATTGAACGCAGCGCCCACTTCGCCTAAGAGCGCGCGCATCATGAAATACACCAGCAAACCCCGGACCTACAGGGTCAAGAGCTTCGGCTGCCAGATGAACGTCTACGATGGCGAGCGCATGGCCGAACTGCTGGCGGCGCAAGGCATCACGCCAGTGCCCGAAGGCGAGGATGCCGATCTCGTCGTGCTCAACACCTGCCACATTCGCGAGAAGGCGACCGAGAAGGTCTATTCCGACATCGGACGGCTGGTAAAGGCGGGCGAGGAAGCCGGCAGGAAACCGATGATCGCGGTCGCCGGCTGCGTGGCCCAGGCCGAGGGCGAGGAGATCATGGCGCGCGCACCGGCGGTGGGCATGGTGGTCGGCCCGCAGGCCTATCACCGCTTGCCCGAGATGCTCGATCGCGCCGTAAAGGGCCAGCGCTCCACCGATACCGACATGCCGGAGGACGCCAAGTTTGCCGCCCTGCCCAAACGGCGCAAGGTGGCGCCGACGGCTTTCCTGACGGTGCAGGAAGGGTGCGACAAGTTCTGCACCTATTGCGTGGTACCCTATACCCGCGGTGCAGAAATTTCCCGCCCTTTCAATGACCTGGTTGAGGAGGCGGCGAAACTGGTCGAAGCAGGTGCGCGGGAGATCACGCTGCTGGGACAGAACGTGAATGCGTGGAGCGGCGAAGATGCCAAGGGCCGCGCCATCGGCCTGGATGGCCTGATCCGCGAGCTGGCGAAACTGCCCGACCTCGCCCGCCTCCGCTACACCACCAGCCACCCCAACGACGTGACCGACGGCCTGATCGCCGCGCACGGCGAAGTCGACAAGCTGATGCCCTACCTCCACCTGCCGGTCCAGAGCGGCTCCGACCGGGTGCTGAAGGCCATGAACCGCAGCCACACCGCGGAAAGCTATCTCAAGCTGCTCGAGCGGTTCCGCGAGGCACGGCCCGATATCGCGCTGTCGGGCGATTTCATCGTCGGCTTCCCGGGCGAGACCGATGCCGAGTTCGAGGAAACGCTGAGCCTCGTCGATGCGGTCGGCTATGCCCAGGCCTTCAGCTTCAAGTATTCCGCCCGCCCCGGCACGCCCGCCGCCAGCATGGACGGCCATGTCGCGAAAGAAGTGATGGACGAGCGGCTGCAACGCCTTCAGGCCGCGCTCAACCGTGATCAGCTCGCTTTCAACCAGGCCAGCGTTGGCAAGACCTGCGAAGTGCTGGTGGAGCGCAAGGGCAAGCTTGCCGGCCAGTGGCTTGGCAAGTCGCCGTGGCTGCAATCGGTCTTCTTCGAAGGCGATGCTGCGATCGGCGATATCGTGCGCGTGGAACTGGCCGAAGCGGGTCCAAACTCGCTGGCTGGCCGCGTGCTGGAACGCGTTTCGGCCTGATCAGTCCCGGCTGAGCAACTCGGTCGCCATGCTGTCCACCGACAGAGCTGGCGGCACGGTCGGATTCGCGTGATAGGCCTCGCCCGTCCAGGGCACGTTGCGCAGCCCCTCGGCCATGCCGCCGCCACCGACAGTCACTACCAGGTCGCGCCAACCCTGCTCTTTGCCTTCTCCCACGCCAACGGGCAGCCGCGTCACGGTGAGCTTGCCTCGCATGGCCAGCCCGTCCTCGCCCTGTTCGAAGACATAGAGGTTGCACCCGCCCGAACCGCAATGTGTCGGGGCGATGAAATGGGCAAGCAGTTCGTCGGTGCCGTCATCGTTCAGATCGAAGGCAGCGTACTTCATGTCGATAAAGCCATCTTCGCCAAACTCCGATGCAGCCCACTTGAGCAGGGCGCCCGCTTCGGGCGCTGTGCCGGACACTTCCTCGCCTGGCGCTTCGACAGTCGCAAGCGCTTCATTGCCCTGCTCAGTTGAACAGGCCGCCAGCGGGAATGCCGCCATGGCCACCAATACTCTTGCTCGCACCATGTGTCGTTTCACCTTGCCGAATGACATTCCAGTGACTTTCCACCGCCAAGTTGTGCTGCCTGACTTGCCAGCACGCAAGCGAAGCCTATCTTTCATGGTACCAAATCCGAAAGGACGCGATGGCCCGCAAACCCCACCGTGATGCCGGCGAACATGCCGCCACGATCACCCACCCCGAAGAACGCCGCGACGCCAGCCGCCGCGCCCGGGTAGAGGTCTCTTTCGACGAACAGGCCGCCTTGGGCGCGCTGTTCGGGGAATTCGACGCCAACCTAGTGCAGATAGAAAACCGCCTCGGCGTCTACATCGCCGCACGCGGGGACAGGGTCTCCATCGAAGGGACTGAAGACGACGTGGCTCGCGCGCGCGACGTGCTGCTGAAGCTGCACGAAAAGCTGCTGACCGGCGAGGACGTGGATGCAGGTGCCATCGACGCGCTCATTTCCATGGCGGACGAGCCCACGCTGGACGGTATCATCACCGGCAAGGCCAAGGGCCCGCCGATCATGATCCGCACGCGCAAGAAGACCATCACCCCGCGCAGCGCCACGCAGGCGGATTACATGCGCCAGCTGGCCAGCCGCGACCTGATCTTCGCCCTCGGCCCGGCGGGCACGGGCAAGACCTACCTTGCCGTGGCGCAGGCGGTCAGCCAGTTGATTACCGGCAGCGTGCAGCGCCTGATCCTGTCGCGCCCGGCGGTAGAGGCGGGCGAGCGGCTGGGCTTCCTGCCCGGCGACATGAAGGAAAAGGTCGATCCCTACCTGCGCCCGCTGTACGATGCGCTGTACGATTGCATGCCGCCCGAACAGGTGGACCGCCGCATCGCCAGTGGCGAGATCGAGATCGCGCCGATCGCCTTCATGCGCGGGCGCACGCTGGCCGATGCCTTCGTGATTCTGGACGAGGCGCAGAACACCACCAAGGAACAGATGAAGATGTTCCTCACCCGCTTTGGCCAGAACAGCCGCATGGTGGTGTGCGGCGACCCCAAGCAGGTGGACTTGCCCGGCGGCAATCACATGAGCGGCCTTGCCGATGCGGTCACCCGCGTCGAGGGGCTGGAAGGCATCGGCGTCACCCGCTTCAGCGCCGCAGACGTGGTGCGCCACCCGATCGTGGGCCGCATCGTGGAAGCCTACGAAGGCCCGGCGGAGGGTCGCGGTCACGCGGATTGATCCGCCCCGCCGCCCATCGCACCATGGACCTGGAAATTGACATCGAAGAGGCGTGGCCCGCAGGCGACTGGGAGAACCTTGCCGCACGCGTGGCCACTGCCGCGCAAGAAGTCGCGCCCGAACTCGCCAACCCGCGCCTTGTCACCAGCCTGCTGTTCACCGGCGATGACGAAGTGCACGCGCTCAACCGCGAATGGCGCCAGCGCGACAAGCCCACCAACGTGCTGAGCTTTCCGATGCTGGAGCGCACCGACCTCGTCCATCTCGACCCCGAAGAAGGCCCGCCGGTGATGCTTGGCGACATTGCCCTCGCTTTCGAGACCTGCGCCCGCGAGGCAGAGGCCAAGGCCGTTCCGCTGGAAAACCATGCCGCGCACCTGATCCTGCACGGCCTGCTGCACCTGGCCGGGCACGATCACGAGATTTCGGACGAGGACGCCGATAAAATGGAGGCGCTTGAAATCAAGGCGCTTGCACTTTTGGGTATCGACGACCCATATAGCGAAATCACATCCTGAACGGGGAAAGCAAAAGGGCAATGCCCGAGAACGACAGAACGGACGATTCCCAAGCCGGAGAATCGGAGAGTAATAGCGCCAGCGGATTGTGGAACGCGATCCGCGGCCTGTTCGAAGACCAGGGCGACACCAGCCTGCGCGCGCAGCTGGAAGAAGCCATCGACGAGCATGAAGACACTGCCGGCAACGGCAGCGAGCAGCCTTCGACCGGAGACCTCTCCCCGGTCGAGCTGACCATGCTGCGCAACCTCTTGCATTTCAGCGAGCACGATGCCGACGACGTGGCGATCCCGCGCAAGGAGATCATCGCCGTCGAAGCGACGGCAAGCTGGCAGGAAATGGTGGACCTGTTCGCCGAACACGGCATCAGCCGCATGCCCGTCTATCGTGGCCAGCTGGACGACGTGATCGGGATGATGCACCTGAAGGACGTCTTCGCCTACCTGGCCGGCGGCGAGGAACCGCCGGCAGACTGGACCGTGCTGATGCGCCAGCCGCTGTACGTGCCGCAGGCGCGCGGCGCGCTGGACGTGCTGGCCGACATGCGTTCGCGCCGGGTGCACCTGGCTATCGTGGTCGACGAGTTTTCCGGCACCGACGGCATCATTACGATCGAGGACCTGGTCGAGGAAATCGTCGGCGAGATCGAGGACGAGCATGACGAGGCCCCGGTCGAGCAGGTCGTGCCCGTGGGCGAAGGCATCTGGGATGCCGATGCCAGTACAGAACTGGACGACGTGGCCGAAGTGGTGGGCGACCCGGCGCTGGCCGAAGTCGAGGAAGCCGTCGATACGCTGGGCGGGCTTGCCTTCGTGCTGGCTGAGGAAGTGCCGCAGCCCGGCACGATCCTGACGCACCCCAGCGGCTGGCAGATCGAAGTGACTGCGGGTGACGAAACCCACGTCACCCGCCTGCGCCTGCACAGCCCGGTAAAGGAAGAACCCCCCGCCGACACCTGAGGCCATTTCCCGTCGCCGAGTCGAATTCTTGCTGCAATGCGGCAAAAATGTTCGCGGCTCGGTGACTTTGCTCTCGACAGCGGCATTTTTTGTCCGGACAGTGATGCCATGCGCCGCTTGCCGCCCCTTCGTGCCCTCGAGGCTTTCATTCGCGTCGTGCGTCTGGGCTCGGCGCGGTCCGCGGCCAGCGAACTGGGCCTCAGCCCGTCCGCCCTGTCGCGGCGAATCAGCAACCTGGAGAATTTCACCGGGCGCAAGCTGTTCTCTCGCTCTGGCCAGACGATGAAGCTGACCGAGGAAGGGCGGCAGTTCTACGACGCCGTTGCGCCACACCTCGAATCGCTGGCGGCAGCGGTGGAAGCGCAGAGCGAGAACCTGCAGCTGCTGCGCCTGCGGCTGGGCGTGATGCCGCTGTTCGGCACCCAGCGCCTGTTCCCGCGCCTGAACGAACTGCGCCGCGCGCACCCGCGCCTGCACCTGGACATCGATACCGGCCCGCACCTGATCGACCGCGTGGGCGATACGCTGGACGCGGCGATCGGCCTGATGGCGCAGCCCGACAAGTCGCTCTATTCGGTGCAGCTCGACCACAACACCGTCCACGCCATCGCCAACAAGGAGCTGGTGGAGCAACTGGGCGACAAGCCCGATATCGCAGCGCTGGAGAAGCAGACCTTCCTGCTCCACACCGACATGCCTTTAAGCTTCGATGCGTGGAAAGCGGCGCTGGGGCTGGAAAAGCTGCAACCCGCCGCCATCGACCATTACGATTCGGGCCAGCTGATCCTGGAAGCCGCCGCGCAGGGCATGGGCATTGCCATGATGCACGACGATCATATGGCGCGGAACAACGATCCGCGGCTGGCCAAGCTGTTCGACGTGGAAGTGCAGAGCCCCTATTCCTACTGGTTCGTCTGCCGTCCGGCCGACCTTGAAGCGCGCCCGGTGCGGATCTTCCACGACTGGCTGGTGCAGGCAGGCCTCTAGGGCTCTAGCATAGGCCCGCGAAATCGGGCATCCTCGGGCAAAGTCAACAAGACTTGGGACCACGAGGGAGAACAGACCGATGAAACTTGCCGCCCTGCTTGCCGCCACCGCAGCCGTCGCGCTGGCCACGCCCGCGCATGCCCAGATGCGCGCGCTGAACGAACCCGTTGTCGGCCATCCCGACCCGGAAAGCCTGTTCGTCGATGACGACCCGGTGCTCCACCGCAACAAGCAGGCCGCCCTGCACATCCAGCGCGAACTGCTGAAATGCGGGCACTGGGCCGATGCCGGCAACTGGCTGACCGACCAGTATATCCAGCACAATCCCGTCGCCGCATCGGGCCTAGAGGGCGTGATCTACTATTTCACCGAAGTCGCCCAGGTCGAGCCGATCGAGCCCTGCCCCGCGCTCAGCCCGGATGATCCCAACGCCGTGGTCGCCGTGATTGCGGAGGACGACTACGTCACCATCCTTACCCGCCGTATCGTGCCCTATGTCGCCGGCGACATGAGCGATACCTACACCACGACCTGGTTCGATACTTGGCGCTTTGTCGACGGCAAGGCGGACCAGCACTGGGATCCGGCCACGCTTCCCGGCACACCCGCTCCGGCTCCTGCCCCCGCTGCCGCGCCGGAGGACGAGGAACAGGCCCGTGCCGACATCGAGGACCTTATGTGGCGATATGTCCGCGCAATCGACAGCTGGGATGCCGATGCCTACGCCCAGGTCTTTACCGAGGACGGCACCTTCATGGGCACCACCGGGCGTGATGCCCTGCGCGAAATGGTGACCGGCATGGCCGAGAACCGCGGTCCCGACGCGCCGCACCTGCACCACTTCATGGCCAACCAGACCATCGATTTCACCGGGCCGGACAGCGCGGTGGTGAACTACTACTGGCAGACCGTGACGCGCGGATCGCCCGGAGCCGATGCCCCGCGGATGCTGGCTGCCGGCCAGGGCCGTGACGAAGTCGTGCGCGTGGATGGCGAGTGGCTGATCGCCAATCGCGACGTGGCGCCGGAAGAGGGCTGAAACCGCTACGACCCTAACGAGAAAGGGGCGCCCGGTCGGGCGCCCCTTTTTCGTATCAGGCGACAGTCGCCTTCACGATCTTGCCCGGCGCGGCGGGCGGTTCGCCCTTGGGCAGCGCGTCGACATGTTCCATGCCGCTCTCCACCTCGCCCCAGACGGTGTACTGGTTATCCAGGAAGCGGGCATCGTCGAAGCAGATGAAGAACTGCGAGTTGGCGCTGTTCGGGTCCTGCGTGCGGGCCATGGAGCACACGCCGCGCACGTGCGGCACGTTGCTGAATTCCTGCGCCAGGTCGGGCTTGTCCGATCCGCTCATGCCGGTGCCGGTGGGATCGCCGCCCTGCGCCATGAAGCCGGGAATCACGCGGTGGAACACCACGCCGTCATAGAAGCCTTCTTTCGCCAGCTCGGTGATGCGCGCCACATGGTTCGGGGCAACATCGGGGCGCAGCTTGATAACGACGTCGCCGCCCTTGCCGTCGCCGCAGTCGAGGGTGAAAGTCAGTTTCTCATCGGCCATGAATTGGTCTCCTTCAGAATTTGGAGGCGGGTTAGAGGATTGGACGGACAAAGTCACGGCCAGGGTGCGCCTGCGCCTTGCTTTTGCGGCCACAGTGCATAGACCGCCAAGACATGGCCGAAACCGATCTCCACGAACACGACGCCGACTTGCCCGTGCAGGGTGAAGGCGAACAGTTCGACGAGGAGAACCGGCTGAAGCCCGAATTCGTGCGGCAGGTGCGCGAAAGCCTGAACGACGACAACGAGGAAAGCACCTACGACCTCGTCGAGCCGCTGCACCCGGCCGACATCGCCGACCTGTTCGAACTGCTGGAGCGCGACGAACGCGCCGAGCTGGCCGCCGCCATAACCGACCTGATGAGCAGCGAGGTGGTGGCCGAACTCAACGACTATGTGCGCGAAGACATGGTCGAATCGCTGCTGCCCGAAGCCGTGGCCGAGATCGTCGGCCAGCTCGACACCGATGATGCCGTCCAGCTGATCGAGGATCTCGACGAGGGCGACCAGCGCGCCATCCTGGCCGAGGTGGAGGCCGAAGACCGCGCCGTCATCGAGACCGCGCTTGCCTACCCCGAGGAGAGCGCCGGTCGCCTGATGCAGCGCGAGTTGGTTGCGGTGCCCGATTCGATGACCGTGGGCGACCTGATCGACTACCTGCGCAGCGAAGATGGGCTGACCACCGAGTTCTGGGAAGTGTTCGTGGTCGATCATCGCTTCCACCCGGTCGGCACCTGCCAGCTGTCGTGGATCCTGCGCACCCCGCGCAATGTGAAGATTACCAACGTGATGAAGCGCGACCAGACGCTGATCCCGGTCGACATGGACCAGGAAGAGGTGGCGCTGCGGTTCCAGAAATACGCGCTCATTTCCGCCGCGGTGGTGGACGAGAGCGGACGGCTGGTAGGCCAGCTGACGGTCGACGATATCGTCCACATCATCTCCGAAGAGGCAGGCGAGGACGCCCTGCTAATGAGCGGTGCGGGCGAAGGCGACATCAACGAACCGCTGCGCGATGCCTATTCGGCGCGCGTGCGCTGGCTGGTGGCGAACCTTGGCACCGCAGTGGTCGCCAGCGCCATCATCGCCTACTTCGGTGCCGCGATCGAGCAACTGGTGGCGCTGGCCGTGCTGATGCCGATCGTGGCCTCCATCGGCGGCAACGCGGGCACGCAGACCATGGCGGTGACGGTGCGCGCCATCGCCATGAACCAGCTGACAAAATCCAACACCCGCCGCCTGGTGCTGCGCGAGCTGAAGGTGGCGCTGATGAACGGGGCCACCATCGCCGTGCTCATCGGCATTGCCACCGCGCTGATCTTCACGCCCGAACTGGGCGGCGTGATCGCCGCTGCCATGGTCATCAACATCATCGTATCGGGCATGGCAGGCGTGCTGGTGCCTGTTGCTTTCGAACGGCTGGACCAGGACCCGGCGGTGGCCAGCAGCGTGTTCGTGACCATGATTACCGATTCGATGGGCTTCTTTGCCTTCCTGGGCCTGGCCGTGGCCAGCGGGCTGGTGAGCGTCTGACGACGCTAATGTGGAGCACATGGAGCACTGTCCCGGTGCGAAAAATCCGCCGCTGGCTACAGAGCCCGGTTTGCCAGGGTTGTTGAGCCTTTCGAAGGGTGTGCGCATGGCCCCGCAATGCAGGCGCAGGGGCCTGTAGGACATATCCGGCCACTTCGTTTGACGCGGGCGCCAAAGGCTTCCTATAACTCGGCAACCATACAGGAAGGACAAGGAACCCTGCATGGCGAACAAGCACCTCGACCGCGTTTACCAGGCATCCGGCAATGCCGAGATGCGCGAAATCTATGACGAATGGGCCAAGGACTACGACGATGACGTGGTCGGCAACGGCTATCTCACGCCGGCGCGCGTGGCCGAGGCGCTGACCCGCTTCGTGCCCGACCGCGCGACGCCGATCATGGATTACGGCTGTGGCACCGGCCTTTCGGGGCTGGCGATGAAGGAAGCCGGGTTCACCACCATCGACGGGGCAGACCTGTCTGCCGGCATGCTGGAACGCGCCCGCGCGACCGGCGCCTATCGCAAGCTGCAGCACGTCGATCCCGACGCCGCGCTGGATCGGCAGGTCGGCGACTACACCGTGTTCGCCGCCGTGGGCGTCATCAGCAAGGGGGCTGCGCCTGCCTTCGTCTATGACGACGTGCTGGGGCTGATGGATGCAGGCGACCTGCTGGCCTTTTCGCTCAACGACCTCAGCCTGCAGGACCCGGACTATGCGCCGCTGGTTCCCGACAGCGTGGCGGCGGGCAAGGTAAAGGTGCTGTTCGAGGAACACGGCCCCCACCTGGCCAAATACGGCGATAACAGCGGTTCGACCGTCTACGTGCTGGAACGCCTGGGCTAACCCGCCCGCAGCGACCACCAGCGCTGGCGGATCGCTCCTCCGGTCCGGCCTCGCCCCTGCGCGGCCTGCAACGGTTCATCGCATCTCGCGCCCGAACGACCCGCAAATTTGACGCCTTGCGGCAAAGCGTTCATCTGCGCGTCAGGTAACCCTGAACAGTCAGCTTTTGACAGGCGTTCGTGGCCAACATGAACACCATCATGCAATCCTTTTATATCAAGGACTTGAACTTTATCGGCATGCCGCATGTTGCGCGGCTGTCGCAGGAAAGCCGCAAGACAACACAAGCGGCGGTCGCAATCTGGAGGACTAAGTTAATGCGTATCAATCCCATGCGGGCAACGGCCCTTCCCCTGCTGGCCATGCTGGCCGTGGCAGCACCCGGCAGCCTTTCGGCGCAGGAGCTGGAGCCCGTAGGCGAAGCTACGGCCACCGCCGAAGCTGCCACCGAAGGGCCGATCAACGTGTTCGGTTCGCTGCCCAGCGATCTGTCCGGCCTTGCCGAAGGGCCCGAGCTTGACGGCTTCATTTCCGCGCGGCGTGGTCGCCAGGTGCAGGTGACCGGCGAAGATGGCACCACCACCACGGTAATCCTGGCCGATTCCACCGATATCCGCGCCCGCAGCGGCCTGCTGGGTATCGGTCGCACGCGCCTGGGTGCCGATGCGCTGCTGAACGGCCTGCCGGTTTCGGTGGAGACGGTGCAGTGGGAAGGCGGCCTTGTCGCTAGCCGCGTGCGCTTTTCCGACGATGACCTGGAAACCGCGCAGATGATCCGCGGCGCGACGGACCAGCGTTTTACTGAAAACGAAGTGGCGATCGAGGAGAACGCCGAAGCTGCCGCCGCCAACGCCGCTGCGACAGAGCTGCTGCGGGGGCGCGTGGCCAACATCGACCAGTACAACGTCGTAGGCACGACCAATGTCTATTTCGACACCGGGCGCTGGGACCTGACGCCGTTTGGCGAGCGCGAGCTGTGCAATATCGCCAACCAGGCCAACGAAACCGACAACGCGCTGCTGCTGGTCATGGGCTACACCGATTCGGTGGGTGACCGGGATTACAACCAGCAGCTGAGCGAACGCCGCGCCGGCCGGGTGGTGAACCACCTGCAGCAGGAATGTGGCTGGCAGCCGTGGCGCATGCTGAGCCCTACCGGCATGGCCGAAAGCGATCCGGCAGCGGACAACAGCACCGAGGCGGGCCGTGCGCAGAACCGGCGCGTGTCGGTAAACATCCTCGTCAGCAAGGCGCTGGAAGGCATGTAATGCACAGACTGGCGGCCGGGTTTTCCGGCCGGCCGCCAGTCGCACGCAGCGCTAGTCGTTTTCCGCCGCGCCGCGGTCCTGCATGGCACGCTGCTCGGCCTCGGCATGCTGCGCCTCCTGTGCGGCGGTCAGCGATGAGGCAAAGCTGGTGAACAGGATCTTCGTATCCAGTTCCATCTGGCGTGGCAGCGAGCCGGTGAAGACCGATGCCGAACCCAGCCCGGTCAGCGGGGTGATAAGTGAACGCATCGACCAGTCGGGACATTCGCGATGCGCGCGCGTGTCCTGGCGAATGTAGGTGATATCGTGGTGGCGGTCGTCACGCTCTATAGTGCGCATGACGCCCAGCACCTTTTCGCCCACGCCTTCCAGCAGCTGCATGAAATTGCGCGAGTTGAAGGCCAGCAGCCCGGTCACCTCCTGACGGGCGTTGTTCTGCGCCACGCGCTGGGCCAGCGCTTCCACCTCGCTGCCCGTCAGACCGGGCCTGGCAGTGCTCACGTACATCAAGGAAAGCATCGACGGCTTCTCCCCTCCCCAAGGCTCATCGAATGGCCACGGGATTCACGATCGCCTGCACGCTGCCCTGAAGGCGCGGCGGGCTGAGCACGAACATGAATTCGTGCACGCCGTCGGCCGCCAGGTCGCGGGTGTCGACCGTTTCGAGGATGTAGATGCCGCGCTCGGCAATCAACATCGCGTGCACGGGCAGGACGCGACCTTCGGGATCGGGCGCGTTGGTTTCGCCCGAAGAGGTGTCGGAACCGACCGCGACCACGCCCTGGTCCGCCAGCCATTCCGCGCCCTCGGCGTTGATACCGGGCGCCTGGTTGATGAACAGTTCGGGCTCGTCGATCCGCTCCAGCCAGCCGGTGTGGACCAGCACCACGTCGCCGGGGCGGATATCCACCCCTTGCGCTTCTGCCGCGGCCTGCAGGTCAGCTGCCCCGAAGCTGTCGATCGGTTCGGTCACTTCCACCCCGCGATAGGCCGCCATGTCCAGCATCACCCCGCGGGTGACGATGGGCGGGATGTTCTCCGCGCCGTAACGCACCAGCCCGTCGGGGCTCACCACCTCGCTGCGCGGTACGCCGCCGTAGTGCACGCCGGCGATGCCGATGTGGCCCAGCCCGTCGATCTGCGTGCCGATGCCCAGGTGCGTGGTGACGCGGTCGTCGTTGCCGGTTACCTGGTTCGGGCCGAAGGTGCCCAGGTCGATGGTTTCCATGGCGTAGGAGCGGTCGCCGAAGACGGGCGTATCCGGCCCACTGACCACGCCAAGGCGATAGACCTGGCCTTCGGTTACCAGTCCGGCGGCATCGCGCACCATGGCGGTGGTCAGCCCGGTCAGCGCGCCGACATCGGGATCGGTGTAGAGCTGCTCGCTATCCCCGCTTGCCTCTGCTTCCTCCCCCGGCTGCGTGCTGCACGCTGCCAGGACCATCGCCGCAGTCACGGCTACAAATTTACGCATCGATGTCCTCCCCAATTCGTTTTGCGTACAGACTGCGTCGGTGAGGGCGAGCTTGCAAGGCTTGAGTGCAGGCGTGCGCCGCCTATCTTGCCACCCATGCCGCTTCACCTGACCAAGATTGCGTTCGGCGCGAACAGCTTTGCCGATATCGAAAGCTGGTATGCCGGTCGTCGCAGCCCGCATGTCACCACCCGCTATCGACCGACGAAATGGGAACAGTGCATTGGCGGCTCGCTGTTTTGGATCCACCAGCACAACATCGTCGCCCGTTCGCAGATCGTGGGGTTCGAGCAGACCGACAACGGCCGCTGGCTGATCGAGCTGGAGCCGCGCCTGGTGCGCGTGATGCCCCGGCCAAAGCGCGCGCACCAGGGCTGGCGCTACCTGAAAGGCGAACCGCCGCGCGACCTGGCCGAAGGCGAGGAAATCGGCGACGTGCTGCCGGGCAAGCTGGCGGGCAAGCTGCAACGGCTTGGCTTGATCTGAGATTGGGGCTGATCCGACAATTCGCCCCGATCCGGGACGGCACCCACTACGCAAATCCACTTCGCTTGTGCAGTGCAGCAACGAGCGGCTATAAGCCCGATTCGGAACCAGGGTTACGACAGGTGGTTAAGCCGTTATGGCAAATCGTCAGCACATGCAGCCGAACAGGGCCCTGATGGCACGCCTGCATGCTGCCTGCCTTGCGTCCCCGCGCCGCAGCGCCATCGGCATGCGTACGACCGACACGAGCGACTACCTGATCGAGAGTGGCGAGAGCCCGGCCAAGCGGTCGACCCTAGGCAGTTCGATCAACTACAACCCGGCCAACGCCTGAAGCGTCGCCCAAGCGACCGAATTCGGAACATCCGTGCTTTCCAACCCGTTGGTGGGGAAAGGAGAAAGCACATGCCCGAACGCCAAAACCGCCATCCCGACAATGACCTGATCGACCGCATGCAGGACGGTGATACGCCGTCGCAAGGCAGCCGGTCGGGCGGTGAAGTGAACACCCGCGTCGGCACGCGCGACGAAATCAACCGCGCCACCGATCCGGACAATCGCGAACCCGCTGTCGGCAGCGACAACCCTGCCGAAGACGCGAAGAAGGGCCCGAAGACTCGCGCCGCAATCCAGCAGGACCGCGACGACGCGTAAGGCCCTAGGCCGCTGCTTCCATGTTGGCGATCTGCCGCAGCGCGCGGGCGAAGTTTTCCGGCTCCTGCGCGCCTTGCAGCATGTACTTGTGGTTCACCACGAAGGTGGGCACGGCACCGATCCCGCCGGAAACGCCGCGTTCCTCCTCTGCCCGCACGGCCAGTTCCAGCGCCTCGTCGTCCAGCGCCTCGCGCGCGGCTGTGCCGTCCAGCCCGGCGGCCTCGCACAGGCTCACCAGCACGTCGCGGTCGGCCATGTTGCGGCGCTGCTGGAAGTGGGCGGCGAACATTTCCTCGGCCAGCTTCGTCTGTTCCGCCGGGCCATAGGCTGCCAGCGCCCAGCGCAGCAGCTTGTGGCAATCGAAGGTGTTCCACACCATGGCGGGCGGCCCCTCGCCTTCGCCTTGCCAGGTTAACGGAAAGCCCACCCGCTCTGCCGCGCCTTCCAGTTCGGCACGCATGGCGTCGATCTCTTCCAGGCTGCGGTCGTAGGTCTTCGCCAGGTGCTCTGCCTGCAAGGTCCCTTCGGGCGCCATGCGCGGATTGAGCTCGAACGGCATCCAGCGCACCGTCACGGCGACGTCTTCGGCTGCCAGCCGCGCACCTTCCTTGAAGCTGACCCAGCCGACCAGGCACCAGGGACACATCACGTCGGCCCAGATATCGATCACGACGGGGGTCGCGGAAGAGGTGCTCATGCGGCTTTCTCCAGCCAATATTGCAGCAGGTAGTGGGCGATGGCCGTGCGCGGCGGGGGCACGAAGCTAGCTGCGTCCGTGCCGCTCGTCATGGCATCTTCCACCTCGGCGCGGGTGAACCAGCGCGCATCCTCGATCTCGGTCTCGTCGATATCCAGCGCGCGGTCGTCGGCAAAACCGTGGCAGCCGATCATCAGCTGCGAGGGGAACGGCCACGGCTGGCTGGCGATGTAGGTGACGTCGCGCACGCGCACGCCCACCTCTTCCCACACCTCTCGCACCACCGCTTCCTCCACGCTTTCGCCCGGTTCGATAAAGCCTGCCAGCGCGGAATAGCTGCGTTCGGGCCAGCCACGCCCCCGCCCCACCAGCAGCGCGCCATCATGTTCCACCAGCATGATCGCCACCGGGTCGACACGGGGGAAATGCTGCGCATCGCACGCTGTGCAGCCGCGCTGCCAACCGCCCTTGGCGATCTTAGTCCCGCCGCCGCACTGGGCGCAGAAGCGGTGCCGCGCGTGCCAGTCGGCAATCGAGCGCGCGCCGCCGAACAGCGCCAGCTCTGCCGGGTCCAGCCGGGAAAGCGCCAGCATGGTCTCGCGCATGGTCACGGCCTGCCGCAAGTCGCCTTCACCAGGCACGCGCACGAACAGCGGCGTGCCGTCGCGCAGGCCCAGGTAGACCAGCTCGGCATCCTCGGGCACGCCCGACAGGTCGCGCGTCAGCAGGCCGGTGTCGTCATGGCGCGGCAACAGTCCGTCGAAATCGAGCAGCCGGGCATCGGGGCGTGCGCGCATCTGCGCCAGCTTGTCGGGATCGGCGCGGGTGTGATCGTCGCGGTCGAGATCGTGACCGGTGAAAGCGAGCGTGCTTGCCGTCACGATTGCATCATCCGCGCCGCATCCTGCGCCACCAGCAGCGGAAACTCGGCCTGCGCCTCGTAAGTCTCGGCAGGCATGTATTGTGTCATAAGGTTGTGGCGCACCCCCCATTTCAGGTTGACGAGGCCAACCGTGCCAGCCGCGCCGAACCAGCCGAACAGCCCCTCGGCCTCGCCGGTGCCGACCAGCCCGCCCGCACCGAAGCCGAACTGCCGGCCATTGGTCGAAAACCCGCCATCGGGCGCCAACGTATCGGGGAACAGGTTGGACGTGGCCAGCCGCACCGCCGGTTCGCTGGCCACGCGCACCCCCTCGATCTCGCCCCAGCCGGCCAGCATGCGCAGGAAGCGGTCGTAGTCGTGCGGGGTCGAGACCAGCCCCGCCCCGCCAAAGGGGAAGGCCGGTTCGTCAAGGTAGACAGAGCTGCCGGGCAAGTCGATCGGCACGGGCAGCCCGCCGAGGATGAAATAGTTGCCGGTAAAGCGGCTCACGTCCTCGCGCTTCACGCGAAAGCCGGTGGAGGTCATGCCGCACGGCGTCAGGATGCGATCCTGCAGGAAAGCGTCGAAGCTCTTGCCCGTCACCACTTCGATCACCCGGCCCAGCAAGTCGAGGCTGACCGAATAGGACCAGCGCGTGCCCGGCTGCAGCACCAGCGGCATTTCCGCCAGGCCATCGGCAAATTCGGCCAGGCTGCCGGCAGGCGTGCCGCCGAACACTTCCTGCGCGATGGGCAGGTTGCTGATCTGCCCCGGCACCAGCCCGTTTTCGCGGTATGCCTGCGCGATCGGGCCGCCCTGCACGATCGAATAGCCCAGCCCTGCGGTGTGAGTCAGCAGGTGGCGGATGGTGATGAGGCGGCGCGCCGGTTCCAGGTTGCTGCGCGTGATCGGTCCATCGTATTCGCGCTGCACCTGCATCTCGGCAAAACCGGGCAGAATATCGGCCAGCGGCTGGTCGAGCGAGATCAGGCCGTCGTCGATGCACATCACCGTGGCGAGGCCGGTGATCGGCTTGGTCATCGAATAGATGCGATAGAGTGTGTCGGGGCCCACGCCGCCCGCGTCGCCAAAGGTGCGCGCGCCAGCCGCAATGGTCTCTGCCTCGCCCTGCCCCCAGCCCAACGTGGCCACCATGCCGGCAACCTTGCCTTCATCCACGAAGCCCTTGACGAAATTGGTCACCCCGGGCCAGCGCGCCTCTGCCGCGGCGTTGGCAAGGGCCGGGCTCGCAAAGGGCATGGTGGAGGCAAAGGCCCCCGCCCCCAGCATGGCCGAGCCGCGCAACATGGTGCGGCGGGAGATGAACTGCTGTGCGGAGTACTGGAGCATCGGGACGGCGTCCTCTCACGTGTTGTTTCGTGGCGCACGACTTACGCAGCCAGCGGCCTTGCGGCAACCTTGCCTAACCGGGCTTGAACGAGCGGGGTGTGTTATCTATATATAACACATGCTCAACATTATCTCGATCCTCATCGGCCTGATATCGCTGGTCATCGTCATTCCCGCACAGATCCCGCTGCTGGGCTGGGCCAACTGGATTGCCTTGCCCTTCGTGGCGCTAGGCATCGTGATCGGCCAGCTGTCGAGCAGCAACGGCGGGCGCAATTTCTGCCTCGTCGTGCTGCTGATCGCGGCGGTGCGCCTGACGCTGGGCGGCGGGATCTTCTAGTCCCGGTCGGCCAGCACCAGCCGCGCAGCCTTGGCGAACAGGGTAGGCAGGCCGGCATCGTCGATCTGGTCGAGCGGCCACCACTCGCCATCGACTTCGTGCAAGGCAGCGTCGCCAGCGTGGATGGCCACGCCCAGTTCCAGGTCGAAATGGGTGAAGCCGTGGCGCACCACGCCTGCTGCTTTCCATGCGCCTGCAAGCGGGGCCTCTCCGTGGCCATCGCCGCGCGCGGACCAGCCATCGTCGGGTAGCGCGCGCATGCCGCCAAGCATGCCCTTTCCCGGACGTTTCACCAGCCACACGTGCTGGTCACGCTCGATCCAGAAGGCCGTTCCGGTGCGGCTGGGCTTGGGCTTCTTCTTCGCCTTTACCGGCAGCGTCAGAGGATCGCCTTCGGCGCGCCCCTGGCAATCGGCGGACAGCGGGCACAGCAGGCACCTGGCATCGCGCGCGGTGCAGATCGTTGCGCCAAGGTCCATCATCGCCTGGGCAAAATCGCCGGTCCGCTCGCCCGGCGTGATCGCATCGATGCTGGCACGGATCTGCGCGCGCGACCCCGGCAGCGGCTCGCGAATGGCGAACAGGCGGGCCACCACGCGCTCGACATTGGCATCGACCACCACGGCCCGCTGGCCAAAGGCAATCGCCGCTACGGCAGCGGCGGTGTAGGCGCCCAGCCCCGGCAACTGGCGCAGCTCCGCTTCGGTTTCAGGGAAGCCACCGCGGGCGGCCACTTCGCGCGCGCATTTCACCAGGTTGCGGGCGCGCGAATAATATCCCAGCCCCGCCCAGGCCGCCATCACCTCGTCCTCGGACGCGGCGGCCAGCGCCTCTACCGTGGGCCAGGTGTCGGTGAACTTCCGGAAATATGGCGTCACGGCAGAGGTGGTCGTCTGCTGCAGCATCACCTCCGACAGCCAAACGCGGTATGGGTCCGGCGGCGGCGCACCGGGGGCGGCACGCCACGGCAGGTCGCGGGCATGGGAATCGTACCAGTCGAGAAGCTTGGCTGAAACGGTGGCGGACACGCCGCGCCTATGGCATGGGTGCGCCACTCATGGAACGTGACACACCACCGAAATCGGGGAAGAGTGCCGAAAAGGGCACCAAGCGCAAGGGCGCCAGGCCTTACCAGCGCCCGCGGGGTGGCCCGGCCAAGCCGGTGGCCGAACTGGTGCCGCAGATCGGCCGCGCGGCCTTTCGCCGCTATGGCTTCGTGCAGAGCAGCGTCGTGACCCGCTGGCCGGAAATCGTGGGGCCGACGCATGCAAGGGTCTGCGCACCCGAAAGCATCCGTTTCCCGCCCGGCGAGAAGAGCGAAGGCATCCTGCAACTGGTGGTGCTGCCCGCACATGCCCCGCTCATCCAGCACGTGATCCCCGAAATCATCGAGCGGGTGAACCGCTTTTTCGGCTATCGGGCCGTGGCCAAGGTGAAAATGCGGCAAGGTGCGGTTAAGCCGCCTGCTGCTGAAGAGAAACGCAAGGCCCCGCCGTCGCTCAAACCCATCCCGATGGAACTGGGCGACAGCTTGCGCGATATCGGCGACCCCGAATTGCGCGCGGTGCTGGAATCACTGGCGCGCTCGGTCGCGCAAAAGGAAGAGGACGAAAAGCAATGAAACGCTGGCTGGCCGCAGGCTTGCTGTTTGCCGCAACCCCCATCGCGATGGTTGCCGCGCAGGACTGGAACCTGACTTTCGAACAGACCGAGCGCGGCCACCGCGTCGGCGATCCGGAAGCGCCCGCACAGTTGATCGAGTTCGTCAGCTACACCTGCCCGCACTGCGCGCATTTCGAGCAGGAATCCGAAGCCGGCATGCGCATGCATTACATTCACGGCGGGCTGGCCAATGTCGAAGTGCGTTCGGTCATCCGCAACCCGGTGGACCTGGCGGCATCGCTGGTGGCCGAATGCGGCACGAGCGACCAGTTCTTCGGCAACCACCGCGCGATCATGCTCAGCCACGACCGCTGGATGGAAAAGGCGCGCGGTGCGACACCGGCACAGATGCAGCGCTGGAGCACGGGCTCCATCGCCAGCCGCATGCGCGCGATCGGCGACGACCTGGATTTCCATGAACTGATGGAACCGCGCGGCCTTTCCCGCTCGCAAGTCGACCAGTGCCTGTCCGACGAGGCGAAGGCGCTGGAAATCGTCGAACACAACGAAGCCAACAACGCCGATTTCGATATTCCCGGCACGCCCAGCTTCGCCGTAAACGGCACCCTGCTGCAGGGCGTGCATACCTGGGACTCGCTCCAGCCCGTTCTCGACAACCCCGCGCTGGCGGAAACCGGGGTTGAATCCACCGCCCAATAGGGGACAACCCTGTGCAAAAGCCCCGATTCGCCAGGATCGGCGCTTTTCAAACTCCAACCTCCCCGGTTTACTCTGCGGCCCAGCCCCGGATGCCGGACAGATCATGACGAAAGAGACACCATGACCATTTCGCGCCGCATCGCATTTGCCACCCTCGCCGTGCCAATGGCGCTGGCGCTGTCCGCCTGTGGCGACAGCGCCGAAGACACGCTGACCTCGGCCGAGCCGCTGGAACATGTCGCGCCGCCCGAAGGCCAGTCGTGGACCGACGTGGTGCAGGTGACCGACAGCGACGGTTACCTGATGGGCAACCCCGATGCGCCGCTGAAACTGATCGAATATGCCTCGCTCACCTGCGGGGCCTGCGCCAACTTCGCGCAGACCGGGGCCGACCCGCTGAAGGAAGACTATGTCACCACCGGCACGGTATCCTTCGAACTGCGCAACCAGGTGCATAACGCCTTCGACCTGACGCTGGCCGCGCTGGTGCGCTGTTCCTCGCCGGAAAGCATGCAGCCGCTGTCGCACCAGGTGTGGACCAATTTCCAGGCAGTGATGGGCCAGATGCAGGGCGCACAGGCACAGCTGGCCAACCTTGGCAACATGCCGGAAGACCAGCGTTTCTTCGCCATTGCCGATGCCTCGGGCTTCCTCGATTTCTTCGCCGCGCGCGGCATCAGCCGCGACCAGGCCACCGCCTGCCTTGCCGATAACGAGGCCGTGATGGCCATCGGTGAGCGCTCGGACCAGCAGTCCGACGAACTGGGCGTCAATGCCACCCCCACCTTCATCCTCAACGGCCGCGTCCTGGACGAACGCAGCTGGGAAGACCTGGAAGCCGTGCTGCAGGCCGCAGGCGCGCGCCCGGCGGAAAGCTGAGGGGTAGCGGCGGGCGCTTATGGAGTTTCGCAAGCTTCGCCTCAGCGGCTTCAAGAGCTTCGTAGAGCCCGCCGAACTGCGCATCGAACCCGGCCTGACGGGTGTCGTCGGCCCCAACGGCTGCGGCAAGTCCAACGTGCTGGAAGCCATCCGCTGGGTGATGGGCGAAAACAGCCCCAAGTCCATGCGATCGGGCGGCATGGAAGACGTTATCTTCGCCGGCACCGCCAACCGCCCGCCGCGCGACTTCGCCGAAGTCGTGCTGCACGCGGTGGACGACAAGGGTGAACCGCTGGAAGTCACCCGCCGCATCGAACGCGGCGCTGGCAGCGCCTATCGCATGAACGGCGACGACGTGCGCGCCAAGGATGTCGGCCTGCTGTTCGCCGATGCCGCCACCGGCGCGCACAGCCCTGCGCTCGTCAGCCAGGGCAAGATCGCGCAGGTTATCGCCGCCAAGCCCACCGAACGGCGGCAGATGCTGGAAGAGGCCGCCGGAATCGCCGGCCTGCACGTGCGCCGCCGCGATGCCGAGAGCAAGCTGCGGAGTACCGAGAAGAATCTCGAACGGCTCGAAGACCTGATGGCCGGGCTGGATTCGCAGATCGGATCGCTGCGCCGCCAGGCCAAGCAGGCCGAACGCTACAAGGTCCTGTCCGACCAGATCCGCGTGGCCGAGGCGCGGCTGCTGTTCGCCCGCTGGCGCGATGCCGCCGCCGCTGCGGAGGCCGCGCGCGAACAGGCCAAGGGCGCCGACGCCAGGGTGGCGCAGGCGCAAGAGGCCGCGCGCGAAGCGCAGAAGGCGCAGGCCGCGCTGGCCGAAAGCCTGCACGACCTGCGCGACGAACTGGCGGACCGGCGCGACGATGCCAGCGCGCACGGCCACCGCATGGCCGCGCTCGCAAGCCAGCTGGAAGCCGCCGAACAGCGCCTGAAAGACCTCGACCGGCAGAAAACGCGGCTTGAAGAAGACAAGATCGACGCCGATCGCATGACGCGCGACGCGGCGACCGCGTTGAAGGATCTCGAAGCCGCGCTGGACAAGGGCGCCAAGGCGCTGGTGGCCGACGAGGCGAAGCGCCCCGAAATCGCCAACACGGTCGAGAAGGCCGAAAGCGAAGGGCGCAAGGCCGAACTGGCACTGGCCAAGGCGACCGCCGACCATGCCGGGGTGGAAGCCGAATGGCGCGTGGCCGAAGCGGAAATTGCGCAAGCCCAGTCGCGGGTAGACCGGCTGGAAGCCGAAATGCGCCGCCTGGAAGAGCAGCGCGCGGCATTGCTGGGCGAAAGCGACCCCGAAGAGGACGTGGCCGCAGCGCAGAAAGCCGCCGAACAGGCCGCTGCTCGCGTCGCCGAATTGCGAGCGGCGCTGGAAGCAGCGCGCGCCCGCAAGGACGCGCTGGCCACCGCGCGCGACGAGGCGGCCTCAACGCTTTCCACCGCGCGCGCCGAACTGGCGGGTGTTGAGCGCGAATGGCAAGCCCTGAAGCGCGACCGCGAGGCGCGCGAGCGGCAGAAGAAGGGCGGCCACGGCCTGCCCGCCGCGCTCGATCGCGTCTCTGCCGAACCCGGATACGAACGCGCGCTGGCCGCCGTGCTGGGCCGCGATGCCAAGGCGTTGCTGGGCACGCCCGATGCCAAGGCCGAGGGGCGGTACTGGACCGGCTCGAAAGCCCCTTCCCCCGTTGCCGATAGCCTGGCCGCCCACCTGCGCGATTGCCCGCAGCAACTCGCCGCCCGCCTGGCGCTGGTGCACGTGGCCGATGCCGACGACGGGCGCGACCTGAGCCCCGGCGAATGGCTGGTGACGAAAGACGGTTTCCTGCGCCGCTGGGACGGTTTCGTCGCCCGCGGCGAAGGCGCTGCCGAAGCGGCCCGGCTGGAAGCGGACAACCGCTTTGCCGCGCTGGAAGGCGAACTGCCCGCATTGCGCGAAGCGGTGGAGGCGGCCTCCACCGCGCAGGATATGGCGCAGGCCGAACTGTCCGACCTGCAACGGGACCTTGTGGCGCAGGAACGCGCCATCAACGAAGCCACCGAAGCGGAACGGCAGGCGCTGCGCGCGCTCGACCAGGCCGAGGCGCGGCGTGAACGCCTGGCTACCCGGCGCGAGGAACTGGCGCAAAGCGGCGAAGACCTGGAAGAGCAACGCAAGGCCGCGCTGGCCGAGCTGGAAGCGGCCAGGGCGAAGAAGGCAGACCTGCCCGATCCCGAAGCCGGCCGCGCCGCGCTGGAGGCCGCACGAGCGAAGAACGAGGCTGCGCGCGAGGCTGCCCAGTCCGCTGCCGCCGCACTGGCCGTGCACGACCAGGCGCTGGCGGTTTCGCGCGAACGTGTCGCCACGCAGCGCAAGGACATGGCCGCATGGCAAGCCCGCGCCGGGGAAGCCGCGCAGCGCCTTGCCGGGATGGAAGCCCGGTTCGAGGAAATCGCCGAGGAACGCGCCGTCATTGCCGCCAAGCCCGCCGGGCTGATGAAGGAAATCGAAGGCGGCGAAGCGGTGCGCGCGCGGCTGACCGAGGAACTGGCCAAGGCCGAAGCCGCCGTGCGCGAAGCCGAGGAGCAGGCGCGCCTTGCCGATGCGCAGCTGGCCCAGCTCAACGAGACGCTCTCCGCCACGCGCGAAGAACGCGCCACCCTCGCCACCCGCGCCGAAAACGAGGAGCAGCGCCGCGAGGAAATGGCGCGCCTTTCAGGCGAACGCTTCCAGTCGCCACCGCCGCTGCTGCCGGGCAAGTTCGAATTCGGCGAGGAAGCGGTGAAGGATTCCGCCGCCGAGAACGAGGAAATGGACCGCCTGGTCGCCAGCCGCGAACGGATCGGCCCGGTAAACCTCGTCGCTGCCGAAGAGCTGGCGCGCATAGAGGAAGAACACGGCGCCAACGCTGCAGAGCAAGCCGAACTGGCCGAAGCGGTGGCGCGCCTGCGCGGCTCCATCGGCAACCTCAACCGCGAAGGGCGCGAGCGACTGCGCAAGGCATTCGAGGAAGTCGATGCGCACTTCCGCAAGCTGTTCGACCGTCTGTTCGAAGGCGGGCAGGCGCACCTGGCGCTGGTGGACAGCGACGATCCGCTGGAGGCGGGCCTGGAAATCTTCGCCCAGCCACCGGGCAAGCGGCTGCAATCGCTCAGCCTGCTGTCAGGCGGCGAACAGGCGCTGACCGCGACCGCGCTGATCTTCGCGCTGTTCCTCACCAACCCGGCGCCGATCTGCGTGCTCGACGAGGTCGATGCGCCGCTGGACGATGCCAATATCGAACGCTTCTGCGACCTGCTGGATTCGATGAACCGCGAAACCGCGACACGCTATCTCATCGTCACGCACAATGCCGTCACCATGAGCCGCATGCACCGCCTGTTCGGCGTGACCATGGTCGAACGCGGCGTCTCGCGCCTGGTCAGCGTCGACCTGGGCGAAGCGGAGGCGATGGCAGCGGAGTAGACTGGTTTCCGTAATTGGGAGGGCAGTTGCCATTCATCGCCGGGGAACCGAGCGCGATTGGAAAGCGCGTATTGTCGAATTTGCCTGATCTCAATTCGCACACCTCATGAGGGACTTGGAGGTCCTTCATGCTGCCAAAGGTAGCCACTCTTTCTGACACCAGTTCTGGGCTTGAGAAGCGCGGGGCAAAGCGGCGGTCACTCAAGTTTGGCTACGATGCTATTGAGCGGCGAGGAAAGACGCGGGTCCTCATCTTGGACCTTTCGACCACTGGCATGCGGTTACAAACGTCTGCCAGTTTCGAAATCGGTGAACACATTGACCTTGTGATCCCGGAAGGAGGACCGGTCTCGGCTACGATTGTCAGGGAAGCCCGTGCTGAAATTGGCAAGGAATTTGGTGCCGAGTTCGAGACACCGATAACTGCAGCAGCTGTCAGTGCCGTTCTCCTGGCCGCTCCAGCCTTCACTGCGCCCATACCCAGGGAAGATGCTGAACAGTGGCTGAGGGAAGCGCCTTCAAGATACCCCGAAGAATATGAAATGTCGGGTCTGTTGTTTGCAATTCTGATGGTCCTGGCTGCGCTCGTAGTAGGAGGCTTCGTCAGCGCAATCGGCTTCCTCCCGGTTTCAGCTGGCTGAAGACACTCCAAATCCGGGCATCCGCCAAGGTCCGCAATCTGGTCGTTAGCGAACAAGGCGATCCGCCTGATCCAGCACCGCGCCTAGTCGAGAACGGCTCTGGGTCCCGGCCCCTTCAGCCCCAGCTGGTCGTCCTTGTTGTACAGCTGGCACTTGGCCAGGCTCAGGCAGCCGCAGCCGATGCACTGGTCCAGCTGGTTGCGGGTGCGGTTGAGCAGGCGGATCTTCTCGTCGATCTGTTCGCGCATGGCGCGGCTGATCTTCTGCCAGTCCGTCAGCGTGGGATTGCGCCCTTCGGGCAGCTGGGCAAGGTGTTCCTCGATCTCCGCCAGTCCCAGCCCCAGTTTCTGCGCGATCAGGATGAAGCTGACGCGGCGGATATCGCTTTTCAGGAAACGCCGCTGGTTGCCGCCGGTGCGCAGCGGATGGAGCAGGCCCTTCTCCTCGTAGAAACGCAGGGCCGACACGGCAACGCCGGTGCGTTTCGAAAGGTGCCCGATCGTGATGAAGTTCGCCTTCGGCAAGATGCGCCCCTGTAAAAAGTTTTCCCCACAAGCTTGACCTCAACTTAGCTTGAGGTTGCATAGAGGTGCAAGCAGTGATTCGCGAGGAGCTTGCACAGGTGCCTTGTAGTCATTGCAGGACAATGACTTGAAGAAGGGATTTCCCACGATGACACAAGTTTCACCTGCCGCACGCATCGAGCATGTAAACCTGACGGTCAGCGATCTCGATCGCTCGATCGACCTCTTCGAAAAGCTGTGCGGATGGCATGTGAGGGTGCGTGACAGGCACAATGTGCGCGGCCAGTTCGCGCATGTCGGCGGGGAAGATACCTACCTCGCGCTGTGGTCCGATGGGGCAGACTACTCGGGCCAGCAGAAAGGCAAGCCGATGAACCACGTTGGCATCGAAGTGCGTGACCTGGCCGCTGCCGAACGCGCGGTGGTAGCCGCGGGCCTCGAACCCTTCAGCCTCGGCGAATACGATCCCGGTCCGCGCAGCTTCTATTTCTTCGACTGGGACGGGATCGAGTTCGAGGTGGTCAGCTATGCATGAGATCGTGCCCAGGCAGCCGATGTTCCGCCAGCCGGTATTCCCTCGCCGCAAACCGGGGGAGAAGACCCCGCCGGCGCTGCCGCTGCGCCTTCAGAAGGCCTCTTCGTAAACGTGCGAGATGTCGCCGCCCCACTCGCCGTGGTACTTGTCGAGCAACCGCTGCGCCGGAACCTTGCCGCTGGAGACAATCTCTCGCAGCGGGGCAAGGAAGCCGCTTTCGTTGTCGCCCATGGAGTTCTGGCGGCCGCGCGCCACCAGCCCGGCATGGGCGATATCGAGCACCTCGCCCGCCAGGTCGCGCAAAGTGCCACCGCCCGGAATGGGTGCATCGAGCGCCTGTGCGGGCACGGCATTACGCAGCGCCTCGCGCTCTTCCATCGTCCAGTGCTTGACGAGGTCCCAGGCGGCATCGAGCGCGCCACCGTCGTACAGCAGGCCCACCCACAGCGCGGGCAAGGCGCAGATGCGGTTCCACGGGCCTCCATCGGCGCCGCGCATCTCCAGAAAGCTTTTCAGCCGTACTTCGGGGAAGGCAGTGGAAAGGTGATCCCACCAGTCGCTTTCACGCGGCAGTTCGCCCGGCAGCGAAGGCAATTCGCCCTTCATGAAGTCACGAAAGCTTTGCCCGGCGGCGTCGATATACTTGCCGTCGCGATAGACGAAGTACATCGGCACATCGAGCATGTAGTCGACATAGTGTTCGTAGCCGAAGCCCTCGTCGAAGACGAAGGGCAGCATGCCCGTGCGCGCCGGATCGGTGTCGGACCAGATGTGGCTGCGATAGGAAAGAAAACCGTTGGGCTTGCCCTCGGTAAAGGGGGAATTGGCAAACAACGCGGTGGCCAGCGGCTGCAGTGCCAGTCCGGTGCGGAACTTCTTCGCCATGTCGGCTTCGCTGGAATAGTCGAGGTTCACCTGGATCGTGCAGGTGCGCAGCATCATGTCGAGACCCAGCGTGCCCACGCGCGGCATGTGCCGCATCATGATCTCGTACCGCTGCTTGGGCATTACCGGCAGGTCCTCGCGCGACTTGTCGGGCCACATGCCCAGCCCCAGGAAACCAACGCCGCAATCCTTGCCCACGGTACGGCACTGGTCGAGGTGGCGACCGGTTTCGGCGCAGGTCTGGTGCAGTGTTTCCAGCGGCGCGCCAGAGAGTTCCAGCTGGCCTGCAGGTTCCAGGCTGATCGTGCCGTCGCTGCCGCTCATGGCGATGGTGTTGACGGTGCCGTCGGGCCCCATCTCGTCCACCGGCTTCCAGCCGAACTGGCGCATGTCCATCAGGATGTCGTGGATGCCGCCGGGCTCGTCGTAGGAGGGCGCGTGGAAATCGTCGAGCTTGTAGACCAGCTTCTCGTGCTCGGTACCGATGCGCCATTGCTCGCGCGGCTTTTCGCCGGCCTGCATCGGGGCGACCAGCTGGTCGCGGCTTTCGATCAGGGGCTCCTGGCTGCCTGTTGACGTGCGCGTGCTCATGACAGCCTGCCTCTAGCCGATCCGCGGGCAATGGCCACCTGCAATTTGACTTTGCCCACGCTCAAGCCGGCGCATCCCAATCGCCGGCCAGCCCCATCCACAGCGCGACAGCGGCCAGGGCGGCGGTTTCTCCGCGCAGGATTCGCGGGCCAAGCGAAATGGGGCGGGCCTGCGGGTGCGCCCGGATGGCCTCGCGCTCCGCGTGGTCGAAACCGCCTTCGGGGCCGATCAGGATCGCCGCCTTGTGCGCCCCCTCGCCGCGCTCGGGAAACTTGCTGAAGGCAAACGCGTCGGCGGCGGGTTGCCCCCCCTCTTCGTCGGCGAAGAACAGCAGCCGATCCTCCGGCCAGCCCCTAAGCGAGGCATCGAGCTTTTGTGGTGCTGCCAGCGCCGGCAGCGCGGTGCGCGCGCATTGTTCGGCGGCTTCGGTAACGATCGTGCGCGCGCGATCGGGGTTCAGCTTGTCCGCCACGCAGCGGCGGGTCACGACCGGGTGGATGGCGGCAACGCCCAGCTCTGTCGCCTTTTCCAGCACCATGTCGAAGCGGTCCTTCTTCAGCAGCGCGGGGCACAGCCACAAGTCTGGCACCGCCTCGCGCTGCCGCAGCTGGCGCTCCACCGAAAGGGTCACCGTGCGCTTGCCCGCTTCTGCCACGCTGGCCAGCCATTCGCCGGTCAGGTCGTCGCACAGGATCACCGCGTCGCCGGGCGACACGCGCATCACCTTTGCAAGGTAGTGGCCTTGCTGGCCATCGACGGCAAGCACCTGCCCCGCAGACAGGGTGCTCTCCACGAACAGGCGCGGAGCGGACTTGGGCGGCCAGGTAGGAGTGGCAGGCATGGCTTTCCACTAGGGCCAAGCGCGTCTAACAGGCAAGCCATGAACGCCGAGACGGTTACTCCAGACAGCGAGCACAAGAGCCTGGCCGAGCGCCTGCCGCAGCCTGCGCGCGACTATGCCCTGCTGGCCCGGTTCGACCGGCCGATTGGCTGGTGGCTGCTGTTCTGGCCCTGTGCATGGGGCGCATGGCTGGCGGGCGCGGGGCTGCAATGGCAGCTGGTGGCGTGGTTCCTGCTGGGCAGCATCGCCATGCGCAGCGCAGGGTGCGTCTACAACGACATTGTCGACCGCGACCTGGACAAGAGCGTGGCGCGCACCGCCAATCGCCCCATTGCCAGCGGGCGGGTGAGCCGCAAGCAAGCCTGGGCATGGCTGCTGGCGCTGTGCGGCGTGGGCCTGATCGTCCTGCTGCAATTGCGCTGGCAGGCGCAGCTGGTCGCGCTGGGCAGCCTGGCGCTGGTCGCCGCCTATCCCTTCATGAAGCGCATTACCTGGTGGCCGCAGGCGTGGCTGGGGCTGGTGTTTACCTGGGGTGCGCCGGTTGGCTGGGTGGCGCTGCGCGACGATAACCTGGGGGTGATGCTGGCGCTGTATGGCGGCGCCTTCTTCTGGTGCATGGGGTATGACACGATCTACGCCCTGCAAGACCGCGAGGACGATGCGCTGGTCGGCATCAAGAGCTCTGCCCTGCGCCTTGGCGGCAAGGTGAAGCCGGGCGTGGGCGCGTTCTATGCGGCTGCCGTGGCGCTGTGGGCGCTGGCCTTCTGGCAATTGCGTGGCGACTGGGTGGCGCTGCTGGCGCTGGTGCCCGCCGCGCTGCACCTAGGCTGGCAGGTGGTAACGCTGGATGCGGATGATCCCGCCAACCCGCTCACCCGCTTCCGCTCCAACCGCTATGCCGGCGCGCTGGTGGCCGCGGCCTGCTTCGTTGTGGGCAATTCGGGCGGCTGACGCCTATTCCGCCGGCTGCGGCACGGCATCGGGTTTGCGCGGATTGGCCTTGCGGATCAGTTTGGCAAGGCGCGAGGTTATCACCCCGTGCTGTTCCATCCAGTCGTAGTACTCGCGATACTTGGGGTCTTCGGCCAGCAGGTGCGCCTCCTCGGTGCGCGCACGCCAGTAGTAGATCGCGCTGACACAGCCCAGGAACACGGTGTTGCGGATGGCATCGGTCAGCGTGTCGGACGTCACCAGGAACGGCATGTAGCAGAACCACCAGAACATGTTCTTCGACAGGTAGGCCGGGTGCCGCGTGTAGCGATACGGCCCGTTGGTGATGACGCCGCGATAGGTGAGGTTGGAAAAGCGGATGCCGAAAGCCACCGTGGCCCAGGCATAGACGCCCGTCAGGAACACCAGCCAGGCCGCCCACAGGTACAGCAACGGCGTGTTGCCCGCGAACCAGTAGGCCCAGTCGGCGATGTTGTATTCGTACTGGATCACCCCGCCGTTGCCCATGATGCCATAGACGAACGGGGGATAGCACAGCAGCGCGGCCAGCCAGCCGGCAAGGAAGGGGTTGCCGCTGCGGATATGCGCATCGAGCGGTCGCAAGGTGAGCAGGTAGCCCACGGTGCCGATCTGCACGTCGATCACGAACAGCAGTTCGAACAGCGTCACGCCCAGGCGCACCGGATCGTGCAGCAGCGTGGCGGCATCGGCTTCCACCACGTTGGCGAAGCCGGGGGGCAGGATGGAAATCATGAAGGCGCCGAAGAACCCCTTGATGATCCACGCGCGCCAGTGCTTCTCCACCTGCTCGCCGTCCCACGCCTCGCGCCCCACCAGCATGGCGCCGAAGTGCCAGCTGTGGTCCTTTGGGTTCACCATGATACGGTCGATCCAGATGATGTAGGGCACCGACAGCACGAACATCGGCACGATCGCCCAGCCGATCACCTGCATGGCGAAGAGGTAATTGCCTTCCCAGTACCAGCGGCCCAGCATGTAGAAGGCGCCGATGATGAACCAGGTGGCCCACAGGCCGGCCAGCTTCGTCACCGAAATGTCGAGCACTTCGGATACCGGGCGGCGGCGCGACCAGTCGATGCCGGTGCTGGGGTTGCGGTGGACCTTTTCCACCAGCACCGACCATGCCGCCATGGCAAGGCCGGTAAGCACCATCGCCGTCAGCGCGGCATTGGGGCCGGAAAGGCGACCGCGCTCGTTGGCCCAGCCGAAAAACTCGCAGATTTCCGGCCAGCTACGCGCGAACAGGATGAACGACAGCAGCGTGACAAGGCCGACAAGGCCCACCCGTGGGGATACGTCACTCGCCGGCGGCTTGGGCCGCGACTCTTGGTTCTGCGCGTTCATGCACCGGGTGGTAGGCGCACAAGGGTTAAAGGGCTGGTAACACCCGCCCTTTCATCCGCGCTCCGTCCCGATGCGGGACAGCTCAGCGCCAGGCGTGAATCGTGCCGTCGTCGTCGAGGATGTAGAGCGTGTTGTTGGCCACGATCGGCGGCAGCGAAACGCCATCGCCGAGGCGCGTGAAATCGCTCGCTTCGCCGGTCATCACGTCCACGCTCTTCACATAGCCGCGGCTGCTGGCGACCCACAGGCGCCCGCTGGCAAGTACCGGGCCGGTCCAGAAGATCGGCCCTTCGCGGTCGTTCGGGTCGCGCCACTGGTCAAGCTGGGTGATCCAGCGGATGCGGCCGGTGCCGCGCTGGATGGCGATCAGCTTGGCCTCGTCGGTCAGGGTGAAGACCCATTCGCCCACCACGGTGGGGGTAGAAATGCCTGCCAGCGTCAGTTCCCAGATGCGCTGGCCGGTCAGCAGTTCGTAGGCGGCCATGCGCCCACCCTGCCCCAGCGCATAGACGCGGCCCTGGTCGATGATCGGATCGGCATCGACATCGGTCAGCGTGCCCACCTGGGTACTGATGGAGGTGCGCGCCAGCGCGTCGGACCACAGTTCGCGGCCGTTTTCGTAGCGATAGGCCACCAGTTCGCCAGAGGAGAACCCGGCCACCACGGTACCCTGCCCCGCAGCCGGAGCCGCCACGCCGAACACGCCCGACTGGCCGGAAGCGGCAGCGCGCTGCCACACGATCTCGCCATCATCGATGTTGAGCGCGAAGACCTGGTTGTCCTGCGTCATCACGAACACTTCGTTGAAGGCCACGGTGGGCGCGCCGCGCAGCGGGCCGGCGGGCTTCACACGCCACAGCTGCTCGCCGGTCTGCGCGTCCAGCGCCACCACGTCGCCCACGCCGTTGGTGGCGTAGACGCGGCCATCGTTATAGGCAGCACCGCCGCCGAAGGTCGCATCTTCCAGGTCGCCGCTGACCTGGATCTGGTGGCGCCAGCGGCGCGCGCCGGTTTCGGCGTCGAAGGCGTGGATTACTGCAGCGGTATCCACCACGTAGAGCATGCCATCGCCCACCACCGGCGCCGCAGCCAGGCGGCGGGTTTTGGTGGTGCCGGCGATGCTGGCCGTCCAGGCAGGGGCGGGGTTGTTGGACAAGGTGACGTGACCCGCCACCTTCGCCGCGTTGCCGCCGGCTTGCGGCCAGGTTTCGTTGGTGGTGGCTGGCGGAACGACGACAGCGACACTGGCCAGCGCCGGATCGGCGGTGATTTCCGTGGCGATGCGCGAGAGGATGGGCACGCGATTGCCGACCGTGGGCGTATCGTCCTCATCGTCTCCGCCGCCGCCGAACAGGCCGCCCCCGGCGCAACCGACCAGGGCAAGGGCCAGCATCGGGGTGGCCAGGTGTTTGGCCCATGTACGGTTCGGGCGGCGCAGCTTCGTCATCGTCATCATACTCGCTTCTATTCGACCAGCTCGACTTCGGGCTCTTCCGGATCCTCGCCCAGCATCTCGGCAAGGGTGGCATCGACATTCTCGATGGCGTCAAAACCCATCAGGCCCGCCAGCTGGCGCGCCCGGCTGCGGATCGAGGCGGGGATATCCTCGTTCCCGGCAAGGTCCAGCAACAATGCGCCCGCCTCGTCGGTCTTGTCCTGTTCGATGTAGGCATGCGCCACCAGTTCACCGGCGCTGCCGTAATAGGGGTTGTCCGGCACGGCGATGGGCCCCACGCGGTCGATCACCTCCTGCGGGTCCATTTCGTCGAAACGGGCGGTAACACTGCGAATGGTGGCCACGTCGCGCAGGGCGGCGGGCAGTTCGCCATTGGCGGCGATCTCGTCGTACAGGGCGGCAGCCGCTGCGGGATCGTCGTTTTCCACCGCGATCGCCGCGCGCAGCATGGTGGCCATGGTGGCAGCGCCGCCTTCACCGTCGGTCAGCACCGCCAGTTCGCCATCGGCAATGTCGGTGTTGCCGGCTTCCAGCTCGTCGATCGCCTGCACCAGCGCTTCGGACTGGCGCTCCAGTTCGCCCTCCTGGTTGCCCTGCCAGAACAGCAGACCGCCGAAAGCGGCCATGCCCAGCACGAAAACGATGCCCAGCGGCCAGCCGTATTTCTTGAAGAAATTGCCTACATCATCCTGGCGGACGGCCTCGTCCACCTCGCGCATGAGCATTTCCTGCTCTGCATCGGCGCGTTCCTGCGCCTTGGGTTTGGCGGGCATGTTGGGGTTGGTCGGTTGTTTGGCCACTGTTTGTCGATCATGCAGGATTGGGTTTCAAGCCGCGCTCTTTAACGGATGGCACGGGCTTTTCAATCGAAGAGGGACAAGTGTCCCCGCCAGGGTGAATGGCCGATGAAGTCTATTCGCCGCCAAATCACCCGTCTTTCGGGTATTTCTGCATCAGCCCCCAGTACAGCGCGCGATAGCGTGCGATCATGCGGCGCTCGTCGAATTCCTCGCGCGCTTTCTGGCGATTGGCCTGGCCCATGCGCTTGCGGGCGACAGGATCGTCGGCCAGCCGGGTGAGCGACTTCCTGAGCGCTTCCTCATCACCCGGAGACTTTATGGGATCGACCAGCGCGGGCCCGTTGTCGCTCGACACCATCTGGCCGATATCGCCCACGCGCGGGGCCACCACGGGCAGGCCCGCCGCCATCGCCTCCACCACCGAGATGGGGAACTGTTCGGACTGGCTGGACAGCGCAAACATGTCGAACAGGCCCACCAGTTTGGCAGGCTCTGCCACGAAACCGGGCAGGTGCACGCGGTCTTCCACGCCGACGCGCTCTGCCTCGGCCAGCAAGGCCTCTCGTTCCGGCCCTTCGCCCGCGATCACCAGCTGCCACTCGGGCGGCATCCATTCCATCGCGCGCACCAGCACGTCCAGCTGCTTGACCGCGCGCAGGCCCGCCATCGAACCCAGCCAGAACTCGTCCTTGTGCTTGATGAGGCCGGGCAGGATGTCGCGCTTGGGCGGCGCGGCAAAGGCGCGGGTGTCGATGCCGTTGGGAATCCGCCGCACGCGAGTGCGCGGCTGGCTCCACACGTTCAGCGCGATATCCTCCAGCGTGGCCGAAGGCACCACGAGCGCCGCCGTGCGCCCCAGCGCGATCTTGCGATACCAGTTTCGCCGCTTCTTCAGGCGCCCGGCCTCGTCTTCGTTGAAGCCGTCTTCATGGTGCACCAGCGGCGGCAGCTTGAAGGCATCGGCAAAGACCGTGTGCGCCATCACCGCGTCGATCGCGCCCCAGTTGTAGGTGCAGATCAGGTCATAGCCAGCCATCGCCCTTGCCAGCGCCGACAGGCGGCCCGGCGTCGGCTTGCCCTGCAGCGGCGGGAACTTGGGCCAGGAAACGCGCGCCTTCTTGCCGATCAGCCGCGCCGCCCCGCGCTTTTCCAGGTCGCCCGAGACGATGGCGTGATCCACCTGTTTGCCCCATTCGTTGATGAGGCGCACGTTGCGCAGCTCCTTGCCTCCGGCATCGAAGGTGGAATGCAGGTGCAGGATCCTGGGGGTCTTGCTCATGCGACCTGCCCCAGCAGCCGGGCAATGGCGTCCAGCGCCTCGGGTTCTTCCAGCGTTGGGGCATGGCCCACGCCGGGGACGGTTACCAGTTCCATGGTCTCGACTTCCTTGCCCATGCGGCGGAAGGTGGCATCGGAAAGCAGGTCCGACAACTCCCCGCGCAGCGCCAGCAGCGGGCGCCCCCGCAGGGCGTGCAGCGCGGGCCAGAGGTCGAAATCCATCGCCGCACCGGGTGCGCTGAACGGTTCCGCGATCTTCATGTCATAGTCGAAGGTGATGCGCCCGCCCGCCGATACGCACATCAGCCGCTTGGTATAGCGCAGCCAGTCCTCGATCTGGTAGTCGGGATGGATGTGGGCAGAGGCTTCCTTCATCGCCCAGGCCGCGTGCATCCAGGTGGGGAAGCTGCGGCCCTGCCCTACGTAGTCGCGGATGCGGTCCAGCCCCGCTTCCTCGATCAGCGGGCCGATATCGTTGATGACAGCGCCGGCGAACTGCACGCCCGATTGCGCCAGCAACATGGTGATGATCCCACCCAGGGAAGTGCCCACGGCCACGACGCGCTCCAGCTGCGCCTGCTCCAGCAATGCCTTCACGTCCTGCACGTAGTTCGCGGGCGTGTAGCTGGACGGATCCCTGGCATAATCGCTTTCCCCGCGTCCGCGCAGGTCGGCGCAGATCACCCGCCATTCACCGGCAAAGGCATCTGCCACCGGCTCGAAATCGCGGGCATTGCGGGTGAGGCCGGGGATACACAGGATCGGCGGACGATCATCGCGCCCCGGATAGTCGCGATAGCGCAGCGTCAGCCCGTCAGCGCTTTCCCACGTCCCCACCGAAAAAGCGGCGTCGCCCAATTTGTGCCCCTTTGCTGCGCGCGCCTTGCAGGCGACCCGTTGAAGGCCCACTAATGGATGGATGCGACACGATCCGCAACCGGCTGAATACACCCCCGACACACGAATTGACGAGGTGGCGGATTTTCTCGCCGATCCGGTAGCGCCCGCGCAGTTTCCCAAGCACGAATTGCGCTTCCGCAACGACCTCTGGGACACGGCCGTGGGACTGGACAATCTTTCCGACGCGGACTGGTTGCACCACTTCGGCAAGTTCGAAGCCTTGCCCGATAACCTGCCCCGGCCCCTCGCCCTGCGCTATCACGGCCACCAGTTCCGCACCTACAACCCGGAGATTGGTGACGGGCGCGGGTTCCTGTTCGCGCAGATGCGAGACGGGCAAGGCCGCCTGCTGGACCTGGGCACCAAGGGCAGCGGCACCACCCCCTACAGCCGCACGGCGGACGGTCGCCTGACACTGAAAGGCGGCGTGCGCGAAATCCTGGCGACCGAGATGCTGGAAGCGCTGGGGGTGAACACCTCGAAGACCTTTTCCATCATCGAGACCGGCGAATCGCTGGTGCGCGGGGACGAGCCCTCGCCCACCCGTTCTGCCGTGATGGTGCGCCTCAGCCACGGGCATATCCGCGTGGGCAGCTTCCAGCGGCTGATGGCGTTCGAGGAGCACGAGAACCTTGCCAGGCTGGTCGACTATTGTCTCGCCACCTATCCCGGCCCGCCCGCGCCCGACGATGCACCGGGGCGCGACCAGCCCGCCGTGCAGCTGATGCACCAGGTGACGGAGCGGCTGGCAGACCTTGCTGCCAGCTACATGGTGGCAGGGTTCGTCCACGGCGTGCTGAACACGGACAACATGAACATTACCGGCGAAAGCTTCGATTACGGGCCCTGGCGCTGGCTGCCGCAATGGGACCCGACCTTTACCGCCGCCTATTTCGACCACAACGGGCTTTACGCATTCGGTCGCCAGCCGGAGGCCATCCGCTGGAACCTGGGCCAGTTCGCCATTGCCCTGCGCCCGCTGGTGGAGGCAGAGCCGCTGGTGGCCGCGCTGGAACGGTTCGGCCTGCTCTACCACCAGGCGATGGCGCGCCGCTTCCTTTGGCGCCTGGGCGTGGCCGAGCGCGGACTGGAAAGCGATGTAAAGGTGATCGCCGCTGCCGAAACGACCATGCGCGAAGGCAAGCTGGGGCCGGACGCGTTCTTCTACCGCCATCGCGGTGGCCGCAACGCGGAAGGCCAGCTGGCAGAGGCTCTGGAGGGTTACGAGGCGCGCGATTCCGCGCACGATTACTGGGGCGAAGGCGCGTGCGAATCGATGCTGATCGACGAAGTGGAAAGCCTGTGGTCCGCCATCGATGAGCGTGACGACTGGGCACCGCTTTACGACAAGATCGCCCGCATTCGCCGCATGGGCGAGGCGCTGGGCGAAGCGCCCGTTGCACCCGGCCACGCCTGATCGCCCGCCAGAATTGGCCCCGGGGGCTGCATAACGCCCGCAGCAATGTTACGCTGGGGTCAGTTATCGAATTGAATCGGGGGAAGTCAGACCATGCGCAAGCTCGCCATCGCCGCAATCGCCACGGCCACCATCGCCACGTCCGCCTGGGCCATCGAGCCCGGCAACTGGGAAGCCACCAGCAGGATGACCGACATCACCCTGCCATCGGACCTGCCGCCGCAAGCGGCTGACATGATGCGCAATATCCTGGGCGGCGAAGGCGTGACGGCGCAGAACTGCATCACTGCCGAACAGCTCGAGAACTCGCCGCAACGCATGTTCGACGATACCAATGGCGAGTGCCGCTATACCGAGTTCGACATGTCCGGCGGCGAGATCCACGCCGTGGCGCAGTGCGAGGGTGACCAGGGCACCATGAACATGACCATGAACGGCACCTACACCGACACCACCTACAACATGACCATGCAGATGCAGGGCGAGATGCCGATGGGGCCGATGACGATGACTTTCGACGTCTCCGGTCGGCGGCTGGGGCCCTGCGGCTGATCCGGCCACCGCGCCGTTTGCTTTCGGCAAGATTGGTATTAAGTGAAACCGGTTTGCTCTAGGGGGTTTTAACCCTGTGAGTTAACCGCCGCTTTGCGCGCGTGGCGTAACTTCATTAAGGCGCGCTGCACGATCATTTTAACGAAAGGCTTGGTGCCTTGAGCCAGACCGCCGAACTGATTTCCTACGAACCTGCCACCGGCGCAGAGCTGTGGCGCGGCACGCATGGCGACGTGGACGAGCTTGTCGAACGCGCGCGCAAGGCCTGGCCCGCCTGGGCTGCCGAACCGCTGGCCCGGCGCATCGAACTGGTCCGCCGCTTCGCCATCCAGGTGGAAAAGGACCAGGAAGGCTTTGCCGAACTGATAGCGCGCGAAACGGGCAAGCCGCTGTGGGAAGCCCGCACCGAAGTGGCCGCGGTGATCGCCAAGGTCGACATCTCGATCAAGGCCTATGCGGAGCGCACCGGACAGCGCAAACTCGACAGCGCCATGCAGGGCACCGCCGCGCTGCGACACAAGCCGCACGGGGTGATGGCGGTGCTGGGGCCGTACAACTTCCCCGCGCACCTGCCCAATGGCCACATCGTGCCGGCGCTGATCGCGGGCAACGCGATCGTGTTCAAACCTTCGGAAAAGACGCCGGCTGTCGGTGCCAGGCTGGTGACCTATTTCGCCAAGGCCGGAATCCCGGCAGACTTGGTGCAATGCCTGATCGGCGGACCTGACGAAGGCAAGGCGCTGGTCGCCCATCCGGGCGTCGACGGCGTGCTGTTCACCGGCAGCGCACAGGTGGGCATCGCCATCAACCGCAAGCTGGCCACCGACCCCGGCAAGATCGTGGCGCTGGAAATGGGCGGCAACAATCCCATCGTGCTGTGGGATACACCGCTGATCGAGGATGCGGCCGCGCTCATCATCCAGTCGGCCTTCACCACTGCCGGGCAGCGCTGCACCGCGGGCCGAAGGCTGATCGTGAAGAGTTCGATGTACGACGAAGCGGTCAGCGCGGTGAAGGCCCTGGCCGGCCGCATCATCACCGGCGCCCCGTTCGACGAACCGCAACCGTTCATGGGCTGCGTGATCGACAACCGCACGGCAGACCAACTGACCGAAAGCTTCCTCTACCTGCTCTCCAACGGCGGCAAGGCGATCGCCCACATGCGCCGCCTGGACGAGGACAAGCCGTTCCTGACACCGTCGATCATCGATACCACCGCCATGGCCGAACGCCCCGATGTGGAGCTGTTCGGGCCGCTGCTGCAGGTCATCAAGGTAGACGATTTCGACGAGGCGATTGCCGAGGCGAACAACACCCGCTTCGGCCTGTCCGCCTCGCTGATCGGCGGCGATCCCAAGCAGTACAACCGCTTCTGGGCCAATATCCGCGCCGGTATCGTCAACTGGAACCGCCCGACCAACGGCGCCTCAAGCGCGGCGCCGTTTGGCGGGATCGGCTTTTCGGGCAACCACCGCCCGGCTGCCTATTACGCAGCGGACTACTGCGCCTATCCCGTGACCAGCACCGAGATGGAACAACCGCGGGCCAGCGTGGGCGTAGGCTTCAAGGAAGACTGAATCTTTCCCGCAAGAACGAACCCCGCAAGAACGAACAAGGCGCCCGGATCGCAAGATCCGGACGCCTTGGCGCGACCCCCCAACACGACCCGAAGGGCCGCGCTACGATGCTGCCCAACAGGGGGAAGGCAGCACCGTTACCGGTTTCGTTGAACGGATTGTCACGAATTGCCCCCCGCCCCTAGCGCGGTCAACCTGAACATACGGCAACGTCTGAATAATTCATCGCAAGATCGTTTCGCGCAATTTCCGGTGGGAAAAGCCATGGCGAACCGTCATTCCAGCGCCTAGGAGGGGGCGATGGCCGAAACCGAGACCAGCCAGCAACGCGCGCTGATTCTGGCGCTGTGCACCCACGCGATCTGGGGCTCGATGCCGGTCTACCTGATCCTGGTCGACCACGTGCCGCCGCTGGAATATGTTGCCTGGCGCACGCTGTTCACCCTGCCCGTCTGCCTGTTCTTCGTCGTGCGTGCCGGAATGTTGCGCGAGCTGTGGCGCACGCTGGCCAACGGGCGCACCCTGCGCACGCTGATGGCCAGTGCGTGCCTGATCGCGATCAACTGGTTCTTCTACGTCTGGTCGATCCAGAACCACTACGTTTATGCCGCCAGCCTTGGCTATTACATCCTGCCGCTCAACATGATGCTGCTGGGCTTCGTGTTCCTGAAGGAACGCCTCACCCGGCTGCAGGCCATGGCCGTGGTGCTGGCGGTGATCGGGGTGGCGGCGCTGGCCGCCGGCGCGCTGACGACCATGTGGGTCAGCCTGCTGCTGGCAACGACGTTCGGCGTCTACGGCCTGCTGCGCAAGACCGTGGCGGCAGGCCCGCTTATCGGGCTGACCACCGAATCGGTCATCCTGCTGCCGCTGGTGCTGGGCTTCCTGAGCTGGACCGAATTCGCCGGGCCCGGCGTGGTGATCGGGCGCGATGCGGTGGAAACGCTGGCGATCATCGCCGGTGGCCCGATGACGGCGGTGCCGCTGCTGCTGTTCGCCACGGCAGCGCGCGCGCTGCCCTACACCACCATCGGCTTCCTGCAGTTCATCTCGCCCACGATCGTTTTCCTGCTGGGCCTGCTGCTGTTCGGCGAAGATCTGAAACTGGCCCAGCTGGTGTGCTTCATGCTGATCTGGACAGCCATCGCCCTGTTCACCTGGGACATGTTCCGGAACGCCCGGCGCACGCGCAAGGCGCGGGCGACAGAGGCGCCCGCGCCCTAGGGCTGGAAGCGCCAGCGCAGGGTTTCGCCCGCGTGAAACGGCACCAGCTGGGTGCCTGCCGCTTCGATGGCCGCTGGCACTTCGCATTCCTCGCGCACCAGCGTCACGCGCTCCTCGTTCAGCGGCAGGCCGTAGAAGCCGGGCCCGTGTTCGCTGGCAAAGCCCTGGAAGTGGCCGATCTGGCCCTCTTCCTCGAACACCGCGAGATAGCTTTCCAGCGCATAGGGCGCGTTGAAGATGCCCGCACAGCCGCAGGCGCTTTCCTTCGCCTCGCGCGCATGCGGGGCGCTGTCGGTGCCCAGGAAGAACTTGTGGCTGCCGCTAGTGGCAGCGCGGCGCAGCGCCAGCCGGTGCTTCTCGCGCTTGGCGACGGGCAGGCAATAGGCGTGCGGGCGCATCCCGCCCACCAGCATAGCGTTGCGATTGATATGCAGGTGCTGTGGCGTGATCGTGGCGGCGACGTTGTCGGGCGCGCTTTCGACGAACTGCACCGCGTCTTCGGTGGTGATGTGCTCGAACACCACCTTCAGGCCCGGCAGGTCTTTCAGCAGCGGGGCCAGCACGCGCTCGATGAACACCGCCTCGCGGTCGAAGATGTCGATATCGGCGTGGGTCACTTCGCCGTGCACGCACAGCACCATGCCGATCTCGGCCATAACTTCCAGCACGCCGCGGATATTGTCGACATCGGTCACCCCGCTGTCGGAATTGGTGGTGGCGCCCGCGGGGTAGAGCTTGCACGCGGTAAACACGCCCGACTCGAACCCGCGCCGCACCTCTGCCGGATCGGTGTTGTCGGTGAGGTAGCAGGTCATCAGCGGGGTGAAGCCCGTGCCTTCGGGCAGCGCTGCCATGATCCGCTGGCGATAGCTTTCCGCCGCCGCCACCGTCGTCACCGGCGGGGTGAGGTTGGGCATCACGATGGCGCGGGCAAACTGGCGCGCGGTATGGCGGGCCACGGCCTGCAACATGGCGCCATCGCGCAAGTGAACGTGCCAGTCGTCGGGGCGGCGGATCGTCAGCGTGTCGGTCATGCGTTGCCTATGGCGCGGAGCGTCCTATCTGTCACCCATGAGTTCGACCCATCTTGCCTCGCGCGCGCTGGTGCGCGTCTCCGCCACCGACGCAGCCGAAGACCCTGCCGCCTTCCTGCAGGGATTGCTGACCAACGACGTGACGGGCGACCTGCCCGCCTATGCCGCGTTGCTGAGCGCGCAGGGCAAGTGCATGTTCGACATGATCGTGTGGCGCGATGGCGAGGATATTCTGCTCGATTGCGAGGCTGAAGTGGCAGACGATCTGGCCAAGCGCCTCTCGCTCTATCGCCTGCGCCGCAAGCTGGCGATCGCCCGCGACGCGTCGCTGGCGGTCCACTGGCAGGTGGACCCGCGCGACGGTGCTGCGCCCGATCCGCGGCTGCCGGCGCTCGGCCATCGCTGGCTCGCCCCTGCCGAGGGCGACAGCGCGGACGAGGCATGGCGCGCGCACCGGCTGGCGCTGGGCGTGCCGGAGGGGCGCGACGAACTGGGCGATATCCTTTGGCTGGAAACCAACGCGGTGGAACTGCACGGCGTCAGCTTTTCCAAGGGCTGCTACATCGGGCAGGAAAACACCGCGCGCATGAACTGGCGGCAGAAGGTGAACCGGCGACTGGTGGTGGTGCCGCTCGATCGCTCGGAAGAGAAGCGGCGCAAGGCGGAATACCCGCAGCTTGGCCTCGCGGTCGATCACCTGCGTGTGGCCGATATCCCTGCCGACCTAGTACCCGCCTGGCTGGACCTGGCAGAGCCCGGCTAGGCCACCGGCCCGTCGGCCTTGAAGGCCGCGATCAGCATCGATTCCGCGCGGTCGCGCGCGGTGGTGCGTTCCACCGCCAGCGATTCGGCCAGCTGTTCCCCCATCAGCGCGTCGCCCAGCGCCAGCAGCACCAGCGAAAAGGTCGTCTCGTGCATCGAGAGATCGTTGTCGTGCGACACTTCGTCGGGATTGAGATCGTCCACCAGCGCATGGATCGTCTCGACAATGGGGTTGAGCGCATCCTCGTTGCCCGACGCCAGCATCCAGCTGGCCAGCGCCCCGCCCCCTTCGCGCCCGAAGGCATCGAAGGTCAGGTCCACCACTTCGCGCGGGGACCCGATCCCGGCGCGGGTGGCGCGCACTGCCTCACCGATGGAATCGCACACGGTTTGCGCCAGGTGCGCAGCCAACGCCTTCTGCAAGCCTGCGGCGGAACCGAAGTGGTGCAGCAGGTTGGCATGGGTGCGCCCGATGCGCGCCGCGACAGCCTTCAGTGTCACGCTTTGCGGCCCCGTTTCGATCAGCAGTGCGCGCGCTGCCTCTACCGCAGCTGCGCGACTCTCCTCCGGACTCAACCGCTTTTTTATTGACACTGGTGTAAGTATCCTTCAACTGCGTAGATGGATAGACGCGATTCGGACCGTGATATGACCGCATATACACCGCTCAAGGCAAGCCCCGGCGACATTACGCTGACGGCGCGCAACCGCCGTTTCGACCGCAACGCCCGGCGCGAAAAAGGTGTAGACCCGGTGGCAACCGCCTGGTTTCTTGCGCTTTCCGCATCTTTCCCGCGCGGCGAAGCATTGTTTATCGAAGCGGTCAAGGCGCACCGCGAGGGCGTGCCGGATCGGCTGGCGGGCGAAATCCGCGAATTCATCAAGCAGGAAGTGAACCACACGCGCGAGCATATCGCCTTCAACCGCGCAGCGGTCGATGCGGGCTATGATATCTCCGGCGTCGAGACTCGCGTGAATGCCATGGCGGACGAGGCGCTGACCGCCCCGCCCATCGTGCAGCTGGCCGTGACGATGGGGCTGGAGCATTTCACCGCCATCATCGCCCACCTCTACCTGACCGACCCAGACAGCCTGATCAGCGAAGGCATCGGCGATCCCGAACTGTGGCGCTGGCATTCGATCGAGGAAATCGAGCACAAGGGCGTGGCCTTCGACACCTGGAACCATGCGACACGCGAGTGGAAACCGCGCAAACGCTGGCTGGTGCGCTCGCTGGTGATGCTGCGCACCACCAAGCGCTTCATCCGCAACCGCGTCCGCGATTCGCTGGAACTGATGGCGCAGGACGGGATCACCGGCTGGCGCGCCAGGTGGCAGCTGTTCGCCTACCTCGTCGGCAAACCGGGCATGTTGCGGCGGATATTCCCCGCCTGGCTCAGCTATTTCCGTCCCGGCTTCCACCCGTGGGATCACGATGATCGCGCGCTGATCCGCCTGAACGACAGCGCCTATGCCGATGCGAGGATGGACGCCGTACCCGCCGAATAACGGCACGAACGGCGCGCCTCAGGCCGCTTTCGCGTCCGGCATCTCCACTTTCTCGGTGAGATCGCAAACATTTCGCCGCGCCAGCACCATGGCCCCGCCGCGGGCGGCGCAGGCCGTCGGGCGGATCTCGCCGGTTTCGACAAAACCATTGGCTTTCAAGACCTTGCCGCTGGCGGCATTTTCAAGGAAGTGCCCGGCATGCACGCGCTCGATACCCAGCGCACGGGCCGTCTGCAGAACGCCGCGCACGGCCTCGCTGGCATAGCCGCGCCGCTGCCACTTGCGCCCGATCCAGTAGCCCAGTTCGTGCCCGTCTTCGTCGGGTTCGATACCGATCTGCCCGATCACGGGCGCGCCGGAGAGTTCGGGAAGCGTTACCGAGAATTTCAGCGCACCTGCCGGCACGGGCATGCGGCAATAGGTCCGCGCGTCGACTTCGCGGTAGGGCCAGGGCGCACGCGCCAGCATGCTGACCACGCGAAAATCGCCGATGCCGCGATGGATCTCGCGCCAGTCTTCGGGGAATGTGGGCCGCAGGAACAGCCGCTCGGTACGCATGAACATTGGTATTCTCCCCATTACCGAATGCCCGCCTCCATTGGGCCGTCGGTGTTACACAGCCGAGTCAGCCCCGAACGGACCGGCTCGCTTTGCGGAAGGAGAATCAAAAAAAGGAGACGGGGCGGCCCCATCTCCTTCCATGCTTTTCAAACCTGTCGAGGTTCGAAAGGGGCCATCCCGGTGGATGACCCCTGTATCGAATCATCCGGTTATTCGGCGGCTTCCGCCATGGCGTCGACCGATACGTATTTGCGGCCGAGCTTGCCGTCGTGGAAACGGACCTTGCCCGCTTCCAGCGCAAACAGCGTGTGGTCCTTGCCCATGCCGACGTTGACGCCCGGGTAGAACTTCGTGCCGCGCTGGCGCACGATAATGTTGCCGCCGATCACGTCCTGACCGCCGAACTTCTTCACACCAAGGCGACGACCTGCTGAGTCGCGACCGTTACGCGATGAACCGCCTGCTTTCTTATGTGCCATCGTTCGTGATCCTTACTTCTTGGCCTTCGCCGCTTCGGCCTTGTCGACCGCAGCGCGCGGGGGCTTGCCGGCAAGCAGTTCCTTCGCCTGCGCGACCCATTCGTCCTTCACCGGGCGGTTACCCAGCTTCAGCTCTTCGTTCATCTTTTCCGCGGTGGCTTCGTCCCAGGCAGCGATGTCGGCCCAGTCCTTGATACCGGCGGCGTGCAACTTCTTCTCGATGGTCGGGCCGATGCCCGAAATCAGCGAGAGGTTGGTGGTGTCGAGGTCGGCCTTGGCCGAACCTGCGGCTTCCTTCGCCGGAGCGGCCTTGTGCGCCTTGGGCGCGGCCTTCTCTTCCGAAGTGTCCTTCACCGGAGCAGCCTTCTTGGCGGCAGCCTTCTTCGGCGCGGCCTTGCCTTCGCCCACGGCCACGATGCGCAGCAGGGTCATCTGCTGGCGGTGGCCGTTCTTGCGGCGATAGTTGTGGCGACGACGCTTCTTGAAAACCGTCACCTTCTCAGCCTTCGCCTGGGCGATCACCTCAGCCGAAACCGTAACCTTGGAAGCGTCAGCCAGGTCGGCGCCTTCGCCGGCCAGCAGGACATCGTCCAGCACGATCGTGTCACCGGCGTCACCCGCCAGCTTCTCGACTGCGATCTTGTCTCCTTCGGCGACGCGATACTGCTTGCCGCCCGTGCGCACTACTGCGAACATGGTGCTCAAATCCGTTTCTATTGGTGTCTTTGGCTGCAATCGAACCGAGGCTCTTTCGCAGCAATGACAAAAAAGGCGCCCACAGGGCACCGGAAAGAGCGCTGCCGTTAGGCCAAGCGCCGGGTGCTGTCAACCGTCACATGGCCGAAACTCCGGCCAAAATGCATGCTGGAAAGCTTTCCTCCCCGAATGTAGGGAAGCGTGCATATGGTGCAAGTATCCCGCCTTTCTCCCGTGCTGCTGTTCACAGCCCTGGGCGCCTGTGCCTCGCCGAGCACGGAATACCCCTCGCTCGCCGTGCGCGATATCGAACGGGTGAGCGGTACGATGGCGGTGGCACCCGCTCCGCCCATGCCCGCCCCGCCCCCGGCCACACTGGCCGCGCTGGACGATCTGGCCGCAACCGCGCTCGCGGCGCACGAACGCTTCCTGGCGGCAGCCCCGCAAGCCCGTGCGATCACCGATTCCGCTGCAGGCGCCCAGCCCGGCAGCGACAGCTGGGCGCGCGCGCAGGTGGCCATTGCCGATTTGGAGGCGCAGCGCAGCCAGGCGATGATCGCGCTTGCCGACCTCGACCGCATCTATGTGGAGGCGACCACTTCGGCGCAGGACACCGATTCGATCAGCGCCGTGCGCAGCCGGATCGATGCGCTGGTGGTGCAGCAGGACGCCGTGATCCGTTCATTGCTGGCGACGCTGGCGGGATAGGGGCTTTACCATGAGCCTTGCCTGCCAGACCTGCCCCGTTCGCGACAGCGCCGCCTGTTCGGTGCTGAGCGAGGAGGAGCGCGAGGAACTGGCCCGCTCAGGCCGTACCCGCACACTGACGCGCGGCGAGATCCTGTTTGCCGCCGGCGACGAGGAAACGGCCTGTGCCACACTGGTTTCGGGCGCGCTGAAGATCGCCGCCTATGACGAGGACGGCAACGAACGCATCCTGGCGCTGATCCACCCCAACGGCTTCGTGGGCGAGATGTTCGCCCCCTTTCCCGCTCATGACGTCGTGGCGCTGACCGATTCGCAGCTGTGCGTGTTCGCCAAGGCCGACATGACCCGCGCGCTGGAGAAACACCCCGCCCTCACCCGCGCGCTGCTACGACGATCGCAGGAAGACCTGCACCTGGCGCGCAAGCTGCTGGCGCTGGGATCGGGCTTTGGCGCCAACGAACAGGTCAGCAAGCTGGTGCTGGCGCTGGCCCAGGCGGCCAGCGATTCGCCCTGTCACCCCGCGCTGAAGTTCGACCTGCCACTGACGCGTGGCGAAATCGCCTCCATGCTGGGGGTAACGATCGAAACGGTCAGCCGCGTGCTGACCGCGCTGGAACGCGCCGGGATCATCAAACGCGAAGGCGTGCGCGGGATCGAGATATTCGACCCGGACGCGCTGGAAAATTTTTCCTGAGGAAAGGCGTCAGTCGCCCCAGCGGGCAAGATCGGCATGATCCTGCTCGCGCGGTTCGATCCAGTGCCATTCGCCGGCGCGCTTCTCCCGCTTCCAGAACCAGCTGCGCGACTTGAGGTGGTCCATGGCGAAATCGACCGCGTCGATCGCCCCGCGCCGGTGCCTGGCACAGGCGGATACCAGCACGATCGGCTCTCCCGGATACATCACGCCGACGCGGTGCACCATCAGCAGGCCCATCAGCTCGAATCGGCGGACAGTCTGCGCAGCCAGCTCTTCCATGCCGGGACGCGTCATGCGCTCGTAGTGCAGCAGTTCCAGCGCCTCGACCGTATCGTCATCGCTGCGCACTTCGCCGACGAAGGTGCACACGCCGCCAAGGCCGGGATGGGCATCGGTGAACGGGCCGACGAACCGGCCGGGATTGAACGGCGCATCGAGCAGGTCGACGGTAATCGCCATGTCAGCCGCCCGAGACCGGCGGCAGCAGCGCCACCTCGTCACCATCGCCGGCGTCGAGCGCGGTCTTGTCGGCCAGGACCTGTCCGTTCACTGCGATCTTGGTGCGTTCATCGGCTGCGGCTTCGGCAAGGTCTGCACCCAGCACACCGGCCAGCCCTGACCAGGTCAGCGGCGCGGGCACTTCGCGCTCGTCCTCGCCCGCGAGGTCGGCGAGCTTGCCGATGAAGACGACGGTGACGGCCATCAGCCGCCCGTTACCGACATGTGCCGCGGCTGCGCGGGCGCGGCGCCTTCCTCGATCCGGAAATGGTGGCGTTCGGGTTTGATCCGCATGGCCTCGTCCAGCGCGGCGGCGAGGTTGGCGTCGGGCGCGTCGGAGCGCAGCGCGGCACGCAGGTCCACCTTCTCCGCCCCACCAAGACATGCGTAGAGCTGGCCGGTTGCCGTGACGCGGATGCGGTTGCAGCTGGCGCAGAAATTGTTGGTGAGCGGGGTGATGAAGCCCAGCCGTCCACCGGTCTCCTCCACCCGCACATAGCGCGCAGGGCCGCCGGTCGAATGATCGATGTCGGTCAGGGTAAAGCGCTGCTCCAGCACGTCGCGCACGGCGGGCAGCGGCAGGTAATGCTCCACCCGTTCGCCATCGACTTCGCCAAGCGGCATGGTCTCGATCAGCGTCATGTCGTGGCCGTTCGTGCCTGCCCATTCGACCAGGAAGGGGATCTCGTCCTGGTTCAGGCCCTTCAGCGCCACGGTGTTGATCTTCACGTGCAGCCCGGCGCGCTTTGCCGCGGCAATGCCGCGCAGAACGGTGTTCAGGCGATCCCGCCGCGAAAGCTCCTGGAACAGGGCGGGGTCCATGGTGTCGAGGCTGACGTTCACCCGGCGCACGCCGGCGGCGTAAAGCTCGCCCGCGAATTCTTCCAGCCGGGTGCCGTTGGTGGTTAGCGTGAGCTCGTCCAGCCCGTCACCCAGCTTGCGGCCCAGCGCCCGCACCAGTTCGATCACGTCGCGCCGGACCAATGGCTCGCCCCCGGTCAGGCGGATCTTGGTGATGCCGCGCTCGATCATGCCAAGGCCCAGCTTGTGCAGTTCCTCCAGGCTCAGCACTTCCTTCTTGGGCAGAAAGGTCATGCGTTCGGGCATGCAATAGGTGCAGCGCAGGTCGCATCGGTCCGTCACCGACAGGCGCAGATAGGAAATGCGGCGCTGGAACGCGTCTACAAGGGGCTTGGAACAGGACATACAGCTGCCAACCTAGTCTTTCTCGCCCGGATTTCCATCCACCGCGAACAACTGCCCGGTCACGCCCGGCGCTGCCTCAAGGTAATCGCAAACGGCCTTCACGCCCGCGCTGGAACCGCCGACCGCGCCGTTCACCCGGCACGGCGCTGCCTCGCGCGCCAGTTCCTCCACCGCAGCAGTGCGCCAGTGGACATGGGTGTGGTCAGCCGGGTCGAACAGCAGGACCAGGTCGTTGCCCGCCGCCCGGCGCGCCTCGGGCAGGATACGTGCGTGAAAGGCGGCGGCAGCGTCCAGCGGTGCAGCGGGCAGTTCGCGTGCCTCGATGCGGACCGTGGCCATCACTTGCGCTCCCGCACCAGGGTGATGCCGATCTCCTCGTCCGCCTCGCTCAGCGCCAGCTTGACGATCTTCACGCTCACTTCTTCCACCCGCTCGTCCTGCAGGAACAGCGTTTCGCACACATGGTCGGCCACCGCCTCGATCAGCTTGTAGTGGCGATCGCCCAGGCTTTCGGAGCAGGCGAATTTCAGGTCCATGTAGTTCTTGCTGGCATCCAGCGGAGTATCGGCGTCGTAGTGCCGCTCCACCGCCAGTTTCACGCGCACGGTGAAGCGCAGCGGCTGCGGCTGGCCGGTTTCTTCCGAATAGATGCCCGTGTGCACCATGTGCACATAGTCGACGAGTTCGAGATGAAGGCTGTCTGCCATGGTCCGCGCGTGATTACAGGCTGCGGCGCGATTGGCAAGGAAACAGACACAGTCAACAAACCCTGGTGCCGCATGGTCTTTGGCCGCAGTTGACGATCACCCCGGTTTGCGGGCAATCGTGTAACCAATCAGGGAAAGGGAGCCAGTTCATGGCCGAAGCAAGCAATACGGCGGCAGCGCCCCAGGGCGCAAAGACCGCAAAGATCACCCGGTGGGTAGCCAATTTCGTGCTTGGCGGCTCGCTGATCCTGGTCGTTATCGTTCTGGGCGCGGCAACGCTGGCGCGGTTCGACATCATCGACAAGCTGAGCGGTTTCATCCCCTTTGCCATGTCGCTGAACCCGGCGCGCGCGCTGGTGCTGATCGGCGTGGTCGCGCTGGTCTTCGCCCTGTGGCGCAGAAGCGGCAGCGTGGCGAAGCTGGCCATCGGGACCGCACTTTCCGCCGGTCTCGCCACCGCGGTGTATACCATGCTGATTGTCCCGGCAGGCGAGGTGCCGCCCATTCACGACATCACCACCCGCCTCGACAATCCGCCGCAATTCACCGTCCTGGATGTCGATACGCCGGTCAGCACCGGCCCGTTCAGCGAGGAGGAATGGCGTGCCTTCCATGAAGGTGCCTACGGCGATATTGGCCCGATCGTTATCGACAAGGCGCCCGCAGAGGTGCTGGCCGATGCCCAGGCGCTGGCGGAAGATCGCGGCTGGGACATCGCCAGTTACGATGCCGACGCGGGCAAGCTGGAGGCCACGGCCACGGCGGGCTACGTGCGTTTCTACGACGACGTGATCGTGGAGGTGACGCCGGTCGCCGACGGCAGCACGCGGGTGGACATGCGCAGCGTCAGCCGCGTGGGGGTGAGCGACGTGGGCTACAACGCGGCGCGGATCAGGGACTTCCTCGCAGACCTGCAGGCCGCCGGATAAGCGTTCAGGAGTTGCTCCACCGCGCAAAGATCGCGGTGGGCAGCAAGCGTCCATCGGGGCCGTCTTCCTGCACCGCCAGGTCGCCGTGCTCCACCGTGCCAGGCAGGTCGGCAAACACTTCCTCCAGCAGGCCGCCGATGGCGAGCGAGCTCATGCGTACGGCATAGACCGTAAGGAACAGGAAGCGGCTTTCGGCGTCCAGCAGGCGGCGGCAATCCGCGATCAGGCCCGGCAAGCCTTCCTCGATACGCCATGTCTCGCCCTTGGGACCACGACCGAACTTGGGCGGGTCGAGGATGATGCCGTCGTACCGCCTTTCCCTGCGCACCTCGCGTGCGGTGAACTTCACCGCATCGTCCACCAGCCAGCGGATCGGACGGTCCTCCATGCCGGAAAGCGCGGCGTTCTCGCGCGCCTGGGCGACCGACTTCTTGCTGGCATCGACATGCGCGACCGGGCCGCACTGGCTCAGCGCCAGCGAGCCGACGCCGGTGTAGCCGAACAGGTTGAGCGTCTGCGCATTCTCGCGCCCGGCCAGCTGTCCGCGCATCCAGTGCCATACGGGTGCCATGTCAGGAAAGAAGCCGAGGTGGCGAAACGGCGTGCACTGGGCGGTAAAGCGCACGTCCTCCCAACCCAGCGGCCAACCGTCCCGCGGCACGTCGCGGCTGAACTGCCAGCGCCCGCCGCCATCCTCGTCGCTGCCAGGCACGAATTCGCCGTCGGCCTGCCAGTCGGAAAGGCGCGGCGACCACATGGCCTGCGGCTCGGGCCGGATGAAGCGGCGGTTGCCGTAGCGCTCCAGCTTGCGCCCGTGGCCCGAATCGACAAGGCCATAGTCCGGCCAGCCTTCGCCGACCATCACCACGGGATTGCGGACCAGCCGTGCCATCAGGCGCTGGGCGTGGCGAATTTCGAGACGTATTCGGCCACGGCGTCGTATTCGCCTGGCAGTTCCTCGAATGCCTCGGTGCGTTCGAACAGGTCGCCCACGCGCGCGGGCAGCGGCGGGCGTACGCCGGTGGCGCGTTCCACCGCGTCGCGGAACTTGGCCGGGTACGCCGTGGCCAGCGTGACGACCGGCGTGGCGGCATCGATGCCAGCATCGCGCGCGGCCTGGAAACCGATGGCGGTGTGCGGATCGAGCACGTAGCCGCACTGGGCGTTCGCCCAGCTCATCGCCTGCGACATGGCCGCCTGGTCCACGCGCGCGCTGGAGAACAGGCGGGCTGCGCCTTCGCGCTGGCTGTTGGTCAGCTGCATGGCCTTGTTGGCCTCGAACCCGCGCATCTGCTCGGCCAGCGCTGTGCCGTCACGCCCGTTCAGGTCGAACAGCAGGCGTTCGAAGTTGGAACTGACCTGGATATCCATGCTGGGCGCCGCCGTGGGCGTTACGCTGCCGGCGGAATAGTCCCCGGTGGTCAGCGCGCGGTGGAGGATGTCGTTGACGTTGGTGGCAACGATCAGCCGCTCGATCGGCAGGCCCATCTGCGCGGCGACATAGCCTGCGAACACGTCGCCGAAATTGCCGGTCGGCACGCTGAAGGCAACCTTGCGGCGCGGCGCGCCCAGTTGCAGCGCGGCGGCGAAGTAATAGACCACCTGCGCCATCAGCCGCGCCCAGTTGATCGAATTGACCGCGCTGATGCGGAACTTGCCGCCCTTCGATGATGCCATTTCAGGGTCGCCGAACATGCGCTTCACCATGGCCTGGGCATCGTCGAAGCTGCCTTCGATGGCGAGGTTGTGCACGTTGGGCGCGCGCACCGTGGTCATCTGGCGGCGCTGCACGTCGCTGACGCGGCCCTTGGGATGGAGCATGAAGATATCCACCCGCTCGCGCCCGGCCACGGCATCGATGGCAGCGCTGCCGGTATCGCCGCTGGTGGCGCCGACGATGGTCAGGTGGTCTTCGCTCTTGGCCAGGAAATGCTCGAACAGGCGGCCCAGCAGTTGCAGCGCCACGTCCTTGAAGGCGAGCGTAGGGCCGTGGAACAGTTCCAGTATCCACTGCTGCTGGTCCAGCTGCACGAGCGGGGTAACGGCAGCGTGCGAGAAGCGGCCGTAGGCGCGCGTGCACAGGTCGCGCAGCTCTTCCGCCGTCAGCGAACCTTCGACGAAGGGCGTCATCACCTTCACCGCCAGCTCCACGTAAGAGAGCCCTGCCATGGCGGCGATCTCGTGTTCGGAGAACTGCGGCCATTCCTCGGGCACGTAGAGGCCGCCGTCGCTGGCAAGGCCGGCCAGGGTTACGCCTTCGAAATCGAGCGCGGGTGCGCTGCCGCGGGTGGAAATGTATTTCATGATGCCCTTCCGAATTCGCTGCGCGGCGTAGCGCCAGCGGGCCAGCGCGGCAAGCGCTCTTAGCCCTGCTCCCGCCAGCGCCGCCGCAGGGCAAGGAAGTAGATTACCAGCGCGGTGAGCGCGAAGAAGAACCATTGCCCGGCATAGGCGAGATGGTTGTTGGGCGTGTCGTTGGGATCCGGCGTCGCGTTGGCCTCGAGACCTGCCAGTGGCGGGTCGGCTACAATCCGGTATCCCAGCTCTCCTCCGGGAGCGATTGTCCCGACTATCTCGCCGCCCTGCCAATCCGGGTCTTGCGGCCTGCGCGACCAGCCGATGACGGCTTCGACATCGTAGCCAGGGCCATCGAAGGACAATATCTCAGCCGAGTTGCATTGGGCGATGTGGACGTAGCCGGACTGATCATTGGCATTGCGTCCGGCGATGCCACTCCATCCCACGACCTCGTCACACGAAAACGCGGCGCGACGATAGAGATTTTGTGATGCCTCGTTGGTTGGCCAGCTCGAAAGCAGCTCCGGATCATCGGCGGCCGCCTCATACCGCACGATCAGCGCCTCTTTCTCTTCCAGCCTCCCCAGCTGCCACACGCCCAGCGCCACCATCACGGCGGCGGCGGCGATCACGACGATGGTGGGGATGATCGGCAAGCGGCGCATTGAGCCCTTGGCAGTCACGACGGGTCGCCCCCGTCATGGCGATGTTCTTCGGCGCGGCGCTGGTATTCGGCCACCAGCAGCCACGCCTTGGTGGCTCGCAGGCCGGCGAGCACGCCAACGATCGTCAACGGCACCCACAGGATTACGTGGAGCCACCAGGGCGGCTCGAACGACAGTTGCAGCCACATGGCCAGGGCCACCACGATGGTGCCCACGCCCAGCGTCAGGAACGCCGCCGGGCCATCGCCCACGTTGAACTTGCCGTAATCCAGGCCGCAACTGCCGCACCTGTCGGCGAACTTCACCCAGCCATCGAACAGGGTCCGCGCCCCGCAGCGCGGGCAGGAACCGAAAAGGGCGGCCTCGCGCACGGCGGGCCGCCCCTTCTGTGTGTCGGTTTCGTCGGTCACGAAGGGCCTTAGTGGACCGGTGCGCCCCAGCCGCCCCAGACGTAGACGGCGACGAACAGGAACAGCCACACGACGTCGACGAAGTGCCAGTACCAGGCAGCGGCTTCGAAGCCGAAGTGCTGCTTGGGCGTGAAGTGACCGAGGTAGGTGCGACGCAGGCAGACGATCAGGAAGATCGTGCCGACGATCACGTGGAAGCCGTGGAAGCCGGTCGCCATGTAGAAGGCCGAGGAATAGTTGACGCCGCCAAAACCGAACGGGGCAGCGGCATATTCATAGGCCTGGATGCAGCTGAACAGAATGCCCAGTGCGATGGTGAGCCACAGGCCCTTTTTCAGGCCATCACGGTCGCCGTTGATCAGGCAGTGGTGCGCCCAGGTAACCGTGGTGCCCGAGCAAAGCAGGATCAGCGTGTTCAGCAGCGGCAGGTCGAAGGCGTTGAGCACCTCGATCCCGTCGGGCGGGAAGTGCGCGAAACGTGCAGCGCCTTCCTGGCCGACCATGTTGGTCCACAGGCCCGCCGCCGCATCGTAGGCCAGCGGCTTGGGGAACAGGGCAAAGTCGAACCAGCTCCAGAACCAGCCGACGAAGAACATCACTTCGGAAGCGATGAACAGGATCATGCCATAGCGCATGTGCAGCTGCACCACCGGGGTGTGGTCGCCGCGCTGCGCTTCGTTCACGATCTTGGAGAACCAGCCGAAGAAGGTGGCGATCAGGCCGGCCACGCCCAGGCCCAGCACGATACGCCATGCCGCGCCGAAGAAATCATCGTGCATGAACATCACCATGCCGGTGGTGAAAGTGAGACCCGAGAAGGCTGCTACCAGCGGCCAGATGTCTGGGTCGAGAATGTGATAATCGTGGTTCTTGGCACCGGCCATGATGTTGATCCTGATCCTTGGGTTTATGGGCCTGTTAATGCGTGTGTGCGGTCTGGTCCAGTCTCTAGCTGGGGTTCTCTTCGCCTTCGATCGCACGGTGGAAAGTGTAGGACAGGGTGATCTGTTCGACACCCTCCATGTTGGGGTCGTCCAGCGCGGCCGGATCGACGTAGTAGAGCACCGGCATGCGGATTTCCTGGCCGGGCTGCAGCGTCTGCTCGGTAAAGCAGAAGCACTGGATCTTGTTGAAATAGGCGCCGGCCTGCTCGGGCTCCACATTGAAGGTCGCAGTCCCGGTGATCGGCACGCTGGAATTGTTACGTGCGGTGTAGAAGGCCATGTCGCGCTGGCCGATGGCAACCGTATCGGTCACCTGCACAGGCTTGAAATCCCACGGCATGTTGCGCGCGGTGTTGGCATCGAAGCGAATCGAATAGGTCACCCCGCCCGCGCTGGCAGCCATGCGTGCGGCCAGGTCGGCATCGGCCTCGCTCGCCACCTGCGTGGTCCCGGCAAAACCGGTTACGCGGCAGAACAGGTTGTACAGCGGCACGGCGGCAAAGCCCAGGCCCAGCATGCCCAGCGCCATGGCGAAGGCCATCAGCATCGTGCGCTTGTTGCGGTTTTCGAGTGTCGCGGTGGTCATCAGTCGCCCATCCTTACAATGGTGATGAGATAGAACAGGATCACGAAGCCCGCCAGCATCAGCCCGATCACGTTGTTGCGCTGCTTGCGGCGGCGTTTGAATTCCTTCTCTTCTTCGGGGGTCATGCCAGCACCATGCGATCTGCAACCAGCGCCGTAAACAGCGCGAAGAGATAGATTACCGAATAGCCGAACAGACGCTTTTCGGGCGTCATGCGATCATCGGGCCGCGAGGCGCGCAGACCGACGGGCACGGAAAGCGCCACGAACAGGCCGGAAAGCACCAGGGCGGCAATGCCGTAGATCATACCGGTGCCGCCAATGGCCCAGGGCAACAGCGAGACAGCCATGAGGACGACCGAATAGGCCAGCACCTGGCGACGCGTCGACTTTTCGCCCGCGACGACCGGCATCATCGGGATACCGGCTTCGGCGTAGTCGGTCTTCACGAACAGAGCCAGCGCCCAGAAGTGCGGCGGCGTCCAGATGAAGATAATGGCGAACAGCAGCAGCGGCATGGCGGTGATTTCGCCCGTCACCGCGATCCAGCCGATCAGCGGCGGAAAGGCCCCTGCCCCGCCGCCGATTACGATGTTCTGCGGCGTGCGCGGCTTCAGCCACATGGTGTAGATCACGGCGTAGTAGAAGATCGAAAAGGCCAGCACCACGGCGGCCAGCCAGTGGATGGCCACCAGCATGATGAATACCGATGCGCCGGCCAGAAGCATGCCGAAATCGCGCGCATCCTGGCGACGCAGGCGGCCTTGCGGCAGCGGGCGGCCTGCGGTCCGCTTCATCTTCGCGTCGATATCGGCTTCCCACCACTGGTTGAGCGCGGCAGCTCCCCCTGCCCCCATGGCAATGCACAGGATGGCGGTGAAGCCCAGCACCGGGTGGATCGAACCCGGCGCTGCCAGCAGGCCGCACAAGCCGGTGAACACCACCAGGCTCATCACCCGCGGCTTCGTCAGCGCGAAGAAATCGCGCCATTCGGCAGGTAACTGCGCGCTTGCCAAGCTTGCCTCTGGTGTTGCGGTTGCGGTCACGTGTGGTGTGTCTCGATATGAAAGGGGCGCCCCGTTCCCGGCGCGCCCCCTCCCGTTTTCAGTCAGGCGAGGGTCGCCGATCAGGCGGTCGCCGGTTTCGCGCTGATGTGATCGTCGGCCGAATGGTGGTCTTCAATCACGGGCAGCGTTTCGAACTGGTGGAACGGCGGCGGGCTGGAGAGGCTCCACTCCAGCGTCGTCGCCCCTTCACCCCAGTAGTTACCTTCGGGCTTCTTGCCGGCCACGAAGGCGTAGATGATGTTGATGAAGAAGATGACGATGGAGGCCGCCATGATGAGATAGCCGTAGCTGGCGATCTCGTTCCAGTGGGTGAAGGCCGGGGTGTAGTCCGGATAGCGACGCGCCATGCCCTGCAGGCCCAGGAAGTGCATCGGGAAGAAGATCACGTTCACCCCGATGAAGAACACCCAGAAGTGCAGGTGGGCAAGGAATTCCGAGTGCCAGCGGCCGAACATCTTCGGGAACCAGTAGTACCAGCCCGCGAACATGGCGGTAACCGCACCCAGCGACAGCACGTAGTGGAAGTGAGCCACAACGTAGTAGGTGTCGTGCAGGTTGTTGTCGACGCCGCCGTTGGCCAGCACCACGCCGGTCACGCCACCCACGGTGAACAGGAAGATGAAGCCCAGGGCCCAGACCATCGGCGACTTGAACTCCATGGAGCCGCCCCACATGGTGGCGATCCAGCTGAAGATCTTGATGCCGGTGGGCACCGCGATGACCATGGTGGCGGCGGTGAAGTACATCTTCGTGTTCACGTCGAGGCCGACGGTATACATGTGGTGCGCCCACACGATGAAGCCGACCACGCCAATGGCGACCATGGCGTAGGCCATGCCGAGATAGCCGAACACCGGCTTCTTGGAGAAGGTCGCGACGATCTGCGAGATCATGCCGAAGCCCGGCAGGATCATGATGTAGACCTCGGGGTGGCCGAAGAACCAGAACAGGTGCTGGTACAGGATCGGGTCACCGCCACCGGCCGGATCGAAGAAGGTCGTGCCGAAGTTGCGGTCGGTCAGCAGCATGGTGATGGCAGCAGCCAGCACCGGCAGCGCCAGCAGCAGCAGGAAGGCAGTGACCAGCACCGACCACACGAACAGCGGCATCTTGTGCAGGGTCATGCCCGGCGCACGCATGTTGAAGATGGTGGTGATGAAGTTGGTCGCACCCAGGATCGAGCCGGCACCGGCAAGGTGCAGACTGAAGATGGCGAAGTCGACCGCGGGGCCGACCGAACCGGTGGTGGAAAGCGGTGCATAGACCGTCCAGCCCACGCCGGCACCCATGCCCGTACCGCCGGGCACGAACATCGAGAACAGCAGCGAGCAGAAGCCCACCACGGTCAGCCAGAAGCTGACGTTGTTCATGCGCGGGAAGGCCATGTCGGGCGCGCCGATCATCAGCGGCACGAACCAGTTGCCGAAACCGCCGATCATGGCCGGCATGACCATGAAGAAGACCATGATAAGGCCGTGCGCAGTGATCAGCACGTTCCACATGTGCCCCTGCTGGTCGAACGACGCACCGTCGCCGCCCAGCATGTTTACGATCGTGCCCATGTACTGCAGGCCCGGAGCCGCCAGCTCGGCGCGCATCGCACCGGAAATGGCGCCCCCGATCACACCCGCGATAATCGCGAAGATCAGATAGAGCGTGCCGATGTCCTTGTGGTTGGTCGACATGAACCAGCGGGCGAAGAAGCCCGGCTTGTGATCCGCGTCATGCGCGTGATCGTCATGGTGAGCGTCGAAACCTTCAGCGGTGGTGGCCATGGGTTTGGGACCTTGTCTACTTTATCGTCAGTTACGGGTTCAGGCAGTTTCGGCGGCAGCTTCGGCCGCTTCGGCTTCCTCGACAGCCTCGGTGTCGCCGACTTCGGCGGCATCTTCGGCCGACTGTTCATCTTCCACAGCAGGCGTGGCCTCCTCAGCCTCGATCTGCGCGCGGGTCATGCCGCCGGGCTGCGTCATCACCCAGGCGTTGAATTCGTCCAGCGGACGGGCCTCGATGGCGATCGGCATGTAACCGTGGCGGGCACCGCACAACTCCATGCACTGGCCGTAATAGATGCCCGGTTCCTCGATGGTGATCATCTGTTCGTTGATGCGACCCGGCACGGCGTCGAGCTTGAACCACAGCGAGGGGATGCCGAACGAGTGGATCACGTCGGCGCCGAAGGTCTGGATGCGCAGCGGCACGCCGACCGGCACGACCATGCGGTTGTCCACCGCCAGCTGGTGCGGCTCACCGGCGTCCAGCGCCTCTTCGTCGCTCAGCATGTTGGAAATCACTTCGAAGCCGCCGTTGTCGACATATTCATAGCCCCAGTACCACTGGTAACCGTTGGCCTTGATGGTGATCGCATCCTCGGGCGGCGACTGGTACTGGCGGGCGATCAGGGTGATCGACGGCACGGCGATGCCGACCAGGATCAGCACCGGGATCACCGTCCAGATCACTTCGATCAGGGTGTTGTGACTGGTCTTCGAAGGCACCGGGTTGGAACGGCGGTTGTAGCGGACCATCACCCACAGCAGCAGGCCGAGCACCAGCAGCGAGATCACCGTGATGATCGGCAGCAGGAGGCCATCGTGCAGCCACAGCGCATATTCGCCGTCATCGGTGAACTGCGGCTGGAAGCCATAGGCCCCGTCTACCGGTTCGCCGCGGATCATGTCCGGGCCGTAATGCTCGAACGCCGGAGCGGCAGGCGCGGCTTCGGCAGCCACGGCTTCCGATTCCGCCGCGACATCCTGCGCCATGGCAGCCTGCGGCACGGTGACGAAGGCCATCACGGCCAACATCAGAAGTGCGAGGAAATTGAGCTTCTTGCGGGCGAATGCGCCGAAATTCATTGGTCCAATGCTTTCCATTTATCGTCCCGGGCACAAACGCCCCCGACCCCTTTCGGGGCTTCTCAATCCGGGGCCTATACGCACGCTTGCCCCTTGCCTCAAGCGCCTCTACTGACTTTTTTCCACTTGATACGCAGTTACATTAGCAACTCCTCATATAGACGACGAAGGGCAGGCCGCGCAAACCGATGACGCAGGACGAGGTACTCGACGAATTCCGCTCCAGTGGCGCCTTGCTGGAAGGCCACTTCAAGCTCTCTTCGGGGCGCCACAGCGGCCACTACCTGCAATGCGCACGCGTGCTGATGAACCCGCAGCGTGCAGCCCGACTGGCCGAGGCGCTGGCGGCAAAGCTGCCTGCAGACATACGCGATTCGCTGGATGCCGTGGTCAGCCCGGCGATGGGAGGCCTTATAATAGGCCATGAAATGGGCCGCGCGCTGGGCCTCGATGCGATGTTCCTCGAGCGGCCCGAAGGCGAGTTCCACCTGCGCCGCGGTTTCGCGCTGGAGCCCGGCGCCAAGGTGCTGATGGTGGAAGACGTGGTCACCACCGGCCTTTCCAGCCGCGAGGCCATCGCCGCCGTCGCGCGCGAAGGCGGCGAAGTGCTGGCCGAAGTGGCGCTGGTGGACCGCAGCAGCGGCAGCGCGGACCTGGGCGTGCCGTTCATCCCGCTGATCGATATCGACTTCCCCACCTATGCGGAGGGCGAGATACCGCCGGAGCTTGCAGCCGTGCCGGTCACCAAGCCAGGGAGCCGCAAGTAACGTGTCCCGGCAGCTTCGTCCCAACCAGCTCAGACTGGGCGTCAACATCGATCACGTCGCCACCATCCGCAACGCACGCGGCGGCGATCACCCGGACCCGGTGCGGGCGGCGGAGATCGTCGCGCGTTGCGGCGGCGACGGCATTACTGCGCACCTGCGCGAAGACCGTCGCCATATCCGCGACGAGGACCTGCGCCGCATCCAGGACGCCACCGACCTGCCGCTGAACCTGGAAATGGCAGCGACCGAGGAAATGCTGGCCATCGCCCTGGCGCACAAGCCGCATGCCGCCTGCATCGTCCCCGAAAAGCGCGAGGAGCGCACCACCGAAGGCGGCCTGGATGCCGCAGGCCAGCACAACCACCTCGCCCCCATCGTCGGCAAGCTGCAGGACGCCGGCATCCGCGTCTCGCTGTTCATCGAGGCGAGTGAGCGGCAACTCGATGCCGCCGTGCGCCTGGGCGCGCCGGTGGTGGAGTTCCACACCGGCGAATATGCCCATGCAGGCCTTGATGGAGACAACGAGCGCGTGGCGAAGGAACTGAAGCGCGTGGCCGACATGGCCGCCCTTGCCGCCAAGAACGGCATCGAGCCGCACGCGGGTCACGGCCTCACCTACGAAAACGTGCAGCCCATCGCGGCCATCCCGCAGCTGGCAGAGCTGAACATCGGCCACTACCTGATCGGCGAAGCGATCTTCTGCGGGCTGGAGCCGGCCGTGCTGAAGATGCGCGAACTGATGGACCACGCGCGGTGAGGTCGGCCCGGTGATTATCGGTCTCGGCTCCGACCTGTGCAATATAGAGCGCATCCAGAATTCGCTCGACCGGTTTGGCGAGCGGTTTATCAACCGCGTCTTCACCGACATCGAAAACGCCAAGGCCGCGCGGCGTCCGCATACGCAGGCGGGCACCTATGCCAAGCGGTTCGCCGCCAAGGAGGCGTTCAGCAAGGCCGTGGGCACCGGTTTCAAGCGCGGCGTGTTCATGAAGGATATCGGCGTGGTCAACGCGCCCAGCGGCGCCCCCACCCTCGCCCTTACCGGCGGGGCGGCCGCGCGGCTTGAAGAACTGACTCCGGCAGGCCACATGGTCTCCATTCATCTCACCCTCACCGACGATCATCCATGGGCGCAGGCCTTCGTGATCCTCGAAGCGCATCCGAAAGCCTGACCTTCCCAGCCATGAGCGACGCCAAGGACAAAGAGCCGATCAACTGGTTCGCAGAGATTCGCGGACTTGCCCTGATGCTGCTGGCGGTGCTGGCCTTCCACACCTTCGTGGCCAAGCCGTTCTACATCCCGTCGGCCAGCATGGTGCCAAACCTGCTGGTGGGCGACCGGCTGATCGTCAGCAAGTATCCCTACGGCTGGAGCTGGGTTTCGGCCAGTTTCCACATGCTGCCGCGCAGCGACTGGCGCATTGCGCCCGACACGCCCGAATACGGCGACATCGTGATCGCCGTGCCGCCCGACAAGGCAGAGGACTATATCAAGCGCGTGGTCGCCCTGCCCGGCGATACCATCGCGCTGGTGGACGGACAGATCATCCTGAACGGCGAGCCCGTGCCGCAGGACATGGAACCGCCCGTGCGCCTGCCGGTGGAAAACGACAACCTGTGCAGCTTCGGGCAGGAATGCCTCTCTGCCTTCGCGCCCTACCTCGTCACGCTGGAAGACGGCACGCAGGTGTACGAACCGCCCACCTACCGCGAGACCCTGCCCAACGGCGCCAGCTACCTCATCATCGACCACGAGGACCAGCCGCTGGACGACATGGCGGAGATTACCGTTCCCGACGGACACGTGTTCCTGATGGGTGACAACCGCGACCATTCGGCCGACAGCCGGGCGCCTGTCTACGCCAGCGGCCTTGGCGGGCCGGTGCCGCTGGAAGACGTGGGCGGACGCGCGGAAATCATTACCTTCTCGCTCGACGGTCGGGCATCGTGGAACCCGATCAGCTGGATCCAGGCCTTGCGCGGCAACCGCGCCTGGACCAGTCTGCGCCCCGAATTGCGGCCAGAACGCGGGGGAGACTAGGCGGCATGGGTACATCTGCCGATTCCGACGAAGGCGACAGCGGGCAGTTGGGCGCCAGCCCGACGCGCATTTCCACGCCCGAGCTGCGGCTGGAGGCATGGCGCGCGCTGACCTGGACTTCGGTCGTCGGGCTGGTGGTGCTGGCCGTTTACATCTCGCAAAGCCTGCTGGTGATCTTCGGCGCGCTCGTATTCGCCTCGATGGTGGATGGCGGCGCGCGGTTGCTGGGCCGGGTGCTGCACGTGCGGCGTGGCTGGCGTATTGGCATCGTACTGCTGGGTGCCACGGCTTTCCTTGCCTGGCTCAGCTTCTTCGCCGGATCGCAGATTTCGCAGGAAGCCGCCGAATTCCCCTCGATCGTGGAGGAACAGGCGCAGCGGGTATTCGCCTGGATGCGCGAGCAGGGCCTGCAAATCGACATCAACACCGCGCAGAACATGGTCAACCAGGCGGTCAGCGGCTTCGGCACCGTCACCCGCGCGCTGGGTGGCCTGCTGGGCGGGCTGACCACGCTGGTGCTGATCCTGATCATCGGCATCTACCTGGTGATCGAACCGCGCCTGTACGAACGCGGCGTCGCCTGGATGCTGCCCAAGGCGCGCCGAGCAGAGTTTTTCCACACCGCCAGCCGCATGGGCTTTACCATGCGGCGGCTGATGGCCGGGCGGCTGGTCGGCATGGTGTTCGAAGGCGTGTTCACCTACGTCGCGCTGCTGGCCTATGGCCTTGTCACGGGTGATCCCATCCCGATGGCGGCGCTGCTGGCGATCCTTACCGGCCTGCTGGCCTTCGTACCCAATATCGGCGCGGTGATATCCGGCGCACTGATGACCCTGGTGGGCTTTTCCGGCGGGGTGGAGATGGGCATCTACACGATCGTCGTCTATTTCGCGGTGCAGAATATCGACGGCTACTTCGTGATTCCCATGATCGCCCGCAAGACCGTGGACCTGGCGCCTGCACTGGTGCTGGCGATGCAGCTGATCATGGGCATCCTGTTCGGCGTGCTGGGCCTGTTCCTGGCCGATCCGCTGCTGGCCATGATCAAGGTCGCGCTGGAAGAACGCGCCAGGGCCAAGGACGCCGAAGACGCCAGCGCGCTGCGCGATGCGTCACTAGAGGAGGTAAACCCTGCGTAGATTCCTGTACATCGTCGCCATCCTCATCGTGCTGGTGATCGCCGGCCTGTTCGTGCTGCGCATCTACGCCGAGGAACTGACCGAGCTGGCGCTGGTGCCGAGCGTGGAATTCGTCGAGCAGGATGCGCTGGAGGAGAATGCCTACCAGGATCCGGCCATGTGGTTCAGCCGCCCCGGCAAGGGCGCACTGAACGATCCGGCGCGCTGGCAGCCCGCCTTCAGCGAAGAACGATCGCTGCTGCCCACGCCTGCCGAGCCAGCCGAGGAAGAGGCGCCGCGGTTCGCGGTGTTCTTCGTCCACCCCACCAGCTTCATGGAAAACGATGCGTGGAACGCGCCGCTGGACGATGACCTGTCGCAGGACCGCGCTCGCGTCATGGTGCGCGGCATGGCAAGCGCCTTCAACCGGGCGAGCGAGATCTGGGTGCCGCGCTATCGCCAGGCGACCTACGGCGCCTTCCTGACCGACGCGCCCGAAGCGGGCCGCGCGCTGAACGCCGCCTATGCCGACGTTTCCGCAGCCTTCGATTTCTTCATCGACAGCGTGCCCGAAGACATGCCCATCGTGCTGGCCGGGCACAGCCAGGGCGGATATCACGTCACCCGCCTGCTGCTGGACAAGGTGAAAGGCACGCCGCTGGCAGGCCGCGTGGCCGCCGCCTATCCCATCGGCATGCCGATCTCGATCCAGACCGACCTGCCCGAACTGGGGCTGCCCGCCTGCGCCAGCGCGCAGCAGGCCGGCTGCATCGCCAGCTGGGCCAGCTTTGCCGAGCCTGCCGAGACCGACCAGTACCTGCGCCTCTACAACGAAACCCCCGGCATCGACGGGCAATCGCGCGCGGGCACGCCGATCCTGTGCGTAAACCCGCTTACCGGCACGCTGAACAATACCGCCCCGGCAGACCGAAACCTGGGCACGCTGGTGCCGGACGAAGACCTGGCCCATGGCGAACTGGTGGCGGGCGCCGTGCCCGCGCGCTGCGATCCGGCCACCGGTATCCTGCTGATCGGCGATCCGCCCGACCTTGGCCAGTACGTGCTGCCGGGCAACAACTACCACGTCTACGATATCCCGCTGTTCTGGCGGAACCTGCAGCAGGACGTGGTCACGCGGGTGCGCGCATGGCAGCCAGCCCAGCCCTCGTAACCGAAGACGCCGCCACGTTCCGCGACGCGCTGCCCGAAGGCGGCGTGCTGCTGGGGCTGGACTTGGGCAGCAAGACCATCGGCACGGCGCTGTGCGATGCCGGGTGGAGCTTTGCCACGGCGGCCAAGACGCTGCCCAAGGGCAAGTATTCGCGCGATCGCGCTGCGCTGGAAGAGCTGTGCCGGGCGCGCGGCGTAGCGGGCGTGGTGATCGGCCTGCCGCTCAACATGGATGGCAGCAGCGGTCCGCGCGCGCAGGCCAGCCGCGCTTTTGCCCGCAACCTGGCAGGCTCGCAGAACGGTCTTGGCCTGCCGGTGCTGCTGTGGGACGAACGCTGGTCCACCGCCAGTGCAGAGCGCGACATGATCGCGCAGGACATGAGCCGCGGCAAGCGCGCGGAGCGGATCGACAGCCATGCCGCTGCGGTAATCCTGCAAGGTGCGATAGACCGGCTGGCGGGTGGAATCCTCTAGGCAGGATCCTCTAGACCAGCTGAAGTTCCCGCCGCCGCCGCGTGGCCTCCATGGAAACCAGGCGGCTGCCGGAACCTTCCGCGCGGCGCCACAGCTCGTCCCGCTCGCACGGACCAAGCACGCCCGCCTGCGCTTCCAGTGCCACCAGCCGCATCCGGTCGCTGGGGTGCGACCCGGCGAAGCTGTGCGCAAGGTCGCGCGCCTCTTCGCCCCCCAGGCCGACCGCCACGCGCAGGAACACCTCGCTCCCGCCCGGGCTGATCACACCGGATATCTCGTCTTTCTCGACATCGAACTTGTATTGATCGAGCAAGCCCTGCGCCCCGCCGGCATGCATGATGTTGATGGAAACGGAGAGGCTTGTCGGCGGCAATTGCGAATGCACGTCCACATGCGCGCGGTAGAGCATCAGCTTGCCGGGATCGAGGCGGGAACGCTCGATGAAACGCAGGCCCGCTTTCTCACCGATCGCGCCCGCGACGGCTTCGTAATCGTACTCGTAATAGTCGCTCGAATAGCCGGGGCCGAAATAGCCCACGGTGAGGAAATCGAAGTTGTGGTCGTGCGGCAATTCATAGGCGAAGGCGGAGGACCCGCTGGCGCGGAACATGTGTTCGTCAGCACTCGGCCAGAAATTGGCGCGCATGTAGTATTCGTGGCCCAGGCCGGAGAGCATGACGACCTGCGGGCCATAGCTGCTGGCATCTTCGGCCACGTCGACGCCCTGCTTCAGCTCCTCCAGCAGCATGTCGCCCAGGAACGTGCGGTTGTTGCCCAGCCGCCGGAGCCAGTTGGCCGCATGCAGAAGGCTCTCTTCCTCGTAGGGCTTGTAGCCTTCGCTCTCGAGCGCTTCGAGGCAGTCGCCAAGCTCGCAGGCGGCCTCGTCCTGGATGTCGATTACGCGGGGCATGGGCCGGTCTCCAGCTGGGCAAGTTCGGGATGAGTCTCGAGCAATTGCGCGCGCAAGGCACCCGCCTGCGCCGCCAGCGGATCCTCGCCGCGGCGCGCCACGCTTGCCAGCGCGCGAAATCCGGTGGCGGTATCCAGCGCCAGCGCTTCACGCAGGGCCTGCCAGCGCAGCGAGGGGTCGCCTTCGTCAAGGGCGACGCGGGCGATTTGCGGTGCAGCGTCGGCCCGGCCCATGCGGCCCAGCAAGGCAATGATGGCTTCGCGCCGGCTGGTGCCGATGCGGCCCGCACTGCGGTGCAATAACCTGCCACTGGCAGCATCGTATTCGCGGCCCGGTGCAGGCTCTGGCGCCATGCGCAGCAGGCGCAGCACGACCAGCCGCCGATCCACGCTGTCGACGGCAAGGGTTTCCGAATTCAGGTCGAAGGCCAGCCGATGGCCGGGGCGCAAGGCGAGCGGTTCCTGGCTCAGGCGCACACCCTCCCCGTCATGGCCGGCAATGCGCACGATGCGCGCGTCGCCGGCGCCTGCCAGCACCGCATCGAAGCGGGTGGCATCGCAGAAAAGCATGGCTGGCATTGTCCATTGCCCCCGGCTCGCGCGCCTGGATCAGCAGCTGCGCGCGGCCTGTGCGGGCCAGAAGGATGGAGGTGGACTTGCCGTCGTAGCCCTGTCGGAAAGGCGGATGGCCGATCGGGTTGGCGGCAATGGCGCGGCAATAGTGCCGGCTCATCAGGTTCATCAACCGCTCGGCCTCGCCACTTTCGGTGAACATTGCCTCCAGCGTGGGGCAGGCATCCAGCGGTGCGCCCTTGCCATAGGCTTCCAGCTCGGCCTGCATTGCCGCCGCGCCGGGCTCCGCCGCCCAGCCGTCGCGGGCAGCGAGGATGGCGGTCTGCGCCTCGCGTTGCGGAGCGCGGTCGCTCCGCAACGCTGCGATGTCGGGATGGACCTGCACCGCGACAGGCTCAGATCAGGCCGCTGCCGGGCGGATTGCTATCGTAGACGACGGTGGCCAGCACGATCACCGAGTCTTCCTGGCCGGGATTGCGCATGGAACCGAAAAATCCGGTCAGCGTGTCGAGATCGGGCAGGCTTGCCAGATCGATCTTGGGCAGTTTCATGTTCGTGGTCTCCTGCAATGAAACGACACCTTGCCGTTTCTGCAGGAGGATGTGCCTCGCGCGGGGCAAGAGGTTAAATTAAATGACTGTAATCGGCAGGACTCTGCCGTTTCAGGCGCGGTGCAGCACCACCACCAGGCCTTTCGGCATGGGCCCGTCGTGCGGCAATGACAGCCGCTGCGCATCGGCCCTGGCGCGGGCGAGCACGGCGGGCGGGCTAGCCGGGTCGGCAATTACCGCGTCGGCGCTGCCCAGCAAGCGGGCCTGGCGGATGGTCAGGTCATCCGGATCATCGCTGGAAAGGGTTACAATTTCTGTACGATCGGCCTCGCTGTAATCGGCCTCGTCCAGCCAGGCTTGCACGCGGGATTCACCCTCCGTCGCCAGCGGATCGAGCATGCCCCCCTCACCCAGCGCCTCGTCGAGGGCGCGGCGCCGCGTGGCCATGTCGGGAAAGCGCGCCTTGATAGCCTCGCGCATGGAAAACAGCTTGTCCGCCAGTGCGCCAAGGTCGGCCGGCAGCAGCTTCTCCAGCCGCAAGCGCAATTGCTTGGCAAGACCGGCAGAGGCGCCGCCCGTGCTCACCGCCACCAGCACCGGATCGCGATCGAGCACGCTGGGCGTGGTGAAATCGCACAGGTCGGGCCGGTCGACCACGTTTACCAGCAGCCCGGCACAGCGCAGGCGAATGGCATCGCCTTCGCACATCTTCGCATCGTCGTGCGCCACGAAGGCCAGGCGCGCACCTTCGTCGATGCCTTCCTGCATGTCGCGCACCACGCGCCCGCCGGCGCGCTCCACCAGCCGCCGCTTGGGCTCGGCCATGTCGCCTTCTCCCAGCACGATCACCGGCTGTCCGGCAAGGCGGTGGAAGAGCGGCAGCGAGTGCATCAGTCCTGCAGGAAGTCCGGCACGCGCTCTGCGTCCATGATGGCATCGGCGGGGATGCGATCGGCGACGACGGCGTACTTGTCCCCGTCGACCAGCACTTCGGGCACGAACCCGCGCGAGTTGTAGCTGCTGGCCATGGTCGCGCCATAGGCGCCCGCGGTGCGGAACACCGCAAGATCGCCCGATTGCAGCGCATCGACCTCGCGGTCCGTGGCAAAGGTATCGCCCGTCTCGCAGATTGGGCCGACGATATTGGCGACCATCCGATCGCCGGTGGGCGCCACGGCATCGAAATCGTGCCAGGCGCCGTACATGGCAGGCCGGGCAAGGTCGTTCATCGCGGCATCGACGATCACGAACGGCGGGCCGTTGCCGCCGCGCTTTACCCGCACCACACGGGTCAATAGCACGCCGGCGTTGCCCGCGATGACGCGGCCCGGTTCGAAAGTGAGGTGCACGTCCCAGCCCGCAGTCGCGCGGGCCACCATCCGGCCATAGTCAGCCGGGCTGGGCGGTACGTCGCCTGCCTTGTAGGGCACGCCCAGCCCGCCGCCCAGGTCAACGTGAGTGATGGTGTGGCCATCGGCGCGCAGGTCCGCCACCAGCTGGCCGACCTTGGCAAAGGCCACTTCCATCGGTTCCAGGTCGAGCAGCTGGCTACCGATGTGCACGGCCACGCCGCGCAGGTTCAGCCCCGGCAGCGCCGCCAGTTCGGCAAAGACTTCGCGCGCGCGCACCAGCGGGATGCCGAACTTGTTTTCTGCCCGGCCGGTGGAGATCTTCTCGTGCGTCCTGGCATCGACATCGGGATTGATGCGCAAGGTGGCCTGCGCCTCCAGCCCCTGGCTGGCGGCCAGCTCGGCCAGTTCGCGGCCTTCCTCGGTGCTTTCGATGTTGAACTGGCCGATCGCCTTGTCGAGGCCAAGTTGCAGCTCTGCGCGCGTCTTGCCGACACCGGAAAAGACGATCTTGTCCGCCGGCACGCCCGCCGTCAGCGCGCGCACCAGTTCCCCGCCCGAGACCACGTCGGCGCCGAAGCCCTCGCGGCTCAGCACTTTCAGCACGGCAAGGTTGGGATTGGCCTTCACCGCAAAGGCGCACAGCGGCTCACGCCCGCTCGCCTCTGCCACCGGGGCCAGCCCTTCGCGGAACACGCGCGCGTGGCGTTCAAGCGTGGCGCGCGAATAGACGTAGACGGGCGTGCCCACTTCTTCCGCGATGCGCGAAAGCGGCACGTCCTCGGCGTACATTGCGCCGTTCTTCAACTGGAAATGGTCCACTAGAATTCAATCCAATCAACGTTCGGGCGGGAGATCGAAGGGATCGTCCTCGCGCTCCTCGCTCTCGCGCCGTAATTCCACGCTGCGTTCGGGCGCAGCCTGCGGGTCGAGTTCGAGCAATTCTTCTGCGGTCAACGGCTGGTCGGCGCCATAGGGTGCAGGCGGCAGGCTTTCACCTGCTGCCGGCTCAAGATCGGCGGTCTGGGCACAGGCACCCAGCGACAGCAGCGCCATGGCGATAGCTGCGCGCCTCACTGGTCCATCCCCAGCGTAGCACGTGCTTCGGCCACGCGTTTTCGCACTTCGTCAGGCGCTGTGCCGCCGTGGCTCTTGCGCGCGGCCACCGATGCCTCCACCGACAGCGCGGTGTAGACGCGCTCGTCCACGCGGCCATCGATCGCCTGCAATTCGTCGAGCGACAATTCATCCAGCGCCACGCCCTTGCTTTCGGCCAGCTTCACCGCCGCCCCGGTGATGTGGTGCGCCTCGCGGAAGGGAATGTCAGCCTCGCGCACCAGCCAGTCGGCAAGGTCGGTGGCGGTGGCATAGCCCAACTCTGCCGCCTGGCGCATGCGCTCTGCCCTGAACGTGGCATCAGCCACCATGCCCACCATCGCTGCGATGGAGAGGCGCAGCAGGCCCGCGGCTTCGAACACCGGCGGCTTGTCGTCCTGCATGTCCTTGGAATAGGCGAGCGGCAGGCCCTTCATCGTCACCATCAGCGCGGTCTGGCAGCCGACGATGCGTCCGGCATGGCCGCGCACCAGTTCGGCGGCATCGGGGTTCTTCTTCTGCGGCATGATGGAGGAACCGGTGGACAGCGTATCGGGCATGCGCACGAAGCCGAAGGGCTGGCTGGCCCAGATCACGAACTCCTCCGCCAACCGCGAGAGGTGGAGCGCGCACTGGCTGGCCGCCGTCAGGTAATCGAGCGCGAAGTCGCGATCGGACACGGCATCGAGGCTGTTCGCCGTCGGCCCGGCAAAGCCCAGCGCCTGCGCGGTCATCTCGCGGTCGATGGGAAAGCCCGTGCCGGCCAGCGCCGCGCTGCCCAGCGGGCACAGGTTCAACCGCCTGCGCGCATCCTTGAACCGTGACACGTCGCGCGCGGCCATTTCGTAATAGGCCATCAGGTGGTGGCCCAGCGTCACCGGCTGCGCGGTCTGCAGGTGGGTGAAACCCGGCATGATGCTGTCTGCGTGTTCGCCCGCGCGGGTGACAAGCGCGCGCTGCAGCGCCTCCAGCCCGGCAATCGCCTCGTCCATGGCATCGCGCACCCACAGGCGGAAATCGGTCGCCACCTGGTCGTTACGGCTACGCGCGGTGTGCAGGCGGCCCGCCGGTGCACCGATCAGTTCGGCAAGCCGGCTCTCGGTGGTCATGTGAATGTCTTCGAGGTCCCAGTCCTCGGGCACGCCGTCCGCTTCGTACTCGGCCGCGACCTGTTCCAGCCCTTCGATAATCGTCTCGGCATCGGCGTCGGTCACGATATCGCAGGCGGCCAACATGGCGACGTGCGCCTTGCTTGCGGCGATATCCTGTTGCCACAGGGCCTTGTCGAACGGGATCGACGCATTAATTTCGCGCATGATCGCAGAGGGGCCTTCGGCAAAGCGCCCGCCCCACATTGCATTGGAGGATGTATCCTTGGCCAAGTCGCGCCTGTTCCTGTCTGCTTCCGCCGCCCTTGCGGCCTTGTCTCTCGGCGCGTGCGATAACGGCGGGGAGGATGCGGCGCAAGAAAACGTCGGTTCGCCCGCGTCAAGCGAAACTGTCGAACTCACCGGCACGCTGGACCGTTCCTTTGCTGGCGAGACCATTCCCGAAGTCACCGTGGTCAACCCGCAAGGCGAAGAATTGGTGCTGTCCGAAGTGGGCGAACCGGTGCTGCTGAACCTGTGGGCAACGTGGTGCGCGCCGTGCGTGGTGGAAATGCCGCTGCTGAACGACCTGGCCGCCGACCTCGACGGGCAGGTGCGCGTGCTGACGGTGAGCGAGGACATGCGCGGCGCCGAAGTGGTGGAGCCATTCTTTGCGACACGCGACCTTGCCAACCTGCCGCAATGGCTGGACCCGCAGAACGACCTGGCTTTCACCTTCGGCGGTGGACCGGTACTGCCGCTCACCGTGCTTTACGATGCGCAAGGCAATGAACTGTGGCGCGTAATCGGTGCCTACGACTGGGGCAGCGAGGAAGCGCGTACCGAAGTGCTGGACGCGCTGGCCGCCAGCGATTCGTAATCGGGCGGCGCCAGCCCCAGCTTCGCCAGCGGCGATCCGGCAAGGCCCGAAAGCGTTGCGGCCTTCAGGCGCGGCCCCGGCGGAATGCGCGAGCCCGGCGCCATGAAGTGGTCGCGAAAAATGGCGGGCCACGGCGAATCGGACTGGAACGGCGGGGTGAACCACCAGGTCATCCACTGGTACAGCCGCACATGGCCAAGGCGCAGCTTCAGGAAGTGCGCAAAGGCGGTATCGAGGTCGCCTGATCGCTCCATCGCCAGCGCCAGCGCCAGCGCGTAGGCATCGAGCAGCGCCATGTTTGCCCCCTGCCCCAGCTGCGGGCTGGCCGCGTGCCAGGCATCGCCGATATGGACGATCCGCTCACCCACCGACGCTTTCGTGGTGCGATGGGCATAGCGGGCGAAAGTCAGCTGCGCTGGATCGGTGAACTGACCCGCCAGCTGCTCGCATTCGGGCCATAGCGCGCAGACATCGTTGCGCCATGAATCGAGCCCGCGATCCTGCCAGCGCGGGTAATCATCGCCCTTCAGCGACCAGAAGAACGCCGCGCGCCCTTCGGCCAGCGGCAGCAGGCCCACCATCTGCTCGGCGCGGGCATAGCGCTGTTCCAGCAGGCGGCGCTGGAAAGGGCCGTTAGCGGGCCAGTCGATCGTCGCCCACAGCGCGCCGTAGGGCAGCCAGTGGTCAAATTTCGGTACGAGGCGAGAGCCAAGACCGGCAGCGTCGATCACAAGGTCATGCGCCGGTGACCGGGTGCCGTCGGCGAAGTCCAGGCGCCGCTTGTCGCCCTCCGCCGCGGAGCCTGCCACCTCGTGCCCGGTGGCAATGGCGATGCCTGCCGCCTGTACCGCCCGGTACAGCACGCCGAACAGGCTGGCGCGGTGGATGCCGAGGCCGAAGGCGCCCGGAATGGCGAGGTGGCGATACTCGGCCTCCAGCACCGGCTCGCCCTCCGTGTTGAGGCCCAGCAGGGCATCGACCGGCGCGCCGTTGGCGACAGTCGCCTCGGCCAGCCCCAGCGCGGCCAGCACCGCCAGGCCTGTCGGCTGCACCATCAGGCCGGATCCGACCGGGCGCGGTGCTTCGAACCGTTCGTAAAGCGTGACCGCATGCCTTTGCCGGTGCAGCAGCAGCGCAGCTGCCAGCCCGGAAAGCCCGCAGCCGACGATGGCAATATCAAGCTTCACGCATGTTTCCCCTTCCCACGCAGGCTAACCTTACGCTAAGGGGCGCGCGCTACAAGCGACACGGCACTGGTGTTGGGGCGATTAGCTCAGTTGGTAGAGCATCTCGTTTACACCGAGAGGGTCGGCAGTTCGAGCCTGTCATCGCCCACCAGTGTGTCGCCTGAGAAAAGCGAAGTCGCTGGCTTCGCTTCGATCTCGCCGCTAACGCCACTCCCATGCGCCACGCTTCGATCCTTGTCCTTGCCACCGGTGGCACCATTGCCGGGCAGGCCGGCTCAGCCACCCGGCGCGACTATCGGCCCGGCCAGATCGAGATCGGCGCCTTCCTCGCCGAGTTCGCGGCACTGGGCGTGGATGCCCGGCTCGACGGGCGGCAAGTGGCCAATATCGATTCGGCCAATGTCGGCCCGGCCATCTGGCGCGACCTGCATGAAGGCATCGGCGCGGCGATGCGCGATGACGCTTGCGACGGAATTATCATAACCCACGGCACCGATACGGCAGAGGAAACCGCCTTCCTGCTCGACCTGACGCTGCCCACCAGCAAGCCTGTTGTCCTTGTGGGCGCGATGCGACCCGCCGATGCGGTTGGCAGCGACGGCCTGCGGAATTTCGCCAATGCCGTCCGCGTGGCGGCCGATCCCGATGCACCGGGGCGCGGCGTGCTGCTGGTGATGGGCGACCAGGTGCTGTCGGCGCGCGACGCAAGGAAGGCGCACACCACCGGCTCCAACGCCTTCAAGGGCTTTCCGCGCGGCGCGGTGGCCTTTGCCACGCCGAGTTCGCTCGACTGGCTGCAACCGCAATGGCGGCTGGGCGAAGCTGCGCGGTGGCAGTTCCCCGACGAATTTCCCGAAGTGCCGATCCTGCACTGCTACGCCGGGCAGGATCGCGACAGCGTGGCGCGGCTGGTGGAAGCAGGCGCGCGAGGGATCGTGCTGGCCGGACTTGGCGACGGTAATGCGCCAGATAGCGTGCGCGAGGCCCTGGCCGAGGCCGCGGCGCAAGGCGTGCTGGTGGTGCGCAGTTCACGCGTGGACGAAGGGCTGGTCGACCGCGAGCCCGACGACAATGCAAACCGTTTCGTCGCCGCACGCGCACTGGGCCCGGCGAAAGCGCGGATCCTGCTGCAATTGCTGATCGCCAACGGCGTAAGCGACCTTGGCGATGTGCAGGAAGCCTTCAACCGCCGCTAGGTATCCTTGAGGCTCAGACCAGCGCCTTTGCGTCGTGCCCCAGTTCGGCGAAATAACGGGCCATGCCGTCGGCTGCCTTGTCCGACAGGCGGATGAAGGCGCGGCGGCGGTCGGTGTCGTCTTCCACCCGTTCGAAAAGACCGGCTTCGGTCATCTGCCCGATCCAGCGCAGCGCAGTAGTGGGCGGCACGCCCGAGGCGATGCACAGCGAAGTGACCGAGACCCGCGTGTGCTCCACCCGCGCGGCCGTCAGGTCCAGCAGCATGTCCCACGCGGGATCGGCGAACAGCTCGCCATAGAGGAAGCGCGCGCGCAGGCGCCGGGCGGTGATGATCTTGCGCACCAGCGTGGCGCTGGGCAGCGCAGGGCGGGACTTGCGCTGCGGCACCTTGGCCGGCGTGCTGGTCAGCTGGCGCTCCATGCCCGGTGCGCAATAGCTATCCACCGGGCTTTCGAAGCGGAAAGCGCTGTCGTTCGCGGCCTGCGGGTCCTGCCCCCAGCCGCGCCTGTCGATCCGATCCAGCCGCTCGGCAATCTTGCCCACCTGCTCGGTAAGGCGCAGCAGCGCCAGCCGATCGGTCTCCGACAGTTCGCGCAGCCGCAGGTTCGGCACCTCAGCCAGCATCCGCCCCAGCGCGATCACCCGTTCGGCCCTGTTGGGATCGACGAGGATCTGCGCCAGCGATTCGGCACAAGCGGCGAAAACATCGTCCAGCCCCTCTACCGAAGTGGAAACGATCAGCTTGCCGCCTGCATGGGCCACCCGGCTGTCGAGCCGCGCCAAAGCCGCCATCGAGGCGACATCGGGACGCGGGCAATCGACCAGCACGAGATCGCCGAGCGCACGCGCATCGCCTGCCAGCAACTGGTCCATGGTGCCGCTTTCACGCGTGGAGAAACCGGCTGCCGCAAGGTCTTCCTGCAGGGCGGCGCGCACGTCGTCGTCGTCGGCAAAGATCGAGACGGACAGCGGCAGGCCCGCCGCATCGGCGGCCATGTCATAGTCGAAATCGGCTTGTGACACTGCATGTTCTCCCTACGAATCGGATGAGAACATGGGTAGAACAAAATAGGATCAAGTCAAGTATATCAGGGGCGTATCTCGATCGGCGTTCCGTTGGGAATCGCCGCCCACAGCGCGTCCATTTCGGCATTGGAAAGGGCGATACAGCCGTCGGTCCAGTCACCCGGAAGGCTACCGAACGGCAGCCAGTTGGGTTGCCCGTGCAGCATGATGTCGCCGCCCGGATCGCGGCCCTCACCTTCGGCAAAGGCGATGTCATCAGCGTTGGGATAGGAGATTTGCAGGCTCAGGTGATAGCTGCTGTCGGGATTGCGCCAGTCGATCGTATAGCGTCCTTCGGGCGTGCGTTCGTCACCTTCGAATTGCTTGTGCCCGTGCGGTTCTGCTCCGAATTGCAGCCCGGTGAAAGTGCGCAGCACCTCCCCATCACGCATCAGCGTCAGTTCCCGGTCGGACTTGTCGACGATCACCAGATCGGCCTGCACGTCGTCAGGAGCGGGAGGCGCGCCTCCCGCACATGCCGCCAGCACGACAGGCAGGAGTGCCGGCCAGCGCATCAGTCCGCAAAGGGATCGCGCACCAGGATCGTGTCCTCGCGTTCCGGGCTGGTGGAAACGCTCGCCACCGGGCATTCGATCAGTTCCTCGATCCGGCGGATGTACTTGATCGCCTGCGCCGGCAGGTCGGCCCAGCTGCGCGCGCCCACGGTGGTGCCTTCCCAGCCTTCGATCTCTTCGTAAATCGGCTCTACCCGCGCCTGTTCCTGCGCGTTGGCAGGCAGGTAGTCGAGTTCCTCGCCGTCCAGCCTGTAGCCGGTGCAGATCCTGATCGTATCGAACCCGTCGAGCACGTCGATCTTGGTCAGCGCGATGCCGGTAACGCCCGAGAGCGCGCAGGTCTGGCGCACCAGCACGGCATCGAACCAGCCGCAGCGACGCTTGCGGGACGTGACCGTGCCGAATTCGTGGCCGCGCTCGCCCAGCTTCTGGCCGATCTCGTCTTCCAGCTCGGTCGGGAACGGGCCGGAACCCACGCGGGTGGTGTAAGCCTTGACGATGCCGAGCACGAAGCCCGCAGCGCCCGGCCCCATGCCGCTGCCGCTGGCCACGGTGCCCGAAACGGTGTTGGAGCTGGTAACGAAGGGATAGGTGCCGTGGTCCACGTCCAGCAGCACGCCTTGCGCGCCTTCGAACAGGATCCTGGCACCGGTCTTCTTCACCTCGTTCAGCCGCTTCCACACCGGCTGGGCGAACTGCTGCACGAACGGCGCGATCTCGCGCAGTTCGGAAAGCAGGGCATCGCGGTCTACCGGGTCCTGCCCGAAACCTGCACGCAGCGCGTCGTGGTGGGCGCACAGGCGATCGAGTTGCGGGGTGAGGTCGTCAAGGTGGGCCAGGTCGCACACGCGGATGGCGCGGCGGCCCACCTTGTCTTCGTAAGCCGGGCCGATACCGCGCCCGGTGGTGCCGATCTTGCCCTTGCCCGCCGCGGCTTCGCGCAGGCCATCAAGGTCGCGGTGCAGCGGCAGGATCAGCGGGCAGTTATCGGCAATGCCGAAGTTTTCCGGGGTGATCGAGACGCCTTGCGATTCCAGCTTGGCGATCTCTTCGCGCAAGGCCCACGGGTCCAGCACCACGCCGTTGCCGATCAGCGAAAGCGTGCCGGTGACGATACCGCTGGGCAGCAGCGAAAGCTTGTAGGTCTGGTCGCCCACCACCAGCGTGTGCCCGGCGTTATGGCCGCCCTGGAAGCGCACCACGGCATCGGCGCGGGCGGCCAGCCAGTCGACGATCTTGCCCTTGCCTTCATCGCCCCACTGGGCGCCGATCACGGTGACGTTGGCCACTATCGATTCCTTTTCGAGAAAAACCCGCCGCGCACTAGGCAATGCACGGACAAAGGGCAACTGCGGGGTGATCCGTCGCACGCCGGCGCCGCGCTGCCGCCTTCCCGGAAACACTGCGCCGCACGCTCGTTGGTCAGGCAAAGGAGACTTGCATGACCGACTATCCCAACCTTGGATTGAACGACGGCCGCCGCATCCCGCAGCTGGGCTTCGGCACTTTCAAGCTGAGCAACGACGACGCGACCGATGCCGTGAAAATGGCGCTGGAAACCGGCTATTGGCTGGTCGATACAGCGGCCATCTACGAGAACGAAGGCGGTGTCGGGCGCGGCATCGGCGAATGGAGCGACATTTTCCTGCAGACCAAGATCTGGAACGATCGGCAGGGTTATGACGAGACGCTGAAAGCCTGCGACGAAAGCCTGGAGCGGCTGGGCCGCGACCATGTGGACATGCTGCTGATCCACTGGCCCTGCCCAGACAAGGGCAAGTTCGTGGATACGTGGAAGGCGCTGGTCGAATTGCGCGATGCCGGCAAGGCAAAGTCCATCGGGGTATCCAATTTCCGCGAGGACGACCTGAAACGAGTGGTCGATGCCACGAACGTGGTGCCCGCGCTGAACCAGGTGGAACTACACCCCGGCTTCCAGCAGCGCGAGCTGCGCCGAGTGCACGATGCAATGGGCATTGTCACGCAGAGCTGGTCTCCGCTGGGCCAGGGCGAAGGGCTGCAGCGTGACGTTATCCAACGCATTGCCGCACAAACCGGCAAGCCGGCTTCTGCCGTCATCCTGGCCTGGCATTTGCAGCATGGCTTGGCGCCCATCCCCAAGGCCAGCAGCCGCGACCATATCAAGGCGAACTTTACAGCGCTCGGCCTGACATTGAGCGAAGAGCAGATGGCCGCGATCGACGCGCTCGACAGCGCAGACGGGCGCATGGGGCCGGACCCGGCCGACTTCTGCTGATGCAGGACTTGCGAGGGCGCTGCTGCGGGCGCAAGGTCGGCGGCGATGCCCTCGCTCGCCAACCTGATGAATGTGGTACTGGTCTACGGCACCAGCGCAGAGCAGCGCGAAGGCCCCCGCTATCGCCAGCCGAGCGACACGCTGCGCTTTGGCGATCATCCGCTCCAGGCGCTGGACTTGCACCTCCACCCAGAGGGCGGCACGCGCCCGTTGCTGGCCTTCCTGCATGGCGGTGCGTGGCAGTTCGGTGACAAGACGCGGCGACTCACAGATGCCAAGGTGCCCTTCGCCCATGGCGAAGGCTGGCATTTCGCCTCGCTCAATTTCCGGCAGGTTCCGCAGGTGGGCGTAGCCGAAATGGCCCGCGATGCCGCGGCCGGTGTCGCCGCCCTGTTCCAGGAGGCAGGAAGCTACGGGATCGAAAGCCGCCGCATAGTGCTGATGGGGCACAGTTCGGGCGCGCACCTTGCAGCTCTGGTGGCAAGCGATCCGGCGTTGCTGGGCGCGCACGGCCTGTCGCCTGCAAGGCTTGCGGGCGTGATCGCCAACGATGGCGCCGCCTACCTGGCTAGCGAACCGAGCACGGGCTCGCGCTTCTTGCAGCGGCGATTGCTTGATCCGGCCTTTGCCGGGGCCGATCTCGCTGCCCTTTCACCCACGGTGCACCTTGGCGCCCATGCCGGGACCGCGCCGCCTTTCCTCGTCATCCACAATGCCAGCAGGCACACGCGCGCCCAGGCGCTGCTGCTCGCCGAAGCCGTTGAGTGCAATCGCGGCGATGTGGAGCGGCATGAATTTCCCGGCACCGGCATTGTCGACCACATGCGCATCTCGCGGCATTTCGGTCGCAAGGGCTTCGGCCCTACCGAAGTGGCGCGCGCCTGGCTGCGACAAAGGCTGCCGGCCTAAAGCGCCCTCGCCTCGTCGCCGTCGAGCACGTGCGTGCAGCCCAGCACGCCCGCATCGTCGTTGCCATCCAGCGCCGCGACGGTGCGCCAGCCTTCGGCACGCAGCCTATCTGCGACGGCGCGATCGTGGCCCAGCGGCAGGAACAGCCTGTCGCCCAGCGGCTCGTCTGCCTTCACTGCTTCCACCAGTTCCTCGGGATAAAGCGAAAAGCCGGTCGCGGGCTCTTCGCTGCCACCGATCTGGTAGGTTCCTCCCCGCCCCAGTTCGCCGCGCACGCCTTCGGCGTAGAGGGTGAAGCCGAACCAGCTCTGGTACTCGAAGCCGTGGCGTTCGCTGGGATCGAGCGTCAGGCGCGCACGCCCGGCCACGCGGTCGGCAATCTGGCGCAGGCCGGCGATGCGGCTTTCCAGGACGCCTGCGGTATCCAGGGCAGAAAGCCTCTCCACCGCAGAGGCAAAATCGCCGGTGGCGTGGATCAGCGGCAGGTAAGCCTCGCCGCCGGCTTCCACCAAGCCGCCTGCGTCCTTGGTATCGAGCTCGCGGCGCACACGCACGCGCGCCCCGGCGTCGAGCGGGAACGGCCCATCGGCCAGCGTATCGACAAGATCGGGCAGAGTGAAATCGACCGAGATGCCCGTCGCCCCGGCAGCTTCCAGCGCGGCGATGGCCAGTTCTACCACTTCGCCGGCTGCTGCAACGGTATCACGGCCGATCAGTTCGGCGCCCACTTGCAGGTTCTCTCGCCGGGGTTCCAGCTTGCTTCCGGTAATGCGCGCCACCTGGCCGGCATAGCACAGCCGCAGCGGGCGCGGCGCACCGGCAAGGCCGGTGGCGGCGATGCGCCCGACCTGCACGGTCATGTCGCTGCGCAGGGCCAGCGTGCGCAAGCTGGCGGGATCGACGAAGCGGAACAGGTGCCGCGTCATCACCCCGTCCATCCGCCGGCTCATCGAACGTTCGAACTCGATCAGCGGCGGGCGCACACGGTCATAGCCATGTGCGCCCATCACGCCCAGCATCGCACGTTCGATACGCGTGGCCGCTGCCGCACTTTGCGGCAGGCGGTCTTCCAGCCCTTCGGGCAGCAGGTCCTGCGTTGGGTCAGTCATGCCGCATCCCCTAGGGCCTGATGCGTCAGAACGAAAGTGCCCGCACGACCTTCACGCCTTCCAGCTTGCCGGCCGCTTCGATCACTTCGGCGGGGATTTCCTGATCCACCGACAGCAGCACGATGGCTTCGCCGCCGTTGTCGCGGCGGCCAAGGTGGAACGTGCCGATGTTGATGCCGTGCTCGCCCATCAGCGAACCCACGCGACCGATGAAGCCGGGGGCATCCTGGTTGACGATGTAGAGCATGTTGCCCGCAAGATCAGCCTCGATCCCGATGCCGAAGATTTCCACCAGGCGCGGTTCCTTGTTGCCGAACAGCGTGCCAGCCACCGAACGGTTACCCTGGCTGGTGGCTACGGTCACGCGCACCAGCGTCTGGTAGGTGCCCTCGCGCTCGTTACGGATCTCGCGCACTTCCATGCCGCGTTCCTTGGCGATGAAGGGCGCGTTGACCATGTTCACCGTGTCGGAATAGCGCTTCATCACGCCTGCCAGGACGGCGCCGACGATGGGCTTCTGGTTCAGCTCTGCTGCGTGACCTTCGGTCTCGATGGAGATCTTTTCGAGGTTGCCGTGGGCCAGCTGGCCGATCAGCGAGCCGAGGTTTTCTGCCAGCGCCATGTAAGGCTTCAGCTTGGGGGCTTCCTCGGCAGACAGGCTCGGCATGTTGAGCGCGTTGGTCACGCCGCCGTTGACGAGATAGTCTGCCATCTGTTCGGCCACCTGCAGCGCCACGTTCACCTGTGCCTCGGTGGTGCTGGCGCCAAGGTGCGGGGTGCAGATGAAGTTGGGCGCTTCGAACAGCGGGTTGTCCTTGGCGGGTTCCACGGCGAACACGTCCAGCGCGGCGCCGGCCACGTGGCCGCTTTCCAGCAGGTCCTTCAACGCTTCCTCGTCGATCAGGCCGCCGCGCGCGCAGTTGATGATGCGCACGCCCGGCTTGGCTGCCTCCAGCCGCTCACGGCTGAGGATGTTGCGGGTCTCGTCGGTCAGCGGCGTGTGCAGGGTGACGAAATCGGCACGCGCCATCAGCGCATCGAGGTCCACTTTTTCCACGCCGATCTCCACGGCGCGTTCGGGCGTCAGGAACGGATCGTAGGCAACCACCTTCATCTTGAGCCCCAGCGCGCGGCTGGCGACGATGGCACCGATGTTTCCGGCCCCGATCAGGCCCAAGGTCTTGCCGGTGACTTCGATGCCCATGAAGTCCTTCTTCGGCCATTCGCCCGCCTTGGTGCGGGTGTTGGCATCGGGGATCTGGCGAGCCAGCGCCATCATCATGGCAATGGCGTGTTCGGCAGTGGTGATGGAATTGCCGAACGGCGTGTTCATCACCACCACGCCCTTGGCCGAGGCAGCGGGGATATCGACGTTGTCGACGCCGATCCCGGCGCGGCCGATCACCTTCAGGTTGGTGGCGGCATCGAGGATTTCCGGCGTCACCTTGGTGGAGGAACGGATGGCAAGGCCATCGTACTGGCCGATGATTTCCTTCAGCTCTTCGGGCGTCTTGCCGGTGATGACGTCGACGTCGCAGCCGCGCTCGGCAAAGATGCGGGCGGCGTTGTCATCCATCTTGTCGGAAATGAGGACTTTGGGCTTGGTCATGATACGTCTCTTGCTGTGCCGGTGCGCCAAGCGGTTTTCGGGCGTCGTCCGGTCATGAATTCCTAAAGCGAGGGGATGCGCGCCCCGCCTCCGGGGCGGGGCGACGCGGTCGGGCCAACCCTTACAGGTTACCGGCCTTGAGCTCTTCGTAAGCCCATTCGATCCACGGCAGCAGGCGGGCGATGTCTTCGCTTTCCAGCGAACCGCCGCACCAGATGCGCAAGCTTGGCGGCGCATCGCGATAGCCGTTGAAATCGTAGCCGATATCCATCTCTTCCAGCTTGGCAGCGATTGTCTTCGGCACGGCAGCGGCATCTTCCGGCGACAGGCTTTCGATCCATTCGCCCTGGAAACACATGCACACGCCGGTGTTGGTCTGCTTGGCCGGATCATCGACCATGTTGCGCAGCCACGGGGTGGCCTCGATCCAGTCCTTCACGATCTTGGCGTTGGCATCGGCGCGATCGAACATGGCCTGGCGGCCGCCGATCGACTTCACCCATTCCAGCGCCGCGATGTAGTCTTCCGTCGCCAGCATCGAAGGGGTGTTGATCGTCGCACCTTCGAAGATACCCTTGTTGATCTTGTCGCCCTTCTTCAGGCGGAACAGCTTGGGCAGCGGCCATTCGGGATCGTAGCTTTCGATCCGTTCCACGGCCTTGGGGCTGAGGATAAGCATGCCATGCTGAGCTTCCCCGCCCAGAACCTTTTGCCAGGAATAGGTGGTGGCATCGAGCTTGGCCCAGTCCATTTCCATGGCGAAGATGGCACTGGTGGCATCGTTGATGGTGATGCCTTCGCGGCCCGGCGCCAGCCAGTCGGTATTCGGGATCTTCGCGCCCGAGGTCGTGCCGTTCCAGGTGAAGACGACATCGTTTTCCTGCGGAATCTGCGACAGGTCGGGGATTTCGCCGTAACCGGCGTCGAGCACCTGCAGGTCCTTCAGCTTGAGCTGCTTGACCGCATCCTGGATCCACACGTTGCCGAAGCTTTCCCAAGCGGCGACGGTCGCGGGGCGCGCGCCGAGCATGGTCCACATCGCACATTCCAGCGCGCCGGTGTCGGAACCGGGGATGATGCCGACGAGGTAGTCGTCAGGCACGCCCAGCAGTTCGCGCGTCAGGTCGATCGCGTATTTCAGGCGACCCTTGGCATATTTGGAGCGGTGGGAGCGTCCCAGGCTCTTGGTGTCGAGCTTGTCGAGCGACCAGCCCGGAGGCTTGCAGGTCGGACCGGACGAAAAGAAAGGTCGCTCCGGACGGAGCGTCGGCATCGTAGTCATAATGTATTCTCTCCTTACAGAGAGCTCGCGCGGCGTTGGGACCGCGTGGCCCGCAGCCGCCACTAGAGATGCGCAGCGCCGAGTCAACGAAAATTGCGGTTTCCCGTGTAACCTGTGGGCTGGCCGGTGCGCCGGGGCATTCCATGAAGGTTACCCACGTATTAACCATAAATTAGGTGTGGGGGCTTAACCATCCAACTCCATGGAGATGGCCATGAAACACGCGCTATTCCTCAGTCTTGCGACGCTTGCCCTTGGGGCCTGTTCGGTCGTGCCGCAGGCATCGGGCGCCCGTTACATGGCGAGCGAATCCTCGTCCCCCGTCGATCGCGCCGGGTCGCAGCCGGGCTCCACCCGCGTCAGCGCGCCGCCGCCGATCGCGCGCGGGGCGGCAGAGAATCAGTGCCTGTCGCAGCTGGGCCAGGCCGGCGTGCGCTTCGACGCCCTGCCCGATCGCTACCTGGGCCAGGGGTGCAGCACCCTGAACACGGTGCAGATGCACGCGCTGGCAGGCGACACAGGTCAGCTGGGCGTCAGCAACCTGGGACCGGTCACCTGCCCGGTCTCCAGCGCCTTTGCCGCCTGGGCGCGTTACGGCGTCGACCGCGCGGCGCAGCAGATCTTCGGTTCGCCACTGGCCAGCATCCAGACAATGGGCAGCTTTGCCTGCCGCAACGTGGCCGGCACCGGTCGCCGGAGCGCCCACGCCAGCGCCGATGCCATCGACGTCAGCGGCTTCGTGCTGGCGGACGGCCGCAGCATCAGCGTGCGCAGCGGTTGGTCGGGCAGCCCCCAGGAACGCGAATTCCTGCGCGTGGTGCAACGCAGCGCCTGCCGCCGTTTCGACACCGTGCTGGGGCCGGACTATAACGCCGACCATCACGATCACTTCCACGTCGAAGGCGTTATCGAAGGCAATTCCTACTGCCGCTGACAATACGCTGCAGGCCGTAGCGAGTCTAAGTACCTCTACTTAGCGAAGCACTTCATGTCTTCGGCACTCGACTTGCAAAGGAACGAACAGGAGCTGTTTTCGTTACACAGATTATCAGATATAAAATCCCCGGGAGACGGTTCAATATTCTTATCAATGTATAACATATTATAGGTACTATATCGTATTCAAGAGTGGGCGCAGCTGCGCCTATTTCGTAGCCCATGCGAGGCCGGATAACATTTCACATTCTTGGCGGTGACAGCAGGAGCCGAGCGGCGATTGCTGACCGGTTTCGTGATGCCGGCCACCACGGCGAAGCGTACGCCGACCTCTATGAATTGCTCGATCATTCACCTTCGGACGGCTTGATCCTGGCGACTTACAACTTGCTGCAGGAAGGGCGCGGGCAACTGGTAGAGTACCTCAGGGACGAGGGCATATCGCTACCACTGATCGCCGCAGCGGAGAAACCGTCCCTGGGGGAAATTGTTTCCGCGCTTGAAGCCGGTGCCTTTGATTTCGCAAAACTGCCGTTATGCGCCGAAGAAATCGAGCGCATTGTGGCGCATGTGCGAAGGGCTGGCCACGAACACCATGAAATCGAGCGACTGAGGGTTGCCGCCAAGCAGCGAATTGCTGAACTTACCGAGCGCGAATACGAAGTGCTCGAACTGATGGCCAAGGGCTATTCCAACAAGGCCATTGCGCGCAGCCTGGAAATCAGCCCGCGTACGGTGGAAATCCGCCGATCCAACGTGATGAAGAAGCTTGAGGCCACTCACGTCATCCACGCGACAGTATAATGGTACGCCGCAAGCCGCCTGAACGTGGAGCTTGTCCTCGAAGATGTCCTCGACTGACGAGGGAAGACTGCCGGGATATCCGGACCCCGTAAAACCGCCCAGACCTCGCAAAACCGTTTCGCCGCTGATGGCCGTCCCGCAAGCGGGGCGGTTCAGTCGATGGCGTTGCGGATCATCACTTCCTGCATGATGACGGCGCCCTCAACGGGCGCCTGAGGCTTTTTTGCCAAGGGTTCCTTCTCCGCATCCTGAAAGCCCGCTTCCAGCCGCAACCGCACGGCCTCTGCCGCGTGATTCGCGCCCAGCTTGTCCATCATGTTCGCGCGGTGGATTTCCACCGTACGCGGGCTGATTTCCAGATTGCGCGCAATGGCTTTGTTCGAGCATCCCTCGCTCAGCCAATCGAGCACTTCACGCTCACGCCTGGACAGGGTGCCGATGCGGCGGCGGGCATCGATCAGGCGGCGACGCGCCTCGGCATGGCGACCGGCATCGGAATGGACGTGTGCGATCATGCGCCGCAGTTCGTCCTGGGTCAGCGGCAGCTGCAGGAAATCGAGTGCACCGGCCTGGATCGCCTCCACCACCTCTTGCACGTCGGGATCGGGCTTGGCTGCCACCAGCGGGGTCCACACCCCCGCATCGGCCAGTTCGTCCAGCAGCGCGCCGACACCGTTTTCCAGCATGTCATCGCTGGCGATAATGACGCCCGATCGCGGTGGCCGGTCGATCAGCTCCACCAGGTCAGAGTAGACTTCCGCGTGGTGGCCCATCGACAGGACAAGGCGCGACTGCTCGGCGCGGGAGCGGCTGTTGCCGCCGACGATGTGGATCGAAATACGCTGTTCCATGACGCGCTTCTTGCGCAGGAAACCCGATCAGAGCCAATCCGTATTACTTCGGAATTCCACCTATAAAGAATTGATGTATAGGGAAGAGTTAGGTCTGCGGCGGGCTGGTAAACATCCATTTACGATGTTTCTCAGGGATTTCCCGCAAGCCCGCAATGGCCCCGACCTGCGACGCCGCCCGTATCCGTAACTCTGATTAGGTAAAATAGCCTAATTGGCCGAGTCAGGCTGGTAGAAGCTGTAATCGGGCAGCGAGTGGAAGGCGCTGCGCAGCGCGTCGCTCCAGCTGTCGCTGATCGCGTTGAAATAGGCATCGCTCGCCTCGATCCGCCGCTCGTGCCTGGGCTGGAACTGGTCGCGCTCGATCACCATCAGGTCCAGCGGCAGGCCCACCGAAAGGTTCGCCTTCAGCGTCGAATCGAAGCTGACCATCAGCAGCTTCACCGCATCCTCGAAGCTCATGTCGCGGTCATAACCACGGATCAGGATCGGGCGCCCGTACTTGGTCTCCCCGATCTGGAAGAACGGCGTGTCGAAACTGGCCTCGATGAAATTGCCTTCGGGGTAGATCATGAACAGGCGCGGTTCCATGCCCTTGATCTGTCCGGCCAGGATGATCGATGCGGTAAAGCGCCCCTTGCCCTGCTGGCCGTTGTCGTCCTGCGTTTCGGAAATCACTTCGCGCAGCAGCTTGCCCGTTTCTGCCGCCACCTGGAACATTGTCGGCAGTTCCATCAGCGAGTTCTGCCGTTCGGACGGCGTCTTGGTGCGTTCCTCCAGCCGGCTGATCACCGCCTGCGTGGTGGCCAGGTTGCCCGCTGTCATCAGGGTGATGATCCGCTCGCCGGGAACCGACCAGCTGAACATCTTGCGGAACACGGAAATGTTGTCGACGCCCGAATTGGTACGCGTGTCGCTCATCAGGACCAGGCCCTTTTCGAGCATCAGGCCAACGCAATAGGTCATTGTTGCTGCTGTTCTTCCATCTGTTGTTCCACGGCCAGGTCCACCGACAGGTCTTCCGTCAGCGCGCCGAAGCTGATGCCCGTTACCGGTGCAGCATCGCTGTAGTCCCGGCCCGTGGCGACGCGCACATAGCGCGGATCGGGGCTGATGCCATTGGAAATGTCGAACCCGACCCAGCCCAGCCCCTGCACCCAGGCCTCGGCCCAGGCGTGGGTAGCTTCCTGTTCGATCCGGTCGTTCATCATCAGGTAGCCGCTGACATAGCGCGCCGGAATGTCGAGGCTGCGCGCCAGCGAAATGAAGATGTGGGCATGGTCCTGGCACACGCCCGAACCTTCCGCCACTGCCTCTTCCGCCGTCGTGGCCACACCGGTACTGCCGCTGGCATAGGGCACATGCTCGCGAATGACGGCGGAAAGGTTGTGCAGCGTCTCGACCATGCCCTCTTCGCTGCGTTCGACTTCGGCGATCAGCGCCTTGGTCTTCGGCCCCGGCTTGGTCAGCGCGGTCTGGCTGAGGAAGGACCACAGCGGCAGGTGCCCGGCATGATGGCCGATCACGCCGTGATGGTCCTGCGTCTCGACCTGGCCGGTGCAGGTCACCACCACTTCGGTCGCCCCTTCGTCCACCGAAACCAGGCTGACGTGGTTGAAGTTCTGGTCGTCGTAGGACAGCTGCTCGCTGGCGCCTTGCAACTGCATGTTCCATTCGAGGATCTTCTGCCCCTGCGTTTCCTTGGGGGTCAACCGCAGCCGCTGGATGCCGTGGGCAACCGGGGCGGCGAAGCGATAGTGGGTGGTATGGCGAATGGAGAGACGCATGCAAATTTCCCGTCAGGCGACGAAGCGGTAATCCTCGGCAATGGCGCCGGCCAGGGCCTGGTTTCCGGCAGTGAATTCCAGCAGGAACTGGTGCAGCCCCTGTTCGAAGATGTCTTCCACCGTCTTGCCCGTCAGGCGAATATCGGCGGCGCGCATGGCCTCGTGGCAGGTTCCTTCGGCGCCGTGCAACTGCGCCAGCTCGGCCAGGTTCTGGCGCATCCGGGAATAGCAGAATACCAGGCTGCGCGGAAATCGATCGTCGAGGATCAGGAAGTCGGCGATGGAGCGAGCATCCATGCGGCCAGAGTTGAGCCAGCGATAGGCACGCTCTGCCGACAGCGAGCGCAACACGTTGTCCCACTGCCCGGTATCCAGCGGCGTGCCGACATAGGATAGCGACGGCAGCAGCAGGTAGTATTTCACGTCAAGGATACGCGCGGTGTTGTCGGCACGCTCCAGGAAGGTGCCCAGCCGGGCGAAGCTGTAGGTCTCGTTGCGCAGCATCGAGCCGTGGGTGGCACCGCGCGCCAGCGTGCTTTCCCGGCGGATCGCGGCAAGCGACGTGTTGAGGTTTGAATCACGCACCGGCCGCGCCAGCAGGTCGCGCAGCGTCATCCAGCCTTCGTTGACCGCTTCCCACACCTCCGCCGTCAGTGCCGAGCGGCAGGCGCGGGCATTGGTGCGCGCACTTTCCACCATGGCCATCACGTTTTCGGGATTGTTCTTCGATCGCAGCACGAAGTCGCACACCTGGGCGCCTTCGTAATCGTCGTGACAGGCTTCGTAGGCCTGGCGCAGGCCCAGCGTGGTGAGAATGGATCGCCATTCCTGGTCGGCCATGTCCTTGCCTCGAGTCAGCGTCATGCGCTGTCCTGCCGCCAGCAGGCGCGCAGTGTTTTCGGCCCGCTCGAGGTAGCGGTACATCCAGAATATTCCGTGGGCGACGCGTCCCAGCATTACCATGCTTCTCCGCTGTGAATCGGTCTCTTGGCCATCAGTCGTCCAGCACCCAGGTGTCCTTGGTGCCGCCCCCCTGGCTGGAATTGACCACCAGCGAGCCCTTCTTCAGCGCCACGCGGGTGAGCCCGCCCGGCGTGATGTCCACCCCTTGCGGCGAACACAGCACGAAGGGTCGCAGGTCGACATGGCGCGGGGCCAGGCCCTTCTTGGTGAAAACCGGGCAGGTCGACAGCGCAAGCGTGGGCTGGGCGATGTAGTTTTCGGGCCGCGCTTCCAGCTTCTGGCGGAACTGGCGAATTTCCTTCTTCGAGGAGGTTGGCCCGATAAGCATACCGTACCCACCCGAGCCGTGGACTTCCTTCACCACCAGTTCTTCCAGGTTGTCGAGCACGTATTTCAGCGAATCCGGATCGGCGCAGCGATAGGTTTCGACGTTCGGCAGCAGGGCCTTTTCGCCGGTGTAGAACTCCACGATTTCCGGCATGAAGGAATAGATGGCCTTGTCGTCCGCCACGCCGGTGCCCGGCGCATTGGCGATGGTGACATTGCCCGCCCGATACACGTCCATGATGCCCGGCACGCCCAGCATGCTGTCGGGATTGAAGGTGAGCGGGTCGAGGAAATCGTCGTCTACCCGGCGATAGAGCACGTCGACCGGACGAAAGCCCACCGTGGTTCGCATCTGCAGCTTGCCATCGAGCACGCGCAGGTCGCTGCCTTCCACCAGCTCGGCGCCCATCTGGTCGGCCAGGAAGGCATGCTCGTAATAGGCGGAATTGTAGATGCCCGGCGTCAGCACGGCGATGCGCGGCTTGCTGCCGGCGCTTTCGGGCGCGCAGGCGGCCAGGCTCTTGGCCAGCCGCCGGGGATAGTCGGAAACCTCTCGCACCTTCACCTTGCTGAACAGCTCGGGGAACATCGACATCATGGTTTCGCGGTTTTCCAGCATGTAGGAGACGCCACTGGGAGTGCGGGCGTTATCTTCCAGCACCATGAATTCGTCGGGCCCGGTGCGCACCAGGTCGATGCCGACAATGTGCGTGTAGACCCCGCCCGGCGGGGTGAAGCCGACCATCTGCGGCAGCCACGCGTCGTTATCGCGAAACAGCCGCTCGGGCAGGCGACCGGAACGGATGATCTCCTGGCGGTGGTAGAGATCGTGCATGAAGGCGTTCAGGGCCCTCACCCGCTGCTCGATCCCGCGCGACAACCGCCGCCATTCTCCGGCGGTGATCACGCGCGGCACCATGTCGAAGGGGATCAGCCGCTCCTCGGCATCGTCCTCTCCGTAAACGTTGAAGGTGATGCCGGTCTTGCGGAAGAAGCTTTCCGCCTCGAACGCCTTGCGGCGCATCCAGCCTTCGTCCTGCCCTTCCAGCCACTGGTTATAACCACGATAGGCCTCGCGCACGGTGCCATCGGGCATGTGCATCTCGTCGAATTTGGCCGGCTCTGACGCGGTCACTCAAGTCCCCTTGTGGCAGGAATCAATTGTTCGCACATGCAGCATGCGCGATAATGCTCAACTAATCAAAGCCTGATTATCGGCGCAGTTCCTCAAGAAGCGCAAGGATCACTTCACTGGAGTTGCAGAAGCCCATGTGGGTGCAGCGCAGGGCCACCGCGCGATCGCGTTCGCCAGGCTGCCCGCAAGCGCTGCGACGCGAGATGGCGCCGTCGCGCGGGCTCCAGAAGGCGATCGTCTCTACCGGTGGTTTTTCAGCCAGTTCCGCCTCGATCGGCAGCTCTTCCACGCGGTGCCCGGCGGCAAACTGGTAGATGCGCCAAAGGTTGTTGGAATAGGGTGTATGGCTGAACGGCGTGCCCATGGTGATGACCTTGGCGACACATTCGGGATGCACCTTGGCCACTTCGCGCGCGAATACGCCGCCAAGGCTCCAGCCGATCAGCACCACGTCCTGGCCATAACGTTCGCGAACCGCCTGCACGCGGCGGGCCAGCAGGTCGAAGTTTTCGGGCGTAGGCCCCATGTTGGTGCCCAGGCCCCACCGCTTTACCTTGTGGCCGGCCCGTTCAAGCTGGCGGGCCATGTACTTCATGCTTTCGGGGTTGGCCGCAAAGCCGGGAAACAGGATGGCGACGCGCGGGTTCTCGGCCGGTTCGATCGGCAGCGGTGGCCGCAGCGCGCGTGCGACAGGGGCAAGGACATGCGCAGTTTCCGCCAGGAACAGGCGTAGCGGCGGCGCATGGGCATCGGGCGGCGCCTCGCCCTTCAGCAGGCGCAGGCGAAATTCGGCGGCATGGCGCAAGGACCGCAGTCCGTCGCGCCAGCTGCCGCCCTCGGAATCGACGATATCATCGCGCACGGCTCCTACTCGCAATCCCCCAGCCGCTCTGTCTGCGCGGCAAAGCGTATGGCCATGTCGCCGAACTCGCTGCTGATGCCGGTCACCGCGATCATCATGCGTGAAGCCGTGGGCGAGACATTGCCCGATGCGCTGACATCCATAACCGCATCGGCTTCGGGGCGGCAGACCATGTGCATGGAAAAGCCATCGCCTGCACGGTCCAGGGTCATCGACTCGCAATTGCCATTGCCGATCTCGGCGGCCCAGTCTTCCAGCTCCTCGTCGCCGCGAATGCAATAGGTCTGCGTGTCCTCCATGGATTCGCGCATCATCCGCTCGAAATCCATGCCGTTCAGTTCGGGCATCTCGTCCATCGAGAATTCGACAATCTTCAGCCGCGAGCGATAGCGACCGGGCGCCGGGCGGACGCCCAGGAACGATGGCCACGGAAACGGCTGGTCGCTGCGGAAACTGTCATCGCGCTCCGGCGGGGGGATCACGATCGTGCCCGCTTCGCCGCGCGGTTTGTCCTGCGCCTTGCCCGCCATGGGCCCAAGCAGCAAGAGTCCGCCGATGGCCGCGACAAGAGGCGGGCGAAAAAGGATTTTCAGGCGGCTCATGGCCGCAAGGATATCACGCCTAGCTGCAATCGCCAGTGCGTTCGGAGATCACCCGCATCACGATATCGGCATCGCCGATGCCGGGGATCGGCTGGGTGAAGCTCATTTCCATGTTGGACGATGTTTCCCCGGCGGTGCCGCTCATGGCGATGCGGCCTTGCGGACCGTCCTCGGCGTTGCAGGTCATGGCCAGGTCGATCGTGCCGTCCTCGGCCACCAGGCGGGAAATGGTGCACTGGTTATCGGTCATTTCCGAAATCCAGCCCTCGCGGTCCATCCCCTCGGTCACGCAATAGGTGCTTTCGGTCGCCGCGCCCTCTTCCATCTCGGCAAGCAGGGTATCCATGTTGATGTTGCTGCTGGCGATGCCCGGAACTTCGAACGAAACCAGCTCGACATTGGCGGTGTACTGGCCCGGCTGCGGCATCACGCCGTTGTCCTCGATCTCGGCCATCACCTCGTCCATCGAGAGGGCCTCGTCGGTCAGTTCCTCGTCCGGATTGTTGCCGCAGGCAGCCAGAGTGACAGTGGCAAGCAGCGCGGCGGCATGGATCAGGCGCATTGGTTTTCCCCGTAAGCAGGCGGCCGGCACGGCCCACCATTCACGCTTGCGGGGTTACCAAGCCCCTGAAACCATGCCAATCGCGGTGCCTGCGCACGTCCCAAATCCGGTCAGCTTTGCGCAGGTCGGTGCAAGCCTCAGCCCGCGGTGCAATCGCCCACGCGCTGCGAATTCATGCTGACGACCATGTGCATGGTGCCCATGTTGGGATCGTTGCCGTCGACGGTCATGGTCATGTCCATGCTGTCGCCCGTAACTTCGCCTTCATAGGACATGGTGCCCGAGTTGCCGGTGTCGTCGGCACAGGCCATGCGCGCCGTGAAGCCGCTGTCGGTGGTCTCGAAGCTTTCCATCTGGCAGTCATCGTCGTTCTGGCCCATGCCGTTGATGAAACCCTGGTAGCCTTCCTCCGCCTGCTCGGCGGTCAGGCACTGGGTCTGCGGTTCGGCAAACACGGCGGCCATCATGCCCTGGACCATCTGCGTTTCCTCGTCCGACATGCCGGGCACCTCGAACTCCACCAGCTCGCCGGTGATCCGGTATTCGCCGGGTTCGGGATTGGGCAGGCTGGCCATGGCATCGGCCACGGCATCGGGGTTGTTGGCCGGGTCATCCACCGTGTCGCCGCCGCCGCAGGCAGCCAGCGCGATGGCCGCGGCAAGCGGCAAGGTGTGAATCAAACGCATTGAAATTTCCCCTGTTTGTGCGGCGACCCACTGCCTGCCGCATGTGCGAGACGGGCGATAACAAGCATGCAAGCGCTTGCCAACGCGCTTGCGACGGGCCGTCAGCAATCGCCGATGCGGGTGCCTTCCTGCACGGCAATCATCTTCATCACGTGCAGGCCGCTTTCGCCCGGCATGGTGATTGAGCCTTCCATGACGATGACATCGCGCGTGCTGGTCTGGTCGAAGCGCGAATTGCCGCGCATGGTCGGGGTGTAGGTGACCCCGTTCCCGTCCATCGAACAGCGCCCCGCCAGTTCGGCGGAGCCCGACCCGTTGGTATAGGTTTCCAGTTCGCACATCCCCCGCGTGCGGTCGCGCACGTCCTCGGCCTGCCAGCGGCGGTCGGTGTAGATCGGCTCGCCGCAGATGGACTCCACCTGCTCCAGCTCGCGAAAGTCGTCGGGCAGCTCGTCCGGCGCAAAGGCAATGCCGTCGATGGTCACGCTGTCGAGCGTGCGCACCATTTCCCACTGGCCGTAAAGCGGCGTGTTTTCGGGATCGTCTCCGAAACAGCCCGCAAGCAGCGGCAGCGTCGACAGCGCGGCAAGGTTCTTAACGGTCATTGTCCGGCCCCCAGGATAGATCGCTGGGGACATTGGCAAACATCGGTAAAGATCAGGCAAACCCGCCTTCTCTCGTTGCCAATCCGTTCCCTGTCTCCCATATCCCCGCCATGGCCGAACTCGTCATCCGCCGCGGACTGGAAGAACCCGATACCACCGGCGAATTCACCCCGCACAAGCCCGCCCGCCCGGAAAAGTCGGACGAGCAGAAGCCGTTCAAGCTGGTTTCGGAGTACGAACCCTCGGGCGACCAGCCCACCGCCATTGCCGAACTGGTGGAAGGCGCGAAGGATGGCGAACAGACGCAGGTGCTGCTGGGCGTGACCGGCAGCGGCAAGACCTTCACCATGGCCAAGGTGGTGGAGCAATTGCAGCGCCCCGCCCTCGTCCTCGCCCCCAACAAGATCCTGGCCGCCCAGCTGTATGGCGAGTTCAAGAGCTTCTTTCCCGAAAACGCGGTCGAGTATTTCGTCTCCTATTACGACTACTACCAGCCCGAAGCCTACGTCCCCCGGTCGGACACCTACATCGAGAAGGAAAGCTCGGTGAACGAGGCGATCGACCGGATGCGCCACTCGGCCACCCGCGCCCTGCTGGAGCGGGACGACGTGCTGATCGTCGCCTCGGTCTCGTGCCTTTACGGCATCGGCTCGGTCGAAACCTATTCGGCGATGGTGTTCGACATCAAGGCAGGCGACACGGTCGACCAGCGCGAGCTGATCCGCAAACTCGTCGCCCTGCAATACAAGCGCAACGACACCGCCTTCGCCCGCGGCTGTTTCCGCGTGCGCGGCGACAACCTGGAACTGTTCCCCAGCCACCTGGAGGACACCGCCTGGCGCATCAGCTTCTTCGGCGACGAGATCGAGGAAATCAGCGAATTCGACCCGCTGACGGGCAAGAAGGGGCAAAGCCTCAAGAAGGTGCGCGTCTACGCCAACAGCCACTACGTCACCCCCGGCCCGACGATGAAACAGGCCAGCGAGGCGATCAAGTTCGAGCTGGAAGAGCGCCTCAAGGAGCTGCACGAGGAAGGCCGACTGCTGGAAGCCCAGCGGCTGGAACAGCGCACCAATTTCGACCTCGAGATGATCGCCGCCACCGGCAGCTGCAACGGCATCGAGAACTACAGCCGCTTCCTGACCGGACGACTGCCCGGCGAGCCGCCGCCCACGCTGTTCGAGTACCTGCCCGAAAACGCCCTGCTGTTCGTGGACGAGAGCCACCAGACGATCCCGCAGATCGGCGCGATGGCGCGCGGAGACCATCGCCGCAAGCTGACCCTGGCCGAATACGGTTTCCGCCTGCCCTCGTGCATCGACAACCGCCCGCTGCGCTTCAACGAATGGGACGCAATGCGCCCGCAGACCGTGGCCGTTTCAGCCACCCCCGGCCCGTGGGAGATGGAGCAGACCGGCGGCGTGTTTGCCGAACAGGTGATCCGCCCCACCGGCCTGATCGACCCGCCGGTGGAGATCAAGCCGGTCGAAGACCAGGTGCAGGATTGCATTGCCGAGGCCAAGGCCATGGCCGCCAAGGGATACCGCACCCTCGTCACCACGCTGACCAAGCGCATGGCCGAAGACCTGACCGAATTCATGCACGAACAGGGCGTGCGCGTGCGCTACATGCACTCCGACGTCGAAACACTGGAACGTATCGAGCTTATCCGTGACCTGCGGCTTGGCGTGTACGACGTGCTGGTGGGCATCAACCTGCTGCGCGAAGGCCTCGACATTCCCGAATGCGGCCTGGTGTGCATCCTCGATGCCGACAAGGAAGGCTTCCTGCGTTCCGAGACCAGCCTGATCCAGACGATCGGTCGCGCCGCGCGCAACGTGGATGGCCGCGTGATCCTCTATGCCGACCGCATTACCGGCAGCATGGAACGCGCCATGGCCGAGACGGAGCGCCGCCGCGAGAAGCAGCGCGCCTATAACGAGGAACACGGCATCACCCCGCAGACGATCAAGCGCGAGATCGCCGATATCGTCGCCCACACCGCCGCGCAGGACGGCGTTACCGTGGATACGGGCGACGACGAGCGCAACAACCTCGTCGGCCACAACCTGCGCGCCTATATCGAGGACCTGGAAAAGCGCATGCGCGACGCCGCCGCCAACCTGGAATTCGAGGAAGCCGGTCGCCTGCGCGACGAGATCCGCCGGCTCGAAAACGACGAGCTGGGCCTTGGCGATGGCGAGAAGAAGGCGCCGGTCGTCGGGCGTTCGAACGAGGGCAAACCGGGCACGCGCAAGCTGCGCTATGGCAAGACCCAGCGGAAGTTCGGGAAAAGCTGACGCCTTTTACCGCTCCACCGGGAAGTAATCCTCCACCGCCGCCAACAGGTCTTCGAAGGTGCCGTCCGAGCGCAGCGTCTCGATGTTGAAATCGCCATAGCCGCCCGATGACCTGTTCATCAACGCGATGCGACGGGCCCAGGGCTTCATCGGGAAGTTCTCCGCATCGCTCATCCATACCGACAGCACCCTCTGCATGGCGATTGTGCGCACCGCCACGCGCTGCACGCGGTCCCACAGCAGCACCTGTTTCAGCGCGGGCGGATAGGTGATGCCGCTGGGGCCGATGCCGATCTCCACCCCCTTGCGAAACATGCGGGGCACGAACAACAGTCCGATCACCACCGCCCCGCCGCCCAGCCATGGCGCTGCAGCAAAGATCAACTGGGCCGCGCGCAGGCGCCGGGCGCCGCTGCCGGTCTCCATCTCGGGCGCGAAGGCAGCGAAATCGAACAGCAGCAGGAACAGTCCCAGCACGATAATCAGAGCCACCAGCACGCCGATGCGGCGGGCAGAGCGGTGTGCGGTGTAGTGCGCGGCCTGTGGCATCGACTTCTCCCCGGACTCAAGGTGCCGATCCTAGGCGAGGGAGCCGCACTGCCAATGACACGTATATGGTAGTTCCGGGCGTCTTTCGTCGTCCGAGATGCAGGACAATTGCCCGCGCAAGGCTTGATAAGTCGCCGGAGCCGGAGCAGTGCTGCACCCATGCTCCGCACCCTGCCCTTGCTGCTGTTGCCCTTGCTGCTGGCCGCCTGCGAGCGGCAGGCAGACGTGCCCTTGCAGCAGGGCACCGTGCAGCGGGTGGAACTGCAAGATACCGGCCAACGCGCCGCCGAGGCCGATCCCTCGCCCGACACCGGCGAGGCGGGCTGGACCGTTTCCAACAACGGCCATGCGATCCGCTTCGGCAACATGGGACAGCCGCCGTTCCTGACGCTGGCCTGCGACCTCGAGGCAACCCCGACCGAATTCGTCATCATCCGCCACGCGCGTGCCTATCCCGGTCAGAGCGCGCTGTTCCCGGTGCTGGGCAACGGCGTGAGCAGCCGGTTCCTGGCCGATACGGTGCTGGCCGACGGCGAGTGGCACTGGGAAGCGCGCCTACCGGCAGACGATCCGCAGCTGGAGGTGTTCAGCGGCACGCGCGATATCATTGCCACCCTGCCGGGGCGCGGCACGCTGGAAATCGGCGGCGGACGAATTACCGGCGAGTTCCTCGAATGGTGCCGAGCCGGGGGCATGGTGCCCGAAGCAGAGGAAGGCGAAACCGCCGACGACGGCGACAGCGGCGAAGCCGAGGGCTAGGCGCCGCCTTCCGCCAGTTCCGCCAGCATGACGGGCGTCAGCACCTGCGGCAGTTGCTCGCCCTCGCCGCCTGCCGGATACCAGACATACAGCGGCACGCCCGCCACCTGCCATTGTTCCAGGAAGCGGGTGATTTCCGGGTCGGCCTGCGTCCAGTCGCCGCGCATGGCGACAACGCCTGCCTCTTCGAAGGCTGCACGCGTGGATTCGCGTTCGATGGCGACCTGTTCGTTCACCTTGCAGGTCAGGCACCAGTCGGCGGTGAACCACAGGAAAACGGGCGCTCCCGATGCTCGCGCTTCGGCCAGCGCCTGAGCCGAATAGTCGACAGGCTCCAGCACGCTCTCATTGCCAGCCACCCGTTCCTCCACCCGGAACGGCAGCGATCCGGCAAAGTAGAGCGCCGCAAGCGAGGCGATGCCCACCATGGCCAGGCTGCGCCGGCGCCACGCCATCAGGACCATGACCAGCAAGACACCCACGGCCAGCGCAGCGTAGGCGAAATGCGCACCCGCCAGGCGCCAGGCGAGCCACGCCAGCGCCAGCGCCGTCAGGCCCATCGGCACGGCCAGCACCTTGCGGAAAGTCTCCATCCACGCCCCCGGCTTGGGCAACAGCCGCCGCAGCGCGGGGACGTAGCCCAGCAACAGGAAGGGCAGCGCCAGCCCGAAACCGAGCGCCGCGAACAGCAGCAGCGCCTGCGGTGCGGGCAGCAGCAGTGCCGCGCCAAGCGCCGCGGCCATGAACGGCCCCGTACATGGCGTTGCCACCACGGCGGCCAGCAGGCCGGTGGAAAAGGCGCTGGTCCGCCCCCCGGTGCGGATCGCCAGCGAAGGGATCTCGAACAGGCCCATGAAATTGGCCGTAATCAGCGTGGCCAGCACCAGCAGGGCGGCCACCACCAGCGGCTGTTGCAGCTGGAAGGCCCAGCCCACCTGTTCTCCCGCCGCGCGCAGGGCCAGCATCAGCGCGCCAAGCGCCACGCAGGCGAGCATGACGCCTGCGGTATAGGAAATCCCCTCGCGCCGCGCCTGTGCCTCGCTTTCGCCCGCGCGCGCCAGCGTCAGCGCCTTCAGGCTGAGGATGGGAAAGACGCAGGGCATCAGGTTCAGCAGCAGGCCGCCCAGCAGCGCGCCGCCCAGCAGCAGCACAAGCGACGTCTCGACCGCGCGCGGACCGATGCGCGTGCCGCCCGTGGGCACGTGTCCCGGCAAGGCTTCGAAGCGCACGCCTTCGTCATTGTCGGAGAAGGCGAGGATACCGCTCACCGCTTCCGGCTCGGCACGCCGGTCGCTGCGCGAAATTTCGGCCACCAGCATGTCACCGTCGCGGTAGAAGGTCTGCGGCGCGACGTAGTCGATCACGTCGCGCTGCGCGATGAAGACGTGCGGATCGGGAAGTTCCAGGCGGGCGGGCAGCGGAATTGCGATACGCAGGTGGTCGGCGGTGATCTGGAACTGCGCCGTGGAATCGATCAGCGGCGCAATGGCGGCTTGCCATTCGGCAAAACGCGGGTGCTCGGTGCCGCCCTCTCCCACCTGCACGGTGGTGGACAGCGTGGCGCGCTGCGGCACGCACAGGGTATCGCTGCAGGTCAGCCAATCGGCGTAGAGGCCCACCTGGTAGGCGCCGGGCGCGGTCCCCTCGGGCACCTGCAAAGGCAGCAGCACGGCATGCTCGCCTTCGAAAATGTGGTTCATCAGCCCTTGCGTGACATAGGTCTGCGGCACGGGATAGAGCGGTTCGCCCGCCTGCCAGCCCTTGGGCAGCTCCCAGTCGAGGCACATGCCCTGCCCGGCATCGCCCGGATTGCTCCAGTAACCGTGCCAGCCCTCGATGGGCAGGAAATCCAGCGCCAGCTGCCCGCTTTCGCCTGGCTGGATGGCGCTGCCCGCCACCAGCCGCGCGCTGCCCCGGTCCATCAGGTCCGGCCCGCGCGGGCATGATCGCGCGGTGTCCTGCGCAGACGCCGGTACAGCCAGCAGCAGCACTGCCAGCATGCCCAGCACCAGCGCCAGCAGCGCCTGTAATTTCCTTGCTTGAATCACGCTGGACGATCTAGGGACCTGAGGCATGAGCGACAAGTTGAATCCCCGGCGCGATCTCCTCATCCTCGGCGGCGGCCTGGTCGGCATGACGCTGGCCCTTGCAGCAGCGAAGAAGGGCATTTCCAGCCACGTGGTGGACCGGGCAGACCCGGCGGAGCTGACGGCAGAGGGCTTCGACGGCCGCGCCTCGGCCATTTCCACCGCCAGCTGGAACCTGTTTTCGAATATCGGCCTGGCGGAAGCGCTGGAGCCGCATGGCTGCCCTATCGAATCCATTGCGGTAACGGATGGCATGAAGCCGGGACGCATCGACTTCCAGCCCGAGCCGCACGAAGGCACGCCCACGGATACTCTGGGCCGCATGTTCGCCAACCGTACCTTGCGCCTTGCGCTGTTCGAAGCGGCGAAGGACGAACCGCTGATCGCCTGGCATGCCAAGGCCAATGTGGTCGAGCGGCATCGCGGCGAACATGGCGTCTCTGCCACGCTGGAAGACGGCACGGTGCTGGAAGCCAGCCTGATGTGCGCTGCAGAGGGCCGCGGGTCGCCCACGCGCGAGGAAGCGGGCTTTTCCATGGCGCACTGGGATTACAGCCACCGCGCGATCATCGTAGGGCTGACGCACGAAAAACCGCACGATGGCGTGGCGTGGGAAATCTTCTACCCCGACGGGCCTTTCGCCCTCCTCCCGCTGCTCGACGACGAGCAGGGTCGCCACCGATCTGCCCTGGTGTGGACGGTGGACGAGAGCGATGCAGAAGGGGTGCTCAAGCTGTCCGAGCGCGCCTTCAAGCACGAGATCGAAAAGCGTATGCACGGCGTGTTCGGCGAAATCACCGTGGAGGGACCGCGCTCAAGCTATCCGCTCAGCTTCCAGCACACGGCCAAGATCGTCCATCATCGCCTGGCGCTGGTGGGCGATGCCGCGCACGGCATGCACCCGATTGCCGGGCAAGGCCTGAATCTTGGCCTGCGCGATGTCGGCGCGCTGGTGGACGTGCTGGCCGAAGGGATGCGCCTGGGTCTCGAACCCGGCGATGCCCAATTGCTGGCCAAGTACGAGAAGTGGCGAGCGATGGATTCGTTGATGGTGATGGGCGCGACCGACACCCTTACCCGCCTGTTCGGCATTCCCGGCAAGCTGGCCAGCGCCGTGCGCCGGTTCGGCATGGCGGGCGTGCAGCGCACCCCGATGCTGAAGAACTGGTTCATGGACGAAGCCCGCGGCATGAGCGGCGACCTGCCCGAACTGCTGAAAGGTTAGTCCCCCTAGCTAGTCCACGCCCTGCGCCCCCGGCAGCGCGGGGCTGAGTTGCTGCACCGTTTCGCCTTCGCTGTCGCGCAGGCCGCGCGGGTCCAGCACGGCGGCGGTTTCCAGCGTTTCCAGCGCGCGCTGGGCGGCGGCGAAACGCTCTGCATCGGCGATCCACTGTTCGGCCTCTACCGCGTTGGGCAAGCTGCGCACTTCCTGCACGGCAGCTTCGATCCGCCCGCTTTCAAGGAACAGGCGGGCGCGTTCCAGACGGCGCTCGCCCACCGGTGAAGGCGTATCCTCGCGCCGGACGATGAACAGCGAGGAAATCTCGCGCCCCAGCATGGTGAACACGTCCTCGTCAGCCGGGGCATCGTTCAGGATCGGGGCGAGCCCGTCCAGCCGGGCCACCAGCCGGTCCAGCGTAACCGGGTCCTGTGCTGCATCGATAACGGTCTGCACGGCATTGGGCCGCGCCTCGCCAAAACGCAGCCGCAGCTGGTCTGCCAGGTAGCCCAGCGGCGCGCCGCGTTCGATGGCGCGGCGGCTGGCGAAAGCGATCAGCAGCCCTTCGGCGCGCGCGGCATTGCCGGCGGCGGCCTGCGACTGGAGATCGATCCGGGTCAGGCGCTGTTCCATCGCGGCCACGCGGCTGTCCAGCCCGCCCTGCTGCTCCACCACCTGTTCGACGCGTTCGACTGCCTCTGCCGCGGCAACGGCATCGGGGCTGGCCGACGCGGTCGGGACAGGCTCCGGCGCCTCCACATCGGTGGCGGCTAGCGCCGCGGCCGCTTCTTCCGCAGGCTGGGTGGCTGGTTCTTCCTCGCTGCGCACGCTGAACACGTCGCCGATGCCAAGATCGCCGCCGCGCGCAAAGTATAGGGTGATGGCAATGCCGAGCACAAAGGCCAGGGCAAGCGCAATCAGGCCGGACCGCAGCGGAATGCTGCGCTTGGGCGCTTGTGCGCGGGAGAAATCGTGACTTTGGTCCATGCTATCCTTTGGCGACCCGTCGAACGGCTTCGCGGCCATCCGTATCGGTGAATGGCGATTAATGGCACATGTCACGCGCCAAGGCCAATAGGGCGGCATCCGAGGGTTGTGGAGCGCTTTGCACCTTCGCCCAGCCTTCGCCCGCCGCCGCTGCCACGCGCGGGCCGATGCAGGCCAGCTGCACGGCCCCGCGATCGAGGCCCAGCCGGTCGACTTCGGCAGCGAAATGGCGTGCCGCAGCGGCGCTGTGCAGCAGCACGCAGGGGTTACCCGCCCGCAGGCTGACCTGTGCGCTGCCGGTAATCGGCAAGGCACGCACGTCGTACACTGCGCGCGCTGTAACGGTGTGCTTGCCAGGCTCCAGCGGCACGGTCTCCACCCCACCCAGCCGCAGGTAGCGCGTGGGCACATCGTTGGCATCGAGCACGGCCTGCAATCCGCCCTCGCCCACCCGCTCGACCGTGAAACCAGCCTCCTGCGCGGCTTCGGCGGTGGCCTTGCCCACCGCGTGGACGGGCAGTTCCCGGTATTGCTCCAACGCATCGCCGCCGTGGCGCACGGCATTGGCGCTGCCCAGCAGCAGGGCATCGAAATCGGCTGGATCGGGCGGCTGCCAGCGCAGCGGCAAGACTTCGAACAGCGGCATGCCTACCGCTGCCAGGCCCAGGTCGCGTGCGGCTTGCAGCGTGGACTGCAATCCGGGCTCTGGCCGGATGACGAAGATCATTGCGGCCCGTCGAACACGGCAGTGATGCCCGAAGTGGCCTTGGCCAGCAGCATCTCTGCCAGCCGCGCGGGAGCATCGGTGTTTCCGGCGTGGAAGTGGTCTTTCGCTTCGACGCGTTCCTGCCCTGCGGGGCTGAACAGCACCGCCCGCATCGCCAGCTGGTCGTCCGTAAAGTCGCAGCGCACGGCGATGGGCGAATGGCAGGTGCCGCCCAGCGCCAGCAGCAGCGCGCGTTCTGCCATCACTTCGGCACGGCTGGGGGCGTGGTCGAGCACGCCCAGCAATTCGCGCACACGCGCATCGTCGCTGCGACATTCCACGCCGATCGCGCCTTGCGCCGGGGCGGGCAACCAGTCCTCGGGGTCAAGCGCCACGCCAACCTCGTCCTGCCCCAGCCGGGAAAGCCCGGCAGCGGCCAGGAAGGTGGCATCGGCCTCTCCCGCTTCCAGCTTGGACAGGCGCGTGGCGACATTGCCGCGAAAGGTCACCACACGGCAATCGGGCCGCAGGTTGAGCAGTTGCGCCGCCCGGCGCGGCGCGCTGGTGCCCACCGTGGCGCCTTCGGGCAGGTCGGCGATGCTGTCCGCACCCACCAGCCGATCACGCTTGTCCGCGCGCGGCAGGATTGCGGCAATCGTCAGGCTTTCGGGGCGGATGGTCTCGACGTCCTTCATCGAATGGACCGAGGCATCGATGTGTCCTTCGGCCAGCCAGGCGTCCAGTTCCTTGGTCCACAACGCCTTGCCGCCGATTTCCGCCAGCGCGCGATCCTGCACCTTGTCGCCGCTAGCCACCACCGGCACCAGCTCCACTGCATTGCTGTCCCAGCCGTGGGCTGCGCAAAGCCGCGCACGGGTCTCTTCCGCCTGTGCCATTGCCAGCGGCGAGCGCCGCGTTCCGAGTTTCAGGAGAGGTTGCTGTGTCATGGGTTTGCTTGCCCTAGCGGCGGGACAGTCTAAGGGGAAGCGGGATGACACTGGTTCTTGGCATTGAAAGCAGCTGCGACGAAACGGCAGCGGCGCTGGTGACGGGCGATCGGCAAATCCTGGCGCAGGCGATTGCCAGTCAGGAAGCGGAGCATTCGCCCTATGGCGGCGTCGTGCCCGAAATCGCCGCGCGCGCCCATGCAGAACGGCTGGCCCCGCTGGTGGAGAAAGTGCTGGCCGAAGGCGGCAAGACGCTGGCCGATTGCGATGCCATCGCCGCCACCGCCGGCCCCGGCCTGATCGGCGGGGTGATGGTGGGCCTGGTCACTGCCAAGGCGCTGGCCATGGCCAGCGACACCCCGCTGCTGGCGATCAACCACCTTGAAGGGCACGCGCTGTCCCCGCGCCTTGCCGACCCGGACCTGCAGTTTCCCTATGCCCTGCTGCTGGTAAGCGGCGGGCATTGCCAGGTGCTGCGCGTGGAAGGCGTGGGCACATACCAGCGGCTGGCCACCACCATCGACGATGCCCTGGGCGAGGCATTCGACAAGACCGCCAAGATCCTGGGCCTTGGCTATCCCGGCGGCCCGGCAGTTGAAAGGCTGGCCCGCGAAGGCGATCCGGCGGCTGTCCCGCTGCCCCGCCCGCTGCTGCACAGCAGGGAACCGCATTTCAGCTTTGCCGGATTGAAGAGCGCCGTGTTGCGCGCCCACGAGTCTGGCGACCATGCCGACGCAGACATTGCCGCCAGTTTCCAGCAGGCCGCGCTCGATTGCATCCTCGACCGCACGCGCCGCGCCCTGTCCACCATGGAACCGGTCACCGCGCTGGTGGTGGCAGGCGGGGTGGGAGCCAACCAGGCGATCCGCGCCGGGCTGGAAGGCCTGGCGGCAGAGTTCGACTTGCCCTTCACTGCCCCGCCCTTGCCACTGTGCACCGATAATGCCGCGATGATCGCCTGGGCGGGCGTCGAACGGCTGGCGGCGGGTTGCGCGGCAGACCCGCTGGACTTGAAAGCGCGACCGCGCTGGCCACTTGATCCCGATGCAGAGCCCGCAAGAGGCGCAGGAGTGAAGGCATGATCGGTGTAGTGGGAGCAGGCGCATGGGGCACCGCGCTGGCACAGATGCTCAGCAGCGACGGGCGCCAGGTGCTGTTGTGGGCGCTGGAGGATGGCCTGGCCGAAGCCATCAACACCACCCACCGCAATGCACTGTTCCTGCCCTCGGCAGAGCTTGCCCCCACGATCCGCGCGACCGGCGACCTGGCCGACATGGCGACTTGCGACGTGCTGCTGATGGTCACCCCGGCGCAGCACCTCGCCAACGTGCTGGGCAAGATGCAGCGTTTTCCGCGTGATATCGTGCTGTGTTCCAAGGGAATCGAGCAAAGCACCGGGCGCATGATGCACGACGTGGCACGCGAAGCCGCACCGGGGGCCGATATCGCCGTGCTGTCGGGCCCCACCTTCGCGCACGAGGTCGCGGCCGGGCTGCCCGCTGCCGTCACCCTGGCGTGCAGCGGCGGCGACGCGCAGTGGCAACGGCTGTCCCCTGCCATCGCGCGCCCGCACTTCCGGCCCTACTATTCCGACGATGTTGCCGGGGCAGAGATCGGCGGCGCGGTGAAGAACGTGCTCGCCATTGCCTGCGGCGTGGTGGACGGTCTGGGCCTTGGCCAGAACGCCCGCAGCGCGCTGATCACCCGCGGCTTTGCCGAGATGATGCGCTTTGGCGTGGCGCTGGGCGGCCAGGCGGAAACCCTGACCGGGCTTTGTGGCCTTGGTGACCTCGTGCTCACCTGCTCCTCCACTTCCAGCCGCAACTTCTCGCTGGGCAAGGCGCTGGGCGAAGGGATGAGCGCAAGCGAAGCGCTGGCCGACAAGCGCACCGTGGCCGAAGGCGCGCATACAGCGCCGGTGCTGCGCGAACTGGCGGCAAGGCACGGCGTCTCCATGCCGATCACCGATGCGGTGAACGCGCTGCTGGAAGGCGCGGCGGCAAAGGACGTGGTGCAGGGCCTGCTCGCTCGCCCGCTGAAGGCCGAAGGGCACCAGGCTTGAGCAGGCTGAATCCAAGCGCGGAAGAAGCCGACAAGCCCGGCGGCGATATTGCCGCGCTGGCCAAGGGCGGGCGCACCAATTTCTTCGGCTTCGTGCTGCGCCTGCTGGCGCGGCTGCCGTTCCTGTTCATCGCCGGCCAGCTGTACGGGGCAGAGGCGCTGGGCGTCTACGCCTATGCCCTGCTGGTGGTGGAACTGACTGCACTGGTCTGCTCGATCGGGGAAAAGCGCGGCCTCGCCCAGCGCCTGCGCGAGGGCGAAACCGACGAGACCGGGCTGATCGCGGATTCCATGGTGGTGGCGCTGGTGTTCTCCGGCGTGCTGGCCGCCGTCTTCTTCTTCTGGCCCGCCCCGCTGTTTCCCAACGGGATGTCGCACCCGCTCGATCGCTGGATCGTGCTGGCCATCCCCGGCTATGCGCTGACCGAAATCGTGCTGGCCGCCCAGGCCTACAAATACGATATCGGCACCACCGTGCGCGCCCGCGCCGTGGTGGAGCCGTGGACGATCTCGATCCTTGCCGGGGCCTTCTGGTTCGTGCCTGCCATCGGCGATGCAGGCCTGACGCTGGCCTATCTCGCGTCGATCTTTGCCGGGCTTGCCACCGCGCTGGTGCCGTTCTTCAGGACTTATGGCCTGCCCCGTGCCTGGTCGCCACGCCCCTCTCGCCTGGTGCCGATGGTGACCCGCGCGCTGCCGCTGGCCGTCACCGACGCCATCGAATGGGGCACGCGGCGGGTGGACCTGCTGATCCTTGGCTGGTTTGCCGGCCCGGTGGCGCTGGGCATCTACTGGATGGCGCAGCAGGTTGCCAGCTTGCCGCAGAAGCTGAAAACCAGTTTCGAGCCGATCCTGGGCCCGGTCATCACCGCCAAGCTGAAGGTGAAGGACTTTGCCGCCATCGCCCGGCAGGTGTGCCAGGTAGGCTTCTGGATCGTCGCCGCGCAGGCGGGCATCGCGCTGGCGCTGGGCATCCCGGGCGAGGCGCTGATGGGCCTGATGGGCGATGCCGGCGAATTCGTGCCGGGCACGGCGGCGCTGGTCTTCCTGCTGGCGGCCGAAGTGGTGGCAGCCACGGCTGTCGTTTCCGAAGCGGCGCTGATCTATGTCGCGCGGGTGCGCAACCTGTGGGTGTCGATCGGCACCATCGTCTTGCAGGCCATATTGACGGTGGTGGCCATGCTGGTGATCGACCAGATGGACTTCGCCGATCCGCAGCGCGCCGACATCTACCGTGCCGCGGCCGCCGCGGCAGCGCTGATGGTGTCGCTGGCCGTTGCCTCGCTGGTGAAGGCAGTGATGCTCAGCCGCATCCTGGGCCATTCGATCAACAACTGGCGCTGGGCGCTGGTGTGGGCGGCAGGGGCTGCCGTGCTGGTGGGCCAGATGGCGATCATGCTGCCCGAGTGGGCGGAACTGGCCTTCGGCATCCCGGCAATCCTGGCGGTCTATGGCGCGATCATCTGGACCAAGGGCTTCGGCCCCGAAGACCGCGTGCTGTTCAGCAGGAAGCCCAAGCCCGTGGCCGAAGGTGAAGCACCTGCCGGAGAGCCTCCGCGCTGACCGGCGCGGCTGCGTTTCCCAGGCATTTCAACCGCATTCAGAAGCGGTTCACCGCTGCGGGCAGAGCTTGCCTGTTCGCAGCACAGGGGGACTGGAATGCGCAAATCGGCCAATATCGTCGCCACGCTCGCACTGGTTGCGAGCTGCACCACCTCGAGCATGACGGGCACCCAGCTGGCCATGGCCTCTGCCCCGCCGCCCATGCAGCGCGACATTGCGCAGCGCATGCCGCCCGTGCCGCCGCTGCCAGAAGGATGCGAATGGCCGGGGTTTACCGAGGGATATGACGAGGATGCCGGAACGGTGGTCGTGACCGGTTCGCGCATAAGGCAGCAGAACTTCACCTCGCCCGCCCCGGTCGTGGCGGTCGATTCCAGCACGGCAGGCGCGGTGAACCAGGAACAGGCGCTGGCCGCTCCGCCGCCGCCTCCGCCTCCCCCGCCGGCGCCGCCACCGCCCTCTTCGCGGACGCGCGCCGGCGTCGTGCGCGCAACGGAGGCGCCGGTCGCCCCGCCGGTCACCGCGCCTGCCCCGGCCCAAGAGGTCGCGCAGGCCGGTCGCTATCACCACGTGCCCGCCGTGTTCGTGCCCATGCAGCCCAGCCGCGAGCAATATGCGGACAACGACGTGTCACCGGTGCGCATGACCCTGAGCGAACCGGTCTCCATCTTCTCGGTCGATGTCGATACCGGCGCCTATTCCAATGCCCGCCGCTTCCTCTCGATGGGGCAGATGCCGCCTGCCGATGCGGTGCGCACAGAGGAACTGATCAACTACTTCCGCTACGACTATCCGCTGCCGGAGACGCGCGAGGCGCCATTCTCCGTCACCACCGACATGGCGGTAACGCCGTGGAACGACGACACCCGCCTGCTGCGCGTGGGCCTGCGTGGCTACGATCTCGACCGCGATGACCGCCCGCCTGCCAACCTCGTCTTCCTGCTCGACGTATCGGGCTCCATGCGCAGCGCGGACAAGCTGCCACTGGTGCAGACCGCCATGCGCATCCTGTCCAGCGAGCTGGGCGAGCAGGACCGCGTCTCCATCGTCGTCTACGCCGGTGCGGCGGGGCTGGTGCTGGAGCCCACCAACGACGAATGCCAGATCCGCATCGCCATCGAGACCTTGCGCGCAGGTGGCTCCACTGCCGGCGGCGCAGGCATCCAGCTGGCCTACAACGTCGCCCGCAGCAGCTTTATCGAGGATGGCGTGAACCGCGTGATCCTGGCCACCGACGGCGATTTCAACGTCGGCGTCTCCGACCGGCGCGAGCTGGTGAAGATGATCGAGCGCGAGCGCGAAAGCGGCATCACGCTGACCACGCTGGGCTTTGGCACCGGCAACCTGAACGAAGCGATGATGGAACAGATCGCCAACCACGGGAACGGCAACTACGCCTACATCGATTCTGCCATGGAAGCGCGCAAGGTGCTTTCGGAAGAGATGGAATCGACGCTGTTCACCATTGCCCACGACGTGAAGATCCAGGTCGAGTTCAACCCCGCGCTGGTCTCGCAATATCGCCTGATCGGCTACGAGAACCGGGCGCTGCGCGAAGAGGATTTCGATAACGACGCTGTCGACGCAGGCGAGATCGGCGCAGGACACCAGGTTACCGCGCTGTACGAAGTGGTGCCCAAGGGTGGCGAGGGCTGGGTGCGCCCGCGCCGTTACGAAAGCCAGCCCGAAGTACCGCAGAACCGCACCGACGAAATGGCCTTCGTGCAATTGCGCTACAAGCTGCCCGGCGAAGACACATCGCGCCTGATCCAGCGCCCGCTTGCCGCCGCCATGCTGCGCGGCGCCGGGCCAGCGCGCGGCGACATGGCTTTTGTCGCGGCCGTTGCCGCTTATGGCCAGAACCTGCGGGGCGACAGCGTGATGAACGGCTTTGGCCATGGCGATGCCGTGCAACTGGCCGGGCAGCAGGACGGTTACTGGCGCGAGGAATTCCTGCAGCTTGCCGGTTTGGCACAGGCCCTCGACGGACGGTAAGCGGTCGCGCTAAGGCAGCGCGCATGGAATTCCTGCGCAAGCCCTATACCGCCATCGTTGCCGGGCTGATCGCCTGCATCGTGCTGGCCTACACCGTCGGCGGCGCCAGTGCCCCGCAGGTTGCACAGCGCATTGCCGCCCCGGTGCCTGCCGCCATCGCCGAGGCGGGCGGCGGCGACACCGTAAGGGCGCGCTTTTCGCTCCCCAACGGCTGGCCCAGCCGCCACCCGGTGCTGACCGGGGCAGAAGGGCTGAGCGAATCGACCCGCGCGCGCATCGCCCATGCCGTGGCCGCGCTGCCCGGCGTGGGGGGCATCAGCTGGGCCGATGGCGACCTGATGGTGGAACAGCATTTCAGCCCCCTGCATTGCCAGGACGACGTGGCCGCGCTGCTGCGCGCACGTACCATCCGGTTCGAGGAAAGCTCTGCCCGGATCGATGCCGCCAGCGGATCGCTGATCGACGAGGTAGCGGCCGCCCTGCGCCCGTGCCTTGGCGCGGTGATCCGGATTTCCGGTCACACCGACCGCTCCGGTTCGGAAGAGGCGAATCTTGCCCTCTCGCGCGAGCGGGCGGAGGCCGTGCGCGGGGCGCTGGTGCGGCGCGGCATACCGAACGCGGTGCTGCGCGTGGAAGGCATGGGCTCGGCTCACCCGGTCGAAGGCCTGGAGCCGGGCGATCCCGCCAACCGGCGCATCGAATTCACCGTGGTATCCACCGCGCCACTGGTGCCCACCCCGGTCGATACACCGGGGCCGCGATAGCGACGATTGCCCCTTCGGCCAAGCTGCGGCAAAGGGGCGCGAAATGGAGTTGCCCAAAAGGGAGCTGAAATGCCGATCTGGATGGAAGTGCTGGTGCTGATGCTGCTCGCCTATGCGGTGGGGCTGGGCCTGGGCTGGGCCATCTGGGGGCGCGAGAGTTGATTGTTCGGAGAGTAAGAGATGGCTGAAATTGTGCAGGCGAACTGGTTGCTGATTGTCGGCGCGCTGGTGATCGGGCTGCTGGTGGCGTGGTGGATCTTCGTCGCCTCGCGCCGCACCACGGTGCAACTGGAAGACAAGGACGACAGCGAAGGCAAGCCGGCCAAGCGCAACCAGGCATTGATCGACGCGCCGCCCGCCGCGCGCAAGGACGCGGACCTGCCACCGCCACCCGCGCCAGGCACGCAGGAGGGAGAGATCGCCGCCAGTGCCGCCTCGCCCGGCCCGGCCTCCGCAGCAGCCAACACCGATGCCACGGCGGCCGCTCCACTGGGTACCGATGCCGAAGCCGGCGACGGCACGCCGATGGCAGCCGCGCTAAACAAGACTGCCGCACCTGCTGCCCCTGCCTCCGGCGGAGACGACCTGTCGCGGATCAAGGGCGTAGGGCCCAAGCTGGTAGCCCTGCTGCACGAGATGGGGGTGCACAGCTTTGCCGATATCGCTGCCTGGAACGATGCCGATATCGACCGCGTCGATGCCCGGCTGGGCCGGTTCCAGGGTCGTATCCGGCGTGACAACTGGGTGGAACAGGCAAGGCTGCTGCAAACGGGCGACAAGGCCGTCTACGAAGCGAAGTTCGGTCGCACCTCCTGAACGACGGAGTGCCGAGCGGGAACACTCGCCTGCCTTCTGCGTAATCCCAGACACACGTGGGGGACACCAGAAGGAACGCATGATGGCAACGCAGGCAGACAAGGACCGACCCACAGTGCTGGTGGTAGAGGACGAGGTTATCGTCGCTCTCGACCTCAGCGAAACCGTGCGCGACATGGGATTCCGTGTCGAAGGCCCCTATGCAAACAAGAGCCACGCCTTCATCGCGATCGACGAGGAAATGCCCGATTTCGCCATTCTCGACGTGATGACCGCGGATGGCGAGGTGTTCCCGCTGGCCGATGCGCTGACAGAGGCCGGCGTGCCGATCATCTTCCATTCCGGGCATGTCACTGCGCGCGAAATCGCCGACCGCTATCCCCAGGCCCAGGCCGCGGCGAAGCCGTGCCCGCCCAGCAAGCTGATGGCGATGATTGCAGAGGCGAATAAAAAGGCGCATTGATCGCGCTCCTCCTTGCCCCGTCCCGTGGGAGAAACTAGGGCGGTTTCAAAGGAGACTATCTGCAATGGCCGACATGGTGCCCTTCGACTGGGCTGATCCCTTCAATCTCGATGACCAGCTGACCGAGGACGAGCGGATGATCCGCGACGCCGCGCACGGCTTTGCCCAAGGCACGCTGCAGCCGCGCGTGATCGAGGATTTCGCGAAGGAGGCCGATGCCAGCGAACTGTTCCCGCTGATGGGCCAGGCCGGCATGCTGGGCGTGACCATCCCCGAGGAATTCGGCGGTGCGGGTGCCAGCTATGTTGCCTATGGACTGGTGGCGCGCGAGATAGAGCGGGTCGACAGCGGCTATCGCTCGATGGCCAGCGTGCAGTCATCGCTCGTGATGCACCCGATCCATGCCTACGGTTCGGACGAACAGCGCGCTAAATACCTGCCCGGCCTCGCCGCTGGCGAATTGATCGGTTGTTTCGGCCTGACCGAGCCCGACGCCGGCTCTGACCCCGGCGGCATGCGCACCTATGCCAGGAAGGACGGCGACGGATACTCGCTGTCGGGTGCGAAAACCTGGATTTCCAACTCCCCCTTCGCCGATGTCTTCGTGGTCTGGGCCAAGAGCGAGGCGCACGGCGGCAAGGTGCGCGGCTTCGTGCTGGAAAAGGGCATGAAGGGGCTGGAAGCGCCCAGGATCAAGGGCAAGATTTCCCTGCGCGCCAGCACCACCGGCATGATCCAGATGGACGAGGTGAAGCTGCCCGCTGATGCGCTGCTGCCGAATGTGGAGGGCATGAAGGGTCCGTTCGGCTGTCTCAATCGCGCGCGCTACGGCATCTCGTGGGGCTCCATGGGCGCGGCCGAGTTCTGCTATCACGCCGCGCGCCAGTACGGCCTCGACCGGCACCAGTTCGGCGTGCCGCTGGCATCGAAGCAGCTCTACCAGCTGAAGCTGGCCGACATGGTCTCCGAAATCGCCCTTGGCCTGCAGGGCAGCTTGCGCGTCGGGCGGCTGATGGACGACGGGCGTTTTGCGCCGGAAATGATCTCGATCGTGAAGCGCAACAACGTGGGCAAGGCGCTGGATATCGCCCGGGCCGCGCGCGACATGCACGGCGGCAACGGGATTTCGGAAGAATACCAGGTTATCCGCCACATGGTGAACCTGGAAACCGTGAACACCTACGAAGGCACGCACGATGTCCATGCGCTGATCCTGGGGCGTGCGATCACCGGCCTGTCGGCTTTTTGACACGACCCGCCGCTGCCGACGTGCCCCGCTGACCGCTGTTGTGGGTTTTCCGCAACAGTTTGCTGGCTTTTCAAATATAAGAACGACAAACTTGGAACGATCCGGCCACCTCGGACTTGATCGAAACATACGGAAGAGTTGCCGTATGTTTTGAACTGAGGATATTTATGAATAAGGTTTTGATAGGAGCCTCGCTGGCGGCGCTTGCCCTTCCGGCAACCGCCCACGCGCAGGCCTATGTAGGGGTAAGTGGCGGCGTCAACGTGACCGACGCCGAGAACGACGGCCTGCTGTCGTCCGACCTGCCCGCAACCCCGTTCTTCCCGGCTATCCCGGCCGGTAACGAAGTCGCCTGGAACACCGATGGCGACCTTGGCTGGACCGTCGGCGCACAACTGGGTTACCGCTTTGACAACGGATTCCGCGTCGAACTGGCAGGCGATTACAACTCCACCACGGTCGACGATCACTTCGGCGCCACGGTTGCCGGGCAACCGATCCGCACGCTTGACGCTTCGGTGCTGACGCGCACGCCGTTCCTGGCAGGTCGCGCGGTCGGCCCGTTCCTGAACGAGGATTCGGGCAGCGATATCGAGACCTATGGCGCGTTCCTGAACGCACTCTACGATTTCAACGCCGGCGGCACGTTCAGCCCCTACGTGGGCGGCGGTGTCGGCATCTACGTGGTCGATGTCGACTATCTTGCCGGCGGTGTTCGGCTGGTGGACGAGGCTGATACGACCTTTGCCTGGCAGGGCATCGCCGGTCTCTCCAGCTCGGTTTCCGACAATGTAGAGCTCTTTGCCGAGTACAAGTATCGCCGCACTTTCGAAGACGGCGGCAACGTGGTGAGCAACACCCTGTCGCTGCCGCTGAACGTGCACACGGAACAGCACATCGGCGTTGCCGGCCTGCGGTTCAAGCTGGGCGGTGAAGAGCCGGCCCCGCCGCCGCCGCCGCCTCCGCCTCCGCCG
>CAJXJR010000007.1 GCA_913055155.1 uncultured Erythrobacter sp. | reverse complement strand
GACCAGCTGACGATCTGGCCCATGCCCTTCATCTTGTTGAAGCGCGGGAAGTTCATCAGCATGGCGAAGCTGGCGAACAGCTGCAGCCCTTCGGTGAAGCCGCCGAACATGGCCAGCGTGCGGGCAATGTCCTCGTCGTTGTCGACGCCGAATTCCTGCAGGTAATCGTGCTTTGCCGCCATTTCCTCGTATTCGAGGAACATGCCGTATTCGCTTTCGGGCATGCCGATGGTGTCAAGCAGGTGCGAGTATGCCGCGATGTGGATCGTCTCCATGTTGGAGAACGCGGCCAGCATCATCTTCACCTCGGTCGGCTTGAACACGCGGCCGTATTTCTCGTGGTAGCAATCCTGCACTTCCACGTCAGCCTGGGTGAAGAAGCGGAAGATCTGCGTGAGCAGGTTACGCTCGTGCTCGGTCAGGTTCTGCGCCCAGTCGCGGCAGTCCTCGCCCAGGGGAACTTCCTCGGGCATCCAGTGCACCTGCTGCTGGCGTTTCCAGAACTCGTAGGCCCAGGGGTATTCGAACGGCTTGTAGGTCTTGCGGGCTTCGAGCAACGACATCTGGTATCTCCGGCTTGCAGGTCGAACTGACTACATAGGGAATCATGCTCGTGATTCGATAGCAAGCGGGGCTTTTCGGTCGGGGATAAATCCGTCGACGAAGCGTTGCCGGGGCGAGTCGAACCGTTGGACGCGGCAGGCGCGCGTCAGTCCGGGTCCTTGCGCAGGCGGCGCGACACTTCCAGCCCGATCAGGATCGGGGTCGCCCACAGCCAGGTCAGCAGGCCGGCTTCGCGCCAGCCGCCGCCGTCTTCGGGCAGGCGCATGGAACAGGCATAGATGTCGAACAGCGTGTCGGGCTGGCACGTGCTTGGCCAGTAGGCACCCGAATAGAGGTATACGCCCAGCGCCAGCCAGCCGATCTGCGACAGGTACAGCGCGAAGTATCGCGAGACCTTTACCTCGCCATACCCATGGTGCGTGGGGAATCGTTTGCTGCCGCGGCCTTTCATGGCTCACGCGTGTAGCGCGCGAATGGTTAAGATCGTCTCACCATCCGCGCGCCAAAGTCGCGGATCGTCAGTTCCAGAACAGGCCCTTCTTCAGGCCCTTGGCCTTACGGTTGGCCCACATCTTGAAATACATCCACATGCCCGAGACGGTGAAGAACACCAGCGCCAGGCCTGAAAGCATGACGATGATCTCGCCCCAGATACCGCCTTCGCTGCCGGCGTGCAGGTGATGGAACAGGCCGAGGTAGGGGCGCAGCGGGTTGCCGGTATCGGGCGCAGGCGCGATGCAGCGCCAGCCTTCGGGGCAGACGAATCCCGGCGGCGGGGCGACGGCGGCCAGCTGTTCGGGCGTGGGTTCGGCAGAGGGCCACCAGACCACGACGTAGTGCAGCAGGCCGGTAATCGCGACCCAGATCATCACGATGGCGAAAAAGACCGAAAGCCAGCGGTGCCACTTGCGCATGAAATCGTACCCTCAAATGCTGTTGCAAATCATTTGCAACAGTCCTTAATGACCTCAGGCCTATCCGCAAGCCCCAATCCACCTCAAGTCGCAAATTGTCGCCACCTGTCGGCTGGGGTAAGGCGCGCAGATGGACGTGGCACAGCGACTTGATGCCTATTTGACGCGTATCGGACTTTCCGCGCCCCCGCGACCCGACGCGGCGGGGCTGGCACAGGTGCAGGCCGCGCACCGTCAGGCGATCCCGTTCGAGCATCTCGACATTCCGCTGGGCCGGGGCATCGATTGCAGCGCCGATGCGGCGTTCGCCAAGCTGGTGAGCGGCAGGCGCGGCGGGTTCTGCTTCGAACACAACCGCCTGCTGGCAGACATGCTGGCCGCGCTCGGCTTCACCAACAGGGTGCTGCTGGCGCGCGTGCTGCTGGGCAATCCGCCACAGCTCACCCCGCGCACCCATTGCCTGGTGCTGGTCGAGATCGATAGCGAGCCGTGGATCGCCGATGCCGGGTTCGGCGGTTCCTACGCCCCGCCCATGCGGCTGGCCGACGGGCAGGAAGCCATGTCCGGCGACGGCGCCCGCCACCGCTTGCGCCACATCGGCGATGACGGCTACCTGCCGGGCAGCTGGCTGCTCGAACGCATGGGCCCTCGGCTCGCCACCGATGGCCGGGTACAAAGCGACGAGGCATGGGAAGCGCAATTCGCCTTCGACACCGCGCAGGTGGCAGAGGCCGACCTGGCGCTGGGCAGCCACTGGGCCGCCACGCATCCCACCTCGCGCTTCACCAATGTCACCGTGGCCAGCCTGTGCCTGCCCGATGGCTTCGCCAGCCTGGTCGACCGGCAACTGACCGTGTGGCGCAAGGGGCAGGAGGCGGAACGATCCGAGCTCACCGAGCCGCACGAATACCGAGAAGTGCTGGCGCGCCGCTTCGGTCTCGATCTGTCAGCCGAAGAGGTTGCCCACCTGCCGCTGTTCTAGTTTTCCAGGATCACGAACGGCGCCCAGATCGCCGGGTGCGCGGCATCGGCCACATCGGTCCGTGCCATCAGCGCCAGCTGCGCCTGCCGCAAGGCCTCTGCCCGCGCGCCGCGCACCGTCTCCACGCTCAGCATGGCGGCGGCATCGTCGCGCACACGCCAGTGGCTCAGCATCAGGCTGCGCGCCCCGGCCCCGGCAAAGGCGCGCGCAAGGCCGGAATAGCCCGGTGCGCCCGAACTGGCGCCCGCCGCCGTCTCGCAGGCGGACAGGATCACCCAGTCGGCATCGAACGACAGCGAGGCGATTTCGCTGGCGGTCAGCAGGCCGTGGGTGGCAAAGGCGATCACGCCGAAACCGGGCAGATCCTGCGCGGCAAGATTGGGTTCGGTTGCGTCGGCCCCGGCGAGGATCAGCTGCGCGCCCGATCCCGGCGCGCCGCCCAGGGCACCGGCCAGCGCCTCCAGCTCGGCCCGCGCCTGTGGCAGAGGCGGCAGGTCGATATCGGCCAGCGCGCTGCTGAGCGTGGCAGGTGCGCCCACGCCAAGGAAGCCTTGCGACCCGCTCGCCCGGCGCCGCTCTGCCAGCTCGCCAAGGTCGGCCAGAACTTCCACCGCGTGGCTGCGCACCAGCCAGGGTGCCTGCCACAGGTCATCCGCCGACGCCTCTCCTGCCAGCAGCATCGCGGGCGACAGCCGCGCCAGGTATCCGCTGGCGGGAAACAGCAGGTGCGACTTGGCACCCAGCAGGCGCTGCGATTCGGCGGGGAAAACCATGGTGTAGAGCGCGCGTGCCGCATCCACGTCGAACCGGCCCGTCGCCTGCGCCGATTCGCGCAGTCGCGCCGCCAGCTGGCGCGCGGCATAGCCGGGCGTGGCCGTCTCGCTCCATGCTGCCGCGTCGCGCGCCACCAGCAGGGTTACCACCCGGTCGGCCAGCGCCAGCGGCAGCACCAGCAGCTCGTCCTCTCCCAGCGAGGCCTGCAAGGCGTCCAGCGGCGCCGGATCGGGGCGGGCAAAGGCGACGAAGCCGGGATAGTCGCGGACCAGCGCGGCCTGTGCCTGCGCCGTTTCGGCCCGCGCCGTTACCAGCTGGGCGGAGATCGCCGCCGGATCGCCTCCCCCCTCGCTCTCGCCCTCGACCGCGCCCGATTGCAGCTCCCGCAAGGCCGCTTCGAGGCTGGCGACCCTGGCTTGCGCCGCTTCCAGCCGGTCCAGCCCGGCACCCAGCCCTTGCCGGCGCAGGCGCGATCCGGCGCGGATACGGGCATTGGTCAGGGTGAGTTCGGACATCAGCTGCAATTGCGCGGCCTGCACCGCTGCATCCATGTCGCCCGCGCGCAGCGCCACCAGCAGGTGATCGCCCAGCGCCTCTGGCAGCACTTGCGACAGCGACACGAGCTCTGCCTCGCTGGCAGCGATATCGAACAGCCCTTCGGCCAGTTGTTCGGCAGTTGCGGAGGAAGCCGAGAGCGCTTCGCCATGGCGGCCAAGCTCTGACAGCACGCGCGCGCGGACCAGCCGCGCGGTCATTATTTCGCTGTGGCCTGCGGGCAGGCCGGCTTCGAGCAGCACCAGCCCGCTGTCCACCAGCGCCAGCGCCTCCTCGGCCCGGCCCAGCCGCGACAGGTGATCGGCCAGCTGCACCTGCCCGCTGCCGATGTGGTAATCGTCGGGTTCAAGGTCCGCGCGCAGCCGCGCCAGCCCTTCGCGGGCAATCGCCTCGGCCTCCTCCAGCCGTCCCTGCCGCGCCACCACGCGGGCCAGGTTGGTGCGGGCGATGCCGGGGATGTAGGCATAGCCGGTGGTATCCATGCGCCCGGCAAGGTCGGCCGCCGCGGTAAAGATGCCTTCTGCCTCGGGCAGGCGATCGAGCAGTTCCAGCGCCCGGCCCAGCATCGACAGCGCATCGTAGACGTAAGGGTCGTCCGGCCCGCGCAAGGATCGCTCCAGCTCCAGATGGCGGCGGATCAGCGGCAGCGCCTCGGCATAGCGGGCATAGCGCATCAGCACCGCGTAGCCGGTGTTCAGCACGTTGCCCATGCGCGTGTGGTCGGGCGGCAGGTGTGCCAGCGCATGGTCGCGCGCCATGCGCACGGCAGCAATGGTATCGGGCCGCTCGAGGTAATACTTCACCGCCGCGCAGGAGCTGGCATCGTTCACGATCATCGGGTGATCGGGCACGGTAGCGGCAAGGCCAAGGTCGCATGCCTGGCAATAGGCCGCTTCGGCGGCGACAAGGTCGTTGTCGGCAAAGGCCAGCCCGCCTTCGGCATTGCGCGCCAGCGCCTGCGCCTTTTCCGCCCCCGGCCCCATGGTATCGGTAATATCGCGCGCCCGTGCGGCATAGCGGCGCGCCGCCTCTTCCTCCTCCACCGCCAGCGCCAGCATCGAGGCATAGGCCAGCAGTTCGGCATGGAAGGGTGCGCCATTGCCGCCGAGCGCGGCCTCGGCTGCGCGGATATCGGCCCAGCCCTGTTCGTAATCGCGGGTGTAGTAGCGCGCGATGGCAAGGCCCAACAGCGTCTCCGCGCGCAAGCGGTCCGGCGTGCCGGGATCGGCCAGCAGGGGAGCGGCGAACTCTTCCCACGCGGCCAGTTCCAGCGCCGGCGGGCCCAGCCGGTCGCGCGCCCGCATGTCGGCGGTCACATCCTGCGCGGCCAACGGAGCCGTGAAGACCAGCAGCGCGGCCGCCAGCACGGTCAATTTCGGAACTGCGCTTCGCATAACCCCCCGATCGTTTGCACGCGTGGCAGGCTATCGCAGGCCGATGCCGGAGGGAAGACGCCTTCAGGCCGGCGGCGGCCATCTTTTCAGCCTGTTAATCAGGGGGTACGACAGGTGCGACCGGGGCCTGGGCGACGGAATCGATCTCCACGGCCTGCGCCGCGTCGCTGTCGCGCGCCCAGGTCCAGAACGCGATGCTGGCGATCCAGCCCAGGTTGAACAGCACCAGCGCGGTCCACACCGCCTTGCGCGATGGGCCGCGCGGGCCGGGGCCGGGCTGCAGGTCGGCAGTGCCGCGGAAGATCCGGGCCAGCGCTCGCAGGTTCAACAGCAGCCATACGCCGCTGGCCATCGCTACGATGGCAAAAATGGCGATGATGGCTTGCACGCTCCAAAGCGGCATGGCGGGCCTCCTGTTCGGCTCTCCTCCAGTCGGGGAATCAACAGGGCAGCCCGGCGCGAAGTTCCGAAAAAGGCCGGGTGGCTAGCGCCGCTTCTTCGATCCGAACACGCTGCCGCCGCCCAGCACGGTGATGCCGAGGAAGAAGCCGAAATCGTACCAGCCGCCCGAATTGGGCACCGCGTAGACGGCGATATCGCTGTCGAACAGCGAACCGATCCAGGCGAAGGGGAAGACGAAGCCGTGCCACAGCCCCCACCAGAAACCCGGCGTATCCGGCGCATGGGAAACACCCGCATCGATCTGGCCCGCACAGGCTGACAGCGCCAGCAGCGCAAGGCAGGAGACAAGCGGGGCTAAAATGCGGCGGTTGGCCATGAATTCCTCCTGTTGGTGTATTGCTTGTACAATACACACAGAGCCTTGCCAAGTGGGCCGGGCTTGCGGAGAAGGATGCGATGGAAGCGGATACGGCAGCGGGCGGCGCGCAATGGATCGAACGGGCGGAGCGCGAAGGCGTGCGGCCCGAAGAGGCGCTGGCCATGTTCGATTCGCTGCCGCCCGTCTCGCTGGAGGCGATGATCGGCAACTGGCGCGGCGGCGGTGTGCCCACCGGCCATGCGCTGGACGGGCTGCTGGAAGCCTATGGCTGGCATGGCAAGCGCTTCGTTTCACCCGACGAGGTCGATCCGCTGCTCTTCACCGCCGGGCGCGGCAAGTTGGTGGCGCTCGATCCGCGTTACCTGCCGGTGGGGCTGGTCTGCGCGCTGCGCCCGCATCGCTGGCGCTGGACGGCGGGCATGTTTTCGCTCGCCAGCCGCCTGATCCGCACCCGCCAGCCAACCGCGCGGCTGCGCATGATCGAATATCGCGGGGTGACAAGCGCGGCGATGGTCTACGACCGCCAGCCGATTATCGACCACTTCCGCGAGGTAGAGCCGAACCTGCTGCTGGGCCTGATGGACCTGCGCGGCATGCCGCCGTTTGTCTTCACCTTGCGGCGGGAGTGAGGGCGGTTACCCCGCTAGCGGCGTCACTTCGGCAAGCGGCTTGCCCAGGCATTCGGCCAGCAATTCCGCTTCCTCGGCCCATCCGGCACTCGGGGAGGCCATGCTGGCAACGGTGCCATCCCAGACGAAGCTGATGTTCCTGATCGCAGCTAGATCCGTGGCGACCCACGCGGGAGCGTCAGCCGTGAAGATCGAGTTCGCACCGTCGTCGACATAGCGGATCGACTCCTGTGCGAGCTGCGCGATGCTGCCATCCATGCGGCTTACCAGGAACCCGAAACTGGCCGTCTGCGTGCCGCGATCGACGACGATGTTGCCGGGCTGGAAACTCAGCCGAACGCCATCGCCTTCGAACGGGACGAGCAGGACCATGGTGCCCGACGAAGCCTCTACACGCAGGGTGCAGGCGCGTTCGGAAGTGAAGACGACGTTGCCTTGCCCGGTCTCGCCGAACTGGTCGACCACGTTGTCCGAACAACCGGCAAGCGGGCCGAGCAACAGGCATGCGAGCACGGTTGCGCGCGAACGGAAGAAGGGCATCAACCTTTCCTAGTCCTGCCAGCGTGTCTCGCCGCCAGCCCTACTGGCAAGCGAGGCACTCGTCGTAGTCGGTCGTCGGCAGTTCGTACTTCGACGGTTCGGCTGTGTTGTCCGCTTCCACGCCGCCGGCGAAACCGGCGCGCTGCACGCTCTTCGAACGCAGGTAGTAGAGCGACTTGATGCCCTTTTCCCACGCCTGGAAGTGCAGCATCATCAAGTCCCACTTGTCCACGTCGGCGGGGATGAACAGGTTGAGCGACTGCGCCTGGTCGATGAACGGCGCGCGGTCGGCGGCGAATTCGAGCAGCCAGCGCTGGTCGATCTCGAAGCTGGTCTTGAAGGTGGCCTTCTCCTCCGGCGTCAGGAAATCGAGGTGCGCGACCGAGCCGCCCTTTTCCAGGATCGAGTTCCACACAGCGGTGGAGTTCTTACTCTTCTTGTCGAGCAGCTTTTCCAGGTACGGGTTCTTCACCACGAAGCTGCCCGACAGCGTCTTGTGGGTGTAGATGTTGGCCGGGATCGGCTCGATACAGGCGCTGGTGCCGCCGCAGATGATGGAGATCGACGCGGTCGGCGCGATTGCCATCTTGCAGCTGAAGCGTTCCATTGCGCCCATTTCCTCGGCGTCCGGGCAAGGCCCGCGTTCCTTGGCCAGCATCATCGATGCCTCGTTGGCCTTGGCGTTGATGTGCTTGAACATCTTCAGGTTCCACACCTTCGCCATCGGGCTTTCGAAGCCGATGTTCTTCGACTGCAGGAACGAGTGGAAGCCCATCACGCCCATGCCGACGCTGCGTTCGCGCATGGCCGAATACTTGGCGCGGGCCATCTCTTCGGGCGCGCGGTCGATATAGTCCTGCAGCACGTTGTCGAGGAAGCGCATGACATCCTCGATGAAGTCCTTTTCGGTGTTCCACTCGTCCCACTTTTCGAGGTTGAGCGAAGACAGGCAGCACACCGCCGTGCGATCGTTGCCGAGGTGGTCGATGCCGGTCGGCAGGGTGATTTCGCTGCACAGGTTGGAGGTGGAAACCTTCAGGCCCAGGTCGCGGTGGTGCTTGGGCATCATGCGGTTCACCGTGTCGGAGAACACGATGTAAGGCTCACCCGTGGCGAGGCGGGTTTCGACCAGCTTCTGGAACAGGCTGCGCGCATCCACTTCGCCGCGCACGGAGCCGTCCTTGGGGCTCTTGAGCTGGAACTTCTCGCCCGCGCGCACGGCCTCCATGAACTCGTCGGTCAGCAGCACGCCGTGGTGCAGGTTAAGCGCCTTGCGGTTGAAGTCGCCCGAGGGCTTGCGGATCTCGAGGAACTCCTCGATCTCCGGATGGTGGATGTCGATGTAGCAGGCGGCCGAACCGCGCCGCAGCGAGCCCTGCGAAATCGCCAGCGTCAGGCTGTCCATCACTCGCACGAAGGGGATGATGCCGCTGGTCTTGCCGTTCAGGCCCACCGGTTCGCCAATGCCGCGCACGTTGCCCCAGTAGGTGCCGATGCCGCCGCCCTTGGAGGCCAGCCAGACGTTCTCGTTCCAGGTGCCGACGATGCCGTCGAGGCTGTCGGACACCGAGTTGAGATAGCATGAGATCGGCAGGCCGCGACCGGTGCCGCCGTTCGACAGCACGGGGGTGGCAGGCATGAACCACAGGCGCGAAATGTAGTCGTAGATACGCTGCGCGTGCGCCTCGTCATCGGCATAGGCGTCGGCCACGCGGGCGAACAGGTCCTGGTAGGTCTCGTTCGGCAGCAGGTAGCGGTCGGTCAGCGTTTCCTTGCCGAATTCGGTCAGGTTGGCATCGCGCGCCGGATCGGTCTTGATGTTGAAGCGACGCGGATTGACCGTCTTCGAATCGCTCTTCGGCGCAGCTGCCGCCTTGGCCGCTTCGGCCAGCGCTTCTGCCGCCGCTTCACTCACCAGGGCATCGCTGCCCTTGTCACTCTTTTCCATGCCTACCGCTTTCTGTTCGGAACGCTTGTTCTTGGTTGCCGGCTTGGTTTCGGCCTCGTTTGCAGTGTGTTCGTCCAGCCCCATCGCTGCATCGTCTCCGTTCCGAAATTCCATTTGGCCCTAGTCCCCGTTTCTGGCGTGCCAGAGGCATCCCGAACAGCCCCTGCCCCCGCATGCGATCCCGCATGTCTGCGACTCGAAACCGGCACGCTGCCAGCCTTGCCTTCGACATGCATCGGCGGTTGATTACTTATCCCCCGCCAGCCCGTTCCGACCTGCCGACAGGACCTGGAAGAGCGACTCCGGGGCCGTGGCGCGAGGCGTATCGCGCTATGGCTGGAATCTAGGTCTAGTAGGTCTCCCCGGCAAGTCGACCACCATCTGTTGTGAATCAGGTGGGACTCGGGCGCAAGAGGGTTAATTCCGATTTACCGCCCGGATGAACGCGAAAGCAGGGTGTGTCATGCCAGCAATACGGCGCGACGCGTGGTCGATCCTCGACTCGCGCGGGGCGCAAGAGCAAAAATCAAACTGCGGAAAAAAGCTGTGCGGGTGCGGCAGCGCGAATCAATCGAACCGTAACGCGCAATATTGCAACGCGAAGACTCTTCTCGTGGCCATCATGCAATGGCGCATCGGGTCTTCCTGTGGCACAGGGCGGGTGGAAAAGAAGCACAAGGGTCAACTTCGGGGGTTCATCATGATCGCAATGTTCAAGGCGATACCTTTCGGCATCTTCCTGACACTGATTGTGGCGCTGTTCATCGGCTCCGGCGGATCGAGCGGCGGCATGCTGCACGTCTTTCCCTTCGACGTGGTCGTGCCGGAGATCAGCCTCGACGTGAAACTGTACTGGTCGTGGACGCTGTTCCTTGCCGGCACTGGCCTGGCCTTCGCCATCCTGCTGATGATGGATTGAAGCGCCGGGAACGCGAAAGGCCCCCGCATCGCTGCGAGGGCCTTCCGGCAGACCAGTCCAGGGGCCTGGCTGGTATGACGCGGGGTCATTCCATCTGGTCGGCGACCTCGTTGATCTGGTCGGCAGCGTCGTCGCCGATATCGTCGATCTCCTCGGCGCGCGCGTTCAGCGCATCTTCCTGTGCATCGGTGGGCGCTTCGTCGGCTGCCTCTTCCATGGCGGCAGCACGATCGTCGCCCAGGTCTTCGATGGCGTCGGCCCGTTCTTCAAGGGCATCGCCGGTTTCCTCGACGGCGTCGTCCTGACCACAGGCGGCCAGTGCGAGAGCGGGAACGGTGGCGGCGAGCATAATCTTCTTCATGGTTGTCTCCATCCTTGCAGCGACCGGAGTCGCCTTCCTTCACATGACCGCACCAACGCATCGGCGCACAGGTTGTTTCGAGAAAGTCGAAAAACCGCTGCCTGCCCCTGGCAAGGGCCCGTGCAGGCGTCGTCAGGCATGCACCGGGCGCAACCCCGCCAGCAGGTCCGCACGCCGATGCCACGCCAGCAGGCCCAGCCCGATGGCCAACAGCAAGGCCGGGCCGTGGTCCTGCCCGAGCAAGTCGATCGCCGGGTAGTGCACGGCATAGAGCGGGAAGGATATCGCCCCCAGCAGCCGCGCGGTTTCCTGCGCGCCAGCGGATTCGAATCGTGCGCTCATGCCGCCGAACAGCATCAGCGGGGCAAGCAGCAGGACGAAGGCAAGCGGGGCAAAATTCCACGGCCAAAGGTAAACCGCCAGCACATAGGCAGGCAGCGCCGCGAAGGAGAGCGCGAAGGGCACCCGCAGCGGCGGCCTGTCGCCCCACAAGCGCCACAACAGTATGCCCAGCACATAGGCCAGCCCGACGCGCAGCAGCACCAGCCAGTGGTATTCGGGAAAGCCGCCGCGCGGAAAGCCCGCCACGGCAATGGCCCAGCCCAGCCCCAGTGCGCAGGCCAGCGCGACCAGCGCCAGCGCACGGTTGCCCATGCGCGCCAGCCTTACCCCGTGCGCCGCATTGGCGACCAGTTCGTAAACGATCGACCACAGCGGCATGTTGAGGAAATAGGGCGCGCTCGCCACGTTGAGCGCAGGCACCATGGCCAGCATCAAGACGGCGGAAAGGCCCAGCTCCACCGAGGCGCCATATCGGTGAAGGGCCGCCAGCACGCCAAGCGCGGTGCCCAGGGCCATCCAGCCCCAAAGCCGCCTGTAGCGCTGCACGAAAAAGCGCCCTGCGCCCAGCGACCCCTCGCGCAGCCGCGCCTCGTAGGTTCGTGCCATGACGAAGCCCGAGAGCATGAAGAAGAAGTCCACCGCCAGGTGCGCCCCCGCGATCGGCAGGCCGAGGTGGAACGCCACAACGACAACTGCCGCAAGGCCGCGCAGGGCATCGAGTCCGGGCAGGCGCTGGTCCATGCGGGCCAATGTGCCGCCGCCGGGTCAACGGGCCTTGAGCAAGCAAGGCTAAGCAGCGTGCTTGAGAAGCGGCGTTAAGGCGAAACCAACCATGTGTGCCCGCATGCCACGCCTGCGACAGACACTGACGATGGACACCGGCGCGCCCCCGGTCCATGCAAGGGCCAGAGGGAGGAACGCACATGCCAGGCTATATCATTGCCCATTACACGGTCACCGACGGCGAAGGGATCGGCCAGTATGCCGAGGCGGTGATGCCGATCCTGGCCAGGCACGGCGGGGAGGCGCTGGTGGTCGACGGGAACAGCTGCGTGATGGAAGGCGATGCCCCGCATCAGAGCGTGGTGGTGAAGTTTCCCAGCGTGGAGGCCGCCAAGGGCTTCTACAACTCGCCCGAATACCAGGCCGTGCGCCACCTGCGCACCGAGCATTCCGAAGGTGGCAGCCTGGTGATCGTGGAGGGAGTGGAGGGGCCGGGCTAGGCCTTCAAGCCCGTCAGGCGACGCGCGGACCGATCAATACAGTATCCGCTCTCGCATTCTCCAGCAGCGCACTCGCCTGACTGCCAATCGTTGCATGGCGGAAGCCGCTGTCACCCTGCGAACCCACGGTTACCAGGTCGATGCCTTCGTCGTCAGGGATCTGGTTGACGGCAGAGCACAAGTTCCCACGGACCACATGCGTTTTCGCCTGTGCCCCGATCGCTTCGGGCAGGCCTTCAGCCAGCGCAGCAAGGCGCTGCGCAGCCTCGGCCTCGATCTCTTCGGCGACATATTCGGCCTTGTTCCAAGCCTCGAACGGGACGGAATAGGCATGGACAAGATGGAGTTCCGCCTCCGGAAACGTCGCAGCCGCCCATCCGATTGCTTCGCGCGAAGGTTGCGAGAAATCGCAGGCTACCAGGACCTTGCGATAGGCATGGTGCGGACGGTTCTTCACCACCACCACCGGCTTGCTGGTGCCGCGAATCACGCGGTCGACAGCCGTGCCGAGGAAGAAGTCGCCGACCGAATTGTAGCGCGCCACCCCCAGCACGATCATCGCCGCATCGTTGCCCTCGGCATAGCCGGCTATCGCTGCCGGAACCGATCCTTCGGGATAGGCGAATTCAACCGGCACGTCGGTCTCGGGCAGAACGGCACGCATGCGTTTATCGAGGGCGTTGGTATCCATCTTGCGAGCGGGCGCAAATTCGATGGCGTGGAGCAATACAACGTCGCGCCCCAATTCCTTCCCCAGCATGATCGCGCGATCTACCGCGCGGTCGGCACGGGCGGAAAAGTCGGTGGCCGCTATGATGGGTCTATTCATTCTCCTGACTCCCAGGCTAGTCCCCATCTTGGACCCTCAGAATGAATTTTGATGCTTGTGCCGTCAAGGCACCAGCACGGTGTCCTTCACCTCGTCGTCGGTTTCCGGATAGTCCAGCGTGTAGTGCAGCCCGCGGCTTTCGTGGCGCCGCAGCGCGCTTTGCACGATCAGGTCCGCACACTGGTGCAGGTTCCTGAGTTCGATCAGGTCGGTAGTTACGCGGAAGTGGCCGTAATAGTCGTCGATCTCGCTGGCGAGCAGGTCGATGCGGTGCTTGGCGCGCTCCAGCCGCTTGGTCGTGCGCACGATGCCGACATAGTTCCACATCATCCGCCGGATCTCGGTCCAGTTCTGCTTGATGACCACTTCCTCGTCGGAATCGGTCACCCGGCTTTCGTCCCACGGACGGATCGCGGGCGGGGTGTCGAGCCCGTCCCATGCGGCCAGGATATCGCGCGCCGCCGCATCGCCGAAGACAAAGCATTCCAGCAGCGAGTTGGAAGCCAGGCGATTGGCGCCGTGCAGCCCGCTTTCGGTGCATTCGCCCGCTGCCCACAGGCCCGGCAGGTCGGTGCGCCCGGCAAGGTCGATCACCACCCCGCCGCAGGTATAGTGCTGCGCGGGCACCACCGGGATCGGCTCTGTCGTCATGTCGATGCCTAGCCCCAGCAGCTTGTCGTAGATCGTGGGGAAGTGTTCCTTCACGAATTCGGGCGGCTGGTGGCTGATGTCGAGGTGGACATAGTCGAGGCCATAGCGCTTGATCTGGTCGTCGATGGCGCGCGCCACCACGTCGCGCGGGGCCAGTTCCATGCGTTCCGGATCATAGTCGACCATGAAGCGGTGGCCGGTTTCGGGGTGGAGGAGCCGCCCGCCTTCACCGCGAACCGCCTCTGTAATCAGGAAGTTCTTGACCACGAGGTTATACAGGCAGGTGGGGTGGAACTGCATCATCTCCATGTTGGAGACACGCGCCCCTGCCCGCCAGGCCATGGCGATGCCGTCGCCCGTGGCCCCGCGCGGCGCGGTGGAGAACTGGTAGACGCGCCCTGCCCCGCCGGCCGCCATCACCGTGGCGCGGGCGGTAAAGGCTTCCACCTGGCCGCTGGTGGTATCCAGCGCATAGGCGCCCCACACCCGGCCGCTGCCCGAATACTTCACTTCGTGCCGCCCGGTGATCAGGTCGATGCAGCTGTGGTGCGGCAGCAGGGTGATGTTGGGATTTTCCTCGGCCGCCTTCAGCAGCGCCGCCTGCACCGCCCAGCCGGTGGCATCGTGAACGTGCACGATGCGGCGGTGCGAATGGCCACCCTCGCGGGTGAGGTGCAGGTCGCCCCCGTCGCGGTTGAACGGCACGCCCAGTTCGCACAGCCGGTCGATCGCGGCAGGCGCACCCTCGATCACGAATTCCACCGTTTCGCGGTCGTTCAGGCCGGCGCCGGCCACCATGGTATCGCGGATATGGTCCTCGAAGGTGTCGCCCGCATCCAGCACGGCGGCGATCCCGCCCTGCGCCCAGGCGGTGGATCCGCTGGTCAGCTTGCCCTTGGCCAGCACCAGCACCCGCCGTGTGGTCGCCAGCGTCAGCGCCGCGGTCAGCCCGGCCGCGCCGGAGCCGATGACCAGCACATCGTAATCGGTTGTCGCTGCATTCATCGCCGCATCCCTTGCCCGCTTGCCGCCATAGCCGCAAGCCGCCGCAATACCAAAAGCATGGCAATGCCCTTGCGCGGGACAGCATTTACGTGGAAACACCTATTCTTGTTGCAGTGCACCATCACCGTGAGTCGCGAACCGATCGCGGCTTCGCAATTGTCATGCACGACCCCGCCGCCGCACTCCCGCATGGAGAGTACTGTCATGGTCAAACTGCTTTTCTGCCTGTTCAACCGGCACACGCCGCCCGGTCGTCGCGCCGACTGGGACGGTCATTCCTTCGTCAGCCGCTGCGCGCGCTGTCGCAGCCCGATCCGGCGCGCGGGCAAGGGGCGGTGGCGCAAGGATACCGCAGATGCCGGGGATGCCGGCTGATAGCGCGTATCGGTATTGTTACCCAGGTCCCCGGATACCCGGCGTTAACCAACGCTTTACCTTGCAGGCACATAACCTGCGGCATGAGCGTATCTGCCGCCACGAAACTGTTTGTCCATGCGTTTGGCCGCCTGCGCCTGCCCTGCCTGTTCAACCGGCACGAGCCTGCGGGGCGCCGTGCCGACTGGAATGGCGATACCTACCTGAGCCGCTGCGAGCACTGCGATGCGCCGATCTTCCGCCTGCGCAAGGGGCAGTGGCGCCGCGACCGGCGCCGCAGCCGCTCGCATCCGTAAGGCCCGCGGATAGGGTGCGCCGACAGCGCCCTCAGGCGCTGCCGGTCAGCTGTACGAAAACGTCTTCCAGGTCCGCTTCGCGGGTCGAGACGTCCTCGATGGCAAAACCCTGTTCCTGAACCTTCGCCAGTACCTGGCCGGCGGTCATCTCGGACTTGTCGAAGGTGATCTCGATCACCCGCTCGCCCGCTGCCTCGCACTTGTGGAAGCGCGGATCGACGGGCAGCTCGTCAACGTCCCTGTCCACCGTCACCGATACGATCTTCTCGCCCATCATTCCCACCAGCTCGCGCGTGGGCTTGTTGGCGATCAGTTCGCCGTGGTTGATGATGGCGATCTGCTCGCACAGCTCCTCCGCCTCTTCGAGGTAGTGCGTGGTCAGCACCACGGTCACGCCTTCGGCGTTCAGTTCGCTGACCAGTTCCCACAGCTGCTTGCGCAGTTCCACGTCCACGCCGGCGGTCGGCTCGTCCAGCACCAGGATCGGCGGCGAATGGACCATCGCCTTGGCGATCAGCAGCCGCCGCTTCATCCCGCCCGACAGGGTGCGGGCATAGGCGTTGCGCTTGTCTTCCAGGTGCACCGCCTTCAGCAGTTCCTCCGACCGTCGCAGCGCCTTGGGAATGCCATAGAAGCCGCCCTGGTTCTCCAGCACCTCGAACGGGGTGAAGAATGGGTCGAACACGATTTCCTGCGGCACGATGCCGATGTTGAGCTTGGCATTGCGGTGGTCGTTGTCGATGTCGTGACCCCAGATCTTCACCTGCCCGCCGGTCTTGTTGACCAGGCCGGCCATGATGTTGATCAGCGTGGACTTGCCCGCGCCGTTGGGACCCAGCAAGCCGAACACGCTGCCTTGCGGCACGTCGAAGCTCACGCCCTTCAGCGCCAGCTTGGGGTCGGAATTCTTGCTGCCCGCGTATTCTTTCACCAGATCGCGGATTTCGATTGCTGCTTCGGCCATGGCGGCGCTCTTAGGGGCTTTTCCACCGCTGCGTAAAGCGATAGAGGAACAAGCCATGGATCACGCACCCGAAACCACAATCGTCGACACCCCGCGCGTGTGGTGCGACGGCGCCGGCGACATTCGCGGCGGCAAGAACTACAAGCCTGCCAGCCTCGGCCATCCGCGCGTGTGGATGGAGATCGACGAGAAGGGCTATGTCGATTGCGGCTATTGCGACCGGCGCTTTGTGCTGCAGGGTGGCCCGGCAGACGACGGCAACGTGCCCGACGCGTCCGTCACGGGTGCCGCTGCCTGACCGGTACTGCGGGTTTGTGCGGGCAGGCTTGCCGCGCGCAAAACGGGCATGTCAGCGTTGGTTCATGGCGCTTGTAATATTGCGCCACCAGATAGGAGACGAATCATGCTGAAAGCACTTTCCATTACTGCCGCCTCGCTGGCCCTTGCTGTCAGCGCCGCACCGCTTGCCGCGCAGGACCAGACTCGCGAGGAACGCGCCGAGCAGGCGTTCCAGGAACTGGTCGAAGGGCGCACGGCGGGTGAACCCACCAACTGCATCAACACCTTCCAGCCCAACCGCCTGCGGGTGGAGGAGTACGTCGGCCTCGTCTACGAACGCGGCGACACCATCTGGGTGGCCCGTGCGCGCAATCCGCGCAGTCTCGACCGCTGGGACGTGCCGGTGATCGAACGCTACGGTTCGCGCCTGTGCACCAACGACGTGATGCGCACGATCGATCGCAGCTCGGGCATGTTCAGCGGCGCGCTGACGCTCGACGACTGGGTGCCCTACACCCTGAACGAATCGGCTGAAGACTGACCGGCGCATGCCCGTGGCCAACCGGCCATGGGCCGCCGAACTGCTGCACTTCTGGTTTCACGAACTGACCCCGCGTGACTGGTGGGGCGGCTCGGACAAGGTCGACGCAACGATGGACAAGCGCTTCCGGCGAGAGCTGGAGGCGCTTTCCTTTTGCCCGGCGCGCAGCTTCCTCTCCGATCCGCAGACGGCGCTCGCCGCCGTGCTGCTGTTCGACCAGGTGCCGCGCAACGTGCATCGCGGCACGCCAAGGGCCTTTGCCACCGATCCGCTGGCGCGCGCGATTACCCACGGTGCCTTGCAGCGCGGCTACCTGCCCCGGCTGGAGCGAGAGCAGCGCCAGTTCCTGGTCATGCCGCTGATGCACAGCGAGGACATCGCCGATCATCGCCTGGGCCTGCGGGTCTTCGCGCAGCTGAACGGCGGGGCGAACCTGTCCTTCGCCCGTTCCCACGCCCGCATGATCGCGCGGTTCGGGCGCTATCCTCACCGCAACGACGTGCTGGGCCGCCGCTCCACGCCCGCGGAACGGCGTGCGGTGGAAGCCGGATTTGCATGGTAGGATAGAAAGCCTTTGTGGCGCGCCGATGCCCACGGCGGTAAGCTTTGCGCGAAAAACAAGCGGAGAGCCCCATGAGCGACAATCTCGACAAGATCCTGCAAGCCAACGCCGCCTATGCCGCCGATTTCGGCGACAAGGGCAACCTCGCCATGCCGCCCGCACGCGGCTTTGCCGTGCTTACCTGCATGGATGCGCGGCTTGATCCGGCCAAGTTCGCCGGGCTGGCCGAAGGCGATGCCCATGTCATCCGCAACGCCGGTGGGCGCGCCAGCGACGATGCGATCCGTTCGCTGGTCATCAGCCACAAGCTGCTGGGCACGCAGGAATTCTTCATCGTCCACCACACCGATTGCGGGATGGAAACCTTCACCGACGAGATCATGCGCGGACTGCTGCGACAGAGCCTGGATACCGCCACCATCGACGAGAACGGCTGGCGCGACACCGGCACCGGCCCCGGCACGACCGAGGGCGACCAGGTGGCCTGGCTGACCTTCACCGACCTTGCCCAGAGCGTGCGCGACGACGTGGCGCGGGTGAAGGCCAGCCCGATGGTGCCGGACGACCTGCCGGTGCGCGGCTTCATCTACGATTGCAAGAGCGGCAAGCTGCAGGAAGTGACCTAACCGCCAGTTGCCGTGCCGGTTGCCGTGCGGCAATCGGCGCGGATCGGGCATGCGTCGCAATGCATGCGCGATTGGCGGCACAGCCTTTGCCCCAGCCGCTTCACCAGCAGGTGATGCTCGTCGATATCCGCCGCGCTCCAGTCGCCCGGCAGCAACGGCATCAGTTCATCGTGCGCGCGGGCGGTATCGGCGCGGGGCGGCACCAGCCCGGCCCGCTGCATTACCCGGCGATGGTGGCCGTCGATCACCAGCTGGCGGCGGCCAAGGGTGCTGGCGTTCAGCACCCCGGCGGCGTTCTTGCGCCCTACGCCTGGCAGCGCTTCCAGCCAGGCCATGGCCATGTCGTCGGGAAGGTTGGACAGGTGGCGCAGGTCCACCGCGCCGCGCTCCTCCACGATGGCCAGCAGGCAGGCCTTCAGCCGCTCTGCCGCGACCGAGGGGAAGGTCTGGTTCGCCAGCATGGCTTCGAGTTCGCTTGCCCCGGCGCGCGCCACCGCTTCCCATGATCCGTAGCGCGCCAGCAGGGCATCGGTGGATGCGTTGGAAATGGCCGTCTTGGTCTGCGCCCCGATCACACCCTGCACCAGCGTCCACACCGGGTCGCGGCGCTTGTCGGCAGGCCGTACGATACGCCCGAAGGCTGCGATCAGCGCGGCGTGGATGCGCGCCAGCACATCGGTTCGCGGATCGGGGCCGAGGGGCAGCTGCATGGCACCTGCCTGCCACCCTCGTTTGCCATTTGCCAGCCCGTGCTTTCGGGCATAGGCTGCCCAGCGGGATACATCGGGAGAGGGGATCGCATGACCGCCACGCGGGCTTACGAACTGCGCGTCGTGCTGCTGCTGGGGCTGGCCTACGGCTTTGCCTATTTCGATCGCATGGCGCTGACCTTCGTCTCGCCGTTCGTGATCGAGGACCTCGGGCTCAGCAATTTCGAAGTCAGCGCGCTGGGCGCCGGACTGTCGGCCACCTGGGCGCTGGGGGCGCTGGTGTTCGGCCTGCTGAGCGACCGGATGGGGCGCCGAAAGCCGTTCCTGCTGGTCGCCATGGTGGTCTTCTCGCTGTGCTCGATCCTGTCCGGCCTGTCGCAGGGGTTCTGGCAGCTGTTCGCCGCGCGCGTCGTGATGGGCGCGGCGGAAGGGCCGTTCCTGCCGATCTGCCTTGCCATCATCATCGCCGCCAGCGCCGAACGGCGGCGCGGCCTCAACGCCGGGATCGTGCAGAACGTGTTCGGCGCGATCCTTGGCACGGCAATCGCCCCTGTCGTGCTGGTGTGGCTGGCAGAGGAATGGTCGTGGCGCGTGGCCTTCCTGATGGCGGGCGTTCCGGGGCTGGTGCTCGCCCTGCTGATCTGGCGCTTCATCGACGAACCGCCCGACACGCGTGACCCCGATGCCCCGCACGCCAGCCTTGGCCTGGCGCTGCTGAAGGAACGCAACATCTGGTTGTGCTCGCTGATCTCGTGCCTGCTGGTGGGCTGGGTGGTGGTCGGCTCGATCTTCTACCCGCTCTACCTGGTCGGCCCGCGCGGGCTGGAACCGGGCACGATGTCCGGCGTGATGGCCGCGCTGGGCCTGTGCCCAGCGATCGGCGGCGTGCTGGTGACATGGATTTCCGACCGCGTGGGTCGTCGCCCGCCGCTGGTCGGCTTTGCCGTGCTGATGGCGACCAGCCCGATGGTGATGCTGTGGTTCGACGCCCCGCTGGCGCTGTTCACCGCGCTGCTGTTTATCGGCTGGATCGGCATGGGCGTGTTCCCGCTGTTCATGGGCGTGATACCGGGAGAAACGCTGGCGCGCGGCCTCGCCGCCACGGCCATGGGGCTGGTCGTGTGCATCGGCGAGCTGACCGGCGGCGTCTTCGCCCCGCTGGTGGCCGGCTGGCTGGCCGATGCCGCCGGACTGCAGCTGCCGATGTACATCATGATCGGCCTTGCCGGCACGGCGGCGCTGGTGGCGCTGGGCTTGCGGGAAACCAATCCCGCCGTGCTAAGACGACGGGAAGCGGGAGGAGAGGTGATCGCATGACCATGCGTTTCGCGGTCTGGTGGGTACGGCTGGTCTATGTCGCGTGGATGGTGCCTGCGGGCCTCAACCATTTCGTGCGGCTCTATCCGCAGCCGGGCGGGGCCAACCCGCTCAGCGACGGGGTGTTCACAGCGCTGCTCGATTCCGGGATGTTCACGCTGGTGAAGGCGGTGGAACTGGCAGCGGGGCTGATGATCCTGTTCGGCTTTCGCGTGCCGCTGGCGCTGGTGATGGTGCTGCCGGTCAGTTTTACCGTGTGGTACTGGGATACCGAGCTGCAAGGCTGGTGGAGCACGTCGGCGGTCTATGGCTGGGCCGTGCTCGGCTGCAATGTCTTCCTGCTCTACGCCTACCGCGACGGCTATCGCACCTTGTGGGAAGGATACGATTCCCCGCGCTGGCCCCCGCGCCTGTCGTCCTCGAAGGACGGCCAAACGCAGGTGCAGCCATGATCCGCCCCATCGACATGCTGCGTATCGCGCTGGGGATCATCATGGTGCCCACCGCGCTGGCCTATTTCCTGCCCGACCTGCTGCCGTGGGTGCGCACCGCCACTTGGACCGCGCCGATGAGCCTGCGGCTGATGGGCAGCCTCGATGCCAGCGGGCTGCTGGCGGTGGCCAAGTTCATCCAGCTGACCGGCGGGCTTGCCCTGCTGCTGAACCGCGCCGTGCCGTTCGCGCTGGCAGCCATGGCGGCGGTGAACGTGTGCGGCGCTTTCGTTGCGGTGCTGATCGAAGGCGCACCCATGCTGGGCACCATGGCGCTTGGCGTACTGGCGCTGAACGTCGCGCTGATGTTCGCCTACCTGCCCGCCTACCACGCCATGCTGGCGCCAGGCGCGGTCGCCGATGGGGAGGAGCCCGAGGCGGGCGCGCGTTTCGAAAGCCTGTTCGTCAATCCGCTGTCTGGCGCCAGCCGCAAGGCATGCCTGTTTGCCGCGCTGCCGCTGGCGGGCGCATTGCTGTTCTTCTGGCAAGTCGTGCCCTTTGGAAACGGCCCCACGGGGCTGGTGGTGCTGGTCTACCCCACGCTGGTGTGGCTGGTGAACCTGCTGCGGGCGAAGGCCTAGGCGCTCAGGAATCCCACCCGGTCTTGGCGATCACCTGCTTTCCAACCCACCACGAGATCGGGATCGAGACGATGAAACCGCCCGCGGCGGCCAGCGCGATTTCCTGCCACCCGGCCCACATGTCCATGCCCAGCACGGCGATCACGGCGATTCCCATCAGGCTGGTGGCGATCACGGGAAAAAGGACCAGCATCATCTTGAACATCGGTACGGCTCCTCAAAAGCGGTGCCGCTGCCATTGCCCGCCTGCGCGGCGAGGGCATTGACGCATATCAAGCATGTGGCGAGCTAGAATTGCAGGTCGAGCACGGCGGGGAAGTTCGTGCTCATCACCTCGCCATCGCCGTTCAACTGCTCTCCGACGCCCAGCAGAACCTGCGCACTGCGTCCGACGAACTCCGGCGGCAGAACCTGCCACTCGGCCCACGGCCCGCAGGCTGGCGCATGGCACAGCGCGGTTTCCTCCGCCTCGCTTCCGGGGCGGATGAAGCGCAGGTAGCAATTGTCCCCGCACTCGAAGCCGGTGATGGTGACCGGCTGGAACTGGTCGGCAGGCGTGGTCTGGCAAGCGGCGAGCAGGGCAAGCGTAACGATAGCCCAGGTAGCCTGGTGGCTGAGCATCACGCCTTGCGACGCACCGAAAGCCCGGCCAGCACCGCGCCTGTCGCCCCACCTGCCAGTTTCAGCCCGTGGTTGACCCATGCCAGGAGCGGGAATTCGATCTCCCCCGCCAGGATCGTGGGCAGCGAGATGGCATAGTAGAACAGGGTGCCGACAATCCCGACGGCGATGCCGGTGGCAAGGCGGGCGCCCTCAGCAGGTCGCGCAGCCCAGAAACCACCAATCGCGAACAGGATGAAAGCGACGGCGAGACCTTCCGGCTTGTAGCCGACCAGGTCCACGGTCGCGAGATAGTAGACATAGACCGCGTAGAGCAGTTCCACGGCGATCCCGGCGATGGCTATGCGCTTCCAGTACTTGACCATGGTCTCCTCCCCCGGATGGTCGAAAGTGTCAGGTTACTCCCACTCGATCGTTCCCGGCGGTTTCGACGTATAGTCGTAGACCACCCGGTTGATGCCCTGCACTTCGTTGACGATACGCGTGGCGCACTGGGTCAGGAAGTGCGCGTCGAAGGGGTATACGTCCGCCGTCATGCCATCGGTGCTGGTCACGGCGCGCAGGCCGCAGACGCTATCGTAAGTGCGCCCGTCGCCCATCACGCCCACGGTCTTCACCGGCAGCAGCACCGCAAAGGCCTGCCAGATCGCGTCGTAGAGACCGGCGGAACGGATTTCCTCGAGGTAGATCGCATCTGCCTTGCGCAGGATGTCGCAGCGTTCCTTGGTCACTTCGCCGGGGATGCGGATGGCAAGGCCGGGGCCGGGGAACGGGTGGCGGCCGACGAACATGTCGGGCAGGCCCAGTTCGCGGCCCAGTTCGCGCACCTCGTCTTTGAACAGTTCGCGCAGCGGCTCCACCAGTTCCATGTTCATGCGTTCGGGCAGGCCGCCCACGTTGTGGTGGCTCTTGATCGTCACGCTGGGGCCGCCGGTGAAGGAAACACTTTCGATCACGTCGGGGTAAAGCGTGCCCTGGGCGAGGAAGTCCGCGCCGCCGATGCGGTTCGCCTCTTCCTCGAACACCTCGATGAATTCCGCGCCGATGAACTTTCGCTTCTTTTCCGGGTCGGTGACGCCGGCCAGGCCTTTCATGAAGCGTTCCTCGGCATCCACCACCACCAGCGGGATGTTGTAGTGGTCGCGGAACATGGTTTCCACCTGCTGCCGTTCGTTCAGGCGCAGCAGCCCGTGGTCGACGAAGACGCAGGTCAGCTGGTCGCCGATCGCCTCGTGAATCAGGATCGCGGCGACGGAGCTGTCGACCCCGCCCGACAGGCCGCAGATCACCTTGCCATCGCCCACCTGTTCGCGGATCTCGGCGATCTTGGTCTCGCGATAGGCGGCCATGGTCCAGTCGCCCGCCAGCCCGCACACGTGGCGCACGAAATTCGCCAGCAGCCGCGCGCCGTCGGGCGTGTGGTAGACTTCCGGGTGGAACTGCGTGCCGTAGTACTTGCGTTCCTCGTCGGCGATCACCGCGAAGGGCGCGCCGTCGCTGGTGGCGACGATTTCGAACCCCGGCGCGAACTGCGTCACCTTGTCGCCGTGGCTCATCCACACCTGGTGCCGCTCGCCCACGTGCCACAGCCCGTCGAACAGCGCGCATTCCTCGGTCACGGTCAGGAAGGCGCGGCCGAACTCGCCGCCGTCGCCGGTCTCGTGACCGGGGCGCACTTCGCCGCCCAGCTGCGTGGTCATCACCTGCTGTCCGTAGCAGATGCCGAGGATCGGCAAGCCGCTATCGAACAGCACCTGGGGCGCGCGCGGCGATCCCTCGTCGCACACGCTGGCGGGGCTGCCGGACAGGATTATGCCTTTGGGGTTCATCCGGTTGAAGGCTTCCTCTGCCTGGCTGAACGGGGCGATCTCGGAATAGACGCCCGCTTCGCGCACGCGGCGCGCGATCAGCTGGGTTACCTGGCTGCCGAAATCGACGATGAGGATGGATTCGGGGAGATGATCTGCCTGCATGTCCGCGCTCTGCCCAAAGGCGGGGCTGCTGTCCAGCGCAGGAGCACGAGAATCCATAGCGCTTGGCGCCAATCCGCGCCTTCGCATCGGCGAAAGTTTCAGCGTTGCGAAAACGGCAATAGGCGTCGACCTTTTCGCACTTGCACAATACATGCTGCAACTGCACACAAGATGGCGGAAGTCGAGGATGTCCTGAGCCCATGACCATTAGCCAATGGAGTTCACGACCATGTACAAGACTATCGCCTCCGCATTCTGCCTCGCGCTGATCACCGCCACCCCGGCCTACGCCCAGTCCGCTTTCGTAATGGTGATCGGCGATGCGCCCACCGCCGGCGACCAGAGAGCCGAGCGCACCGTTACCCGCGCCGAAATGATCGAACGCGCCGTGGAAGAAGCCTGCGTGCGCCCCGACTCGCGCGACCTCAAGATGCAGCGCCTCTATCGCGAATGCGTGGCCGAACTGCGCGCCGAACTGGCAGAAACGCAACCGGCCCCGCGCCAACTCGCCGCTCGCTGACTCAGCCGCGACAGCCCTGAACAGCAATATTCGACAAGTGTTGCAAAACACGCAACACTTGTCGAATATTTCGCATTTGCAAAATATTCGTCCCGTCGCCATTTGCGCCCGCGTCAGCGAGGCAGGCCATCGTGGCCTGTCCGCCACAACCCACCAACAGGACGATGTAACAATGCGCCAGTTCGCACCGAATATCCTTGCATCGCTTGCAGCGATTACCGTCAGCACCACGCTGCTGATCGGCATCCTGTAAGAGCACGGGCAAGCGACCCCTTAGGCTCGGGAACCTCCCCCCCCCAAATCCCCCCTGTTCCCGAGCTGAACAGATGGCCGCCCCTCCCCGGAGGGGCGGCCATTTTTCTATCCGCCGCCAAGCTCGCCAAGGCCAAGCGCCAGCAGCAGGCCCAGCGCGGTGGCGATACCGGCCCAGTGGTGATCCTCCCGATAGGCCTGCGGAAAGACCTCGGTGGCAAGGCTGGCAACAACCGCGCCGGCCGCCACGCAGCGCACCGTCGCCAGCACGTGCTCGCTCACGTCTGCCAGCAGCAGGTTGCCGGCCAGCGCCGCGATCGACAGCAGCACGGCGGTGCCTGCCCACAGGGCGATCACCTTGCCCTTGCCATGGCCGGAATCGACCATTTGCTTCGCGCCCCCTGCCGCTTCGGGCAGGTTCGACAACAGGATCGACCCCGCCAGCGCTGCCACTTCGGGTACACCGGCGCCGATCAGGGCGACGCCAAGCGCAAGGTTCTCGGGGATTCCGTCGAGCGTGATCGCCGCCAGCAGCCCGCCGCCGCCAGAGGAATTCCACTTTTCGTCGATAAGATAGTCGATGCCGGTGAACAGCGCGGCACCGAAGGCAACGCCCAGCACCGTTGCAGGCAGCCCGCTGCGCTCCAGCGAAGGCTCGATCAGTTCGGTCACCACGGAAAGCAGAAGCGCCCCGCCCGCCAAGGCCACGAGGAAACCCTCTGTCCGCCGCCCCATGGGGCCATAGGAGCCCCACAGCGCACCCGCGACAAGCGCGCCCGACACCACCAGCACCACGATCACGACCATCGTCATGCCACCATAACGCGGCTTGCGGCAGAACGTGCCGGAACCGGCGGTTCGCGCCGATTCGCGTCCGGCGCGCGGTAAGCGGTGGAAAAGCGCCGCACAAAGGGGCTGCAGCCTTCCGCATGGGGTGCGCAGTGCCTATATCGTCGACATGGAAAATACGCCCGAGAACACCCCCGAAAAGACTGCCCAGAAGGGCGAATACGGCGCCGAGAGCATCAAGGTCCTCAAAGGGCTGGACGCGGTGCGCAAGCGCCCCGGCATGTACATCGGCGATACCGACGACGGATCGGGCCTGCACCACATGGTTTTCGAAGTGTCGGACAACGCCATCGACGAAGCGCTGGCAGGCCACTGCGACCTGGTGCTGATCGAACTCAATCCCGATGGCAGCGTGTCGGTGGAAGACAACGGCCGCGGCATCCCGGTGGACATCCACAAGGAAGAAGGCGTCTCTGCGGCCGAAGTCATCATGACCCAGCTGCACGCGGGCGGGAAGTTCGAGAACACCAGCGACGACAACGCCTACAAGGTTTCGGGCGGCCTGCACGGCGTGGGCGTTTCCGTGGTGAACGCGCTGTCCGAATGGCTGGAGCTGACCATCTGGCGCAATGGCCGCGAACACTGGATGCGCTTCGAGCATGGCGAGGCGGTGGAATCCCTGCGCGAAGTGGGCGATGCCCCGGCGGTCGCCAGCAACGGCGATGCCAACGGCCTGAAGAAGGGCACCCGCGTCACCTTCAAGGCCAGCGAAGAGACCTTCAAGAACGTCACCGAGTTCGATTTCGACAAGCTGGAACACCGCTACCGCGAACTCGCCTTCCTCAATTCCGGCGTGCGCATCCTGCTGCGCGACAGGCGGCACGAGGAAGTGGAAGAGCACGACATGTTCTACGAAGGCGGAATCGCGGCCTTCGTGAAGTGGCTGGATCGCAACAAGCAGGCACTGGTGCCCGAACCCATCTCCGTCAGTGCGGAGAAGGACGGCATCGGCATCGACGTGGCACTGGAATGGAACGATTCCTACTACGAGAACGTGCTGTGCTTCACCAACAACATCCCGCAGCGCGACGGCGGTACCCACCTCGCCGCTTTCCGCGCCGCGCTGACCCGCACGCTCAACAACTATGCCAATGCCGCAGGCCTTCTTAAAAGCGCCAAGGTCTCGCTCTCGGGCGAGGACATGCGCGAAGGCCTGACCGCCATCGTTTCGGTCAAGCTGCCTGACCCGAAGTTCTCCAGCCAGACGAAGGATAAGCTGGTCTCCTCCGAAGTGCGCCAGCCTCTGGAAAGCCTGATGGGCGAGAAGATGACCGAATGGCTCGAAGAGAACCCGCACGAGGCCAAGGCCATCGTGCAGAAGATCATCGACGCCGCCGCCGCCCGCGAAGCCGCGCGCAAGGCCCGCGAAATGAGCCGCAAGGGCGCCATGAGCGTCGCCAGCCTGCCGGGCAAGCTGTCCGACTGCCGCGAACGCGATCCGGCCAAGTCCGAAATCTTCCTGGTCGAGGGTGATTCGGCAGGCGGTTCCGCCAAGAGCGGGCGCGACAGCAAGTACCAGGCAATCCTGCCGCTGAAGGGCAAGATCCTGAACGTGGAACGCGCCCGGTTCGACCGGATCATTTCCTCCAAGGAAGTCGGTACGCTGATCCAGGCGATGGGCACCGGCCTGCGCGACGAATTCGACCTGGAAAAGCTGCGCTATCACAAGATCGTGATCATGACCGACGCCGACGTCGACGGCGCGCATATCCGTACGCTGCTGCTCACCTTCTTCCACCGGCAGATGCCCGAGATCATCAGGGCCGGCCACCTGTTCATCGCCCAGCCGCCGTTGTTCAAGGTCGCCAAGGGCAAGAGCGAGGTCTACCTGAAGGACCAGGGCGCGCTCGATCGCTACCTGGTCGACAACGGCCTGCAGGACCGGGTGCTGGAAACCGCCGAGGGCGCACGCAGCGGCGCGGACCTTGCCGACCTTGTCGAAAAGGCGTTGCAGCTGACGAACCTGCTCGGCTTCGCCCCGCGCAAATACGATTCGGGCGTGATCGAGGCGATGGCCATGGCCGGCGCGCTGGAACCGGGGATTTCCCGGACAGAGCGCGACACCCGCCTTGCCCATGCCGCAGGCCAGATCCAGCTGAGCGATCCGGAAGCCGACTGGTCTGCTCGCACCACCGACAACGGCGACGTGCGCTTCGACCGCGTGTGGCGCGGGGTGACCGACGTCCACCTGATCGAGGAGAAGTTCCTCGACAGCGCGGAGGCCCGCAAGCTCAACACGCTGGGCGTGGCGCAGGCGGAAAACTATGCGGCGCCTGCACGGCTGGTGAAGGCCGGCAGCGCCGAGGCGCAGCCCGTGGAAGCGAACGCGGAGGAGACCGATGCCGAGACCCCGGCCTTCGATCCGAACACCGCGATCACCCGCCCCAGCCAGCTGCTGGAAGCCGTGCTGGCCGCGGGCCGCAAGGGCCTGTCGATCAGCCGCTACAAGGGTCTCGGCGAAATGAACGCCGAACAGCTGTGGGAGACCACGCTCGACCCGGAAAACCGCGAGCTGCTGCAGGTGAAGGTAGAAGACGCCGACGTCACCGACGAGATCTTCACCCGCCTGATGGGCGACGTGGTGGAACCGCGCCGCGAGTTTATTCAGGACAATGCGCTAAATGTCGCTAATCTAGACATTTAGGGGGCTATGGCAGCTCCGGGAGGAGCAGGAATGACAGCGAAAACGCAGGCACAAACGCTGGAAAAGGGCGGCTTCCTCGTCTTCCTGGCGCTGGTTTCGCTGGTGTTGCTCTACATCATCTGGCCCTTCGTCGCGCCGTTGCTGTGGGCAACGCTGGCGGCGATCATGTTCCAGCCGATGTACCAGTGGTTCCGCGCGCGCATGGGCGGCAGTAACCGCGCCGCCATTGCCACCCTGCTGGTGATTACCTTCGCCGTGATCATCCCGGCTTTCATGATTGGCGGCGTGGTGGTGGAACAGGCCACATCCGTCGTCGTCGCCTTTCGCGAAGGGCGGATAGACCTGGCCGGATGGTTCAACACCGTCTACGGCGCCTTGCCCGAAGCCGTTCGCGACAGCCTGGACGTCGAAGGCCTGGGCACCGCCGAAATGGTGCAGGAACGGGCGCAGGAACTGGCGCTGGAAAGCTCCGGCCTGATCGCCCAGCAGGCGGTCTCCATCACCGGCAGTGCGGTGGGCTTCGTCCTCTCCTTCGGCATCGGGCTGTACGTCGCCTATTTCCTGCTGCGCGACGGACGCGAACTGGGCGAGCGCGTGCTCGATCACCTGCCGCTGGCGCAAGATGTCGCGCACCAGCTGGCAGATCGCTTCCTCGCCATCGTGCGCGCCACCATCAAGGGTTCGATGGTGGTCGGCCTGGTGCAGGGGGCGCTGGGATCGATTACCTACTGGATCGCCGGCATGCCCAGCGTGGTGCTGCTGGGCCTGCTCACCGCCATATTCTCGCTGGTGCCGGCCATCGGCCCGGCCGTGGTCTGGGCCCCGGTCGCCATCTACCTGCTGGCCATCGGCGATATCTGGCAAGGCGTGCTGGTGCTGGTATCGGGCGTGGCGGTGATCGGCATGGCCGACAACGTGCTGCGCCCGATCCTGGTGGGCCGCGACACCGGCATTCCCGACTGGATCATCCTGGTAACCACTTTGGGGGGTATCGCCGCCATGGGTCTTTCCGGCATTGTCGTCGGGCCGCTGGTGGCAGGGCTGTTCCTTGCCGCATGGGCCGTGCTGGCCCAGGAACGCGGTGTGACAGAGGTTACCTGGGAGTAGAGCGATGAAAACCGGAGTGCTGGCAGCGCTGGGCTTGCTCGCCTTGCCCGCCGCCGCGCAGGCGCACGGCGACGATCGCTTCTGCCGCAATGGCCTGTTCCCGCGCGAGGCACCCTTTTCGCTGGCGCGCGTGAATGTTGACCGCCGGGTCTATTTCCACCGCGACACCGATGGCTGCCCTGCCGCCGGGGAGGGCTGCATCACCAGCCGCTACCTCATCGCCGACGACGAGGTGATCGTCGGCAAGCTGCGCGAAGGCTTTGCCTGCGCCTATTACCCGCCCAGCGATACTGCGGGCTGGATCCGGCTGGACCGCATCGAATTCGTGGCCACGGCGCAAGCACCCGAACCGAAGGACTGGGCGGGCCAGTGGCAAGGGCGCGGCGACAACACGCTGACCATCACCCACGAAGGCCGCGCGCGGCTGCGGATCGAAGGGCTGGCCTTCTGGCCCGCGCGCCAGCCTCCCGAAGGCTATTCCGTCCACGTGGGTGAGCTGGCAGGACGGCTGGACCGCCTTGGCGCCCGCGCACGCTTTGATGACGGCGACCTGTGCGAAGTGAACTTCACCCTGCTGGGCAACTACTTGCTGGCGGGCGACAACAACCGCTGCGGCGGGGCGAACGTCAGCTTCACCGGCGTCTACACCAGGCGAGGCGACTGAGCCCGTGGCCTGGCGACCCGTCAGACGTGGCAGCCAGGAGGAGCAGGTCGGTCGCCTGGTGCTGGCCGGCGTGCTGGTCACGGCCCTGCCCGCGCTGCCGTTCGGCTCCTACCTGATCTGGCCCTTCGTCATCCTCACCACCTGGTTTCACGAGATGGGCCACGGCCTGGCTGCGCTGGCCACCGGCAACGCGTTCGACCTGCTGGTGATCAATGCCGACGGGTCGGGCTATGCCTCCTCGCGCATCGCGCTGGAAGGCGGCGGGCTGGACCGCGCTCTGGTCGCCATGGGCGGTCCGCTGGGGCCCAGCGTGATCGGCGCACTGCTGATCCTGGCCAGCGGGGCGCACAAGTACTGGAAGCCCGCGCTGATCGCGCTGGCTGCCGCGCTGCTGCTGTCCACGCTGGTGTGGGTGCGCAGCTGGGTAGGCTGGGCGGTGCTGCCATCGCTGGCGCTGGCGCTGGGCTGGATCGCCTGGCGCGGGACACGCGGGCTGCAACTGTTCACGCTGCAGTTCCTGGGCGTGCTGGCCGCGCTCTCGATGTTCAACGACATGGACTACCTGTTCTCCGAAACCGCCATGGTCGGCGGGCGTGCGATGCTGTCGGATACCGGCGCGATCGAGGCCGAACTGCTGCTGCCGCACTGGATCTGGGCCAGCGTGATAATCCTGCTGTCAGGCCTGATGATCGGCACCAGCCTGAAATATGCGCTCAGCCACGAGGGGCATCGCTAGGCTTTCGGCGCCCACGGGATGAAGGCCGGGGTGCGCCGCACGTAGTCGGCGAATTCCTCGCCGTACTTGTCGCGCATACCGGCCTCGGTCATTGCCGCGCCCGACCATTTGACCAGCGTGAAGGTGAGGAACAGCGGCCCTGGCAGGGTCCAGACGACAGCGCCGGGCGCCACCGACATCGCCACCAGCCACACGCCCCACCACACGCAGGCATCGCCGAAGTAGTTGGGGTGGCGGGTATAGCGCCACAGGCCCTTGTCCATCACCTTTCCCGCATTCGCCGGATCGGCCTTGAAGCGGTCCAGCTGCCAGTCGCCTACCACTTCGAACACCATGCCGAGCGCGTAGAGCGCCAGCCCCGGCCCGGCCCATGCGCCCAGCGGCTGGCCGGGGTTCGCCGCCAGGATGCCTACCTGCACCGGGCTGCTCACCAGCATGATCAGCGCGCCTTGCAGGGCAAAAACCTTCCACAAGGCGGTGAGCGCATAGGCAGCGCGGGTTTCGGGATCGGGCAGCATGCGGCGATAGCGCGCATCCTCGCCATGGCGCAGGAACCGCCGCAGCAGGTGCACCCCCAGCCGCGCGCCCCACGCCAGCACCATCAGCGCCAGTACGCTGGCGGCAGGGCCGGGCTCGACCATCGCGTAGCTGTGAACCGCCAGCGTGGCCATGGAGAGGCCCCAGACCGCATCGATGAAGCTGACGCTGCGGATCATGGTTGCCACCAGCCACAGCAGCAGCAGCCCGGCGAACAGCAGCGCAGCGTTATCGAACAGCGCCTCAGTCACGGAGCTTGCCCGGGCTTTCGATCTCCCCGCGCGCCTGCCGCTCCAGCAGGTCGAACCGCGCGCAATCGGGCATGGCCTGCTTGTAGAAGGCGGCGATTTTCGCAAGGTCGGCGTGGAAATCGCCGCTTGGCATGATCGGCTCGCCAAAGCCCGCGTGGCCGGTGCCGACATCCAGCCATGCGGGCACGATCGGCACGCCCGCGCCCAGGGCGATATGGTAGAACCCGCTCTTCCAACGCCCGTCCGAAGAACGCGTGCCTTCCGGCGCGATCACCAGCGCGATCTGGTCTGCTTCGTCGATGGCGCGGATCACGCTCTTCACGTAACCCTGCGGCGCAGCGCGGTTTATCGGCATCCCGCCCATGTCGTACATGAACCGCGTCATCGGCCACTTGAACAGCGAATGCTTGCCGATGAAGCGGGGCATGATCCCCACTTCCTGCACCGCACCTGCAAAATAGATGAAATCCCAGTTCGATGTGTGCGGCGCGCCGACGAGGATGAACTTGGGCAGCTTCGGCGGGTGGTTGAGCAGGGTATAACCCTTCCACCGGTAGAGCCGCCGCAGCAGCCACCACACCATGCGCGAGAGGAGCGTGGGCTTGCGATTGTTCTGCACTGGCACCTGACCTCTCCCCTGTGCCCTGCTTTGCACGCGCGCAGCAGGCGCAGCAAGTGCCTAGCAAGGCGTCGTCAGCGGCCGGTTACCCACCAGACAATGCCGATGGTCAGCACGGTGACGAACACCAGCTTGCCGACAAAGGCCCACAGCAGCCAGCGCGGCATGCCCACTTGCGGCTTGTCCTGCCTGTCGTCGCCCATCTCCCTTACATCCGGAACACGCCGAACTGCGGCTTGGGCGGGATCGGCGCCTCGAGGCAGGCGGCAAGGCTGAGCCCCAGTACGTCGCGCGTCTGCACCGGGTCGATCACGCCATCGTCCCACAGGCGGGCGGTGGCGTAGTAGGGGTTGCCTTCGTCCTCGTACTTCTGCCGGATCGGGGCCTTGAATTCCTCCGCCTCTTCTGCGGTCCAGTCGCCCGCGTCGCGGTGGACGGTGGCGAGCACGCTGGCCGCCTGCTCGCCGCCCATCACGCTGATGCGGGCATTGGGCCAGGTAAACAGGAAGCGCGGGCTATAGGCCCGTCCGCACATACCATAGTTGCCCGCACCAAAGCTGCCGCCGATCACCACGGTGATCTTGGGCACCTGCGCGGTGGCGACTGCCGTCACCAGCTTGGCGCCGTGCTTGGCGATGCCTTCGGCCTCGTACTTGCCGCCGACCATGAAGCCGGAGATGTTCTGCAGGAACAGCAGCGGAATGCCGCGCTGGCAGGCCAGCTCGATGAAATGCGCGCCCTTCTGTGCGCTTTCGGAGAACAGCACGCCGTTGTTGGCAAGGATTGCCACCGGCATGCCCCACACATGGGCAAAGCCGCAGACCAGCGTGGAGCCGAACTCGCGCTTGAACTCGTGGAACTCGCTGCCGTCCACGATACGGGCGATCACTTCGTGCACATCGTAAGGCGCGCGCACGTCCTCGGGCACGATCGAGTAAAGGTCCTCGGCGTCGAATTTCGGCGGACGCGGGTCCTGCAGTTCCACCTTCGCCGGATCGCGCGCGCCCAGGTGGCTGACGATATCGCGCACGATCGTCAGCGCGTGTTCGTCGTTCTCGGCCAGGTGATCGACCACGCCCGATTTCTTCGCGTGCAGCGCACCGCCGCCAAGGTCTTCGGCTGAAATCTCCTCGCCCGTCGCCGCCTTCACCAGCGGCGGGCCGGCAAGGAAGATCGTCCCCTGCTCGCGCACGATCACGCTCTCGTCGCTCATGGCCGGAACGTAGGCGCCGCCAGCAGTGCAGCTGCCCATCACGCAGGCGATCTGCGGGATACCAGCCGCGCTCATCTGCGCCTGGTTGTAGAAGATGCGTCCGAAGTGGTCGCGGTCGGGAAAGACCTCGGCCTGGTAGGGCAGGTTCGCCCCGCCGCTGTCGACCAGGTAGACGCACGGCAAGCGGTTTTGCTGCGCAATCTCCTGCGCGCGCAGGTGCTTCTTCACCGTCATCGGGTAGTAGCTGCCGCCCTTCACCGTGGCATCGTTGGCGGCGATCATCACCTGCCGGCCCGAAACCCGCCCGATCCCGGCAATCATGCTCGCGCCGTTGACGTCGCCTTCGTACATGCCGTTCGCGGCCAGCTGGCCGATCTCCAGGAAGGGCGAGCCCGGATCGAGCAGCCGCTCCACCCGATCCCTTGGCAACAGCTTTCCGCGCGACACATGTCGCTCACGGTGCCGCTCGGATCCGCCCAGCGCCGCCTCGGCCACCTTCTCGCGCAGCTCTTCGGCCAACGCACGATTGTGCTTCGCACGCGCCTTCGCTTCTGGGCTTTCGAGGTCGAGCGAAGAGGTGATTACGGGTGCGGTCATTCGCTCTCCATGTCCAGGTGCCGGGCCATGAAGGGCAGCACCACGCTCGAAAAGCGTTCGCCGATGCGATTGACGTGGTTGCCTTCATAGGTCTCGAAAATGTGCTCGACGCCGAACCTGTCCAGCTGCTGGCTGATCAGCGTGTCGTCGGCGATCAGGCCGTCCTGCGTCCCCACGTCGGAGCCGATGGCGGAAAAGCTTTCCAGCGCGCTGACGTGGCTGGCGACCATGGCATAGGGCGAATTGGCCGCCCATTGCGCGATCACGTGCTGGTCGACGCTGCCGTCCTCGGCCAGCGGCCACTGTACGTAGAACGGCGGGTTGGTGGGATCGGGCGCCCAGGCCGTGGCGCTGGCGAGCCCTGCGCGCATGCCGAAGCCGCTATCGTCCACGCCGTCGCGCGGCACGGCAGCCATGGCGGCGGCGCTTTCGGGCGTTTCGGTGCGCGGGGAGACGCAGCAGGCGCTTTGCGCCCAGATTGCGTTGAACACCTCCGGATGCGTCATGCCGACCACCCAGGTGCCGTACCCGCCCATCGAATGGCCTGCCAGGCCGCGCCCTTCGCGGGTCGGGATCGTGCGATAGTTGGCGTCGATATAGCGCACCAGGTCAGTCGCGATGAAATCGCGGAAATTGCCCACGGTGACGCTGTTCGAATACATCGAGCCGCCCATGGCCGTCAGCGTGTCGGGCACCACCACGATGAACTCGCGCCCCTCGGCGGCATTGTCGGCCACGGCAGTGGGCACCTGCATGTAGTCGTAGAAATCGCGGCCGGAAATGGCGAAGCCGTGGAGGTAGTAGACCACCGGGTAGTGCCGCGTGGGGCTGTCGGCATAGCTGGGCGGCAGCACGACCATCACCGGCCGGTCCGCGCTGTTGCCTTCGAGGTTGCCTTCCAGCGAGGCACCGTGGACCAGCACCTCCTCCACCGTGATGCCATCGGGCACCACGGCATCGGGCGCGGTGATGTTCTGCGCGGCCAGCGGCGCGGCAAGGAAAGCCGCCAGGGCGGCAAGGGCATGTTTCAGCATGGGTCTACTCCCGGTCCAGGTGCTGGGCGAAGAACGGCAGCACTTCGGTGCGGATCCGTTCGCGGATGCGGTTGCCGTGGTCGCCTTCGTACAGCTCAAACTCGTAGGTGACGCCGAACCGGTCCAGCTCGGCGCGGAATGCGGCATTGCCGGCCTGCAGGAAATCCTGGTCGCCGATATCCATGGCGAAGGCTTCCAGCCCGTTCAGCTCCGGCAGGTATTGCGGCACCAGCACGACCGGCGAATTGGCGGCGAGGCGCTGGTTCACCAGCGGGTCCACCGTGCCGTCTTCCTTAAGGCCGGTATAGACGTGGAACACGTTGTCCGCGGTCGGATCGGGAGACCACGTCGCCAGGGTAGACAGCGAGGCAAGCTCGCCGAAACCGGCAGCGGCAGCGTCGTCCTCGGTCATGGCTTCGATGCGCGCGGCGTCCTCTGCCGTCATGGTCATGGGGTCGAGGCAGCAGGCGCTCATCATGTAGATCGACGAGAAAATGCCCGGACGGTGCATGGCGATGCGCGCAGTGCCGTATCCGCCCATCGAATGGCCCGCCAGCCCGCGCGAGGCAGGATCGGCAATGGTGCGGTAGTTGCTATCGACCCAGTCCACCAGGTCGTCCGCCACCATGCTTTCATAGTCGCCAACCACGGGCCCGGAGGAATAGAAACCGCCGCGCAGCTTCGAGAAACCGTCGGGCATCACCATGATGAAATCGTGGCCAGCCTCGCTGGAAGCCTGCACCGCTTCGTCGATGCGGAAGCCTTCCTGCTGCACGTCCACCGGCATCCAGTAGCCGTGCAGGAAATAGACCACGGGATAGCGCTTGTCGGGGTTCTCGTCATAGCCCGGCGGGGTGACGACGACGACGCTGCGCTGGGTGGAATTGCCTTCGAGGTTGCCCGCCAGCGAGGGAGCATCGAAGGTCAGCTGCTCGACTCGTGCGCTGTCCTGCGCACTTGCGGGCACGGCAATCAGCAGCGCGGCGGCTGCGGCGACGGCGGTTTTCAGCAAATTGTCTCTCCCCGGGATGCCTGTCACTAGGCGCCGATCAGCTCCCTTCCGATCAGCATTCTCCTGATTTCGTTGGTTCCGGCGCCAATGTCCAGCAGCTTGGCATCGCGCAGGTAGCGTTCCACCGGCCAGTCTGTCGTATAACCTGCACCGCCCAGCGCCTGCACGGCTTCGCCTGCGGCGCGGAAGGCGTTCTCGCTGGAGAGCAGGATCGCGCCTGCCGCGTCGAAGCGGGTGGTATGCCCTGCATCGGCGGCGCGGGCGACGGCATAGGTATAGGCACGCGCCGATTGCAGCGCGACGTACATGTCTGCCACCTTGGCCTGGATCAGCTGGAAATGGCCGATGGGCTTGCCGAACTGCTGGCGCTCGCGAACGTAGGGGATAACGGTGTCGAGGCAGGCCTGCATGATGCCCAGCTGCACGCCGGACAGCACCACGCGCTCGTAATCCAGCCCGCTCATCAGCACCTGCACGCCGTTGCCGACTTCGCCCAGCACGTTGTCTTCGGGCACGTGGCAATCCTCGAACACCAGTTCGCTGGTGGGACTGCCCTTCATGCCCATCTTTTCGATCTTCTGCCCGCAGGAAAAGCCGGGCATGTCCTTCTCGATCAGGAAGGCGGTGATGCCCTTGCTGCCGGCGCCGGGATCGGTCTTGGCATAGACCACCAGCGTTTCGGCAAAGTGGCCGTTGGTGATCCAGAACTTGGTGCCGTTCAGGAGGAAGCCCCCCTGCACCGCATCGGCCTTCAGCTTCATGCTGACGACGTCCGATCCCGCGCCCGGCTCGCTCATCGCCAGGCTGCCGACATGCTCGCCACTGATGAGGCCGGGCAGGTATTTCGCCTTCTGCGCCGCGTTGCCCCAGCGCGCGATCTGGTTGACGCACAGGTTGGAATGGGCGCCGTAGCTGAGGCCGACAGAGGCGCTGGCCCGGCTGACCTCTTCCACCGCAATGGTGTGTTCGAGATAGCCCAGCCCGGTGCCGCCGTCCTCTTCCGAAACGGTCATGCCGTGCAGGCCCAGTTCGCCCATTTCCGGCCACAGTTCCTGCGGGAACCAGTCCTCGGCATCCACCTTTGCCGCCAGCGGGGCAATCCGCTCGTCGGCAAAGCGGGCGACGGTCTCGCGGATCATCTGGGCCTCTTCGGTCAGGCCGAAATCGAAATCGGGGGTGGCGCGCATGGCTGGGTCTGCTCCTTTGGTCGCCATCGCCTTTAGCAAGCGTGCCGCGCCAGGCAAACAGGTTACAATCGAAACTTATTAACTCGTCTATCAATCGCAATGCGAGGCAGCTAGTTTGTTGCGATATGAACCTGCACGATCCCCTTCCCAAGACGGGCACGCCCGAGCCCGCCGCCGAGTTTACCGCCGAGGCAGCGCGGCTGGACGTGGTCGAAAGCTTCGAGGCCGAAGCGCTGGAAGGCGATCCGGAATTGCAGGCCATCGTCGAATTCGCCGCCAAGCTATGCAAGGTGCCTGCCTCGATGGTCACCCTGCTGGAACGGGACAAGCAGCTGTTCCTCGCCCGCGAAGGGGTGGAGCAGCGCGAAACGCCGCGCGATGTCGCCTTCTGCAACCACACGCTGGGCCGCGCGGACATGCTGGAAGTGCCCGATGCACCTGCCGATCCGCGCTTTGCCGACAATCCGCTGGTCACCGACGATCCGCACATCCGTTATTACGCCGGGCAACCGCTGGTCTCCGACGAAGGCGCCTCGATCGGCACGCTGTGCGTGATCGATACCAGCGCGCACGCAGCGCAACTCGATGATTTCCAACGCGAAGGCATGGCGGTGCTGGCGCAGGCGGCCATGCGAAGGCTGGAAACGCGGCGCTCTGCCCTGCAGGCCAACCGCGAGATCGAGGAGCGCGAGGCCCGGCTGCGGCGCATGATCGAAGGCGTGCCGCAGATCGCCTGGTCTGCCGACAATCACGGCAATTTCGATTATTTCAACAAGCGCTGGAGCGAAGTGACCGGCGCCCCGCCGCCGCCGACGGCAGCCGAGTGGCAACCCTTCCTCCACCCCGACGACTTTCCGCAGACCTTCGCCGAATGGCAGGAACGCTTCGCCGCGGGCGAACAGTTCGATGCCGAATTCCGCCTGAAGCGCGCCGACGGGTCTTGGATGTGGGTGCTGGGCCTGGCGGTGCCGGTGGTGGAGAACGAGGGCGAGCCCGTGCGCTGGTTCGGCACCGTCACCGATATCGACGAGGTCCACCAGGCGCTGGAAGAGCGCGACCTGCTGGCCAAGGAACTGGCGCACCGGATCAAGAACATCTTCGCCGTCGTCATCGGCCTGGCCATGCTGAAGGCGCGCAAGGCACCCGAGCACGAGCCCTTCGCGAGGGACCTGACCCGCGTGCTGCAGGCGCTGGGACGCGCGCACGAATTCGTGCGGCCCGAAGACGGGGCGATGCAGGATAGCCTCAAGGGCCTGCTGGAGGCGCTGTTCGCTCCCTATTCCGACAGCGACGACAGCCCCCGTGTGCAGATCGAGGGGGCCGATGCTGCCATAAGCCAGCGCTCCGCCACCCCGCTGGCGCTGGTGTTCCACGAACTGGCCACCAATTCCGCCAAGTACGGCGCGCTCTCTACCGAAGAGGGCCACGTAAACCTGGTGGTGAGCGACGCCGACGATGCCATCGCGCTGGTCTGGACGGAACACGGCGGCCCGCCGGTACGCGAGGCGAGCGAAAGCGGTTTTGGCTCGCGGCTGGTGGAAATGAGCGTGACAGGGCAATTGCAGGGCAGCTGGGAACGCCGCTTCGAACCGGGCGGACTGGTGGTCGAACTGACCATGGCGAAAGAGGCGCTGACCGGTTGATGGACGGCGCCCAGCCTGCCTTCCTGCGGTTCGACGCGCTTTCGAAATCCTATGACGACGTGACCGCCGTGCACGGCGTGTCGCTGGAGATTGCGGCGGGCGAATTCGTGGCGCTGGTAGGCGCCTCCGGCTCGGGCAAGTCGACCTTGCTCAAATGCATCAACCGGCTGGTGGAACCGACATCGGGCCGCGTGCTGCTGGACGGCGAGGACGTGCTGGCCGGCCCGCCTGCCCGCTTGCGCCGCCGCATCGGATACGTGTTCCAGGGGGTGGGCCTGTTCCCGCACATGACCGTGGCAGAAAACGTGGCGTTGACCCCGCGCCTGGAAGGCGAGACACTGCCCGATGCGCGGATTGCCGAACTGCTTGACCTGGTAGAGCTCGACCCCGCCATGGCCGCTCGCATGCCTGCCGAGCTTTCGGGCGGGCAGCGCCAGCGCGTGGGCGTGGCACGGGCGCTGGCAGGCGAATCGCACCTGCTGCTGATGGACGAACCCTTCGGCGCGCTTGACCCGATCACGCGCAGGGCACTGGGCCAGCGCGTGCGGCGCCTGCATGACGAGCTGGGCCTCACCACGCTGATGGTGACGCACGACATGGCAGAAGCCCTGCTGCTCGCCAGTCGCGTGCTGGTGATGGACGCCGGCCGGATCGTTGCCGACGAGACGCCGCAGGCCCTGCTGGCCGGCGCCGGAGGCGAGGTGGCGCAGGCGCTGGTGGCGGTGCCGCGCGAGCAGGCCCGCCAGCTGGCCGGGATCGGCGAATGAGCGCGCTGCTCGGTGCCCTGCTGGGCCTTGGCCCAAAGCTGGCCGAGCACGTTTTGCTGTGCGCTGCCGCCGTGGCGCTGGGCATTGCCGTTGCCCTTCCACTCGCAGTCTGGGCCAGCCGCTCGCCGAGCGTGGCCAGGGTGACGCTGGGGTTCGCCAGCCTCGTGCAGACCATCCCGGCACTGGCCCTGCTGGCGCTGTTCTTTCCGATCCTGCTGGCGGCGCGCACGCTGCTGGGCGATGGGCTGCCTGCCCTGGGTTTCCTGCCCGCGTGGCTGGCGCTGGCGCTCTATGCCCTGCTGCCTATCCTCAGGAATGCCGTCACCGCGCTCACCAACCTCGATGCCGAACTGATCGAAGCGGCAGACGGACTGGGCATGACCGGCTGGCAGAAGCTGCGGCTGGTCGAGGCCCCGCTGGCCGCGCCCTATGTGATGGCCGGGATCCGCACCGCCAGCGTGTGGACGATCGGTGCGGCAACCCTTGCCACCACCATCGGCCAGCGCAGCCTGGGCGATCCGATATTCGCCGGATTGCAGACGCAGAACTGGGTGCTGGTGCTGGCCGGGTGCATTGCCAGCGCGGGGCTTGCCCTGGCCGCCGATGCACTGCTGGGGTTGGTAGAGCGCGGCTTTGCCATGCGCCGGCCGCGCATGGTGGTCGCGGGCGTGCTGCTGGCGCTGGCGGGGATCGCGGGGGCGGCAGCCTCGCTCGTCGACTGGCGCGCCGACGCCCGCGAAACAGTGGTTATCGGGGCCAAGAGCTTTTCCGAGCAATACGTGCTCGCCCGCGCCATCGGCCAGCTGCTGGAGGATGCGGGCTTTGCCGTCGAATATCGCGAAGGGCTGGGCTCGGCAGTGGTGCACAATGCAGTCGCCAGCAGCGCGATCGACATATCCGTCGATTACACCGGCACGCTGTGGACCAACCAGCTGGAACGCACCGACAATCCGGGCCGCCAGGCAATGTACGATGAAATCGTGCGCTGGGAGGCGGAGACTTCCGGCGCGCGGGTACTGGGGCGATTGGGGTTCGAGAACGCCTATGGCCTGGCAGTAACGCAGGAAACGGCGCGGGATTACGGGCTCGCCTCCATTGCCGACCTTGCCCGCTCCGCCCCGCAGCTGACCATCGGCGGCGATCCCGAATGGTTCGAGCGGCCCGAATGGCAAGCAGTTCGCGATGCCTATGGCCTGCGCTTCGCCGACCGGCGCACCTATTCGCCCACCTTCATGTACAACGCGCTGGCCTCGGGCGAAGCCGACGTGATCAGCGCCTACACCAGCGACGGACGCATCGCGGCGGATAACCTGGTGGTGCTGGAAGACCCGCTGGAGGCGCTGCCATCGTACGATGCGATCGTGCTCGTCTCACCCCGCATGGCCGATAACGCAGGCCTGGTCGAAGCACTGCAACCGCTGCTGGGCGCAGTCGATGTCCAGACCATGCGGCAGGCGAACTATGCGGTGGACAGGGACGAAGACAAGTGGTCGCCCGAGCAGGCAGCGCAGTGGCTGCTAGGCGCTATTCGTCGCTGAAACCCGCTCCGTCGGGCCAGTCCGGTCCGGCAAGGCCCATCACCTTGAACAGCTCGCCCATCTGGTCGGGCGCGATCAGGCGGTCGCGCGCGCGCATCAGGGCGTCTCGGTGCTGCGGGGCGAACTCCGCCAGCGCGTCGGCACGGTCGCGGATGCCCAGGCGGGTGAGCCATTGCCCTTGCGTCACCGTGCCCAGCACGCGGGCGTTGCGCGATTCGGCGATCAGCGCCATCTGTGCGAAGTCGACGTGCGCGGTCAGGTCTGCATCTCCCGGCGCATCGAACACGCCGATCTTCCTGTGGCCCTTCACCGCCTGCAGCGTCGATCCGCTGCGGCCGTGGGTATAGCCATAGTCGATGAACAGCGCCGCGCCGCCCTGGCTGGCGAGGCGGCCCGCCACTTCGTACATGATGGTGGCGCAGGCGGGCGAGGTTTCGATCACCGTGCCCGGCGGATCGCCCCGGCGCGCTTCGGGCACGGCGGAATCCATCGGCTGGCGGCCCGGCGTCTCGACGAAGTTCCCGTCGTCATCCACCGCCACCATGACTTCGCGCCAACCGTCCTGCGTCTTCACCAGCTGGCGTACCGGCAGGGCATCGAGGAACTCGTTGGCCACCAGCAGAACGGGCCCTTCCATGGGCACAGTGGAAAGGTCGCGGTGCTGGATGGCGTCGGGCACTTGGCTGAGCTGCACGTCGCGCATCCCGCGCGAGGTTTCGACCAGGTGCATCTTCGGCACCAGGCCATAGCGCTTCATCGCCCGCTGCGCGTCGCGCGCCAGCGTGCCGCGCCCCGGCCCCAGCTCGACATAGTGGACAGGCTCGGTGCGTCCGGCGCGAATCCACATGTCGGCCAGCCACAGACCGATCAGTTCGCCGAACATCTGGCTGACTTCGGGCGCGGTGATGAAATCGCCGCCACCATGTTCGCTCGGACCGCCGATCACGCGCTTGTCGTTGTAATAGCGCATGTTCGATTCGCCCATGAAATGCATGAGGCTGATCGGACCGGTGCTGGCGATCAGGCGACGAAAGGTATCGCCCAGGTTGCGCTTGGCGTCTTCGTCTCTGAGGTCGCTCAATTGGCCTCCGCCTGGCTGGTCCCCTGTTGTTTCGCGCCGCTCGCCAGCGGAGCGCGCGTCAGGGCATATACCACGAGGCCAAGGCCAAGAAGGATAAGGGGTATGGTTAGCCACTGGCCCATGTTGAGCCCGGTCTCCGCCGCGAATTCGGCCAGCTGGGCATCGGGTTCGCGGAAGAATTCGACCACGAACCGGCCAAAGGCAATCAGCGTGGTGAATACCCCCACCAGCAGCGCCGGGCGATAGCGGGCACGGGTCAGCCAGAACAGGCTGAGCATCACGACGACAACCAGCAGGCCTTCCAGCGTCGCCTCGTACAGCTGGCTGGGATGGCGCGGGATAAAGCTGGAGAGACATTCGCCCGCGGCGGTGCGACCACGGTCGCAGAACGTCATCGCCCAGGGCACGCCCTCGCCCGCCGGGCGGCCCCACAGCTCGCCATTGATGAAATTGGCCAGCCGCCCGAACATCATGCCGAAACCGACGTTGACCGAGATGTAGTCTGCCACGCGGATGAACGGCAGGCCGCCGCGCCAGCTGACCCAGGCAATGGCCAGCACGGTGCCGATCAGGCCGCCGTGGAAGCTCATTCCGCCGTCCCACACGCGCAGGACTTTCCAGCTGATGAAACCATCGCCCGAAAAATCGGTCCAGTGGCCGGGTTCGTAGAAGGTGACATAGCCCAGCCGCCCACCGATGATGATGCCCAGCGTGCAGTAGAAGAACAGATCGTCGACATGCACCTGCGCCATCGGCGCGCCGGGCGCCTTCACCATCTTCGACAGGTGCCAGTAGCCAAGGATGATGCCCGCTAGGTAAGCGAGCGAATAGTACTTGAGCTCGAAAAAGCCGAGGTCGATCCCGGTTTTCAGGCCCAGGTCGCTCCAGTTCAGCGTGGCGCTGCCCGCCGTTGCCAGAAGATCCAGGATCACGCTCAACCCTTCATTATCCTGCAAGGCGCACCAAGCGCCCCAAAAACACGCGCGCTTTGGCACAGGCGAGGCCATCGGGGAACCCCCGATAGGGCGCAGGCACCACGGCAATGGCCCTTTGCATTGCCGGGCACAGCGGCCTATTTGCTGTAGGAGTGACCCTTCCCAAGATCCCCAGACAGCGCGCCGTGATCGATCGGCGCAAGCTCGCCGCCGATATCGATGCCGTGGTTGCAGACCAGGGTGCCGGCAAGGGACGGCAGGCCATCGTCGAGAAACTGCGTGCGGCGCTGGATGCCGGCCGGGCGGAACTGGCGCGCCGGCTGGAGGCAAAACCGGGCGCCGGGCACGAAAGCGCCTATGGCCACGCCTTCCTGGCGGACCAGTTTATCCGCGTGGTGCACGATCACGTGATCGAGCACGTCTATCCCGCCGCCAATCGCACCAGCGGCGAACGGCTGGCGCTGATCGCCGTGGGCGGATACGGGCGCGGCGAGATGTCGCCCCATTCCGACATCGACATCGCCTTCGTCACCCCGGACAAGCCCACCGCCTGGTGCGAACAGGTGATCGAGGCGATCCTCTACTACCTGTGGGACCTCAGCCTTACGGTGGGGCATTCCAGCCGTTCGCTGAACGAAGTGGTGCGCATGGCGAAGGAAGACCTCACCATCCGCACCGCGCTGCTGGAAGGGCGCTTCCTGTGGGGCGACCAGGACGTGTACGAAATGGCCAGCCAGCGCTTCTGGAGCGAAGTGGTGCCCGGCACCGAGCGCCAGTTCGTGGCCGAGAAGCTGGCCGAGCGCGATGCCCGGCACAAGCGCATGGGCGATTCTCGCTATGTCGTCGAACCCAATGTGAAGGATGGCAAGGGCGGCCTGCGCGACCTGCAGACGCTCTACTGGATCGGCAAGTACGTCTACCGCGTCAAAAGCGCGCGCGAACTGGTCGACAAGGGGCTGTTCACCGACAAGGAATACCGCAGCTTCCGCCGCGCCGAGGGCTTCCTGCTGGCGGTACGTGCGCACCTGCACACCTTGGCCAGGCGCGGCGAGGACCGCCTGACCTTCGACCTGCAGCGCGAAGTGGCGAAGCGGATGAACTATGCCGACAGGCCGGGCAAGAGCGCGGTTGAACGCTTCATGCAATTCTACTTCCTGCAGGTAAAGCATGTGGGCCACCTGACCGGCGTGTTCCTTTCGCACCTGGAGGAAGAGACGCAGGCCAGGAGCAAGATCAGCGAGTTCTTCTCCAGCTTCAAGCCGATCAAGTCGATCGGCGGCTATCCCATCGAAGGCGACAAGCTTTCCGCCCCGTCGGACGACTGGTTCGCGGCTGATCCTGTGCGGCTGATCGAGGTGTTCGCCATTGCCGAGCGCGAGGGGCTGGAAGTGCACCCCGCCACCATCCGCATCGCTCGCCGCGATGCCGCCCTGATCGACGGCAAGGTGCGCAAGGACCCGCGGGCGAACAAGCTGTTCATCGACCTGCTGACCGGGCGCAAGGACCCGGAAACGGTGCTGCGCTGGCTGAACGAGGCAGGCGTCTTCGGGCGCTTCATCCCCGATTTCGGCAAGGTCAACGCGCAGATGCAGTTCGACATGTACCACCACTACACGGTGGACGAACACACCATCCGCGCCATCGGCCTGCTGAGCGATATCGAGCGCGGCAAGCTGGTGGAAGACCACCCGCTGGCCAGCGAAATGCTGCCGAAGATCAAGAACCGCCGCGCGCTCTATGTCTCGGTGCTGCTGCACGATATCGCCAAGGGACGCGGCGGCGACCATTCGGTGCTGGGCGCCGAAGTGGCCCGGCGGCTGTGCCCGCGGCTGGGGCTGGACAAGGAAGAGACCGAACTGGTCGCCTGGCTGGTACGCCAGCACCTGTTGATGAGCGCGACGGCGCTGAAGCGCGACCTGTCCGATCCCAAGACCATCGGCGATTTCGTTGGCGTGGTGCAAAGCCTGGAGCGGCTGCGCCTGCTGACGGTGCTGACCATCGTCGATATCCGCGCCGTTGGTCCGGGCATCTGGAACAGCTGGAAACGCCAGCTGATAGGCGACCTCTACGAAGCCTCTGTCGAACGCCTGCGCCTGGGCCACAAGACCCATGGCCGCGAACAGCGCGTCGCCGCCAAGAAGCAGGCAGTGGCGCAGATGCTGGGCGACAAGGCCTACCTGGTGGAAAAGCTGGATGACCGCTTCGACGATGCCTACTGGATCGCCGAGCCCGAAGACGTGATCGCCATCAACCTGCCGCATTACGATGCCGCGCGGGAACTGGAGCACGCGCTGTCGATCCATGCGCAGTATTACGAGGCCCTGGGCGCCACGCTGGTGACGGTCATCGGCGATGACCATCCCGGCCTGTTCTTCCGTGTCGCCGGGGCCATCCACCTTGCCGGCGGCAATGTGATCGATGCGCGCATCCACACCAACCGGGTGGGCAAGGCGGTCGACAATTTCCTGGTGCTCGACCCGCTGGGCAAGCCGTTCAAGGAAGACCAGCAGATCAAGCGCCTCAAGCAGTCGATCGAGGATGCGCTGGCGAACAAGATCGACATGGTGCCGCGCCTGGCCAAGCGCCCGCTGAAGCAGACGCGGGCAGAAGCCTTCCGCGTCGCGCCGGTCATCCTGTTCGACAACGATGCCTCGAACCGCTTCACCGTAATCGAAGTGAACGCGACCGACCGCCCGGCGCTGCTCAACCGCCTGACGCGGGCGATGTTCGAAGCCAGCCTGATCATCAATTCCGCGCACATCACCCAGTACGGCGAGCGCGCGGTGGACACCTTCTACGTCACCGACCTGCTGGGCGACAAGCTCGTCTCGCAGGACCGGCAGGACAAGGTGAAGCAGGCGCTGCTCGACGCCATCGAAGCGGGCGAGCCGGACAGCGCCGAGGCGGCCTAGGGCTTACCGGATGCGGGTTACGCGCAGGTAGCCGCTACGCCCTTCGAAACGCATTTCGTAGGCACCGCTCCAGTGCCGCTAGATGGTTGCGACCCAGCCGTCGCGCACGCGGTTGCGCATGGTGGACCCGTTGATCTCGCGCCACAGCTGGCCAGTGTCGAGCAGCAGCACCTGGCTGCGCCGCGCACCTTGCAACACTTCGGTCACGGTGGCGGTGACGGCGACATCTTCCTCGGCGTTTTCGAGCGCGTCGTCCTCTTCGCGGAAACCGAACACTTCCTCGCGCTCGCGCTCCTCGGCTTCCTCGCGCTCGGCGATCACCACGCGCTGCCGGGCATAGGTGGAATCGGAACAGGCCAGCCGCGCGGCATCGTCGGTCCTCGCCGCGCAGGCGGCATAGGGATCCTCGCCGTCCTGCGCCCGTGCGGGCATCGCGGCCATGGCTAAAAGTGGCACCGCAAGGGCAGCGGCAAGGCGAACAGTCATGGCGGGGTTCCCGATCAATTGCTTGTGCCGCCGACTTGGCGCGACAGGCAGGCCCGCGTCAACACCTGCGTTCCGGAGGGCCAGGGCCTGTTACCCGATCGTGCACGCCCCCTAGGGACAAATCCCTGCCTGCAGGTTCGCCGGATGGTTCCCTGTCCCGCCTAGGCCCGGTCCTGACGTTCACGCGCCACCGCCAGCGATCCTGCCGGGGGTGCCGCGGAAGGCGGTCAGACTGGAGACGATGATGAAAACGAAGCTTCGCACGATTGCCGTGGCCGGCGCCCTGCTGGCAAGCCCGGCGGCAGCCGAGGTATACTGGCCCGATTTCGAGGACCTTTTCGACGGGCAGCTGTTCCCGACGCGCGGTGATTGCATCGCCGCGAAGAACGAAGCGCGGCGCAGCGGCCAGCTGCAGGACATCGCGTGGTACGATCCGGGTGGGTACAATCGCCGCGCGGCCAAGCAGTTCACCTGCGTGGAAGTGGCAGAGGGTGCCTGGGCGGTGGTTGCGCGCTAGGGCGGCAACCCGAACGCCCGCCTACTCCCGTTCGCCGAACAGTGCAGTGCCCACGCGAATGTGCGTCGCGCCCAGCATGATGGCGGTGGCAAAGTCACCGCTCATGCCCATGGAGCGGCCTTCCAGCCCGTGGTCATCGGCAATCTTTGCCAGCAGGGCGAAATAGGGCGCGGGCTCGATGCCGAAGGGTGGCACGCACATCAGGCCGATCACCGGAATGCCTGCCTCGCGCGCCTGTACCAGCAAGGCAGGCACGTCCTTGATCGGGCAGCCGCCCTTCTGCTCTTCCTCGCCCACATCGACCTGCACGAAGCAGGGGACCTGACGGCCCGCCTTGTCGAAAGCCTTGGCCAGCGCCTTCACCAGCGAGGGCCTGTCGAGCGAGTGGATGCAGTCGAACAGCGCGACGGCATCGTCTGCCTTGTTCGATTGCAGCTGGCCGACGAGGTGGAGCTCGGTTTGGGGAAATTGCTCGCGTAGCGCGGGCCACTTGCCCTGCGCTTCCTGCACGCGGTTCTCGCCAAAAACGCGCTGGCCTGCCTCCAGCAGCGGCACGATAGCCTCTGCCGGGTGCGTCTTGCTGACGGCGACCAGCGTCACCTCTTCGGGCTTGCGGCGCGCGATCGTGCAGGCCTTGGCGATTTCGGCCTGCACGGCGGTCAGTCTGTCGGTGGCGGTCGTGGTGGTATTGGCAGTCATGCGCGCGCTATAGCGTGGCCATGGCCTCTTTCCAGTCCCTGCCACGCCTGTGGCTGCTTTCCGACCAGCGCAACGACGCCGTGCTCGATGCGCGGCTGGCCGAGTTCACCGAGCCGGTGGGCTTCGTCTATCGCCACTATCACTTGCCGCCGGAGGAACGGCTGGCACGGTTCGACACGCTTGCCGCCATCGCCCGCCGTGCAGGCCACCTCGTGATCCTGTCCGACAGCACGCTGACTGCGCGCGAATGGGGTGCGGATGGCGTCTACGGCGCGCCGCTGTCGATCTATCCAACACGGGCGGACCTCATCAGCGTCGCCACCGTCCACGACATGCGCGAGATCGCCCAGGCCAACCGGATGGCCGCCGATGCAGTAATGCTCTCTCCCGTGTTCCCCACGCGCTCCCACCCCGGCGGCAAATCGCTGGGGCCGATCCGCTTCCGCACGCTGGCGCGCTTTGCGCAAATGCCGGTGATTGCACTTGGCGGAATGACGCGCTCCACCGCGCAAAGGCTCGGTTGGGCCCGCTGGGCCGCCATCGATGGCTTGAGCTAGAACGGCCCGCAGGGCCGCAAGGGCGAACGCCCGCACGCAGCGGGCGCAGCTTGCCTGCGCATCTAGCGAGGACGAAGCCGCGGATGCGGCTTCATGAGACAAACAATTTGACCCCGGAGTCCCGCTATGGGATTCTTCGCTTCGGGACGCATCGCAAGGGGATGAATCATGGCCAGCAGGGCCGCAAAGCAGGGCGCGGACTGGCGCGCCGCATTTCGCCGGTCGCTGGCTCGCAGTGCCCAGCTTACAGGCGCGGTGCTGCTGTTCGCCTTCACCGCTTTCCTGGCGATTGCGCTGGTCAGCTACAGCCAGACCGATCCTTCGCTGTCCACCGCGGCGGGTGACGTGATCGATAACTGGATGGGTCGCCCCGGCGCCTATGCGGCAGACCTGGCGCTGACTGCGTTCGGCTGGGTTTCCGTGCTGTTCCTGCCGCTTACCTACGTCTTTGCCCGCAAGCTGTGGCGCGATGCCGATGAGGACGAGCACTGGGGCGGTGCCTGGTGGCGCACCGTGGTGGTGCTGCTGATCGCCATGGTGCTGCTGGCCACCGCGCTCTCGCTGGTGACCGACCCGCGCGAACACTCCTGGCCGGCGGGCTTCGGCGGTCTGGCGGGCCTGCTGGGCGAAGGCGCGCTGGAAGCCTTGGCAGGCTTGCTGCCCGAAGGCGGGCGGTTCTGGGGCATCCTGGCAGGCGGGCTTGCCAGCCTGGCCGGCGGTGCGGTGCTGGCAGGCCGCGTGTTCGCGGTCGACTGGGCCAGCCTGCTGACCTTGCCCGATTGGGCAGGCAAGCTGCCACGCCTTTCCGCTCCGGCAAATCCGTTCAAGCCTGACGAACCAAAACGGTCAAAGACCCGCCGTACGAAGGCCAGGCCCGAAGGCGACGAGGGCGATGACACGCCCGCCGCCAACCCCTTTGCCGATCGCAAGCCGGTTCAGATCACCGATCCCGCTGCCCCGCCCCGCCGGGCCAAGCCTTCGCCCAAGGCGCAGCAGAAGGACATGTTCGCCGATTTCGAGCTGCCCGCGATCGACCTGCTCGAAGACGGCGCGACCGACAATGCCCCGCCGCTCGACAAGCTGGCGCTGGAACGCAACGCCCGCCTGCTGGAAACGGTGCTCGACGATTTCAACGTCAAGGGCGAGATCACCGCGGTCAAGACCGGCCCCGTCGTGACCATGTACGAGCTGGAACCCGCGCCCGGCATCAAGGCCAGCCGCGTGGTGGGCCTGGCCGAGGATATCGCCCGCAACATGAGCGCGATCAGCGCCCGCGTTGCGCCGATCCCGGGCAAGACGGTGATGGGCATCGAACTGCCCAACGCCAACCGCCAGACGGTCAGCTTCAAGGAACTGGTCGAAAGCGAAGCCTTCGTCGATGCAAAGGGCAGCCTGCCGATCATCCTGGGCAAGGGCATTTCGGGTGACCCCGTGGTGGCAGACCTTGCTGCCATGCCGCACCTGCTGGTGGCGGGCACCACCGGCTCGGGCAAGTCGGTCGGCCTCAACGCCATCCTCCTCAGCCTGCTGTACCGCTTCACGCCTGCCGAATGCCGCATGATCCTGATCGATCCCAAGGTGCTGGAGCTGAAGAGCTACGACGATATCCCCCACCTGCTCGCCCCCGTGGTGACCGAGCCGCACAAGTCGGTGCGCAGCCTGAAGTGGGCGGTGGAGGAGATGGAAAAACGCTATCGCATGATGAGCGAGATCGGCGCGCGCAACATCCACGGCTTCAACGAACGCGTGGCCGCAGCCGCCGCCAAGGGCAAGCCGCTGAAGCGCACGGTGCAGACCGGCTACGACCCGGAAACCGGCGAACCCATCGTGGAAGAGGCGGAACTGGATTACGAAGTGCTGCCGATGATCGTGCTGATCGTGGACGAGCTGGCCGACCTGATGGTGGTGGTCGGCAAGGAAATCGAGGTGCTGATCCAGCGCCTGTCGCAAAAGAGCCGTGCAGCGGGCATCCACCTGATCATGGCGACCCAGCGCCCGTCGGTCGATGTCATTACCGGCGTCATCAAGGCCAACCTGCCCACCCGCATCAGCTTCAACGTCACCAGCCGCATCGATAGCCGCACGATCATCGGCGAACAGGGTGCCGAACAACTGCTGGGCAAGGGTGACATGCTGTTCAAGCCCTCTACCGGCGCGCTGAAACGCGTGCACGGCCCGTTCGTGTCCGACGAGGAGGTGGAGAAGGTGGCCGATCACTGGCGCAGCCAGGGCGAGCCGGCCTATGTCGACAGCGTTACCGAAGAGCCCGAAGACGGCGGCCTGTCGTTCGAGGACGAGTTTACCGCTTCGGACAACCCGGAAGAGCGCAAGTATCGCCAGGCCTGCCAGATCGTGATCGAGAATCAGAAGGCGAGCGGATCGTGGCTGCAGCGCCAGATGGGCGTGGGCTACAACACCGCGGCCAAGTGGATCGAACGCATGGAAAGCGAAGGGCTGGTGGGCCCTGCCAACCACGTCGGTCGCCGCGAGATCTTCCGCGATCGCGACGGCAACCCGCTATAGCGGTTAGCCCCAAGGCGACAAGTTACCAGAACGGTTAACGTTTACCGCCGTCGCTGGGCGCTGCGGTGCAAATGTTTCGATTTAGGGTTAGCAAAGTCTAAACCTTTGGCTGGGTATTTCCCCTCATATGCAGGGGATTACGCCTATTTGCGCGTTGAAGCGCATCGTCGCTGCCGCCCTCGCCATGCTTGGCGCAGGGCTCCTCGCCGTGCCTGCCGCTGCGCAGGACGACGACGAGGGCACCTGGAAGCTGGACCCCTTCGCCCGCGTCGAGCTGGGCGTGGTCACCTCCGAAAGCAGCGACCGCGAGGACGAACTCATCATTGTTGGCGATGGCGGCTATGCGCGCGGCCAGGTGGGCGTGGAGCTGGAGAACGATGTCACCACCTTCCGCCTGGAGGCCGACCGTATCCAGGTCGAACGCTTCGGCGACGCCACCGGACGACCGCGCTATGACCGCGACCGTTTCACCGCCTCGGTAACGCAAAAGCTGGGCGACGACTGGGAAGTGCGCGTGCAAGGCCGCGTCTATGACGATCTCGTCACCGTCGAAAGCAGCGACACCGACGAGGTCTAGGCCTCCATCCGCATCGAATACGAACCCGTGCTGGCCCACCGCGTGCGCGCCCAGGTCACCTACCGCGATCGCGAGTACAACGATACCGCCGGGCCGAACGGCACCGCGTCCGAAGGCGAAGGCGTGCGCGTGGACGTGGACTATCGCCACCGCATCGGTCGCTATCATTACGTCAATTTCGACCTGCGCGCCGAAGAGATCACCTCCGACAACCCCGATCGCGGCTACACCCGCGAATCCGCCAGCGTTTCCTACACTCACCCGATCACCCGCAACCTGCGCGTGCGCCCCGCCGTGGAAGTGCGCCACACACGCTTCGACGGCCGCCTGACGCCTGCGGGCGACCGGCGCGACGACACCCAGGTGGTGCCCGAGGTGGAAGTGCTGTGGCGGCCCGGCCCCTGGCGGATCGAGGCCGAAGCCAAGTATATCCTGGGCTCCTCCAACGATCCGCTGCGCGACCGCGAGGGTTACCGGCTGAGCCTGTCTGTCGGTTATGTTTTCTAGCCAGATCGCATTCCTCAAGCGGGCGTATGAACGCGCCACGCCGCAGGTACGCCGCCCGGCCTACATCGGGATGGCGGTGCTGGGCATTATCGGCGCGTTGGCTATCTGGGGCATCACCAATACCCGCAACCCGCTGTCGATGCCTTCCGCACTGGGCGGCATCGCCGTGTCGCAGGCGATCTGGGGCCTGAAGCCCTCGAACCTGCTGATGGTGCTGCCGATCGGCAGCTTCCTGGTGGTGCTGGCGCGCAGCTTCATCGGGATGAAGGCCTTCGGCTTGTTCACCCCCATGCTGATCGCCCTCGCCTTCCTCCAGATCGGCCCGATCTGGGGCCCTGTCGTGCTGGTCGCCTCGATCGGCATCGGCATGGTGGTGGCGCCTTCGTTGCTGAAACTGCGCATGACGCGCGACGGCTTCCTGGGCGTGCTGATCTCGCTGGTGGTGTTCGTGCTCGCCGCACTGCAGGGCATTTTCGACCGCGACCTGCAGGTGGATGCCATGCCGGTGGTGGTGACCGCGCTATGCGTTGAGCGCTGGTGGCGGCAGTGGGAAAAGGACGGCTATTTCGAAGCCGCACATATCGCCTTCAACACCCTGGTGCTGGCTCTGGTGATCCAGTTCGTGATGGTCAGCCAGGTGGCGCTGATGCTGATCGAGGTCTCGCCGCTGCTGCTGCCCGGCTTTGCCGCCATCGCCATCACCATCCTGGGCCGCTATCGCGGCCTGCGCATGACGGAAATCAGCCGCTTCTTCCCGATCTGGTACGAGGGCTGGATGAAGCGGATGGGCAAGGAAGTCGAGCCTGCGCCGGTAGAGGAGCTGGACCAGATCCTGGCCGCGCGTGCGGAGATCGACAAGCCGCACGACGAGGACGCCGCCGACAGGAGGCCGGCCACCGGGCCCGCGCCAGCCGCCATCAAGGTTCCCGCACCGCCCCCCACGATACTGCCCACGCCCGAACCGGTCGCCGCCCGCTACAGTGTTCCGCCGCCTGCCAACGACAGCGCGCCGCCGCCCGAAACCAACACCCCCGGCCGCCTGACCGCAGTCGACTGGGACCGTATCCGTGCCGAACTCACCCAAACCCAGCCAGGACCCGACAATGCGCAACCCGCTGAACCTGCTGAAACGTCGCTCCCGCCCTATGGAAACGGCGGCTTTGCCGACCTCTTCGCCTCCCGCGCCGCAATCGGACGGCTCGTCGAGCCAGCCCTCCTCGGCTTCCTCGATCCACGTGGTGGACGAGATCTTGGGGATCAATCTGCGCAACGCGATCATCGCCAAGTACAACCCGCGCCAGGCGATCGAGCGGGCGCGCGACAAGGTGGCCGCCAAGGTGGCGCTGGTCGAGGCCGGGGTAAAAACCTCGGGCACCATAGCCGTGGTCTCCGGCTATGGTCAGCTTAGCAGTTTCGATCCCGAGAAGATCCTGCCCGATGCCTGGTGCATCAAGCCTGCGCGCGGTTCGCAAGGCGAAGGCATCCTGCTGGCGGTGCGCAAGGAAGGGCGCAACTGGCTGAAAGGCTCGGGCACGCCGCTCACCCCCGAAGACGTGCAGAACCATGTCCGCCGCATCGTCGACGGGCAGTTCTCCGGCGATTCCGCATCCGACGATGCCGCGCTGATCGAACCGCTGATCCGCGCCGATCCGGGCTTTGCCTTCCTCGTCGACGATGGTCTGCCCGACGTGCGCGTGATCTGCCGCGGCACCGTGCCGCTGATGGCGATGGCGCGCTTTCCCACCAACGAATCCGATGGCAAGGCGAACCTGCACCAGGGCGGCATCGGCGCGGGCGTGAACCTTGAAACCGGGATGATCTTCCGCGCCAAGCAGGGCAAGAAGGTTATCACCCACCACCCTGACACCGGGCAGCAGCTGATCGGCTTCGTCATCCCGCACTGGAAGAAGGTGCTGGATATCGCCGCGCACGGCGGGCCTGCCGTGGGGCTTGGTTATTGCGGCGTCGATATCGTGCACGACGTGAACGAAGGGCCGATGGTGATCGAGGTGAACGCCCACCCCGGCATCGAAATCCAGAACACCACGCTGCAGGGCCTGCGCGGCCAGCTGATCCGCGCGGGCGAAAAGTGCTGAGACGCAAACGGCGTTGTTGATTTTGCCTGCTGCCATGGCATCCTCGCCCGCAAACGGGAGAGAACATCAATGGCCAGCAAGTACGAAGCCGAAGTCTACGCCTGCATGGACCCCTCGATCGCCCTGCACGACAGCTTGGACAACCCGCTGCACAAGGCGATCCTGAAGAACTATTGCCGCCACGTGCACCTGGAAGGCGCGGCCATGTTCGAGGAGATTACCGCCGACGACATGATGGCCGACGATCCGGTCTACCACGTGTGCTGGGGCGACAATCCCACGCAGGTGCACGGCAAGCAGGGCGTCTACGATTTCTACTCCGCCATCGGCGACATCGTGCTGTGGAACAGCGGCGACAAGGTGGCCGTGGCCGACTGGGGCATCGCCGACGAGATGTGGTTCCACCAGATGAGCACGGGCGAGGAACTGGCCAAGATCGGCATCAAGGCCGAGAAAGCCGACGGGCTCTACCTCGTCTCCAGCCGCCAGGCCTTCATCTGGCCTTACGACGAGAACGCCCTGCTCAAAGGCGAGCACCTCTACGAAGACAAGTCGACGCTGACGATCGAGGAGATCGACAAGGCGGAGTACATGACACCCGAACGCGTGCGCGAAATCCACCGCGAATGCCTCGCTGAACTGGAGGAGCGCTGGGGTGCCGAATACTGGGTTTATAAGCCGTAGTGGGGGAGCCCAGGCTGGTAGTGCCGCCATCTGGGTGACAGCTTCAGGTGTTGCTGCAAAGTGGCCCGAATGACCGGGATTGGGTGGGAAGCCGACGCCTCAATAGCCGTAGCGTTTCGGGCTCTCCAAGATTGTGTCCGCAGAGGAAGGGGCATCATCAACATCCACGTCCCTCAATAGCCGGATCATCTCCGCACGATTCCGTGCTCTCGCTGCGGAGTCAAAGGCGTCCATCAGACCAGCATCGAAGAGCCGCTCATTGACCGTCCTACCTGCGTATCTGCTTAGATTGCTCACGCCACCGTTGTGGCGATCTCCGCGAATGTCCGCAATTGGGTCGTTAGCCGACAGTCCGCTTGCAGACACGATTCCCCGAAAGCCGACGCTCCGTTACCCCTCCGGCAACCGGCACTCGTAGCTGCCCGCATCGCCTGCATCGCCGCCGGTGTAGTGCGCATATGACGGGTGCGGGCACAGCGGCATCTGCGCGTCACTGTCGCGGCGACTGGCAGTGACCGCACCCGGTGCCTCGCCGCCTTCCACCCAATCCACCATGGGCCCCAGCAGGTCGAAGCTGTCGAAGGCATTGCCGCCAGCGCAGTGCATCATGCCCGGCACCATGTAGAACCGCGCGGCATTGTCCCATGCCTCCGGCCCGTTGGCGGCGCGGGCGCGCTGGAAATAGTCCCAGGTATCGAAGGCGGAGAACCACGGATCGGACACGCCGTGGAAGTACATCAGCTTCGATCCGCGCCCAAGGTAAGTGGAAAGGTTCGTCCAGTAGGCGGTGTCGGTCAGCCGACCGACTGCATCCCAGCGCAGGTCGTGCAGCCGCGCATCGATATCGATATCGCGCGCCGTGGTGGCGAGGCCGAAGGGGCTTGGCTGGCCCGAGGGCAGGTATCCGGGCAGTCCGGGACCGGTCCAGGTCACGCCGGTGTCCCATGGAATCGGCACGTAGACAGGCCGCCCGCTGGCATCGCGCGGCCCGGTAAAGGCGAGGCGCAGGGCCTCGACCCGCTCTGGCGCAAGGCACGTGACAGGATCGTCGCCCGCATGGCACTGCATTGCGCCGGGATCGAACGCACGGCAGGCTTGCACGTTGGCCATCATGCCGTCGCTCACCCCGTCCAGCGCGTCGCACTGGCGCAGCACTTCGTCGGCGATCACCGAGCGTTCAGCTTCGGAGAACACCGCCGGGCCTGCCTCGCCTTCGGGCAGCGTGCGGTTGAGCATGGCCTGCGCCCACTCGATACCGAGGTTGGAATGGCCCGGCCGCATGGCGGGCGCGCCGATCACGATACCGTCGAACAGTTCGGGGTAGCGCTGGCTCGCCAGCATCCCCTCGCGCCCGCCGGTGGAGCAGCCGGTCATGTAGGAATGGTGGGGTTCGCGGCCATAGTATTCCTGCGTCAGTGCGCGGGTGGCGTGGGTGACGGTGCGGACCGAAGCCTCGGCAAAATCCAGCGCCGCACGCTGGTCGGCATAGAAGCTGTTATCGAAGCCCGCTCCCTGGTGGCCGCTGTCGTGACTGGCCACGGCAAAGCCGCGCGACAGGGCATTGCGGTCGCCGCTCGCCACGGGACCGGTAGCCGGGCGCACGCTGCCGTTCAGCCCGCCGCCGCCCTGCAGCAGATAGCGCCCGTTCCAGTCTTCGGGCAGCGCCAGTTCGAAGCGGATGCCGTATGTGACGCCGCCAGCACCCTCGCGCTCGTTGATAACGCCTTCGATCAGGCAATGCGGTGGCATCACCAACGGCGGCAGGCCTGTGCCGGTCGATTCGTGGCGCCCCCGGGGATAGTATGTCGCCCCGGTTACCTGCAGGTCCCCGTCCTGATGCCCGGCAAGCGCCTCGCAAGCGGCAGCGCGGTCGTTTGTGCCAACCTCGCCCGACTGCGCGCCGGAGCTGGCAGGCACGCCAAACGCCAGCGCGGCAAGGCCGACACTTGCAAGAACAGTCATACGCATTACCGAAATCCCCTCTCCAAACCTCGCCCGGACCCTAGCCTCCAACAATCGCTGGATAAACCACCTCTCGCACCTAGGCCGAATCAATTGCCGCGCTTATCCCTGAGGCAGTGAATACGGACATCGAAATCGGCAAGGACGCGCACGGCACGCCGGTGCTGGTCGACGTGGAGGAACTGCTCGCCACGCGGCTGCTGGTGCAGGGCAACTCGGGCAGCGGCAAGTCGCACCTGCTGCGCCGCCTGCTGGAACAGAGCGCCGGGCTGGTGCAGCAGATCGTGATCGACCCGGAGGGCGATTTCGTCAGCCTGGCCGACCATTTCGACCACGTGGTGGTGGAAGGCGCCAGCTATTCGGCGCGCGAGATCGAGGCGCTGGCAGGCCGCATCCGCCAGCACCGCGCCAGCGTAGTCCTTGCGCTCGAAGAGCTCGAGGTCGAGCAGCAGATCCGCTGCGCCGCGCAGTTCCTGACAGCCCTGTTCGATGCCCCGCGCGAGTACTGGTATCCCGCCCTCGTGGTGGTGGACGAAGCGCAGATGTTCGCGCCTTCCGCCGCCGGCGAAATGGCCGAGGATACGCGCCGCATGACGCTGTCTGCCATGACCAACCTGATGTGCCGCGGGCGCAAGCGCGGGCTGGCCGGCATCGTCGCCACGCAGCGGCTTGCCAAGCTGGCGAAGAACGTGGCTGCCGAGGCATCGAACTTCCTGATGGGGCGCACCTTCCTCGATATCGACATGCAACGCGCGGCAGACCTGCTGGGCATGGACCGCAAGCAGGCGGAGCGGATTCGCGACTTGCAGCGGGGCCATTTCCTCGGCCTTGGCCCGGCGGTCAGCCGGCGCCCGGTGGCGGTGCATATCGGCGCGGTGAAATCGGGCGGGAAGAACGGCGCCAGCGCCCTCACCCCGCTGCCGCAGGCCGATGCCGCCGCCATGGGTGAACTGCTGCACGCCGATCTGGCAGAAGAGGCTGCCGAGAAGGTGCACCAGCCGCCCCCTCCCCCGCCGCCCGCACCGCCGCCGGTGGAGGAGCTGGCCGAGGCCATGGCCGCCCGTGTGGATACGGACGCGCAGCCGGAACAGGCCTTGTCGAGCGAAAGCGCGGCGGGCGACGTGGATTCGGTGTTGCAGGACATGGCCGCAGAGGACGGCGCCACCTTCCGCCCCGCCACCACGCTGTTCCGCGATTTCGCCACCCGCTGCCGCCAGCAGGGCGTGGCCAGCGCCCATATCGACATGCCCACGTTCCGCCGTCTGTTCGCCTTCGCCAGCGCCGGTGTGCACCTGCTGGACGACGTGCAGCGCGAACGCGTCGAAGCCATGGCCGAACAGGTGGCCGACGATGTGCTGGCGCCTTACCTCGCCATCGTCGTTTCCGCGGCGCGTGGCAGCGGTACGCCGGACGAGGACCACCTCGCCCGGGTGTACGGCACCGCTTCTCCGGGCCGCATCCGCCGCCTGCTGGAGCACCTGGAGAAGACCGGACTGATTTCGGTGCACGAGGATTTCGGCGGAGAGCGCACCATTACCGTGCCCGGCATCGAACAGGTTATGGCCTGAGCGGCCTGAGGCGGTTAAGCTGCTGCAAAGGCGCTTGAAGGCGTCGTTCTGGGAGAACACCATGTCGATCATCGCTCGCACCCTGATTCCCGCCGCCGCCCTGCTGCTGGCCAGCGTACCCGCGCAGGCCGAATGGGTGGCCAGCTGGACAGCCTCGCCGCACGCCCCGCTGGGTAGCGAAGGGCCCTTTGCCGCCGCCGAGTACGAGGACGTGACCATCAGCCAGGTGCTGCGCCTGTCCGAAGGTGGCGACCGGATACGGGTGCGCTTCTCCAATCGTTACGGCGATCGACCGCTCCATATCGGCGAAGCGCGGATCGTGGTGCTGGACGACAGCGGCGCGGAAGTGGTGGGCACCAGCCGCATGCTGACCTTCGGCGGTACGCCCGGTGCCGTGGTGCCGCGCGGCGCACCCTTCGAAAGCGACCTGGTCAGCCTCGGCACGCAGGATTTCGACAAGGTGAAGGTCGAATTCTACCTGCCTGAGGCGACCGGCCCATGCACCTGCCACCTGACCGGGCTCGACACGCTGGCCGTCTCTGCGTCGGGCAACCACGTGGGCGATAGCTGGGAGCCGGTCTCCACCGCCATGCACCGCGCCTTCCTGTCGGTGGTCGAGGTGGATTCGGATGACGCGCTGGGCACCATCGTGACCTATGGCGATTCGATCACCGATGGCGTTGGCTCCACCCCCGGCGAAGACCGCCGCTGGCCGGACGTGCTGGCAGAGCGGCTGGAGGGAGCAGGCCTGGAATATGCCGTCGCCAATGCCGGGATCAGCGGCAACCGCCTGCTCAGCCCGGGCATGGGCGAAAGCGCGCTGGCGCGGCTGGACGAGGACGTGCTGAGCCTGCCGAATGTCACCCACATGATCGTGTTCATCGGCGTGAACGACATTGGCAACCGCTTCGGCCCGGAACGCCCGGGCTTCCCCGGCCTCACGCTTGACCAGCCGGATATCGACGTCGAGCAGATGATCGCGGGCTATCGGCAGATCATCGCCCGCGCGCACGAACGCGGGATCGATGTGATCGGTTCGCCCATCGGCCCCTACAAGGGCGCAGGCTACTGGAGCGAGGAAGGCGAAGCCGCCCGCCAGGCGATCAACGAGTGGATCGTCAATTCGGGCGAGTTCGACGCCGTCACGCGGCTCGACCTTGCCTTTGCCGAACCCGGGGATCCTTCGACCATGCGCGAGGGTTATCACATGGGTGACTTCCTCCACGGCTCCGACGCAGGCCTGCGCGCCGTGGGGGAAAGCATCGACCTGGAACTGTTCGCTCCCGAATAGGACGACGCGGCGTAATCGATCCTTTCGGCTTGCGGCAATATTGTTTCAGATGTAACGAGATTGCCCAAGGAGATACGAGATCATGCGCATCGGCTGCCCCAAGGAAATCAAGAACCGCGAATACCGCGTCGGCCTGACGCCCGAGAGCGCGGGCGAACTGGTCGCCAACGGACATGAAGTGTGGATGGAGGCAGGCGCCGGCCACGGCATCGGCGCCTACGATTCCGAGTATCAGGATCGCGGCGCCAGGGTGGTCGGGACAGCCGCCGAGATCTTCGCCGAATGCGAGATGATCGTGAAGGTGAAGGAGCCGCAGGCCGAAGAGCGCGCCATGCTGCGCGAGGGCCAGCTGCTCTACACCTACCTCCACCTCGCCCCCGATCCGGAACAGACCGCCGACCTCGTCAAATCGGGGGCCACGGCCATCGCCTATGAAACCGTTACCGGCCCGCGCGGCGGCTTGCCGCTGCTAAAACCCATGAGCCAGGTGGCCGGGCGCATGAGCGTGCAGGCCGGTGCCAATGCGCTGGAAAAGGTCCACGGCGGACGCGGAGTGCTGCTGGGCGGCGTGCCGGGCGTGATGCCGGGCAAGGTCGTGATCATCGGCGGCGGCGTGGTCGGCTTCAACGCCGCGCAGATGTCTGCCGGGCTGGGCGCCGATACCGTGATCATGGACCTAAACCCCGAGGTTCTGGAAAAGGTCGGCACCCATTTCGAAGCCCGCGCCAGCACCCGTTTCGCCAGCAAGGCCAACCTGGAAGAGGCGGTAGCCGAGGCGGACATGGTGGTGGGCGCCGTGCTGGTGCCCGGTGCCGCCGCGCCCAAGCTGGTCAGCCGCGAGATGCTGAAGACGATGAAGCCGGGCGCCGTGCTGGTGGACGTCGCCATCGACCAGGGCGGCTGTTTCGAGACCAGCAGGCCCACCACGCACGACAATCCGACCTACGTGGTCGACGATGTGGTGCATTACTGCGTTGCCAACATGCCCGGCGCGGTCAGCCGTACCAGCACCTATGCGCTCAACAACGTCACCCTGCCGCATGCAATCCGCATCGCCAACCTTGGCTGGAAGGAAGCCATGCGCCGCGATCCGCACCTGGCGCAGGGGCTGAACGTGCACGCAGGCCGGGTCACCTATCCTGCCGTCGCCAGCGAACTGGGTTATGACCTGCTTCCCATTGACGAGGCAATTGCCTGATTCATCGATAAAAATTCCTGTCGCCCCGCCGCGCCTCTTAACTTAATCTAAGGACCCGCACCCTAGAGGTGTGAAATGGTCAGGGACTGGTCGACATTCCTGCTGGCGATTTTCGTGGCGCTTGCCGCGATCGGCCTTGCGCGCCCGGCCCTGGCGCAGGGGACGGAACAGGCCTTTGCGCCCGGCTCCACCTGCCATGTCGCCGCCGCCCCGGACGAGACCTTTGCCATGCTGGCCGCCCGGCCGGACCGGTGGACCTGCACCGCCGACGACTGGCCCGCATCGGCAGAGCGCGTTGCCATGCGGTTCGACCTGCGTGGCCGTGCAGCCGGCACCCCGGCACCGGACCACCTGAAGATGGCACGGCTGCACTTCGAACGGATGGAGGTGATAGCCATCGCCGCAGATGGCACCACCGCTACGTCCACGCTGGGCCGCGGAGACCTGCTGCCCGGACGCAGCCTGCTGGAGGCGGCTGTCGCGATCCCCGGACAGGATGCCGACCCCGTCGCCGTCGCGCTGATCGTGGAGCAGTCGCCCTCGGCTGCCCGCCTGCTTTTCGCAGAGCCCGTGACGGGCGCCCCGATGCAGCCTGTCGCCGGGCTGGATCAGCTGCTGGCAGCGCTGCTGTGCGGCCTGCTGCTGGCACCGATGTTCTTCGACCTCGGCTTCTACCGCACGCTGCGCGCCACCTTCCCGCTTTACCACGCGGCGTTCTGCGCGCTGGCCGTGGTGCAGACCGCGACCTTTTCCGGCCTGCTGTTGCTGCTGACCGACCTGTCGCTGGCCACGCAACGCGGAATCTCCATCCTGTCGTTCGATTTCATGGTCGCCGCCAGCAGCCTGTTCATTCTCAGCTTCGTCGAACGCGGCGTGTTTGCCCGCTGGCACCGTCGCCTGCTTGTCGCGATGGCGGGTTTTTCCGCATCGCTGGGGGTGTTTGCGGTCTTCGCGCTGCCGCTGCTGGGGACCATTACCGTCACCATCTACTACACCGGCTATGTGATCTACCTCGCTGCGCTGGCCGTGATCCTGGCCCGTGCACTGCGCCGGCAAAGCCGCGCCATCCGCTGGGTGATCCTTGGGCACCTCCCGCTGCTGCTGGTCGGGATGACCAACGTCATCATCGGCCTGTTCGCGCAAGAGGGCCGGGTGTTCGACAGCTATTGGGCGCAGAACCTGGCGCTGGGCTTCGAGGTTATCGTCACCTCCTTCGCGGTGGCGGACCGGTTCATGATCCTGAAGCGCGAACGCGACCTTGCACTCAGCGAGGCACGCGTGCTGGAACAGCTGACCGAACACGATGCGCTCACCGGCCTGCTCAACCGTCGCGCAATCGAAACCCGGTTCGATATCCTGCGCGCACAGGGCTTCACCACGCTGGCGGTGATCGATCTCGACCACTTCAAGCAGGTCAACGACCGCCACGGCCACACGGTGGGCGACCAGGTGCTGAAATCCGTCGCGAAGGCATTGAAGCCCACCGGCGACAACTCGCTCGCCTTCCGCATGGGCGGCGAGGAATTCGTGCTGCTGCTGCGTGGCGAGAATGCCATGGAGCGCGCCGAGACCCGGCGCGTGGCGATCAGCCATTGTCTGGACGAGACCTCTCCGCTCACCGAAGGTATCACCGCCAGCATGGGCATTATCGAGGCCCCGCACGACAGCCTGGCCGATGCCAGCTTCGAAGCGCTTTACGCCCGCGCGGACCTGCTGCTCTACGAAGCGAAAGCCGCCGGTCGCAACCGCACCATGGCAGAGCGGCTGAAGGTATTCCGCCCGCGCAGACGGGCAGAACGGCGCGCGGCCGCCTAGGCCGTCCCTCCTTCAGGCGGCAGGAACGGCGCTGCGACTTCCGTCGGAACGCGCATCAGCCGCGCGCTGGCCTTGTCCACCATCGCCCAGGTCGACTTGGCGCGGACCAGCACCTTCCCGCTTGCATCGGTGAATTCGTAATGGCGGTCGAACCGTGCACCGCGCGGGCCGTCGCGGATGATCGTCTCGCCGGTTACCTGCGCACCTTCGGTCACGTTGCCGCGATAGTCGATCTCGTGCCGGGTCACGACCCAGGCATAGGCTTCGACGTGCGCGGGCTCTGCCTGGGCTTCCCAGTGCGCTACCGCCAGCTCCTCCATCCACCGCACCCACACGGTGTTGTTGACGTGGCCGTTGGCATCGATGTGCTCCGGCAAGGCGGTAAAGGTACGGGAGAAGCGGTTGCTCAATCCTCCACACCCAGCTGCCACAGGATGAAGGCCACTTCCTCCGCCGTCTCGTACAGGCCTTCCCAGCGGCCCGAGCGACCGCCGTGGCCGGCGCCCATGTTGGTCTTGAGCAGCAGCACGTTGTCGTCGGTCTTGTACTCGCGCAGCTTCGCGACCCACTTGGCGGGCTCCCAATAGGTGACGCGCGGATCGTTGAGCCCGGCGGTCACCAGCATCGGCGGGTAGTCCTGCCGCGTGACCTGGTCGTAAGGGCTGTAGCTGAGAAGGTGAGTGAAGGCGGCCTTGCTCTCGATCGGGTTGCCCCATTCCGGCCATTCGCCCGGCGTCAACGGCAGGCTGTCGTCCAGCATGGTGTTGAGCACGTCGACGAACGGCACGTGGGCCACCACCGCGCCGAACAGCGCCGGGTCCTGGTTCACCACCGCGCCCATCAGTTCGCCCCCGGCGGAGCCACCACTGGCACTGATCTGGCCTTCGCTGGTGTAGCCCATATCCACCAGCCCGCGCGCCACGTCGACGAAGTCGTTGAAGGTGTTGGTGCGCTCTTCCATCTTGCCCTGCAGGTACCAGTTGCGGCCCAGGTCATCGCCGCCGCGGATGTGTGCAATGGCATAGGCCATGCCTCGGTCCACCATGCTGAACCGCGTGGTGGAGAAGCCCGGCGGTACGGCATAGCCATAGGCCCCGTAGGCATAGAGGTGCAGCGGGCCGCCCATTTCGCGGTCCTTGCGATAGACGATCGAGACCGGAACCATCGCCCCGTCGCGCGCGCGCACTTCTAGCCGCTCCACGGTGTAGAGCGAGGGATCGAACCCGCTGGGGATTTCTTGCACCTTCAGCGTCTCCAGTTCGCGGGAAGCGACGTGATAGTCGTAGACGGTGTCAGGCGTGATCGGGCTTTCATAGCCCAGGCGGATGCGGTCGACGTCCCATTCGGGGTTGTTGGTCACGCCCGCGGCATAGGTTGCCTCGGGGAAGGCGATGGTCTCCACCCGCGTGGGATCGTCGTAATAGCGCACCTGCACCTGGTCGAGGCCGTTGAGGCGCCCTTCGGTGACGTAGAAATCCTGGAACAGGTCGAATCCGGTCAGGTAGAACGCATCCGACCCCGGAATCAGCGTGGACCAGTTTGCAGGATCGGCGATCGGCGCGGTGGCGAGGCGGAAGTTGACGTGCTCGTCGTTGCTCAGCACGAACAGCCTGTCCTCGTGGAAGTCCACGGAATATTCCACGCCCACCTGCCGCGGCCTGACGATGGTCAGCTCCCCCGGGGGATCGTCGATGGAGGTGAACATCACCTCGCTCGTCTCGTTGTCGCCGGTGGCGATGATCAGCCATTCGCGGTTGGACGAGATACCCGGAGAAGCGGTGTAGCCCAGCGTTTCCTCGTGGAAGATCTCCACGTCGCTATCCGCCGGCTGGCCCAGGGTGTGCGCGAAAATGCGGTCCACCCGCCAGTTCTCGTTGGCGCGGCCATAGACCAGCACCGTATCGCCCGCTGCCCACACCAGCGCGGTGTTCACGTCGGCAATGCGGTCTTCCAGCAGCTCGCCGGTCTCCAGGTCCTTGATGTAGCCGGTATAGAATTCGCCGCCGGTGGTATCCAGCGAATAGGCCAGGTAGCGCCCGTCCTCGCTCACCGACATGTCGCCGATGCGGAAGTATTCGAGGCCTTCGGCCAGCGCCGGCCCGTCAAGGATCAGCTGCCGTTCGTCGCTGCCGACCGGGCGGCGATAGTACTTGCGGTACTGCGCGCCCTCTTCGAACTCCGACCAGTACTCGTAATCGCCATCGCGCTGCGGCACGCTGGCATCGGCTTCCTTGATGCGCCCGCGCATTTCGGTGAACAGTTCGTCCACCAGTTCCTGCTGGCCGGCCATCTGCGCTTCGAAATAGGCGTTCTCGGCGCGCACGTAATCCAGCACGTCCTCGTCATCGATGGTGGGATAGCTGTCGTCGCGCAGCCATGCCCAGGGGTCGGAAACGGTGATGCCGTGATAGGTATAGCTGTGCTCGCGCTGCTCGGCGCGCGGCGGCTGGATGCTGGTGTCGTAGTTCAATTCGCTGTCCTGTGCTTTTGCAGGAAGCGCCGTAGCAAGGGCTGCCAAGGCGGCAAGGGTGATATTGCGGAAGGTCGTCATGGACTGGCGTGCTCCTGATCCGGCTTGCCGTGCTGCGGGTGGAAACCCGCGCGGCAAAGGCCTATGTGCCCTGCCTATAACCAATTTGTTTCCTCTGAAACCGGGAATTTGACGAAATGCTTATGCAGACCCACGAAGCCCGCCTCGACGCCCTGCGCAAGGAGCTTTCCCGCCGCAAGCTGGATGGCTTCGTGGTGCCGATCAGCGATGAGCACCTGTCCGAATATGTCGGCGCCTACGCCCAACGCCTCGCCTGGCTGACCGGGTTCGGCGGCTCTGCCGGCAGTGCAGCGATCCTGAAGGACCCAAAAAAGGGCAAGGGGGCGGCGATGTTCGTCGACGGGCGCTACACCCTGCAGGTGCGCCAGCAGGTGAGCGGGCAGCTGTACGAGTACAAGTCCGTGCCCGACGATTCGCTGGCCGACTGGCTGGCCGAGAACGCTGGCGAAGGCGCGCGCATAGCCTACGACCCGTGGCTGCACACGCGCGGCTGGGCCACAACCGTCGCCAAGAAGCTTGAAGCCGCGGGCGCCGAACTGGTGCCGGTGGACTCCAACCCGCTGGATGCCGTGTGGGACGACCAGCCCGCCCCGTCGGCCGCGCAGGCCTATGTGCAGGACGATGCGCTGGCCGGTCGTTCCAGCGCCGAAAAGCGCGACGAAATCGCCGAGTGGCTGAAGCAGGAGAAGCTCGACGCGGTCGTCATCAGCGCGCTCGATTCGGTGGCCTGGACGTTGAACATCCGCGGCGCGGACGTCGATCACACGCCGGTCGCGCTGTCCTACCTGGTGGTGCAGTCGGATGGCACGGCAGACTGGTTCATCGCGCCGGAAAAGGTCCCGGCCGAAGTGTCGCAGGCGCTGGGCAATGCCGTGCGCATTCGCCCGCGTGACGAATTTTCCGCTGCCTTCGCCGAATTGGCGGGCAAGCGCGTGGCGGCAGACCCGGCGCGTTCGGTGGCGGCGATCTTCCAGCGGCTGGACGATGTCGGCGCGGAAATCGTCTCGAAAGACGATCCCACCGTACTGCCCAAGGCGATCAAGACCCCAGCCGAACAGCAGGGCCACCGCGATGCCCAGGCGCGCGACGGCGTGGCGATTGCCCGCTTCCTGCACTGGCTCAGCGTCGAGGCTCCCAAGGGCACGGTCGACGAACTGTCCGCCGCCGCCAGGCTGCTGGAACTGCGCCAGGCCAACAGCGACCTGCTGCGCGACCTCTCGTTCGACACGATCAGCGGCGCCGGCCCCAACGGCGCCAGCCCGCACTACCGCGTGGACGAGGAAAGCAACATCAGGCTGGAGCCGAACAGCGTCTACCTGGTCGATTCGGGCGGTCAGTACCCGGACGGCACGACGGACATCACCCGCACGATCTGGGTCGGGCCCGATGCCCCTCCGGCAGAAGTGTGCGACCGCTTCACCCGCGTGCTCAAGGGCCACATCGCGCTTGACCGGCAGACCTTCCCGCCGGGCACGCCGGGCTCCGCGCTTGATACGCTGGCGCGCCAGCACCTGTGGATGGCGGGTCTCGACTATGCCCACGGCACCGGCCACGGCGTGGGCGCCTTCCTGGGCGTGCACGAAGGCCCGCAGCGCATCGCCAAGGGGCGCGGCGCGCAGGCCGGCACCGACCAGCCGCTGATGGCGGGCATGATCCTTTCCAACGAGCCGGGCTATTACAAGGCGGGCGAATACGGCATCCGCATCGAGAACCTGGTGCTGGTAAAGGATGTCGAGATCGAAGGCGGCGAAGGCAACTGGCTGGGTTTCGAAACGCTCACCTTCGCGCCCATCGATCGCACGCTGGTGGATGTCAGCCTGCTGAGCCCGGAAGAGATCGCCTGGTGGAACGCCTATAACGCCAAGGTGCGCGAGGTCATCGCCCCGCAACTGGACGGCGATGCGCTGGCCTGGCTGGAAGAGGCCTGCAAACCGCTCTGAAGCCGTTTCCGGCACTTTCCTGAACGCCCGCTAAACCGCAGCTATCCCCTGGCTGAACGGAACCGTGCGCGCGCGACAATTGGCGACAAATCTCCGTCAAACGGGCAAAATCCTGCGACATTGCGGGTCTATACCCAGTACCTGAGAGTGACGGGATGCCAGTAGTCCTCCTCCCCCCTTCAAGGCGGCGTCCCGTTGCTCTACCACACCCTTGATGGAGAGTATCCGATGAACAAGACCCTCATCCTCGCCCTGGCCGTTTCCGCCTCGTTCGCCACCCTTGCCGGCGGCACCGCCGCGCTGGCGCAGGGCGGCCCCATGCGTGACCGCGACATGACGCGCGAGCAGGCCGAAACCCGCGCCGCCACCAGCTTTGCCCGCATGGATGCCAATGGCGACGGGCTGCTGAACGAAGCCGATGGCGAAGCCCGCCAGCGCGCCCGGTTCGACCGCGTCGATAGCGACGGCAACGGCTCGCTCAGCTTCGAGGAATTCGCGGCCATTCGCGAAAACATTGCCGAACGGCGCGGGCAGCGCGGCGAACGCCGTGATGACCGGCGCGGCGAACGCGCTCAGCGCGGCGGTCGCCCTGGTGGCGATCGCATGGCCATGGGCGGACGTCGCGGTGGCGGCGGCCCGAATCTGGCTGCGCTGATGCGCCAGAACGCCGACACCGATGGCGACGGCGCGATCAGCCAGGCCGAATACACTGCCGCCGCGCTCACCCGTTTCCAGCGGCAGGACGCCGATGGCGACGGCACCGTTACCGCTGCCGAACGCCGCGCCCACCGCATGGCCATGCGCGAAGTGCGCGCGGCCCATCGCGCCCAGAACCGAGCCCGGAACGCCGAATGAGCGAAGAGCAGGTAAAGCTGCTGCTGGTGGATGACGAAGCCAGCCTGCGCGAACCCCTGGCCGACTACCTGTCGCGCCAGGGGTTTGCCGTGCGCCAGGCCGGCGATGCTGCCAAGGCGCGCTCGGTCTTGCTGGAAGACACGCCCGACCTTGTCCTGCTCGACATCATGATGCCTGGCGAAGACGGCATTTCGCTGTGCCGCCACCTGGTCGAGACGCGGGGCCTCCCGGTGATCTTCCTCACCGCCAGGGGCGAAGCGACCGACCGTATCGTGGGCCTGGAAATCGGCGCGGACGATTACGTGGTCAAACCCTTCGAACCGCGCGAGCTGGTGGCGCGCATCCGCTCGGTGCTGCGCCGCGCCAGCAAGGGCGGCGCGCCGGACAATTCTACCGATGCCCATTACGAATTCGACGGCTGGCAGCTCGATCCGCTGAAGCGCCGCCTGACCGATCCCGAAGGCACCGTAGTGCCCATTTCCACCGCCGAGTTCCGCCTGCTGGTGGCCCTGCTCGACCATCCCAATCAGGTGATGGACCGCGACCGGCTGCTCGACATGGTGCAGGGCCGCGAGGCGCACCTGTTCGACCGCGCGGTGGACAACCAGGTCAGCCGCCTGCGCCGCAAGGTGGAAGTCGACAGCAAGGACCCCAAGCTGATCCAGACCGTGTGGGGCGGCGGCTACATGCTCGCGGCCGAGGTCAAGCGCTTCGTTCCGGAAGCGGACTGAGCGGTACGCAAGGGGCACCCATGATCCGTCGTTTCCTTCCCAAGAGCCTGCACGGCCAGATGCTCCTCTCGGTGGCGCTGGCGCTGCTAGTGGCGCAGGTATTGTCGGGCGTGCTGCTGTTCCGTGCCGAGCAGCGAAGGCTCGAAGGCAGCCTGATCAGCCAGCTCGCCTTCCAGCTGGTGCGCGATCCGCGCGTCGACCTGCGCGACGATGGCCCGCGCGGAGAAGGGCGGCGCGGCGAACGCCGGCGCCTCGCGATCGAGCGGGCGCTGAGTTCTCCGCAAGCGCGCGGCGACCTGCGCGATCCGGAGCGCGAGGAGGCCCTGCGCGCGGTGTTGCAGGAACAGGGCGTGGACGTGGCACGGCTGGTGGTGCTCACCCGCGACGTGGCCGACGATCGTTACCTCAGCGAAAGGCTGCGCAACGCGCCGCGTATTTATGGCGAGCGGTTCCGGCCCGGCGGGCAGATCGTGCTCGCGGGCCTGAAGCGCAACGACGCGGACCAGTGGCTGGTCGCCCGCGTGCCGCTGCCGCCACGCAACGTCGGCGCCATGCGCGGGGTGATCTTCCAGACGCTGATCCTCTACGTCGTGCTGGTGGGCGGACTGGCGCTGCTGCTGCGCCGCATCTCGCGCCCGCTGGCGGCCTTGACGAAACGGGTCGAGCAGTTCGGCGGCGTACCCGATGCCGGGGATCCGATCGAACCTTCCGGACCCGAGGACACCCGCCGCCTGATCACGGCGCACAACGCCATGGAAGCGCGCATCGCCGCCTTGCTGGACGAGAAGAACGTGATGCTGGGCGCCATCGGGCACGACCTCAAGACCCCGCTCGCCGCACTGCGGGTTCGCATCGAAAGCGTCGAGGACGAGGGCGAACGGACGAAAATGGCCAACACCATCGAGGACATTACCAGCTCGCTCGACGATATCCTGTCGCTCGCCCGCGTGGGCCGACCCTCCGACACGCTGGAGCGCACAGAGCTTTCCGCGCTGGTGGCATCGGTGGTGGAGGAATACGAGGACATGGGCGAGGACGTGGCGCTGGGCCAGACCGAACGCGTCGCCCTGCCGGTGCGCACCACCTGGCTGCGCCGCGCCATCCGCAACCTTGTGGGCAATGCCCTGCGCTATGGCGGGCAGGCGCGCATCAGCCTGGCGAAGGCGGACTCCGAAGCAATCATCCGCGTGGCCGACAAGGGCCCCGGCATCGCCGAAGACCAGATCGCTGCCATGCTGCAACCCTTCCAGCGCGGCGAAAGCTCGCGCAGCCGCGAGACCGGCGGCGCAGGCCTGGGCCTCACGCTGGCGCGCGCGATTGCCGAACAGCACGGCGGCACGCTGGTACTGGCCAACCGCATCGGCGAAGATGGCGGGGTGGACGGCCTGCTGGCGGAGATCCGCTTGCCTCTTTAATTTGTTGTTCCCTCAAGCGCCGGGCGCAGGCCGTCCGGCCTGCTTGGCTTCCGGCCTACCGACCGGCGCGCGTTCGCGGGCGGTGGCCTATGGCCTTCTTCGGCTACGCCTTCGATTCCGTCGCCTTTCAGGCGCCGATCCTTGCGCTTCGCTTCAAAGTCGGCACTAACTTCGGTCGCGCCTAGCGACCGACCGAGCGCGAACGCGCGACCCGCAGGTGCCGCGCAGCCCGAAGGGCGGAGCGAACAGCACCGAGGACGCTCCGACGGAGGTCGGAGCGAAAAACAAACAGCCCCGCCAAACTACATCTCTTGGCGCGGCCCGCCGTTCGGACCCTGCACGCGCAGCAGCCAGGTGCGGCCGCTGCGGACCTGTACGCTGGAGAAGTTCGCCAGGTCATAGCCGTTGCCATAGCCGTAGGCGGCCTGGATATCCCAGCAACCTGCGTCCACGCGCCAGCGCATGCCCTGCCCCGGTGCAATCTGGCCGGACAGGCGGTTCAACCCGTGGCTCATGGCGCCGCAGCGCGAGATGGTGACCGCGTTGATCGGATTGCGCGTTTCGTTGCGGATGGCGATCTGGCCGACGGGCGCATTGCCGCTGACCAGTTTCCCCCCGGTTACCGTGGCGCATCCGCCCAACAGCGCCAGCGCGCCCGCGGCCAGAGCCGATCTTGCCAGTGCCGTGAAACCGGTTTTCACACCCGTTGCCGTCATTGCCATTCCCCTGTTGCCCTTGGCGGCACGATGGCGAACAGGGGCCGGGGGTCCAGTGACAAATGCTGTAAGGTGGTCCGCAGCGCCGGGTTCATCCGCCATTGGCGGCGCGAACAGGAAGGCCTTTCCTACCGCATCAACCCGCCCACGATATTGCGCACGAAGGAGTTCAGCCCGGTGCGCAAGGGATCGGCGCGCGACTGGCGGCCCAGGGCCTTGGCGACGGCTATCGAGGCCAGCGACCCCGCTGCCGCCTTGACGGCGTTCTTGCCCGCCCGTTCCCACAGCGATGTCGACTTGCGTTCGCGCTTGCGGACTTCCTCTTCGCCCTTTTCCGCCACTTCCTCGGCGGTTTCGCTGGCGTCCATGGCCTTTTGCGCCAGCACTTCCTCGGCGCTTTCGCGGTCGACGCGCTCGTCGTACTTGCCCTCCACCGGGCTGACCGACTGGATGATCAGGCGTTCCTTCTGCGTCAGCGGGCCCAGGCGGCTGCGCGGCGGTTTGATGAGGGTGCGCTGCACCACCGTGGGCGCGCCATCCTCGTCCAGCGTGGAAACCAGCGCCTCGCCCACGCGCAGCTGGGTGATCGCCTCCTCCACGTCGAGGTCCGGGTTGATGCGGAAGGTTTCCGCCGCGGCCTTGATCGCCCGCTTGTCGCGCGGGGTGAAGGCGCGCAGCGCGTGCTGCACGCGGTTGCCCAGTTGCCCGGCCACTTCTTCCGGAATGTCGATCGGGTTCTGCGTGACGAAGAAAACGCCCACGCCTTTCGACCGGATCAGGCGCACCACCCGCTCGATGGTGTCCTGCAAGGCATCGGGGGCATCGTCGAACAGCAGGTGCGCCTCGTCGAAGAAGAACACCAGCTTGGGTTTTTCCGGGTCGCCCACTTCGGGCAGGCTCTCGAACAGTTCGGCCAGCAGCCATAGCAGGAAGGTGGCATAGAGCTTGGGGCTGCGCATCAGCTCTTCGGCGGCCAGCACGTTCACCATGCCGCGCCCCTGCTCGTCCACTTTCAGGAAATCGGAGATCTCCAGCGCCGGTTCGCCGAAGAAGTTGTCGGCCCCTTGCGATTCGAAGCTGAGCAGCTGGCGCTGGATCGCGCCCACCGATGCCTTCGACACGTTGCCGTATTCGCCCGAAAGCTCTTTCGAATTGTCATAGGCCCAGGCCAGCATGGCGCGCAGGTCTTCGAAATCGAGCAGCAGCAGGCCGTTCTCGTCGGCATGGCGGAAGACGATCTGCAGCACGCCTTCCTGCGTTTCGTTCAGGTCCAGCAGGCGCGAGAGCAGCAGCGGGCCCATTTCCGAAACGGTGGTGCGCACCGGGTGGCCGCTCTTGCCGTACAGGTCCCAGAACACCACCGGGTTATCCGAATAGGCATAGTCATCCATGCCCAGTTCCCTGGCCCGGCCTTCCAGCTTGTCGGCATGCTTGAAGGTAGGCGAACCGGGCATGGCGATACCCGACAGGTCGCCCTTCACGTCAGCCACGAACACCGGCACCCCGGCGGCGGAAAAGCTTTCCGCCATGCCCTGCAAGGTCACCGTCTTGCCGGTGCCGGTGGCGCCCGCGATCAGCCCGTGGCGGTTGGCGCGCGACAGGTCCAGCGCCTGCCGGTTGCCATCCAGATCGTTGCCCAGGAAAATGTCGGCCATTCACGTCCCTATTCGATTGTTGCCGTAATCGGGGAGTGACCCTAGAGCGGGTTGGATGGATGGCAAGTCCCCCTTTGTGCTGCTTGACGATGCCCGCGCCACCGGCGCGAGCGATGCGCATTACTTTGCCGATCCTCAGCAGCTTTTCGTCGCCCGCCGCGTGGACGAGGTGGTCGATGTGCTCGCCGCTGCAGACAAGGCCCGCAAGGAGAGCGGCAAGCACCTGGCCGGATACCTCGCCTACGAGGCCGGACTGGCGCTGGAAGGCCGCCTTGCCCCGCTGGCCGCACGGCGCAGCGGTGCTGCCGGGCCGCTGGTGTGGCTGGGCCTGTTCGACGATCCGGAAATCATCCCCGCAGCCGAGGTCGAAGGCTGGCTGGCGCAGCGCGCCCAGGGCGAGGCGAGCATCGGCCCGCTCGATCCGCAAGTCTCCACCGGCGCCTATCTCGATGCCTTCGATGCGCTGCAGGAGGCGATCCGCGCAGGCGACATCTACCAGGCCAACCTCACCTTCCCGCTGGCCGGCCCGGCGAAAGGCGATCCGCTGACGCTGTACGCGAAGATCCGCCCCACGGCCTCGGCCGGCTACGGCGGGCTGATCTTCGACGGGTCGGACTGGCTGCTGTCGTTCAGCCCCGAACTGTTCTTCGCCCTGCGCGGGCGCGCGGCCAAGGTGAAGCCGATGAAGGGCACCCGCCCGCGCGGCGGCACGGCAGAGGAAGACGCCGCGCTGGCAGACGAACTCAGCAAGTCGGTGAAGGACAAGGCCGAGAACCTGATGATCGTCGACCTCATGCGCAACGACCTCTCCCGCGTGGCACAGGCAGGCAGCGTGCGAGTGGAAAAGCCCTTCGCGGTGGAGACCTATCCCACCCTGCACACCATGACCACGACAGTGCTGGCCGACCTGGTGGAGGGCGCGGGCGCGGTGGACATGCTGCACGCGATCTTCCCCTGCGGTTCCATCACCGGCGCGCCCAAGATCCGCGCGATGGAGCTGATCGACGAGGTGGAGCGCGACGCGCGCGGCCCCTATTGCGGCGGTATCGGGCGCATCAACGCCGATGGCGATGCCGCCTTCAACGTTGCCATCCGCACCATTCGCCTGACGCCGGGCGAGAACCAGCGGCACAAGGCCGTGCTGGGCGTGGGCGGCGCCATCGTCGCTGACAGCGACGGCATGGAAGAATGGCGCGAATGCCTGGTGAAAGGCGCCTTCGTGCGCGGCGCAGCGGGCGGGCACGACCTGATCGAGACCATGCGCTTCGATCCCAACGACGGCATGCCGCTGCTGGAAATGCACCTTGAACGGATGAAAGCCAGCGCTGCCACGCTGGGCTTTTCCTTCGACCGGCACGAGACCCGCAACCGCATCCAGGCGCTGTGTTTCGAACTGGAGGAAGCGGCCCGGCTGCGCCTCGTGCTGTCGCGATCGGGCGCGGTGACGCTGGAGGCGCATCCCTTGCCGGCACCCTTGCCCAGCCCTGCACCGTGCATTGCCTTGCCACACCCCACGGTCGCGCACGACTGGCGCCTGCGACACAAGAGCAGCGACCGCAGCTTCTACGAAGCGGCGCTGGCCACGGCCAAAAGCGTGGGCGCGGTGGAGGCCGTGCTGGTGCGCGATGGCATGGTGACCGAGGGCAGCTGGACCAACGTCTTCGTCGAACGCGACGGCGTGCTGCTCACTCCGCCGCTGTCGGCAGGCCTGCTGCCGGGTGTGCTGCGGCGATCGCTGATCGAGGAAGGCCGCGCGCGCGAGGCAGAGGTGTCGCTGGACGACCTCGAAAACGGTTTCTTCATCGGCAACGCGTTACGTGGACTGATGCCAGCAACCTTGCAGGTCCCATGAGCCAGCACCATCTCAGCCAGGCGCTGCAGCGCATCGAAGCCTCGCCCACCACGGCGATGACCGACCGCGCGAGCGAACTGCGCGAAGCTGGGCGCGACATCATCTCGCTCAGCGTGGGCGAACCCGATTTCGACACCCCGCCACACGTGATCGCCGCCGCCAAGGCCGCCCTGGATGGCGGCGACACGCGCTACACCCCCGTCACCGGCACCGCGCGGCTGAAACAGGCCGCTACGCTGCATTTCAAGCGCGATCTGGGGATCGAGACCGATCCGGCGCGCGTGATCGTGACGGCGGGCGGCAAGCAGGCGATCTTCGAAGCCATCGCCGCCACCGTCAGCCCCGGCGACGAAGTGGTGGTGCCTTCACCATGGTGGGTCAGCTATCCGCAAATGGTGCGCTTTTGCGGTGGAACGGTGGTACCCCTGCGCACCTCGGCCCACAATGGCTTCCGTTTCAGCCCCAGCGAACTGGAAGCGCTCATCAGCCCGCGTACGAACTGGCTGATGCTCAATTCGCCGGGCAATCCCACCGGTGCCGTGTACCCGGCAGACATGCTGCGCGGCATTGGCGAGGTGCTGCGCCGCCACCCGCAAGTGCTGGTGCTGAGCGACGATATCTACGCGCCGCTGCGCTATTCCGACGAACCGCACGCCACGCTGGCGGTGCTCTGCCCCGACCTGGCCGACCGGATCGTGACCGTCTCGGGCGTGTCGAAAAGCCACGCGATGACCGGCTTTCGCATCGGCGTCGCCACCGGGCCGGAATGGCTGATTGCGGCCATGGGCAAGCTGCAGAGCAATTCCAGCGGCAACCCCGCCAGTATCTCGCAAGCCGCCGCCGTCGCGGCTTTCGAAGGGCCGCAGGACTTCCTTGCCGATTGGCGCGAGGCTTTCCGCCGCCGCCGCGACATGGTGGTGGAGCGCGTGAACGCCATTCCCGGCCTTTCCACCCCCGTGCCCGATGGCGCGTTCTACTGCCTCGTCGATGCCGCGCCGCTGATAGACCGCTTCGGCGGCGACGATAGCAAGCTGGCACTGCACCTGCTGGACCACGGCGTAGCGACCGTTGCCGCCAGCGCCTTTGGCGGGCGCGACGGCTTCCGCATCAGCTTTGCCGCGGACGAGGCCGTGCTGGCAGAGGCGCTGGACCGGATCGAGAAGGCCCTGAGCTGAATTCGGACGGTCCTGAGCTTGTCGAAGGACTGCTTTTCTTTAGATGCCGGGCAAACGAATGGGAAAGGCTGCCCTTCGACAGGCGCGGGGCAAACGGTTAGGACAGACCCAATGCAGATCCCCATCCTCTACGAAGACGGCGAAGCTCTGGTGATCGACAAGCCTGCAGGCCTGCCGATCGAAATCCCGCGCAAGGGCGGGCCCAGCCTCGAGGACCACCTCGATGCGCTCAAGCTCGGCTTCCAGCGTGCTCCGGTGCCGGTCCACCGGCTGGATACCGACACCAGCGGCTGCCTGCTGCTGGCGCGCAACCCGAAGGCGCTCAAGCGCTTCAACAAGGCGTTCGAGGAGAAGCAGGTCCAGAAGACCTACCTCGGCATCGTTGCAGGGCCGGTGGAGCAGGAGGAAGGCACCATCGACCTGGCGCTGGCCAAGATCAGCAGCGAAGCGCGCGGCTGGCGCATGATCGTGGCGAAGAAGGGCAAGCCCTCGGTCACGCACTGGACGAAGCGCAAGGAACTGGACGGTGGCCTGACGCTGGTGGAATTCCGTCCGGAAACCGGTCGCACGCACCAGATCCGCGTCCATGCCGAACACGCCTTTGGCCGCTCACTGCTGGGCGATCCGGTCTATGGCCACAAGGATGCCCGCGTGACCCGGACCATGCTGCACGCCAGCCGCCTGCTGGTGCCGCGCGAGAACAAGCCCGAAATCGTCGCCGAGGCGCCGCTGCCGGCCGACTTCGTGGCGCTGGGCGCCGAATAATGGGCAAGATCCTCGACAGGGCCAATGCCATTGCCGAGGAGAGCTTCATCGCCGCTTCCGGCCCCGGCGGGCAGAACGTCAACAAGGTGGCGACTGCGGTGCAACTGCGGGTGAACATCTATGCGCTGGGCCTGCCACCGCGCGTGTTCCACCGCCTGAAGGACATAGCTGGCAGCCGCCTGAACCAGGCGGGCGAGATCGTGATCGACGCGCGTAGCCACCGCACGCAGGACGCGAATCGGCGCGATGCGCGCGAACGGCTGGCAGCGATGATCGAGGAATCGCTGAAGGAGCCGAAGAAGCGGGCGAAGACGCGGGTGAACCGCGTGGGCAAGACCAAGCGGCTGCAGTCGAAGAAGGCGCACGGCCAGAAGAAGGCGCTGCGGGGGAAGGTCGACCTTTAGCCGCCAGGGACGAGTCACCTTGACTTTTCCCCGATTCTCTCGCAATGGGCGCGCCTGAGCGGCGGTGCCGATGGCATCGCCCTATTTATTTCAGGGCTTACCCGCCCTTTTCGATACATTTGAGAGCAAGACCATGGCGAAGCCCGCAACCATCAAGATCCGCCTCAATTCCACCGCGGACACCGGCCACTTCTACGTGACCAAGAAGAACCCCCGTAACCACACGGAAAAGTTCACCTTCCGCAAGTACGATCCGATTGCGAAGAAGCACGTCGAGTACAAGGAAGGCAAGATCAAGTAAGAGGCCCGTCGAGGCCACTTGATCGGCGCTTTGCTGAACGCCGGGAACCTTCGAGGTTCACTGACAGTTCAACGCCTCACCGGCATATAGGGCCCCTATCTGGTGAGAGTATGAACGTCGTGAAAAGCATTATCCGCACACCCGCCATCGCCGCCCTCGCAGGCGCGATGGCGTTTGTCGTTCCGGCCGCCCTTGGTGTGGCTCCCGCGCCTGTCGCCGCACAGGCTCAATCGGGCCAGCTGCAACGCGCTGCCGATGCGCTGCGCGCCATCTCCACGATGCGCGCCGACTTCACCCAGACCGATCGGCTGGGCAATTCGCTGTCGGGCGAACTGACGCTGAAGAACCCCGGCAAGATCCGCTTCGAATATGCCGACGATGTGAACATGCTGGTGGTGTCGAACGGCAGCGCGCTGTCGATCATCGACTACGAGGTTTCGCAGGTGGAACGCTATCCCATCGGCGACAGCCCGCTCGGTGCCCTGCTCAACCCCGATCGCGACATCACCCGCTATGGCACCTTGCAGCGCAGCGGCGGCGGCGTGGTTTCCATCGCGGTGAGCGATCCCGACCGGCCCGAATTCCCCACCCTGACGCTGATCTTCACCGAGAACGCCTCGGCCCCCGGCGGGCTGCAGCTGGACAGCTGGGTGGCGCTGGATGCGCAGAACCAGCGCACCACCGTGCGGCTGCGCAACCACCGCTATGGCATGCGCGTGGCCGACAGCGAATTCCGCTTCCGCGACCCGCGGCGCACAACCCGTCGCCCGGGATAAACAGGCTGGAGCCGAACGGTTGTATATTTACGACAGATTACATCTGTCATTCATTGATACGACAGGCACAGTCACCTATTTCCTCTGGCAGAGATACACGGTGAGGCGGGTTTCCCCCCTGTTGCCCTGATCCTCGAGAATACCGGGTATCTCGCGAAGCGTGACGAACGCTCGAAAAAGGAACCCCCGTCGCATCATGCCCCCGCGACGGGGGTTTTTTTATTCGCGCGCGCCGACTAGGGCTCGCCCATGGTCAGCATCACCACCTGGAACATCAATTCCGTCCGCCTGCGCATGCCGCTGGTCGAGCAATTCCTGAAAGAAGCGCAGCCCGACGTGCTGTGCCTGCAGGAAATCAAGTGCCAGGAGCACCAGTTCCCGACGAAGGCCTTTGCCGAACTCGGCTACGAGCACGTCGCGATCCACGGGCAGAAGGGTTACCACGGCGTTGCCACCGTCAGCCGCGTGCCGATGACCGAATTCTCCCGCCATGACTGGCAGGACAACGGCGAAGCGCGCCACGTCGGCGTGGAATTTCCCACGCTCGATGGCCTGGTGCTGGAAAACGTCTACATCCCCGCCGGCGGCGACATCCCCGACCGCGAGAAGAACCCCAAGTTCGGGCAGAAGCTCGACTTCCTTGAACGCATGACCCGCTGGTCGGAAACAATCGACCGCCCCACACTGCTGGTGGGCGATTTCAACGTGGCACCGCTGGAATGCGACGTCTACGATCACAAGGCGCTGCTGAAAGTGGTCAGCCACACGCCGGTCGAGGTGGAGACGCTGGGCCAGCTGCAAGCGGCGCACGACTGGGTGGACCTTGGCCGCAAGCACATCCCCGCGCCGCAGCGCAACTATTCGTGGTGGTCCTATCGCACCTACTGGCAGGGCAAGGATCGCGGGCGGCGGCTGGACCACATGTGGGCCTCGCCCGACCTCGCTGCGCAGAGCCGGAAGCACACCATTGCCGAACACACCCGCGATTGGGAAAAGCCCAGCGACCACGTGCCCCTGACGACGGAGTTCGACCTCTGAGCGGAAGCGCGCCTCCCTCCCCCCAGCGGCGGATTGCGCAGGCGATCGACGCCTTGCGCCATGGCTGGCCGGTGAAGGTGGGGCCGGAAAACGGTGATGGCGCCCCGGTGCTGCTACCGGTGGAGACCGCGCTGGATCGCGGCGCCAGATCCGATCACCTGCTGATCTCCGCCGCGCGGGCGGAAACGCTGAAGCTCACCAACCAGAAGCCCGCAGCCGATGGCCACTCGCCCGTGCTGATGCGGTGTTCCGATCCGCTGACCGTGGGCGCCGCGCTGCCCGTGGCGGACCCGGCGCTCGACATGGTGAACCCGCTGAAGGGCCCCTTCCTCGCCGAACCGCTGGAATGGATGACGGCTGCCAAGGTGGCGATGGAGCTTGCACGCATTGCCGGGATCCTGCCGGCTTTCCTGGTCGATCCCGATCCCTCCGGTGAACCGGTGGCGCTGAAATCGGTCGACCTCGCCGCCTGGGCAGACCCGGCGAACCTGATGATCGCCACGCGGGCACACCTGCCCATCGCGGCGGAGGAAGACGCGGAAATCGTCGTGTTCCGCTCTCCCGGAGACATGCGCGAACACGTGGCGCTGGTTCTGGGTGAGCGATCGATGGACAAGGCACCGCTCGTCCGCCTGCATTCCGAATGCCTGACCGGCGATATCTTCGGCAGCCTGAAATGCGATTGCGGCCCGCAGCTGGACGCGGCGCTGGCGGCCATGTCTGCCGAGGCGGCGCAAGGCGGCTGGGGCATGCTGCTGTACATGCGGCAGGAAGGGCGCGGCATCGGCCTGGTCAACAAGCTGCGCGCCTATCGCCTGCAGGACGAAGGGTTCGACACGCTGGAAGCCAACCGCCGGCTGGGCCTGCCCGAGGAAGCACGCGATTTCCCGCTGGCGGCGCGCATGCTGGACCTGCTGGGCGTGAAGGCCGTGCGGCTGATGACCAACAATCCCGAGAAGGTCGCCGCGCTGGAAGCAGCCGGGGTGACGGTCAGCGAACGCGTGCCGCACCAGCTGCCCGCCAACCCGCACAACACCCGCTATCTCGACACCAAACGCGACAAGGCAGGGCACCTGCTGACATGAGCTGGACCATCCGCGAAGAACGCGCCGGAGACGAAGCCGCGATCCGCGCCACGACGCTGCGCGCCTTCGAAGGCCATCCCTATTCCGACGGGGACGAGGCCGACGTGATCGAGCGCCTGCGTGCCGACGGCGACCTTTTGCTTTCGCTGGTGGCGGAGGATGATGGCACGATCATCGGCCAGGTGACATATTCGACCGCACGGCTTTCCAATGGGGACGAGGGCTGGATGGTTATCGGCCCCATCGCCGTGGAACCTTCGCGACAAGGCGAAGGCATTGGCCGTGCGCTGATGGATGCGGGCGAGCGGGCGATGCAGGCGCGCGGGGCGAAGGGCATCACCGTGCTCGGCGATCCGCAGCTCTATGGTCGCTTCGGCTATATCCAGCACACGCCGCTGAAGCTCGCAGGCGAGCTGGGCGAATTCATGCAGGTGAAGAGCTTCGGGGCGCCAATCCCGGATGTGGAAATCGGCTATGCGCCTGCCTTTGGCTGAGTAGCCGCGTCAGCGCAGCTGGCTGTCCTTCGATCCGCGCCGGTTGATGCCGGAATGGCGCACGGCGGCATCGCGGCCGCTCTGGCAGTGCACGCAGGTTCGCACGCCGGGTACGGCCTCGCGCCGCTTTTGCGGAATATCCTCGCCGCAGATATCGCAGTATTCCGCGCTTTCACCCCTGGGCAGGCGCGAGCGCGCCGCCGCCACTGCGTCGTTCACCGTATCGTCGATCTGGTCCTGCACCGCGCCATCGCGCGACCATCCGCCTGCCATGAAAGCCTCCTTACAGGAGCAATGGCCTAGCAGGCGAGCCGGTTCCCGCCAAAGGGCCGGTTCACCGGATCACTTCGTAGCGAGTCAGGCGGCGATCGAGCCGGTTGTCGCCCACGCCGCCCATGTCGCCCGACCAGTCGGCGACGAAGATCGAATTGCGATCGACGCCCGTGGCAAAGCGCGGATCGTTGCCGACGACGGACAGGCTGGAGCTGTCGTGCGTGCGCCCTTCGGCCGCCACGGCAATGAAGGCGGCGTAGTTTTCCTTGTCCTGCCCTTGCACGAACCAGTTGTTGCTGATCTGCCCGGCAGCGCCGCCCGGCAGGTCGATCATGTAATTGGTGCCGCGGCCTTCGGCATCGTCGAAGCTGGAGCTTGCAATATCCACGCGGATCGCGCGCGCTTTCACGTAATGGCCGCCGCGCCCTTCCTCGAACCGGCTGCGGGTAATGCGCACGTGGCCGTATTCGCCGGTGTAGATCGAATGGGCGCAGCCGCCAGCACCTTCGCAAGTGCCAAGGCGGGTGAAGGTTGAGCGGTCGACGACCAGCTGGCCGTTCGGGTCATTGTGCGTGAGGATGCCTTGCTGGCTGTCGCGGAACCAGCTTTGCGCCACGGTCAGGTTACCCTGTTCCAGCCGGATGCCCGAGCCGTTGAAATCGGGCACGCGCATGTTCTGGAACACGAGGCCGGAAACCTCGGCGCTGCGCCCGCGCAGCACCAGCGCGGCCTTGCCTTCGCAGGTCACCCCGTCGAACACGGCGGAGCCCGGCTGGGTCGCCAGATAGGACACGCGCCCGGCGGCCTGCACCGCGCACTGTTCGTAGCGGCCCGGCGCGATGGCGATGGAGCCGCGGGCATCGCCGATGGCGTCCACCGCGTCCTGCAACCGGTCATAGCCGCGCCCGGTTTCGACCACGGTAAAGGGGTACGCGCGATCCTGAGCCAGCAGCGCGGCCACGGGAATGGCGGCCACGGCCAGTGCGGCAACGGCGCCGATCAGGCCAATGGGCAGGCGCTTGGGCTGCAAACGGACGGGTCGCGAAATCATGCCCTTACGCTTAGCGAAAAAGGGTTAACGGCCCTTAAAGTGTGGCATCACCTTGCGCGCGAACAGCTCTGCCGAATGCTGCATGGCGGCCAGCGGCATGTCGCCGAATGCCAGCTGGGCAACGAAATAGCTGTATCCTGCCGCCTCGACTTCGTCTTCGATGAATGCGCGCACGGTGGCGGGCGAACCCGCAACCGCAGCGCCCGTGGCCACCAGCGCATCCCAGTCCTGCGGGAAGTTGTTCACGAAGGGATTGTCGGCACCGCGCGCCTGCCACAGGTGGACGAAGCTTTTGCGCCAGCGGGCAAAGGCCGGGCGCGCCAGCGCCAGCGCCTCGGCATCGCTGTCTGCCACCACCACGTGCCGTCCGACGCCCAGCAGCGGCATGGCCTCCGGTTCGCCGCCGTTCGCGGCATAGGCTTGGCGATAGCCGGCGATCATCGCGCGCATGGGTTCACCTGCCAGCAGCGTAACCATGTTCAGCCGTTGCTGCGCGCAGCGATCGACAGAGCTGGGGGAATTGGTGCCGTACCACAGCGGCGGATGCGGCTTTTGCACGCACCGCTGCACCATGGGCACGTCGTCGAAGTGGAAGAATTGTCCCTCGTGCGACAGGCGCTCGCTCGTCAGCCCCTTGACCAGCACGTCGAAAGTCTCGTCGGCGCGTTCCTGCTGTTCGTCCATGTCGACGCCGTAAAAGCCCATCTCGATGGGCGAGATGCCACGGCCATAACCCAGTTCCAGCCGCCCGCCAGACAGGGCATCCAGCGTGGCCACTTCCTCTATCAGGCGCAGGGGGTGGTAGAGCGGGAGCAGGTAGACCAGCGGGCCGAAGCGCAGGCGTTGCGTACGCTGCGCCAGCGCGGCGAGGAAGACCGATGGGCTCGGCGCATGGCCCAGCGGGGTGCCGTGATGCTCTGCCACGTGATAGGCGTGGAAGCCCAGCCGGTCGTAAGTCTCGGCCAGTTGCAGGCGTGCCTCCAGATGCTCGGGCAGCGGCAGGCCACTGTCGTCTACGTGGTCGAAAACTCCGAACTTCATGGCTCTCCCCCCTCCTTCGGCGGCCTGCCCCGGCGCGGGCGGGCGGTGACCGGCACCTCCACCCCGCGCCGTTTCAGGGCCTCGCGCAGCAGCATCTCGATCTCGGCGTTTACAGAACGCAGCTCGCCCGCGGCAAGTCGTTCCACCGCATCGTGAAGCGCCGGGTCCAGCCGCAGGGCGAAAGCTTTCTTCGCAGCTTTTTTGGGGGGGGCGGCCATGGCTGCCTCCTGACGTGTGTACTTACTGGTAGAGCGTGCCGGTGTTGACGATGGGCTGGGTCTCACGGTCGCCGCACAGCACCACCATCAGGTTGGAGACCATGGCGGCGCGGCGTTCGTCGTCGAGCGTGACGATACCGTCGGCAGACAGCTTCTCCAGCGCATCCTCGACCATGCCGACAGCGCCCAGCACCACCTTCTTGCGCGCAGCGATCACCGCATCGGCCTGCTGGCGGCGCAGCATGGCACCGGCGATTTCGCTGGCATAGGCCAAGTGGGTAAGGCCTGCCTCGTCGACCACGATTCCCGCCACGGCCAGGCGCTCGTTCAGTTCCACCTGCAGTTCGCGGTTCACCACGTCGGGGCTGCCGCGCAGGGTGGTCTCGCCTTCCTCGAAATCGTCGTAGGGATGGCGTGCGCCCACGGTGCGCAGGCCGGCCTCGATCTGGATGTTCACGAATTCCTTGAAATCGTCGACGTCGAACACGGCCTGGGCGGTATCCTTCACGCGCCACACCACGTTGCAGGCCACGTCGATGGGGTTACCGCGCTTGTCGTTGATCTTCACGCGTTCGGAATGGATGTTGTGCGCGCGCACGCTGATCTTCTTCTTGCCCATCCACGGCCACACCCAGCGCAGTCCTTCGGTGCGGTCGGTGCCGCGATATTCGCCGAACAGGGTGATGACGGCGCCCTGGTTGGGCTGGATCATGTAGAACCCGCCCCAGGCAAACAGGGCGACGAAGAGGCCGATGATCGAAACCACGAGCATGAAGGCCGAGCCGGTGTAATCCAGGGTGCTGATGCCGTTGATCAGTCCCCAGGCCGAAACCAGCGTCAGCCCCAGCGCCACCAGCAGCATGAGGTAACCGTTGTATCCGCTGGCCGGGACTTCCCGGCTGCGCGCCATCGGCGTGTGCTCTTCACTCATTGCGAATCTCCTTCCTGATATAATTATGATATCATATTTATATCAACTTGAGGATTTCGGCAAGCGAAACAGGAATTTGGCCTAGTTGTCGGCGATGGCTTTCAGGAAAGCCTCGCCATAAGCCTCCAGCTTCTTCGCCCCTACGCCGGGGATCTGGGCCATCTCGGCAAGGTTGGCCGGGCGATCTGCCGCCATGGCGCGCAAGACGGCATCGTGGAACACCACGTAGGGTGGCACGCCTGCCTCGCTGGCAAGATCGCGGCGTAGCGTGCGCAGCGCCTCGAACAGCGGATCGCCCACCGGGTTGGGCGTGGTGTCACCGCGCCGGGACCGCGTGCGCGTGCGTTCGGGCGGCTTGGTGATGCCCACCTTGATATGGCCCGCCAGGATATCGCGCACGTCGCCGGCCAGTTTCAAGCCGCCATGTTCGGTCTGCGCCAGGTGCCCGCGCACCTGCAAGGCCCGCGCCACGGGTTGCAGCAGGCGCGCCTCTTCCCCGTCGACTATGCCGAACACCGACAGGCGGTCGTGCCCCTTGCTCCGCACCCGCTCGTCATCCACCCCGGTCAGCACCTTCTGCAGGTGGCCGAAGCCATAGCTCTGCCCGGTGCGATAGACAGCGGAGAGCAGCTTTTGCGCCAGTTCGGTCACCTCGATCACGTCCGGCGGGTCGAGGCAGTTGTCGCAATTGCCGCAAGCCTCGGGCGGCTTTTCGCCGAAATGCCGCAGCAGCACGACGCGGCGGCAACCGGGCGTCTCGACCAGGCCGGCGAGCGAATCCAGCCGCTGACGCTCGCCCTGACGGCGTTCGGGCTCCAGCTCGTTTACCCGCAGGCGCGCCTGAGCAAAGTCGCCCGCGCCCCACAGCATCAGTGCAACGGCGGGGTCTCCGTCGCGCCCGGCACGGCCGGTTTCCTGGTAATAGGCCTCGATCGACTTGGGCGTAGCGGCATGGGCCACAAACCGTACGTCGGGCTTGTCGATGCCCATGCCGAAGGCGATCGTGGCCACCATCACCATGTCTTCGCTGGCGACGAACTTCGCCTGATTCTCGGCGCGCACTTCGGGTGGCAGGCCCGCGTGATAGGGCAGCACAGGGCGCCCGGTGTCACGGGCCAGCTGCTCTGCCAGTTGCTCCACCTTGCGGCGCGTGGGGGCGTAGACGATGCCTGGCCCCGGCTGCTCTGCGCACAAGGCTGCCAGCTGGCGCGGCAGCGAATCGCGCGGGCGGATGGCGTAGCGGATATTGGGCCGGTCGAAGCCCGCCACCACAAGGCCATCTTCGGGGATGCCCAGCTGGGCAAGGATATCTGCCCGCGTGTGTGCATCCGCCGTGGCCGTCAGCGCCAGGCGCGGCACGTGGGGAAAGGCATCCATCAGCGGGCGCAGCTGGCGATAGTCGGGGCGGAAATCGTGCCCCCATTCGGACACGCAATGCGCCTCGTCCACCGCGAACAGCGCCAGCCGGGTGGCACCCAGCAAGTCGCGAAAACCGGGTTGGCTGGCGCGTTCGGGGGCGACGTAGAGCAAGTCCAGCTGACCGGCGCGGAACATGTCCAGCGTCTCGCGCCAGTCGGCATCGGCACTGGTCAGGGTGGCGGCACGGATGCCGTTCGCCCGCGCCGCGCGCAACTGGTCGTGCATCAGCGCGATCAGCGGGGAAATCACCACGCAGGTGCCCTGCAGCAGGCACGCGGGCAGTTGGTAGGTCAGCGACTTGCCCGCGCCCGTCGGCATCACCGCCAGCGTGGATTGCCCCGCCAGCACGCGTTCGATCACCTGCTCTTGGCGTCCGCGAAAATCGGCGAAGCCATACAGGCGGCGCAGTTCGTCGCGAGCGTGGTCGAGGGAAAGCGTTTCTGCCATGGCTGCGCTGTGGCAGGTCTCATCCCGCAAGCCTACCACCGCAAGGGGCATTTCCACGTGAGGCTGCCTAGGCTATGCGCTTTTGCGGAGTAACCAAGAGGAAAGGGCCGTTTTCGCCATGAAGAAACTTGCCATTATCGCCGGCACTGCCGGTCTTGCGCTTGCACTTGCCGCTTGCGGGGAAACCACCGACGCTTCCGCCGATGCCACCGCCGACACGGTGGAAGTGCCCGCCGACGCCGCCATGGCCGATGCGCCCGATCCGGTGGCCGATGCCGACGCCATGATCGAAGACGACAGCGCCGAAGGCGAAGCCGGCATGGCCGAAGCCGAAGCGGCGGCAGAGGCTGCGGGCGATGCTGCCGAAACTGCCGTGGACGATGCCATGGCCGCTGCCGACGCGGCGCAGGAAACCATGGAGAACGCGGCCGAGTGATCGGCAAGCCGAACACATGCAAGGGGGGCCGGGTCCTGGCGGGCCTGGCCCTTTGCGTGTGCATCACTGCCTGCGATTCGGGCGAAGAAGCGCGCGGCCCCGGCGTCGCCAGCGAGGGCGAAACCGCCGCCCTGTCCGACGCGCGCGAAATGCTGGACGCACGGCCACCGAAGGAAGAGCCGGCCACGGAGGAAGGCGCCGGCGAAACTGGTAACGAATGAAACTGGATTGACATCACGCGCTGTGATATGATGCAATCATGTCCACAGTGGCCTCCACACCTGCCGATACCGGCGCTGCAGCGCAGGATTTCAGCGCCTTGCCCGAAGTGTCGGACGAGGTCTTCACCGCGCCGCTGATGCGCCCTGCACACGTGGGCGAGGACTGGCTGGAGCCTGCCCAGACGCAGTATTCCAGCGAAGACGACGCGATCTGGAACGACCTGTTCGAACGGCAGATGGGCGTGCTGCCTGGCCGGGCCTGCTCGGCCATGCTCGATGGGCTGGACAAGCTCGACCTGGGCAAGGGTGGCGTGCCCGATTTCGGCGACCTGTCAGAGGAGCTGGGCAAGCTGACCGGGTGGAGCGTGGTGCCCGTGCCCATGCTGATCCCCGATCACGTGTTCTTCTGGCACCTCGCCAATCGCCGCTTCCCGGCAGGCAACTTCATCCGCACGCGCGAGACCTTCGACTACATCCAGGAACCCGACGTGTTCCACGACGTGTTCGGCCACGTGCCGCTGCTGACCGACCCCACCTTTGCCGACTACATGCAGGAATACGGCCGCGCCGGGTGGAAGGCGATGCGCTACAACAAGCTGAAGGCGCTGGGCGCGCTCTACTGGTACACGGTGGAATTCGGCCTGATCCTCGAACACGGCGAACCGCGCATCTACGGCGCAGGCATCCTGTCGGGGCCGACCGAGGCAGTGTTCGCGCTTGAGGGCGAAAGCCCCAACCGCATCATGCTGAATGTCGATCGAGTCATGCGCACCGACTACGTGATCGACGACCTGCAGCCGACCTATTTCGTGATCGAGAGTTTCGAGGATCTCTATCGCCAGACGGTGGAGCGCGATTTCGACCGGCTCTATCGCAACCTGGGCGCCAGCTTCACCTATGCCAATTCGGCGGTGATTGATGTCGACAATGTGCTGCACCGGGGCACGCAGGAGTATTTCCTGCGCGGCGGGCGCGGCAGCAGCGCGAAACCCGTCTAGAACATCCAGAGCAGCAGCACGCCCATCGCCACCCGGTAGATGACGAAGACCAGCATCGAGGCCTTCTTCAGGAAGTTCATCAGGAAAGCCATCGTCCCGAAGGCGGCGATGAAGGTGAGCACGCCGGTAATCAGCGCCTCCATCAGCAGTTCGCTGCTCGCTTCCATCAGGTCGGGCACGATCAGCACGCCGGCGCCGGCCACGGCGGGGATCGACAGCAGGAAGGAAAAGCGCGCCGCTTCCACCCGGCCATAGCCCAGCAGGCGCGCCGCGGTCATGGTCACGCCCGAACGGCTCGTGCCCGGGATCAGCGCCAGCGCCTGCGCCATGCCCACCAGCAGCCCGTCGCGCCAGGTCATCTGCTCGAAGGTCTTCACTTCCTTGCCGAAATAGTCCGCCAGCCCCAGCAATATGCCGTAGACGATCAGGTTCACCGCGATCAGGTCGGTGAAACGCAGGCTTTCCATCAGGTCGTCGTTGGCAATGGCCAGGCCCAGCCAGTCCTGCGCCACGCCGTTCAGTGCACCCAGCTTGATCGCCCCGCCCAGCAGCACGGCGGGAATGGTGCCCAGCACGATCCACCAGAACAGCTTCTTGTGCTCGGGCGCGTGGCCGATGCCGACAGTGGCGAAACCGCCGCGCGCCAGCCCCCAGGCATCCTTGAAGAAATAGACGATGATCGCCAGCAGCGAGCCGATGTGCACGGCGATATCCAGCATCGGCCCCTGGTCGGGAAAGTCGAGGAACACCGGCACCAGGATCAGGTGACCCGATGAGGAGATCGGCAGGAACTCGGTGATCCCCTGCACCACGGCAAGGATCAGCATCTGGAGGAAAGTCATTTGCTCGCCTCCAACCAAAACGGGGGCGAAGTCAAGCCTCGCCCCCGTTCAGGTGTTCGATTTTTCGCCTTACCAGATGACGATGCGGTCTTCCGGCGGCAGGTACAGTGCGTCGTCGGGACCGACGTCGAAGGCGTCGTACCAGGCATCCAGGTGACGCACCGCGTTGTTGAGGCGGAATTCACCCGGCGGGTGGTTGGCGGTCATCACGCGGTTACGCAGCGATGCTTCGCGCTCCATCCCGCGCCAAACCTGGGCAAAGCCGAGGAAGAAGCGCTGGTCGCCGGTCAGGCCGTCGATCACCGGGGCTTCCTGCCCGTCCAGGCTCAGGCGATAGGCGCGATAGGCCATCTGCAGGCCGACCACGTCGCCCAGCGTCTCGCCCATCGACTGGCCGGCGCGCAGGCACACCGGGCCTTCGGGGCTGTCGACCGGGCAGTAGGCCTCGATCAGCTCGCCCATGCGGGCGGTGAACTGTTCGAAGCCTTCGCGGTCCGAATCCTGCCACCAGTTGCGCAGCGTGCCGGTGGCATCGAACTGCGAGCCCTGGTCGTCATAGCCGTGGCCGATCTCGTGCCCGATCACCGCGCCGATGGCACCATAGTTCACGGCCGGGTCTGCATCGGCGTTGAAGAACGGCGGCTGCAGGATCGCGGCGGGGAAGACGATGCGGTTGGTGAGCGGCGAATAATAGGCGTTCACCGTCTGCGGCAGCATGCCCCATTCGCTGGGATCGACCTGCGTGCCGAGGCGCGACAGGTCATCGGCAATCGCCCACCGGGTAGCACTCATGCGGTTGGCCAGCGGATCGTCGGCAGTGACTTCGAGGCCGTCGTAAGTCTCGAACTCTTCCGGATAACCGACCATCGGCACGAAGCCTTCCAGCTTGGCGCGCGCTTCGGCGATGGTTTCCGGCGTCATCCACTCGTTCTCGTCGAGCGACTGCGCCATCGCCCGCTGCAGGTTGGCTACCAGCGCTTCCATGCGGGCCTTGCTTTCGGGCGGAAAGTAGCGCTCGACGTAGAGCGCGCCCAGTTGTTCGCCCAGCATGCCCTCGACAGCGGCAATGCCGCGCTTCCAGCGTTCCTGCTGCGCTTCCTGGCCGTTGATGAGGCGACCGAACAGGTCGAACCGCGCCTCGTCCAGCTCGGTGGAAAGGACGGCGGCATTAGCGGAGAGGAAATGCGCGGCCATATAGGCCTTCAGCGTCGCCAGCGGGGTCTCGGTCACCAGTTCCATCATCGCCGGCAGACCGCCGCCGATCATGGCCTGCTGTTCCGGCGTCAGGCCGAGGGCTTCGACCTCCTCATCGGTGGGCGGGATTTGCGGGGCAAGGAAACGCGTCTGGTCGGAAAACTGCCCTGCCTCCAGCAGCGTGGCGATGGGGAAATCGCCGGCCAGCGCAGCCAGTTCTTCGGGCGTCAGTTCGTTATAGGTCAGCTGCGGCAGGCGGAACATCTGCCGCGCCCATTCCAGCTCGGCCACCTGGTGTTCGAAGGCATATACCGCTTCGGCGGCCGCGCGCGGATCCTGGTAGCCGGCCTGGCCCAGCAGGAAGGTAAGGTAATCCTTGTAGGCCTCGCGGATCTCCAGGTTGCTCTCCGAATCGACGAGGTAATAGTCGCGGTCGGGCAGGCCCATGCCGTTGAAGCCCAGCGAGACGACATAGTCGGTGGGGTTGCGCGCATCGACGCCGACGCCTGCGGCGACCAGGCCGGGATAGCCCGCCTGCTGGAACAGCTGCACCAGGTGATCCAGATCGGGCGCCGAATAGATTTCCTGCAGGTACGGCTGCGCCGGGGCCAGCCCGCTGGCATCGATCGCGTCCACGTTCACGAAGGCGTTGTAGGCATCGACGATACGGCGCGCGGTGGTGCCGGGCGCCGGGTTGGAAGCGACGAGGTCGTTTACCAGCACCTCTACGTCGTGGATCGATTCCTCGCGCAGCATGTCGAACGCGCCGTAACGCTGGCGATCTGCCGGGATTTCGTTCGCCGCGATCCACTTGGCATTGGTGTAGGCGTTGAAATCGTCGCCCGGATCGATCGCGCTATCAAGCTGGGTCAGGTCAACGCCCCAGGTGCCGAAATCCATCGTCGGCACTTCAGCGGCGGGGTCTTCCTGCGCGATAGCAGGGGCGGCGACGGCAAGTCCGATGACGGATGCCGAAGTGACAAGCAGCTTGCGGATCATTTTGGTAAGAAGTCCTCTTTCGGGCAAATATAGACATATGCAACTACAGGCACATGCAACCACATTCGCCCAAACGGGGGAAGCGGTTTCTGTCGTTACGAGATCGATGTAAGGTCGATTCTACTCGACACAAGACATGGGCAAGCTGACACCAGGCTGTCAGGCGGCAGCCGGATCGTCGAATTGCAGCGCCGCAAGCCGCGCGTAGAGCCCGCCCTCGCCGGTCAGGCTGGCGTGGTCGCCCTGTTCGACGATGCGCCCGTCTTCCATGACGATGATCCGGTCGGACGCGCGCACGGTGGCCAGGCGATGCGCGATCACCAGCGTGGTGCGTCCTTCCATCAGGTGCTCCAGCGCTTCCTGCACCAACCGCTCGCTTTCGGCATCCAGCGCACTGGTCGCTTCGTCCAGCAGCAGGATCGGGGCATCGCGCAGCAGTGCGCGGGCAATGGCCATGCGCTGACGCTGCCCGCCGGAAAGCCGTGCGCCGCCTTCGCCCAGGAAGGTCTCGAGGCCCTGCGGCAGGTCGCGCAGGAATTGCTCGGCATTGGCGGCGCGGGCTGCTTCCCAGATCGCCTCCTCGTCCGCGTCCCACGCGCCATAGCGCAGGTTGTCGCGCGCGCTGGCAGCGAACAGCACGCCCTCCTGCGGCACCAGCGCCATGCGGCGGCGGATTTCGGCCGGATCGGCCTGCGTCAGCGGCACACCGTCCATGCGGATCGTCCCGGCCTGCGGGTCATAGAAGCGCTCGGCCAGCTGGAAGATCGTGCTCTTGCCCGCGCCCGACGGGCCGACGATGGCCACGGTCTCGCCCGGCTCCACAGTCAGCGTGAAATCCTCGATGGCGTGCTCACCGGGCCGCGTGGGATAGCTGAAGGTAACGTTCTGGAAGGCCAGGCTACCACGCGGCGGCTGCGGCAGGGCCTGCGGGCGGGCAGGCGCGGTGATTTCGGGCTGTTCGTCCATCAGTTCGCGCAGGCGACTGGCGGCGCCCGCGCCGCGCAGCAGGTCGCCGAACACCTCGGTCAGCGCGCCGAAGGCACCGGCCACGATCACGCCGGCAAAGATGAAGGCGCCGATGGTACCGCCCGAAATCGCGCCCGTCGTCACCAGCACCGCGCCGCGCCACAGCAGCACGGTGATCGCGCCGAAGATCAGCGTGATCAGCAGCGCGGTCATCACCGCGCGGATCAGGATGCGGGTCTTGGCCACGGCAAAGGTCTTCTCCACCGCCTCGCCGAAGCGACCGCTTTCGCGGCGTTCCTGGTTGAAGCCCTGCACGATCTTCATCGCCGAGAGCATTTCCGTGACCATCGAGCCCACGTCTGCCACCCGGTCCTGGCTGGTGCGGCTGATGGCGCGCAGGCGGCGCCCGAAAATGGCGATGGGGATGATGACCACCGGGATGCCCACCAGCAGCCACACCGCCAGCTGCGGGGCCAGCCAGAACAGGTAGCCGGTGCCCAGCACGGCCATGATGCTGTTGCGCAGCGCGACGGAGACGGTGGTGCCCACCACGGTCTCGATAATGGCGGTATCGGCCACCATGCGGCTGCTGATTTCCTTGGGACTGTTCTCCTCGAAGAATCCCGGCGAGAGGCGCAGCAGGTTGTCGTAGACCTTGCGGCGAATATCGGCGACCACGCGCTCGCCCAGCCAGCTGACGAAATAGAACCGCAGCGCCGTGGCCAGGCCCAGCACGCCGACCAGCCCCAGCAGGTAGCGGAACCAGCGGGAGACATCGGCATCGCCGGAAAAGCCGCGGTCGATGATCAGGCGCAGCACGTTGGGCAGGCCCAGCGAGGTGATGACCGCCGTCACCAGCAGGGCAACGGCGGCAAGGGCCAGCTGCAGCGGATACTTCGCCGCCTCGCGATAGATCATCTTCAGCGGGCCGAGGTTCCTGGCCTTCTGGGGTTCTTCGGTCTGCTCGGGAGATGCCATGGTGGCAGCGGCCCTAGCCCAAAGTCCGACGGCTTTGAAGCATCCTTTGCAAGAGACCTGGCAAGCGGCGAAGCGGTGGCCGATAACGCCACTTTTGCTCCTATGCCGCATTGCACAATCGTCCGAAAAGGCCCATGTGAGCGATCGTAGCGCGGGACACGCGGCAAACGCGGCCTGCTCAGGATTCGTCCGGAGAGGGCGATAGGCGGAAGGGACGCAAAGATTGCTTTATTCCATCTACGAGATGCAGCGCGCCATGCTGGGCAGCGCCAGCAACATGGCCGCCGTGGGTGCGCGCCTGCTCGACAACCCGGCGCTGCCGCTGGGCTACATGGGCCTTGGCCCGGCCATGGCCTCTGCACTGAAGGTGTTCGCACACCTCTATGAAGAGCGCGGCAAGCCAGATTTCGATATCCAGCCAGTCGATGTCGACGGGGTGATGAAGCACGTTTCCGAAACCGTGGTGCTGGAAAAGCCGTTCGGCTCCTTGCGCCGCTTCATTCGCGACGACTTGCCCGAAGACGCCCCCAAGCTGCTGATCGTCGCCCCGATGAGCGGCCACTACGCCACGCTGCTGCGGGGCACCGTGCAACGCATGGTGCACGCCCAACAGGTGTGGATCACCGACTGGGCCGATGCCGCGCTGGTGCCCGTCGATGCCGGCCATTTCGACCTCGACGACTATATCGACTACCTTATCGAGTTCCTGCAGCACATCGGCCCCGATACCCACGTGCTGGCGGTGTGCCAGCCTTCGGTGCCGGCCTTTGCCGCCACGGCGGTGATGGCGGCGGCGAAGGACAAGTGCCGCCCGGCCACGCTGACCATGATGGGCGGCCCTATCGATACGCGCGCCAGCCCGACCAGCGTGAACGACCTGGCCATGGAAAAGCCGCTGAGCTGGTTCGAGAACAACGTGATCGCCACCGTGCCGCTGAACTATCCGGGCGCAGGCCGCCGGGTCTATCCCGGCTTCCTGCAGCTGGCGGGATTCATCTCGATGAACCTGTCGGACCACATGATGAGCCATTACGAGATGTTCAAGCACATGACCGTGGGCGATCATGACTCTGCCGAACGGACCAAGCAGTTCTACGACGAATACCTGTCGGTTTGCGACATGACGGCGGAATTCTACCTGCAGACGATCGAGCACGTGTTCCAGGAACACTCGCTGCCCAAGGGCGAATTCGTCCACCGCGGCAAGGCGATCGACCCCGATGCCATCCGCGACACCGCGCTGCTGGCGATCGAGGGCGAGCACGACGATATCTCGGGCCTGGGCCAGACCAAGGCCGCACTGGGGCTGGCGCAGCACCTGCCCGACGCCAAGAAGAAGTACTTCATGGCGCCCGACGTGGGGCACTACGGCATCTTCAACGGCAGCAAGTGGCGCCACAACATCGCCCCGGTGGTGGAAGCCTGGATGCGGGAGCATCCCACGACATCTGATTAGGTTGTTTGTCTTTCGCTCCGACCTCCGTCGGAGCGTCCTCGGTGCTATTCGCTGCGCGGCACCTGCGGGTCGCGCATTCGCGCTCGGCCGGTCGCTGGTCGCGACCGAGACTTTCGCCAGCCAATGAGGTTCGCGCGGGACACGGTCGGCGCCTAGCCGACCGCAAGGCCGAACGGCCGCCTGCAGCGGGCGCGGACCCCGGGCTTGGTCCGGGGGGAGCGCATCTAGCGAGGACGAAAGCGCGGAGGCGCTTTCGAAAAACGAAAAGGATCCCTTGCATTCAGCCACTTCTGCGCCGGCTTCTCCAGCCAGCGATACAGCCCGCCCGACAGCGCCAACAGCACCAGCAGGTAAGTGGCGAAGGCCAGCGGGGTGATCTGCAGGCTGTCGTCCACCGCCACCAGTTTCAGCAGCACCAGCAGCGGGAAGTGGACGAGGTAGGTGGCGTAGCTGGCATCGCCCAGCCACACCAGCGGGCGAGTGGAAAGCAGCCGCGCCACCGGGCCGCTATCCAGCGCCAGCGCCAGCAGCAGCGTGGCGAAGGCCAGCGGCACCACGAGGGTTTCGGGCGTGCCCCACACCAGCAGCGCGGCAAGGCTGATCGCGCTCGAGATCGCACAGGCCAGCGCCATTCCGCCCTTCTCCTTCCACGCCAGCCAGAGGTTCGCCAGCAACATGCCGATGCCGAATTGCAGCACGCAGCGGATCAGGCCCAGCCGGGTGATCTGGTCGCCGAGCTCGCTGGCGCCTGCCAGCACGAACACACCGTGCAGCGCCAGGGCGAGCAAGCCCACGCCCGCCAGCAGGGCCCACGGGCGCCATGCCTCCCAGCGCACCGCCACCACCGCCAGCGGGAACAACAGGTAGGCGCCCAGTTCGGTGCTGATCGACCAGGCCGGGTGGTTCCACGTCAGCTCGCTGGTCAGCCCCCAATTCTGCAGCAGCAGCACGTGCAGTGGCAGTTCCGCCAGCGGATAGTTCGACATGTCGCGCCCGGTTGCCAGCAGCACCAGCGCAAACAGGATCATTCCGCCCAGCACGGCCAGGTGCAGCGGCCAGATGCGGGCCAGGCGGCGCCACCAGAAGGCCGGCGCTCCCGCTGCGCCTTCGGCGCGCAGCCGCTCGCCATAGTTGAGCCACATGACAAAGCCCGACAGCATGAAGAACAAGTCCACCGCGAGATAGCCCTTGGCCGCCACGGCCATGCCCCAGTCGGGCATCCACTCGGCCAGCGACAGGCGCGCGTGGTAGAACACCACCCACCACGCCGCGAGGCCGCGAATCCCGGTCAGCGCCAGCAGGTGCGGCACGCGAGGGTGCTGCGATGCCATCAGGCCGGGGCCCCCTGTACAGGCTGTTCGCGCAGCCACGGACGGTTCTGCTCCTGCTTGCCCGCCCATTCGCGCTTCATCAGGCTGTAGAAGGCGATCTGCAGCCCCAGCAGCATGAACATGAACGGCTGGTAGCCCACGCACACGAAGGCCGCCCCGACAAGGTAGACCATGTGGCCGTTCTGCAGCGCCGTCGCCAGCGCATACCAGCGCTTGCCATCGGGCTCCTCGCTGTCGGCATAGCGTTTGCGGATGCGCTGCATCTGCCACAGCCCCAGCCCGTGCAGCGCCAGCCAGATGGCGAAGCCGATGAATCCCTGCTCGCCCAGCACCTCGAAATAGGCGGAGTGGAAGGCGCGACCCTCGTCGGTCACTTCTTGGTAGACGACGCGCTCAGTATTGCCTTCGTCCACCGTGGTTCGGGTCTGGTAGCTGAAGCTGTTGCCAAGGAAGGAATCGAAGCCGCCACCCAGCGGGTTGGCCTTCACGTAGTCGATCGTCCACGCCCACACCGCCACGCGGGTAGAGGCGCTTTCATCGGCCTGGTATTCGGTGATGGTGGACATGCGTTCGGTATAGCTGGCGGGCAGGAACGGCAGCGCCACCAGCAGCGCCAGCCCCGCAAAGCCGGCATAGACGAAGCGATACTTCACGCTGCGCAGCACCAGCACGCCCAGCGCGGCGATGCAGATCAGCCCGGTGCGCGTCTGCGTGCCCACGGGCACCAGCAGGGCGGCGAACACCAGCGCCGCGGCAAAGACCATCGCCAGCTTGCGCTCGGTGAAGATGCTGCCGTGCCTTGCCACCCACACGGTCAGCGGAATTACGGCAATGGCGACGGTGGACAGGGTGGAGCCTTCGTAGAGACCCGAATTGTCCTGCACCAGCGCTACCAGCGTGCCGTATCCGCCGCCCGACAATACCGTCTTGATGCCCGCCGATATGATGATGCTGGCAGCAGACAGCACCATGATCAGCGCCGCTGCCTCCAGCCGTAACTTGGTGCGCAAGGTCAGCGGCAGGAAGGCCGCGAAGACCAGGCTCTTCCACACCCATTCCCACTTGCTGGCCGCCTCCTCGGGGAAATCGGCCAGGAAATAGGTGGTTATCGCGCACCAGCCCAGCAGCGCCACGATCAGGCCTTGCCGCAGGGTAATGCGGCTGCCCTGCTTGCTGTCGAGCAATATGTACCCGGCAAAGGCCGCGACAAAGCACAGCATCGACAGGGATATGCTGGTGATGATGCCGTAGCCCACTTTCTGCGGGGTGACGATATCGACATAGATATACAGCAGCACCCACAGGAACGGGCGCTTGAACCCCATCGCCACGATCGCGGCGATGAAGGCCAGCAGGACCAGGTCACGCATCGGGCCCGTGCTCCTGCTGCTCTTGCTGCCGCAGCCACGGACGCCGGTCCGGCCTGTTCTGCGCGCCCTCGACGTCCAGGTCATCGCGCATCAGCAGCCGCCAGCAGGCGAGCAGGATCAGCCCGTGCGTCAGCGCGATGGAGAAGTAGTCGATCAAGGCGAGCGCGTCCTCATTTGGTACACCAGCGCCTTACGCCCAAGCTATTGACGCGCCTTTAAGTCTGTTCTGGCAGGCATGGCGCCGATGACACGCGTCCTTCACGTCCTTGACCATTCGTTGCCGATGCACAGCGGCTATACCTTTCGCACGCGCGCCATCCTGCGTGCGCAGCAGGGTATCGGGCTGGAGGTGCGCGGGATCACCGGGCAGCGGCATGTCGAACCCGGCCCCGCCGTGGAAGAAATCGATGGCCTCACCTTCCACCGCACACCGGGCAAGGCGACTGGCCCCGTGGGCCTGCGGGAGTGGCGCGAGATCGATGCCCTGGCCGATGCCGTGGTCGCGCTGGCGAGCAAATGGCGGCCCGACATCCTCCACGCCCACTCCCCTGCGTTGAACGGCCTTGCGGCGATCCGCGCCGGCAAGCGGCTGGGCATCCCGGTGGTCTACGAGATCCGCGCCTTCTGGGAAGATGCCGCCGTCGGCAACCTTACAGGCCGCGAAGGATCACTGAAATACCTCCTGACGCGCGAGCTGGAAAACTCCACCGTGCGCGATGCGGACGCCGTGATGACGATCTGCCAGGGGCTGAAACAGGACCTGGTCGCGCGCGGTTTCCCGGCGGAGAAGATCGGCGTGATGCCCAACGGCGTGGACCTGACGACTTTTGGCGAGCCTGTCGCCCGCGACGAGGCGCTGGCGGCGCAGCTGGGTATCGGCGCCGATGGCGAATGGGGCCCGGTCATCGGCTTCATCGGCAGCTTCTACGATTACGAAGGGCTGGACGACCTGATCTCGGCCATGCCCCTGCTGCTGGATCGCCATCCGGGTGCGCACCTGCTGCTGGTGGGCGGCGGACCGATGGACGATAGGCTGCGCGCGCAGGCTGCGGCCTCGTCTGCCGCCGGGCGCATCCACTTCACCGGTCGCGTGCCGCACAGCGAAGTGGAACGCTATTACGCCCTGACCGATATCATGGCCTATCCCCGCAAGAAGAGCCGCCTGACCGACCTTGTCACCCGGCTTAAGCCGCTGGAGGCCAATGCCCAGATGCAGCTGGTGGCCGCCAGCGACGTGGGCGGGCACCGCGAACTGATTCGCCACGGCGAAACCGGCGTGCTTTTCGCGCCCGACGATCCCGTCGCCTGCGCCCGGGCGCTGGCCGACCTGGTCGATCGCCGGGCCGAGTGGGACGCGATCCGCACGGCGGCGCGTAAACACGTCCTGACCCGGCATGACTGGCAAACCAACATTCAGCGTTATCAGGTCGTTTACCTTAGCCTGCTAGGCCAATCCGACGATGGCCGTATCCCCGCCGCCGCCTGACCCGGTTGGCAGCGTGGAAATACGCGGTGCAAAAACAGGATTGGCACGTGGCAACAGGCCCCGAGCACATGGATGAACCGGCGCAGGCACCTGCCGCCAAGGCAGGCCAGAAGCCTGGTAAGCCGCCGATTACCGCGAACCCCGCGTTCCCCTGGATCGTGGCGCTGTGGTTTGCCGCCTTGCTGGGGGTCGGCAGCCTGATCGTGCCCGTGGCGCTGCTGGAGCGTGCCAGCACGGCAAGCGGACTGGCATCTCTGCTGCCCCTGGCCGCGCCGCCGCTGGGCTTTACCGCGCAATCGCTGGTCGCGCTGGTCGGCACGCTGGTGGGCGGCATGCTCGGCTTCGTACTCGCCCGGAAGATCGCGGCTCCCAGGAGCGCGAAAGCCGGCGACCGCAAGGTGCTGAACGCGCCCGATGATATCGGCGACTTCGGCATCGAGGGCGACGATCACGACGATCTGCCCGCCCCCGCCGGTCGCCGCCGCGCGCTGGCGATCGAACAGGAAGAAGGCCCCAGCGACTTCCTCAACGTCGCGCCGGTGCCTGCCGTGCGCGAACCGAAGGAAAGCCCGGCCATGGTCGATGGCGTTCCCGATGAAGAGCCTGTGGCCGAAGCCGACGAACCGCGCCAGGTCTTCCAGCCCGATCCGGCGGAGCCGGAGGTCGAGGAAGAGGACGTGCCTCTCGAGCTCGACGCCGCGGCCGCACTCGAAGCGGAAGCAGACACCGGTTTCGCCGAAGAGCAGGAACCGCAGGAGCAGGACCTGCCCCAGCCCGGATTCGAGCGGCAGGAATTCATCGCCGTGGCGAATGCCACCGGTCCGGTGGTGGACGTGCACTATGCCGAGCCGGTCGAGGCCAAAGCAACGGCCGAGGAACCGCTGGCCTTCTCGCCGCCCTCGATGGCGCAGGAAGATCACGATGAATATCACGATGAAGATCGGGGCGACGAACAGCATTCTGCCGCCGAACCGACATTTGCCCCGGACGAGAACGCCGGGACGGAGAGCGAGGAAACGGTGTCCGACAAGCAGATTTTCGAACCCACCGATGGGCCCGTGGAGGCATCGAGCGAAATGCCGGTCGACGAGACGGCAGACGAAGCGGTCGTGGTCGACACGCCTGAAATCGATGCAGGCGCAAAGGCCGGGGAACCTGACGGCGAAGAGGGCGAAGGCCTTGTCCAACTGGTCCAGCGCCTCGGTTCTGCTCTCGACAAGCATCGCGAATGGGTCGCCGAAAAAGCCGCCGAAAAGGCACTGATGCAACAGGCAGAGGCCGAAGCCGCGGCCAAGGCCGAAGCCGAAGCTGCCGCCGCAGCGGAGGCCGAAGCCGAAGCGGCTGGCGAAAAGGACGCTGCGCTCGACGCCCCCGTACCGGACGAGTTCGATCCTGCCGCCGCGGAAGACGCCGTCCAGGCCATGGCCGCCTATTTCGGTTCCGCTGCCGCGCAGCCGACTAGCGAAGCCGAAGCCGAGGAACCCGCCGAAGCTCCGGCGTTCGACAAGCCTGCCGAGTCCGAGGAAGAGCCGCGCCAGCGCTATGGCGCATTCACCGGCACGATCGCCGCGGTCACGCTGGATGACGAAGATGAAGGCGAGGACGACGAGATCGCCGATCTCGCCGCCTCGTTCACCCTGCCGCCGATGCAAGTCAGCGAACCCGAACCCGCGCCGCGCCCAGCCTTCGACCAGCCCCCGGCTACCGCCGAGGACGCAGCCATCGCACAGGACGATGTCGAAGATATCGCGCAAGACAGCGCGCCCGAAGACCGCGCTCCGGTGACCGATTTTGCCGCTGCCAACCCGTTCAAGCGCAATGTCGAGGAATTCGTCCGCATCGAGGAGCCCGAGCCCGATGCCGACAATACCGAGCCGGCGGTGCTGTTTCCCAACCAGGAAAACCGCAAGGCCCCCGCACATGCAGCAGCACCTGCAGCGCGCGCTTTCGACCCGCCTGCCGGGGAAGATAAGGCCGCTGCACCGCGCATGGAGCGTCCGAAGCCGTCGAACGACGACAACGAACGGGCCCTGCGCGAAGCGCTGTTGAACCTGCAACGCATGGGCAAGTAGCCAGGCAAACCCCTGGTTTGGCGCTTGAATGCCATTTTGCGGTGCAGCAAGCCTTGCCAAAATAGCTTCCTGTCGCCATGAGGGCTCTTCGCGAAATTTTCGTGCCGCCCGCGGCGGTTGATTCGCGTTTCGTTACCGGTGAAACCGGTTCCGGGGCGCGGCTTAATTCCGCCCGGGGCCCGCACGCGCAAGAGGAAGTATTGAAGATTGACCGAGTATCCCGCCACCCAGGGCCTGTATGATTCCGTAAACGAGCACGATAACTGCGGCATGGGCTTTGTCGCCCATATCAAGGGCAAGGCATCGCACGACATCATTACCCAGGGTCTCGAGATCCTGGCCAACCTCGACCATCGCGGCGCGGTGGGGGCAGACCCCTTGCTGGGCGACGGCGCAGGCATCCTGATCCAGATCCCGGACAAGCTCTATCGCCGCTGGGCGACAAGCGAAGGCCTGACCCTGCCGCCGGCGGGCGACTATGCCGTGGCCATGTGCTTCATGCCGCAGGATGCGGCCGCGCGCGATTTCATCACCGCGCAGTTCGAGAAATTCATCGCCAAGGAAGGCCAGCACCTGATTGGCTGGCGCGACGTGCCCGTCACCACCGCTGGCCTGGGCAAGGCGGTGCTGGAGTCGATGCCGGTGATCCGCCAGTGCTTCATCGGCCGCGGCGATAACTGTGCCGACCAGGACGCGTTCGAGCGCAAGCTGATCGTCATCCGCAAGCAGACACAGAACCCGCTGAAGGAACTGGCCGAAAAGCACGACATGCCGGGGCTGACCAAGCTCTACATGCCCAGCTTCTCCAGCCGCACCGTGGTCTACAAGGGCCTGCTGCTGGCCAACCAGGTGGGCAGCTTTTACGATGACTTGCGCGATCCCGATTGCGAAAGCGCACTCGGCCTGGTGCACCAGCGCTTCTCCACCAACACCTTCCCCAGCTGGCGACTGGCGCAGCCGTTCCGCCTGATCTGCCATAATGGCGAGATCAACACCGTGCGCGGCAACGTGAACTGGATGAACGCCCGCCGCCGCACGATGGAAAGCGACCTGCTGGGCGCCGACCTCGACAAGCTGTGGCCGATCGTGCCGCACGGCCAGTCCGACACCGCCTGCCTCGACAACGCGCTCGAACTGCTCTTGCTGGGTGGATACAGCCTTGCCCACGCCATGATGATGCTGATCCCAGAGGCGTGGAACGGCAACGACCTGATGGATCCCAAGCGCCGCGCGTTCTACGAATACCACGCAGCGCTGATGGAACCGTGGGACGGCCCCGCCGCCGTCGCCTTCACCGACGGCCGCCAGATCGCCGCCACGCTGGACCGCAACGGCCTGCGCCCGGCACGCTATTGCGTGACCAAGGACGACCTTGTCTGCCTGGCGTCGGAAAGCGGTGTGCTGCCCTTCAGCGAAGAGGAAATCACCCGCAAGTGGCGGCTGCAGCCGGGCCGCATGCTGCTGATCGACCTCGAGCAGGGCCGCATCGTCGAGGACGAGGAACTCAAGGCCGAACTCGCCGCCGCGCATCCTTACGAGGAATGGTTGGAAAAGGCGCAGTACAAGCTGCGCGACCTCGAGGCGATCGAGACCGACGAGGATGCCGTGCAGGAGAACGAGGTGAGCCTGCTCGATCGCCAGCAGGCCTTCGGCTACACGCAGGAAGACATCGCCAGGTTCCTGGAACCGATGGCAACCAACGGCGACGATCCCATCGGCTCCATGGGCACCGATACGCCGATCGCCGTGCTGTCGAACCGCAGCCGCCTGCTGTACGACTATTTCAAGCAGAACTTCGCCCAGGTCACCAACCCGCCGATCGACCCGATCCGCGAGGAACTGGTGATGAGCCTGCTGACCATGGTCGGCCCGCGCCCCAACCTGCTGGGCCGCGAGGCAGGTACGCACAAGCGCCTGGAAATCAGCCAGCCGATCCTGACCAACCGCGGGATGGAAAAGATCCGCTCGGTCGAAGCCAGCCTTGATGGCGCCTTCCGCACCACCACCATCGACATCACCTGGGATGCCGAAACCGGCGCCGATGGCCTGGAAATGGCGATCAAGGAAATGTGCTGGGCCGCGACCGAGGCCGTGCTGCAGGACAAGAACATCCTGATCCTGTCCGACCGCAAGCAGGGCCCCGACCGCATTCCCATGCCCGCGCTGCTGGCAACGGCCGCCGTGCACCACCAGCTGGTGCGCCAGGGCCTGCGCATGCAGACCGGCATCGTCGTGGAAACCGGCGAAGCACGCGAAGTGCACCATTTCTGCGTGCTGGCGGGCTATGGCGCCGAAGCCATCAACCCTTACCTTGCGTTCGAGACGCTGGAGGATATCCGCACCAACAAGTTCCCCGAACTTTCCACCGAGGAAGTGGAGAAGAACTATATCAAGGCGGTGGGCAAGGGCATCCGCAAGGTGATGTCGAAGATGGGCATCTCCACCTACCAGTCGTACTGCGGGGCGCAGATCTTCGATGCCGTCGGCCTGTCCAGCGAGTTCGTGGAGAAGTACTTCACCCGTACCGCCACCACCATCGAAGGCGTGGGCCTGAAGGAAGTGGCGCAGGAAACCGTGCGCCGCCATGCCGCCGCCTATGGCGACAACCCGATCTATCGCCACATGCTGGATGTGGGCGGCATCTACCAGTACCGCCTGCGCGGCGAACAGCACGCCTGGACGCCTGCCAACGTCGCCCAGCTGCAGCACGCGGTGCGCGCCGACAAGTGGGACGATTACCAGGAATTCGCGAAGTCGATCAACGAACAGAGCGAACGCCTGCTGACCATCCGCGGGCTGATGGAACTGAAGAAGGCCGACAAGGCCATCGACATTTCCGAAGTCGAACCGGCAGAGGAAATCGTCAAGCGCTTCAGCACCGGGGCGATGAGCTTCGGCTCGATCAGCCACGAAGCGCACTCGACGCTGGCGATCGCCATGAACCGCATCGGCGGTCGCTCCAACACCGGCGAAGGCGGCGAGGAGCCCGAGCGTTTCGTGCCGCTGCCCAACGGCGATTCGATGCGCAGCCGCATCAAGCAGGTCGCCTCGGGCCGGTTCGGCGTCACCACCGAATACCTCGCCAATTCGGACGATATCCAGATCAAGATGGCGCAGGGCGCCAAGCCCGGCGAAGGCGGCCAGCTGCCCGGCCACAAGGTGGACAAACGCATCGGCAAGGTGCGCCATTCCACCCCCGGCGTGGGCCTGATCTCGCCGCCGCCGCACCACGACATCTATTCGATCGAGGATCTGGCGCAGCTGATCCACGACCTGAAGAACGTGCAGCCCAAGGCGCGTATCTCGGTAAAGCTCGTTTCCGAAGTGGGCGTGGGCACCGTGGCTGCAGGCGTATCCAAGGCACGCGCCGACCACGTGACCATTTCCGGTTACGAAGGCGGCACCGGCGCTTCGCCGCTCACCAGCCTTACGCATGCCGGTTCCCCGTGGGAAATCGGCCTGGCCGAAACCCAGCAGACGCTGCTCTTGAACGACCTGCGCAGCCGCATCGCGGTGCAGGTGGACGGCGGCCTGCGCACGGGCCGTGACGTGGCCGTGGGCGCGTTGCTGGGCGCGGACGAGTTCGGCTTTGCCACCGCGCCGCTGATCGCGGCGGGCTGCATCATGATGCGCAAGTGCCACCTCAACACCTGCCCGGTTGGCGTCGCCACGCAGAACCCGGAACTGCGCAAGCGCTTCGTCGGCACGCCGGAACACGTCATCAACTACTTCTTCTTCGTTGCCGAAGAACTGCGTGCAATCATGGCCGAGATGGGCTTCCGCACCGTCGAGGAAATGATCGGCCGGGTGGACCGCATCGACATGAACCGCGCCATCCGCCACTGGAAGGCCGACGGGGTCGACCTGTCGCGCCTGCTGCACACGGTGGAGCTGGAGGAAGGCAAGAGCCTGCACCACACCGAAGGGCAGGACCATGGCCTGGAAAACGCGCTCGACAACCAGCTGATCGCCGATTGCGCACCCGCGATAGAGCGCGGCGAGGCGGTGCAGCTGTCCTACCCGATCCGCAACCTCAACCGCACCGTGGGCACCATGCTTTCGGGCCGGATTGCCGAGGCACACGGCCACAAGGGCCTGCCTGTCGACACGATCCGCATCCAGTTCACCGGCACGGCTGGCCAGAGCTTTGCCGCCTGGCTGGCGCACGGCGTCACGCTGGACCTGGTGGGCGACGGCAACGACTATGTCGGCAAGGGCCTGTCGGGTGGCCGCGTGATCGTGCGCGCGCCCGATGGCGTGAACCGCGATCCGCAGGACAATATCATCGTCGGCAACACCGTGCTGTACGGTGCGATCGCGGGCGAGGCCTATTTCTGCGGCGTCGCGGGCGAACGTTTCGCGGTACGCAATTCGGGCGCCGTCGCGGTGGTCGAAGGCACGGGCGACCATGGCTGCGAATACATGACCGGCGGCGTGGTAGCCGTGCTCGGCCCGACCGGGCGCAACTTTGCCGCTGGCATGTCGGGCGGCATTGCCTATGTCTACGATCCCGACAGCACTTTCGCCAGCCGCTGCAACATGGCGCAGGTCGACCTGTTGCCGATCGACGTGGCCGCCGACGATCCCGAAGGTACGGGCCTGCCGCAGCAGCGCCCCTCCACGGTCGACGATTACGGCATGGGCGATCCGCTCTACCACGATGCCGCAAGGCTGAAGATCCTGCTGGAGCGGCACAAACTGCACACCGGCTCTGCCCGCGCGGCCGAGCTGCTGGGCGATTGGGACAATGCGGTAAAGCACTTCGTGAAAGTGATGCCGAAAGACTATGCACGCGCGCTCAAGCAGCTTGAGGCAGAGCGCGAACAGGCCGCCTCGGTCGCGGCTGAGTAAGGACTACAGGACATGGGCAAGGAAACCGGCTTCCTCGAAATCGAGCGCCAGGATCGCACTTATGCCGATCCCAAGGAACGGCTGACGCACTACAAGGAATTCGTCATTCCACCCAGCGAGGAGGCGCTGAAGAACCAGGCCGCCCGCTGCATGAATTGCGGTATCCCGTACTGCCACAACGGCTGTCCGGTGAACAACATCATCCCGGACTGGAACGACCTGGTGTACAAGGGCGATTGGCAGAATGCGCTGGAAGTGCTGCATTCCACCAACAACTTCCCCGAATTCACAGGCCGCGTGTGCCCCGCCCCGTGCGAGGCAAGCTGCACGCTCAACCTCACCGACGAGCCGGTGACGATCAAGTCGATCGAATGCGCCATCGTCGATCGCGGATGGAAGGAAGGCTGGATCCACCCGCAGGTGCCAGAGAAGAAGACTGGCAAGAGCGTGGCCGTGGTCGGCTCCGGCCCGGCAGGCATGGCCTGTGCCCAGCAGCTGGCGCGCGCGGGCCATTCGGTCACCGTGTTCGAGAAGAGCGACCGCGTGGGCGGCCTGCTGCGCTACGGCATTCCCGACTTCAAGATGGAAAAGAGCCTGATCAACCGCCGCGCGGTGCAGATGGAGGCCGAAGGGGTCACCTTCCGCACCAGCACCGAGGTTGGCGTCGATATCTCGGTGAAGAACCTGAAGGAGAATTTCGACGCGGTGGTGTTCGCCGGCGGGGCGGAAGATGCCCGCCCGCTGCAGATCCCCGGCGCCGAACTGCCCGGCGTGCGCCTGGCCATGGAATTCCTCACCCAGCAGAACAAGCGCAACGCCGGCGACGATGAGAACCGCGCCGCGCCGCGCGGCAGCCTGACCGCCACCGGCAAGCACGTGATCGTGATCGGCGGCGGTGACACCGGTTCCGACTGCGTGGGCACCTCCAACCGCCAGGGCGCGGCTTCGGTCACCCAGATCGAGATCTTGCCGCAGCCGCCCGAGCACGAGAACAAGCTGCTGACCTGGCCCGACTGGCCGATGAAGCTGCGCACTTCCACCAGCCACGAAGAGGGCGTGGAGCGCGACTGGTCCGTGCTGACCAAGGAAGTGGTCGGCGAAGACGGCAAGGTCACCGGCCTGAAGTGCGTGCGCGCAGACTGGTCGGAAGGCCAGCTGAAGGAAGTGCCCGACAGCGAGTTCATCCTGCCTGCCGACCTGATCCTGCTGGCCATGGGTTTCCTCGGCCCCCGCAAGCAGGGCATGATCGAGCAGAGCGGCGTCGACCTGACCGATCGCGGCAACGTGGAAGCCAACGTGCAGGACTATCGCACGTCCGACCCGTCGATCTGGGCCTGCGGCGACATGCGTCGTGGCCAGTCGCTGATCGTCTGGGCCATCCGCGAAGGTCGCCAGTGCGCGGCCAGCGTGGACGAGGCGCTGATGGGCGTTACCGAACTGCCGCGCTAAGGCCGGTTAAAGCAATCACCAAAGGGCGCGTTCCGGCACGGGGCGCGCCCTTTTTGCGTGGTCAGCGCCGACCTGCTTTCACCAGCCCATAGCCCATGATACCCGACGCGCCGAGCGCGACGGCAAGGCCGATGCCGGCGCCCCAGGCCATGCCTTGCGGCCCGGCCAGCCAGCCGCCCAGCACCAGGCCTGCCAGCGGCAGGACAAGCAGCATGAAACATCCGATCGCAACCATATGCCCGCTCTTTAGCAGCCGATCGTCACCCCGCCAGCGTGGATCCCGGCCCGTGCCAGAACAAGGTGTCATCAAACTGTAACACAGGTGCTGTGAGTCGGTCGTGAAGGGAGCGCCATGCCGGACTACCGATTCTGTCTCGAACGCGGCAACCGCCGCAGCCGCGCAATCGCTTTCGACCTTCCCGCCGAATGGGCAGTGGGCCTTGTGGCAAAGCACGTGGCCCGCGGCCTCGCGGCAGAAGAACTTGGTCGCGGCTGCCTGCACATGGCGCAGGACGTGACCGTGCTCGACGCCGACGATGCCGTTATCGCCCGCTATCCGCTGGCGGACTTTCTCTGCCTGGAGTGACGAAGGCTCAGCCCCGCGCCACCAGCGCTGCGACAAGGAATGCCATCGACAGTGTGCAGGCAAGCGTGCGGACATGGTTCCATGCCACCCACGAATTCATGTAGCGCCGCCACATGGCCTCGCCCTCCGCGCCATCTGCCGCTGCCGCCTCCAGCGCGTTGTTGAGCGGCACGTTGCCGACAACCGTCACCACGAACATGCCCAGCACATAGCTCGCTCCGCCCACCAGCAGGAGAAGGCCGCCCGGCTGCGACAGGTCGAGCAGGGCAACGACGGCCAGCACCGCCGCGGCCAGGCTGCTGGCAAAGAACAGCGGCAGGAAGAGCGAACGCACGATCACGCGGTTGATCGACTGCATCGCCTGCATACCCGCCGGCAAACCAATGGCATCGAGCGCACGCATGGCGAAGGCTGAGAAGGTAAAATAGACCCCCGCCATCACGCCAACGCCAAGCACCGCGAACCACAACACGCCATCTGTTATCGTCATGTCGACACCCCCCTTTGAGCGGCTCTAACCCGCACACCCCACGCATGTCGCAACGCTGGGGTCGTTGCGCAGCCGCCCCTCGGCGATTTCCTCGCCGCAAGTGACGCACCAGCCCCATTCGCCCTCGTCCAGCCGCTCCAGCGCGGCCCTGATGCGTATGCGCTCTGCCCCGCGCCGTCGTTCCTCGGCCTGCGCCATGGCCTGCTGCTGCATCGCGTCCATGCGCGACAGGCGCCCCACGCTATCCTGCTGCAGGGTAACGGGCGCGCGGCCTTCGGCGCTCAGCACGTCGAGCCGGTCGAGCTCGGCCAGCCGTTCGGCCAGTGCGGTACGGGCTTCATCTTCGGTCATCGGGGCGCAGCTTTCCTACTCGCGGGCCGAATGTCAAAGCGCGCGCATGGATAACCGCCCCAACCACCTGAATCAGAATGGAAAACACCCTTCGCCGCAAGCACGGGTTTTTGCCTCCAGGACAGTGCTCCACGTGCTCCACATTAGCCGGCGCCCGCTTCGCTTACAGTTGCCAGTCGATGGTCCCGCGACCGTTCTGTTCAAGGAAGGCATTGGCGCGGCTGAACGGCTTCGAACCGAAGAACCCGCGATGGGCGGACAGCGGGCTGGGGTGCGGGCTCTTGATCAACAGGTGCGGGCCGCCGTCGCGCAATGCCGGGATCCGCGCCGCCTTGCCTTGCGCATGGCTGCCCCACAGGATGAACACGCTTGGCTCGCTGCGCTCTGCCACGGCGGCAACGCAGGCATCGGTGATCGCGTCCCAGCCCTTGCCCGCGTGGCTGCCTGCCATGCCCTGCTGCACGGTCAGCGTGTTGTTCAGCAGCAGCACGCCTTGCCGCGCCCAGCTTTCCAGCGAGCCATGGTCCGGCGCGGGCAGTCCGAGATCGCTCTGCATCTCCTTGAACACGTTCTTCAGCGAAGGAGGCGGCGGCACCCCGTCGGGCACCGAAAAGCACAGCCCGTGCGCCTGGCCGGGGCCGTGGTACGGGTCCTGCCCCAGGATCACCACGCGCACGCTGTCGAGCGGGGTGAGCTCCAGCGCCTTCAGCCGGATGCCGCGCGGCGGGAAGATCGCCTTGCCCGCCTCCTCCTCCGCGCGCAGCCAGCCGCCCAGCCTGCGCGCCTCGGGCGTGGCCAGGACGGGGTCGAGCACGGGGGCCCAGCTTTCGGGGATTGTCTCGCTCACGCACACCTCCGTTCGCCTCGAGCGAAGTCGAGAGGCGGCAAGTCGATCGTGTCTCGACTTCGCTCGACACGAACGGATAGGGGGGCAATGTCCGGAGAGCCAGTCCGCCCTTCCCTCAAATCCCCAATCCGCCTAAGGCAAAACCACGATGACAGTACATTTCCACGAAGAAGACCTGCCCGCAGGCGTGCTCGCCGATGGCCCGGTGGCCGTCGACACCGAAACCATGGGTCTTGTCACCCCGCGCGATCGCCTGTGCGTGGTGCAGATCAGCGATGGCCAGGGCGATGAACACCTGGTGCGCTTTGCCAAGGGCAGCAGCTACGATGCGCCCAACCTGAAGGCGTTGCTGGCCGATCCGGCACGGATCAAGATCTATCACTTCGCCCGCTTCGACCTGGCGGCGATCGAGCATTACCTGGGGGTCACCGCCGCACCGGTCTTCTGCACCAAGATCGCCAGCAAGCTGACCCGCACCTACACCGACCGGCATGGCCTGAAGAACCTGGTGGAGGAGCTGCTGGGCGAGAGCATTTCCAAGCAGCAGCAGACCAGCGACTGGGGCGCGCCGGAACTGAACGATGCGCAGCGCGAATATGCCGCCAGCGACGTGCGCTACCTGCACCGCCTGCGCGAGGTGATGATCGAACGCCTGCAGCGCGAAGACCGGCTGGACATGGCGCAGGCGTGCTACGACTTCCTCCCCACCCGTGCCCGGCTGGATATCGCCGGATGGGCAGACAAGGACATTTTCAGCCACGAGTCATAGCCCGTGGCGTTTAGGCAAACCCGATGACCAAGGCCGCTGATCGCATCCGCACCAGGCGCCAGCACTTCGCCGCTCCGGGCTCTTCGCTCGACACGATCGTGCGCGTACTGGCGGTGGCGCTGCCGGCGCTGGTAGGCGTGGTGGCGGCGATGATGCTGATCACGCCGCTTTCCCCGCGCGGGGAAATCAGCTTCCTGCTCGATCGCAACAAGGTGGCGATTGCCGACGATCGGTTGCGCGTCGACAATGCCATGTATCGTGGGCAGGACAGCCGCGGCCGCCCGTTCAGCCTGGTCGCCGGCGAAGCCGTGCAGCAGAGCAACAGCGTGCCGATTGTCGAACTGGAAGACCTGACCGCGCGCATCGTGCTGAGCGGCGGCCCCGCCGTGCTTACCGCGCCGCGCGGCACCTACGATATCGATGACGAACAGGTGGGCATCCCCGGCATGGTGCGCTTCAACGCCACCGATGGGTATGAATTCATTGCCCGCAACGTGATGATAGACCTGCCCAGCCGCACCCTGGTGGGCGAAGGGCAGGTCAGCGGGGCAATTCCCGCCGGCACCTTTTCTGCCGATGCCATGCACGCCGACCTTGAAGAGCGGGTCATCTCGCTCGACGGCAATGCCCGGCTGCGAATGGTGCCGGGCCGCCTGCGCCTGCCCGACGAAATCCAATGACGGAGCCTGACAGCATGACCCATGCCCAATCGCGTGTTTCGCTCTCCCGCCTCGCCCTGAAGGGCATGGCCGGCGGCCTGCTGGCCGGCGGGATCGCCGCTCTGGCGTTCGGTTCGGTGGCCGGGGCACAGTCGCTGGCCGGGTTCAATTCCAACCAGCCGGTAAGCTATGCCGCCGACCGAATCGAGCTGCAGGACCGGCAGAACCGCGTGGTATTGTCGGGCGATGTGGAGATCCAGCAGGGCGACCTGCGGCTGACCGCTGCGCGCACCACGGTCGCCTATACCGACACCGGCACGCTGCGCATCCAGCGCATCGATGCGACGGGCGGGGTGACCGTCTCGCGCGGCAACGAACGCGCCAGTGGCAATGCCGCGGTCTACGATTTCAACCGCCGGGTGATCGTGCTGTCGGGCAATGTCGCGCTGCGTCGCGGCAGCGACACGCTGGACGGTGGGCGGCTGGTGATCGACCTCAACTCGGGGCTGTCCAGCGTGGATGGCGTGGGCGCGCAAAGCGGCGGACAGCCGGGCCGCGTATCCGGCACCTTCGCCGTGCCCGAAGGCGACTGACCTTTTCGCTTTCCTACCGCCGCGCGGCGGCATAGCGGGCGATCTGCGCCAGCTCCTGCGACAGGATCAGTTCGGCGGTCTGGCTGTTGGCCAGCAGCGAACGGTGCAGGTCCGCCAGCCGTGGCACCAGCCGTTCCAGCTTGCCGCCGCTCCAGCGCTGCAGCTGGTCGCCCACTTCGCGGTGCTCGCGGAAGAACACGCCTTGCGACTTGAGGAAGCTCTGCATGTCGTCACCGGGGCGCAGGTTGGCCGAAAGCCGCGCCAGCTGCGCTGCGCGCCGTTCCAGCGCCAGCGCCACGCCGACGGGGTTCAGCGATACCTCGCGCAGGCGCCGCAGTTCATGCGGCAGCTTGCGCACCTCTCCGCCGAGGGCTGCGTTGACCAGCGGCATGAAGCCGTCTTCCTCGGTGGAGGCGCCGATCATGTCGAAGTCGTCGTTGCTCGCCTGCTTGGGCGACTGCGGCGAGGCATCGAGGTACAGCGCCAGCTTGTCGACCTCGCTTTGCGCCAGCCGCACGTCGAGCCCGGCAGCATGGGCAATGCGTTCGGCAAGGTTGCCGTTGAGACGCATGCCGGCCGCATCGGCCATGGCCCGCACGTCGGCAGTGACGGAGCGCAGGTCGGGCGGGTAGAACACGGCGACAAGGGCGTCGGCGCGCTTGATCAGCAGCTTGGCGCTGCGCGACTTGTCGGTGGCGCTGGTGGCAACGATGAAAATGGGCCAGGCGCCCTCGGCCTCGCCCCGGTCGGCCAGGTCGCAATAGGTCTTGATCGCTTCCAGCGCTTCCTCGCCCGATGCGCGCACGAAAATGTGGCGACTGTCGCCAAAGAGGGAAGTCGAGCGTGCCTCGTCGACCAGCCGCACGGGGTCGGAGCGCAGCTCCTGCCCGGTCAGTTCCTGCCGCTCGCCCGGATCGTCGAGCCCGGCGATCAGCTTTTTCGCAGCGGCAGTGGCCCCCGCCTCGTCGGCGCCGCAGAAAAAGCAGATGCGCAAGCTCTTGCCGGCCTTGCGCGCTGCTTGCGCATAGTCGCGCTGGGTGGCCTTCATTGGCGCTCACGCAAGGTGCGGGTGATCCGCACGACGATCTGGTCCGCCACTTCCTGCGCCAGGTTCTCCAGCGCGGTCTGCTCAGCCGCGATGGTGGCGAATTCGGAAGAGACCACGTCGATCCCGGCATCGGCGCCTGCCGTGGCGTCGACAAGGATGGTGTCGCTAGTGACATCCACCAGCTGGTATCGGGCGCGCAGGATGCGGCGTTCGCGGCCAATGGTATCGTCGGTCAGTAGGCCCAGGCCCTCGACCTGGTCATCCAGGATCACGTCGAGCCGGTAGTGCGAGTTGCCATCGGAGGCACCGCGCCCCAGCCGATCGGTCAGGGCGTTGCGCACCAACCAGCCTTCGCGCCCCGGTATCGCGGGCACCTCGATCGCTGCCAGTTCGCGCGCCACGAAGCCGTTCCCGCCACCTGCATAGATCGGCTGCAGGCCGCACGCAGACAGCGTGGCCAGCAGTCCAAGAGGGGCGAGAATGCGGATCATGTAACGATATTCACCAGCCTGCCGGGCACCACGATCACCTTGCGAATTTCGGCGCCATCGATCGAACGCTGGACCTTCTCGCTGGCCAGCGCAAGGGCCTCCAGGTCTTCCTTCGAGGCATCCTTGGGCGCGGTCAGCGTATCGCGCAACTTGCCCTTGTGCTGTACGGCGATGGTAACCTCGTCGTCGACCAGCAGCGCTTCGTCCACTTCGGGCCAGCTTGCCTCGGCCACAAGGCCTTCGCCGCCCATCGCCGACCAGCCTTCCTCGGCCAAGTGCGGCATCATCGGCGATGCCATCAGCAGCAGGCTGCGGATAGCGTGGTTCCGGTCTGCCGAAGGCTTGGCCTTTTCCGCCGCGCTGGTGAGTTCGTATATGCGCGCCACGGCCTTGTTGAAGCTCAGCGCCTCGATATCCTCGGCAACGGCAGCCACGGTCTGGTGCGTCTTGCGGGCAAGGTCCTTGTCCTCGCCCGAAGCGCCCGCGTCGAACTGGCCGAACAGCCGCCACAGGCGCTGGACGAAGCGCCCGCAGCCCTCGATCCCGGCTTCGGACCACGGCAGGTCGCGCTCCGGCGGGCTGTCCGACAGCATGAACCAGCGCACCGCGTCGGCGCCGTAGTCGCGGATGATGTCCTCGGGGTCGACCACGTTCTTCTTCGACTTGGACATCTTGATGACCTTGCCGATTGCGACCTGCTGGCCATCGGCCTTCAGTGTCGCACCGTCGGAGGTACGCTCGACCTCGGCAGGCGTGTAGTAGATCTCGCGCGGGCCATCCTTGCGGCTGTAGGTCTCGTGCGTGACCATGCCCTGCGTGAACAGCGAAGCGAAGGGTTCCTTCACCTCCAGCTTGCCGCAATGCGCCAATGCGCGTGTCCAGAAACGGGCATAGAGCAGGTGCAGGATCGCGTGCTCGATACCGCCGATATACTGGTCCACCGGCATCCACTGCGCCACTTCGGCAGCGTCGAACGGCTTGTCCGCGGGCTGGCTGGCGAAGCGCAGGAAATACCAGCTGGAGTTGACGAAGGTGTCGAGCGTGTCGGTCTCCCGCTCGGCCGCGCCGCCGCACCTGGGGCAGCTGGTGTGCTTCCACGTCGGATGGCGCAGCAGCGGGTTGCCCGGCTGCTCGAAGCTCACATCCTCGGGCAGCTTCACCGGCAACTGGTCTTTCGGCACCGGCACCACGCCGCAATCATCGCAGTGGATGAAGGGAATCGGCGTGCCCCAGTAGCGCTGGCGCGAAACGCCCCAGTCGCGCAGACGCCAGACCGTGGTGCCCTTGCCCCAACCGCCCGCTTCGGCGCGGGAAATCACTTCGGCCTTGGCCTCTTCCACGGCCATGCCGGTGAGGAAATCGGAGTTGACGATAACCCCGTCGCCTGCCTCGGCCTCACCTGCGAAGGGCTTGTCCGCTTCCTCAACCGAGGTGGCAACCACGCGCGGGATCGGCAGGCCGTACTTGGTGGCGAATTCGAAGTCGCGCTGGTCGTGCCCCGGCACTGCCATGATGGCGCCGGTGCCGTAGTCCATCAGCACGAAATTGGCGATGTAGACGGGCAGCGCCTCGCCGGTGAAGGGGTGCTTCGCGGTCAGGCCGGTATCGAAGCCCAGCTTCTCCGCCGTTTCCAGCTCAGCCGCCGTGGTGCCACCCTTCTTGCACAGGGCGATGAAGTCCTTAGCTGCAGTGCTGTCTGCGGCCACGGCCTGCGCCACCGGGTGGTCTGCCGCCACCGCGACGAAGCTGGCGCCGAAAATGGTGTCGGGCCGGGTGGTGTAGACAGGCAGCGTGTCGCCGTTCGACAGGTCGAAGGCGAATTCCAGGCCCTGTGACTTGCCGATCCAGTTTTCCTGCATCAGCCGCACCTTCTGCGGCCAGTCCTCCAGCGTGGAAAGGCCATCCAGCAGGTCCTCGGCGAAATGGGTGATCTTCAGGAACCACTGGTTGAGCTTGCGCTTCTCCACCTCGGCGCCGCTGCGCCAGCCCTTGCCGTCGATCACCTGCTCGTTGGCGAGCACGGTCATGTCGACCGGGTCCCAGTTGACCTCGCTTTCCTTGCGATAGACCAGCCCGTTCTCGAACAGGTCGATGAACAGCGCCTGCTCGTGGCCGTAGTATTCCGGGTCGCAAGTGGCGAATTCGCGGCTCCAGTCGAGCGCGAAGCCCAGCTGCTTCAGCTGGCCTTTCATCGTGGCGATGTTGTCGTAAGTCCAGCCGCCGGGGTGGACGCCCTTTTCCATCGCCGCGTTTTCCGCCGGCATGCCGAAAGCGTCCCAGCCCATCGGGTGCAGCACTTCGCGCCCGCGCATCTTGTGATAGCGCGCCAGCACGTCACCCATGGTGTAGTTGCGCACGTGGCCGATGTGGATGCGCCCGCTGGGATAGGGGAACATCTCCAGGACATAGGTCTTGGGTTTGGCGCTGGCGCTGTCGGCTTCGAAGCACCGGGCTTCGTCCCACGCAGCTTGCCAGCGACCGTCGGCGCTTGCCGGATCGAATCGTTCAGCAGTCATGTCAATTGCCCCTAAGGGAAGTTAGCCGACGGCGGAACGGCGAAGGTCGCGCGCCTTGGTCAGGATGATGTCTTCCAGCCGCTGCACCGTGGCAGCCTGCACGGGTGCTTCCACCCATACGCCGTTCTGCAGCACCTGGCGGCTGGCGGCGACGCGCAGCGCATCGGCGCGCAGGTCCTGGTCGAGGATGGCGACGGAGACCTTCACCCGTTCGTTCGGGTTGTCGGGATCGGCGTACCAGTCCGTCACCAGCACACCGCCGGAACTGTCTGCCTGCGTCAGCGGCATGAAGCTGAGAGTCTCCAGGCTGGCCCGCCAGAGGTAGGAATTCACCCCGATCGCGGTAACGCGCGCTGCGGCGAGGTCGGTCTGCAGCCGCTCGTCGTTGCCGCCCCCGCATGCGGAAAGCGCAAACGTGGCCGTGCCCAGCATGGCGGCGCCAGCGACGTGGCGGGAGAAGGTGCGGAGGGAGGAAAAAGCCATCATTGGTCCTGTAAACACGAAAACATCGCAGTTGCCAGCCTCTATAACGGGCATGCCGCCCGCGGCAAGGCGAAGCGGCCTTGCGAAGCACCATTGCGGTCACAAAAGCGCCGATTCGCCGTGAATGCCCGCTTAATGCCCGTGGCGCCTGGTTGTGGAGAAGCTGCAACAGTCCGCAAAAAGCCGTGCCGCGGCAAAGCGATGTCTGGAATTTGTCATGATCCGGTCGTAACTAGGGTATTGATAACGGCGACTCGCAGGTTTCGTATGGCTATGCGGTTCATGCAGGGTCCATCGGGTCGAGGATAGATAGGGGCATTATGTCGAACAGGCGTACAGGATTGGCAGGGAAGGCAGCGCTTGGCGCGTCTGCTGCGCTGCTGGCTGTTGCGCTACCCACGGCAGGCTTCGCTTTCGGCTCGCTGTCCGGGGCGGACGATACCGCACCCGAAGCCTTCCTCGCCTTCACCCCGGCCGACGCCGACCCGCGCCTTGCCGATTTTATCGAGCGCCGCAGCGGCGATGCGCGCATGCTGCGCTTCACGCCCGCAGGGGCTGCCGATTCCTCGGTTGCGCGCTCTGTCACCGTGGCTGTCCGCGTAGACCAGCAGACCGCAGACGCGCTGGCAGCCAGCACCGGCATCGGCGCCCAGCGCGGCAACGATGGTACTGCCATCGGCTTGCGCGTCACGCCCACACGCTACAACCTTGGCCTGGCGCGCGGCTATTCCAGCTTTGCCCAGGCCCCTGCGCGCACCATCGCCGCGCCGGACCTTTCGGCCAACCTTTCGAACGCGCGCATTCCCGACCTGGCGCAGTTCGCACCGCGCAGCACCAGGCGCGACGAGCCGAGCCGCTTTGCCGCCCGCATCGAGCTGGAGGAAGACTCCACGGCCGATGATGTCGCCGTTTCGGGCGAAACGCTGACCGACCAGATGCTGGACGTGGCCGGCAGCTACAGCCTGACGCGCAACCTCGATATCACCGCCGGTGTGCGGATCGAGCAGGACCGCGACCTGATCCCGGTCCCCGACCTCGAACAGCAGGATAGCCAGGCCGTATACATCGGCACGCAGTTCCGTTTCTGACACCCTGAGCAATTGTATTTCGAAAGGACCCCGCTCCGGCGGGGTTTTGTTTTGCGCGACAGGGGCCGCAAGGCTAACACTGTTGCGCAACACGATCAGCAATCGAAGGGGTTTATTGCATGGCACATGTAGCAGTGGTCACCGGTGGCACGCGCGGGATCGGTCGCGCAATTTGCGAGGCCTTGAAGGAAGACGGCTTCACGGTTGTCGCCAGCTATGCCGGCAACGACGAAAAGGCCCGCAAGTTCACCGATGAAACCGGCATCCCCGCCTACAAGTTCGACGTGGGCGACCACGAGGCGACGCTGGCCGCCTGCGAAAAGATCGCCGAGGAAGTCGGCCCAATCGACGTGGTGGTCAACAACGCCGGCATCACGCGTGATGGCACGCTCATGAAAATGAGCTACGACGACTGGACCGACGTGATGCGCACTAACCTGGGCGGTTGCTTCAACATGGCCAAGGCCACCTTTGCCGGGATGAAGGACCGCAAGTGGGGCCGCATCATCAACATCGGCTCGATCAACGGCCAGGCCGGGCAATATGGCCAGGTGAACTACGCCGCCGCCAAGAGCGGCATCCACGGCTTCACCAAGGCACTGGCGCAGGAAGGTGCGCGCTACGGCATCACCGTGAACGCCATTGCGCCCGGCTATATCGATACCGACATGGTCGCCGCCGTGCCGGAGAACGTGCTGGAAAAGATCGTCGCGAAGATTCCGGTCGGCCGCCTCGGCCATGCCAGCGAGATCGCCCGCGGCGTGGCTTTCCTTGCCAGCGAGGACGGCGCCTTCATCACGGGCTCCACGCTGTCGATCAACGGCGGCCAGCACATGTATTGAGGCGAGGGCCGGTGGCTGAAATCTACCACCCGCCGGTCAAACGCTCGGTCGAGATCGCTGGTCACAAGACTTCGATCAGCCTCGAGCCCCTGTTCTGGGACCTGCTGCACGATGTGGCAGCGCGCGAGGCCTTGCCGCTCAACGCGGTCGTGGCGCGGATCGATGCCGAACGAATCGAGGCCGAGCATGCGCCCGGCCTCGCAACAGCCATCAGGTTGTGGCTGGTCGACGACTTGCGTCGCCGCGGCGATCAGTAGTTCGCAGGCGGGTCGCTGGCAGGAAAGCTCTCGTCGCCCTCCTCGTCGATCATGTCCCAGGTATCCCGCTTGCCGGTGGCCGTGGCTGCAGGGCCGGCGTTGCGAATCTGCTGGTGGTTGGGGCCACCAGCCTGGCCGGCGGCAAAGGCCTCGTTCTGGTGCTTGCGGATATTCCTGTCGTAATAGCGGTAGCCGACAAAACCGAGGGCTCCCAGTGCGGCGAGTTTGATAAGCATGGCGCTTGTCTCCTTTCCTGCCCTTCCAACGCATGGAACGGCCGAACGGTCCGTGCCGCTAAATCGGGAAATAGAAGTTGTTGCGGATGCGCTCCTCATCGCGCAGGCGGACATCGCCATTGGTGGTATCGAGAATGTGGAACTGTTCCAGCAGGAACCACACCTTAGGCTTGGGGCCATAGTCGGATCGTGTCACTTCCACGACCCCGTCAAGGCTCTCAAGCAGCTTGATGATCGAATCGGCGTGGCGATTTCCGTCCGCTTCGATGAACAGCTTGAACTGGGTTCCGAGGCGCTTGTGCACCCTGATGGCAAGCTTGCCACGATAGGTGCGCGCTTCGCGGTCCAGCCGGAAGACGAACCGGTCGATCCGCAGGCGCGTGCGGCCTTCAAACTTCTCCTGTTCCGAGGCAAGACGTTCAAGGTATTCATCGACCCCATAGCGAATGGTCAGGCAACAGATCGTGACTTGCGCCGGCATGTGGTCGATCCGATCGACAGGAATGGTGAACGGCCCAAGTTCGATCCGGCATTTCTCGACACGCTGCCCCGCCCATTCGCGGAACTGGTTGAACGCGAGGCTTCCTGCCTGCCACAGGAAGCGCACGAAGGGCGTGAGCACCAGCACCATCAGGCCCGCAACGATTTCGTCGCTTTGCCAGACGCGAACCAGCAAGTCGGGCGGTGGCTTGGGCAGCATGTAATTGGTCTAACTTGCCTTTCGCAGCTTGCAAGCGCGATATCGAGAGGGTGCTCGCTAGGCAGTTGACCGCAGCCTCGCCGCGCTGCACAAACCGGGCATGAGTGACCGCAAACCGATCCGCAAAGCCGTGTTCCCCGTCGCCGGGCTGGGCACGCGCTTCCTTCCCGCCACCAAGGCCATCCCCAAGGAACTGCTGCCGATCGTCGACCGCCCGCTGATCCAGTACGCGGTGGACGAGGCGCGCGAGGCCGGGATCGAGCAGATGATCTTCGTCACCGGGCGCGGCAAGACCGCCATCGTCGAACATTTCGACATGGCCTACGAACTGGAAGCCACCATGGCGGAGCGCGGCAAGGACATGTCGGTGCTGGAACCCACCCGCGCCACGCCGGGCGATATCATCACCGTGCGCCAGCAGGTGCCGCTGGGCCTGGGCCACGCGATCTGGTGCGCCCGCGCCATCGTGGGGGACGAGCCGTTCGCCATCCTGCTGCCTGACGAGATGATGGTGGGCGAGCCCGGCTGCATGGCGCAGATGGTGGAGGCCTATAACGAAGTGGGCGGCAACCTGATCTCGGTGCTGGAAGTGCCGCACGAGGACGTGTCCAGCTATGGCGTGATCGATCCGGGCGCGACCAGCGGCAACCTCACCGAGGTGAAGGGGCTGGTCGAAAAGCCGCCGGTGGACCAGGCTCCGTCGAACAAGATCGTCTCGGGCCGCTATATCCTCCAGCCCGAAGTCATGCGCACGCTGGAAAACCAGGAAAAGGGCGCGGGCGGCGAAATCCAGCTGACCGATGCCATGGCCAGGATGATCGGCAACCAGCCGTTCAACGCCGTCACCTTCGAAGGGCGCCGCTTCGATTGCGGCAGCAAGCTGGGCTTCGTCGAAGCCACGCTGGCGCTGGCGCTGGAGCGCGAGGACATGGGCGACGACGTGCGCGCCATGGCGCAGCGGCTGCTGGCGCAATAAAAAAGGCGGGCACCCGGCCCGCCTTTCTCAAATCCGTATTTGAACCCGCTTACTCGGGACCGCCGCGCGCGGCATTTTCGTCATCCGAGGTTTCCAGCTCCGCCACCATGTAGGGGATCGGGTTCACCGGCTCGTTCGCCACGCGCACTTCATAATGCAGGTGCGGACCGGTGGAGCGGCCGGTCGAGCCGACATAGCCAATGAGGTCGCCCTTGCGCACTTCGTCGCCATTGCGAACGGTGTAGCTGGACAGGTGGGCATAGCGCGTTTCCAGGTCGCCGCCGTGGCCGATCTGCACATAGTTGCCATAGGAGCCGAAATAGCGCGCCGATTCGATCACGCCGTCTGCGGTTGCATAGACCGGGGTGCCACGCGGAGCTGCAAGGTCCACGCCATTGTGCTGGCGACGCTGGCGCAAGATCGGGTGGTTGCGCATACCGAAGGAACTGGTGAGCTGAACGCCATCAACCGGCATGCGCGACGGCACGGAAATGGCGACACGCGGCGCGGCAATGATTTCGCCAGCGGCAGTGATGCGGCCGCCATCTTCAAGGTCTTCCCAGCTGGCGAACAGCTCGGTGAATTCTTCGTCGTCGCCAAGCGGGGCATTGGCCACGGCTTCGGTGTCGATGACGCCTTCGGCGAGCGTGTCTTCGGCCATGGCCGGGCTGGCGACAGCCGCAGTGCCCATGGCGAGAATGGTAGCAATCTTGACGAGCATACGATCCCTTTTGCTTCGTCAGGCGCTCTCCAACGCCCTTCTGGTTATCCGGCAATTCGGCCTGTCTGGCTCTGCACCGGTCTATTTATCGAGGCCGTGCGGGGAACCCGGTGCCTCGTGTGATGTTGAGGTATGGGGCAATTCGTTAACTAGGCAACACTTGCGTAGAGATCGCGCGACAGTCCGGCAGCATTACGCGCCGAGTCGTTGAATGGCGGCTTCAGCACTCCTCGAAAATGGCGGTTTACCTGCGTTTTCCAGTGATTCTTGGGGTCTTTGCCGTGCCTGCGACAAAACGCGTCGAAATGTCTTGCGCCTGCAGCGACATGGCGGATTTCGTCGTCAAGGATTTGTTGCAGGATCCTGGCCCCGTGCGAATCGCCTTGCGAACGAACCCGCTCCAGCGTGGCCGGCGTGACATCCAGCCCGCGCGCTTCCAGCACCATCGGCACTACGGCGAGGCGCGCGCTGACTTCGTGCGCGGTTTCCTCGGCGGACAGCCACAGGCCCGCGTGCACCGGCAGGTCGCCATAGCTTGCCCCCATGGTCGCCAGGTGCCGTTCGATCAGCGCAAAGTGCATCGCCTCGTCCGCTGCCACGCTCAGGAAGTCGGTCACGAAGTGCTCGCCCATCTCGGCGCCGAAGCGCCCGACGATATCCAGCGCCAGGTCGATGGCGACAAATTCGATGTGCGCGAGGCTGTGCCACAGCGCGATCCGGTTGCGGGCGGAACCGCCCTTGCCGCGCTTGGGCATCTTGCCCGGCGGCAGCACTTCCAGCCCGTCCGGCCAAGCCGGGTGATCGGGCATCTGCACCGAAAAGGCGGTGGCAAGATCGCCCTTGCGCCAGCTGCGCACCAGCGCGCGCGTGGCCATTACCTTGCCGCGCTTGTCACCCGTCAGCAGGGCAGCGCGGATCGCCTGGGACAGATCGGTACTGACAGGCACCGAGCGTTACCTAGAGCGCCTTGGCTGCTGCCAGCACGTCCTCGACGTGGCCCTTCACCTTCACCTTGCGCCAGACCTGCGCGATCTTGCCATCGGCATCGACGAGATAGGTGGTGCGAACCATGCCCATGAAGGTCTTTCCGTACATCTTCTTCTCGGTCCAGATGCCCAGCGCATCGGACAGGCCACCCTCTTCCGGGTCGGACGCCAGCGGCACGGTCAGGTCGTGCTTGGCGATGAATTTCTCGTGCCGGGCATAGGGATCCTTGGAGACGCCCAGCAGCGCGGTGCCGGCGGCTTCGAAATCGGCCTTGGCGGCGCTGAACTCGATGTTCTCGGTGGTGCAGCCCGGCGTCATGTCCTTGGGATAGAAGAACACCACCAGCTTCTGCCCGCGAAAGTCCGACGGCTTCACGGTGGTGCCATCGGCGCCTTCCATGGCCACGTCGGGCATCGTGTCGCCAACATCGGGAAGATTGTCGCTCATCATTCGATCTCCAGTGTCTCGCCGAAATGCTCGGCCCATTGCGCGGCTATGCATTGCCTTGCCTCGGCCAGCGATTGCAACAGGGCCTTATAGCTATCTTCCCCGCAGGCCCGCGCGAGCACGCTGCGGGTGGCCTCGGGCGGTTCGCTGCCGTCCGGGGCGAACAGGCGCACGGCGACGAGGTAGCGGGTGATGGCAAGGTGGGCCTGCGCGTAGTCGCCGGGCAGCAGCCCGGCATCGGCCAGCGCGGCAATCGCCTTTTCCATCGCCGGGTCGAAGCCGATCCGTTCCCGCAGTTGCAGGTAGTGGACGAGGAATTCCGAATCGACGAGCCCGCCACGCATCAGCTTTACATCCAGCGGGCCGCGCGGAGGCTTGGCCGCCAGCATGTCGCCGCGCATCTTGAGCACGTCGGCCTTGAGCTGCCCGGGATCGCGCGGCTCTTGCAGCACCCCGCGAATGAGGTCGGAAAGCTTCCCGCACGCCGTGGCCGAGCCATAGATCGGTCGGGCGCGGGCCAAGGCCATGTGTTCCCAGGTCCAGGCGCTTTCGCGCTGGTAGCGCGCGAACGCCTCGAAGCCCACCGCCAGCGGCCCCTGCGCGCCTTGCGGGCGCAGCCGCGTGTCGATCTCGTACAGCGCGCCTTCGGCGGTGGGCACGCTCAGCGCCGCCGTCACCCGCGCGGCCAGGCGGTTGTAGTAGAGCGCCGTACTAAGCGGCCGCGGGCCGTCGGATTCGACGCCCATCTCGTCCGGGTCGGTGAACAGGAACACCACGTCGAGGTCCGAGGCGTGCGTCAGCGCGCCGCCACCCAGCCGCCCCAGGCCCAGGATCACCAGTTCGCTGCCGGGGATTACCCCGTGCTTCTCCCGGAAATCGGCAATTGCGGCATCGGCGCCGGTGCGCACGGCGGCCTCGGCCACGCGGCACAGCCCCTCGGCAATGTCGAGCGGATCGTGGCTGCATTCGACCATCTGCGCCCCCAGCGCGAACCGCTCTTCCCCGACCACCTGGCGCAAGCGATCCAGCCGCGATTCGTAGTCGGTATCCTCGGCCGCCTGCATGCGCTGGGCGAGGCTGTCGATCGAGCCGGGCAAGTCCAGCGCATTGGGATCGATCAGCACGTCGAGCAGGTCCGCCCGCCGCGCCAGCGCATCCGCCAGCGGGCGCGCCAGGGTGAGGATGCGCAGCACCCGGTCGAGCAGGCCGGGGCGCTGTTCGAACAGGCGGAACAGGCTGATCGCGGTGGGCAGGCGGCTGAGCAGCGTCTCCCACCGCGCCAGCGCATGGTCCGGGTCCGGCGCGGCGGCGAGCGCTTCAAGCAGGCGATCGCGCATGGCGGCAAAGGCGATGCGCGCCTCGTCCGATCGCAGCACGCGCAGCGAGCCGCGCCAGTGCTCGACCCGCTCGTCGAAGCGCGCGCGAAACGCGTCGGGCACGGCGACGCTGGCACTCGCCTGCTCCTCGTCTTCGCCCAGCAGGTCGTCATAGCGGGCCGCCACGCGGTCGCAGATGTCGCGCAGTTCGGCCACCAGCGCCGCGCCATCGGCCAGGCCTTCCAGCCGCGCGACATTGTCGATCTTTTCCGCCGTGTCGGGCAGCGCGTGAGTCTGGCGGTCGTCGACCATCTGGAAACGGTGCTCGATGGTGCGCAGCCGGTCATAGCTGTCGCCCAGCACCTGCGCGTCTTCGGCCTCGATGATGCCTGCCGCGGCCAGCGCATCGAGCGCCGCGCGCGTGCCGCGCAGCCGCAGCGAGGGGTCGCGCCCGCCGTAGATCAACTGGTGCGTCTGGGCGTAGAACTCGATCTCGCGGATGCCGCCGCGCCCCTTCTTGATATCGAAGCCGGGGCCGACTTCACGCGGGCCCTTGTAGGCGTCGCGGATGCGGTGGGTGAGGCGACGGACCTCTTCCAGCGCCTGGAAATCGAGGCTGCGGCGCCAGACGAAGCTGCGGATCTCGTCGAGGAAGGCGTCGCCCGCGGCCACGTCGCCCGCTGCCGAACGCGCGCGGATGAAGGCCGCCCGTTCCCACGCCAGCGCGCTGCTTTCGTAGTGCGAGATGGCGGCGTTGAAGGTGATCGCCAGCGGCGAGACTTCGCTGGCCGGGCGCAGCCGCAGGTCCACCCGCATCACGTAGCCATCGCCGGTCGGCTGGCCCAGCAGCTCCACCAGCTGGCGGGCATAGCGCTGTGCCGCTTCGCCCGGTTCGTCACGCTCGCGCCGGGCCAGCCGTTCGGGGTCGAACAGCAGGATCGGATCGATGTCGGACGAATAGTTGAGCTCGCGCGCGCCCTGCTTGCCCAGCGCCAGCGCGGTAAAGCCGCTGGTGTCCGCGTCCTCCACTCGCTTGCGGATCACGGCCAGCATGGCCGCATCCAGCGCGCGGTCGGCAAAGTCGGTCAGTTCGCCCGTTACCTTCACCACATCGAACGCACCGGCCAGGTCGCCCACAGCCAGCACCAGCGCCAGCGAGAGGCGCTCGCGCCGCAAGGCGACGCCTGTATCCTCGATGCCTTCGCCTTCGGTCCTGGCGCGGGCCAGCGCCTCGTCGCCCTTGCCCGCCGCCAGCAGCCCGACCAGTTCGGCGCGGTTATCCATCGCGCGCTTGAGGAAAGGTGCGTGCGCCGCAGCGCGGTCCAGTGCGGATTGCCAGTCGATGCTCATCGCCATGGTTCCTGCCCTTGTGTGCGGCACGCTTCAAGCCTGCGCTTGCCCCCCGGCCTTGCCAATGCCAAATGGGCCGCCACTGATTTCACGCGAAAGGAAATCCATGCTCCGTATCGCCGCTCCGCTCGCCATGCTTGCACTGGCTGCCTGTTCCACCGCTGACGAGCCCGAACCGGCAGGCCCGATTTCGCTCGAGACCGTGCAGGAGGTGGTCCGCACGCTGTCTTCAGACGAATTCGAAGGCCGCATGCCGGGCACGCCGGGCGGGCAGATGACCACGGATTACCTCGTCGAGCAGTTCGAAGCCGCCGGCCTGCAACCGGGCAACGGCGATTCGTGGCTGCAGGAAGTGCCGCTGGTGGAGATTACCGGCAGCGACTACGCGCCGCTTACGGTGGGCGATCTCAGCTTCGACTTCGGCAGCGACTGGGTGGGCGTGAGCTACCGCCAGGTTCCCGAAACGACCATCGCGGACAGCGAACTGGTCTTCGTCGGCTACGGCATCAACGCGCCGGAGCGCGGCTGGAACGACTACGAAGGCGTGGACATGACGGGCAAGACTGCGCTGATCCTGGTCAACGACCCGGATTTTGCCAGCGAAAGCCTGGAAGGTACCTTCGATGGCCGGGCGATGACCTATTACGGCCGCTGGACCTACAAGTTCGAGGAAGCAGCCCGCCAGGGCGCCGCCGCAGCGCTGATCGTGCACGAGGATTTCGCTGCCAGCTATGGCTGGAACGTGGTTGAATCGAGCTGGACCGGCGCGCAGGCCTATGCCGATACCGGCGGCGACGGGTCGGACCAGACCGCGATGAACGGCTGGGTCTCCAACGCCACGGCGGCAGCAATCTTCGATGCGGCGGGCATGGACCTTGCCGAGATGGTGCAGGCCGCCAGCCAGCCGGGCTTCGAGGCCGTGTCGCTGGGCATGCCGGTTTCCACCAGCTTCACCAACACCACCCGCAGCTACACATCGAACAACGTGATCGGCATTCTGCCGGGCACCCAGCGGCCTGACGAGTACGTGCTGCATACCGCGCACTGGGACCACCTGGGCCGCTGCACGCCCAACGAAGAGGGCGACGATATCTGCAACGGCGCGGTGGACAATGCTACCGGCACGGCGGGCCTCGTCGCGCTGGCGCAGGCCCGTGCCGAAGCGGGCGCGACCGAGCGCAGCCTGGTGTTCCTGGCCGTGACTGCGGAAGAACAGGGCCTGCTGGGCGCCGAATACTATGCATCGAACCCGGTCTTCCCGCTCGACCAGACGGTGGCCGGCATCAACATGGACGGTATCGCCATTCGCGGTCGCTCGCGCGATGTGAACGTGCGCGGCGGCGGCAAGAGCGAGCTGGACGACGTGCTGGCCGTGGCGCTGGAGGAACAGGGCCGCGTGGCCTCGCCCGATCCCTCGCCCGAAGCGGGTTACTACTACCGTTCCGACCACTTCCCGCTGGTAAAGCGCGGGGTGCCGATGTTCTACGTGAAGTCGGGCCTCGACCTTGTCGATGGCGGCACCGCAGCGGGCGAGGCAGCCGAAGCCGATTACCGCGCCAACCGCTATCACGGGCCGGACGACGAATACGACGAGAGCTGGGACTGGTCGGGCCTGATGCAGGACCTCGACCTCTACTACCGCCTCGCCCGCGCACTGGGGAACAGCAGCGACTGGCCCGCGTGGAACGAAGGCGACGAGTTCGAAGCCGTGCGGCAGGAAAGCTGCGCCGCAGCCGAGACCGGGTGCTGAGCGCCATGACCTTCCGCATGCCCGCCGAATGGGCACCGCAGGACTGGATCTGGATCGGCTTTCCCGCCCATGCCGACTTGTGGGAGGAGAACCTCGAACCCGCGCAGGCGCAGATGGCCGCCTTCGCCAATGCCGTGGCCGAAACCGGGCAGCAGGTGCGGCTGGTGGTGCGCAACGACGTGGCGGAAGGGCAGGCGCGCAAGCTGGTCTCTGCCGGCGTCGCGATCGAACAGCATCCCTATGGCGACATCTGGCTGCGCGACACCGGGCCGTTGACCGTACTGGGGCCCGATGGCCAGCGCCGCGCGCAAGGCTTCGGCTTCAACGGCTGGGGCGGCAAGTACCTGCTCGAAGGCGACCAGGAGACCGGGCCTTCGCTGGCGGCAGCAGGCGGCCTGCCCTATGCACGGGCGGACTGGGTGCTGGAAGGCGGCGCGGTGGAAAGCGACGGCACCGGGCTGGTGGTTACGACCGAGCAATGCCTGCTCAATCCCAACCGCAACCCGCAGCTCACCCGCGAGCAGATCCGGGCGAACCTGCAACGCGACCTGGGCTTTGACCGTATCCTGTGGCTGGGCGAAGGCCTCGCGGGCGACCACACCGATGGCCATGTCGACAACCTGGCGCGCATGGTGGGTGAAGGTGCGATCGCGATCCCGCTCGCCTCTGGTTCCGACGATCCAAACGCAGCCGTCTACGAAGATGCCCGTGCCCGCGCGCGCGACTTCGGTTTGCAGGTGCGCGACGTGCCCTCCCCCGGCTTCATCGGCGAAGACGACGAGGCAGAGCCCGCCAGCTACATGAACTTCGCGATCTGCAATGGCGTGGTGGTGGTGCCGACTTACGGCTCCGCGCATGACGACGATGCCGTGGCCGCGATTGGCGCGCTATTCCCTGACCGGGAGGCCGTGGGCCTGCGCGCCGATGCCGTGCTGACCGGCGGCGGCAGCTTCCACTGCGCCAGCCAGCACGTGCCGACTGCCAGCTCTTAACGAGTCGTTAGGACTTTGGGGCCATTCTTGCAGGATGGCCCACGCAATCGCCCTCAGCCGTCAGACCATCGCCGTGCCGCACGACGTGCTGCGCAGCCTGATCGTGTGCGGCTGTGCGCTGGCGCTGATCCTCGCCGCCTGAGGCCACCTTCCGCACAGACCTAGTGTACCGTCAGCGCGACCACGCTGGTCAGCACGCGGCGCATGAAATCCACCTGCCCCTTCGCGCCGGTCTTGGCGTAGACCTTCTTCGAATAGTTGCGCGCGCTTTCGATGGTCAGCCCGTGCTTGTCGGCCGCCTCGGCAATCGACAGGCCCTGCGCGATCGACCAGGCAAAGCGCGCTTCGCTCTGCGTCAGCTTGAACATGTCGATCAATTGCTGGCAGCGGTCTGCCGAAGAGCTCTGGTCGCCGCGAAAATAGACCACCGCCACCGCCTTTCCGCCCGCCGCCAGCGAAGCCACGCGCACGGGTGAGACGAGAATGTCGATCCACGGGTCCTGGCTGAGGTTGACCGCGCGCGGGCGCTGGTCGGGGTCGTCGGCGAAGGCCTTCACCAGCGCGGTCAGTTCGCGGTCGATGGCGGGCGATGACGGCGTCAGGCGTCCGTAGGGCCCCTGCCTGAGCATGCCCGAGCGGCCAAGAAACCGCTCGGCCTGCTCGTCCATGTCCACCACGCGGCAGCGGCGGTCCACCGCGATCCAGCCGAAATCGATGTGGCTGAAGGCGCCGGCACTCATCGAGGCGCGCGCCTGTTCGCGCTCCAGCCGCGCCAGCACACGCAGGGCCACGCGCAGGTGCGGCAGCAGCGCCGTCATCAGCGCGCCTGCCGAGGGCGGGATGTCCTCGCGCGACGTCAGGATCAGCCAGGCATCGAGCCCGCTGGCATCGCTCAGCCGCACCGATCGCATGTGCGAAAGGCCCAGCGGCGCCAGCACTTCTCGGGCAAAGGCGCGCTGTTCTTCCCCTCCCGCGTCCAGCAGCTCTTCCAGCGTGTAGACCCGCCCTTCGCGCATGGTGTGCGATTGCAGCGGATCGGCCCCGCCGAACTTCTCGTCGAACAGCGCCTGCAGTCTTGGCGGAGTTTCACCGGCGCCGGCGGATAACTGCACGGCGCCGGCGCTGTCCGGCGCGCGCACCAGCAGGGTGGCGATGTCACAGCCGGCCACCGTCTTCAGCCGGGTGAGGAAGGTATCCCACATCGGTTTTTCGAACATGCCCTCGTGCAGGGGCACCAGCAGTTCTGTCTCGCCAAGATTGGGAACGCGCATGGCCGGCGTATATACCTCCCATATGGGAAGTCAAAAGGCAGGTGAATCATCTAGGAGATCTTGCGTTCACCAGCAAAGGCTTGCCCATGACTGCGTCACTCACCCACATCCAGCGGCTCGAAGCCGAAGCGATCCACATCATGCGTGAAGTGGTGGCCGAGGCCGAAAAGCCGGTCATGCTCTATTCCGTCGGCAAGGACAGCGCCGTGATGCTGCACCTTGCCAAGAAGGCCTTCTATCCCTCGCCCCCGCCTTTCCCGCTGCTGCACGTGGATACCACGTGGAAATTCAGGGACATGTACGAGCTGCGCGAACGCAGCGCGCGCGAGGCCGGCATGGAACTGCTCGTCTACCAGAACCCCGAAGCGGCAGAGCGCGGCATCAACCCCTTCGACCACGGGCCGCTGCACACCGACATGTGGAAGACCGAGGGGCTGAAGCAGGCGCTCGACAAGTATGGCTTCGATGCCGCGTTCGGCGGTGCCCGGCGCGACGAGGAGAAGAGCCGCGCCAAGGAGCGCGTGTTCTCATTCCGCACCGCCAGCCACGGGTGGGACCCCAAGAACCAGCGGCCCGAGCTGTGGAACCTCTACAACGCCAGGAAGAAGAAGGGCGAATCGATCCGCGTCTTCCCCATCTCCAACTGGACCGAGCTGGACGTGTGGCAATACATCCAGCTGGAGAACATCGAGATCGTCCCGCTCTACTTCGCCGCACCGCGCCCCACCTTCGAATGGGAAGGCGGGCTGTTCATGGCTGACGATATCGACCGGCTGGAGGACGTTCTGGGCGAAGTGCCCGAGATCACGACACGGTCCGTGCGTTTCCGCACGCTGGGCTGCTTTCCGCTGACCGGCGCTGTCGAAAGCGAGGCCGCCACCCTTTCCGAAGTGATCCAGGAAACCCTGCTGACCACCACCAGCGAACGGCAAGGCCGCGTGATCGACAAGGATGCCGGCGGCGCCGGGATGGAGAAGAAGAAGCAGGAGGGCTATTTCTGATGACCGAGCAGAAAACCGAGGCCGCCTACAAGACCGATGCCCTCATCGCCGAGGATATCGACGCCTACCTCGAAACCCACCAGCACAAGACCATGCTGCGCTTCATCACTTGCGGCAGCGTGGACGATGGCAAGTCCACCCTGATCGGGCGGCTGCTGTACGATTCGAAGATGATCTTCGAAGACCAGCTGGAAGCGCTCAGCAACGACAGCAAGACCGTGGGCACGCAAGGGCAGGAGATCGACTTTGCCCTGCTGGTTGATGGCCTGGCTGCCGAACGCGAACAGGGCATCACCATCGATGTCGCCTATCGCTTCTTCAACACCGAAAAGCGCAAGTTCATCGTCGCCGATTGCCCGGGCCACGAGCAGTACACGCGCAACATGGTGACAGGCGCCTCCACCGCCGACCTCGCCGTGATCCTGGTCGATGCGCGCAAGGGCGTGCTGGTGCAGACGCGCCGCCACTCCTACCTGTGCCACCTGATCGGCATCCGGAACATCGTCCTTGCGGTGAACAAGATGGACCTGGTCGGCTATGACCAGTCCACCTTCGACCAGATCGTGGCCGATTATGCGGCTTTCGCGCAGGACATCGGCATCGAGAGCTTCACCGCCATGCCGATCAGCGGCTTCAAGGGCGACAACATAACTTCGGCGCCCAGCGCGAACACGCCGTGGTACGACGGACCCAGCCTCGTCGAGCACCTCGAAAGCGTCGAGGTGCTGTCGGACGAAGCGGCGGCAAAGCCGTTCCGCATGCCGGTGCAGTGGGTCAATCGCCCCAACCTCGACTTTCGCGGCTTTTCAGGCCTGATCGCCACGGGTTCGGTCAAGCCGGGCGACGCCGTGCGCGTGCTGCCGTCGGGCAAGACCAGCACGGTAAAGTCGATCGTCACCTTCGATGGCGAGCTGGACGAGGCCGTCGCCGGCCAGTCGGTCACCATCACCCTTAACGACGAGATCGACTGCTCGCGTGGCGACGTGCTGTGCGTGGCCGACGATCCGCCCGAAACCGCCGACCAGTTCGAAGCCACGCTGGTGTGGCTGAACGACGAGGACATGCACGTCGGGCGCAGCTACTGGCTGAAGATCGGCACGCAGACGGTCTCTGCCACAGTGCAGCAGCCGAAATACCGCATCGACGTGAACACGATGGACGAGCTGGCGGCGAAGACCCTTTCGCTCAACGATATCGGCGTGGCCGAAGTCTATTCCGACAAGCCGCTGGTGTTCGAACCCTATGCCGACAACCGCACACTGGGCGGCTTCATCCTGGTCGACAAGATCACCAATGCCACCGTCGCCGCCGGCATGCTCAACTTCAGCCTGCGCCGCAGCCAGAACGTGCACTGGCAGGCGACCGACATCACGCGTGAACACCACGCGCAGATGAAGAACCAGACGCCGCGCGTGCTGTGGTTCACCGGGCTTTCGGGCAGCGGCAAGTCGACCATCGCCAACGAGGTGGAGAAGAAGCTGGCGCTGATGAACCGCCACACCTTCCTGCTGGATGGCGACAACGTGCGCCACGGCCTGAACAAGGACCTGGGCTTTACCGAGGCCGACCGGATCGAGAATATCCGCCGCATCGGCGAGGTTGCCAAGCTGATGACCGATGCCGGCCTGATCGTGCTGACCGCATTCATCAGCCCGTTCCGCGCCGAGCGGCAGATGGTGCGCGACATGATGGGTGAGGCCGAATTCATCGAGATCTTCGTCGACACCCCGCTGGAAGTGGCCGAGGAACGCGATGTGAAGGGCCTCTACAAGAAGGCGCGCGAAGGCAAGCTGAAGAACTTCACCGGTATCGACAGCCCCTACGAGCCGCCGGAGAACCCCGAAATCACGGTCAACACGGTGGAGATGACGCCCGCAGAGGCGGCCAGCTACATCATCGACCAGATCCTGCCGCTGAAATAGCCGGAGCGCACGGACCATGTTCCTGTTTCAGGGCCGCGAAGGCCACAGCCGGTCTTTCGCCAAAGCGGTAAGCTGGCGCGTGCTCGGCAGCATCGACACCTTCCTGCTCAGCTGGCTGTTCACCAGCAATCCGGCAGCGGCGGGGGCTATCGCTTCCGCCGAGGTCGTGACCAAGATGGGGCTGTACTATTTCCACGAGAGAGCCTGGGGCTCGATCACCTGGGGCCTGCGCGACCAGCCCCTTGGCAATGCCGACCAGAAAAACGAGGGGCTTCCCACATGACAGACGCCGAACTTGCCGCCCATCTTGCCAACGTTGCCGGACGCATCCTGCTCGAAGTGCGCGCATCGGGCATGTTCGAGGGCAAGGCCCTGGGCAAGGCAGGAGACGAGACGGCCAACCAGTTCCTGGTCCATGCGCTGCGTCACCAGCGGCCCGACGACGGCCTGTTGTCGGAAGAAAGCAAGGATACCGAGGAACGCCTGTCGAAGGAGCGGGTGTGGATCGTCGATCCCGTAGACGGCACGCGCGAGTATGGCGAGGAACGCACCGACTGGGCGGTGCACGTCGCGCTGGCGATCGGCGGCAAGCCGGAAGTGGGCGCTGTCGCACTGCCGGGCCTTGGCGCGGTGCTGCGCAGCGACCGGCCTTCACCTCTGCCCCCAGCGGCTGAGAAGCCGCGCCTGGTGGTCAGCCGCACGCGCCCCGCTGCCGAAGCCGTGGCCGTGGCCGAGAAAATTGGCGGCGAGCTGATCGGCATGGGCAGCGCCGGAGCCAAGGCCATGGCCGTGGTGCGCGGCGAAGCGGAGATCTACCTGCATTCGGGCGGGCAATACGAATGGGACAGCTGTGCGCCTGTTGCCGTGGCGCTTGCCCACGGCCTGCACTGTTCGCGCATCGACGGATCGCCGCTGGTCTACAACCAGGCTGACACCTACATGCCCGACCTGCTGATCTGCCGCCCCGAATGGGCAGAGCGCGTGCTGGCCGAAGTCGCCGCGCTTGCGGCGCAAGCGGACTAGGCCGCCAGCTTGTAAAGCGCGCCCAGCGCCGCGCCGCCCAGCACCAGCGCGGTGGCAAGCTGCCACTGGCCTTGCGTCACGCGGCCGAAAGCGCGGTGGCCGAACCAGTCGCCCAGCAGCACGGCGGGAAACAGCAGCGCGGCCAGTTCGAGCTCTGGCAGGCCGCCGATGCCTTGCCACACGAACACGGCGGCAGACAGCGGCGTGACGACAAGGAAGATCGCCATCATCGATGCTCGCGCCTGGCGCGGCTCCAGCCGTCCGCGCAGGTAGAACGGCGCCATGCCGGGCCCCGGCATCCCGGCGAACCCGCCAAAGAAGCCGGTGAAAAAGCCCGACAATGCCATGGCCGGGCGGCGCGGCATGGCAACCTTTCCCAGCGGCACCACCACCAGCACGAAGGCGCCCAGCGATACCAGCGCGATCAGCACGCGCGCCCATTCGGGCGGCAGCGCCACCAGCGCCCACAGCCCCAGCGGCATGCAGGCGAGCGCCAGCAGGGTGATGGGAATGGCCGACCTGTCGGCATCGCGCCGGATGCGGCCCACGTCGGTCAGCCCGATCAGGAACAGCGAGATCAGCCCGATCAGCACCGCCGCGCTGGGGGCGATCGCCAGTTGCAGCACCGGCACCAGCACCACCGAGAGGCCAAAGCCCGCCAGCCCCCGCACGAACCCCGCCGCGATGGCGGCCAGCAGCGCGACGATCACCGCCTCTATGGCAAAGCCGAACATCGCGCCCTCAGACCAGCTTGACCAATGCAGCCACGGCAGCCGCGCCCAGCACGATCCCGACGAAGATCCGCCAGGCCCGGTCGCTCACCTTGCCGAAGGCGTGGCTGCCAAGCCAGTTGCCCAGCAGCACCAGCGGGAACAGCGCCAGCCCCAGCACCACCACCCGCCATTCCAGCAATCCCGACACCGCGCCGGACGTGACCCCAGCCATCGCGGCGACGCCGAAAATGCCGATCATCGATGCCTTGGCGGTCACGCGCGGAATATCGCGCCCCACGTAATAGGGCACCACCGGCGGCCCCGGCATGGCGGCAAATCCGGTAAGGATACCTGCAGAAAGCCCTGTCAGCCCGGTGGCCACCGGCCCCGGCACATGCGCCGCACGGCGTGGCAGGAGGATCGCAAAAAACGCCGACAGCGCGACCAGCGCGATCAGCAGGCGGGCAAGGCCGGTGGAAAGAGCATCGAGCAGCAGCAGGCCCGGCAAGGTGGTTAGGACCAGCAGCACGCTGATGTCGAGAGCAGACTTTTCCGCCTCGCGCAGCACGAAGCGGATCTCGCTCAAGGCCAGCAGCCCGGCCATGATGTTCAGCGCCAGCACGGCCTCCACGGGCGTGATCGCCAGGGCGAGTATCGGCACCAGCAGGATGCCGAAACCGAACCCCGTCAGCCCGCGAATGAAGGCCGCGCCCAGCGTGGCGACGGCTGCCACCGCGATCTGGAGCCAGGTAAATCCGGCGAGGACTTCCAAGGCTTGGCCGCGCCCCCTCTTACCCGCGCAGGTCCGGCGGGGTGGCTTCGGCCTTCAGCAGCGCGATCGCCTCGTCGAGAGAGAGGAATTTCTGCTCCTTCTCGCCCAGCGTGCGCATGGCGACGGTGCCTTCCTCGGCCTCGCGCTTGCCGACAACCAGCATGTGCGGAACCTTGGCCAGCGAGTGTTCGCGCACCTTGTAGTTGATCTTCTCGTTGCGCAGGTCGCTCTCCACCCGGATGCCCGCGGCCTGCAGCTTGGCCACGGTCTCTTTCGCGTAATCGTCGGCATCGGAAACGATCGTGGCCACCACCGCCTGCACCGGGGCCAGCCACACCGGCAGGCGCCCGGCAAAGTGTTCGATCAGGATGCCGATGAAACGTTCGTAGGAACCGAAGATCGCGCGGTGCAGCATCACCGGGCGGTGCTTTTCGCCGTCCTCGCCAATGTAGGTGGCATCGAGGCGTTCGGGCAGCACGCGGTCGCCCTGGATGGTGCCCACCTGCCAGGTGCGGCCGATGGCATCGGTCAGGTGCCATTCCAGCTTTGGCGCGTAGAAGGCACCTTCGCCGGGCAGTTCCTCCCAGCCGAACTCCTCGTTCATCATGCCCGCCTCGGCCACGGCGTCGCGCATTTCCTGCTCGGCCTTGTCCCAGTCCGCATCGCTGCCGAAGCGCTGCTCCGGGCGCAGCGCCAGCTTGATGGCGTAGGAAAAGCCGAAGTCCTTGTAGATGCTGTCTGCCAGCTCGATGAAGGCACGCACTTCCTGCACCACCTGGCTTTCCGTGCAGAAGATATGCGCGTCGTCCTGCGTGAACTGGCGCACGCGCATCAGGCCGTGCAGCGCGCCGTGCGGCTCGTTCCGGTGGCAGCAGCCCATTTCGCCAAGGCGAATCGGCAGGTCGCGGTACGAAGTGATGCCCTGCTTGAACACCAATACGTGCGCCGGGCAGTTCATCGGCTTCAGCGCCATCCACTCGGCATCGCCGGATACGATCTCGCCTTCGTCCTCGGTGTTGGGCACCTCGTCGGGGATGACGAACATGTTTTCGCGGTACTTGCCCCAGTGGCCGCTCTGCTCCCACTGGCGCGCGTCCATCACCTGCGGCGTCTTGATCTCGCGATAGCCGGCTGCATCCATCTTGCGACGCATGTAGGCTTCCAGCTCGCGCCAGATCTTGTAGCCGTTGGGGTGCCAGAACACGCTGCCGTGCGCCTCTTCCTGCAAGTGGAACAGGTCCATCTCGCGGCCCAGCTTGCGGTGGTCGCGCTTGGCGGCTTCTTCCAGCCGGGTGAGGTGCGCGTTCAGCTGCTTCTTGTTGAGCCAGCCGGTGCCGTAGATGCGAGTGAGCTGTGCATTGCGCTGGTCGCCGCGCCAGTATGCCCCGGCCACGCGCATCAGCTTGAACGCCTGCGGATCGAGCTTACCGGTGCTGGCCAGGTGCGGGCCGCGGCACATGTCCAGCCACGCGCCGTCGCTGCCCGGCTCGCCCGACCAGTAGACCGTCAATTCCTCGTCTTCGGGCAGTTCCTTCGCCCATTCGGCCTTGAAGGTCTCGCCTTCCTTTTCCCACCTTTCGATCAGCTGCTCGCGGCTCCACACCTCGCGCACCAGCGGCTTGTCCGCCTTGATGATCTCCCGCATACGCTCCTCGATCTGCGGCAGGTCGTCCATCGAGAACGGATCGCGGCTGTCGGGTGCCTTCACGTCGTAATAGAAGCCATCGTCGGTGGCGGGGCCGAAAGTGATCTGCGTGCCCGGCCACAGCGACTGCACCGCTTCGGCCAGCACGTGGGCATAGTCGTGGCGCGCCAGTTCCAGCGCCTCTTCCTCGTCGCGGCTGGTGATCAGCGCCAGCTCGGCATCGCCTTCGAAGGGGCGGTTCAGGTCGCGCACTTCGCCATCGACGCGCGCCGCCAGCGCCGCCTTGGCAAGGCCGGGACCGATCGCCGCGGCCACGTCCGCTGGCGTGCTGCCGGGTTCCATTTCGCGCACCGATCCGTCGGGCAGGCTGATTTTCAAGAGTTCGGTCATTGCACCATCATTCCATCGCGTGTGCGCGCGCCATGGCACAAGCCTGCGCGCGCTTGAAGAGCGACGTTCACTTTGCTGCCGATTTCGGGAGGACGCCGCGCCACCCGAAACCGGGTGGCGATGCTCGTGCGTCAACCCACGACCATCCGCCCCCGGTTGCCCGAGGTGGTAGTAGTGGTGGTGGTAGTCACATGCTTGGCCATCGCCGCAGACATAAGGGCCAATTGCTGCATTGTCACCAATGCATCGGGTCGCCATGTAAGCGGGGATGGTTGAAACACTCGAAATCGGCGGCAACCGGATCGCCTATCGCCACTGTGCGGGCACTGGCCCGTCCATGGTGTTCCTGCCCGGTTACATGTCCGACATGGACGGCGGCAAGGCGACTGCTGTCTTCGACTGGTGCGCCGCGAACGGGCGCGAATGCCTGCTGCTCGACTATTCGGGTTGCGGCAAGAGCGAAGGCGACTTTGCCGACGGATCGCTGAGCCAGTGGCGTGACGAGGTGCTGGCAATGGTGGAGGCGAAGGTGGCAGCCGACGCCGTGATCGTGATCGGCTCCTCCATGGGTGGCTGGCTGATGCTGCTGGTGGGCATGGCGCTTGGCGACAGGCTGCACGCCCTGGTCGGCATTGCCGCCGCGCCCGATTTTTCGGACTGGGGCTTCGACGAGGTGCAGAAAAGCCAGCTGCGCGCCGGAGTCACCATCTACGAAGAGAACAACTACGGCTATGATCCCACGCCCACCCACGCCTTGTTCTGGAACGATGCGGAAAGGCTGAAGCTGCTGGGCAGCGACATTCCGATCACTGCGCCCGTCCGGCTGCTGCACGGGCAGGAGGATACCGACGTGCCACCCGAAATCTCTCTGCGCCTCGCCCGGGCCCTGGCCAGCGAGGACGTGCAGGTCACGCTGGTAAAGGGCGGCGACCATCGCCTCAGCCGCGACGGCGATATCGCCCTGCTGCTGCGCACGGTGGGCGCGCTATGACCGACCTTGCCGTTCTCGACCTCGTGCCGGTGCGCGAAGGCAGCAATGTCTCCGAAGCCATCAGCGAATCCGGCCAGCTGGCGCAGGCTGCGGAGGCTGCGGGCTACAAACGCTTCTGGGTGGCCGAGCACCATGCCAGCGAGGGCATCGCCGGAGGTCCGACCTCGGTCGTGATCAGCCACATTGGCCATGTTACCAAGACGATCCGCATCGGCGCAGGCGGGATCATGCTGCCCAACCACAACCCCTTCGTGATTGCCGAGCAGTTCGGCGCGCTCGATGCACTGTTTCCGGGCCGGGTGGACCTGGGCCTTGGCCGCGCGCCGGGTTCCGCCCCGATCATCGGCCAGGCACTGCGCAAGAACCTGCAGGCAGCCTCGGAATATTTCCCGCAGGACGTGGTGGAACTGCGCGCCCTGCTGACGGGCGATCTCGACTTGCCGATCACCGCCACACCGGGCCTTGGCGCCAAGGTGGAGCTGTGGATGCTCGGCTCCAGCCTGTTCGGCGCGCAGCTGGCCGCGAAACTGGGCCTGCCCTACGCCTTCGCCAGCCACTTCGCGCCGACCCATCTGGACGAGGCGCTGCGTATCTACCGCCAGGATTTCCGCCCGTCCGAAGCGCTGGACAAGCCGCACGTGATGGCGGCGATGAGCGTGATGTGCGCCGACAGCGACGCCGAGGCCGAACTGCTCGCCAGCAGCCAGGACCAGGCCTTCGTGCGCCTGCGCAGCGGCGATCCGGGCAAGCTGCCGCCGCCCGTCCCCGGCTATCGCGACAGCCTGCCGCCGCAGGCGCGTGCCATGCTGGAAAGCATGGACGTGGCCCGCGCGGTGGGCTCGCCCGTCACGGTGCGCGAGAAGATCGGGCGCTTTATCGAGCGCACGCAGGCCGACGAGATCATCGTCTCCGGCGCCACCCACGATCCCGCAGCCCGGCGGGAGTCGTTGCGGCTCATCATGGAGGCGGTGCGAGGATAAGCTGGGCCCCGGATCAAGTCCGGGGTGACGAGATGAAGGGAACGGACAGCACCTAGGCGACCGCAAGGCCGAATGGTCGCCCGCAGCGGGCGCGTAGCGGACTCGAAGAGGGCCTCAGGCCAACCGGAGCGCGTCTAGCGAGGACGCACCTGCGGAGGCAGGTGCGTAAACCAAGCAAAGTTTCATCTGAAACAAATTACTGGCGTCCGAGGTTTCACAGCGATAGAGGCGCGCGGGAACTTCCGGTAAGGAGCAACGCTGGAAGAGGGAGTCGCGGGGGCCGGCTGTGGTGCCGCCGCTCCAGAGGAGATGAAGCAGGCATGGCAAAGAGTGACAGCGCGTCCGCGGCTTTCAAGGATCTCACCAAGGAAGAGCGGGGCTTTGTCGCCGTGCTGAAGGAACGGATCAGCGATTCGCTCTTGCCCGGGGAAACGCTGCTCGAAGGCGAGCGGCTGGACCGGGCGGCGGCATTCCTGATCGAGGCTGCACGCCAGCGTGAGGATGGCCAGGCCTCGATCCTCCTGCGTTCCGAAGCGCACGACCACCGCTGCATGCATGTTGCGGTGATCAACAAGGACATGCCGTTCCTGGTGGATTCGATCGCTGCCACCATGGCTGCCCGCGGCCTGCCCATCGACGTGCTCGTTCACCCGGTGCTGCCGGTCCGCCGCAGCGAAGGCGCGCTGACGGACGTGCCCGAAGGCGACGGCACGGGCGAGAAGAAGGAAAGCTGGGTCTACATCGAGACCCCGCGCATCGACGCGAAGGAACGCCGCGCGCTGGAAGCCGACCTGAAGGCCTCGGTGCTCGACGTGCGCGCCGCCGTTGCCGACTGGCCGAAAATGGTCGATTCCATGAACGCCGATGCCGACCGCCTGCCCGATGCCGAAGGCGCCGCGCTGCTGCGCTGGCTTGCCGGCGGCATGATGACGCAGCTTGGCCACGTCACTCGCCGGCGCGACGGCAAGCAGACCGAACAGTTCGGCATCTGCCGCGCCTCCACGCCCGACCTGCTGGCGGACGAGGCCTTTGCCAAGGCCTTTGCCTGGTTCGATGGCGACGGCGATGGCCAGCCGGGTCACAAGGGCCGCGCACCGCTGATCATCAAGGCCAATCGCCTGGCCAAGGTGCATCGCCGCGTGCCGCTGGACCTGTTCATCGTGCCGCAGATGGAAAAGGGCCGTGTCGCCGCGCTTAGCGTGCACGCCGGAATCTGGACCAGCGCCGCGCTGGTTGCCTCGCCCGACAGCGTGCCGGTGCTGCGCCAGCAGCTGAAGACGATCATGGACCGGCTGGATTTCGAGCCCGGCAGCCACGACTACAAGTCGCTGGTCCACGCGCTCACCGCGCTGCCGCACGATGTCATCATCAGCTTTTCCGACGATGATATCACCCGCGTCGCGACGGCGATGATGGGCCTGACCGATCGCCCGCGCCCGCGCGCTACGCTGGTCACCGCGCCGCTGGGGCGCCACGTGTTCGGCTTCGTCTGGCTGCCGCGCGACATGATTTCCACCGCCGTGCGCCTGCAGGTGCAGGACCTGCTGGAGAGCGAAACCGGCGCCCGCACGCTGGACTGGAGCCTGATGGTCGAAGGCGGCAACCTGGCGCTGCTGCGCTATGTCATGGATTTCCGCGGCAAGGATAGCGCCGTCGATGCCGAAGCCGTCGACCGCGCGCTGAGCGAGATGCTGCGTGGCTGGCACGATGCCGTGGAAGACGCGCTTGCCGAGACCGAGGAGCCCGGTCGCGCGGCGGCGCTGGCTGTACGCTATGCCGACAGTTTCCCCACCTTCTATCGCAACACCTATAGCCCGGCGGAGGCCGCCGCCGATATCGCGCGCCTGCGCCAGCTGGCCACCCATGCCGAGGATGGCGGGGCCGGCCGCGACGTGCGGCTGTACCATTCGGAGGCCGACGAGGATAACCGGCTGCGGCTGAAGGTGTACCAGCACCAGGGTTCGTTGCCGCTGTCCGATGCCGTGCCCGCGCTGGAGAACTTCGGCTTCCGCGTGCTCTCCGAGCTGCCCTCCCCGCTGCAGGGCGAGGATGCCGGCACGATCCACGATTTCACCCTTGGCCTGCCGGTGGGCGTGACCCACGACCAATTGCTGGCGCGTGCCGACGCAATCGAGGAAGCCATCGCCGCCGTCCTCAACGAGCGCGCGGAAGACGACGTGTTCAACCGCCTCGTCATCGCCTGCAGCCTGGTGGCGCAGGAAACCGACTGGCTGCGCGGCTTCTATCGCTACCTGCGGCAGGTCAACATCGCCTTCACCATCTATACCGTGGTGGATGCCCTGGCCGGCGCGCCCAAGGTAACCCGCGGCCTGGTGCAACTGTTTGCCGCGCTCCACGATCCGAAAGCGAAGGGCGACAGGGCCAAGGCCGCCGAGGCGCTGGAAGACGATATCCGCGCCGGGCTGGCCGAGGTTTCGGCGATCAACGACGATCGCATCCTGCGCCTTTACTGGACCACCCTGCGCGCCGTGCTGCGCACCAATGCCTTTGCCCCCTCGGCGGCAGAGGCGCTGGCCTTCAAGATCGATTCCGCCCAGGTGCCCGGCTTGCCCAAGCCCGTGCCATGGCGCGAGATCTTCGTCTATTCGCGCCGTGTCGAAGGCGTGCACCTGCGCGCCGGCCCCGTGGCGCGCGGCGGCCTGCGCTGGTCCGACCGGCGCGACGACTTCCGCACCGAGATCCTGGGCCTGATGAAGGCGCAGAAGGTGAAGAATGCCGTGATCGTGCCCACCGGCGCGAAAGGCGGCTTCTACCCCAAGCGCCTGCCCAATCCGGCGGTGGACCGCGATGCCTGGTTCGCCGAAGGCAAGGAAAGCTACAAGCTGTTCATCCGTACGCTGCTGTCGATCACCGACAACTACGAAGGCGACAAGGTCGTGCACCCGCAGGACGTGGTCATCCACGACGGCGAGGATCCCTATTTCGTGGTTGCCGCCGACAAGGGCACGGCCACCTTCTCCGACACCGCCAATGCCATCGCGCTGGAACATGATTTCTGGCTGGGCGATGCCTTCGCCAGCGGCGGCTCCAACGGCTATGACCACAAGGCCATGGGTATCACCGCCAAGGGCGCGTGGATCAGCGTGCAGCGCCATTTCCTGGAAATGGGCGTGGACGTGCAGGAGGACCCGGTGCGCGTGGTGGGCTGCGGCGACATGTCGGGCGACGTGTTCGGCAACGGCATGCTGCTGTCCAAGGCGATCAAGCTGGTCGCTGCCTTCGACCACCGACACGTGCTCATCGATCCCGATCCCGATCCCGCAGCCAGCTGGAAGGAGCGCAAGCGCCTGTTCGAGCTGCCCCGCTCGAGCTGGGCGGACTATGACACCAAGCTGATCTCCAAGGGCGGCGGGGTGTTCCCGCGCTCGATGAAGAAGATCGAGCTGTCGCAGGCCGCCATGCGCGCGCTGGGCATAGAGGACGGCGACCTGAAGGACGGCGGGATCGACCCGGAAAGCCTGATCTCCGCCGTGCTGAAAAGCCCCAACGACCTGATCTGGTTCGGCGGCATCGGCACCTATGTGAAGTCGAGCGATGAAAGCCACGCCGATGTCGGCGACCCTGCCAACGACGGCTTGCGCGTCGATGCCTCGCAGCTGCGTGCCAAGGTGATTGGCGAAGGTGCCAACCTGGGCGTGACGCAGGCGGGACGCATCGAATTCGCCCTGCAGGGCGGGCGCGTGAACACCGACTTCATCGATAATTCCGCCGGCGTCGATTGCTCGGATAACGAGGTGAACATCAAGATCGCCCTGGCTGCCGCACGCGCCGGCGGACGCCTGTCGGAGGATCGCCGCAACGCCCTGCTGAAGGACATGACCGACGAAGTTGCCGAGCTGGTGCTGGAAGACAACCGGCTGCAGGCGCTGGCGCTCTCGATCGCCGAACAGGGGGGTGACCGCGCGGTGGGCGCCCTGGGCCAGTTGATCGATTCACTCGAACTGCTGGGCGGGCTCGATCGCCGCAACGAAGGGCTTGGCGATGCCGAAGACCTGAAGCGCCGCGCGGCTGACGGCAGGGGCCTGACCCGGCCCGAACTGGCGGTCCTGCTGTCCTATTCCAAGCTGGTGCTGCAGGACGCGGTGGAACAAAGCCCGCTGGCGCCCGACGATGCCGCCGATGCGCTGGTCCTCGGCGATTTCCCGCCGCAAATGCAGGAAAACTTCCGCAAACAGGTGCTCGGCCACCGCCTGCGCAAGGAAATCGTCGGCACGGTCGTGGCCAACATGATCGTCAACCGCATGGGCATGCTGCACCCCTTCGAACTGGCGGAAGAGGAAGGTGCCGGGCTGGAGACCATCGGCAATGCCTTCATCGGGGCGGTCAAGCTGGTGGGCATGGAAGAGGTCTGGGCCGCACTGGAAAGCGCGCAGATGCCCGAAACCGCGCGCCTGATGCTGTTCGACCAGGCGGCGCTTGCGCTGCGCAGCCATATTGCCGACCTGCTGCGTTCCGGTGGCGGGACGATGTCGCCGTCGGCGCTGCAGGACGAGATCGGCGAAAGCGTCGCCGAACTGACGCAGCACGCCGACACCCTGCTGGGCGATGAGGCAAAAGCGCACGTCGACGATATTGCCAATGCGATGATCGACAAGGGCGCGCCGCAGGACCTGGCCGAGAGCGTGGCCCGGCTGTTCGCCATCGACGGCGCAATCGGCCTCGCGCGGCTTGCCAGCGACACCGGCATCGCGCCGCTTGCGCTCGCCAATGCCTTTATCCGGCTCGGCAACCTGCTGGGCATCGACTGGGCACAGTCGCGCGCTGCCGTGATGTCGCCCTCGGATCCATGGGAACGCCTGCTGGTGGCTGGTCTGGCGCGGGATTTCCAGGCCATGCGCTTCGAATTCCTGCGCGGCCTGGCCGGAAAGCGCGGCAAGTCCGCCGGCGATCCGCTGGAAGCGATCGAGGATTGGGCAGATGCCAACGCCAGGTCGGTCGAGCAATTCCGGCGCATGATCGGTCGTGCCCAGTCTGCCGCCCCGGTTGGCCCTGCGATGCTGGCGCAGATTGCCAGCCAGGCGCGCAACCTGCTGCACGGCTGAGCGCCAGCGGCAGGCGGGCGCACTTGGCAGCAGCCGCGCCGCATTGTGCTTGACGCAAGCGTCAATATTGGCGAACCGCTCATCCCATGACCCGTTATGATGTGATCATCGTGGGCACCGGGCACGGCGGCGCGCAGGCTGCCATCGCCCTGCGCCAGTGCGGTTTCGAAGGCTCGATCCAGATGATCGGGCGGGATCCCAATCCGCCTTACGAACGCCCCCCGCTGTCCAAGGAATACCTGGCCGGCGACAAGCCTTTCGAGCGCATCCTGATCCGGCCCGAACAGTTCTGGGCGGACAAGGGCGTTGGCCTGACCCTCGGCGAGACGGTCTCCAAGATCGATCCCCAGTTCAAGGAAGTGACGCTCGGTTCTGGCGAGCGCCTGGGATACGAGCGGCTAATCTGGTGCGGCGGTGGCGACCCCCGAAGGCTTTCTTGCCCAGGCGCTCAGCTTGACGGCGTGCACACCGTGCGTGATCGCAAGGATGTCGACAAGCTGAAGGCAGAGCTTGAAGCCGGCGCAAACCGGTTCGTGGTGATTGGCGGGGGCTACATCGGGCTGGAGGCCGCAGCCGTGCTGCGCAAGCTGGGCTGCGAGGTCACGCTGATCGAAGCGCAGGACCGCCTGCTCTCGCGCGTGGCGGGCGAAGACCTGTCGAACTTCTTTGCGGAGGAACACCGGCGGCAAGGCGTGGACGTGCGGCTGGGCTGCCAAGTCGAACGGCTGGAAGGCGAGGACAAGGTGACCGGCGTCACCCTGGCCGACGGGGAGACCATTCCCTGCGATGCCGTGGTGGTCGGCATCGGCATCGTCCCTTCGGTCGGACCGCTGATCGCGGCTGGCGCTGCCGGGGCCAACGGCGTGGATGTTTCCTACACCTGCCACACCATTCTCGAGAAGGTCTATGCCATCGGCGACTGCGCTGCCCATGCCAATCCCTATGCCGATGGCGCGGTGGTGCGGCTGGAAAGCGTGCAGAACGCAAACGACATGGCCAACACGGTGGCCAGGGCGATCTGCGGGGATCCGCAGCCCTACGATGCCATGCCGTGGTTCTGGTCCAACCAGTACGACCTCAAGCTGCAGACCGCCGGCCTCAGCATCAATCACGACACCACGGTGCTGCGCGGCGACCCGGCAGAGCGCAGCTTCTCGGTCATCTACCTGCGTGACGGAGTGGTGATCGCAGTGGACGCGGTGAACCGCACCAAGGACTACGTGCAGGGCGGCAAGCTGGTGAAGGCGCGCGCGCAGGTCGACCCCGAGCTGCTGATGGATACAGAGGTTCCGCTCAAGGAAATGCTTTAGCTTCTTTCGCTCGCACCTCCTTGCGAGCGTCCTCGCCAGTCGCGCAGCAAGCTGCGCCCGCTGCGGGCGGGCGTTCGCCCTTGCGGTCGGCTAAGCGTCGACCGGGTGCCCTACCCCATTGTATTGCTCTTGAGCCTTTCGAGCGCCCATTCGGCAGCCTCCGCCACCACCGGGTCGGGATCGCCGGCCAGCGCCTCTACCTGCCCCAGCAGCGCGGCATTGCCGCTGTTGCCCGCCGCGATCAGGCAGTTGCGCACGAAGCGGTCGCGCCCCACCCGCTTGATCGGGCTACCGGAAAATTTTGCCCGGAAGGCCGCATCGTCGAGCGCCAGCAGTTCGCCCAGGTCGGGCTCCAGCAAGTCCTCTCGCGGCGCCAGCCTGGCGTGGCGCGCGGCTGTCTCGGCGAACTTGTTCCACGGGCACACGGCCAGGCAATCGTCGCAGCCGTAGATGCGGTTGCCGATGGCTTCGCGAAATTCGAGCGGGATCGGCCCCTTGTGTTCGATCGTCAGATAGGAGATGCACTTTCGCGCATCTAACCGATACGGTTCAGGAAACGCGTCGGTCGGGCAGGCGTCCTGGCACGCCCGGCACGAACCGCAGCGGTCCGCGTGCGGGGCGTCGGGGGAAAGCTCAAGCGTGGTGTAGATTGCCCCCAGGAACAGCCAGTTCCCGTGGCTCCTGGAGACGAGGTTGGTGTGCTTGCCCTGCCAGCCGATACCTGCCGCCTCGCCCAGCGGCTTTTCCATCACCGGTGCGGTATCGACGAAAACCTTGAGCTCGGTGCCGGGGCGCTGCTCCACCAGCCAGCGCGCCAGCTTCTTGAGCGCCTTCTTCACCACGTCGTGATAGTCGCGACCCTGGGCATAGACCGAGATCTTCGCCTCGCGCGCCATTTCAACAGGTGCCAGCGGATCGATGTCGGGCGCGTAGCTCATGCCCAGCGCGATCACGCTCGTCGCGGCCGGCCACATGCTCTGCGGCCCCTGGCGCACGTCGGCGCGGTCCTGCATCCAGCCCATGTCGCCGTGGAAGCCTGCATCCAGCCACTGGTGCAGGCGCTCCGCGCGCAGCGGGTCGTCCGTGGCAGGCGCGATCCCGACGGCCACGAACCCCAGCTCGCGCGCTTCCGCCTTCAGGCCATCCTCAAGCGAAATGGTATCGCCACCGTTAACCATAATGCGCGCCCAACCCGTTCATTCCTCCGCATTAGCTGATACACCATGGACATGGCGACTGGTGAGTTCACTGCGAGCGTGGAAAGCGCCCGCAATCTGGCAATCGAGGCGCGCGGCCTCGTCAAGCGGTTCGACGGCACGCTGGCGGTGGACGGCGTGGACATTTCCGTGCCCGAAGGCGCGATCTACGGCGTGCTTGGCCCGAATGGCGCGGGCAAGACCACGTCTTTACGCATGCTGCTGGGGATCATCGACCCGGACGAAGGCTATCGCCGCGTGCTGGGCGCGGAAAACCCGCAGGACGTCGCGCGGCTGATCGGCTACCTGCCGGAGGAGCGCGGCCTCTATCCGGCGATGAAGGCTTACGAGGCGATCGGCTTCATGGGCGCGCTGCGCGGCCTGCCGCTCGACGTTGGCCGCCAGCGCGGCAAGGAACTGATGGAAGCCCACGGCCTGGGCCACGCCATCGACAAGCAGATCCGTCAGCTGTCCAAGGGCATGGCGCAGACCGTGCAGCTGCTGGGCACGCTGGTGCACGAGCCCAAGCTGGTGGTGTTCGACGAGCCGTTCAGCGGCCTCGACGCGATCAACCAGGGCAAGCTGGAACAGCTGATCCGCGGCCTTGCCGACAAGGGAACCACGGTGATCTTTTCCACCCACGTCATCGCCCATGCAGAGCGGCTGTGCGAAGGCATTGCCATCATCGCCGGCGGCAAGGTGCCCTATGCCGGCAGCGTGGAGGAAGCGCGCGACCGCATTCCGGCGCAGGTACGCCTCGAAACCCGCAAGCGCGAGGGGCCCTGGCGCGCGGCCTTGCCCGCGGAGACGCGGCAGGTGGGCGACTTTTTCTATTTCCCGCTGCCCGACAGCGGCATCGAACCGCTGCTGAAGGCGCTGATCGAAGGCGAGGCCGGCATCCAGTCGCTCTCCATCGAGCGAGCCGGCCTGCACGATGCCTTTGTCGCCATTGCGGGCGAAGCGGCGGCACAGGAAATCGTCACCGGCAGCGAAGGAGATGAGGCATGAGCGTGCAGAACGGCGGCAGGCTGTCCATCTGGCGCGCGGCCTTCGTGATCGCACGGCGCGATTTCACCGCCATCCTGTTCAGCCGCGCCTTCATCTTCTTCCTCCTCGGCCCGCTGTTCCCGGTCGCCGTGATGGCGCTGGCAGGCGGCGTTGGCGCGCAGGTGCAGTCTGAAGCGTCTGCCGCCGATGTCGGCATCGCCATGGAGGCGAGCGACGTCGATGCCATGCTGGCCGCGCGCGAAGAGGTGCGCCAGTTGATCGGCCCTGCCGTGCCGCGCATGGTGGAAGTGAAGCGGCTGGCCCCGGACGAGACTTTCGACGCTATCGACTACCTGGAAAACGGCGAAGGCAGCTTCGCCGCCGTGGTCACCGGCACGCCGCAAGCCCCCGAACTCACCGCCACCGCAGGCCGGCTGGTGCGCTGGCAGGGCATGGTCGCGCTGGTGGCAGCACAAGCCGCCACCCCCGGCGCGCAAAGTTATCCCCCGGTGGCCACCACCACGGTGGAGACCAGCGGCGCCTCGCAGAATTCAGGGCGCCTGCACACGGCGCAAGGCGGGCAGTTGCTGCTTTTCCTGCTGATCATGCTGCTGGCGAGCATGGTGCTCTCCAACCTGGTGGAGGAGAAAGGCAACAAGATCATAGAGATCCTGGCCGCCGCCATCCCGATGGACGCGGTGTTCCTGGGCAAGTTGTTTGCCATGCTGGGTATTTCGGTGGTCGGCATCGCCGTGTGGGGCAGCACCGGCTTTGCCATCCTGACCGCGGGCGGCGTGTCGCTGTCGGACTATGCCAACCCGGGCGTGGGCTGGCCGATGTTCTTCCTGCTGTTCGCCGCCTATTTCGGCATGGGCTACCTGCTCTTGGGCTCGATCTTCCTTGCCGTCGGTTCCTTGGCGACCACGGTGCGCGAAGTGCAGACGCTGTCGATGCCGGCAACGATGTTCCAGATCCTGGTGTTCTTTTTCGCCAGCCTGGCTGTAACCGATCGGGGGGGCTGGCTCGAATACACGGCCATGGCATTCCCCCTTTCCTCGCCCTTCGCCATGGTGGCACGCGCGGCCGTCGACGAAGCGATCTGGCCGCACGTTGTGGCGCTGGCCTGGCAGGCCTTGTGCGTGGCCCTGTTCGTGAAAGCAGGCGCCAGCCTGTTCCGCAAGCGGGTGATGAACAGCGGCCCGCGCGGGGGCCGAAAGTCCCGCTCGCTGCTGAAGCTGCTCGGGGGTATGTTCAGGAACAGTTCGGCCCCGATTGCATAGAGTCCATGTCATGACCAAGAACCCGATTTCCCGCCGCTCCGCCCTTGCCTGGCTTGGTGCCGGGGCATCCTTCCCCGTGCTTGCCGCATGCGGCAGCGAAAGCGCCCTGGCGCAGGGCAACTTCCCCGTTACCCGCACCGATGCCGAATGGCGCCGCCGTCTCACCTCCATGCAGTACCGCGTTCTGCGCGAGGCGGCGACAGAACGCGCCTACACCTCGCCGATGAACGACGAGCATCGCCGCGGCACCTATCACTGCGTGGGGTGCGGCAATGCACTGTTCTCCAGCGCGCACAAGTACGATAGCGGCACCGGCTGGCCCAGCTTCTGGCGCGCAATCGACAGCGGCGCCGTGGGCTATTCGACCGATCACCTGCTCGGCTATCCGCGCACCGAGGAACATTGCGCCGATTGCGGAGGCCACCTGGGCCACCGCTTCAACGACGGGCCGGAACCGACCGGCCACCGCCACTGCATCAACGGCGTGGTGCTGGATTTCCGTCCCGCTTAACGGATGACGCGGTAGACACGTAGCGCGCCTTCGCTGGCCGCTTCCTCACGCTGCAGCCAGTCAGGCACATCGCCCGAAACCAGCGCATTGGCGAAATTATCGGGCGCAGCCGTGCGATACAGCGCAACATCGGATGCCGCGCCGCAGATCGCCACGTAGTCCACCCCGTAGCTGTCGACCACGGCATGCGCCTGCTCCGCCGGTCCGGTCAGCGCGTTCAGCACGTCCACCATGGGCCGCTGATTGCGATGATAGCTGGCAGCAACAACCGTGTGGTCGGTTCGCCCGAGGATTTCAGGCCCGGCGTCAAGCGGCGCGAACACCACGCCGGGGTCCAGCGTGGCGAGGCGCGCATAGTCGCACTCCCCGCGCTCGATCAGCGCCAGCGTGTCCGGCGTCATGGTGGCCATCGGGAACTGCCTGTCCAGCGGCTTGGCAAAGGCGCTGGCGAACAGCGGCGTGGCGAGGCCCACCGCGGCCAGCGTCGCCAGCACGCGCGGCACGGGCGAGGCCAGCGCGCGGGCCTTGGGCAGGAACTCTGCCATCAGCAAGGCGGCGAAGGGGATCGCCAGCAATTGCGCCACGGTGCCCTCGCGCATCACCAGCAGCGAGTACAGGCCCGCCGCCAGCGCGAAGAGGAAATACAGGGTGCAGGACAGCGCGCGACCCTGGTGGAACAGGCCGCAGCAATGCGCGCGCCACCAGCCAGCCACGATGATGGCAATGGTCCACGCCAGCATCAGCGCAACCGAGACCGGCTGCTTCCAGATCGGCAGGCCTTCGGTGATGTAACCGTGCCAGTAGGTCTGCAGCACGGGATCGAGCTGTGCCATCGGATTGGTGGCGCAGGGCCCCAGCAGCGTGGTCGCCAGTTGCAGGCAGACGAGGCCCATCGCCCCCAGCGCGATCACGCGTCCCTGCACCCGGTCTTGCCACGGCAGGAAGGGAATGATCGCGGCGATCACGGCGGCAGCGGTGAAGGTCAGCACGTGGCCGGGCAACAGCACATCGCAATAGGCGGTGTCGAGCGGCCCGCGCGTGACATAATTCAGCACTGCAGCACCCACAGCCAGCGCAGCCAAGAACCACGGCAGCAGAGTCCGCTCGCCAAACCAGTAGCGCACCCCGTAAAGCCCGGCGAGCACGGCTACCAGCGGCAACCCTTCCAGCGAGATCACCACCCAGGCGGCTGCGCACAGCCCTCCTGCAACCGCGCTCCACCGGCTGTCACGGATCAGCAGCGCGGCGCAGACCAGCGCCAGCACGGCTTGCGGCGCGTGGTGGTCGATCCGCATGGGCGCGAAGTTGCCCGGCAGCAGCGGGAACAGCGGCAGGATCACGAGGCCGAAGGCAAAGGCGAGCGGCGGAAAGTCCAGCCGCAGCATGATGGCGCGCAAGGCGAACAGCGCAGGGATCAGCCAGATGAGCGGCACCAGCGCCATGGCCACGGTCTCGCCGAATACGAGCGCCAGCGCAGCCAGTGGCAGGTCCACCAGCCGCGACCAGTGCATGGAGAAGCCCTCCGGCGGGTTCATGCGGTATTGGGTAACGTCCCAGAAATGTTGCCCGTTCAGCCACGCGCGCACTTCCAGCAGGCGCGTCCAGTCGTCAGGGCCGACCGGGTCCCAGCCGAGCAGCGGCTGGATCGCAAGGCGCACCAGTGCATAGGCCAGCCACACGGCCAGCACCGCCTGCCAGGTGCGCACGAATACGCGCCAGTTGAACCCCCGACCACTCATCGGAGGCGGTCTCTAACGGAAAACCACGCGGCTGCGTAGGAGCCATGTAGCGGTGAAGCTGACGGCAATCGCCACCAGCTTGGCCAGGCGCGGGTCGAAGCCGCTGGCATCGCCGGCCCAGACAATCGCCGTGGTCAGGCCAAGGCCGACCAGCGCGGAAATCACGAACAGCGCCTTCTGCTTCGTGCGCGCAGCGCCGCGTTCGGCCACGTTGCCCACGAACACCGCGCGGCTGCTCATCAGCCAGTGCGCCACGATGCCAAGGCAGTATCCCACGGCAGAGGCCGCCGCTGCCCACATGCCGAGCGACAACAGGATCAGGAAGCTGCCCATGTCCACGGCCAGCGCGCCGACGCTGGCCAGCAGGTAGCGCAGCAGGCGCGTATCGATCATGCGCATCAGCACGGCGGGCATGGTGTCAGGCAGCCTTCTTGTCGTCAGCGGACACACGTTCCGGCACGTCGCGCACGGAATTGAGCGCTGCGGCCTGGTCTTCGCTCACGGCCTTCCGGCTTTCGGGCAGGGCCTTCTCGGCCCCTTCGTCGCCCGCCTCGTGGTATTCGGCATCTTCGTTGACGCACCAGGTGTCGTAGACGCGGGCCCCGGCAAGGATGTTCTCCACCGTCAGCATGGCGGTCATCATGGCGTGGTCCTGGTTGTTGTAGCGGTGCATGCCGTTGCGCCCCACAAGGTGCAGCGTCGGGTACTTCGCTTCCAGCTCGGTGCGCATGGCCTCGACATTGGCGGCATAGTCCTCGTCATAGACGGGATAGGCCTTTTCCTGCCGCACCACGGCGCCGCCGATCACCTTGTCAGGCGCAACGAGACCGAGGATGTCCATTTCCTGCTTGGCCAGTTCGACCAGATCATCGTCGTCCATCGACCACAGTCCGTCGCCTTCGAAGCAGAAGTATTCCAGGCCCACGCAGGCCACGTCCTGATCGGGCACCATTTCGGGCGACCACGAACGGAAGTTCTGCACCCGGCCCACCTTAACCTTGGAATCGTGGATGTAGATCCAGTTGTCGGGGAACAGGTCCTCGCTCCTGATCATCAGCGCCACGGTCAGGAAGTCGCGGTATTTCAGGTTGCTTGCCTCAAGCGTCGTTTCGGGCAGCGGGTGCATGCGCGCTGCCAGCTGGCGCATCGGGGCAGAACTGATCGCGTCCTTCGCGCGGATAACGACTTTGCTGCCGTCTTCGGCGCTGGCGGTCATGCGCCAGCCGCCCTCGCCATCGCTGGCGAGTTGCTCCAGCGCATGGCCCATGATGACCTGGCCGTGGCCCGAAGCGATAATCTTGTCGCGCGCGGCTTCCCACATCATGCCGGGGCCAAGGCGCGGATAGCGGAAGGTTTCCAGCAGGGTCTTGGCCTGCTTGCCGCTGCCGTCGTTCAGCTTGTTCAGGCCCAGCGAACGCTTCAGCCCGTCGACCACCGCGCCCCACAGCGACAGACCCTTGATGCGCTGCGCGGCCCAGTCGGCGCTCATCTCGTTGCAGGGCATGCCCCACACCTTCTCGGTGTAGGTCTTGAAGAAGATCGAATAGAGCTTCTTGCCGAACTGGTTGCTGGTCCAGTCCTCGAAACTGCGGATGTCCTTGTTGGGGAAGGCCTTGGCTTTCAGGTAGCTCGCCATGCACACGGTGGAACGCCACAGGCCCAGGTTGCGCAGCGCCTCGAAAGCGCGCAGCGGGTAGGAGTAGAACTTGCCCTCGTAATAGATGCGGCTCATGCGCGGGCGCTGGATGAAATCGTCGGGCAGGATCTCGTTCCACAGGTCGACGACCTGCTGGCTCTTCGAGAAGAAGCGGTGGCCGCCGATATCGAAACGATAGCCTTCGTGCTCCACCGTGCGGCTGATGCCGCCGACATAGGTCGCGTCCTTTTCGATGATCGCAACCGACTTGCCTTGCTTGGTCAGCAGGTATCCTGCCGTCAGGCCTGCCGGCCCGGCGCCGATAATGGCCACGTCGACCGTGATCTCGTCCGAAACGGTCTTGGCGTTGCCATTGGAAATGTCGTGCATGAATGCCCCCGGTTGTTCGTCCTGACCGGGAGTGAAGGAAAATGGTTATGAGGCGGTTAACGCGCCCGGAAACCGAAGGGCGAAAAGGCCTAATCCCGGCGCTGCAACTGCTCCGCAATGCGCGCCAGGTCGCCGTACTGGTAGGTGTCCTCGAAGATCAGCCCGCAGCTGCCAACCTTGCGCCAGCGCACCTTGGCGTTGGTTTCGGGCAGGCCTGCAGCGGAAATCTTCACCCGTTCATCGATGGCAAAGCGGCAGGAGCAGGTGATCTTGGCGCCCTGCTGCGAAAGGTCGACGATTTCCACCTCTTCGCTGCGACCATCCAGCGTGGTGACTTGTGCCGGGGCGGTGAAGTTCAGGCGGATGGCGCGCTTGGCAAAGCGGCTGGGGCTGGCGATGATACGGGCGATATCGGCCAGTTCGCGGAAGCGGAAACCAGCGCGGTCTTCCTCCTGCCAGACAAGTTCCAGCCGGTGGCGGTCGCCGTTCTGCAGTTCCACCTGCATGTGCGGGCAATCGGGCAAGCGGTGGAAGGTGCGCACGCTGATCCCGCTTTCGGATACATCGCGGATAACGCAGAGATACTCACCAGCCTCGCACACCAGCTTGGCCGCACGGATCAGCAGCGTATAGCGCGGCGCCACGCGCTGCTCCGCGTCCCCTGCGGAGGCGAAGCGGGCATCCGGCGGCGTTTCGCCGTGTTGCAAGGCGTTGCGCATATGGCCCCCATATTGCGGACCGGCAGGATGGGGCCGGTCTTCGCTGACAGGCCCATGTTCTAAAGACCCATCCTTTCGCAACCTGTCGGGCAAACCTAGGGATTTCCCTGCGGTTGCTGGTTACCGCGCTGGTTACTTGCGCGCAAAGCATGCCGGAAACTGGTGCGGGCGGTGGGACTCGAACCCACACGTCTCAAGGGACAGGGGATTTTAAGTCCCCGGCGTCTACCATTCCGCCACGCCCGCACGTCGCCTGCTGCCTAGCCGCTGCAAGGCGTGCTTGCCAATTGGCTCTTGCGTTTCACCCCCGGCCTCGCGCACTGTAACGTTCGTTAGGGAGAGGCGCCGGAGAACAATGAGCGCAAGCGAATTCGACTTTATCGTGATCGGGGCCGGTTCGTCCGGAGCCGCCGTGGCCGCCAGGCTGGGCGAGGACACTAGCGCCACCACCTGCGTGCTGGAGGCGGGCGGGCAGGACAGCCATCCGTTCTTCCACGTGCCCAGCTTCGTTGCCGCCGCCATCGGCCGCAAGGAAAGCAACTGGGGCTTTGCCACCGTGCCGCAGGCCGGCATGGCGGGGCGCCAGATCGGCGTGCCGCGCGGGCGCGTGCTGGGCGGATCGGGCGCGATCAACGGCATGGTCTATTTCCGCGGCCACCCTACGGATTACGACGACTGGTCGGACGCGGGCTGCACCGGCTGGTCATACCGCGAAGTGCTGCCCTATTTCACCCGGACAGAGCGTAACGAGGATTACCCGGAAAGCGTGTTTCACGGCACCGAGGGGCCGATCAACGTCAAGCTGGTCGAGAACCCCAATGCGCTGAACTATGCCTTCATGGATGCGCTGGGTACGCTGCAATTTCCGGCCTGCCCCGATTTCAACGGGCCCGACCCGGAGGGCTATGGCAGGCGGCAGGGGCTGATCGGCGACGGCCTGCGGCAGAGCACCTGGCAGCAGATGCTCAAGCCCGCGCTGGCGCGTGGCAACATTCACGTGCAGACCGACGCGCGGGTTGCCCGCATCCTTGTCGAGGACGGTCGCGCCACCGGCGTGCAGCTGGTCGACGGCCGCACGATCCGCGCGCGGCGCGAGGTTATCCTCAGCGCAGGCACGGTTCAGACTCCGCAGATCCTGATGCTGTCGGGCATCGGCCCCGCCGCGCACCTGCAAGAGCACGGCATCGAGGTGGTCCACGCGCTGGATGGCGTTGGCGGCAATTACCAGGACCATGTGGCCAGCCCGATCCACATGGAAACCGACGACACCACCAGCTACGGCATCAGCTGGAAGGTGCTGCCGCGCGATATCTATCACGGGCTGAAATACCTGTTCACGCGCAAGGGTCCGCTTGCGGGTAACGTGTTCGAAAGCGTGGCCTTCCTGCGCACCGATCCGTCGCTGGACAAGGCGGACGTGCAGTTCGTGTTCCAGCCGGCCAAGCGGCTGACCAACCCCAGGGTGCCCTTCCCGCTGGGCCACGGCTACGCGATCAGCCCGGTGGGGCTGTATCCCAAGAGCCGGGGCACGGTGCGGCTGGGCTCGCCCGACCCGTCTGCCGACCCGCTGATCGATCCGCACCTGCTGGAACACCCGGACGATATCAAGCCGCTGATCCGCGCGCTCAAGATCGCCCGTGCCGCCTTCGCCAGCGAACCTTTCGCGAAGTATGACGGCGTGGAGGTGGCGCCGGGGCCGGAAGTCGACAGCGACGAAGGGCTCGACGCCTACATCCGCGAGACCGGCTATACCGTTCACCACCCTGTCGGCACCTGCAAGATGGGTGACCCGGCCGAGGCAGAGACCGTGGTCGACCCGCAATTGCGCGTGAAAGGTATCGAAGGCCTGCGCGTGGCGGATGCCTCGGTCATGCCGACGGTGATCGGCGGAAACACCAACGCGCCCTGCGTGATGATCGGCGAACGCTGCGCCGACTTCATCCTGGGCAAGCCGCAGATGGAACCAGCTTCGCTGCCGCCGGAAAGCGTTGCGCGCTACAAGTAGCGGCCCAAAAGGAGAGGAACCCCATGGCCAAGGAACACATCAAGACCTGGCAGGTCGGCGACGTGAAGATCAGCCGCATTGTCGAGATCTGGGATTTCCAGGACGACATGAGCATGACCATGCCCGACGCCACGGCGGAAGAGGTGAAGGCGCTCGACTGGCTGCACCCGCACTATGCCACGCCCGAAGGCAAGCAGCGGATGAACTTCCAGGGCATCGTGCTGCAGACGCCGAATCGTACCATCGTGGTCGACACCTGCATCGGCGCCGGGCGCGAGCGCGATTTCGAGGTGTTCTGCGACTTGCCGGAAGGCTTCCTGGAAGACCTTGCCGAAATCGGCGTGACGCGCGAGCAGGTGGATACCGTGTTCTGCACCCACCTGCATTTCGACCATGTCGGCTGGAACACCTACAAGGACCCGGAAACCGGCGAGTTCAAGCCCACCTTCCCCAACGCCCGCTACCTGTTCGGCAAGACCGAATACGAAGCCTGGCAGAACGATATCCGCAACGACGGCCATCATTCCGATCGCCACCTGGTCGAAGGGGTGGACCCGATCGTGGCAGCGGGCCTGGCCGACTTCATCGATACCGACCACCAGATTGCGCCGGGCATTCATGTCGAGCCCAGCCACGGCCACACGCCCGGCCACATCCACGTGGTTGTGGAGAGCAAGGGGGAGCGCGCGGTCGTGACCGGCGACCTGATGCATCATCCGATGCAGTGCGCCATGCCTTCGCGCCACGCGACCTTCGACATGGACAAGGAAACCGGTGCGGCCACGCGGCAGGCCTTCGTCGACAAGTATCGCGACAGCGGCACGCTGGTGATCGGCATGCATTTTGCCGAGCCCACGGCAGGCCATTTCGTCACCGGCAGCGATGGCGAGACCTGGTTCCGCGGGCTGGGCGTGGCAGACCGGTGATCCCGGGCTTTCCCACACGACCTCAAGCCAGCCTGAGTTAACCATGGCAAGTCCCGGTAATCCTGCACCTGTCACGGCTATCCAGGCCATTCGTTACGCCCGGCACGAGCGCACGGCAGAGGCCAACTTCAACGCGCCGGTAGATGATCACGACCTGCCGATGCCGCTGGATTACTTCGTCTGGGCGATCCACAGGCATGGCGAGCCGCCCGTCATTGTCGATACCGGCTTCCACGCAGAGGCAGCGGCTGCACGCGGGCGCGAGATTACCCGGCCCATCGGCAAGAGCCTGCGCGATGCGGGGATCGATCCGCTGCTGGTGACCGACGTGATCCTCACTCACCTGCACTACGACCATGCCGGTGGCCTCGGCGATTTCCCCAATGCCCGCTTCCACGTGCAGGATGCCGAACTGGCCTTCGCCACCAGCCGCCACGTGTGCGACCAGCAGGTGCGCGCGCCCTTCGATGGAGAGCCGGTGGCCGAACTGGTGCGGCGGCTGTACCACGATCATGTGGTGTTCCACGACGGTGACGAGGAGTTCGCGCCGGGCATTTCGCTGCGCCTCGCCAATGGCCACACGGCGGGGCTGCAGATGGTAGTGTGCGAAACGGCGCGAGGGGACGTTGTGCTCGCCAGCGATGCCGCGCACCTCTACGCCAATATCACCCGCCAGCTGCCTTTCCCGATCTACGTGGACGAGGAAGACTATGCCCGCGCGCAGGCCCGCGCCATGGATCTGGCGGGCGGTTCGCTCGATCACCTGATTCCGGGGCATGACCCGCTGGTGCTGTCCTGCTTCCCCACCGAAAACGATATCGCGCGGGTGGACCTGCCCCCGCACACACCGATTGCGGAGATGCTTTGACATGAACGTGGGATTCCTTGGCCTTGGCCGCATGGGTGGCCCGATGGCGGAAAACCTGCTGGCGCACACCGGCCAGCTGCTGGTGCATGACGTATCGGAAGCTGCCGTCGCCGCGCTGGTGGGCAAGGGCGCCGAAGCGGCCGGCAGCGCGGCGACGCTGGGGGAACGGTGCGATATCGTGTTCACCAGCTTGCCCACCCCGCAGATCGTGCGCGACGCACTGCTGGGCACGGAGGGCGTCACCTCCGCCAGGGCCCCGCGCATTATCTGCGACCTTTCCACCAGCGGCCCGCAGCTGGCCGCGGAACTGGCCGAAGCGCTGGACGGAAAGACCATGTGCCTCGACGCGCCCGTTTCAGGCGGCATCGCCGGGGCGAAAGCGGGCACGATCTCGATCATGGTCGGCGGACCACAAGCGGCGTTCGACGAAGTACGCCCCATGCTGGAGGCCATGGGCAAGCCCACCCACATGGGCGAGGAACCGGGCGCGGGGCAGACGATGAAGCTGGTGAACAACCTGCTGGGCGCGGTCGCCATCGGAGTGACGGCGGAAGGCATGGCCTTCGGCATCAAGCAGGGGCTGGATCCGGCCAGGATGATCGAGGTGCTCAACCAGTCTACCGGCATCAATTCCGCCACCCGCGACAAGTGGCCGAAATCGGTCCTGCCGCGCACCTTCGACTTCGGCTTCGCCGCCGCGCTCAGCCTGAAGGACACCAAACTGCTGCTGGACGAGGCGCAAGCTGCAGAAGTGCCGCTGCCACTGGGGCAGATCGTGGCGGATTACCTGCAGCGCACGCTGGACCGCGAAGGCGCGGACGCGGACTTTACCGCCATCGCCAAGGTGGTGGAGGAAGCCGCCGGGCTGGACCCGGAGCGGGAGGGCTGACGGCAAGCCCGGCCAAGCCTGCCCCCTTGTCAGTCGGCTACGGCGTCGTGGTGTCGGTTGCGACCGGCACTTCCGCGCCCTCGTGCTCTTTCTTGTCGATCAGCTTTTTCGCCAGGTAACCGCTCGCGCCCAGCAGCAGCATTGTGCGCAACCGCATGCGGGAGATCACAGGAACCGCAAGTGCGCCGACGATGGCGCCTCCGGTTCCGCCGATACGCGTGGAATGCTTTGCAGCCTGCGCGCCAACAAGCCCGCCGATGATCTTGCCAATCATGAAATTTCTCCTTCGTTTGAAAGAGAAACGTGCGTCAAGCTCTCCCGGTTCCGGCCTAGATATCGTTCCTGATCGTCGCCAGCGCGCCGCCGTCGATTTCCCACTTGGCGCCGTTGACGTAGCTGGCCTCGTCCGACAGCAGGAAGCTGACCACGTCGCCCACTTCGCGCGGCTGGCCCACGCGGTTGAGCGTCGCGACTTCGCCCAGTTTCTGCATCCCGGCCTCCACGCTGTCGAACATCTGTTCGAGCATGCCGACCAGCAGCGGAGTCTCGATCACGCCAGGCATCACGCAGTTCACCCGCACGCCCATCTGCGCCACTTCGCTCGCCGCCGTGCGCGTCAGGCCGACCGCGCCGTGCTTGGCCGCGTTGTAGGCGCAGGCGCCGGCCAGCCCGCGTTCGGAGCCGATCGAGGCGGTGTTCACCACCGCGCCCGCTCCGCGCTTCACCATGTCGGGCAGCACGTAGCGCAGGCCCAGGAACATGCCGCGCAGGTTCACCCGCAGCACCTTGTCGAATTCGTCCACCGAATAGGTGTGCGTGGGGCCAAGGTCGCCCTCGATCCCGGCATTGTTGAAGAACCCGTCGACCTGGCCGAAGGCTTCCAGCGCGGCTTCGGCATAGCCGATGGTCTGCGCCTCGTCCGACACGTCGGCGACATGGCCGATCGCTTCGTAGCCGGCCTTTGTCATCGCCTCGACACGCTCTGCCAGCCCGCCTTCGTCGATGTCGACCATCATCACCCGGGCGCCTTCACGGGCCAGGATCTCACATGTGGCGAACCCGATGGCGCCGGCAGCGCCAGTGACGAGCATGGATTTTCCTTCGTGGCGTTTGGTCATGGGCTCAATCCTTCGATTTGCGGAACGGCAGGGTGAGGAGGAACAGTGCCAGTTTCGGCGTCAGCAGCTTGACGAAGGCCTTGGCCTCCTCGGGCGTGAGCGTGGCGGTCATCGGCATGGTGCCGAATGCCTTGCCTTTCAGGACCAGGTCGTTGCCCTTCCGCTCGATCTTGCTGACCTGCATCAGCTCGCTCTTGTCGGCATTGCGGATCTTCATCACGCCACCCTGATCTCATCGAAATCGATGCCGAGGTCTTCGGCAGCCACCATCGCCGTGGCGCGGCCTGCGCCGAACACGCCGCCGCCGGGGTGCTGGAACGGCCCGACAAGGTAAAGCCGGTCGACACCTGGCACCCGGTACTGGCCAAGGTCGGGCGTCGGGCGATGGCTGCCGGACTGGTAGGTTGTGGTGGCAATGCCGTGCAGGTCACCGCGGAAGAAGCTGGGGCTGGTGCGCTCCATGTCCACCGGGCTGTCGCAATGGTAGTCCAGCACCACGTCGGGCACGTTTGCGATGTAGTTGCCCATCCGCGCGATCATGCTTTCGGCGAATTCGCCCTTCGCCTCGTCCCAGCTGCGCCCGTCCTCGCGGGTGTAGGGCACGTAGTCCCAGGCGTGGAAGATGCTCTTGCCTTCGGGGCAGCGGCTGGGATCGTGCTGCGGCAGCTGGCCCACGCCCACCAGCGGGGTGGGGCTCATGTTGCCATAGCGCAGTTCGTCGAAAGCGCGGCGCATGTCCTCGTAGCTGGCGGGCATCAGCTCGTACATGACCGCCGACAGCGGCTCGCCATCATGGCGCTTTGCCTTGAATTGCAACGGCGCATCCAGCGCAGCGTGGACGGTGAAGCAGGCGGCGTCGGTGATGTGCGTACGCCTGGCCTTGCGGCCTACCTCGGCAGGCAGGCTGTCGACCATGTCGGGCAGCACATGCGGGTGCAGCGCACCGATGATGCAATCGCCCGCCGTCAGTCGCTCGCCATTGTCCAGCACCACGCCGGTGGCGCGCCCGCCATCACTGGTCACTTCGCGCACCGAAGCCGAGGCACGAACAGAACCGCCGTGGTCCTCGATGCAGGCGATCAGCGCATTGGTGAGGCTGCCCGAGCCGCCCACGGGCACGCCGAAACCGTATTTCTCGAGGAAGCCGAGGAAGACATAGGCACCGATCCCGGTCGCTTTCTCGTCCGGCGAAACGAGGTTCTCGCCCGCCACGCGGCCGAAATGCGCCTGCACCTTCTCGTGCTCGAACAGCTCCTCCATCAGGTCGAAGGTGGAAACGCCCATGGTGCGCATGATTTCCTGCCCCTCGGGGCTCTGGTCCATCATCGCGGTCTGCGCGCCCAGCGGCATGGGCGGCGAATAGAGCCCGGCCTGGATCATCGGCAGCCACTCGGCCGCCTGCTGGCTCATCTTGAGGAATGTCTGCGCGTCCTTTTCGGAGAACCTGGCGATGGCTTCCGCCGACTTCGCCGGATCGCGGTGCAGCGGCAGGGTGGTGCCATCCTCCCACACGCTCATCATCGGCACGTCGGGGAAGACATAGCGCAGGCCGTACTTCGATTTCAGGCCCAGGTCGTCGTTTGCCAGCAGCGGATTGCCCTGGATGAAGATGTGGCTCATCGAATGCTGGTCGTGCATGAAGCCGGGGCGCGTCAGCTCGCGGCTGACCACGCCGCCGCCGTGCCATGGGTTGCGTTCCAGCACCAGTACGCGCTTGCTCGCCACGGCCAGGTAAGCGGCGGCGACCAGCCCGTTGTGGCCCGATCCGATAACGATGATGTCTGCGTCTGCCATTGGGTATCCTTTAGAGACAGGCGGAAAGCGCGATGTCGGACAGCTTGCCCATGCGCTCGATATTGGCGGCCTGGGTCATCACCCCGGCGCTGAGGAAACTGAACGACAGGTCCGCTTCGGGATCGACCATGAACATCGTCGACCCCGCGCCGTAGTTGCCGAAAGTCTCGGGGCTGGAGAGCTGGCCGAACAGGTGGTGGAACACGCCTGTCCCCCGTACCTGGAAGCCGATGCCCTGGTTGGCAGGCGGCACTTCCCAGCCGGCGCGCAAGGCGACGCCGCGGTAAAGCTCGTTGGGCTTGTCCCCCGTGTGCACCTTGCGCGCGAGGCGCACCATGCGCGGGCTGAGGATACGCACGCCGTCCAGCTCGCCCTCTCGCCGCAGCATTTCGGCAAAGCGCCACAGGTCGCCGGTGGTGGAAGCGCAGCCGACGTGCGGAGCTTCGACTTCAGGGTCCTCGAACAGCGCGTGATCGCCCTCGATATTCCTCGAAAGGTGCTTGATCGGCACCGTGCCGCGCATGTCCGGGCGCACGTGGCGCTCGTCCAGGTCGGCGCGCAGGCCCATGCTGGTGGAATGCATCTTCAGCGGTTCGAACAGGTCTTCGGCCAGCAGCGTCTGGTAGTTGCGGCCCTTGGGATCGGTGCGCACCAGCGCGGTGCCCATCAGCACGTGGTTGACCAGCGGCGAATAGTCGCAGCGTTCGCCCGGCGGGGTGGCGCCGTGGACGTTGGCGATGCTTTCCTCGAACAGCTCCTGCAGCCGGTCGAGATACATGCCCGGCTTGGGGCTCCACACGCCGGGCATGCCGGCCTGGTGAGTGAGCAGGTGGTAAAAGGTCGCCTCTTCACGTGGCTGACCGGTGAATTCGGGCAGCACGTCCTTCACCTTGGTGGTGAGCTGGAAGCGGCCTTCCTCGATGGCCTTCATCACCAGCACGTTGGTGAACGCCTTGGTGACCGAGAACAGCGAGAACACGTCGTCCTTCTTCAAGGGCCGCTGCTTGTCGGCATAGGCGTGGCCGATGGCCTCGTCGAACACGATCACCCCGCCGCGCCCGATCTTCACCACCGCGCCGTAGTAGTCGCCGCGTTCGATATCGGACTCGATGACCTGTTTCAGATGGTCGAGCCGTTCCTGCCAGATTGCCGTCATATCTCTACCCTGCCGCAATGATGCCGCCGTCCACGGCCAGCATCGCTCCGTTGATGAAACTTGCCTCGGCGCTGAGCAGGAAGGCAGCGGCCTGCGCCACGTCCTCCACCGTGCCGTTGCGACGCAGCGGGATGTTCTTCGCGCGCTGTTCGTACTGTTCGGGGGTGACAAAGCCTTCGGTCGCCGGCGTGGGCACGCTGCCCGGCGCCATGGCGTTGACGCGAATGCCGCGCGGGCCCAGCTCGCCCGCCAGCACCTTGGTCAGCCCCGCAATCCCTGCCTTGATGGTGGTGTATGCGCCCGTGTTCGGCCGCCCGCGATAGGCCACGGGTGACGAGTAGTTGAGGATGTTGCCTGGCGCGCTTTCGTCGCGGTGTTCGAGGAAGGCCTGCACGCCCCAGAACACGCTTTTCAGGCCAGCCGAAAGCATGGTGTCGAGCGTCTCCTCGGTCACCGCCTCGATCGGTTCGTAGACCAGTACGGAGGCATTGTTGATCACCGCGCGCAAGGGCCCGGCATCCCCGGCAAAGTCCTGCGCCACCTGCATGAACTCGGCGCGGCTGCCGCAATCGGCGCCGTAGCTGAAAGCCTTGCCGCCCTCGCCAATGATAGCTTCGGCCACCTCAAGCGCGGACTGGCCGTTGATATCGGCAATACCCACGATGGCACCCTCGGCGGCTAGGTGCCGCGCGATGCCTTCGCCAAGGCCGCGCCCCGCGCCCGAGATCAGGATCGGCTGTTTGTCGAACCGCGCCATCAGGTGGCCTTGTCGTCCATGCCGAACAGCTTGGCGGTGTAGTGGCTGTCCATGTATTCGCGCATGGCATCGATCTTGCCGTTCGACACCTCGAACACCCAGCAATAGTCGTTGTCGTAGACCTTGCCGTCCATCGTCTTGCCAGTGGAATTCGATTCCACGCAGACCCACGGGCCGACGGAGAACATGTTCTGTACGTGCACCTTGGGGTCGCCGGGCTCGAACATGCCGCGCACGGGGGCCAGGAACTTGTCGATGATGTCCATGCCCACGTGCTTTCCGGCGCCGGCAATGTCCTTCACCTTCGGCTCCCACACCGAATGCTCGTGATAGAACTGGCGCAGCTTCTCCAGGTCGCCCGAAGAGAGCACCTCGAAGAAATCGAGCACCAGCTGTTCGTTTTCGTTCTTTGCTTCGACTGCCATTATCCTCTCCGTGTGTGTTGTCAGGCCAGCCCGCGCGCTTCGTCGCTGGGTGGCGGAATGTTCGGCATGGCCCCGCCCATGTGCAGCGCCACCATCCCGGCGCGCTTGGCAAAACGCCACACGCCGCCCGGCTCCGACTGGTCGAGCACGTATTCGTCCTCGAACCCGCCGACATAGAGCGCGCCCGCTTCCTGCGGCGGCTCGGTACTGGCGTGGCTGGAGAGCATGGTCAGGTAATTGGTGCCGCGCGCGCGGGTCTCGGTGATCGCTTCCACCAGCACGTTGGTGACGATGTGCCGCACAAGGATCGGCGGGCGGTTGCGAAACACCCCTTCCACCGCCGCGCGACCGTAGAACGGATAGTCCGGCTGGAACGGGCGCGAGAATTCGCAATCGGTGGTGAACAGCTGGCCCATGGCATCGGCATCGCCATTGTCCGCATATTTCGCGAACAGCAGCGGCAGCTTGCCGCAGGCGAGCTCTATCGCAAGGCGCTGGCCATCATCCATCGGAGTTCTCGGCATTATCGTTCTCGGCGTCGATCTCGGCCAGGGCCTCGTTGACGATGCGGAAGCTGTCGACCGCTGCCGGGATGCCGCCATAGATGCCGACCTGCAGCAGCACTTCGCGGATTTCCTCGCGGCTCAGGCCGTTGTTCAGCGCGCCGCGCGTGTGCACCTTCAGCTCGTGCTTGCGCCCCAGCACGGCGATCATGGCCAGGTTGATCAGGCTGCGGTCACGGCGAGACAGTTCTTCCTCGCGCCCCCAGGTCCAGCCCCAGCAATAGGTGGCGACCAGTTCCTGCAGCGGATCGTTGAACGGGTTGGGATTGGCCGTAGCCTTGTCGACATAGGCATCGCCCAGCACCTCGCGGCGGATTTTCATGCCCTTGTCGAAGAGTTCCTTGTCCATCGTTATTCCTTTCAGAGGGCGGCGTAGACCGCGTCGATCAGGCGCCGCGCGCGCGGGCCGTTGTCGCCCACGGCATGCATCTGGTTGCAGCAATAGGAGAAGCCGAGCTTGGCATCGGGATCGCCGAAACCGATGGAGCCGCCAAGGCCGTGGTGGCCGAAGCTACGCATGTTGGGGCCCATGTAGACTGCCTCGGGCGTGTTCAGCAGCACGCCGTTGGCCTGGTGATAGGGCCTGTCCTGCAACAGCTCGATCTGGTTGTGCTGCTCTTCGATCATGGCTTCCAGCTGCGCGTCGGAAAGCAGGTCCACCCCGTCCACCACGCCGGTGGCCGCGCCATAGATGCGCGCCACGCCGCGGGCGTTGCCGTGGCCGGAACCACTGGCAATCTCCACCTCGCGCCAGCGCGGGCTGTTCATGGTGTCGTACCACGGCTCCTTCGCGTTCTGCAGGAAGGCGAAGCTGCGCAGCACCGCGCCATCCTGCCAGCCTTCTGGCGTAGTCGGCTTTTCCGGCACCTGCTGGTCCTTGGCCGCGAACAGCCGTGCCTTGGTGTTGGGCAGCACTTCGGCGACGTGGCTCTGCTCTTCGGCATCCATGCCGCCGATGTTGTATTCCGCGTGCAGCGGCCCGGTCACGTTCCGGCGCAGGAACGGCCCCACGGTCATGCCGGTCACGCGGCGCATGATCTCGCCCAGCAGGAAGCCCTGGTTGTGCACGTGGTAGGCGGCGACCGTTCCCGGCTCCCACAAGGGCTCCTGCACTTCCAGCGCGCGGATGTAGTTTTCGTAATCCAGCAGGCCGCCGGGATACATCACGTCGTTGGTCAGCACCGGGATCGCCGCCGTGTGATCAAGGATCATGCGTACGGTGATGTCCTCTTTCCCCGCCTGGCCGAATTCCGGCCAGTAGGTCGCCACCTTCTCGTCGAAATCGACAAGGTCCCGGTCCGCCAGCATGTTGAAGGCGATCCCGGTCACGCCCTTGGCGACGCTCATCATGCAGACGGTGGAATGCTTGTCCCACTCGGCTGACCGGTCAGCTCTCGCCCAGCCGCCCCACAGGTCGACCACGGTCTGCCCGTCGATCACCACGGAACAACCGGCACCCAGTTCCTCTTCCTCGCGAAAGTTCGTGGCAAAGGCCTCCGCCACGCTTTCGAACCCTTCGGCCACCTGGCCGTGCAGCGGGAAACTTGCCCCGCGTGCTTCTACAATCTGCGCGATATCGATGTGCGCCAAAATCAGCTCTCCCCAGTTGAGCAGCCCTATTGGTGTCCGGGCCGACTCTAACGATCGTTAGCGTAGGCGAGGCGATGCCTTGCCTTCAAGTTCAATCGAAGAACGCGATGGTGCGCAGTTCCATGGACTGGCGCGGCGCAGCGTCGGGCGGCACGTCGGGCGGGTTGAAGCTGGTGTGCGCGGTGAACTGCACCGCATCGTCGTCGGTATCGAACAGCTTGAACACCATCATCTCTTCGGGGGTCTGGTGTGGCAGCCAGCACCAGCGATGCTCCGGCCTGTAGGCCAGGTTCCAGCCCCACAGCGAGAAGTCGACGCCGCCAAGCCCGCCGACGATTTCACTGGGAAACAGGTCGTCGCGGCTGACCGTGCTGGCGTCGCACAACGCGAAGGGCGCGCTCTCCACCATGGTGATGGGGCGCCACAGGTTGAACAGCATGTGCCGCTTCGCCAGCCGCTCTTCCGCTTCTTCGGCAGGCAGGATCAGGCGCGTATAATCGCCCACGGTCTTCGCCCCGTAATCGACATGCGCGCCATTGGCGGGCTGGTTGTGCCCGTGCGTGCCGGTGGCATTGGTGCGGCGAATGGCGCCGAAGCTGACAACCTTGGCGGCGCCCGTCAGCCGCTGCACGGTATCCTCGCAATAGCGGATGTAGCGTTCCAGCTGCTCCGGATCGTCATAGTCCGAGATCGGCGAGGCCTCGTCGAGCACGACGAAGCCGTTGCGGTCGAAGGACAGGCGGTCCTTCTCGGCCCGGATGTCGTGAATGGTCACCAGGTGGTCTTCGCCCGGCCAGTAACTGCGGTCGCGGTCTCCGGCGTAGAAGGTCGCCTTCTCCCCACGCACGATGTAGCGGATTTCCGCCTCCACATCGCAGGTAATCGTATCGATGTCCTGCACCTTGTTCCTCCAGGCTCCTCAACCTTGGTGTTTGCACCAGCCTATCGCCAACAGGGCCTGCGCCGCAAGCCACCAGCACGGCTCTGGCGGCACCGTTCGTGCGCGTTCGTTTCAAGAGAGACCTTTGACGTGTTGCTTGATTGCGACAATCGCGCCCGGCTTCTTGGATTCGTGCGCAAGCAGACTTGATCGTAACAGTCGTGATTGTACAAGGGCCGGTGGAGAGGACTACCGGCAACCGTCGCCCGTGCGCGCGGCGTGTTGCTGCACCCCCTCACCCCTGAATCGTATCGCTCGCGAAACGGGCGGGCGAACACATAGCATTTGCAGGCCGTTCGCATGGGCGGCTTGCCTTAGGGAGGATGCCTGATGAAGTTTAAGAAGCTCGGCGTCGCGTCGTCGCTGGCAATTGCTGCGTGCATAAGCGCGCCGGCCTTTGCCCAGGATGAGGCGAGCGCGCAGGAACAAGCACAGCAGAACGACAATCGCACCAACGTGATCGTGGTGACCGCGGAATTCCGCGAAGCCGATCTGCAGGAAACGCCGATCGCCATTACCGCGGTGAACGCCGAAATGCTGGCCGCTCGCGGCCAGACCGACATTTCGCAAGTTGCAGCGCAGGCCCCGAACGTGACGCTGCGCCCGCAGCCACAGAACGGTGGTTCGGGCCTGATCGCCTTTATTCGCGGTGTCGGCCAGGTCGACTTCAACTACGCGCTTGACCCGGCCGTGGGTGTCTACGTGGACGACGTCTACATCCCCACCCTGTCGAGCTCGCTGCTGGAACTGGTCGACCTCGACCGCGTGGAAATCCTGCGCGGCCCGCAGGGTACGCTGGCCGGCAAGAACTCGCTGGGCGGCGCCATCAAGCTGTTCTCCGCGCGTCCGCGCGGCGATGGCTCGGGTTCGCTGCGCGTCGAATACGGCTCGTACAACAACATCTCGATCCGCGGCATGGCCGACATCGGCCTGACCCCGAACCTCGCCATGCGCGTTTCGGGCATGGGCCGTTCGCGCGATGGCTATGTCGATATCGTCGACTATGCCCTTACTCACCCGGGTTCGAACGTGCCGGCCAACAACGCCCGCGGTCGTGGCAACTTCGACTATGAAACGATGGGTGGCCAGAACGTGGTCGCCGGTCGTGTCGCTCTCGAGTGGGAGCCCAGCGATCGCCTGAACGTGTTCGTTTCGGCGGACTTCAACCGCGAAGATTCGGACGCGATTCCGGTCGTTCCGCTGGCTGCCGGCCTGCCGATCGGCACCGGCAACCCGACCTTCGATCCGTTCTCGACCTATCCGGCCACCAACGCCGATGGCGGCGCCTGGCTGCCCGGCGTGGACGGCAACCCGGTTCCGCTGACCTGCGCCTTCGTGCCGGCCGGCCCGTACAGCTGCGACACCGCGAACCTGAGCTCGATGGGCTACGATCCGCGCTACGTCAGCTATTCGAACTTCCTCGACGGCATGGTTCCGACGCAGCAGGCTCCGTACAAGCCCTATGCAGCCCTGCCGATCACCGAGTTCGAAGGCTGGGGCGTCATGGGTAACGTGACCTACGACCTGTCGGACAACCTGCAGTTCGTGGCCATCGGTTCCTACCGTACCTACGAATCGCGCTGGGGCCAGGACCAGGACGGCACGCCGATCCCGGTTGCCCAGCTCGACAACCAGCTGAACCACGAAGCGTGGAGCGCCGAAGTACGCCTGAACTTCGAATTCGCCGACGAGCTGATCCAGGGTACCGTCGGTGGCTTCTACCTCGACCAGGACGGCGAATACACCGCCCGCGTCGACCTGAACTATGCCGGTATCGACTTCATCCACGGTCCGGACACCACGCCCAGCACCACCGAAGCGGTGTTCGGTACGCTGACCATCCGTCCCTCGGAGGTGTTCAGCATCACCGGTGGTATCCGCTACACCAAGGACGAAAAGATCTACACCTACTTCCGTTCGAACCCGGACGGCACGGTGCCTTTCCGCGAAGCCGACAACCTGTTCGTTCCGGGTGTCCCGGCTTGCGAATTCTTCCTGGGTGCACCGACGGCTGGCCCGACCGGCATCGGCAATACGCCGAACTGCCTGCTCACCGGCCTGTTCAACATCTCGGACGGCTTCGAAGGCGACCGTTGGGACTGGCGTATCGTGGGTAACGTGCAGGCGACCGACGATATCTTGTTCTACGCCTCGGTCTCCACGGGCTTCAAGGGCGGCGGCGTGAACCCGCGTCCGTTCTTCGGCCCCTCTGCCGGCGATTGTAACGCACCGGGCTACACGGCTCCCGATCCGTGTAACCAGCTGCGCTCGTTCGATCCGGAAGAGATCACCACCTACGAAGTCGGCTTCAAGATCGATGCGCTTGATCGTGCCCTGCGCCTGAACGGTGCGGCGTTCTACAACGATTACAAGAACATCATCCTGACGCTTCCGGCTTGCCCCAGCGTGCCCTGCCTGCAGCCGCGCAACGTGGGTGAGGCCGAAGTGAAGGGCTTCGAACTGGAAGTCACCGCCTATCCGGCAGACGGCTTCTCGATCGACGGCGCGCTGAGCTACATCGACTTCCAGTACGATGCAGCATCGGTTGCTCCGGCTGGCCTGACGGGTGACGAAATCACCCCGTACACGCCGGAATGGACCTGGAGCATCGGTGCGCAGTACGACCACGAGCTGGGCAGCGGCGCGCTGCTGTCGGCTCGCTTCGACGGCACCTACCAGTCGACCATCTACACCGACGTGTTCAACACGGTGTGGTCGGAAATCGACGGGTACTTCCTGGGTGGTGCGCGCCTCGCCTTCACCGATCCGGACGATCAGTGGACCCTGGCGCTGCGCGTCGACAACCTGTTCGACGAGTACTACTTCCAGTCGGTCAGCGACGTCACCACGTCGCTCGGCATGGTCACCGGCGTGCCCGGCATGCCGCGCACCTGGTCGCTGTCGGTCGAACGCCGCTTCTAACTCGATGGGGCCTCCGCTTCGGCGGGGGCCCTACCGAATATAAGGAAGCCCAAACAAAAAGGGGCGCGGACTTCGTGAAGTCCGCGCCCCTTTTGCTTGCGCCGGTTCGGCGTATCAGGAATTCAGCCGTTCGCGAATTTCCTTGCCCGGCTTGAAATAGGGCACGCGCTTGGCCGGCACATCCACCGTTTCGCCGGTGCGCGGGTTGCGGCCCACGCGGGCATCGCGTTCGCGCGTAGAGAAGGTGCCGAAACCGCGCAGTTCCACCCGGCCACCTTCGGCCAGTCGCTGGGCGATCTCTTCAAAGAAAATATCGACAACCTGTTCGACTTCTTCGGGTCGAAGATCAGGATTGTCCGCGGAAAGGGCTTGGAGAAGTTCCGACCTTATCATTTATATCCCCCCAAGGGTGCTTGCCTGCGTTCGGTCGCAGCTGCGGTTTATCCAATGCGCCGACCCGTGCGCGACTAACGGATTCTCAGACTGCCAGAACCCGGCTGCCAGCGCAACATCATGTACGAATTACGATAACCGTGAATTTACCCTGCCCGGCTGCACAGCCGGCCCCGTGCAGCGATCACGCGTGGTCGAGTAGTTCTGCAGGGTCGAGCCCCAGTCGGTCCATGCGTTCGCGAATGGCGGGCCACTCTTCCTGCAGGAAGGCATCGCGCTCTGCCTGGCGCAGCTGCTCTGCCGCCCCTTCGCGCACGAACATGCCCACCCCGCGCTGCACGCGGATCAGCCCGTCTGCCTGGAACTGCTGGTAGGCCTTGGCCACCGTCAACGGATTGGCCCCCTGCTCCGCCGCAAAGGCGCGGACCGACGGCAGCATCTCGCCTTCGGGATAGCGGCCATCGATGATCGCGGCAGCAATCAGTTCGCGCAGGCGCAGGTAGACGGGGCGGGTATCGGCCATGGGTGAGTGAGTGCCATAATACAGCGGGTCAGGTCAAGGACAAGCCGTCCGAAAATGCCGTTTCATGCGTAACTTGGCTTCACACGGGCGAAACAATCGCTACGGTGCGCGTTTTCGCACAGTCGACGCGCGAGGGAGCGCGAAGCCCGGGGAGCCTGTCCAAGTGACACTTGAAGAAATCATCGTCGCCATAGCCGCGACATTCCTTGTCCTGCTGCTGATTGCCGGCGGCGCGATCGTGACATCGTCCAAGCCGGAATTCGCGGGTCACCCCAAGGGCCTGTTCGTGCTGTTCTTCGCCGAAATGTGGGAGCGCTTTTCCTACTACGGCATGCGCGCGCTGCTGATCTTCTACCTGACGCAGCACTGGCTCTTCAACGACGAGAAGGCATCGGTCATCTACGGCGCCTATACCGCGCTGGTATATATCGCCCCGGTGCTGGGCGGCTACCTGGCGGACCGTTACCTGGGCCAGCGCAAGGCCGTGCTGTTCGGCGCCGTGCTGCTGACCATCGGCCACTTCCTGATGGCCTTCGAAGGCGAAACCGCCGTGGGCCATACCAACAACCCGATGATCGACGTGTTCTGGGCGGCATTGGCCTTCATCATCGTCGGTTCGGGCTTCCTCAAGGCCAATATCTCGGTGATCGTCGGCCAGCTCTACCCGCGCACCGACGTGCGCCGCGACGGTGCATACACCATCTTCTACATGGGCATTAACGTGGGTGCCGCGGTCGGCACGATCATCGCCGGTTACCTGGGCCAGACCTACGGCTGGGCCTATGGCTTCGGCGCGGCCGGCCTCGGCATGCTGCTGGGCCTGGTCGTCTTCGTCGTGTTCAAGCCGCTGCTGCTGGGCAAGGGTGAAAGCACCGTGCCCGAAAAGCTGGAGGCGCCCTACATGGGCCTGAAGTTCGAATGGGTGCTCTACATCGTCGGCTTCCTCGCCGTCGCCGTGACCTGGTGGCTGGTGCAGAACCAGGCCGTGGTCGGCACGATCCTGGGTGTGTTTGGCGCCATCCTGGTCGCCTATGTCATCTGGCAGGCGATCAAGCTGGGCGGGCACGATCGCGACCGGATCTTTGCCGCGATGTTCCTCATCATCGGCTCGATCCTGTTCTGGGCGCTGTTCGAACAGGCCGGATCCAGCCTCAACCTCTATACCGATCGCTATGTCGATCGTGCTGGCGTCTCGGCTTCGATCTTCCAGTCGATCAACCCGATCTACATCATCCTGCTGGCCCCGCTGTTCGCCGCGCTGTGGACGTGGCTGGGCCGCAAGGGGCTGGAGCCCTCCACCCCGGCCAAGTTCGGCCTGGCGCTGATCCAGCTGGGCGGCGGCTTCCTGGTGCTGGTGCTGGGTGCCAGCGCCGTGGGCATGGAAAACATGACCCCGGTCATCTTCGTCTTCCTGATCTACCTGCTGCACACCACCGGCGAGCTGTGCCTGTCGCCCGTCGGCCTCTCGGCCATGAACCGGCTGGCGCCCGCGCACATGGCCAGTCTCATCATGGGCACCTGGTTCTTCGCTTCTGCCACCGGCAACTTCGTGGCGGGCCTGATCTCTGCGGCAACGGGTTCGGAAGCGGCATCGGGCGAAGGCGCGGGCAAGGAAACCGTGCTTGCCGTCTACAGCCAGATCGGCTGGATCTCGGTTGGCGTCGGCGTGGCGGTGATCGTGATCAGCCCGCTGATCAAGAAGCTGATGCACCTCGATACCCTGCGCGACGACAATGTCGGTGACGACCTGGAAGGCCAGGCAGAAGCCGGGATGGAAGCGCAGGAAGCCGGCATCCACCCCACCACCAACCCGAAGGGATAAACCACGATGGGTCGTCACTCGAACAAGGGCGGCCCTGCCGCTCTCCTCGCCTCCGCTGCGCTGCTTGCGCTGGCGGGCTGTACCGCGGGCTCTGGCAGCAGCGCACTGGCCAGCACGCCCACGCCTGTCGCCGCAGCGGAAGAACCCTACGCCTCGACTTACGAGCCCTTCCCCGGCGTGCCCACGGCCATCGTCGGCGCCACCATCTACGATGGCGCCGGCGGCATGATCGAGGATGGCGTGGTGCTCTTCACCGATGGGGAAATCGTCGGCATCGGGGGGGCGGACCTGGCGATCCCCGCAGGCTACACCCGCGTGGACGGCACCGGGCGCTATGTCACGCCAGGCATCATCGATATCCACTCGCACCTGGGCGACTACCCCACGCCCAGCGTCGACGCGCACAGCGACGGCAACGAGGCCACCGATCCCACCACGCCCGAAGTCTGGGCAGAACACTCGGTCTGGCCGCAGGACCCCGGCTTTTCGCGCGCGCTGGCCAACGGCGGCATCACCACGCTGCAGATCCTGCCGGGTTCCGCCAACCTGATGGGCGGGCGCTCTGTCACCCTGCGGAACGTGCCCAGCCGCACGGTGCAGGGGATGAAATTTCCCGGCGCGCCCTACAGCCTGAAAATGGCCTGTGGCGAGAACCCCAAGCGCGTCTATGGCGGCAGGGGACGCATGCCAAGCACCCGCATGGGCAACTTCGCCGTCAACCGCGAAACCTGGATCGAGGCGCAGGAATACATGGCCGAGGAAGAGCCCGGCCGCGACCTCGCGATGGAAACGCTGGCGGGCGTGCTTTCGGGCGAGATCCTGGTGCAGAACCATTGTTACCGCGCCGACGAGATGGCGCTGGTGCTCGATATGGCAGACGAGTTCGGCTACCGCGTCTCTGCCTTCCACCACGCGGTGGAAAGCTACAAGATCGCCGACCTGCTGCGCGAACACGACGTGTGCAGCGCGGTTTGGGCGGACTGGTACGGCTTCAAGATGGAAGCCTACGACGCCATTCCCGAAAACGCCGCGATGATTCACCAGCAGGGCGCCTGCGTGGTGATCCATTCCGACGACGAGAACGGCATACAGCGCCTGAACCAGGAAGCCGCCAAGGCCCAGGCCGACGGGCACCGCATGGGTATCGACATCCCCGATGCAGACGTGATCAGCTGGATCACCCTCAATGCGGCGCGGGCCATGGGTATCGACGAGATGACCGGCAGCCTGGAAGCGGGCAAGATGGCCGACGTGGTGCTGTGGAACGGCGACCCCTTGTCCATCTATTCGCGGCCCGAAATGGTCTGGATCGACGGCGCGGTAATGTACGACATGAACGATCCGCAGATGCGCCCGGTCAGCGATTTCGAACTCGGCCAGCCCGGTGAAGGAGACGTGAAATGAACCGCCTTCTCGCTCTCGCCGCTTCGGCCCTTGCCGTCTCTGGCGCACTGACCTGTGCCCCGGCCATGGCGCAGAACGTCGCCATCACCGGTGCCACCGTTGCCATGGGCGACGGCAGCGAGCCGGTGGAGAACGCCACCGTCGTCGTTCAGGACGGCCGCGTGGTTGCCGCCGGAGCCGGTGTCGCCGTGCCTGCGGGCGTGCCCGTTCTCGATGGCAGCGGCATGTGGGTGACGCCGGGGCTGTTCGCCTCGCTCACCAGCCTTGGCCTCGTCGATGTCAGCGCTGTTTCGCAAAGCAACGATATCGAGGCGGACGATTCGCCCTTCGGCGCAGCGCTGGACGTAGCGCCCGCGATCAACCCGATGGCCCAGGATTTCGGCTATAGCCGCGCCGGCGGTGTCACCCGCGCCAGCGTGACACCCGAGGCAGGCGCCTCGATCTTCGGCGGCCAGGGTGCCATCGTCGACCTTGGCGCGGATTTCGATGCCGTGCGTCACCCGCGCGCCTTCCAGGTCGTGGAAATGGGCGAGCGCGGCGCACGCCTTGCCGGTGGCAGTCGCACCTCGGCCCACGCCCTGCTGCGAAACGCACTGCACGAAGCCGGCTCGTTCGGCGATGCGGCGCAGTTGCGCAGCGGCGGCAGTGCCGGCGGCGGCAACACCGTGGTCGGGCAGGATTCGCGCATGCCGGGCAATACCGACCGCTCGGGCGACGTGCTGCTGACCCGCTTCGATGCCGCCGCACTGGTGCCCGTCGTGCGCGGCGAGCAGAAGCTCTACGTCAGGGTGGAACGCGCCAGCGACATCCTGGCCATGCTGGCCCTGCGCGAGGAATTCCCCGCGCTCGACATGGTGCTGGTCGGCGCCACCGAAGGCTGGGTGGTGGCAGAGCAGATCGCCGCCGCCGACGTGCCGGTGATCGCCGTGGCCTTGCGCGACCTGCCCGTCTCGTTCGAGCAGCTGGCGGCAACGCAAAGCAACGTCGGTCGCATGGTCGATGCCGGCGTGCGCGTGGCCATCGGCGGTTACGACAGCAGCGGAGACCACCCGCGCAACCTGCCGCAGCAGGCGGGCAACATGGTCGCGCTGAACCGCGTTCCGGGTGCCACGGGCCTGACCTGGGGCGAAGCCTTTGCCGCCATCAGCTCCGTCCCCGCGGAGGTTGCCGGTCTGGGCGGCCGGGTTGGCGTGCTGGCACAAGGTGCGCACGGCGACCTGGTGGTGTGGGATGGCGACCCGCTGGAAACCAGTTCCGCCCCGATCCTGGTTTTCGTGGATGGCGTGGAGCAACCGCTCACCAACCACCAGACGCGGCTGCGCGACCGCTATCGTTCGCTGGACGAAAGCGAGCGCCCGCGCGCCTACGAATGGTGATGCCATCCGCATAGGGGGGAAAGGGCGGGGCCATAGCGCTCCGCCCTTTTTGTTTGTCACATGGCCGTGGTAGCCTGTGGCCAGCATAGGGAGAGTGCCCCGATGGACCAGTCGCTTGTCACGCTGATTGCCGCCTGCATTGCCTTTGTCGGCACCCATTTCGCCTTGTCGCATCCGCTGCGCGCACCGCTGGTGGGCGTGCTGGGCGAAAAGGGCTTCATGGCGCTCTATTCGGTGGTGGCGCTGGCGTGCCTGTACTGGATGGGCGAAGGCTTCAAGGCCGCCACGCCCGTGCTGCTGGGCGGCAGCGGCACGATCGGCTGGATCGTCGCCAGCGGGCTGACGGTGATCGCCATGGTGCTGCTGCTGGGTTCCTTCCGCGCCAACCCCGCCCTGCCCGCGCCGGGCGCGGAGAAAGTGGCTGCCACGCGCGAGCCGAGCGGCGCCTTCATGGTCACCCGCCACCCGATGATGTGGGGCTTCGCGCTCTGGGCGCTGGCCCATATCGTGCTGTGGTGGTCGTGGCGCACCAACATTCTCGCTCTCGCCATCCTTATCCTGGCGCTGGTGGGCGCGCACTTGCAGGACCGCAAGAAGGAGGCGCTGATGGGCGAGGCATGGGCCAGTTGGGAAGGCAAGACCAGCTACTGGCCGCGCTGGGGCAAGTTGTTGTCTGCCGGATGGGTGCTGTGGGTCGCCGCGCTGGTGACGTGGCTGGTGTTCACCTGGATGCACATGCGGCTGGCGGGCATTCCCGCCGGTGCGTGGCGGTGGATCGGCTAGGCTGACGGCACGCCTTCGACGAACTTCGCAATCCGGCCCTGCACCGCCTCGTTCACGATCAGGTCGTGCCCCCAGCCGGGGAAAGTCTCGATCACCGTATCGTCGCGCACGGATGCCAGCGCCTGGGCCTGCTCCAGCGCGATCAGCGAATCCTCTTCGCCGTGCAGGATCAGGATCGGCTCTCCGATCTCCACGATCTTCTCGTCGTTGGCATAGCTGTCGTGCAGCAGCATGCGCATGGGCAGCCAGCGCATCCGCCGGGCCGCCGTATCGCCAAGGTTGTTGAACGGGGAGACGAGTACCAGCGCCCGGCCGTGCACTTCGGTGGCGAGGTTGAGCGCGACCGCCGCCCCCAGCGAATTGCCCAGCAGCACGATATCCGCATCGTCCACTCCCTCCGCGCGCAGGAACGCCCATGCCCCGCGCGCGTCCTGGTACAGGCCTTCTTCCGAAGGCGTGCCGGGATTGCCGCCATAGCCGCGATATTCCACCGCCAGCAGGCCATAGCCTTGCGCCACCAGACTGTCTGTCACCAGTACGGAGCTTTGCCAGGTGGCGCCGTTGCCGTGGAAGAACAGCAGCGTCGGCATGCCTTCGTGCGCCGGGCGGTATCCGGCCAGCAGGTCCAGCCGGTCAGGTGTGCGGATCGTCACGCGCTCGAACCCCGAAGGCGTATCGCCCTGCACCGGCGGCGCGGGATAGACCAGCTGGCGCTGGTTGAAATAGACGATGGCGACAAGGCCGCCGTAGATCACGGTGAGGGTGATGCCGAAGTAGACGAACACTCGCAGCCCCTTCCTTGCCCAAACCCTGTCATGGCATGCTTTTGCCGCAAACCGAGACTGTCATGCTAGTCCAATTGCAGAGGATGGCAAATGCAGTGCCTGTTGCTGCCAGCGGCAGCCTAATTGTGCTGGTTCCAGAACAAGAAGCCCAGGAAGACCGCGTAGAAGGTCACCGCGATCAGCAGCATGAGGAACCAGTTCTTCCAGCCCGACGCTGGCCGGGGCAACCGCTCCAGCAGCGTCTTGGGCGGAGGAGGTGGCGGCGGCGGCGGTGGCGGCAGGCTGGCGCGGTAGTCTTCCAGCGCGCGACGAATGGCCTTTTGGGCGCGGGCAAAGGGATGCACCTCCCCTGTGCGCTCGATGGTGATCGTGCCGGCATCCACGTCCACCGCAACGCCGATCCGCTCGAAGTGCACTCCTTCCCGCACAGACAGCGTAAAGGCGTGCGGGCCGGTCCAGTTCTCCGAAGCGTCGAAATAGGGTGGCAGGCCAAAAAGCAGCTTGCCGCTGCGCAGATCGGTCACGCCCGGCGCCTCAAGGAACTCGCTCTTGCGCAGCTCCCACGCCTCGTAGTCGATGCGGACATGCCCGTCCGGCGACACGACATAGTGATGGTTGGTGCCGTCGCTGCCTGTGGCCGACGGCTCCCAGCTATCAGGCGCGGGCTTCTTCGACACCTGCCGAATTGTGCCGCAGCGCGCTCAGCACAGTTTCCACGATATGCGGCGCGTTGAGCTTCGCCAGGTCGTACTGCCGTTCGGGCGCGTCGTGGTCGATGAACTCGTCGGGCAGGCGCATGGTGCGGATCTTCAGGCCGCCATCGGTCAGCCCTTCGTCGCTGGCCATGGTCAGCACGTGGGCGCCCAGCCCGCCGATCGCGGCTTCCTCCACCGTCACCAGCACGTCGTGCGTGGCGGCAAGCTTGCGGATCAGCTCTTCGTCCAGCGGCTTGGCAAAGCGCATGTCGGCAATGGTGGTGGCCAGGCCCTTGGCTTCCAGCTGGTCCGCTGCCTTTTTCGCCTCTTCCAGTCGTGCGCCGAGAGAGAGGATGGCAACCTTGCCGCCCTTCTCCACGTCGCCACGCACGATCCGGCCCTTGCCGATTTCCAGCTTTTGCGGGACTTCGGGCAGGTCCACACCCACGCCGCTGCCGCGCGGATAGCGGAAGGCGATGGGGCCTTCGTCATGCTCTGCCGCAGTATAGGTCATGTGCACCAGTTCGGCCTCGTCAGCCGCTGCCATCACCACGAAATTGGGCAGGCTGGCAAGATAGGTGATGTCGAACGATCCGGCATGCGTGGCACCGTCGGCGCCCACCAGGCCGGCACGGTCGATGGCAAAGCGCACCGGCAGGTTCTGGATTGCCACGTCGTGCACCACCTGGTCATAGGCGCGCTGCAGGAAGGTGGAATAGATCGCCGCGAACGGACGCATGCCCTGCGCGGCAAGCCCGGCAGCGAAAGTCACGCCGTGCTGTTCGGCAATACCCACGTCGAAGGCGCGTTCCGGGTGCGCCTTGGCGAACTTGTCGACACCCGTTCCGCTGGGCATGGCGGCGGTGATGGCGCAAATGCGGTCATCCGTCTCGGCAAGCTTGGCCAGCGTTTCGCCAAACACGTTCTGGTAGGCGGGTGGCCCTGCGGGGCCCTTTGCCTTCTCGCCGGTGACGACATCGAACTTGGGCACGCCGTGGTACTTGTCGGCGCTGTTTTCCGCCGGGTCGTAACCCTTGCCCTTGGTGGTGACGACGTGGACCAGGATCGGGCCCTGCTCGCTGTCGCGCACGTTTTCCAGCACCGGGATCAGGTGGTCGAGGTTATGCCCGTCGATGGGGCCGACGTAATAGAAGCCCAGTTCCTCGAACAGGGTGCCGCCCATGGCCATGCCGCGGGTATATTCCTCTGCCTTGTGCAGCGAATTGTACACCCGGCGGCCGATCTTGCCCGCCACCTTGGAGGCGAGCGAACGCAGGCCGAGGTACTCGCTGGAGGAGACCATGCGCGCCAGGTAGGCCGACAGGCCGCCAACCGGCGGGGCGATCGACATGTCGTTGTCGTTCAGGATCACCACCAGGCGATTGCCCGCCTGTTCGGCATTGTTCATCGCCTCGTAGGCCATGCCGGCGCTCATCGCGCCATCGCCGATCACGGCAATCGCCTTGCCCGGCTTGTCGTTCAGCTTGTTGGCCATGGCAAAGCCGAGCCCGGCCGAAATCGAGGTGGAGCTGTGGGCCGCGCCGAAGGGGTCGTACTCGCTTTCGCTGCGCTTGGTGAAGCCCGACAGGCCGCCACCCTGGCGCAGCGTGCGAATGCGGTCGCGCCGCCCGGTGATGATCTTGTGCGGATAAGCCTGGTGGCCCACGTCCCAGATCAGCCGGTCTTCCGGCGTGTTGAAGACGTAGTGGATGGCCACGGTCAGTTCGACCACGCCGAGGCCCGAACCGAGGTGCCCGCCGGTGGAGCCGACGGCATCGATCATCTCGGTGCGAAGTTCGTCCGAAAGCTGGCGCAACTGCTCGGGCTTGAGCTGGCGCAGGTCTTGCGGGGTGTCGACCGTGTCGAGCAGGGGTGTAACCGGACGGGTAGCTGTCATGGGATTCGGCTCTACACGCTCAATTCTGGCCTGTCGATGAACGGTTCATCGATAGATTTGCACGCTTCGTCGCTGCCTGCATCGCCGGTCATCCTGCACAATCGCGGCACAGGCCGCGCAGTTCCACCACCGGGCGGACATTGGAATAGCCGTGCGCCTTGCCCGCTTCGCGCAAGGAGTCGGTCAGCTTGTCGTCGTCGAAATGCTCTGCCTGGCCGCAATCGTCGCAGATCAGGAAGATGCAATCGTGGCGGCAGCCCGGATGGGCATTGGCGAGATAGGCGTTCGCGCTCTCGATGCGGTTGGCAAGGTTGGTGCGCACGAACAGGTCGAGGATGCGATAGACAGAGTTGGCGGCCACCCGCTTGCCGCGCCGCGCGCCCACTTCCTCGGCGATGTCATAGGCGCTGACGGGGCGCTGCTGGTCTGCCAGCGCGCGGAACACGTCCTCGCGCATGGTGGTCCACTGCTCACCGGCCTCGACCAGGACTTTGCCTGCGGCTTCGACGAGCTCGTCGCCGGTATGTTCGTGATGCTTATGCTGCGTTGCCATCCGGCCACCATAGGCGCGTGCCCGCGATACGGCAATCTGGCCTGAAGGCGGTTGTCCGCCCGGCGATCAACCGGTGCGGAAACGTTCGCGGTAGAGATCCGGGAAATGCACCCGCAGGGCGGTCAGCTTGGGCGCGTCCCAACGGCGGATATAGGCGCTGTCGGGGTTATGCAGCATGAAGTCCTGATGGTAGTCCTCGGCTTCGTAGAACTCGCGATAACGCTCGATGGCGACCGCTATGGGCCGGTCCCACACGCCTGAATTGTCCATCTGTTCGACATAGGCCTCGGCCACGGCGCGCTGTTCCGGCGTCACGGGCACGATGGCCGCGCGATACTGCGGGCCACGATCGGGGCCCTGGCGGTTGTGCAGCGTGGGGTCCGCCCCGACCGAGAACAGGATCTGCAGCAGCTGGTCGTAACGGACCACCGATGGGTCATAGGTGACGCGCACCGCCTCTGCATGGCCGGTGGTGCCGGAAGAGACCTGGCGATAGGTCGCGGTATTGGCGCTGCCGCCGTGGTAGCCGGATACGGCACTGGTCACACCGCGGGTATGGCTGAAAACGCCTTCGATGCCCCAGAAGCAGCCGCCGGCGAAAATAGCGGTCTGTAGGCCGCTTTCGTTGGCCTGGCGGGCGGCGACAGGTGCGTCGAACACCTCTTCGGCGATGGCGCTGGTGGGAAGGGCGCAAGCCGAAAGGGCCAGTGCGCCGGCGGCAAGAACCGATCTGATTGTCATCCGATACCTCCAATTTGCGGCAGGATATTCGCTGCAAGTACTACAGCGGTTACCGCGAACCCGGCAAGGAAGGAGCGAAAAAGGTCGGCGTTGAAAAGTTCCATGAAGGGATGGTCCGGTCGGGTCGTGTGTCTTTGTCTACGCGCCTTTCTAGCGGACACATGCTTGCGACGAACTGAACTTTGGTCTGCCCCCATGCGCGCTCGCCGCAGCCCAGCCACGGTTCGTCGCGCATGGTTAGCCCGGTGTTAATGGCGCCCGTTCTTGATGGCGCCCGATGCTAATGGCGGAAGTGGCGCATCCCGGTGAAGACCATGGCGATGCCTGCCTCGTCGGCCGCAGCGATCACCTCGTCATCGCGCATCGAACCGCCCGGCTGGATCACCATCGTCGCCCCCGCCTCGATCGCGCTCAGCAGTCCGTCGGCGAAGGGGAAGAAAGCATCAGAGGCCACTGCGCTGCCCACGGTGCGCGGCTCCGCCCAGCCCGCTGCCTCTGCCGCCTCGCGTGCGCGCACGGCGGCGATGCGGCTGGAATCGCGGCGGTTCATCTGGCCTGCACCGATGCCTGCCGTCACCCCGCCCCTGGCGTAGACGATGGCATTGGACTTGACGTGCTTGGCCACCTTCCACGCGAACAGCGCGTCGGCGATCTCCTGCTCGGTCGGCTGGCGCTTGCTGACAACCTTCAGGTCGCCCTCGCCGATCACGCCGTTGTCGCGCGATTGCAGCAGCATGCCGCCGGCAATGCTCTTCATGTCGAGGCCGGGTCGAGACGGATCGGGCAGTTCGTCCAGCATCAGCAGGCGCAGGTTGGGCTTGGCGGCAAAGGCTTCGCGCGCGGCCTCATCGGCACCCGGCGCGATCACCACTTCGGTGAAGATTTCGGTGATCGCCTTCGCGGTCGGCCCGTCAAGCGGCACGTTCGCCGCCACGATGCCGCCGAAGGCCGAAACACTGTCGCAAGCCAGGGCGGCCTGCCACGCTTCCAGCAGGGTGTCCGCCACGGCGACGCCGCACGGATTGGCATGCTTGACGATGACAATGGCCGGCTTGTCTGCCGGGAACTCCGCCACCAGCCCCAGCGCCGCATCGGCATCGTTGAGGTTGTTGTAGGACAGCGCCTTGCCCTGCACCTGTTCGGCCTGCGGCACGCCGTTGGCGGAAGGACCATTGGGCAGGTAAAGCGCGGCGTGCTGGTGCGGGTTCTCGCCGTAGCGCAAGGTATCGCCCAGCGTAGAGGCAATGCTCAGCGCCTCGGGGAACTGCTTGCCCTGGTCGGCAAAGGCGAACCAGCTGCTGATCGCGCTGTCATAGGCTGCCGTTGCGGCAAAGGCCTTGGCTGCCATGGCCTTACGGAACGGCAGCGTGGTGGCGCCATCGTGCTCGGCCAATTCGTCGTAAAGCGCGTGATAGTCTTCGGGATCGGTCACGATCGTCACATAGGCATGGTTTTTCGCCGCGCTGCGCACCATGCTCGGCCCGCCGATATCGATGTTCTCGATAATGGTGTCGCGATCCGCGCCGCTCGCCACCGTGTTCACGAAAGGGTAGAGGTTGACCACCACCAGGTCGATCGCACCGATATCGTGCGCGTCCATCGCGGCAGCATGGTCAGGATCGTCGCGAACCGCCAGCAGGCCGCCATGGACCATGGGGTGCAACGTCTTCACGCGGCCATCCATCATTTCGGGAAAGCCGGTGATGTCGGAAACGTCGAGCACGTCCAGCCCGGCTTCGCGCAGGGCCGCAGCCGTGCCGCCGGTGGATACCAGTTCCACGCCCGCCTTGGCCAGGCGGCTGCCCAGTTCGACAATACCGCTCTTGTCGGACACCGAAAGCAGCGCCCGCTTGATCGCAACGTCAGTCATTTTCCGAAATCTATCCCATTCGTTTGAGCAGCCAGGCGAAATTGCCGCCGCCGCGCGAGGCGAATCCCTCTATCACAAGCTGCTGTACCGGATGCGGCTTGCCATTGCCATCGACCCACAGGCTCTCTTCGACCGAGAGGCTTTCCGCCCCGGTCACGAATTGCCACAGGCTGCCGTCGGGCAGCAGCAAGCTGGCATTCTTGCCGCCCTCGCCCAGGGTCGCCTCCACATGGCGGCCCATGTGGAAACGGATGGCGAACGGCACCTTGCCGCGCTTGCCCTTGCGCCCCGAAGGCACAAGCACGTCTTCACCGCGCAGTTCCTGCCCGTCGTCGCGCAGCATCAGGATGCGGCGATGGACCAGGCCAAAGCGCGCGGCATAGCCATCGTGGCTGGCCTCGATCCGCGTGGCAGACCCGTGCTCCAGCTTTACCTGCCGGGTGTCGATTTCCACTTCGCCCACGCCTGCGCCCAGCTTGCCGTCGATCAGCACGGCGGTGGAGTTGGCATCGCCCAGCACCATGGTGGAATGGGCCGCCGTGGCGCGCAGGCCCTGCTCGATCCGCACGGGCACCTGCCCGCCCGCCAGCGCGGCGCCGCCGCAGTTCACGATCAGGCGGTGCTCGCCGTGGCTGAATTCGAACGCCAGCGTGGAGGCGCAGCCGTGCCGCGCGTGCTTGCCAAAGGGGGGCGGCGAACCGTCGAGCAGCAGCGTGGCCTTGCGCGCGGTAACGCGCTGGTAGCCCCAGCTGCCAGGATCCCTCAGCGGGCGGGTGCGAACCCGGCTGGCTTCGATCAGCGCGGCGAGGCGCGATGCCTTGGTTGCACCGCCACCTTGCCAGTTGCCCAGCCCGCCATCGCCGTGCGTCAACGCCAGCAAGGGCGGCACCAGCATGTTGAGCATGGTGGCCAGCAGCTGCGGCGGCTCGCGCTCCACCGCTGCATAGCAGGCGCGCAGGTCAATCAGGCTGGCAATCGTCTGCATCTGCGCATCGGGGCTGCGCGACAGCAGGCCGCCGTCCACGCCCACGGCCTCGCCCAGCGCCTTCGCCAGGCCCGCCTCGCCATACAGGCGCCGCGGCTTGCCTTCGGGCAGCAGCAGGCCAGCCGCAATGATCGCGCACCAGCCGGCCACTTCGCCCAGCCGATCATCCGCCTTGGTGACATTGCGATCCAGCCAGCGCGCGGTATCGGCCATCACGCCCAGCACCCGGTGGCGCAGCGCACGGTCGTTGTGCGAGATCAGCAGCGGCGCGTGCACCAGCCAGGCCATCAACCGCAGGCCGACATTTTCGACACGCCAGGCCGGGCCTTTTCCCGTGCTGGGGTTGGCATCCAGCCATGCCAGCAACAACCGTTCGCCCACCTGGCGGCACTGCGGCGGCGTGCCCGATGCGGCAAGGTCGCGCAGCCAGGTGAAGCCCTGCACCACCCGCTCGAACGGCGGGCTGAGGTTGCCCAGCGGACCCATATCGACCTGCGCGAAGGGCGCCTTCACCCCATAGACGTAGAAGTGGCCCGCCCGCAGCGCCATGCCTGCCGCGCGGTCACCTTCAAGCGGGGTCGAGACTGTCGCCAGCAGGCGCGGGCGCAGCGGCTTGCGGAACGGCGCGACGATGGTGCTGTGCGAAACGCCCATGCTGAAGGCCAGCCGCATCAGCCGTTCCGATGCGCTGGCCTTGGGCGGCTGGAAATCGCTGACCACCAGCGCCCGGTCGGAAGCCAGCTCTTCGGGCGCACCGTCGTCGGGGGCGGCGGGCGACTGTGCTTCGATCAGGTCTGTACGCGGTTCGTCACCCAGCGGAATGGCCAGCTGGCCGGACTTTTCCAGCGCCTCCCGCGAGGCCTTGCCAGCAAGCTCGGCCGAATGCGCGTTCACCGGCTTTCTCCCCTGAGCGCCGCGATATTGGCGGCATAGCAATCAGGGCCGCCCTTGAAGGTGGCAGAACCCGCCACCAGCACGTCGGCCCCGGCATCCACGCATTGCCGTGCGGTATCCGCATTCACCCCGCCATCGACTTCGATCAGCACGTCCAGCCCGCGCTTGTCGATCAGGCTACGCACGGCTTCGATCTTGCGCAGTTGCGAATGGATGAAGCTCTGCCCGCCGAAACCGGGATTGACGCTCATGATCAGCACCAGGTCGATTTCCTCGACCAGGTAATCGAGCATCTTGGCCGGTGTGCCGGGATTGAGCGAGATGCCCGCCTTGCACCCTGCCGCCCTGATCGCCTGCACGCTGCGATGGACATGCGGCCCCGCTTCGGGGTGGACGGTGATGATGTCGGCCCCGGCATTGGCGAAGGGTTCGATCCACAGGTCCACCGGCGAGACCATCAGGTGCACGTCGAAGGTCTTGTCCGAATGCGGGCGCAGCGCCTTCACGACGTCGGGACCGATGGTAAGGTTGGGCACGTAATGCCCGTCCATCACGTCGACATGCACCCAGTCGCAGCCCGCGGCATCGATGGCGCGCACTTCCTCGCCCAACTTCGCAAAGTCGGCGGAAAGGATGGAAGGCGAAATAAGCGGGCGGGCCATAGTTAACTTCCCGCGTTAGAGGGGCGCGAATCGCCTAACAAGCAGGGTCAAGAGCGTTTTCCACCAGTGTTATTCGTGGCTTTTCATCGGGTCGGCACTGCGACCCCTTAGCCCACGATTGCGGGTGGCTTCAGCCCCGGTTCAGTGCGTAAGGCGCAAAAGGCTGGCAAATCACAGCTATTGCCAGTGGAATTCGCAAGTCTTGCGCGCCATTTACTGGCGGCCATCGGGATTGCACTGGCCAAGGGGTATGACGAATCAAATGAAAAAGCGCATTCTTCGCCTTGCCGCCGCAGCGGCGATCGCCGTGGGCCTGTCTGCGCCTGCAGGCGCGCAGTTCCGTAACGAGATCGCCTACTCGGTAACCCCCTGCCAGGGCAACGGCCCGGCAGTGTGGATCCACGTGACCGGTATCGACGGCAACAACGGCACCATGCGCGTCCAGCTCTATCCCGGCACCGAGGAAGACTGGCTGGAGCGTGGCCGCTGGATCAACCGCATAGAACTGCCCGCGCGTAGTGGCGCGATGCAGGTCTGCATGCCGGTGCCGCGTCCGGGCAACTACGCCATCGCCATTCGCCATGACAAGAACAACAACGGTCGCACCGACATCACCAGCGATGGCGGCGGCATGTCGAACAACCCCAGCATCAATATCTTCAACCTCGGCAAGCCGGGGATTGACAAGACCCGCTTCTCGATCGGCCGCGAAGTGCTGCCGATGACGATCCGCATGCGCTACCTGTAAGGCCTACCGGCGCCGCTTGGCCCGCCACAGCTGCAAGGCGACGGCGGGCGCGGCCAGCAGCGGGTGCTTTTCGCGAAACGGCGTGACTTCGATCTTCTCGCCGGTGTGGCGTTCGATTTTCCACGCCGCATAGCGCGCCGCCCCGTCGAAGGTGCGGGTGGCGCGGGCCAACCTGGCCACGTTGAGCAGCTTTCCCCGGCGACGGCGCTTGCCCCACCAGCGCAGCACGCGTTCGCGCTCGCTGGCGGGCATGTGCGGCGTCAACATCTCGCCATCCTGCACGAAGGCGATTCCGCCCGCTTGCATCGCGGCCGGCAGCAAGCCCTCGAAATGGGCAGCGTTCAACTCCAGGATCGAATTCTCGCGCCCCGGTTTTTCCACCCGCAGTTCGGCCTTGTAAGTCGCGCGGAACAGGGCGCGCCAGTAGTCCGCTTCCTCGCCGCTATCCGGCCCCACTGCTACCGCCAGCCGGGCGGCGGTGATCGCAGCAGCCTCGATCGCCTGGCTGACCGCGCCGTGCGCCGCCTCGTCACGGCACCAGGCCAGCGCGCTGGGCTGCACGAAGCGCGCCCAGATCGTGGTGTCGATCGTTTGCCCACTCGCGGCCTCGGTGAATTTCGCAAGGGTCATCGTGGCGATCTTGGCGCGGAGCACCTCGCCCTCATGCTCCCATTCGCGGTAGGAGACCGTCGGCCACAAGCCCTTTTCCGGCTCGCTGCCGGTCAGCACGTAGAAATCGAGCACGCCTTCGCGCGATCCCGTGCGCAGGTTCGATCCGTAGAACAGCACCGCCAGCGCATCGGCCTCGACAGCCAGGCGCGCAGCAAATAGCGTGACAGCGGGATCGACGGTGCGGGATAGCGCCGCGCCGACGCGCGCGGCGAGAGTCACGGGACGACGAAGCGCAGCTTGGGCCCGGCAGAAAGGCGATACTGCCCGGCGGGGAAAGCCTCGCCATCGAGGATGAAGGCATCTTCGATATCGATATCCACCGCGCTGTCGCCGAACACGTGGTAGCCAAGCTCGCGCGTCTTCGCCGTGGTCGTGCCGCGGAACATCGACGGCAGGCGCATCAGCAGGCGGCGGCGCGGGTTGTCGATCACGGCCACCTGCAGGGCATGGTTTACGCCGCGAAACGGATCGAGCCCGGCGGGAAAGGCCTGCAGGGTCGATGCCAGCAGCAGGTAACGTTCGTCGGCGGGCAGGCCACCGCAGTGCGACAGCTCTTCGCCATTCGCCTTGCGAACGCGCATCTTGGAGCCGTGGCGCCACTGGTTGTCGGCCCAGCCGACAAGGGCCTTCAGCGCACTCCACGCCGTGGTCATGGCAACCACCGCGTGGTTGAACGCACCCAGCTGGTGGCTGCGCTGGCCAAGCGTAATCACGTGGTTGAACACGCCCGCGCCCAGCACGAAGCCGCGCACCTGGGCACGCTCGTCGTCGCGCTGCGCGATCACCAGCGGCTGGCGGCGGGTCAGCTTGCCACGCTCTACCGCGGCCAGGGCATCGTCCAGCGACCAGTCGGTGGGAATCCCAAGGTCCAGCGCCAGGGCATTGGTCTTGCCGCCCGGCAGCACGATCAGCATCGGCCAGCTGTCGCCGAACACGCCCGCGCCGCAGGTCAGCACGTCTCGCACGGTGCCGTCGCCACCATCGATAGCGATATAGTCGACCCGCTTCGCAGCGAAGTCGGCCAGCACGCCGGCCAGCTCGCTACGGCGGCGCGGTGCGGCCAGCAGCACGCCTTCGCGCAGTTCCTGCGTGGTCGCGCGCCCTTCGTTGCGGTGGCTGCGCCCGTTGCGGATCAGCCCCACCAGCGGGCGCGTGCGCACAGGAGACAGCGCATAGTCGTTCGCCGCGCGCGGAATCGCGTCGACTTGCGGCAAGCGCTCGAAGAGATGGATGCTCCTGTGCATAACCTGCTCGCCTTAACCACGGGGCCGCGCCAATTCCACGCTTTTGTACAAATAGCCCATCAAGTGTCGTTGAACTGCAACATGTCACGCAGCAGCTGTGCCTAATCCGCATCACGAAACCCGATGGTTTCATGGGTGCGAGAGGGGAAAATGGGTGGCATAAGGCCGGTTTCAACTCCGGCGAGCGGACACACTCCCTCGCCCAAGCGATCCGGGGACCCTTATGCTGACCGAAAAACTGCTCGATGCCGCCCGCACGCACGAAGGCGAAATCACCGCCCTGCGCCGCGCCATCCATGCCGAACCCGAACTGGGGCTGGAAACGCCCAAGACGCTGGCCAAGGTCAAGGCGGCACTGGCAGACCTGCCACTGGAATGGCACGAGGGGCCGTCCTGCACCGGCGCGGTCGCCGTGCTGAAGGGCGGCAAGCCCGGCCCTGCCGTGCTGCTGCGCGGGGACATGGATGCCCTGCCGATGGACGAGCACACCGGGCTCGACTTCGCCTCCACCGTGCCGGGGCGCATGCACGCTTGCGGCCACGATGCCCACACCGCCATGCTGGCCGGCGCGGCGCGCGTGCTGGCCGGACAGGCAAGCGAACTGGCCGGCGAGGTCCGCTTCATGTTCCAGCCGGGCGAGGAAGGCTTCCACGGCGCGCGCTTCATGCTGGACGACGGCCTGCTGGGTGGCACGCCAGGCTATCCGCTGCCCGATGCCGCCTTTGCCCTGCACGTGTGGCCGAACGCCCCGCATGGCCGCGTGGAAGGGCGCGCGGGCGCCATGCTTGCCTCGGCCGACATGCTGGAGATCACCGTCAAGGGCAGCGGGGGCCACGCCTCCATGCCGCAGGACACGGTGGACCCCGTTCCCGTAGCCGCCGAAATCGTGCTGGCGCTGCAGGCGATGGTCACCCGCCGCTTCGCCGCGACCGAGGCCAGCGTGCTGACCATCGGCAAGATCGAGGCAGGGTCGAACAACAACATCATCCCCGACAGCGCCTACCTGCTCGGTACCATGCGCAACCTCACGCCCGAACGGCGCGCAGCTATGAAAGAGGCCGTGCACGAAGTGGCGGAGAATATCGCCAGGGCGCACCGCTGCACCGCAGAAGTCACCATCACTCCCGGCTTCCCGCCCACAATCAACGATGCCCGCGCGGTGTCGCTGGGCGAAAGCGTGGCGCGCAGCCTGGGCGGCGTTGAACCCTGGGCCACGCGTCCTTCGCCGACGATGGGCGCAGAGGATTTTTCCTATGTGCTGGAAAAAGTGCCCGGGGCCATGTTCTTCCTTGGCGTATCCGCCGAAGGGGTCGATTGGAAGGGCTGCTGCGGCCTGCACTCCAGCCGCATGATCGTGGATGAAAGCGTGATGCCCAAGGGCAGCGCCTTCCTGGCCGGCTGCGCGCTGCAGTTCCTGGAAAAGGGGTGGGAATAGCTTTTGGCCCCTTCGCGCTTTTGGCTTGGCGATAGGGCGAAGCGTTGCTAATCGCCCGCCCGACAAGCACCCGTAGCTCAGCTGGATAGAGCGCTGCCCTCCGAAGGCAGAGGCCACAGGTTCGAATCCTGTCGGGTGCGCCAGTTTTCCGACATGTTGCGGCCCTGCGCGGAAAAGCTGTGCCCAAAAGTCCTCGTCAACCGGGGTTTTCGGTCGAGGGATTTTCGGGCATTTCGGCGATTGCACATTTCGCCAAGGGGGAACCGCGATGGACCAAGTGATGGACTGGGACGCCTATTGTTCCCTGCACAAGGCCGACGATGGCGGCGGCCTGCTCGATGCGACGAAAATCATCCGCAGCGGATCGCTGGCCGAGCTGGTCCGGTTCGTCATGCTGCTGCCGGACGGAGAACGCCACCTCTACGTGATCGAGAAGGCTGGCGACCACCGGCTGGGCTACGGGGAAATCGCTGCCCTCGCCCGCCGGAACGACCTGCCTTCCGCCTGACGCGCGACCCGGCGCGAACGGCCTGCCTCAGGGGCGATCCCGACTGCCGTGGGCCTCGATCCCTGCGGCCAGCTCTACCACTTCCGCGGTAATCTCCTCCTGCCGCCTGCGCTGGGCCGTAGCCTTCAGACCATCGAGCCGATGAGCGACGTTTTCGTGGGCCGAGATCATCGCCCGCATGCGGGCATCGTTCTCCGCCGCGAAGGCGACGATGGTCGCCTCGCACAGTTCGGCGAAGACGTACTCCTCCGCCAGCTGTACCAGCAGGTCCTGGGGGGAGATCGTCAGCAAGGGCGGGTTCCTGGCCACGCCAGGAGCAAAGCGCGAATAGTCGAACGGGATAAGCGTCTTTTCGACGACCTGCGGCTTGCCCCCGGAATCGGGCGAGGCGTGGACGACGACCGCCGAGGCTACGCCCTCGCGCAAACGCTCGTACAGTGCATCGGCAAGGCGGTTGGCAAGGCCGTTGGCTTCTTCGGCGTGAGCCGCCATCGGCGTGCTCCAGCTCACCTCCATGCCGCGTTCTTCGGCCACCATCACACCGTGGTCGCCCACCACGATGAGATCGGCGCGGCGATCGTCCGCCAGCCGCCCGGCAGCCTCGAGAATTGTCGAGTTGTAGCCACCGACGAAGCCCTGTTCGCTGCACAGCGCAATCACCAGCGCGCTTTCTCCGGGGGGCGCATCATCACTGGCCTCGGCGGCACGGTCTGCGGCGACAAGCGCCAGCGCCTCGCCGATCGCGAGACCCACAGCCTCAGCGTAGGCCTGCACACCGTCCAGCCGCTGCTCGCCTTCCCGCAAGCGGGCGGCGGCAATGCCACGGATCGCCGCGACCACAGAGGACAACTGTCCGACCGAATCGATCTGCTCCTCTATCTGGCTGAGGCGCTGGGTCATTCGCCCTCGCCTTCGCTTTCTCCAGCGAGATGCGTCGCCAGCTTGCCGATCTCGGCAGCCAGCGTCTTGTAGCCGTCGGCCGGGATCTCCCCGCTTTCGGAGACACTCGCGACAAGGCCGGGCTGGGTCGCGTCGAGGTGGCGAGCCACCGCGCCGCGCAGCCTGGCTATCGTGGCCACGGGAATATCGTCGAGCACGCCCTCGGCCAGCGCCGCCAGCAGTGCGACCTGGTCGACCATGCGCAAGGTAGCGAAACGCGGCTGGGTCAGCAGCGCGCGAATCCTCTGCCCACGCGCGAGCCGTGACTTCAGGCGCCTGTCGGAAATACCGCCGAAGCGGGTAAACATTTCCAGCTCGAGGAACTGCGCATAGTCCAGCCGCAGCCGCCCCGATACATCGCGCAGCGCAGGCTTCTGGGTCTTGCCGCCAACGCGGCTGACGCTGAGTCCCACGTCCACGGCCGGCCGGTGGTTGGCCGCAAACAGCTTGGTGTCGAGCACGATCTGGCCGTCGGTGATGGAGATCAGGTTGGTGGGGATATAAGCTGAGAGGTTGCCCGCGTCCGTTTCGATGATCGGCAAGGCCGACAGCGATCCGCCGCCTAGCTCGTCGGAGAGATGCGCAGCGCGTTCCAGCAGGTGCGCGTGAAGATAGAAGATGTCGCCGGGATAGGCCTCGCGCCCGGGCGGTTCGCGGTTGAGCAGGGCCAGCTGGCGATGGGTGGCGGCGTGCTTGCTGAGGTCGTCGATCACGATCAGCGCATGCTGCCCTCGATCGCGGAAATACTCGGCCATGGTCATGCCGGCTGCAGGCGCGATCCACTGCAGCCCCGGCGGCGAGGCGGCAGGCGCGACCACGAAAATGCAGCGCTCGGGCGCGCCGCGTTCTCGCACGGCATCGATCACGCGTTCGATTGCCGTCGTGCGCTGGCCCACGGCGACATAGACGCAGATCATGTCCGAGCGCTTCTGGTTGATGATAATGTCGACTGCCAGCGAAGTCTTCCCGGTCGAACGGTCGCCCACGATCAGCTCGCGTTGACCCCGGCCCAGCGCGAACAGCGCATCGACCACCAGGACACCGGTCTCCACCGGGTCCTCCACCAGCGCGCGGTCGATGATGGCAGGCGCGGGGCGCTCGATCGGCTGGCGGCTTTCGCCGGTAATGGCCGCGCCGCCGTCAAGCGGGCGGCCCAACGGATCGACCACGCGGCCCAGCAGTTCCTCGCCCACCGGCACCTGCACAACTTCGCCTTGCCCGGTTACCCGGGCATCGGCCTCGATCCCTTCCGGGTCGTCGAGCAGAACCGTTCCGATGCCGTCTGCATCCAGCGTCATGGCAAGGCCGGTCTGCCCGGTCTCGAAATGCAGCAGCTCGTTCAGCCGCACGTCCGGCAGGCCCGAGACGAAGGCGATCCCGTCCGCCACGTGTACCACCCGGCCCAGCGTTTCTGCCTGCGGGGCGAGGTCTAGGTGCGACAGCGCTTTGCAGCCGCGTTCGAGCCAGCCCGGCGAACGGGGATCGGGATCAGGCTTCGGCATGGCCCGCCAGCTCGGTTGCGATCCGATCGAGGTCGGCGTGGAAACTATTGCGCACCGCCGCATGGGGGAGCTCGATTTCCAGTCCCGCGATCAGCGCCGGGTCGACCTTCACGCTGACGGAGACCTCCCTGCCCAGAGCGCCGGACAAGGCATCGCGGCACGAGGCGACCTCGGCATCGCTCATCTTTCGCGCCGCCAGCACGGTGACGGCGGCTCCGTCCGCACCGATTTCGTCGCGCGCCTGCCCCGGCAGCTTGGCGACCGCTTCGGCCAGACCCTGCACGAAGCCGTCGATCTTCGCGCTGTCGGGAAGGCGGGTGAACAGCTTCGTCGCGATCTCGACAGCCAGCGCGCCCGCCTGCTCCCCGATCTTCGCCTGCTCGGCCTTGCGCCGTCGCTCGATCTCCGCCTCGACGGCGGCGCGCAGGTCGTCGGCCTGCTTGCGGGCATCGGCCAGTATCTGCGCCTTTTCGGATTCCGCTTCCCGACCGGCATCCTGCAACACGTTGCCGCGCGCCTTTTCCGCTGCCTTCTGCGCCGCTTCTGCCTGTTTCTCTTCCTCCTCGGCCTGCTGGCGCTGTGCCTCGGCCTTTTCCAGCAGTTCGTCGGCAGCGGCCTGCCGCTGGCGGACGATGTCGGCGATGGGCCGGAACAGGAACCGGCTCAGGATCCAGACGAGCACCAGCAGGTTGATCGTCTGCAGCGCCAGGGTCCACCAGTCGATATGCATCGCGCGGGGCCTGTTCCTATCCGGTAAAGGGGTTGGCGAACAGCACCAGCAGCGCCACCACGAGGCAGTAGATCGCCATCGTCTCGATCATGGCCAGGCCCACGAACAGCGTGCGTGACAGCGTGCCGGCGGCTTCGGGCTGGCGAGCGATCGCATCCATCGCTGCAGCCACCGCGCGCCCTTCGGCGAAGGCCGGGCCGATCGCCCCGAAACTGACGGCCAGCGCCGCCGCGATGATACTCAGGTGCTCGATTGTCATGATGTGCTCCCATGCTTGGAGGATGTCTCTGCCGGTGCGTCGTCGCCGCTGACCGCCGTGGCGATGAAGACGCATGCCAGGATTGCGAAGATATAGGCCTGCACCGTGCCCGACAGCAGTTCCAGCGCCATTAGCGGGATCGGCACGAACAGCCCGGCCAGCGACAGCACGATGCCGATGACGAAAACGCCGCTCATGATATTGCCGAACAGGCGCACGACGAGCGAGAAGGTGCGGGTGATCTGTTCGACGATGTTGAGCGGGATCATCGCCCAGGTTGGTTGGGCAAAGCTTTTCAGATAGCCGCGCGTGCCGCGCAGGCGGACGCCGAAATAGCCGCTGGCCGCCAACACGATCAGTGCCAGCGCGGCATCGGTTTCCAGCCGCGCAGTGGGCGGCTCCACACCCGGCAGCAGGGCTGACCAGTTGGCCAGCAGGATGAACAGGAAGATCGTACCCACCACGGCACGGAAGGGTGCCGGGTCACGGCGAATGACTTCCTCGGCCTGGTGGTCGATCGCCCCCACCACCAGTTCCAGCAGCGCCTGCACCTTGCCCGGGCGCAATTGCAGGTTGCGGGTGGTCAGCAGGCAGAACGCCAGCATGGCCGCCATTATGCCCCAGGTGGTGATTACCGGCGAGGTAATCGCCACGGGGCCGACGTGGAATAGCGGGGTCAGTTCGAGCGGGCTTTCGGTCATGTGTCCTCCCGCACCCGGCGCAGCACCAGCCAGCGGCCCAGTAGGACGCCGCCAAAACAGGCTAGTAGCGGCAGTGCGCCCAGCCACGATGCCAGCACCAGTACGCTGGCCAGCAGCGCCAGCCGCGCCAGCTGCCAGCCCAGCGCCTTGCCCGCGCGCCCTTCGACGAACTGCTGCGTGACCAGGTGCAGCGCGCGGTAGTGCATGAAGCCGAGCCCGGTCCCCACGGCCAGTGCCAGCACGGCGATCGAGGCAAGGTGTACGCTCATGTCTCGCGATGCATCCACCGCCAGGCGAACCACATGCCCGCCGCCGCGCCAAGCATCAGCAGCGGGGCGGAAAAGAACACCCCGCTGCCAGCCTGCTTGTCCAGCCAGCGGCCCAGCACCAGCCCCAGCAGCGTGGGCACCACGATGGTCCAGCCCAGCACGCCGATCTGCCCCAGCCGCGACCCCAGCGAGGGTTCGGGATTGTCGCGATTCTCTTCGGCCCGGCGCAAGGCGCGACGCGCAGCCTCGGCCATCTCGTTTCCGGAATTGTCGTCTTCGGCCATATCAGACCTCCGCCTCGTCCTGCCGGGCAAAGCCCGCCCCCTGGCGGCGCGGCGCCAGGTATTGCACCAACTGGCGCACCGCCTGGGCGTGCAGGCGCGTCTGCTCCACGCGGGCGCGCTTGTCGGCCTCGGTTTCGGCCAGCGCGGCCGTGCGCACGTCGGCCTCCAGGCCGGCGAGGTCGCGGCCCAGCACGGCCTCGCGGCATGCCAGCGCCACGCGCTTGCCTGCGGACACGCTCAAGACCCCGCCGCGCACCGCGCAGTATTGCCATTCGCCGCCCGCTTCGCGCCAGGCGATCACCGAGGCAGGAATGACGGTGAGGAAATCGGCGTGTCCCGGCTGGATGCCGAAGCTGCCCGAGGTGTCCGATGCGCGGAACGAAGTAACGTCTGCCACGTCGACAAGCACGCGCGAAGGCGTGGACACAGTGAGGTGGAGCGGTTCACTCATGCCTCCACCTCCTTATCCTGTCCTTGCCCATCCTGTTCCTTTTGACGCGCTTCGTCGAGCGTGCCGACCATGAACAGCGAGTTCTCCTGCCAGTCGTCACATTCGCCATCGAGGATGGCGCGGCACCCGGCAATCGTGTCTTCCAGCGATACCGAACGCCCCTCCACCCCGGTAAAGGCCGTGGTGGTTACAAAAGGCTGAGTCAGGAATAGCTGCAGCCGCCGCGCGCGGCCTACGGTCTTGCGGTCTTTGGCTCCGAGTTCCTCGACGCCGAGCAACGAGATCACGTCCTTCAACTCGCGGTAGCGTTCGATTGCGCTGCGCACTTCGATGGCGACCTGCGCATGCCCCTCGCCCACCACCAGCGGATCGAGCAGGACGGAGGAGGAGGCGATCGGATCGATGGCCGGGTACATACCCTCTGCCGCCATGTCGCGCGAGAGGACGACCAGCGAATCGGCATGGGCGGCGATGGTGGTGACAGCGGGATCGGTAAAATCGTCTGCGGGCACGTAAACCGCCTGAATTGCCGTGACCGAAGCATCGCCCACCGATGCGATGCGTTCCTGCAGGTCCGCAACTTCGCTTGCCAGCGTCGGCTGGTAACCCACGCGCGACGGCAGTCGGCCAAGCAGGCCGGAAATCTCCGCGCCCGCCTGCACGAAGCGATAGATGTTATCCATCAGCAGCAGCACGTTGCGGTGTTCCTCGTCGCGGAAATATTCGGACACCGTCAACGCCGTCATCGGCACCCGCCAGCGCGCGCCGGGTGGTTCGTTCATCTGCCCGTAGACCAGCACCGTGCGGTCGATGACGCCAGACCGACGCATCTCCAGCAGCATCTCGTGCCCTTCGCGAGAGCGTTCGCCCACGCCGGCGAACACCGAAATGCCCTGGTAGCCTGCGGCCATGGCATTGATCAGCTCCATGACCAGCACGGTCTTGCCCACGCCGGCACCGCCGAACATCGCCGCCTTGCCGCCCTGCGCCAGCGGAGTGAGCAGGTCGATCACCTTGATCCCCGTGCGGAACAGGTCGGATGGTTCGGCATGGGCGGAAAACTTCGGCGGTCGGCGGTGGATCGACCAGCGCGGCGTGTCTTGCGGCAAGGCCGCGCCCTTGTCGCCGATCTCGCCGGTCACGCCCAGCAGGCGGCCCAGCACGGCATCGCCCACCGGGACGGTGATGGCGGAACCCGTTGCCCGCGCCGGGTCACCGCGGTGCAGCCCGGTGGTAACGTGCAACGAAATCGCCCGCACGTGCGCCGGATCGAGGTGAGCCTGGACTTCGGCGATGACTTGCCTGTCGCCGGGCGCGCCGATCAGCACGGCTTCGTCGATGGCCGGAAGCTCTCCGCGAGGGAAGGCGATATCGACCACGGCACCGCGCACCGCAACGACGGATCCATCGGTTCCGGGTCCGGTATCTTGCCGGGATTGGTCTTGCCCTAGGGTCGTCACAAATCCCCTCGCGCATCGTGGCAGTCGTGCCCTTCGCCAACCACGATACTGCAGGCATTCCCGGCGGCAATGCAAGCGACATCTGGGCATGGCAGATGGCCGGCTGCAGCAATGCCCGCTTTTGGCGCAATCGCAGGCGTGATAGGGATGACTGAAACCAGGAGCGTCCATGGCCCGACCCGAACCGCCTCCATCGCCCACCGACCCGCTCGACGGAATTGCCGAAACCATGGACCGTGCGGCCTTTGCCGCCATTGCCGGAGCCACGCACGGCCTCTCCCCGGCAACGCTGATGCAGGCCTGGGCGGACTGGGCCATGCACCTCGCCGTGTCTCCCGGAAAGCAGACCCAGCTGGCGGCCAAGGCCATGCGCAAATATGCCCGCCTGGCCGGCAGTGCCGCCGACGGGCAGCCGGCGATAGATCCGCTGCCGCAGGATCACCGCTTCGATGACCCGGCCTGGCAGGACTTGCCGTTCGCGCAGATCTACCAAGCGTTCCTGCTGACCCAGCAATGGTGGCATGCGGCCACCACCGGGGTGATGGGCGTGACCGATCATCACGAAGCCATCGTGGAGTTCGCCGCGCGGCAGATCCTCGACACGCTTGCACCCAGCAACTTCATCGCCACCAACCCGGTGCTGCAACGCCGCATCATCGAGACCGGCGGTCGCTGCCTTGTCGATGGCGCGCAGCTGTTCCTCGAGGATTTCACCGCCGACCTGCGCGGCAAGCCGCAGCAAGATAGCAACGGCTTCGAAGTGGGCGAGGACATTGCCGCGACGCCCGGCAAGGTCGTCTACCGCAACCGCCTGATCGAACTGATCCAGTACGAACCGACGACCGACAAGGTGCGCCCCGAACCGGTGCTGGTCGTGCCGGCCTGGATCATGAAGTACTATATCCTCGACCTGTCACCGCATAATTCGCTGATCGGCTGGCTGGTGGCGCAAGGCTACACTGTCTTCGCGATCTCGTGGCACAACCCCACCAGCGATGATCGCAACCTCGACATGGACGACTATCGCACGCTCGGCCCGATGGCCGCGCTCGATGCGATCGGTGCCATCAGCGGCCAGGACAAGGTGCATGGCCTGGGTTATTGCCTGGGTGGCACCCTGCTGGCCATCACCGCTGCAGCCATGGCCCGCGACGGCGACCGACGCCTCTCCACCCTGACCCTGCTGGCCGCGCAGACCGAATTCTCCGAACCGGGCGAGCTCGGCCTGTTCATCGACGAGGCTCAGCTCAACCTGCTCGATTCCATGATGTGGGGCAGCGGCTATCTGGACAGCAGCCAGATGGGCGGGGCCTTCCAGATCCTGCGATCGAACGACCTGATCTGGTCCCGCGTGCTGACAAATTACCTGATGGGCGAGCGCGAGGACCTGAACGACCTGATGGCGTGGAATGCGGATGGCACCCGCCTGCCCTACGCCATGCACAGCCAGTACCTGCACCAGCTGTTCCTGAAGGATGCGCTGGCCGAAGGGCATTTCGAAGCGGGCGGCAAGGTCGTCACCCTTTCGGCCCTGCGCCAACCGATCTTCGTGGTGGGGACAGAGCGAGACCATGTCGCGCCGTGGCAATCGGTGCACAAGCTTCACTGGCTCACCCCGGCAGACATCACCTTCGTGCTGACCAGCGGCGGCCACAATGCCGGGATCGTGTCCGAACCCGGCCATCCGCACCGCCATTACCGCATTCTGGAACGCCCGGCAGACGAGCCCGCGCTTTCGCCCGATCACTGGCTGGCGACGGCGCAGCAGTACGAAGGATCGTGGTGGCCGGCCTGGGCGAAATGGCTGAACGAACACTCCGGCAAGCCGGGCACGCCGCCGCCGATGGGTAATGCGCAGAAGGGCTATCCGCCGCTGGCAGAGGCACCTGGCACCTACGTGATGGAAAGCTGACGCATGGACGACGCGGAATACATCGAGAACTGCACTTTCGATGACATCGCGGTGGGCGCCTCTGCCAGCATCAGCAGGGTGCTGGGCCAGCGCGAGATCCAGCTGTTCGCGCTGGCTTCGGGCGACGTCAATCCGGCCCATCTCGATCGCGAATATGCCGGCAGCGACATCTTCCACCGGGTGATCGCCCACGGCCTGTGGGGAGGCGGGCTGATCTCGGCGGTGCTGGGCACGCAGCTGCCGGGGCCGGGCACGATCTACCTCTCGCAGAGCCTGCGTTTCCTCAAACCGGTGGGCCTGGGCGATTGCATCACCGCCACCGTCACCGTCACCGCCAAGCGCGAGGACCACCACGTTGTCGAGCTGGACTGCCGGTGCACCAACCAACACGGCGACACGGTGATTACCGGCAAGGCCGAAGTGATGGCCCCCACTGAAAAGGTACGCCGCAAACGCGTGGAGCTGCCCGAGCTGCGGATTCCCGATCACGACGTCTACGATGCGCTGGTGGAGAAGACGCGCGGCGGAGAACCGGTGCCCACGGCTGTCGTCCACCCCTGCTCTGCGGTCGCGCTGCAGGCGGCGATCGAGGCGGCCGATGCCGGGCTGATCACACCGATCCTGGTAGGGCCGCAGGCGCGCATCGATGCCCTGGCGAAGGAGGCAGGGCTAGACCTTTCCGGCCTGCGCGTGGTGCCCGTGCCGCACAGCCATGCCGCCGCGGCTGCCGGAGTGGAACTGGTCCGTCGCGGCGAGGCGCAATTGCTGATGAAGGGGTCGTTGCACACCGACGAACTGATGGAAGCCGTGCTGCACCGTGAGACCGGTCTGCGCACCGAACGGCGCCTCAGCCACGTGTACCTGATGGACGTACCGGGGCACGAATTGCCGCTGATGATCACCGATGCCGCGATCAACATCGCGCCGGGCATCGAGGAAAAGGCCGATATCATCCGCAACGCCATCGATCTGGCGCACGTGCTGGGCACCCAGCAGCCGCGCGTGGCGATCCTGTCGGCGGTGGAGACGGTCAATCCCGCCCTGCCCTCCACGCTGGATGCTGCCGCGCTGTGCAAGATGGCGGATCGCGGGCAGATCACCGGCGGGCTGCTCGACGGGCCACTGGCGCTGGACAACGCGGTGAGCGAGGCCGCCGCGCGCGAGAAGGGCATCGTCTCCCCCGTCGCGGGCAAGGCGGATATCCTCGTCGTGCCCAACCTCGAAGCCGGCAACATGCTGGCCAAGGAACTCACCTTCCTTTCCGGCGCCGATGCGGCGGGCATCGTGCTGGGCGCGCGCGTGCCGATCATTCTCACCAGCCGGGCCGATTCCGAACGCACCCGCCTTGCCTCGTGCGCGGTGGGGGTGCTGCTGGCGCGGGCAAAGACCATGGCCGCACCCGGATTGCCGGACGATCCGGCGTGACCGGAGCCATCCTGAGCATCAATTCGGGCTCTTCGAGCATCAAGTTCGGCCTGTTCGAGACGGGCGACGGGCATGTGCAATACGCCGCCGGCGGGAAGCTGGAGAAGATCGGCATTTCGCCGCGATTGGACGTGCGCGACCGCGCCGGGGACGTGATCGCCACGCGCGAATGGGTGGGCAAAGCTGACCTGACGCACGAGACATTGCTGGAAGACCTGTTCGGCTGGGCGCAGGAGCACCTGCCACACAGGCCCATTGCCGCAGTGGGCCACCGCGTGGTGCACGGCGGCACCGGCTTTACCGCGCCGGTGCTGGTCGATGAAGCAATCCTGCAACAGCTCGAAGGCCTGTGCGCGCTCGCCCCGCTGCACCAGCCGCACAACCTTGCCGCCATCCGGGCGATTGCGCGACTGGCGCCCTGCTTGCCGCAAGTCGCCTGTTTCGACACCGCTTTCCACGCCGCCATGCCCGACGTGGCGACGCGGCTGCCGATCCCGCGCAAATACGGCGAACAGGGCATTCGCCGCTATGGCTTCCACGGCCTGTCCTACGAGTACATCGCGCAAGCCTTGCAGGAGGCGCATCCCGCGCTTGCCGGCGGGCGAGTGATCGCTGCCCACCTGGGCAACGGGGCCAGCATGTGCGCCATGCATGGCGGGCGCAGCGTGGATACCACCATGGGCTTCACCGCGCTCGACGGGCTGGTGATGGGCACCCGCAGCGGCGCGCTGGACCCCGGCGCGGTGCTCCACCTGGTGCAGCACATGGGGCTGTCGGCCGCCGAGGCGGAGGCCCTGCTCTATCGCGAGAGCGGGCTGCTGGGCCTGTCAGGCCTGTCCAGCGACATACGCACCCTGCATGCCAGCGACGATCCGCACGCGGCACAGGCGCTGGAAAGCTTTGCCTGGAGCGCAGCGCGCCAGGCAGCGGGGCTGTGCGTCAGCCTGGGCGGGCTGGATACGCTGGTGTTCACTGCCGGGATCGGCGAAAACGATGCCGCGATGCGCGCCGCCATCGTCGACCGGCTTGGCTGGCTGGGCGCGGCGCTGGACGAGGATGCCAACCGCCGCCATGCCGCCGTCATCAGCAGTGCGCAAAGCCAAGTCAACGTGCTGGTAATCCCCACCGACGAAGAAGTGATGATCGCGCGTCATACGCAGCGCCTGCTGGCGGGCTCGGGCTGACCGCAGACCGGCGGCTAGTGCCGCCCGCGCTTGCTGTCCCTGAACTCGGCGTAGGAATCGAGCACCTGGCGCATGCGCTCCA
>CAJXJR010000006.1 GCA_913055155.1 uncultured Erythrobacter sp. | reverse complement strand
CGGGTGATGGAGGGGTTTTCCGCCTTGCGGGTGATCTTGTCGATCTCGTCGATGTAGACGATGCCGTGCTGCGCCTTCTCCACGTTGTAGTCGCTGGCCTGCAGCAGCTTGAGGATGATGTTTTCCACGTCCTCGCCGACATAGCCCGCTTCGGTCAGCGTGGTGGCATCGGCCATGGTGAAGGGCACGTCGAATGTGCGTGCCAGCGTCTGCGCCAGCAGCGTCTTGCCGCAGCCAGTCGGGCCGACCAGCAGGATGTTCGACTTGGCCAGTTCCACGTCGCCCGACTTGCCGGCATGCTTCAGCCGCTTGTAGTGGTTGTGCACCGCGACCGAGAGCACGCGCTTGGCGCGGTCCTGGCCGATCACGTAGTCGTTCAGTGTTTCGCAGATTTCGATGGGGGCGGGCACGCCGCCGTCCTTGCGACCGCCAAGGCCGCTCTTGGCCTCTTCGCGGATGATGTCGTTGCACAGTTCCACGCATTCGTCGCAGATGAACACCGTGGGGCCGGCGATCAGCTTGCGAACCTCGTGCTGGCTCTTGCCGCAGAAACTGCAGTAGAGGGTGCTCTTGCTATCGGTTCCGCTCAACTTGGTCATACCTTACGTCCTATATGCCCGGCGCAAAGCCCCAGCTTGGGCGCGTGCGCGGGAGTCGGCCTACCAATCTAGGGCAGGCACGCTGAATATCAATCAAATGAAAGCCTATCATCCCCGGCTTGCGCCAGCCTGAAGGTTCAGGGTTGCCAAAATGCTACAACCCGAACACTGCTGGTTAACGCTTGCACCGGCGCGAAATTACTCGCTGTCGCCGGTGGGTGCGCCGCCGCTGCCGCTGCGATCGTGTTCCTCGTCGTCCTTGGGACGGTGCGCGAAAACCGCATCGACAATGCCGAACTTCTTGGCTTCCTCGGCCTCCAGGAAGGTGTCGCGATCCATCGCTTTTTCGATGTCGGACAGGCTCTGGCCGGTGTATTGCACGTAAAGATCGTTCATCCGTTCGCGGATGCGCAGGATCTCGCGCGCCTGGATCTCGATGTCACTGGCCATGCCGCGTGCGCCGCCGCTGGGCTGGTGCACCATCACGCGCGCATTGGGCAGGGCCACGCGCATGCCTGGCTCGCCTGCGGCAAGCAGGAAACTGCCCATCGATGCCGCCTGGCCCACCACCACGGTGCGCACCTTGGGCTTGATGTACTGCATGGTGTCGTGGATCGCCATGCCGGCGGTCACCACGCCGCCTGGCGAGTTGATGTACATCGAGATATCCTGCGAGTTCTCGCTTTCGAGGAACAGCAACTGGGCCACGATCAGGCTGGCCATGTTGTCTTCCACCTGGCCGGTGACGAAGACGATGCGTTCACGCAGCAGGCGGCTGAAGATGTCGAAGCTGCGTTCGCCGCGGCTGGTCGATTCGACGACGACGGGCACCAGGGCGCCGGTTACGGGGTCGGTGGTGAAACGGTCTTTGTTGTCGCCGAACAGGTCGAACATGCGTGTTCCTCTTGTTGAATTGCGAAGGCCTATGTCGCGCTTTGCTCCCGTTCGTTCAAGGGGGTGCAGCAGGTTCCCTTCGGAAATCCGTTTATCGGACCAGCATTGTCGCTTGTCGATAAGCTGGAGCGAACGGTTCTCGTTTCCCCTGTAACCGCCCGCGACTACAAATGTGGTTGAGGGATGGGGTTGAATTGCCGAAATTTTTTCACAGCGCCGCTGCGATAGCCTTGCTGGCCGCAGCCTTGCCCGCGCAGGCGCAGGATACCGATGCAGAGCCGCTGGCAGCATCCACCGCAGCGCTCGAAGTCGCCAGCGGCACCCGCGTGTTCACGCCCGCCGATTTCGAACGCTTCGCCCCGCGCAACGCGCTCGACATGCTGGAGGAAGTGCCCGGCTTCACCATTCGCGGCGAAGACGGTGCGCGCGGGCTGGGGCAGGCCAGCGCCAACGTGCTGATCGATGGCGAGCGGATTACCAACAAGTCCGAGGGCGTGTTCACCCAGCTCCAGCGCATCAGCACTGATCGGGTGGAGCGGATCGAGATCGTCGACGGCGCGACGCTGGGCATTGCCGGGCTCTCCGGACAGATTGCCAATGTCATCACCCGGCCCAGCGATATCAGCGGTCGCTTCACCTATCGCGCAGGCTTCCGCCCGCGCTACGCCAGGCCCAGCTTCATTGGCGGCGAGGTGTCGCTGAGTGGATCGGGCGAAACGCTGGAATGGACCGTGGCCCTGTCCAACGGCGTGGGTCGCGGCGCGGCGGGCGGGGGCGAGGCCTTCATCTTCGACTCTGACGGAAACGTGCTGGAAACGCGCGATATCCGCATGCAGTTCAACGGCGATTTCCCGCGCCTGTCCGGACAGGTGCAATGGACCAGCCCCGGCGGCACAGTGGTCAACGCCAATGCCAACTACCGCCGCGCCTACGAGAATTTCCGCGACAACCAGTACCGCGACCTGGCAACGGGCGTCGATCGCCAGCGCAATTTCGAAAACCGCGATCGCGGTTGGGGCTACGAACTGGGCGGCGACGTGCAGTTCGACCTGGGCCCCGGCTCGCTCAAGCTGATCGGGCTGGAACGCTACAGCCGCAACCGGGGGCGTTCGGATTCGATCCTGGTGTTCGACGACGCCAGCCCCGATGCTGGCAGCCGCTTCGCCTCGCAAACCGAGACCGGCGAGCGCATTGGCCGCGCCGAATACAGCTGGGCCATGCTGGGCGGTGACTGGCAGCTGGATGCGGAAGCCGCGTTCAACCGGCTGGACCGCTCGTCTCAGCTGTTCGACCTCGATCCCTCGGGCAACTTCGTGGAAATTCCCTTTCCCAACGGCACCGGCGGGGTGACAGAGGATCGCTATGAGATGATCCTGACTCACAGCCGCCCGCTGGCAGACAACCTCTCGCTGCAGATCGGCGGGGGCGGGGAATATTCCACCATTTCGCAGACCGGGGCGGGCGGCCTGACGCGCAGCTTCTGGCGGCCCAAGGGCTCGGTCAACCTCGCCTGGGCGGTGGAAGAGGGGCTGGACCTGTCGCTGGAACTCTCACGCAGCGTCGGCCAGCTGTCGTTCGGCGATTTCCTCGCCAGTGTTTCGCTCAACCAGAACCAGGCGAACGCGGGCAACGTGGAGCTGGTGCCGCCGCAGACCACCGAAGTGGAACTGCAGGCGACCAAGGACCTGGGGCCCTGGGGCAGCAGCGAGCTGCGGCTCTATGCCAGGCAAATCGAGGACTACATCGAGTTCATCCCCGTGCCCGGCGGGCTGGAGACGCGCGGCAATATCGACAGCGCATCGCTGTATGGCCTGCGCTGGAACAGCACCTTCAAGCTGGAGCCGGTGGGCTTCAACGGCGCCCAGCTGGAAGTCACCCTGCAACTGGAGGAAAGCGACCTCACCGACCCGTTGACGGGCGAGAGCCGCCCCTTCGGCGGCCACCGCGACCGCTCGGTGGACGTGGAACTGCGGCACGACGTGCCCCGCTCCGACTGGGCCTGGGGGCTGGGGCTGAACTACAACCACGCGCTGCCTTACTACCGGCTGGGTGAAACCGGGTTCAACTACGAAGGCCCGACCTACAGCTATGCCTTCATCGAGCATAAGGACGTGTTCGGCATGACCGCCAGCCTGACGGTGTTCAACCTGACAAACGGGCGCGCGGTGCAGGATCGCTACGTCTACGACGGCTATCGCGACCGCAGCCCGCTGCTGTTCTGCGAGACGCAGGACCTGTCGGTGCAGCCGATCTTCAACTTCCGGCTGACGGGCGACTTCTAAGGGGATTGCGCAGGCTCCGGTGACACGACACAAGGGAAGCCATGAAAAGGCTCCTTCCGCTCCTGCTCGCCGCGACGTCGCTCGCTCTTCCCCAATCCGTCCAGGCGCAGGATAGCGCAGAGCGCGAAGCTTCTGCGCGCACGCTTGAGGAGCGGCTGGACCGTGGGCCGGCAACGCTCGGCAGCCTGCGGGAAGAGGGCAATCCGGTAGAGGCACGGCGGACCGAGGAAAGTCCGCCGCCGGTTCCGGGTATCCACGGCCAGGCTGCGGCTGTTGCCAGCGGCCTGCAGCCCGCCCAAGTGGCTGCGCAGCCGCTGGTCATCGATCCGTGGACGGGCCGCTCGTCGCGCGAGGTCGCGCAGCTCAATACCCGGCTGCATGCCCTGATTGCCTACGATGCCAGCGCGCTGGAGGCGCCGCAGGTTCCGGGCACGATACTCGAAGGCCGCACGGTGCTGGTAAAGGACAATATCGAGACCCGCGAATGGCCGACCACGGCCGGCAGCCTTGCGCTGGCTGGCAACATGACCGGGCGCGACGCGCCCCTTATTGCCAACCTGCGCGAAAACGGCGGCGTCGTGCTCGGCAAGACCAACCTTTCCGAATGGGCCAACTTCCGCAGCACCGCTTCCACCAGCGGGTGGAGCGGGGTGGGCGGGCAGACGCGCAATCCGCATGCGACGGATCGCAATGCCTGCGGTTCGTCCAGCGGCAGCGGCGCGGCGGTGGCGGCGGGCTTTGCCTGGGCCGCCATCGGCACGGAGACCGACGGCTCCATCACTTGCCCCGCCAGCGTCAACGGCGTGGTCGGCTTCAAGCCCACGGTTGGCATGGTCAGCCGCACTTACGTGGTGCCGCTCAGCGCCAGCCAGGACACGGCCGGGCCGATGACGCGCAACGTGCACGACGCGGCGCTGCTGCTGAGCGCGATTGCCGGCACCGATCCGCTGGACCCCGCAACGCTGGAGGCCGATGCCCACGCCACCGACTTCACCGTCGGCTTGGCCGATGCTTCGCTGGAGGGTGTACGCATCGGCGTTGTGCGGAACCGCTATGGCGGGTTCGCACCGCTGGGCGAAGTGTGGGAGCAAGCGCTTACCGACCTGCGCAATGCCGGGGCCGAACTGGTCGATGTGACCTACGAGCCCAGCGATGAAATGGGCGAAGCCGAATTCACCGTGCTGCTGTACGAATTCCAGCGCGACATAAACACCTACCTGCAAGGCTCGCCCGCCGAGATCCCGGCGCGTTCGCTGGAAGGCCTGATCGCTTTCAATCGGCAGCATGCCGAGCAGGAATTGCGCTGGTTCGGGCAGGAACTGTTCGAGATGGCGCTGCAGACCACCGATACCGAAGCCTACGAGGCTGCCCTTGCAACATCGCGTCGCCTGTCGCGCGAGGAAGGGATCGACAAGCTGCTGGCCGACAACGACGTCGCCTTCCTGATCGCACCGACCGAAGGCCCGGCGTGGAACATCGACCTGGTGCTGGGCGACCAGTGGGTGCCCGGCATCGGTATCGGCAGCATCGCCGCGGTGGCAGGCTATCCGCACCTCACCGTGCCGATGGGCCACGTGGAAGGGTTGCCCGTGGGCCTGTCTTTTATCGGCGCACAGTGGGACGATCACGCCGTGCTGCAGGCAGGGGCTGCCTACGAACGCGCCCGCACGACAACGACACCGCAGGCGTCGCTGGCGCCGTGGGAACCTTGGGACCATTCGGACGCTGAGTGACCATGGTTCGCGGGGGACGGGGCCCATAGTCCTGCTTTACCTCTATGTTGATTTGGTCTAGCGGGCCGGACATTATCAATCTGGAGTTTCGTGCGCGTGTGTCTTCGCTGTCCGCAGGCCGCCCGTCTGGCGCTGGTCGCGGCTTTCCTGTTTCCTTCTGCTCCGGCCCTGGCCGAGGAAAGCGCCCCGCCACCGCAAGAGGCCGAGCGGGAAGGCAGCGGTGCGACCGCGCGCGAGGTCTATGTTCTCGCCGATTTCGAACGTTTCGCCCCGCGCAACGCGGCCGACCTGATCGAGCGGATTCCCGGCTTCGATATCGATGATCGCGGCGGCGGCGAGCGTGGGTTCGGCCAGGCGCAGGAAAACCTGCTGATCAACGGTGCGCGCATTTCCAGCAAGTCCACCAGCACGGCCGAAGCGCTGGCGCGCATCTCCGTTTCCAACGTGATCCGCATCGAGGTGGTCGATGGCGCGACGCTGGACATTCCCGGCCTGTCGGGCCGCGTGGCCAATATCATCGTCCAGCAGGGCGGGCTTTCAGGCCAGTTCGAATGGCGCCCGCAATTCTCCACCGGACCGGCCAACCCCGGCTGGTTCGAAGGCGACATCTCGGTTTCGGGCAGCAGCGGCCCGGTGGATTTCACCATTGCGCTGGAAAACGGCTCCTTCATCCGCGGGTCCGAAGGTCCGGCGATCTTCACCGATGCTTTCGGCGTGGTGGATGAACGCAACAACCTCTCGCGCGCCGATTTCAACCGGCCCTCGCTGAATGGCCAGTTTCAGTTCGACCTCGGCCCGGACGTGGTGGCCAACCTGAACCTGACCGGCGGCCTCACCATCTTCCGCAGCGAGGAACGCGAGCAGCGGATCGAGGGCAACCCGCTCGATCCCTTCGACGAACGTATCCGCTCCACTAACGACGAATGGTATTACGAGATCGGCGCGGATATCGAGTTCCCGCTGGGCCCCGGACGCCTCAAGCTGATTGCGCTGGAAGCCTTCGAGGATGGCGACTTCCTCACCAACTCGGTGCTCGACCTCGGCAACCTGCCCGCCAGCGGATCGCAGTACACGCGCGACCGGCAGACCGGTGAACGCATCGGCCGCGCCGAATACACCTGGGCCATGCTGGGGGCGGACTGGCAGCTTTCCGGAGAAGCCGCCTTCAACCGGCTGGACCAGGTCGGAAGGCTGTTCCTGTATGATCCGGTGGCAGAACAATACGCCGAGATCCCGTTCCCTTCGGGCGTGGGCGGGGTGCGCGAGGACCGCTACGAAGGGCTGCTAAGCGTCGGCTTCCCGATCACGCCGAACCTTTCCGTGCAATTCGTTGGCGGCGGCGAATACTCGACGATCGCGCAAACCGGCAGCAATGCCCTGTCGCGCACCTTCCAGCGGCCCAAGGGCTCGCTCAGCCTGGCCTGGGCGCCCTTTGACGGTCTCGACATCAACCTGGAAGTGGCGCGCCGCGTGGGCCAGCTCGACTTCGGCGATTTCCTGGCCAGCGTGAACCTGACCGACGACCAGGAAAACGCCGGCAACAACGAACTGCGCCCGCAGCAGAACTGGGACGTGACGCTGGAGGCAACCAAGAACTTCGGCGACTGGGGCACCGCCACGCTCACGCTGTTCCATGAGCAGATCGAGGACCTGGTGCTGATCGTGCCCGTCGCCGGCGGCGGCGAAGCACGCGGCAATATCTCCGATGCCCGCCGCTATGGTGCAAATTTCACCGGTCGGCTGGAACTGGAACCGCTGGGCCTGCGCGGCGGACAGCTGGATGTGCGCCTGGAGATCGAGGATTCGCAGCTGACCGACCCCGTGGACGGGATCGACCGCCGTTTCGACGGCAACAATCCGTTCCAGATCGAGGTGGACTTCCGCCACGATGTGCCGGCGACCAATTTTGCCTGGGGGCTGGAATTCCGCGATACCGAACGCGCGCCTACATACCGCGTGGAAGAGGTCTTCTTCGACCACCCGCCAAGCACCTTCGGCGCGGTGTTCGTGGAGCACAAGGACGTGCTGGGCGCGACCGTGCGGCTGCGCGTGGGCAACGTGTTCAACGCCAACACCACGCTGCTGCGCACCGTCTACGACGGGCCGCGCGATGGCGGCTTGGTGCTGTTCACCGAGGAACGCCGCCGCAAGATCGGCCAGGTGTTCAACCTGAGCGTGGCGGGCAGCTTCTGAGTTCTTGAGTTCCTCCCTGTCGCGAAGCGATGGGGAGGTGGCGCTTCGCCGTCAGGCGCAGTGAGCGGAGGGGCAAGTCATGCAATTGCCCTCCATCGCACTGCGTGCAGTTCCCCTCCCCATGACCTCGTCAGGGGGAGGGTGAGCGCAACCTGTCAGGCGTCTTTCTTGGCAGCGGCCTTCTTGGCCGGAGCCTTCTTCGCCGCCGGCTTCTTGGCCGGAGCCTTCTTCGCCGGTGCCTTCTTCGCAGCAGGCTTGGCGTCAGCATCGGCCTTCTTGGCCGGGGCCTTCTTGGCGGGAGCCTTTTTCGCCGCCGGCTTCTTCGCCGCAGCCTTCTTTGCCGGGGCCTTCTTCTTGGCGGCAGGCTTCGACTTGGCAGCTTCGATGGCAGCTTCTTCCTCGGCTTCGATCGCGGCTTCCAGTTCCTCGCGCGTCACTTCGCGTTCGGTCACGTCGGCCTTGTCGAACAGGAAGTCGACCACCTTGTCTTCATACAGCGGGGCGCGCAGCTGGGCCTGGGCCATCGGTTCGTTGCGGATGTATTCCACGAACCGCTCGCGGTCTTCCGGGCGATACTGCTGGGCGGCCTGCTGGATCAGCATCTGCATTTCCTGCTGGCTGATTTCCACGCCGTTGGCCTGGCCGATCTCGCTCAGCAGCAGGCCCAGGCGCACGCGGCGTTCGGCGATACGCTTGTAATCGTCCTTCTCCGCCTCGATTTCCTTCAGCGCGGCTTCGGGATCGTCTTCGCGCGCGGCTTCCTGCTGCAGCTGGTTCCAGATCTGCTCGAACTCGGCTTCGACCATGGTCGGCGGCACGGGGAAATCGTGGTCCGCGGCCAGCTTGTCGAGCAGCTGGCGCTTCATCTGCGTGCGGGTGAGACCGGCGCTTTCCTGCTCGATCTGGCCCTTCATCAGCTCTTTCAGCTTGTCCAGGCCTTCCAGGCCAAGGCCCTTGGCGAAATCGTCGTCGATCTTGGTTTCGGCTTCGACCTTCACCTGCTTCACGGTAATCGCGAACTGGGCATCCTTGCCGGCCAGGTGCTCGGCCTGGTAATCTTCGGGGAAGGTGACGGTGATGGTCTTTTCGTCGCCGGTCTTCACGCCGGTCAGCTGTTCCTCGAAACCGGGGATGAACTGGCCCGAACCGATCACCAGCGGCGCGTCTTCGGCCTTGCCGCCCTCGAATTCCACGCCATCGATGCTGCCGACGAAGTCGATGATCAGCTGGTCGCCTTCAGCGGCCTTCTTGGTCTTGGCAGCGTCCTTGTAGCTCTTCTGGCCTTCGGCGAGGCGGCCCAGCGCTTCGTCCAGCTGTTCGTCGGTCACGGGAACAACCAGCTTTTCCAGCTTCAGGCCATCGATGGACGGCGCCTCGATCTCGGGCAGCACTTCCACTTCCACGGTCAGCTCGGCATCCTTGCCCTGCTCGTAGCCTTCGACCATTTCCACCTTCGGCTGCAGCGCCGGGCGCAGCTGCTTGTCCTTGATCAGGCTATCGACCGATTCGCGCACGGTGGTGTTCAGCACGTCGGCATGCAGGGCATCGCCGTGCATCTTGCGCACGAGGTTGGCGGGCACCTTGCCGGGGCGGAAGCCGGGCATGCGCACCTGCGGCGCGACCTTTTTCACCTCGGCATCGATCTTCGCATCGATATCCTTGGCCGTGATGGTGACGGTGTAGGCGCGCTTGAGGCCTTCGTTGGTGGTTTCGACAATCTGCATGACTAGCCTTTGTTCAACTCTCTCTTCCGGTCCGGCAGGTCGGATTTCTGCGGCCAGCGGAACTGGTGCGGGCGAAGGGACTCGAACCCCCACATCTTGCGATACTGGTACCTAAAACCAGCGCGTCTACCAATTCCGCCACGCCCGCGGCCCGACGAACCGTGCAGGCGTGCTGCCTGCGAAACGAAGCGGTGCCCATAGGGCCTGTTTACGCCTGTGGCAACGGTCTGCTGCAAGGCATTTGGGATTGGGCCGGTCTGGGCGATTGATTTTTGCGTTCGCGCGGTTAGGGGCTTTGGCCCATGAGCGACGACAACACTTCCACGCCCTCTGGCAACACCCCGCCCGATCACCTGGCGATCGATCCCCGCAGCCCGCACTTCGATGCCGACAAGCTGCAGCGCGGCGTCGGCATCCGGTTCAAGGGCCGGGTGCGCACCGATATCGAGGAATACTGCATTTCCGAAGGCTGGGTGCGCGTGCAGGCGGGCAAGACAATGGACCGCAAGGGCCGCCCGCTGACGATCAAGCTGAAAGGCCCGGTGGAAGCCTGGTACGAAGACCTGGGCGAAAACCCGCCGGTAGCCAAGGCCGACTGAGCGACCGCCTGGCTGTTTGCGCCGATAGCCCGGTCAGACGACCGGGCTGCTCGGATCGTCTTCTGCCGATTCCGGGCGATCGGTGGTAAGGCGCAGCACCACATAGCCAAGGATCGCCGAGATCAGCGAGCCCATGAGGATGCCGATCTTGGCCTCGTCGCGCAGCAGGCGTGCGGCTTCGTCGGTTCCGGCAAAGGCCAGTTCGCCGATGAACAGCGACATCGTGAAGCCGATCCCGCACAGGATCGATACGCCCCACACCTCTGGCCACGAACAGCCCTGCGGCATCTTGACCACACCCAGCTTCACCATGGCCCACACACTGCTGAAGATACCCACCTGCTTGCCGATGACCAGGCCCGCGCCCACTGCCAGCGGCAGCGGGTCGAGCAGGTTTTCCAGCCCCAGCCCCTCCAGGCTGACCCCGGCATTGGCAAAGCCGAAGATCGGTACCACCAGATAGGCGCTCCACGGCACCAGTGCGTGCTCCACGTCTTCCAGCATCGACTTGCCGTCGCTGGTGCGGATGGGAATGGTGAAGGCCGCCAGCACGCCTGCAATCGTGGCGTGGACGCCAGAATTGAGAACGCAGTACCACAGCAGCAGCGTGCCAAGGACATAGAGAGGCAGGAAGCGCACTTTGTAGCGGTTCATCGCCAGCATGCCGATGAACACGCCGAGCGAGATCAGCAGCCACATGATCTTGGGGTCGGAATAGAAGATGGCGATGATCGCGACAGCGCCGATATCGTCGACAATGGCCACGGTCAGCAGGAACAGCCGCAGCGACTTGGGCACGCGCGTGCCCAGCAAGCCGATCACACCCATGGCAAAGGCGATGTCGGTCGCCGCCGGGATGGCCATGCCCGCGCGGTATTCGGGCGCGCCGCCGGTTGCGCCCAGGAACACCAGGATCGGCAGCACCATGCCGGCCACGGCGGCCATGATCGGCAGGGTGCGCTGGGCCGGGTCCGACAGGTTGCCGCACACCAGTTCACGCTTCACTTCCAGCCCGACAACAAAGAAGAACACCACCATCAACCCGTCGTTGATCCACAGGTGGAGGGTGTTCAGGTAGAACGTTTCCTTCGGCCAAAGATAGCCGTTGAACAGGTCGAAATAGGGTTGGGCCACGCCCGAATTGGCCACCACCATGGCTACCACGGCCACGGCGATCAGCAGGATCCCTTCGAAGGCATCGGCCTTGAACAGGGCTTTGAAGTTGCGGGCGACGGCGGTGATCAAGCTGGGTTCTGACATGGAACATGCCCTTCTCGAAAATCGCGCGCATATGCAAGCCCGCAAACAGGCCGTGTATCGGGGCAGGCGGCGCGGTTGCCTTTTTCGCCACAAGGTTTAACCCTGCCCACAGATACTTACACCGGGGGCACGGGGATGGGCGTAACCGCCGCGACCGCACTGGAATGGCTGGCGCTGGTCGAACACGAATTGCTGCTGTTTGCAGGGTTCCTCTTCCTGCTCGGCGCTGTCGATGAACTGTCGATGGATCTCGTGTGGTTCTGGCTGCGCCTGACGGGCCGGGCCGATACGCCTACGCTCAGCCGCCGCGAGATCCACCATCGCCGCCTGGCAGGCCGCGCCGCCGTGCTGATTCCGGCATGGCAGGAAGCGCGCGTGATTGCGGACACTTTGCAGCATGCACTGGCGGTCTGGCCGCAGGATGACCTGCGCATCTACGTCGGTGTCTACCGTAACGATCCGGCGACGCTGGAAGCCGCCGCGCGCGGCGCCAATGGCGATGCCCGGATGCGGATCGTGGTGCACGACCGCGACGGCCCCTCGACCAAGGCCGACTGCCTCAATCGCCTGTACAAGGCCATGCAGCAGGACGAGCTGCGCGAAGGCCGCCCGGCGCGCATGGTGCTGCTGCACGATGCCGAAGACATGGTGGATGCCGCCGCGCTGGCGCTGCTCGATCGTGCCATCGGCTCTTCCCAGTTCGTGCAATTGCCGGTGCTGCCGATGCCGCAAGAAGGATCGCGCTGGGTTGGCAGCCACTATTGCGAGGAATTCGCCGAGGCGCATGGCAAGGCCATAGTGGTACGCAACGCCCTGGGCGCCAGCCTGCCCGCCGCGGGTGTCGGCTGTGCCTTCGAACGGCGCATGCTGTCCGAGATTGCACGCCAGGCCGGTAGCGATGCCCCGTTCGACGAGGAATCGCTGACCGAGGATTACGAACTGGGTGTGAAGGTTGCCGCGCTGGGCGGCAAGTCGCGTTTCCTGCGGGTGCGCGGCGAGGATGGCCACCTGGTCGCCACCCGCGCCTATTTCCCCAGCCAGTTGGGAGAGGCGGTGCGGCAGAAGGCGCGCTGGATGCACGGCATTGCCCTGCAGGGCTGGGACCGGCTGGGCTGGACCGGCGGCCCCGGCGAATGGTGGATGCGTCTGCGCGACCGGCGTGGGCCGCTGTCCGCGCTGGTGCTGTTTGCCGGCTACACCTTGATGACGCTGGCGCTGGTCATCGCCCTGCTCAACCTGGCCGGATATGCCGTGCCGTGGCAGCCCAGCGGCCTGTTGCTGGCCTTGCTGGCGGTGAATGTGGCCAGCTTCGCCTGGCGCGGTTTCATGCGCTTTGCCTTTACCACCACCGAGTTTGGCTGGCGCGAAGGCGTGCGCGCGGTGCTGCGTATTCCCGTGGCCAATGTCATCTCCATCATGGCGGGGTACCGGGCGCTGTTTGCCTACACCAGGACGCTGCGTGGCGAAGCGGCGCGGTGGGAAAAGACCGCGCACGACGCGCATCCCGCGCGTACCATCCAGCTGGAGTGGTCTTCGTGAAGGCGGCGAACACCGCCGGCAGGCGCGGCTGGCCGCTGCTGTCGCTCGGCATCGTGCTGGGCGGCTGGGTGCTGCTGCGCGTCGCCATGTGGGAAACGCCCTTTGCCTCGGCCATCGCGCCGCCTGCGCCCGAAGCGCCGCAGGCCGCTGCAGTGCCTGCGAATCCGGCGCCGATCCCGGCACTCGTTCCACAGCCTGTGGCAGACGACTTGCTGCGCGCTCCGGCGCCCGAGCCGCTGGAGCGCCCCGATTTCGGTATGCTTCCGCCGGCCGACGGCGGCGCGCGGGGCCCGGCCAATCGCGCGGGCCTGCGTGGTGCCGATCGCATTATCGCGCACACCATGCTGCTGGCCGCCGCCTACCGACACGAGAACTGGGCCGCCGACGAAGCGCCGTACAGCCCGGGTGTCGGGCCGATCGCGCCTGGCGTGGTTTACGCGCCCGAGGCCGCCCGCGATTTTGCCGACCTCTCGTCCGGGCAGCGATGGTCGATGGACCTGTGGGCGCTGTGGCGCGAGGATACGACCACACCGATCACCTCGGGCAGGCCCAGCTATGGCCGCAGCCAGGTGGGCGCGGTGCTGCGCTATCGCCTCGATCCGGCTAGTCGTCACGCGCCGCAGCTGCACCTGCGCGTAACCCGTGCGCTGGACGGCGAAAGTGAGACCGACGTGGCGCTGGGCGCATCGGCAAGGCCGCTTCGCGATGTCCCGGTCCGCCTTGCCGCAGAGGCCCGGGTGAGCGAGACCGATGGCGGCACCGAACTGCGCGGCGCGGCCTTTGCCGTCACCGAATTGCCCCCGGTCGCACTGCCCGGCGGCCTGACCGGCGAGGCTTACGTGCAGGGCGGCTATGTCAGCGGCGATTTCGCTACTGCCTTCGTCGACGGACAGGCGCGAATCACCGGCGAACTGGCGGGGACGGAAAACTTCCGCCTCACCGCCGGCGGCGGCGCCTGGGGCGGGGCGCAAGAGGATGCAGAGCGGCTGGATATCGGGCCCAGCGCGGGCGTCAGCTTCCGCCTGGGGCAGGCGCGCGGGCGGGTTTCCGCCGATTATCGTTTTCGCGTGGCGGGCGATGTAGAGCCTGCTAGTGGCCCTGCACTCACACTAACGGCAGGTTTTTGAACGCCGCGCAGCAAGCGCCTTCAACTTGCGGCCTCGTTATATTAGAGACTGCTCATGGACGTATACCTCCCCATCGCCAATCTTGCGGTCAACGGACTGCTGATTGTGGCATTGGGAGCGGCAACCGGCATCCTTTCCGGCCTGTTCGGCGTGGGTGGCGGGTTCCTGACGACACCGCTGCTGATCTTCTACGGCATCCCGCCAACGGTGGCCGCTGCATCGGCCGCAACGCAGGTAACGGGTGCCAGCGTTTCCGGGGTCTTCGCACACAGTCGCAATAATGGGGTCGATTACCAGATCGGCGGGGTAATCGTGGCCGGCGGCATGCTGGGCGCGCTGGTGGGCGCGGGGCTGTTCACCCTGCTGCGCGAGATCGGGCAGATCGATGTCGTCATCAACATCCTGTACGTGCTGTTGCTGGGCACCATTGGCGGCCTGATGGGGCGCGAGGCCTTGCAGGGCGTGTTTCCAAACCGCTTTGGCGGCGGCAAGAAGGGGGCGGCCAAGCGTCGCCACCACCCGGCCATTGCCAGCCTGCCCTATCGCTGGCGCTTCTATCGCTCGGGCCTTTACATCTCGCCGATCGGCCCGCTGATCCTGGGCATAATCGTGGGTATCCTGACCATGCTGATGGGCGTGGGCGGCGGCTTCATCATGGTGCCGGCAATGCTTTACATCCTTGGCATGAGTGCGCGCGTGGTGGTGGGCACCAGCCTCTTCAACATCCTTTTCATCACCATGCTGGTGACCATGGTGCACGCCTTCACCACCCGCGCAGTGGATATCGTGCTGGCCGGGCTGCTGCTGGTCGGATCGGTGATCGGCGCGCAGCTGGGCACCAAGATCGCCAGCCTGGCCAAGCCCGAATTCCTGCGCCTGGTACTGGCCGCCATCGTGCTGGCCATCGCGCTGCGCATGGCCTTCAGCCTGGGCGTACGGCCCGACGAAGTCTACACCGTGGTGCCGCTATGACGGCGCGCGCGGCCTTGCTGGCGCTGCTGCGCCCGATTGTGGCGGCCTTGCTGGCCGTGCTGGCCATGCCCGCCGCCGCGCAGGACGACGAGCCCATCCTCGTGCCCGATATCTCGCAGCACGAGATCATCCTGCGGCAAGGCTTCACCGGCGCCAACCTGCTGCTGTACGGTGCCGTGCTCGACCCCGCCGATAGCGAGGCCGAGTATGACGTGGTGGTGGTGCTGAAAGGCCCCAGCCAGCCGATCCTGGTGCGCGAGAAGGCACGCGTGTTCGGCATCTGGCTCAATTCCGACGACAGCGCCTATCGCTCGGTCCCTTCCTTCTATGCCATGGCAAGCTCGCGCCCCATCCTCGATATCGTGGATGACCGGACGGCAGCGATTTACGAACTGGGGCTGGATTACCTGCAGCTGTCGCCCACGGGCTCGATCGATCCCGAAGAACAGCAACGCTTTGCCGAAGGGCTGGTGGACCTGCGCGAGCGGCAGGGCCTCTATGCCCAGTACGACGAAGGCGTGGAGATATCCGAAGGCGTGCTCTACCGCGCCCGTATCCCCATCCCGTCCAACGTGATTGCCGGGCGTTATGTAGCTGAAACCTTTGCCATTTCCGATGGTCGGGTGATTTCGTCGGCAACATCTGAAGTACAGGTGCTGAAGGAAGGCTTCGAACTGGGCGTGGAAGAGGCCGCGAACGACTATTCGCTGTTCTACGGCCTGTTCGCCGTGTTCCTGTCGGTCGGCATGGGCTGGGCCGCCGGACGGCTGTTTGCCCTGATCTGATCCGCCCGGCCTTGCAGCGCCGCCAGTGATTTATGCGATTTTAACCCCGTTGGGGGTATCGCACCTTGCGTAACCACTTGGCCGCGAGAGCAAAAATCCATGACTGAAATGCCCGGGAACATGTCGAGCTTCAATTCCGTGCCTGCCGCCGATGTCGGCGCGCAGCCGCGTTCGCCGCAAGCCCGGCCCGCCCCGGCTCCCGCTCCAGCGCAGGCAAGCCCGGCGGCTGCCGCGAATCCGGTCACCAATCCTGTGCCTTCCGCCACGCAGGCGCCGCCGCAGGCAACTGCAAAACCGCAAGCGGAATCGGAGCCCAGGCAGGTGGACGAAGAGACCATGGAAAGTGCGCGCCAACCGATCGGCGTGGTGCTGGACATCGCCGGTTCCGGCTCGCAGATCGCGCTGGACCTGGAACGCCTCAACGAATGCATGGATCACCCCGATCCCTCGATCGCGCTGGCCGGGCAGGTCGGTAGCCAGATCAAGATCCGCACCCGCGACGGCTGGCTGCTCGCCTCTGTCCGCAACCAGAAGCAGGATCGCCGCGGCGCAGCGAATTCCGTGGTGGCGAACATCGATTTCATGGGTGAAGGCCTGGAAGAAAAGCTGACCGGCAAGATCCACAGCTTCCGCCGTGGTGTGACGCGCTATCCCATCCCCGGCGCGCTGGTCTATCCCGCCACGACAGAGGATCTTCGCCAGATCTACGCCAGCGACGGGCGCAGCTCGATCCAGGTCGGCACCGTCTATCCTACCAGCGATATTCGCGCCGGCATGTATATCGATGCCATGCTGGGCAAGCACTTCGCCCTGCTGGGTTCCACCGGTACGGGTAAATCCACCAGTGCCGCGCTGATCCTGCACCGCATCTGCGAGGCCGCGCCACAGGGCCACGTGCTGATGATCGACCCGCACGGCGAATATTCCGCCGCGTTCAAGAACTACGGGATGATCTTCGACGTTTCGAACCTGCAGATGCCGTATTGGCTGATGAACTTCGAGGAACACTGCGAAGTGCTGCTGAAATCCAGCGGCAACGACCTGCAGAACGACAAGGACATCCTGGCCAAGTGCCTGCTGGCCGCGCGCAGCAAGAACCGCCTGGCCGCAAGCATGGGCAAGATCACCGTCGATTCGCCCATCCCCTACCTGCTTTCCGACCTCACCGGCCTGATCCAGGACGAGATGGGCAAGCTGGACAAGGCGACCAACACTGCGCCCTACATGCGCATCAAGACCAAGATCGAGGAACTCAAGGGAGATCCGCGCTACCAGTTCATGTTCTCCGGCATGCTGGTGGGCGACACGATGACCGAATTCCTGTCGAAGATCTTCCGCATGCCCGGTGCCGGAAAGCCGATTTCCATCATCGACGTGTCGGGCGTGCCGTCCGATATCACCAGCACCGTGGTGGCCGTGCTCAGCCGCCTGGTGTTCGACTTTGCCATCTGGGGGCGCAACGAAAAGACCAACCCGATCCTGCTGGTCTGCGAAGAGGCGCACCGCTACGTGCCGAACGAGAAGAACGCCGATGGCAACTCGGTGGGCCGCGTGCTGTCGCGTATCGCCAAGGAAGGCCGTAAGTACGGCATCAGCCTTGGCCTGATAACGCAGCGCCCGTCCGACCTTGCCGAAGGTGTGCTGTCGCAGTGCGGTACGATCATCTCGATGCGTCTCAACAACGATCGCGACCAGGCCTTCGTAAAGGCCGCCATGCCCGAAGGCGCGCGGGGGTTCCTCGATTCCATACCGGCGCTGCGCAACCGCGAATGCATCATCTGCGGCGAGGGCGTTTCGATCCCCATCCGCGTGTCCTTCGACAACCTCGAGGAAAGCAAGCGCCCGGCGTCGGAAGACCCGAGCTTCGTGGAACTGTGGAGCGAGGGCGGCGGCGAGGAGGACGCCGTTTACCGCACCGTCCAGCGCTGGCGCGCGCAGGGTACTTGATCCCCTGGTTTTCCGAAGCCGCCTCCGCGGCTTCGTCCTCGGTGCTGTTCGCTCCGCTTCGCTGCGCGGCACCTGCGGCTCGCGCCGTGCGCTCGGTCGGTCGCTGGTCGCGGCCGAGACTTGCACCTTCCTTCGAAAGCCGCGCCAATTCGGGCAGCGCTTAGCAGCCCGCAAGGCCGAACGGCCGCCCGCAGCGGGCGCAGCTTTGCTGCGCGTCTAGCGAGGACGAAGCCGCGGAGGCGGCTTCGCAAAACTAAAGGTCAGGCGTCATCCGTCCCGCCGGATAGCCATCGGCGTGACTGCCTTCCTCGGCCTCCCTCGGGCCGATGGGCAATTCCTTGCGCCAGTTCCAGCGATGGTAGAACCACCAGCCCATGATAAGCCCGCTGGCGGCGGAGACCGGGTAGGACAGCCACAGCGAATCCGCGCCCAGCCAGTCGTAGGTGGCGAAGTAGAAGCCCAGCCGCACCGGGAACAGCGCGATCGCCACGATCAGCAGCGGCACCCACACCGCGCCCGCTGCGCGCATGGTGGCGGTGTAGATCATGGTCACGCCGAAGATGATGAAGTTCCAGCTGGCCAGCAGCTGGATATGCCGGGCGATCTCCACTGCCGGGCTTTCCGGCCCCAGGAACAGCACCAGCACCGGGCGGTCGAACGCGATCAACAGCAAGGTCACCACGCCGGTGAACAGCAGGTTCATCACCAGCCCGGCGCGGGTGACGTGGTGCAGTTCGTCCCACTTCCTGGCGCCGATGAACTGGGCCGCCATCGCGCTGACCGCGCCGCCGATGGCCATGGCGGGCATCTGGATATAGGTGAACAGCTGCATGGTCGCGCCATAGGCGGCCGTGGTCATCAGCCCTTCGCGGTTGACCAGGCCCACCAGCACGATGCCCGCTGCCGCCATCACCGCCATCTGCGCCCCCATGGGCAGGCCCTTGGTGACGATGAAGCCCAACTCGTCGCGCGCCGGTTTCAGGTAGCGCAGTTCTGCCCCGCGCAGCCGCAGCGGCAGGTCCTTGCGATAGACGTAAATGACCATGCCGATGAAGCTGAGCATCGAGGCCACGATGGTCGCCGTGGCAGAGCCGGCAATGCCCATCGCGGGCAGCGGGCCGACACCGGCAATGAAAACGGGGTTCAACACGGCATCGATCAGCACGGTCACGCCCATGAAGATCAGCGGCGTCTTGGCATCGCCGGTGCCGCGCAGGCCCATCGACAGGATGATCGAGACCATGCCGAACGGCATCGAGAGAAAGATCAGCCGAAGGTAGATGAGCGCCAGCGGATAGGCATCGGGGGGCGTTGCCAGCAGGTGCAGCAGGCCGGGCGCGGTCACGAAGCCGATCCCGGCGATCAGCGCCATCAGCAGGGCGCAGAAGCCCACGGCGCTGCCGAAGGTGCGGCGCGCACCGTCCACGTTACGCGCGCCCCACCGCTGGCCGATCATCACCGTGCCGGCCATGCCGAAGCCGAAGGCCATGGAGGCGACGAGGAACATCACGATATTGGCATTGGCGGTGGCCGCCAGCGCCTCTTCCCCGATCAGCCGGCCGACCCAGATCGAATTTACCGTGCCCGACAGCGACTGCAGCACGTTGGTCAACAATGCGGGGATGGAGAACATCAGCAGGGTGCGCGGGATTGGGCCGCTGGTGAGGTCTCCGCGCATCGGCGCCTGTTTCTGCTGCGGTTCGTCGCTCATGTTCCGCGTGTGTCGCCAAAAAGGTGGATGTGCAAGCGATCAGACAGGCGAAAGCCGTGCTCCATGCACAACGGCACCAGCCATTCCTCACGCGCGCGCAGGGTTTCGCTGTCGGTGCCTTCGGGCATCAGGAATACGCGGCTGGGCGGTATCATGTGGGTTTTGACCAGCTTGCGGACCTCGTCGACGTCACCGGGCTCTGCCACCACGAACTTGAAGAACGCGCGCTCGTCCGTCGCCCAGCGATCGAGCATCGCGGGCTTCAACGCGAGGTCAGCCGGGTTGCCGCTGTGCGCCAGCTTGGGGCTGACGTTGTACTGGTCCACGCGGATATCCAGCGATCCGGGCGGATCGATCGTGCCGTTGGTTTCGATCTCCACCCGCATATCGGGCAGGTGCTTCAGCATCTCGGCCAGCTTGCCGGCCTGCATCAGCGGCTCGCCCCCGGTGATGACGAGGCGGTTCTGGCCAAGCACCGCCACGCGCGTGGCCACATCGGCCTCGTCCAGTTCCAGCTGGTTGGCCTTGCGGGCGAAGGTCTCACCATCGCGGTGCGGGCGATTGTCGCCTTCGAAATGCCAGGTGTAGGCGGTGTCGCACCACACGCAGGCAAGGTTGCAGCGCGACAGCCGCAGGAAAGCGACGGGCATGCCTGCCGACGGGCCTTCGCCTTGCACGGAGGCGAAGATCTCCGGCTCTCCGGGAGCCTGTGTGGCGAGGACCAGCGTCATCGTGTCACCCTAATGTGGAGCACATGGAGCACGGTCCTGAGGCAAGAATCCTGCCCTCCCGAAAACGGGCGCAATTGCGAGGCGGGAAGGATGCGGCTGCGGGTCATTCGGCTGCTCTGGCACATTCTTGCCGGAGTAGGAAATCGCAGCCGCTATCCAAGCCGCTCCAACGCCGCTTCCAGACGCGCGATCTCGTCGAGGTGGAAGCTGTGGTCGGCCTTGGCCTTCTCCACCGCTTCGGGCTTGGCACGTTCGACGAAGTTCGCATTGGAGAGCCGCCCTTCGAGCGACTTTGCCTCCTTCTGCGAGGCGGCCAGCGCCTTTTCCAGGCGGGTGCGTTCGGCGTCGATATCGATCACGCCTTCCAGCGGCACCACGAACACGTCGCTGCCCGAACTGACCTGCATCGCGGCCCCGGCAGGCGCTTCGCCCACGGTGATCGGGGCCAGTCGGGCGAGGCGTTCGATGGCGGCGCTGCTGCGGTCGATCAGGCCCTGCGCCAGGGCTGAGGGGTTTTCGATATAGGCGGCCAGCTTCTCGCCCGGCGAAATGCCCAGTTCGTTGCGTGCGCCGCGCGTGGCGGTGGTGAGCGCGATCACCCAGTCGATGGCGTCGGTGGCATCCTTGCTCACCTCGGCGCGCGGGTTCGGCCACTTGGCCAGGATCAGGTCGTAGCTGCGCGGGTGGGCGGGGTCAGATTGAGCGTGCCACAGTTCCTCGGTCACGAAGGGCATGAAGGGGTGCAGCATCACCAGGATCTGGTCGAGCGCCCAGCCGGCCACGGCCTTCGTCTCGGCCTGAACCGGACCGTCCTCGTCCGACTGGAGCACAGGCTTGATAAGTTCCAGGTACCAGTCGCAGAAGCGGTCCCACACGAAGTGGTAGACGGTGTTGGCCGCGGCATCGAAGCGCAGTTCTGCCATCGCCTTGTCCAGCGCCTCCACGGTCTGCTGCACTTCGCCGATGATCCACTGGTTGGCGGCAAGGCGGGCAGGGGGCGCAGTGATCGTGTCGCTCGCGCCGATGCCGTAGGACTGGCAGAACCGCGTGGCGTTCCACAGCTTCGTCGCGAAGTTGCGATAACCCTCGACGCGCTTTTCATCCATCTTGATGTCGCGGCCCTGGCTTTCCATCGCCGCCATGAAGAAGCGCAAGGCATCGGCACCGTAGAGGTCGATCAGGCCCAGCGGATCGACCACGTTGCCCTTGGACTTGCTCATCTTGGAGCCGTCCGCCGCGCGAACGAGGCCGTGCAGGTACAGCTTCTCCCACGGGCGCTCGCCCATGTTGTAATAGCCCATCATCATCATGCGGGCGTCCCAGAAGAACAGGATGTCGAAGCCGCTGATAAGCAGGCTGTTGGGATAGTGCTTGGCGACAAGCGCGTTGTCCTGAGGCCAGCCGAGCGTGGCGAAGGGCCACAGCGCGGAAGAGAACCAGGTGTCGAGCACGTCCTCGTCGCGGGTGAGGGTGACGCCTGCGCCAGCCTTCTCCTGCGCCTCCTCCTCGCTCTCCGCGACGTAGACGTTGCCATCGGCATCGTACCACGCCGGAATCCGGTGCCCCCACCACAGCTGGCGGCTCACGCACCACGGCTGGATGTTTTCCATCCAGTTGAAGAAGGTCTTTTCCCACGTCGCGGGGACGATCTCGATCTCGCCCGATTTCACCGCCTCGATGGGCTTCTTCGCCAGTTTTTCAGCATCGACATACCACTGGTCGGTCAGCCACGGCTCGATCACCACGCCGCCGCGGTCACCGAAAGGTGTGGCGATGGTGCGCGGTTCGGCGTCGAGTTCGATTTCCTCGCCCTTCTTGGTCTTGGACTTGTGCAGCACAAGGTGGCCGCTGTCCTTCAGCATCTCCACCACGCGCTTGCGCGCATCGAAGCGGTCGAGGCCGACCAGCTCGTCCGGCACCAGCCCGTCTGCGGTCTGGCACACGGCGGCATCGGCATCGAGCATGTTGAGCATGTCAGCCGGAGCGATGCCGGCGCGCTTGCCCACTTCGAAGTCGTTGAAATCGTGCCCCGGCGTGATCTTCACCGCACCCGAACCCAGTTCGGGGTCGGCGTGTTCGTCCGCCACGATGGGAATCTCGCGGCCCGTGATCGGCAGTCTCACCTTGGCGCCGCGCGCCACCAGGTCCTTGTAACGCTCGTCATCGGGGTGCACCGCCACGGCCATGTCGGCCAGCATGGTTTCGGGCCGGGTGGTAGAGACGCGGATTTCGCCGCTGCCGTCGGCCAGCGGGTAGATGAAGGTCCAGAACGAACCCTGCACGTCGCGCGTTTCCACCTCTAGGTCGGAAATCGCCGTTTTCAGCTTCGGGTCCCAGTTCACCAGCCGCTTGTCGCGGTAGATCAGCCCGTCGTTGTAGAGGTCCACGAACACCTTGAGCACGGCGCGCGTGAAATGCTCGTCCATGGTGAACTGCTCGCGGCTCCAGTCCATCGAACAGCCCAGGCGGCGCAGCTGGCGCGTGATCGTGCCGCCGCTTTCCTCTTTCCACTCCCACACCTTGTCGATGAATTCCTCGCGGGCGTAGTTGGTGCGCTTGTCCTGCCGCTCTTCCAGCTGGCGCTCCACCACCATCTGCGTGGCGATGCCGGCATGGTCGGTGCCCACCACCCACAACGCATCCTTGCCGCGCAGGCGTTCGTAACGGATCACGATATCCTGCAGCGTGTTGTCCAGCGCGTGGCCGATGTGCAGGCTGCCCGTCACGTTGGGCGGCGGATTGACGATGGTGAAGGGTTCGGCATTGGGGCGATCCGGGCGGAACGCGCCGGTCCCTTCCCAGTGGGAATACCATTTCGCCTCGATGGCGGCGGGATCGAAGGTCTTTGACAGTTCGCTGGTCATGGCAGAGGCCACTGCCACCGCTTTACCCCAAGGGCAACACGCTAGAGCCTTGCTGCGCGCGCCTTTTGTCCGCATAGCTGCACACAATGCGCGAATGGGCCGAATTCACCATCGAGGAGTCCGGGGGGCGGGCCACCGTGGTCGTCACCGGGCCCCTGCTGGTGTCGAGCATCGGCAAGCTCGACCCCGAATTGCGCGCCATCGACGAATCGGTACAGGCCATCGACATCTCGAACGCCACTCCGATCGACACCGTCGGTGCGTGGATCGTGTTTCGTTTTGCCAAGCGTACCGGGGCCGACATCATCGGTGCCAGCGAACAGGCCGAAGTGTTGCTGGATGCGGTGGAGGGCTGCGAGAGCGATGCCGAGATCGCTCCGCCACCGGCGCGCAGCTTCGGGCAGATTTCCGAACTTGTCGGCATCAAGGTGATCGAATTCCTGAAAGGCGTGGTCGCCTCGATCGGATTCCTTGGCAGCGTGCTGGTCGCCTTTGCCAGCCTGCTGATTCATCCGCGCCGCTTCCGCCTGAAGGCGCTGGTGCGGCAGATGGAGCTGGTAGGCGTCACCAGCCTGCCGATCATCGGCCTGATGAGCTTTCTGATCGGTATCGTCATCGCCCAGCAGGGCGCGGTGCAGTTGCAGCAGTTCGGCGCGGAAACGCTGACGGTAAACCTGGTCGGGCGCATTACCCTGCGCGAACTTGGCGTGCTGATGACGGCGATCATGGTCGCGGGCCGATCCGGCTCTGCCTTCGCCGCGCAGCTGGGCACGATGAAGCTGACCGAGGAAATCGACGCCATGCGCACCATCGGCGTTTCACCGATGGAAGCGCTGGTGATCCCGCGCATCATGGCCGCGATCCTGATGATGCCGCTGCTGGGCTTCTTCTCCTCCTGCGTGGCCATTATCGGCGGCGCGGTGATCGGCGATGTCATGCTGGGCATCCCGTTCTGGACCTTCCTCGCCCGCATCCAGGAAGTGGTGCCGATCCACGATTTCTGGGTGGGCATGGTAAAGGCCCCGGTGTTCGGCCTGATCGTGGCGATGGCCGGCTGCTACCAGGGCATGCAGGTGAAGGGTAACGCCGAGGAAGTGGGCCTGCGCACCACTGCGGCGGTGGTGCAGGCGATCTTCATGGTGATCGTGCTCGATGCCTTCTTCGCCGTGTTCTTCGAACGGATCGGCTGGATATGAGCGAGGAAAACGACTTCCCCATCCGTATCCGCGGGCTGACCAATGCCTTCGGCGACTTCGTGGTGCACGAAGACCTGGACCTTGACGTGCGGCGCGGAGAGATCCTGGGTGTCGTGGGCGGTTCGGGCACGGGCAAGAGCGTGCTGATGCGCTCCATCATCGGGCTGCAGCACCCGCAGGCGGGCGACATCGAGGTGTTCGGACAGAACATGACCGACGCCGAGCCTGACGAGGAACTGGGCGTGCGCAACCGCTGGGGCGTGCTGTTCCAGGGCGGGGCGCTGTTCTCCACGCTTACCGTGGCGGAAAACGTCGAAGTGCCGCTGAAGCAGTACTACCCGGAGCTCAGCCAGCAGCTGCTGGACGAGATCGCCCGCTACAAGGTGGTGCTGACCGGACTGCCGGAAGACGCGACGAGCAAGTATCCGTCGGAACTGTCGGGCGGGATGAGGAAGCGCGCCGGCCTGGCCCGCGCGCTGGCGCTGGACCCGGAGCTGCTGTTCCTTGACGAACCGACGGCGGGCCTCGACCCCATCGGCGGGGCAAAGTTCGACGAACTGACCCGTGAGCTGACCGACACACTGGGCCTGACGGTGTTCCTCATCACCCACGATCTCGACACGCTCTACGCCATTTGCGACCGCGTGGCAGTGCTGGCGGACAAGAAGGTGATCGCCGTGGGCACGATCCCGGAACTGCTCGAAATCGACCACCCGTGGATCCAGGAATATTTCAACGGCCCGCGTGCGCGTGCGGCCACTGCAACGCACGAGCGGGGGAAAGCGTTGGACAAGAACACCGGCGGGGAGGCATAGTCCAGACAGATGGAAACACGGGCAAACCATATCTGGGTAGGGGCCGTCACCCTGCTGCTGCTGGCAGCGGCGGCGGGCTTCTTCATCTGGCTGGCGCGGTTGGGAGACCGTGACAACAAGGAATACGACATCTTCTACGAACAGTCCGTGGGTGGCGTCGCGGAAGGCTCCGTCGTCACCTATTCGGGCGTGCCCGTGGGGCAGGTGGCGGATATCTCCATCTGGGAACGCGACCCGGAATTCGTGAAGGTGCGGATCACGGTGGATGGCGATACGCCGATCCTGGTTGGCACCACCGCCAGCATTTCCGCCAGCTTTACCGGCGTTGCCAACATCAGCCTGGCCGGTGGCCGCTCCAGCCAGCCGCCGATCACCTGCGAAACCACCGATTGCCCCGAAGGCGTGCCGGTGATCCCGCCGTCCGACAGTGCGGTGGGCGAAATCCTCGCCTCTGCGCCACTGCTGCTGGAACGGCTGGCCACGCTGACCGATCGCCTCACCCGGGTGCTGGACGACGACAACCAGAATTCGATCGCCGGCATCCTGCGCAACACCGACACCATCAGTGCCGAACTGGCGCGCAGCTCGCCCGAAGTGCAGCGCACCATGCAGGAACTGCAGCTAACCCTGGCGCAATCGACGGAAACGCTGGCCGCTTTCGAAGACACGCTGGAAACCACCGACGCGCTGCTGGAAACGCAAGGGCCCGCCATCGCCACCGAACTGCGCGAGACACTCGCCTCTGCCCGCGTGGCAGCGGATTCGCTGGAAACCACGCTGGCCAATGTCGAACCGATTACCCAGCAGTTGAACCAGGACACGCTGCCTGCGGCCACGGCCACCTTGCGTGACTTGCGGCAGACCAGCCAGAACCTGCGGATGATGACGGAACGGCTGGAATCGGAAGGTGCAGGCTCGCTGATCAGCGGCCCGGCACTGCCGGATTACGAGCCTTGAGGCGGGGGAGCATGATGATGACCAAGACCAAGATCCTCGCCGCCGCGGCTACGCTCGGCCTGCTGTCGGGCTGCATCAGCCTGGGCTCCGAACCGCCCGAGCAATTGCTCACGCTGACGCCGGCCGCAAACATTCCCGCGGGGGCGGCCGCCGAAGGCGAAGCCGCCGCCGCGCTGGCGGTGCAGGTGCCCTCGGTAACGCAGCGCCTGAATGTCACCCGCGTGCCGGTAACCACCAGCGACAGCTCGCTGGCTTACCTTGCCGATGCCTTCTGGGTGGAAAAGCCGGCCCAGCTGTTCCGCAACGTGCTGGCCGAAACCATCCGCGCCAAGGGCAACCGCCTGGTCGTGGGCGGTGGTGAGCTGGAATATGTCGCGCGCACACAGCTGACCGGCCAGCTGGTCGACATGGGCTACGATGCCGCCAGCGGCAATGCCGTGGTGCGATATGACGCGGTACTGGAAATGCCCGACGGCACGATCCGTACCCGCCGGTTCGAACACGCCGTACCCGCCTTGCCCGAAGCAAACGACGTGGGCGCCGCGCTGAACGAAGCGGCGAACGTGGTGGCAGACGAAGTCGCGGAGTGGGTAGGCTGAGCTAGCCCCGCGCTGCCTCGGCAAACCGGGCGGCCTGCCTGAAGGCTTCCAGCCTGGCCTTGCGCGCGTCCTCGGCCTCGTAATCCCAGCCCCACAGCTCGGCCTGCCAGTCTTCCTCCAGGTTCGCGGCAGCGAACAGCGCGTCCACGTCGGCGCCCTGTTCCAGCACGGCCAGCGGCACCACCAGCGATGCTGCGATGGAGGCCAGCGTCACCAGCGCGGCGAGGGTGAAGTCGTCCTCTTCCTCCAGCCGCTGGCGCAAGGCGGAAAGGCTCTCAGCCGATTGCGGGCGGTGGATTATGCCGCTGGCGCGTTCCAGGGTGATGCCGTGGGCCGCCTCGCAGGCGCTGACGAGGGGTTCCCAAACGTCCTGCTGGCGCTTCCACAGCGGCTCGTCCGGATCGGCGCGATAGCACAGGGTATCGGTCTCTGCGTAAGATAGCAGCTTGGCCACGTGGCCGGTGCGGTCGGGGCGGACCATGTCGATAGCGAAATCGGCGATGTCGCGGTGGACAAAGCTTTTCGGCTCGATCTCTTCGCCCTGCGCGGCGAATTCGGCGGCCACCAGTTCTGCCGCTGCGCGCGTGGGCAGCAATTGCGCGGCGCGCCCTTGTGTGCGAATCGCGCGGCCATCCAGCAGCACTTGCCAGCCGCCGTCGCGCTGCTCGACCGAAACCTCTTTCCAGAACCGCTTCATCGGCGCCGATCGTGCTTGTCGTTGGTGCTCCACAGGCGGGCCAGCAGGGTGGGGGTAAGGAAGGTCTCGATCATGCCCAGCACCAGCAGCACGTAGCCCGCCCAGTCGGGCAGCGGCAGCGCCCCGTTGAACACCGCGATCCCGGCCAGGATCATCACCACGCCGGCAATGCGCATGGCGTTGATCAGCATGAAGCGCCCCCTGGCGCGGGCTTCGGCGGCTTCGCGATCATCCATCGATCAGTCTCTCCAGTTCGGCCATATCGTTTGCCACGGCGACGGCCCCTGCCGCCAGCAGTTCGTCCGGCTCGTGATAGCCCCACGATACGCCGATGGCGCGCACGCCTGCCGCATGCGCCATCTGCACGTCGAACACCGTGTCGCCGATCATGCAGGTCGTATTGGGCTCTGCCAGCACGTCTGCCATGGCCGCTTCCAGCATGGATGGATGGGGCTTCGACGGGTGGCGATCTGCCGTGTGGGTGGTGGCGAACAGGTCGCTAAGCCCGTGCGTCGCCAGCGTGCTCGTCAGCCCGCGGTCGGACTTGCCGGTCGCTACGCCCAGCGTCCAGCCGCCAGCGTGCAGGCGGTGCAGCAGGTCTTTCATGCCCTCGAACAGGGGTTCGCGCAGCGATCCGTTCTCGCGCGACTGGCGAAAGGCGTGCTTGTAGGCCTGCACAACGGCCATCTGGCTCTCTTCGGGCAGGTCGGGCGCAAGCTGGCGGATCGCCTGCGGCAGGCTGAGGCCGACGATGCGGCGCACCTGCACCCGGTGGGGCAGGGGCTCGCCCACTTCGGCAAAGGCGGCTTCCATCGCGTTCACTACGCCGGCCTGCCCGTCGCTGAGCGTGCCGTCGCAATCGAAGACGGCGAGCCGGATAGTCACTTGCGGCGGCCCTTTGGCTTGGTGCCTCTCGGCTTGCCGCGCTTCTTGCCATCGGGCGCGCCGCGGGCCTTTCGCTCGCCGCGCCGGGCCTTGCGGTATTGCTTGGCATGTTGGCGCGCGGCCTGCTTCTTTTCTTCCTGGCTGCGCTCTGGCGGCGGGGTGGCGACAGGGCCGGCATCGCTCATCGCGGGATCGAAGCCCAGCTGCTCCATGCTCTGGGCGAAGTGTTCGGGCAGATCGGCAGTCACGTCCAGCGTCTGACCGCCGGGGGCATCGATGATCAGGCGGCGGGCGTGCAGGTGCATCTTGCGGCTGATGCTGCCAGTCAGGAAGGCATCCTGGCCGCCGTACTTGCCATCGCCCACGATGGGGTGGCCGATCGCCGCCATGTGCACGCGCAGCTGGTGGGTGCGCCCGGTAAAGGGCTGCAGTTCCACCCAGGCGGCGGCGTTCCCGGCGCGTTCCACCACGCGGTAGACCGTCTTGGCGGGCTGGCCGTTATCCATGTCCACATGCATCTTCTCGCCGCCGCTGCCCGGCTGCTTGGCCAGCGGTGCCTCGATCGTGCCTTCGTGGATGTCGGGCACGCCCACCACCAGCGCCCAGTAGATCTTCTTGGCGCTGCGCCCGGAAAACCGTTTGGAGAAAAAGGCCGCGCTGCCCGGCGTGCGGGCGACCAGCAGGATGCCGCTGGTATCCTTGTCCAGCCGGTGGACCAGCCGCGGGCGTGGCTCGTCCTCGCCGGCATAGGCATCCAGCAGGGCATCGACGTGGCGCGTGGTCTTGGTGCCGCCCTGCGTGGCAAGGCCCGGCGGCTTGTTGAGCACCAGCGCCGCCTTGGTGCGGGTGATGAGCATGGCTTCGGCCAGCGCCTCGTCTTCGGGCGTCAGTTCGCGGCGCTTGCGCTGGGTGCGGGCGGTATCCTCTCCGCCCGGCGGCACGCGCAGCACCTGGCCGGTGCTCAGTCTGTCGTCCACCTTGGCGCGCTTGCCATCCACGCGCAGCTGCCCGGTGCGCGCCCAGCGGCTGACCGTGCCGAAGCCGACTTGCGGCAGGTGGCGCTTGAACCAGCGGTCCAGCCGCACGCCGTCATCGTCTTCGCCGACGGTAAACTGGCGGACTTCATCGGCAGGCTTGCTCATGAGAACAGCCGTGTAACGGTAAGGCCGAAGACCAGGCCCGTAACGCCCAGCCCGATCGACAGCATGATATAGAGCGCCGCGAACAGCAGCTGCCCGCGCTGGATCAGCATGGCCAGTTCCAGGCTGAAGGCGCTGAAGGTGGTGAAGCCGCCCAGCAGGCCCACGCCCAGAAGCAGGCGCAAGTGGTCGCCGCCCTGGCCATAGCGGGCAAGCCAGCCGGCCAGCACGCCCATCAGAAGGCTGCCGATCGCGTTCACCGCCAGCGTGGCCCAGGGAAAGGTGGTAACGGCCTGCACGCCCATCCAGTGCGTCAGCAGGCGCCCAAGCTGGTAGCGCAGCAGCGCACCGGCCCCTCCGCCAAGGGCAACGAAGGCGGAGGCATATAATTGCGGAGTAGCATTCGACATGGGCGCTGCCTTAGCCGTGCTGGCGGGCATGCGGAACCCAAAAGCTAAGCCTCGCCTTGCTTTTTGCCAGCGATTCGCCTATCTGCGCACTCGTTCAGTCGATCCTGTGCAGGATTCGACGCGTTTTTCGTTTAATTAAGTGGTGCATCCCGCGCCTGATCGCAGCGGGCTCTCGCCATTGTCGAGATTGGAAAAGGTGGCTTAGATTTATGCAGATCATCGTTCGCGATAACAATGTGGAGCAGGCCCTGCGCGCGCTCAAGAAGAAGCTGCAGCGTGAGGGGGTGTATCGCGAGATGAAGCTGCGCCGCCACTATGAAAAGCCGTCAGAAAAGCGTGCGCGTGAAAAGGCTGCCGCCGTTCGCCGCGCCCGCAAGCTGGAGCGCAAGCGCGCAGAGCGTGACGGCGTCCGGTAAGACGGGCGGCAATAGCGCCGGATTTCAGGCTCACGAAGCTTGAAAGCACATCGCAGCTAAGCCAAAGGGGCGTGGAAACATTTTCCGCGCCCTTTTCGTTTGGCGCGCCAAACTTTGACAGGATCATATCACCATGGCCGAAGTCACCCGCGTACCGCTGCAGCCGATTGCCAAGGGATCGCTCACCAAGCTCTGGCTGGGCGTACTGGTGGCCGTGGTGCTGGCCGTGGCGATTGCCTGGGCCGCCATGCCCAAGGGACTGTCGGTGGATACCGTACGCGCGGGCGAAGGGCCCAATCCCACGGCGGAAGACGTGGTCTTCGTCAACTACACCGGCAAGCTGGCCGACGGCACCGTGTTCGACCAGTCGCAAACCATGCCGCTGCCGATCGAAGGCATCTTCCCCGATGGCACCCCGCTGCCGCTGGGCGACATGATCCCCGGCTTCCGCGACGCGCTGATGCAGACGCAGAAGGGCGGCCAGTACGAGATCTTCATCCCGTCCGATCAGGCCTATGGCGAAGACGTGCCCGAAGGCGGCCCGATCCCGCCCAATGCCGACCTCTATTTCGACATCGAAGTGATCGATTTCATGTCGCGCCAGGACTTCCAGGACCGGGTTGCCGCCTTCCAGCAGATGATGATGCAGCAGCAGATGGAAGAGCAGGGCGCTGGCGAGGCCGGACCCGCGCCGCAATAAGCGCTTTTCGCTGCACAGACCCGCTTGAAGCGCAGCCGCCGCGCGGCTAACGCGAGGGCCATGTCTGTAACCCGAGAAGAAGTCGCCAAGATTGCCAGTCTGGCGCGCATCAGCATGGACGAGGCTGCGCTCGACCACATGGTGCCCGAACTCAACAATATCCTCGCCTTCGTCGAGCAACTGGGCGAGGTCGATACCAGCGCGGTGGAGCCGATGACGGCGGTGATCCCGCAGGAACAGCGCCTGCGCGACGACGTGGTGGATGCCGACCCGCTGACCGGCGGCGGCCGCCGCGACGACGTGCTGGCCAATGCGCCTGTGGCCGAACACGGCTTTTTCGGCGTGCCCAAGGTGATCGAGTGATGAGCGTGGCGAAGAACTCGAACATCCCCGACAGCGGCGTAGCCGCGACCGATCGGGGATCCAGCAACGAATTGCTCTGGGCTCCTGCTTTCGCCGGAGCGCACGGAAAGACGAGATGACCGATTTCACGCAAATGGGCCTGAAGGCCATCCGCGACGGCGTGGCCGCCGGCGACTTCACTGCGCGCGAAGTGGCCGAAGCGCATAACGATGCCGTTGCCGCCGCGAGCGAACTCAACGCCTTCATCGTGGCCACACCCGACCACGCGCTGGCCGCTGCCGACAAGGTTGACGCCGCGCGCGCTGCCGGGGAAGAACTGGGCCCGATGGCCGGTGTGCCGATCGGCATGAAGGACCTGTTTGCCACCAAGGGCGTGCAGACCGCTGCTGCCAGCCACATCCTGGAAGGGTTCAAGCCGCCTTACGAAAGCACCGTCAGCCAGAAGCTGTGGGATGCCGGCGCGGGCATGCTGGGCAAGCTGAACATGGACCAGTTCGCCATGGGCTCGTCCAACGAGACCAGCTATTTCGGCAATGTCGCCAGCCCGTGGAAGAAGCTGGGCAGCAATGCCACGCTGACGCCGGGCGGTTCCTCGGGCGGTTCGTCAGCTGCCGTGGCCGCGCGGCTGTGCCCGGCGGCGACCGGTACCGACACCGGCGGTTCGATCCGCCAGCCCGCCGCGATCACCGGCATTACCGGGATCAAGCCGACCTATGGCCGGTGCAGCCGCTGGGGCATCGTCGCCTTTGCCAGCTCGCTCGACCAGGCTGGCCCGATGGCGCGCAGCGTGGAAGACTGCGCGATCATGCTGGGCGCGATGGCGGGTTTCGATCCCAAGGATTCGACCAGCATCGATGCCCCGGTGCCTGATTGGGCAGGCGCGCTGGATTCCAACCTCGAAGGCAAGACCGTGGGCATCCCGCGCGAATACCACGTGGACGGCATGGACCCGGAGATCGAGGCAAGCTGGGAACAGGGCAAGCAGTGGCTGCGCGATGCAGGGGCCAAGGTGGTCGACATTTCGCTGCCGCACACCAAATATGCGCTGCCCGCCTATTACATCATCGCCCCTGCCGAAGCGTCCTCCAACCTCGCCCGTTATGACGGCGTGCGCTACGGCCTGCGCGACCTGCCCGAGGGCGCTGGCTTGCAGGACATGTATGCCGCCACCCGTTCCGACGGGTTCGGCGACGAGGTGAAGCGCCGCATCCTGATCGGCACCTATGTGCTCTCGGCAGGCTTCTACGATGCCTATTACACACAGGCACAGAAGGTGCGCACACTGGTGCAGAAGGACTTCATGGACGTCTTCGAACAGGTGGACGTGATCCTGACGCCGACCACGCCGACGGCAGCCTTCGCGCTGGGCGAGAAGACCGACGATCCGCTGTCGATGTACCTGAACGACGTGTTCTCGGTTCCGGCATCGCTGGCAGGCCTGCCCGCCATGAGCGTGCCCGCCACGCTGACCCAGGACGGCCTGCCGCTGGGCCTGCACCTGGTGGGCAAGCCGATGGACGAGCAAGGCGTGCTGAACGCCGGCCTCGCCATCGAACAGCGCGCCGGGTTCACCGCGCAGCCGGAGAAGTGGTGGTAGCGATGGGGATGCTAGGGCTACACATCGCTCTTGACGAGAGTGAATTGCAGCAGTTAGTGAATTGCAGCAGTTGCGAACGGTCTCCAAAGCAGGGCTGTTTGACCATATCGCAGAAGAGCTTGAGCAATCGAAATTCGGAACAGATGATTGTTGCGAGACTGATCGTGCGTGGGCCTACATTCACTCCGCTCTGAACCTGACTGATCCCGATGGACCGCTGATTTTTAGGGTTGCGGAACAACCGGGCTTTCTTGATCGCCTTCTTGGAAAGAAGCCGCAGGAATTTGAGCGTCGGCCCGCACAAATGGCATTCCTCGGCGAAGAGCAACTTCGAAATGACGAAAATGGCACCGTTGGATTGATGACGAGTTCAACGGTAGCATTGGTGGCTGAAGACTTGGAGCGCATATCTCCGAATGACCTTGAGAGGGGATTGCGCGCCGCACTCGTGAAATTCGGCGCGTCAGGAAGTGCAGACAATGCCGTAGAATATTGGCAGAGTTGGTATTCCGGTCTGGTCGATTTTTTCCGCAAGGCGGCTTCAAACGGCAAGAATGTGATTTTCACAGTGAGCTATTAAGATGAGCAATTATCGAGTACACGGCGCAACGGGCGAATGGGAGGTCGTGATCGGCCTTGAAGTCCATGCGCAGGTCACCAGCAAGGCGAAGCTGTTCAGCGGCGCCTCCACCGCTTTCGGGGCAGAGCCCAACAGCCAGGTCTCGCTGGTCGACGCGGCCATGCCCGGCATGCTGCCCGTGCCCAACCGCGAGTGCATCCGCCAGGCCGTGCGCACCGGCATGGCGATCGAGGCGCAGATCAACACGTGGAGCCGCTTCGACCGCAAGAACTACTTCTACGCCGACTTGCCGCAGGGCTACCAGATCAGCCAGCTCTACCACCCGCTGGTGGGCGAGGGGCAACTGGTGATCGAAGCCGACGAGAAGGCCGGCATTCCGGAAGACAAGGTGATCCGCATCGAGCGTATCCACGTGGAGCAGGACGCAGGCAAGCTGATGCACGACCAGCATCCGACCATGTCCTATGTCGACCTCAACCGCACCGGCGTGGCGCTGATGGAAATCGTCAGCCGCCCGGACATGACTTCGCCCGCCGAAGCCGGGGCCTATATCCGCAAGCTGCGCTCGATCCTGCGCTATGTCGGATCGTGCGACGGCAACATGGAAGAAGGCTCCATGCGCGCCGACGTGAACGTGTCGGTGCGGCGCGTGGGCGATACCGAGCTGGGCACCCGGACCGAGACGAAGAACGTCAACTCGGTGCGCTTCGTGATGCAGGCGATCGAGCACGAGGTGCAGCGCCAGATCGACGTGATCGAGGACGGCGGCACGGTGGTGCAGGAAACCCGCCTGTTCGACCCCAACACGGGCACCACCCGCTCCATGCGCAGCAAGGAAGACGCGCACGACTATCGCTATTTCCCCGATCCCGACTTGCTGCCGGTGGTGCTGCACGAGGATTTCCTTGAGGAATGCCGCGCTTCGCTGCCCGAACTGCCCGACGCCAAGCGCGCCCGGTACGAGAACGAACTGGGCCTGACGCCCTACAACGCGCGCGAACTGACCGCCGAAGTGGAAACCTTCGCCCGCTTCGAAACGCTGCTGGCCGCCACGGCCAAGGGCATCGGCAAGCCGGAGAAGGACGTGGCAACACAGGTCGCCAACTGGTCGCTTTCGGTCGCGCCAGGCGTGATAAAGGCGCTGGGCGACGAGGGCGATCCCGCTAACGCCACCGCCGAACGCCAGGCCGCGATCCTCGACATGCAGGCTAAGGGGGAGATTTCCGGCGGCCAGGCGAAGGAGATCTTCGAGATCGTCCTGAAAGAGGGCCGCGAGCCTGCCGAAATCGCCGAGACCGAAGGCCTGAAGCAGGTCAGCGACACCGGCGCGATCGAAGCTGCGATCGATGAAATCCTGGCCAACAACCAGGACAAGGTGGAGCAGTACAAGGGCGGCAAGGACAAGCTGTTCGGGTTCTTCGTCGGCCAGACGATGAAGGCGATGCAGGGCAAGGCCAACCCGGCGGTGGTGAACCAGATCCTGAAGGACAAGCTGGGGTAACTTTCCGCTTTCCGCTTGCCTGATCGAAAGGCTGCAATTACCCCTTGTTTCGAGAGGATCGAGGGGAGCTTTTCTTGAAACGATATCTATTGGCCGCGGCGCTGGCTTGCGGCAGCGTGCCTGCACTTGCGCAGGAAGCGGACGCACCGCAGACCGATGCCGAGTGGATGGCATGGGTGCCGTCTGCCGACAGCGTGAGCATGCCCGAGCTGGCTTACGAAGAAACGCAGGAAAACATCGATAACTACGAGAAGTACTACTACTTCCACCGTCCCGAGACCGATTTCGAGACTGCGTTTGCCGACATCCGCGAATGCGATGCCCATGCGCGCGGCCTGTTTCGCGGCAACCAGAACGTGGATATGGGGCCGGCGATGATCCAGTACGGCATGCTGGGCGGGGCCGTGGGCGGCCTGCTGGGTGCGGCCATCGGCGATGCCATCTATGGCTCGGCGGAAATCCGCCGCAAGCGCCGCATCAACATGCGCCGGTGCATGTTCTTCAAGGGCTATGCCCGCTACGGCCTCGACGAGGACCTGTGGGAAGAATTCAACTTCGAGGAAGGCAACTCCTCGGTGCCGGAGGAGGATCGGCAGCGCATGCTGGCGCAGCAGGCCCTGGTGGCTTCCGGCCCGCAACCCACGGCACAGGAGTTGGGCCTGTGACACATCTCGCCAGAATGACCGCCGCCGCCTTGCTGGCAGCATCGCTTGTCGCATCGCCTGCCGTGGCGCAGGATTCCGAGCCCGTGAATGTCGAACTGGTCCGCGACCGCGACGACGTGTCTCTCGATCCCGCCAAGACCTACCTACTGGTGGAAGCCTCGGCGCCCATCGTCTCCAGCTTCGTGCTGGTGCCGGGCGATGCGGAGCGCGCCGACTGGGAGCGCCAGCGGCAGGAAGAACTGGCCGAAGCGATAGAAGACTACCCGCGCGACCTGCGCCGGTACGAGCGCGACCTGGAATTCTGGGAAGCCACGCGCCGGCGTCGCAACGACAGGCCGTCGCCGCCGGTCGAACCGACCGAGGAAACCTTCTCCTGGCCCGAGCTCGAATCGCGCAAGGTCGTTACCGTGGGTCACCTCAATCGCTTCGCGAAGTCGGACGAGGCATCGTTGTGGCTGCTTGAAGTACCTGCCGGTGAATACCTGTTCTATGGCCTGGGCATGATCGGCTTCAACGATTGCGCCTGCATGGGTTCGGTGCGGTTCGATGTTGCGGCGGGCAGCGTTACTGCGGTGCGAGTCGGTTATGAATTGCTCGATGCACAGGGCAATGTGATCGCCATGCGGCCGGAGGATGCGGATTCGACCGATCTCGCCACCCGCACGGCCATCATGATCGGTGAGCCCAGCCAGGCGGTGTTCGACCCGCGCATTCCGCGGGAAAGGATCGTGGCTGCGGAATTCGCACCGGTGCGAAGCCTGTCAAACTGGTTTGGCGGCACCGTCAACCGCGTGCTGCCAATCCCCGGCGTGATCGATTACGACCGCGACCGTGTGATCGATTTGCAGGCGGAGGAAGCCGCAGCCCGGGCTGCAGCCGAAGCGGAAGCGGCGATGGCGGCTGAGGGCGAAGCCTCGGCAGACGAAACGCCGGCTGGTTGAAGCCCGGCGAACGGGGTAGTGCAGGCCGCATGACGGCCCGCCCCACCATCGTCCTCGTCCACCCGGAGATCCCGCACAACACCGGGGCAGTGGGGCGCACCTGCGTGGCGCTGGATATGGAGCTGGTGCTGATCCGGCCTTACGGATTTACGCTCAGCGACCGGCAGCTGAAGCGTGCGGGGCTGGATTACTGGCAACATGTGCGGCTGAGCGAATATGCCGACTGGCAAGCCTTCCTTGCCGACCGGGACCCGCGCTCCAGCCAGATGTTCCTGTTCGAGGAAGACGCGCCGCGTTCGTTCTACGAGCCGGACTATCCCGAGGACGCCATCCTCGTCTTCGGCAGCGAGACCAGGGGCCTGCCGCCGGCCATCCGTGATGCGTACCGGGAATGCGAGGTGAGCCTGCCGATGCGCTCTGCGCACATCCGCTCACTCAACCTCGCGAATACCGTAACGGCAGCCGCCTACCAGGCGCTGCGCGGGAAGTTCTGAGGCTTTCCGCTCAGCCTTGGCGCTGGGCGGTGAACTGCATCTTGCCGAACATCATTGCCGAGATCGTGCCGGTCACCGCGTCGCCATCCACGGTGGCTTCGCCTTCCAGCGTCATCGGCATGGGCATGGACATCTTCATCGACCAGGTCAGCACGTTGCCGTCGATCTTGCCGTCGTCGACATCCATCGATCCCATGCCGCCCGAAAGCTGGCCGGTGAAGCTGGTGCCACCGTCGCTGGGCACCACGGTGAAGGTGCCGGTCTGTTCGCCCATCGGGGTCTGGGCCACGAAATCGTAGGTACCGCCTACATCGGACATGGAAATTCTCCTTCTCGGGTCGCCTTACAGGCTTTCGGCGTCGACATATTCGACCATGATCGGCAAGTCCGCCAGTTGCGGCTCTACCGTTTCGCGGTCGCCCACCACCACGATGGTGATGTTGCCCGGCTGCAGGTATTCGGCAGCGGCGCCATTGATGGCATCTGCATCCACCGCGCCGTAAAGCTGCGGCAGTTGGACGTGGTAGCGCAGGTCGCGCCCGGCGCGCTCGTTCGACAGCAGGGCGCCCAGCACCTGGCCGTTGGTTTCGAAGCGGTTGGGCAGGTTGCGCACGTTGCCGTCGGTCACGCGCTGCAGTTCGACATCGTCGACCGGGCGGGTGGCGGGGAAAGCTTCGAGATGGCCGAGGATCACCTCGATCGAATCCGCCGTGCGGTCTGCCTGTACCTGGGTGGCGATCCGCAGCACACGCGGCCCCTGCGCATCGGGCAGGCTGGAACGGATGCCGTAAGTCCAGCCCTTCGTCTCGCGCAGATCGCTGTTGAGGCGCGAGAGGAAGCCGTTGCCGAGCACTTCGTTGGCCAGCTCCAGCGCCTCCATCCCCGGCTGCCAGCCGACAAGGCCAGCCGGGCGACCGAGCACGAGGTAGCTGGATGGTGAATTGGGCCGGTCCACCACCACCACGCGCGGCGCGTTGGCGAGCATGGGCGGCTGGTCGACCTGCTTGGCCGGCACCGGGGTGCCCGGATCCTGCCAGTCACCCAGCGTGGCTTCCAGCGCGGCGACCAGCTCGTCCATGGTCACATCGCCCACGGCGGTAATCGTGGCGGTGGCCGGGCGAAGCCATTCGGCGTGTTCTGCCACCATGTCCTCGCGGGTGATCGCGGCGATCACCTCGGTATCGCCAGAGCTTGAAGCGTGGGCGTAGGGGTGCGTCTGGCCATAGACCAGCGGCATGAAGGCGCGGTTGGCCAGGCCCGAAGGAGAGGACAGTTCCTGCGCGACAGCGGCCATGCGCTGGCTGCGCACGCGCTCCAGCGCGTCGGCTTCGAAGGCGGGGTTACGCACCACGTCGGCCAGCAGGTCGAGCGAAGGCACAAGGTTGGGGCTTAGCGCGGTGAGGTAGGCGGGGGTGCTTTCCGCGCCTGCATTGATGCTGAGCGAGGCGCCCAGCGTTTCCTGCGCCACGGCAATGTCCAGCGCGCTGCGGGTCGTGGTGCCTTCGGGAAGCAGGTCGACCATCGTTTCGTGCACGCCGTACTGACCCTGCGGATCGACCACGGAACCGGCATCGAAAGTGAGCGCGAGCGAGACCTTGGGCACCGAGGCGCGGCGCGCCAGCACGACTTCGATCCCGTTGGACAGTGTCGCGCGCTCCACTTGCGCGAAGGTCAGTTCGCCGACCGGAGCGGGCGTAGGCAGCTCGATTTCGGGCCCCGTGCGGGTGACTTCCACTTCGCTGCCGCTGTCGGGTTCCGGCGGCGGGTTCAGGTGTTCGTCACCCCAGCCGCCCATATCGCCGCCGTCCAGCGTGCGTTCCCCCGGCACCACGGCCAGGTTGTAGGCCGGGCGCGAAAGCCAGCGGTCCATCGCCGCGCGCACGTCTTCGGGCGAAAGCGCGTCCATGCGTTCCAGTTCGGTGCGGTAGAAATCGGCATTGCCGGTATAGAGCAGCCCTTCGGCAAGGATGGCGCCCTTGCCGCCGAAGCCCCCGATCCGTTCCAGCGAACCGACGAGGCCAGAGGCGATCTGGGTGGTGGCCCGGTCCAGTTCGTCCTGCGTCGGGCCTTCCGCGATCAGCCGGGCGATCTCGGCCTCCAGCAGGGCCTGCGCCTCTTCCTGCGTCGCGTCGGGGCGCACCTGCACCATGGCCTGCGCCATGCCCAGTTGTTCGTAAGCCTGGTAATAGCCCGATACGCTGGTGGCGAGTTCGGCCCCGCGCACCATGGCATTGTCCAGGCGCGAGGAGTTGAGCCCGCCGAGGATATGCATGCCCACCTGCAGCGGCACGGCATCGGGATGTTGCATGTCCGGCCCGGTCCAGGCGCGGATCAGCAGCACCTGCGGCACCTGGTCGGTCATGGTGTCATAGCGCGGCTCTGCCAGCGTAACGGGGCCGCCTTCGAACTGCTGCACTTCGGGCCCGCGCGAGATGGCACCGAACCAGCGTTCCACCATCGGGCGGGCGGTTTCGGCGTCGATATCGCCGGTGAGGGAGAGCACCACGTTATTGGGGCCGTAATTGTCGATGAACCACTGGCGCACGTCTTCCAGCGAAGCAGCAGACAGGTCCGCCATCGAGCCGATCACCGAGTGGCGATAGGGGTGGCCCACGGGCAGCAGCCCTTCGGAAAGCTGGTATTCCACCAGGCCATAGGGCTGGTTGTCGCCCTGCCGCTTTTCGTTCTGCACCACGCTGCGCTGGTTATCGAGTCGCTCCTGCGTCACCGCGCCCAGCAGGTAGCCCTGGCGATCGGCTTCCATCATCAGCGCCAGGTCCAGTGCGCCGGTGGGCACCGTTTCCACGTAGTTGGTGCGGTCGTAGCTGGTGGAGCCGTTGGTGCCGGTGGAACCGGCGGCCTCCAGCGGAATGTCGAAATTGGGCACGTTCTCGCTGCCGGTGAACATGATGTGTTCGAACAGGTGGGCAAAGCCCGTGCGCCCGCGTGGTTCGGACTTGGAGCCGACGCGGTAGTACACCGTCACCCCCACCAGCGGCGACTTGCGGTCGGTGTGGACAATGGTGGTGAGGCCGTTGTCGAGCGTGAAAGTCTCGTACGGAATATCGACTGCGGCGATAATATCGTCGAGCGAGGCGATCTGCGGTTCGGCTTCGACTGCGGGTGCGGCGGTCGTCTGTGCCGGTGCGGTGGGGGTGGTGGAACAGCCCAGCAGCGCAAAGGCGGCGGCGAGTGGAGCGAGCGTGCGAAGCGCGAAAGACCTTTTCATGTGAAACGGGATAGCACGCTGTCGCCAGAGCGAAACCCGTTTCCTCGGCTGGCCATGCTATTGGTCGATCACCATCAGCCTTTCGCCCATGCGGATCGTCTGCCCGGTTTCCAGAGTGGCGACCGGCGGGCAGTCGGGCGGGGCCAGCACCACGATCGTGGAACCGTGTTCGAACCAGCCCATTTCCTGCCCCTTGGAGAAATGCGCATCGAGGTTCTCTACCCGCTCGCCCGTGCCTCGCACGCCGTGTGCCTCGTCGTACCAGGGCAGGCGAATGCTGGCGACCAGCACGGCGGCAACCGGCACCAGCACCAGCTGCCTGCCCGATCGGTCCAGCCGCACGGTGATCGGCGCGCGCTCGTTCTTGCAGAACAGGCGCTCCACCCGCTTCAGTGCAATCGGGTTCACGTTCCAGGTATCGCCGGAGATATAGCGCAACTGCTTCACCGTGATGTCGTGCGGGGCGTGAAATCGGTGGTACATGCCCGCCGTCAGCCGCAGGGTGACATACCAGCCGCCCTCCAGCGCCGACGCCTCCGCTGCTGAGCCGAGCAGGTCCGCCACGGGATAGGGCATGCCCTTCACCTGCAAGGCAGTGCCGGCTTCGATCCGGCCGAAGGCGCCGACGATGCCGTCGCACGGGCTGGCGATGATGTCCGGATCGCTGTCGAGCGGGCGGGCCCCTTCGCGCAAGGGGCGGATGAAGGCCTCGCGCAGCGACCGGAAGCGCGTGTCTTCCGCATCGCGCATGTCCACGTCGCAAAAGAATTTCCAGGTGGCGATGCTGGCCGCACGCACCGGGGCGAACTCCACCCGCGCGAACCAGCCCATGAAGCGCGTCAGCGCGTGGCGCGGAATTCGGTTGGTCAGCAGGAAATTGACATTTTCCTGACTTAAGAATGTCCGAAAGGTGCGTCCGAACGACATTTGCCGCCCTTAACGGGTGAAAAAGGACATTCGTATGAAAGCCGCACGTGTTCTCGCCGGGGCTGCCGGGCTTGCCTATGGTGCCAGCTGGGGCTGGAACCGGCTGAAGCTGAGCCGCGCCAAGCACAAGGGGCTGGTGGGTCACGTGCGCATGGCGAAACGGGTGGCGGGCCTGCTGCCGTTCTACGAATTCGACCGAGATGCTTTCTTCCGCGCCGACGGAGTGCCCGAAGAGGTGGTCGCCCGGCGCGAGGCGGGTTTCTTCGCCCTGTCCGAAACCTACCGGCAGCGGTTTGCGAAAACCGCTGCGGCCAGCGCAGAGATGCAGGATTCGATCCCCGATATCGCCTTCACCGGCACGTACCGGGTGCCGTTCCAGTTCAGCCGCGTGGTGCGCGAGAACTTGCCTTCGGGCAGCTTCTACCAGTCCAGCGACGGCGTGATGCTGACCGACCTCGACGGCAACCGGCTCTACGATCTCACCGGCTCTTATGGCGTGAACCTGCTGGGCACCGATGCCTACAAGGGCATGATCGAACGCGGTGCGGCCATCGTGGCGGACCTTGGCCCGGTGCTGGGCGGACTGCATCCGGTGGTGGCCGAAAACGTGAAGCGGCTGAAGGCAATCAGCGGGCTTGACGGTGTCAGCTTTCACATGTCCGGCACCGAGGCCGTGATGCAGGCGGTGCGGCTGGCGCGCTATCACACCGGCAAGGACAGGCTGGTGCGCTTTGCCGGCGCCTATCACGGCTGGTGGGGAGAGGTGCAGCCGGGCATCGGCAACCCGGTGCCGGCGGACCGCACCTATACGCTGGCGGACATGAGCGAGGCGACGCTGGAGGTGCTGCGCACGCGCAGGAACATCGCCTGCGTCCTGGTGAACCCGCTGCAGGCGATGCATCCCAATGCCAATGCGCCAGGCGACAGTGCGCTGGTGGATTCCAGCCGCCGGGCGCATGTGGACCGCGAGGCCTATTCGGCATGGCTGGCGCGGCTGCGCGAGGTGTGCACACGGGCGGGCGTGGTGCTGATCGTGGACGAGGTCTTTACCGGCTTCCGCCTCGCCCGGCGCGGGGCCTGCGAATATTTCGGCATCACGCCCGACATGGTCGCCTATGGCAAGACGCTGGGTGGCGGCCTGCCGGTGGGCGTGCTGTGCGGCCGGGGCGACCTGATGAAGCGCTACAAGGACGACAAGCCCGCCGACATCTGCTTTGCTCGCGGCACGTTCAATTCGCACCCTTACGTGATGGGCGCGATGGACCAGTTCCTGCAGTGGCATGCCAGCGACGATGCGCGCGCGGCCTATGGCGGGCTGGACGAGCGCTGGAACGCGCGCGCCGCAGCACTGAATGCGCGGCTGGAGGCGGAAGGCCTGTCGCCGCGGGTAGCGAACCTTTCCACCGTGTGGACCTGCTTCTACACCAGGCCCTGCCGCTATAACTGGATGTTCCAGTACTACCTGCGCGCCGAAGGGCTGGCACTGGGCTGGACCGGCACCGGACGGTTCATCTTCTCCTTCGCCTATGGCGAAGCGGAGTTCGCCGAAGTCGCCGACCGCTTTGTCGCAGCGGCGCGCAAGTTCGAGGCCGATGGCTGGACCTGGAGCAAGGACGGCGTGACCGACACGGGCATCAAGCGATCGATCCTGAAAGAGAGTTTGCGAGCAAAGATCGGGCGGGGGTGATCGGCAAGCCGCAGTTCCCGGTCTGCTGACATATTGCGCGATGACCGTTGCGACCCAATGTGTCTTGCATGACTCTCGCGTCGTTCCTCCTCGTCGCCCTGCTGGTTGTCGGCGGTCTTGCCTATCGCAGCATTTCGCGACGGCTGCGGCGCGAACGATTGCTGGCGACACCGCTCACCCCGGAGCAGCGCGATGTGCTGGAGCGGCTTGTTCCGATCGTCCGCCGGTTGCCGCCTTCGCTGCGGCCAAGACTGGAAGGCAAGATCAACCTGTTCCTCGACCAGGTCACCTTTCATGCATACCAGGGGCTGGAACTTCGCGATGAAATGCGGCTTTCGATTGCCGCGCAGGCTTGCCTGCTGATCGTCAACAGTCCGGTCTGGTACGAGACGATCAGGACCGTGGTGATCTATCCGTCGACCATTCATGCGCCTCGCAACATGCACGACGGTTTTGTGGTCCACGAACAGAATTCGCACCTGGCCGGGGAAAGCTGGCAGCGGGGGCCGGTCGTCCTGTCATGGGACCACGCGCTGCAGGGCGGCCTCGACGCGGAAGATGGCCACAACGTCGTGATCCACGAGTTCGCACACCAACTGGACAGCCTGACGGGGCACACCAATGGCATCCCCATCCTGAGCAAGGGACAGGCTTACGCCGGTTGGGAAAAGGCCATGCTGGACGCCTATCACGATCAGGTGGAGCGGGTGGAAAGCGGACACCATCCCGTGATCGACCCCTACGGCGCGGTCAACCACCAGGAGTTCTTCGCCGAAGCGACCGTAGCCTTTTTCGAGAAGCCTGCTGCGCTCAGGCGTGATGAGCCTGCGCTTTACGCGCAGCTGGCAGAGCTGTTCGCGCTCGATCCGGCGGAGTGGACCTGAAGCGTCGTTGCGCAAGGCGGAGCTGGACTGGCGAGACGCCGGGGTGCCAAACCCCTGGAGCGTCGCCCGAACGCAAGCCGCCTGCGTTCAGCCACTTCGCCCATTTCCCTTGAATGGCGTCTTTCGTCAGCCGCGCGAGGGGCGCCAGGCGACAGCGGCCCTGGCGCATTCGGCGGGCGCCTTGCGATAGAGCATGAAGTCGGTGAACGGATCGGTGATGATCTTGGTCGCCCAGACCACGCCCGTTTCCACGTCGCGGATGATGAACAACTGCACCATGCGGAACACGATCGCGCCCACCCCAAGGATCAACCAGGCGATGCCGAGGTTTTCCAGGTAGCCGCGTACCGTGGTGTGCGGCTCTGCAAAGAGGCCGAACAGGCTCGGCTCCAGCCACAGCACCAGCGGCAGGATCGCCCACAGGCTCATCAGCACCACCTTGCGCGCAAGGTTGTAGCCGACCTTGATCTCTTCCTTGTACTCGTGCGTGGCCTCGTTCACGTGGTCATAGCCCTTGGGCTCGAAGAAGAAATGGCCCGCCTGGCGGCTCGTCATGGCAAAGCCCCACGCCAGCAGGGCGGCCAGCCACGGGTAGTTCCACAAGAGCACGTAGCTCAGCAGGAAGGTGCACGCGCTGAAGAAGTGCAGTGCCTGGTTGATGATGCTCTGGTGGTAATAGCGATGATCGTCCCACCGTTGTTCCCGCAGTTGCTCGCGAAAGCGACCCATGATGTGCTCCGTCCAGGTGAAGAGGTGGGGCAAGCCCCGTTCGGATCATTTGACCCCAGAATTGTTGCAGTTTGCGGTCTTCCGGTAGGTCAGGATGGAGAAATGACCGAGCGGTGGCAGCGGGCGGTTCTCCAGCAGTTCGACCTGGCCGTTGGCCTTCGCCCAGTTTTCGTAGCGCGAATAGGGGAAGTCGGTGCGGAACCCCAAACGCCGGGTGATCGGCATCAGCGCCTTCTCTATCCTGCCGCGCAGGCCGGTGTTGGCGCCGATGCGGGTGGTGATGACGATGTGCCCGCCGGGCTTGGTGACGCGCACGAATTCGTCCAGCGCGGCCTCCGGATCGGGGCAGGAGGTGACGACGTAATTCGCCACCAGCACTTCGAATGCATCGTCGGTGAAGGTCATCGCCTGCGCGTTCATCACCTCCACCTCTTCCAGGTTGGCGAGGCCAAGCTGCGCCTTGCGCTTGGCGATCTGCGCGATCATGCCGGGTGACAGGTCGACCGCCACCAGCCGCGTGGTAGGCTTGTACAGCGGCAGGTTCAGGCCCGTTCCGGCACCCACTTCCAGCACGCGTCCGCCGTCGGGCAGGGCGGCTTCGGCAGCGCCGATGGCGTCGCGCCGACCTTCACGAAAGACGCCGCCGAACACCAGGTCGTAGATCGGGGCCCAGCGATCGTAGGCGCGGATCACGCCGTCGTTCTCGAGATCGGATGTCGTCATTCGTGTAGCCATTGCGCATCTTGCGATGCCTGCGCCGGATTGCGACCATGCGACCGTTGTGTGTCCGCTATGTGATCGGTTGGCCCGTGCGCGCGGCTGATGACTTGTTGCAGGTCAATGTTCCTCTGCCTGGCCGCTGCTAGACGCAGTTGAAACCTTGCACCCGCGCGAGCATCTCTTGCCGGTGCAAAGTTTTCGACGACGGCACGAATTTTGCCGCCCAACAGCCCTTGTGTTGCGAAAATACAACACTATCTGACGGTGGAAAGGATGTGAGGGACAGCCATGAACCTTGAGAAATTTACCGACCGCGCAAAGGGTTTCCTCCAGAGCGCGCAGACCGTCGCCATTCGCAACAACCACCAGCGCATCAGCCCGGAACATATCCTGAAGGCCCTGCTGGAGGACGACGAAGGCATGGCCTCGGGCCTGATCCAGCGCGCCGGGGGCGATCCCCTGCGTGCCGTGCAGCAGGTGGATGCGCTGCTGGCCAAGATTCCCGCGGTCAGCGGGGGCGGGGCGCAGCAGACGCCGGGGCTGGATAACGATGCCGTGCGCGTGCTCGACCAGGCCGAGCAGGTCGCCGAGAAGGCGGGCGACAGCTATGTCACCGTCGAACGGCTGCTGCTGGCTTTGGCGCTGTCGCGGCAGACCAAGGCGAGCGAGGCACTGGCCGACGCCGGCCTCACGCCCGAAGCGCTGAACGCCGCGATCAACGAACTGCGCAAGGGCAAGACCGCCGACACCGCCAACGCCGAAGCCGCCTACGATGCGATGAAGAAGTACGCGCAGGACCTGACGCAGAAGGCCAGGGATGGCAAGCTGGACCCGGTGATCGGGCGCGACGAGGAAATTCGCCGCACCGTGCAGATCCTGGCGCGCCGCACCAAGAACAACCCCGTGCTGATCGGCGAACCCGGCACCGGCAAGACCGCGATTGCCGAAGGCCTGGCGCTGCGCATCGCCAATGGCGACGTGCCCGACAGTCTGAAGGATCGCCAGCTGATGGCGCTCGATATGGGCAGCCTGATCGCAGGCGCGAAGTATCGCGGCGAATTCGAGGAACGGCTGAAGGCCGTGCTCGACGAGGTGAAAGGCGCCGAGGGCGACATCATCCTGTTCATCGACGAGATGCACACGCTGATCGGTGCCGGCGCCAGCGAAGGCAGCATGGATGCCAGCAACCTGCTGAAGCCCGCTCTGGCTCGCGGCGAACTGCACTGCATCGGTGCCACCACGTTGGATGAATACCAGAAGTACGTGGAAAAGGACGCTGCCCTGCAACGCCGGTTCCAGCCCGTGTTCGTGGACGAGCCGAGCGTGGAGGATACCATTTCGATCCTGCGCGGGATCAAGGAAAAGTACGAACTGCACCATGGCGTGCGCATTACCGACGCCGCGATCGTGGCTGCCGCGCAGCTTTCCGAACGCTACATCTCCGACCGGTTCCTGCCCGACAAGGCGATCGACCTGATGGACGAGGCCGCCAGCCGCATCCGCATGGAGGTGGAGAGCAAGCCGGAAGAGATCGAGAGCCTCGATCGCCGTATCATCCAGCTCAAGATCGAGGAATCGGCGCTCGCCAAGGAAAGCGACGAGGCCTCGAAGGACCGCCTTGCCGCCCTGCGCGAGGAACTGGCCAACCTTGAACAGCAGTCGACCGAGCTGACCACGCGCTGGCAGAACGAGCGTGACAAGATCCATGCAGAGGCGCGGATCAAGGAAGAGCTGGATGCCGCGCGCATCGAGCTGGAACAGGCCCAGCGCGCGGGCGACCTCGCCAAGGCGGGCGAGCTTTCCTACGGCCGGATCCCGCAGCTGGAGAAGGCGCTGGCCGAAGCCGAAGGGCAGACCGACAACGCGCTGCTGAAGGAAGAGGTTACCGAAGACGACATCGCCTCTGTCGTCAGCCGCTGGACCGGTGTCGCCATCGAGAAGATGATGGAAGGCGAGCGCGAAAAGCTGCTGAAGATGGAAGATGTGCTGGGCAAGCGCGTGATCGGCCAGCAAAAGGCCGTGGAAGCGGTGTCCAAGGCAGTGCGCCGTGCGCGCGCCGGCCTGCAGGACCCGAACCGTCCGCTTGGCAGCTTTCTGTTCCTTGGCCCCACCGGCGTCGGCAAGACCGAGCTGACCAAGGCGCTGGCTGCCTTCCTGTTCGACGACGACCAGGCGATGGTGCGCATCGATATGAGCGAATTCATGGAGAAACACGCCGTTGCCCGGCTGATCGGCGCTCCTCCGGGCTATGTCGGCTACGACGAAGGCGGTGTGCTGACCGAGGCCGTGCGGCGCCGTCCGTACCAGGTGGTGCTGTTCGACGAGGTCGAAAAGGCGCACCAGGACGTGTTCAACGTACTGCTGCAGGTGCTCGACGACGGTCGCCTGACTGACGGGCAGGGCCGGGTGGTGGACTTCTCCAACACCCTCATCATCCTGACCAGCAACCTTGGCAGCCAGTTCCTGTCGAACCTGACGGACGACCAGAAGGTGGAGGACGTGGAGGACCAGGTGATGGACGTGGTGCGCGGCCATTTCCGCCCTGAATTCCTCAACCGGCTGGACGAGATCGTGCTGTTCCACCGCCTTGGCCAGGAACACATGGCACCGATCGTTGATATCCAGGTGGCCCGCGTGCAGAAGCTGCTGAAGGATCGCAAGATCACGCTCGACCTGACCGAGGGTGCGCGAAACTGGCTTGGCCGGGTGGGATACGATCCGGTCTACGGCGCACGTCCGCTGAAGCGCGCGGTGCAGCGTTACCTGCAGGATCCGCTGGCCGAGAAACTGCTGGCAGGCGAGGTGCCCGATGGCAGCTCCGTGCACATCGAGGAAGGCGACGGCGCCCTGCAGATGACCGTCAGCTAAGGCAAAGCTCGGCTACGCTCAGGTGTAGCCGAGCAAGCTCCTGAGGCCGGGGGCGGAAAATTCCACCAGCGCCTTTTGCGCCTCGGTCAGTTCCTTCGGGATCTCGATACCGATTTCGGACGACAGGTTCTCGCGCGCGGTGCCGCTTTGTTTGCGGTCAGACCCGATACGCACGCGTTCGCGCCAGTCGTCGGGCACCTTGGGCAGGCCCGCCGCTTCGAACACTGTCGTGAAATAGGCATCGCTCTCTGGCGAGCCGAGCGTCTTCACCGCCTGCACCAGGTCTTCGTAGCGCAGCGTCGTGCAGTCGCTGCCCTGCCAGGCGACGGCGTTGTAGGTGAACAGCTCGCGCATCGACATGGCCTTTCCGTGGATGCCGAAGATCATCAGGTTGATGAGCGAATCCACGGTCAGCTCACCGTTCTTCACCAGCACGGAATTGTCGCCGAACTCGTCCGACAGGAAGAACCGCGCGCGGGCCAGTACCCAGCTGTAGGGATCGCGCACGAGGATGATCTTGCGCGCGGGCGCCGCCTCGACGGCCGAGGCATCGGAAAACAGCAGGTGGCCCCAGCTGAGCATTTTGCCCTCGGCGCGAAAGGCATGCTTGTACTGTTGCAGGTTCCCCCACTGGATGAACTGTTCCTTGAAGTGGTCTTCCACCGGCACGAACATGCGCATGATGTTCTTCAGCAGGTGGCTGCCCGACTTGGGCACAGAGTTGAGGAACAGCGGGCGTTCCAGCCGTTCATGGCTGAACTTGCGGTTCTCCTCGTCCAGTGTGTCGGGCTTCAGGCGGATATGGACCATGCGTGGATTTCCTGCGTGGGTTGGGCTTGCGGACAGCGGATAAACGAAGGGCGGCGGGTTTGTCACCCGCCGCCCCTCTTTGGCTAACGATCAGTTGGCTGATCAGTAGCGGACGTTGACGTTCACGAAGAAACGGCGGCCCAGCAGGTCGTACTGCGAGTACAGCACGCCGGTACCGAACTGCTGGATGCCGTCACCACCGACCTGCGACGTCAGCGGCGGACGGGTGTCGAAGATGTTCGACGCACCAACCGTCATACGGAAGCGCTCGCTGAAGTCATAGGTGACCGACGCGCTGTGATAGAACGTCGCCGGGGTGGTGAGGTCGAAGCAGACCTCGTTCGGGTAGGTCGTGAACTGGCGGCACAGGAAGCCATCGATTTCATCCTGCGACAGCTGGTCGAAGGCTTCGCCAACCGACGCATTGCCGTCACCGTTCGCATCGACCGGGGAGAGCTGACGCTCCACATAGTCGCGAATGGTGTCTTCACCGGCATCGCCGATCACGTCCAGGCCGTAGTAGAACGAGAAGTCACCCACATCGAGCTGGGCGTAGAAGTCGCCGACGAAGGTCGGTTCACCCACTTCCTCGCTCTGGTTTTCCGGGAAGCCCTGGAAGACCGAGGTGATGTCGTCGAACTGCCAGGTCATCTGGCCCTGCAGGGTCAGAGTGACGTCGCCGGCGAAATCGTGGATCATGCGCGCGGTCACGTCGACACCGGTCTGCTGCTGGCTGGCGATGTTGACGAAGGAGTCACGCACGAAGGCGATGTTCGACGGGTTACCCGAGTTCCAGAACGGATCGCTGCGGTCGAGGTCGTCGACACGGGCGAACAGCGTACACAGCGGATCGTTCGGATAGAAGTCCGAACCGTAGCAGCCGGCCACCACGTTGAAGGCACCGAAACGAGCGATTTCGCCGGTCACTTCGATGTCGAAGTAGTCGACAGCCAGGCTCATGCGTGTGTTCGGCAGGAAGTCGAACTCCGGCGTCAGGATGACCGAAGCCGTCCACGCGGTGGATTCCTCGGCGTCGAGAACGCCCAGGCCACCACCGGTGATCACCGAGCCGCTGATGCCGGCGCCGGTGTGGTTTGCCGCCACGCCGTCAGCCGCACAGTTGTCGGCAAAAGACTGCGTGATGTCACCGCGCTGCAGCGCCAGGCCCCATTGGATACAGGGGTCGAGGTTGCGCTGCGACAGCCCACCGGTCTGGTCGGCCAGGAACTGTTCGAACAGCGCCGGGGCACGGTAGGAGGTGCCGTAGGTGCCGCGGAAACGCAGCCAGTCGGTCACTTCCCAGTCGGCGCCCAGCTTGTAGGTCCAGTTGCCGTTGCGTTCGTCGGTTGCACCGTCGGAGGCACGCGTTGCCTTCACGTTGGTGACACGCGCTGCGGCGGTCAGGTTCAGGCTCTGGATCAGCGGCAGGTCGGCCAGCAGCGGGATGTTCACCTCGCCGAAGGCTTCCAGGTATTCCGCCTTACCGGCAGTGATGCCAGCGCCGCCGGACTGCCAGGCGTTGTTGGCCAGCGTGATGGCGCCGGGAACGTCGTTGATTTCGTCGGTCCGGAAGTTGGCGCCGAAGGCGACGCCGACCGGCCCGTCACCCCACAGTTCGAACAGGTCGCCGGTGACGATACCTTCGACGTACCACTGGGTGTAGACGGTGTTGCCGGTTTCGGTGTCGGTCAGGAACTCCAGCTCTTCCGGGGTGAAATCGCCGTACATGACGCGGCCGGAATACCAGTCGACGTCGACGCACTGCTTGCCGCCGATCGGCGTGACATAGCCGGAACCCGAGCAAGGCACCGGAGCATCGCTGAACGAACCGCGGAAGTCCTGCGTGGCGATCGAGTCCGCAAGTACGCGCTGGTTGGAATAGTCGCCGTCCGAACGCGAGTACTGGCCGTACAGGTCATAGCTCCACGACGACGAGATGTCGCCGCGCAGGCCCAGCACGCCACGATAGTAGTCGATCGACTGTTCGCTGTCGTACCAGTCGATGAACGCGGTCGGCGAGTAGAGCGCCGGGCCACCGAAGCCCACCGCCAGCGGATCGCCGAAACTGTCGGGAATGCCGAACAGGCCGCCGGTGGTTGAACCGAAGCCGAACTGCCAGACCTGGCCCGAGCTGTCGAAATAGGTCTCGCGCTTGTTGTACAGCAGTTCGGTGTAGACCTCTGCCGCGGGCGAGAATTCGTAGGCCGCATCGACGTACAGGGTGTAGCGGTCGGTGGTCGGGATCAGCGAATCCTGGTCCATCAGCGGGTGGTAATTGTTCTGCACCGCTTCCGAAGCCGCATCGTAGCCAACCGGGTACCAGCCCGGCGGAACCGTCAGCTGACCCGCATCGAGCGGGGTCGAGACGCCGGGGATGTACTGGCCCAGGTTGTCGCCCGGATAGCTGAATTGCAGCAGCGACACGTCGCCGACACCAAGGCTGCCCGGCACGTTCGTGCCGTTGGGCGAGTAGTAGTAGCTGTAGTCGTAGGTCCACACGTGACCCCAGGTGGTGGTGGAGTCACCCTGACAGGCGTATTCGCCGGTGCGCGGGTCGATCAGGTCGGCCCGGGTCTCGAAAGTGAGATCGGTGTAGAAGTTGGCCGTCGGGCAGCCGAGATAGTCGCGGTCGCCACGAGCCAGTTCGTTCTGGCGGTAGTAGTTGCCCGAGACCATGATGTGGCCGCGGTCGAAAGTGGTACCCCAGGTGGCCGAAGCCGCCCAGGTTTCGCCGCCCGACTGCTCTGGAACAGAGCCGAAGAAGTCGAACTCGATGCCGTCGGTATCGGTCTTGGTGATCAGGTTGACCACGCCGGCCACGGCGTCGGAACCGTAGATCGAGGATGCACCGTCCTTCAGGATGTCGACGCGTTCCACGATCGACTGCGGAAGGACGTTGAGGTCGAAGGCCGACACGGCACCACGGGTACCGGCGGGACCGGCACGACGACCGTTGAGCAGCACCAGCGTGCGGTTGGCACCAAGGCCACGCAGCGAGATAGTCTGTACGCCCTGGCCACCGTCGACCAGGAACTGACTGGAGATTGCTGCCGTCACCTGCGACGAACCGGCTGCGATCGGAGAACCCTGGATCATCGAGCCGGTGTCCATCAGGCCCTGACGGACGGCGATCTCGGGATCGACGAGGGTGATCGGCGAGGCCGAGGAGAATTCGTCGCGACGGATGCGCGAACCGGTAACGAAGATTGTGCCGCCAGTAGCCTGGCCGGTGGCGCTGACCGGCGCCTCTTCTTCCTCAGCGGTCTGGGTGTCGGTTTCGTCACCCGTGTCCTGCGCGAAGGCCGGGCTGGCGACCATCGCAACGGACAAGGCTACAGGAGCACATGCGCCCTTTAGTGCTGTTCTAAGCTTCACAGATATATCCCCACGTTGTGACCGAGTCCCATCGGCCTGGTGAATCGGAAATGTCCTGACTCGGTCGCTTAAGTGTCCCCGGGCGACCGAAAAGGCAGTTCTTGCCTGCTACTGACCTGCTTGAAGGTACAACCAGTTGCAATTGTAAACGCCCTTGTTCCACAGATTGTTTCACTCGTGTTGCAGATGCACAACAACGCTGTTGCAGTGCGGTGGTGACATCGCTTGACGCGCCTCGGTGGGCGGTTAGGACGGACAAGCAACATTCGATCCCGAACGGCGGGAGCAGAGAGGAACAATAATGCAGATCGACAACACTATTGCGGCAGTCGTCACCGGCGGGGCATCCGGACTGGGTGAAGCGACCGCGCGCGCGCTTGCGGCGAAAGGGGCAAAGGTTGCGCTGTTCGACCTCAACGAGGAACGCGGCGAAGCGGTCGCCGCCGAAATCGGCGGCGTGTTCTGCAGGGTGGATGTCTCCAGCGAAGAGTCGATCGTAGCCGGTTTCGCCAAGGCGCGCGAAGCGCACGGTCAGGAACGCGTGCTGGTGAACTGCGCCGGCATCGGCACCATCGGCAAGCTGACCCGGCGCGACCGCGAGACCGGCGAAATCAGCCACCTGCCGTTCGACCTGTTCGAGAAGACCATCAAGGTTAACCTGATGGGCACCTTCGGCTGCATGGCCAAGGCCGCCACCGGCATGATGACGCTGGATCCGGTGAACGAACACGGCGAGCGCGGGGTGATGATCTCCACCGCATCGGTGGCCGCCGAAGACGGCCAGATAGGCCAGGTCGCCTATGCCGCATCGAAGGCCGGGGTGAAGGGCATGACCCTGCCGGTGGCGCGCGACCTGATGAACGAGGGCATCCGCGTGAACACCATCCTGCCGGGCATCTTCATGACCCCGATGATGGCGGGCCTGCCGGAAAAGGCGCAGGAATCGCTCGCCGCGTCGGTGCCGTTCCCCAAGCGCCTTGGCCGCCCGGAGGAATATGCCGACCTGGTGTGCTTCATGGTCGAAGCCGAATACATGAACGCGGAATGCGTGCGGCTGGACGGCGCCATCCGCATGCCGCCGAAGTAGGCCTGGTGGCGGAGGGGGAACGCACATGACTGCCTGGCATATCGGCGTTATCGGCGGCTCTGGCCTGTACGAGCCCGGCGCGCTGGAGAACGCGCAGGAAATTGCCGTGGCCAGCGCCTTTGGCGAGCCGTCCGGTCCGATCACCACCGGCGAGATCGGCGGGGTGCGCTTTACCTTCATCGCCCGCCACGGGGCAGGGCACGTCCACTCGCCCGCCCACGTGAACTACCGCGCCAATATCGATGTGCTGAAGCGTGCGGGCGTGACCGACGTGCTGGCCATTTCCGCCATCGGCAGCCTGAAGGAAGAGCTGGCGCCCGGCGAATTCGTGGCCGTCGACCAGCTGATCGACCGCACCCTGAGTGGTGCAGGCGGTCGCGAGCGAAGCTTCTTCGGCGACGGCATCGTGGCGCACGTGCCGCTGGCCGACCCGGTGTGCCCGCGCCTGACGGAGCTTGCTGCGAAGGCGGCGAAGAAAGCCGGCGCCACGATCCACAAGGGCGGCACCTACGTGGCGATCGAGGGCCCGCAGTTCTCCACCCGTGCCGAAAGCCATCTCTACCGCAGCTGGGGCGCCGACGTGATCGGCATGACCGCCATGCCCGAAGCGCGCCTGGCACGGGAAGCGGAGCTGCCCTACGCGCTGCTGGGCATGGTCACCGATTACGATTGCTGGCGCGATCCCCAGGGCGATGTCGACGTGGCCGATATCCTCAAGGTCATGCGCGCCAATGCCGAAAAGGCCCGCGCCTTGCTGGCAGAGCTGGCAGGGGTCCTGCCCAAGACCCGCAGTGCCAGCCCGATCGACACCGTGCTGGACACCGCCGTAGTCACGCCGCGCGAAAGCTGGGACCTTTCAGCAGCCGCCAGGCTGGATGCCGTGGCGGGACGCCTGGTAAAATTCTTTCCGAAAGCGGGCAAATGATGCGTGAAACTTGCAAACCCGCGCAAAGTCCAACAAGGTAGTTGCTTATGCAACCGACGACATCTCTTTCGCAGTTTCTCCCCTACCAGCTTTCGCTGGCCTCCAACGCGGTCAGTGGGCGCATCGCGGTCGAATATCGCCAGCGCTGGGGGTTGAGCATTCCCGAGTGGCGCGTGATGGCGGTGCTGGGCGATGTTGGGCCGCTGACCCAGCGCGACCTGACGCGGCGCACGCTGATGGACAAGGTGGCCGTGAACCGTGCCTGCAAGGGACTGGAAGAGCGCGCCCTGGCAGAGCGTACGCCCAACGAAGCGGACGGCCGTTCGCACCTGCTCGACCTGTCCGATGGCGGGCGTGAAATGTATTCGGAAATCATGCCACTGGCCCGGCAGATGGAACAGCGCCTGTTCTCCGGTTTCTCCGAAGAGGAACTGGCGCTTTTCCGCACCCTGCTGGATCGCGCGAGGAAGCAGGCGGAAGACCTGGACGCGGAGGAACTGGTCGGCGCTTTCGGCATGGGCTGAGTTCACGCCCGGCGCAAGTCGGTTAGGCAAGAAGCAACAAGAAGGCCCCGCCGGGACGATCCCGACGGGGCCTTCTTGTTGGTGTCCGGCTTTCCCGGCCCTAGTCGGCGAAAGCGTCGGAGATCGAACAGGCCGCCGGGCCAAGGATCACGATGAACAGCACCGGCAGGATGAACAGGATCAGCGGCACGGTCATGATCGCGGGCAGGCGCGCGGCCTTTTCCTCGGCGCGCATCATGCGCTCGTTGCGGAATTCGGCGGAGAGCACGCGCAGGGCGGAGGCCAGCGGCGTACCATAGCGTTCGGTCTGCACCATCGTGGTCACCACGCCGCGCACGGCTTCCAGGTTCACACGGTAGGCAAGGTTCTCGAAAGCCTGGCGACGTTCGGTGAGGAACGACAGCTCGATCGCGGTCAGGGCGAATTCGTCACCCAGTTCGGGATAGGCGCGGCCCAGTTCGCGGGCGACGCGGTTGAAGCTGGCGTCCACGGTCAGGCCGGCTTCGGCGCAGATCACCAGCAGGTCGAGCGCGTCGGGCAGGCCCTTCTGGATAGCGGCGGTACGTTTGGCCGAGACGTTGGCGAGGTACAGTTCCGGCCCCTTGTAGCCCAGCACGACCAGGCCGGCGAAGCCCATGAAGCGCTTCATGCTGCCCCAATCGGGGAACATGTCGGTCCAGTAGAAGATCACCACGCCGATCAGGCCCAGCACCACCGGCAGCACCATGCGGGCGAAGATGATGAAGATGGCCAGTTCCTTGTTGCGGTAGCCCGCCTGAGCCAGCTTCTGCTGGATCATCTTGACCTGGCTTTCCTGCAGCACCTTCATGCCCTGCAGGGTGTCCTTCATCTTGTCGGTCGTGTCGGTGCGCCGGGTCAGGCTCTGGCGCTTTTTCGACGACTGGGTGAGCATGCCCGATTTCAATTCGGCACGGCGGTCGTTCAGCGCCTTCACGCGCTTGGCCATCGGGTCCTTCACCGTCACCGCGGCATAGACCGCCATGATCATGGCGAGGGCAGCGATGCCGGCCAGGATCGAGCCGACGAGGATAACATCGACGCCAAGCAGCGTGGGGCCGGATGCGGGAGCGATCATCAACATGGTTCCTGTGTCCTCCGCGCTCAGATCTCGAAGCTGACCATCTTGGCCATGATAAAGGCGCCGATGCTCATCCACACCAGCCCGCCAAGGCCGGTCACGATCAGGCGGTCATCGGTGAAGAAGCCGCCGATGTAGTTGGGGTTGATCCAGTAGATCAGGCCGAACACGATGAAGGGCAGGGCACCCACGATGTAGGCAGATGCCTTGGATTCAGAGCTCATGGCCTTGATCTTCAGCTTCATCTGGGCGCGCTTGCGCAGCACGTCTGCCAGGTTCGACAGCGTCTCTGCCAGGTTACCACCCGTCTCGCGCTGGATGGCGAGGGTAATGACGAAGAACTGGAATTCCGCCGTACCCAGCTTGTCGGCGGTTTCCTGGAGCGCTTCCTCCATCGTACGGCCGATCTTGATGCGTTCGGTGACCGCGCGGAATTCCGCGCCGACGGGGCCGGGAACTTCGCTGGCGACAACGCCCAGCGTCTCGGTCACCGGCAGGCCGGAGCGCAGGCCGCGCACCAGCAGCTCGATACCGTCGGGGAACTTGGCATTGAAATTGTTGGTCCGGCGCTTGATGAAATAGCCGACAATGAAGTGCGGCAGGCCGGCACCGGCCAGCACGCCGATCCCCAGCGACAGCAGTGCCGCGCCCGAGCGCAGGTACAGCAGGGCCGTAACCGTCAGGGCAATGCCCAGCGAGGCATACATGTATTGCGACAGGGTCCAGCCCATGCCGGTGCGATCCAGCCGCAGCTGCAGGGCGGCGAGGCGCGAGTCGGCGCCGGCGCGACTGAACTGCTTGGGCTTGCGCGCGGCAATCGCCTTTTTCAGCTGGCTTTCGACCCGGTCCGTGGTGCTTTCCGAGTGGCGGAAGCGCACGGCCTGCAGACGACGCTGGCTCTCCTTCGACGGGGACGAGCCCGCCATCAGCAGATAGCCCAGGATCATCAGGGTCATGAGGCCACCGGCCAGCAGCAGAATCTGGATAATGCTCATGGAAACCCTTCTTTCAAACGTCGGTCAGTTGCAGTGTCGAATACGCGGGCCGGGGTGGCCGGGCCCGCGTATCGTCAGGCTTACTCGGCAGGTTCTGCCGCGGCCTTGTCCTTCTTGGCGGTGGCCCCGCCCAGCAGCGACTTGAGGTCGAAACCGCCGAGCATGGAGCCCTTCTTGCCGGCTTCTTCGATGCTGGCGCCGTCGTCTTCCGACACGCCCACGATCATCTTCGAGATCTCGCGGATCGGCGCGACCGTCTTCGATGCCTTGTTGGCTTCGACGAAAGTCTGGCCCAGCTTTGCGGCATTGGCCGCGGCCTTCTGGTCGAACGGGATCTGGAAGTTGATCTTGCGTTCGATCGAAGCCTCGAAATCGGCCTTGCTGATTTCGGCAGCACCCGACTGCACCTTGTTGCACACGATCAGCGGGTGGCAGGCCGGAGCGTTCTGCTTGAGCCACGACAGGATGCGGATCGTGTCGCGCGCCGATGCCAGGGTGAGCTCGGTGACCAGGGTCACCACGTTCACGTCCGTCAGCAGGTGCGGGAAGTTGATCAGCATGTTGCGCGGCAGGTCGATCACGGTCATGTCGAAGGCTTGGCGGAACTCCTCTTCCAGCTGCAGGAAGGCGGTGCCGTCCGTCATCAGCGGAGAGTTGATCGGGGCCTCGGCAGACATGATCGCCAGGTTGTCGTTGGCGCGGATCATGGCGCGTTCGATGAACAGGCCGTCGATGCGGCTGGGGTTCTCGATGGCGTCGGTCAGGCCGCGGCCCGGCTCCAGGTCCAGCGCCAGGGCGCCGGTGCCGAAGTGCACGTCGAGGTCGAACAGCGCCGTCGAACGCTGGTGTTCGCTGGCGAACAGCCAGGCAAGCGAGGTGGCCAGGGTGCTGGCACCCACACCGCCGCGCGTGCCGACAACGGCCGTGGCGACATGTTCGTGCTCGCCTTCGCCCTCGGCATTGCGAGGGGAGGAGAACACCGCCTGCGCCTGTGTCAGCGCATCGCGCAACTGGCCGGCCGAAAGCGGTTTCAGCAGGTAGTCGTGGATGCCGCTGGCGAGCAGGTCGCGATAGAGGCGCACGTCGTTCACCTGGCCGACCGCGATCACCACCGTACCGGGTTCGCAGACCTCGGCCAGGGCGTTGATGTCGTTCAGCGGGTCGCCGCTTTCCGACAGGTCGACCATCAGGATGGCCGGGCTTGCGGCGATCGAGAGCGACTGGATGGCGTTACGCAGGCCACCCTTGTTGCACTTCTCGGGCTGCCAGCCCATTTCGATGACCACCGGACGCAGCACGTCGAGCGCGCTTTCGTCGCAGATGAAGGCGGAGAAGGGCTCGCGATTGCCCATCGAACCGGTTTTGAATGGCGAGTTCATGGATCAGTTCCCTTCAGACGAGATTTGCGGAAGGCCGCCGGCGCCGGTCGGCTCCTGGTTGCGGAAGGTCTCGATGGCGCGGTTCGAGCTCATGACGACCGTGTCGCCGGTGCCCTCTGCTCCTTCGAGCAGGTGTTCCGGATCGGCGACCATCGCCGCCAGGTTGCCGTTGACCGCGCAGCCGAAGCCGTCGGAGGTGAAGTTGTCACGCTGGAAGCCGTAGCCTTCCGACCAGTCCGGGCAGCCCGGCACCGAAGCGGTGGAGCGGGTGACGACCACGCGGACATTGCCGGGCTCGACATAACCCTGGGTGATCGGCGCACCGTCGGCCACCAGGATGCCGTAGCGTCCGGCAACCGATGCCACGTCCTCGCGCACGGCGGGATTGGTGACGGCGGTATCGATGGCGACGCGATCGCCGTAACCAAGGTCGAGCGTGGCGAACCAGTCGTTCAGGCGGCTCTGCTCCATGGCATCGAGGCCGGCAGGGCTGGTGCGCAGGTCGAGCACGAAGTTGCTGCGCTCGACAACCGGCTGTTTCACGCTGTTGAGCGAGTAGTTGTTGCCTTCGATGGCGCCCCCGCAGGCAGCGAGGCCGAGGCCGAGCGAGATCGCCAGTGCGGAACTGGCAGCACGTTTGAAGCTGATGGTCATGGCGATCACTCCCCGTTTGCGATGCTGAAGCCGGGCGCGGCGGCCGCGGCGGTATTGGTGGCGCTGCCGGCGGGGCTTTCGCCAGCGGCCAGCGCCGTTCCGTCCTGGTCGGCCACGCTGACCTCCGGTCCGTCAGGTGCCGGGTTCGCGGCACGCGGCAGCGGGCGCTGCGCACCACTGGTGCCATTGGTTTCCTGGCCCATCAGGAACTGCGAAGCAGCCGTGGGCACCTGGAAACCATCGGTCGGCAGGTGGATGTCGCGGTCGTCGACCGGTTCCACCAGGTAAGGCGTGATAACGATAACCAGTTCGGTTTCGCCGCGACGGAAGTCGGTCGAGCGGAACAGGTTGCCAAGGATCGGGATATCACCCACGCCCGGTGCCTGGTCGATCGTGTGCTGTGCGTTGTTCGACAGCAGGCCGGCGATCATGATGCTTTCGCCGGAACCCAGTTCCACCGAGGTTTCCGCACGGCGGATGGTGAGGGCAGGGACCTGGAAGCCGTTCAGCGTGACGGCACCCTGGCTGGAAAGTTCGGAAACTTCCGGACGCACGCGCAGGGCGATACGACCGTTGGCCAGCACGGTGGGCGTATAGGCCAGGCTGACACCGAATTTCTTGTACTCGATGGTGGTCGTGCCCAGGCCCTGTGACAGCGGGATCGGGAATTCGCCACCGGCGAGGAATTCGGCGGTTTCGCCCGAAAGCGCGGTGAGGTTGGGCTGCGACAGCGTGGTAACGAGGCCGCGCTGTTCACCCAGGTCGAGCGCGCCGGCGATGTCGAGGCCGAGGAACTCACCCACACCGCCCAGCGTGGTTTGCGGGCTGTTGGGCACGATATTGGTGCCGCTGATGGTGGTGCCGTCGGGCAGCGTCACGGTGGTTTCGGTGCCCATGCCCAGCGCGCCGGAACCCGGTACGAATGTCTCGGCAGCCGCACGGCCACGGTTGAGGCCGAACAGGAAACCGCCCGTGCCGTCGATCGTGGTCAGGTTGGCGCCGATGTTACGCGTCAGCGAACGGCTGACTTCGGCAAAGCGCACGCGCAGGTTGACCTGCAGCGGCGTGGCCATGCGCAGGCGCGAGATCACGTTGGCATCGTCACCGATGAAGGCCTGCACCAGGCGTTCCGCTTCGGCGGCGTCTTCCGGCGCGGCCACGGTGCCGGTCAGCAGCACGGTATTGCTGCCCATGGTGGCGACGCGGATGTCGGCTTCGGGCATGGCGAGGCTGAGCATCTGGTCGATCGAGTCGATGTTCGAGCCCACGCGGATATTGGCGGACCAGATGATGTCGCCCGCGGCATTGCTGGCATAGACCGTGGTCTCGCCACCGGAGATACCGAAGACATACAGCTGGCGCTGCGACTTCACCTGCACGTCGGCGACAGTGTCGTTCGACACGAAGATGTCGGCCATGTTGCCGGGAACCGTAATCAGTTCGCCGCGGCCGATGGACAGGACGATGTCCTGTGCCGGGCTGACGGCGGACTGGGCGTTTGCGGTCCCTGCCGGCACGGCGGCCAGCGGTGCAAGGGCGCATGCGGCGCTCAGCACGGTCTTGAAAAGGCGGCTTTTCATCGTCTTGCCTTTCGGTGCGTTTCCAGAGGAAATCGTGGGTTTGGTTTGAATCATGGTCATGGCGATCACCGCAGGGTCGACATGCCGACCGAGCCGACACGTGCGCCTTCACCCATGGCCCCGGCCTGGCGGTCGAGCAGGGCACCCGCGCCGCGACCGACGGGGGTTTCGGTGGTGGACTTGCCACGCGTCACGCGGACCGTGGGACCGGTGGGCGCGGCATTGGCCGTGATACCCGGGGTCATCTGCACGGCGGCCTGATTGCGGCCACCGCCGTTGTCGTTGCCGCCCTGCGGGGGCAGGGTGCGACGCTGGAAGCGCGACACGTCACCGCCGGTCTGGAAGGTGGTGGCACCTTCGCCCGGACGCGACATGGCAGCCCGCAGGATACGCTCTTCCTCTTCGGGCGTGGCGTCTTCCGGCAGATCGACTTCGCCGTTGGCAATGGCGCGTTCGAGTTCGGCCTGGTTGTCGGCGATCGAGCGCAGCGACAGGCTGAGCGTGCCGATGGTCTGCGCCACGGCAATCTTCTCGGCAATGCGCGGCGTTACTTCCATCGTCACCGTGCGGAAGGCGCGAACCACGGTGCGACCGTCCTCGGTGGTGGTGGTTTCGGTCGACTGGTCGGTGGCCAGCACGCGCAGGTTGGTAAGGATCGTTTCCGAAGTGCGCAGGGCCTCGCCCTCGTCACCGGTCACGGTCTGCGTCAGCACCATGTCCACGCGGTCACCCGGGAAAACGAAGCCGGCCACACCGGTGCGCGCGGACACCGGAACGGTGACGGCACGCATGCCCGGACCAAGCGCTGCGGCCAGGAAGCCACGGTCACCCGGCGCGACGAGCGAGCCCTGGGTTACCGGCTCGCCGGCAGTAATCGGATGGCGCACCACGGTGCCCAGCAGCGCGGTCATGTCGGCTTCGCCGTCGATGAAGTAGGCGTCCTGCACCAGTTCCTGCGGCCACAGCTGGTAAGCCACGGCATCGGCCGTGATGATGGTGCCGACGGGCAGGCCGCGCTTGGCAACCAGCACCTTCGGGCCGGTCGGCTCGACTTCGGCGGCGGCCTCGGCCTGGGGTGCCGAGGCACCGGCGAACATGCTGCGGGCAAGGAAGGCCGTGCCGATCGCAACGATCAGCGCCCCCACCAGCAGAATAAGTTTCTTCTTGTCCATGGTGCGTCAAGCCCCCTCAGATGGTCCTTGCATTATGCTTCGTGTCGAATACGGGACGATTGGTTAAAATCAGGTTCACTGCCCCACGCCCGCCATGGCGGCAGCGGGCATGTAGAAGGTGCCGAGCACCCACAGGCCGGCCGCCGAAATGGCGACTCCGTAAGGGATGGTGAGACGGTTCTTGTTGCGGCGCATCACATTCCAGCCGCCGAAGACCAGGGTCAGCACGCCGCCCAGCAGCGCCATCATGATGATGAGCTTGAGGTAGAGTGCAGGAGAGATCCACAGGGCCAGCGCGGTCAGCAGCTTCACGTCGCCGCCGCCCATTGCCTTGATCGCGAACAGCACGGAAAGCACCGCGAAGGTCGCCACGGCGATGCCGATCTGTGCAGCGATTTCCGGCCAGAACGAAAGCCCGCTGGCGATCCAGAAAAACGGTGCGCCGATGGCGATGGCTGCGTTCAGCCAGTTGGCGATACGACGGCTCTTGAGGTCGGTGACAGCTGCCACCACCAGTGCAATTGCCAAGGCGGCAAGCAGTCCGTACTTGATTGGATCGTCTAGCATCGAGGCCCCCGGTTAGTCCTTCGAGCCTTGTGCTAGCGCGCATGGCTTACCAAAAAGTAACCACAGGCAGGAGGTTGGAATTAGCCAAGCAAGTACCCCGGTTCCCGCGGATTTCGATCGCCGCGCCATTCCGCAGGCCGCGCGCGAGACCATGTGGGTGGCCCCCGACGGGCACGAAATCCGCGCTATCGAGTGGCCCGACCCGCCTGCGGGCACGGCGCTGCGTGGTTCCATCCTGTTCATGGCCGGGCGCGGCGATGCCTACGAGAAATACCTGGAAAGCTTCGAGCACTGGCGCCTGCGGGGCTGGCGCGTCACTGCGGCCGACTGGCGCGGGCAGGGCGGTTCGGGGCGGCTCGGCAAGGACGACAGCACAGGCCATATCGACGACTTCGCACTGTGGATTGCCGATCTTGCGCACTTCTGGCGCGACTGGGCCGAAGGTCGCCAGGGCCCACTGGTGCTGGCAGGCCATTCGATGGGCGGCCACCTGACCTTGCGCGCGGTGATGGAACAGGCGCTGCAACCCGCGCCCGATGCGCTGGTGCTGTCGGCGCCGATGCTCGATGTGTTCCCCGAAAGCCTGCCGCTGCCCGCCAAGCGCGCCTTTGCCGGGCTGATGGTGAAGCTGGGCGATCCCCGGCGACCGGCGTGGAAGATCAGCGAAAAGCCGGCAACCACGCTGGCGCGGCGGCAGACGCTGCTGACGCATGACGATGCGCGCTACGAGGACGAGGCCTGGTGGCGCCGGGAGCGGCCCGAACTGCGGCTGGGCCCCGGCAGCTGGGCCTGGGTGAAGGCGGCCGCCGAAAGCTCCACCGAGATGTTCCGGTCCGGCGCGCTGGAAGGCGTGCAGGTGACCGTTTTCATCGTCGCCACCGACGCAGACCGGCTCGTCAGCCCGTCCGCGATCCGCAGCGCCGTTGCACGGCTTCCCGATGTCGAGGCGCTGGTGTTCGGCAAGGATGCCCGGCACGAGATCCTGCGCGAGGAGGACAGCGTGCGAAACCGGGCGCTGGCGGCCATCGACGACTTCCTGGCACGCCGCGTAAAGAGCTGAGCCAAGGCATGAACGAGACCTACGACATCGCCGTGATCGGCGCTGGGATGGCCGGCGCCAGCATTGCCGCCGAACTGGCGCCGCACGCCCGTGTGGCACTGTGCGAGGCCGAGGACTTCCCCGGCTATCACACCACGGGCCGCTCAGCCGCCTTTCGCGAGGAATGCTATGGCGGGCCGGACATCGTGCCGCTGACGCTGGCTTCGGGCCAATACCTGCATGATGGCGGCTTCCTGCGCCCGCGCGGCGGCCTGTATGTTGCGCGAGAGGGGCAGGACGACGAGGTCGAGGCTTTCCTCGAACGGTTCTGCGATTCGGGCGTGACCATCAACCGGCTGGATCGTGCGGGACTGGAGGCCATGCTGCCCGGTGTGCGCCGCGAATGGGTGCAGGCGCTCAGCCAGCCCAATTGTGCCGATATCGACGTGGCGGGCCTGCACCAGCATTACCTCGCGCGCGCCCGGTCCGGCGGCGTGGACTTGCGCACGCGGCATCGCCTGCAGGCGGCAAACCGCGACGGCCAGGCCTGGCGCCTTGATTTCGGCGCGGCGGGCGAAGTGCGCGCCGCCGTGCTGGTGGATGCGGCGGGCGCCTGGGCAGACCGGGTGGCACAGCTGTGCGGGGCAGACGCGCTTGGTATCCAGCCCCTGCGCCGCACGGTGGCGCAATTGCGAGTCGATCCCGCGCCGCCCGCCGAACTGCCGCTGACGCTGGATATCGCCGGGGATTTCTATTTCCGCCCGGACAACGGCCGGATCTGGCTGAGCCCGCACGACGAGACGCCGAGCGAGCCGTGCGACGCCGCGCCCGAAGAATACGACGTGGCGCTGGCCATCGACCGTTTCGAACACGTGGTCGACTGGAAGATCCAGGCGGTGGAACGCAAGTGGGCAGGGCTGCGCAGCTTCTCTCCCGATCGCCTGCCGGTGTACGGCTACGATCCGCAGGTCGACGGGTTCTTCTGGTTTGCCGGCCAGGGTGGCTACGGCATCCAGACTGCGCCTGCCGCCGCGCGTTTCGCCGCGCAATTGCTGCTGCGCCAGCCGCGCGATGCGATGACAGAGCGGCTGGACGAGTGCCTTTATTCGCCCGTCCGCTTCGCGACCGAAAACCCGGCCTAGCCAAGGCGTTGTTCTTTGTTATGGTGCTGCCCGCCTAACCAACGGGAGACCATACGAATGGCACACCATTTCCAGATCTATAAGGACAAGGCAGGCGAGTTCCGCGTGCGCTTCAAGTACAACGACGAGATCATGTTCTCGACCGAGGGCTATGCCTCCAAGGCGAGCGCCAAGAACGCCATCGAATCGATCAAGAAGAACGGCCCGGGTGCCGACGTGGTCGACGACAGCTAGGCGCGTTCGATTCACGAGTTTCAGGAAGGCCGGCCCGCGTGGTCGGCCTTTCGCGTTTGCGGCTTATGCGCGCGCGGATTCGGCTGCGTCGCTGGCGAGGCGGTCGACTCGCTCGTTTTCAGGGTGGCCATTATGGCCTTTGACCCATTCCCACGTGATCGCATGCGGCGCGGCAGCCTCTATCAGGTCGTGCCACAGGTCGGCATTGCGCACCGGCTTCTTGCTGGCATTTACCCAGCCGCGCTTTTTCCACCCGTCGATCCACTTGGTCATGCCGTCGATGACATAGCGGCTGTCGGTGTGCAGGGTGACCTCGCACGGTTCGATCAGCGCCTTCAGCGCGCGGATCGCGGCGGTCATTTCCATGCGGTTGTTGGTGGTTTCGGGTTCGGAGCCCGACAGTTCCTTTTCGTGGCGCCCCATGCGCAGCAGCGCGCCCCAGCCGCCGGGGCCGGGATTGCCCTTGCAGGCACCGTCGGTAAAGATCTCGACGTGCTTCATGTGCCGAACGCGTCCTTCCCTTCGCGGCGGTAAAAGAGCAGCCGCCGCACGAAATCCATCGGGTCCTTCTTCGTCACCAGCGCATCTGCAGGCGTATCGATCCAGTCCTGCGCCCGGCTGGATACGAACCGCAGGGCCGCACCCTGCGCCAGCAGCGGCAGGGCTTCGCGCTCGCTATCGGTCAGTTCCCGCACGCTTTCATAGCCTTGCACCAGTGCCTGTCCCACTTCGGGCCGATAGTCGGCGCCATCGCTGCTGAAGCTCCAGGCGGCGTGCGTCACGGCAAGATCATAGGCCATGGCATCGTTGCAGGCGAAATAGAAATCGATCAGCGCGCTGACCTTGTCACCCAGCATCAGTACGTTGTCGGGAAACAGGTCGGAATGGATGATCGAGGATGGCAGGCTACCGGGCCAGTTGCTCGCCACCGCCTGCGCCACGCCGATCATGGCGGGCAGACCAGGGTCGATTTCGGCCAGTGCCGCCTCGCCGCATTCGGCCAGCACGCGGGCCGAGGCATCGGGGCCAAGGTCGTTGACGCGGGTGCCGGAAAAGCCCTGCGCGCTGGCGTGCATCTCGGCCAGCACCTTGCCCACGCTGCGCGCCTGGGCAGGGGTCGGCTGGTCTACCGATACGCCGGGCAGGAACTCGATCAGCGCCACCGCCTTGCCATCCAGCATGCGCGAACTCGCGCCCCGGCGATCGTGGATCGTGCGCGGCACCGGGCAGCCTTGCGCGGCCAGGTGGTCGAGCAGGCCGAGGAAGAACGGCAGCTCGGCAATGTCGATCCGGCGTTCGTACATGGTCAGGATGAAGCGCTTGCCGTTGGCGGCACTGCCGGTGGTCTCCACCAGCCAGTTGGAATTGGAAACCCCCTCGGCAATGCCCTTGGCCGAGACCAGCTCGCCCACGTCGTACTGCGCGATGAGGTCGGCAAGCACCTCTGCCGATAGCTGCGTGTAGACCGCCATCCGTGAGTGCCTAGTCTGTCAGCTGGCGCGGCAGCTTGAAGACCATCTTTTCCTCGGCGGTGCGCACCTTCTGCTCTTCCACCGCGCGCCATTCGCCCAGCTTTTCCACCACTTCGCGCACCAGCACCTCGGGCGCGCTGGCCCCGGCTGTCACCCCCACCGTGCCCACGTCGTCGAGCCAGGCGGGATCGATCTCCGCTGCACGCTGGATCAGCCGCGACGGGGTGCCCATGCGCTCTGCCACTTCGACAAGGCGCAGCGAGTTGGAGGAGTTGGGCGCACCGATCACCAGCACCAGCTCGCAATCGGGCGCGATGGCCTTCACCGCTTCCTGGCGGTTCGAGGTGGCGTAGCAGATATCTTCTGCCCTGGGCGCCACGATCTGCGGGTAACGGTCCTGCAGCGCGCGCACGATTTCCGCCGTGTCGTCCACCGAAAGCGTGGTCTGGGTAAGGAAGGAAAGATTGTCGTCCGTCGTGAACGGCAGGGTGGCGACATCTTCCACCGTTTCCACCAGCGTCATCTGACCTTCGGGCACCTGGCCCATGGTGCCGATCACTTCCGGGTGGCCTTCGTGGCCGATGAAGACGATGTGCTGCCCTTTCTCGATCTGCCGCTCCGCCTGGCGGTGCACCTTCGACACCAGCGGGCAGGTGGCATCGACATAGACCATCTTGCGCCGCTGCGCCTCTGCCGGAACCGACTTGGGCACGCCGTGGGCGCTGAACACAACCGGCATGTCGTCCGGTACTTCGTCCAGTTCCTCCACGAAAATCGCGCCCTTTTCCTTCAGGCTGTCGACGACGAAGCGGTTGTGCACGATTTCATGGCGGACGTAGACGGGCGCGCCGTATTTATCGATCGCCTTTTCGACGATCTCGATCGCGCGATCGACACCCGCGCAGAAGCCGCGCGGAGCGGCGATCAGCACCTTGAGGGGCAATTTCTCGCCCGATGGGCGGTTTTCCTGAAATGGGGCGTTCATGCAGGTGTCTCTAGCTGTTGTCGCCCAACCGGGAAAGGGCTAGGGCCTCGCGGACAAATTTTGCTGCCCGCATGTTACAAGGAATGGGAATGAACGCTCGGATCGCAATACTTGCCGCTGTCGCAGGCCTCACGGTTTTGAGCGGCTGCAAGACCGAAGGCGACATCGTGGTGGAGCAGGGCGTGGGCATCACCGCGCTGCGCTCGGTCTGCCCGGCGGTCGGCGTTCCCGACTATACCGGCGACGTCACGCTGTTTTCGCCTGCCGATGCGCGCACCGCCGATGCCATCGACGTGACGGCAGCGATCACCAACGTGCGTTCGACCTGCGACGAGACCGGCGACCAGGTCTATTCCACCGCCTCGTTCGACGTGATCGCCACTCGCACCAATACCGCCGGCCCGCGCACCGTCTCGCTGCCGTACTATTCCACGGTGCTGCGCGGCGGTACCTCGGTGGTGGCAAAGCGCGTGGGGACGGTAGAGCTGACCTTTGCTCCCGGCCAATCGCGCGCGCAGGCCAGCGGCAGCGCCGCCGCCTATGTCGACCGGGCAGAAGCGACGCTGCCCGACGATATCCGCGAGCGTATCACCCGCCGCCGCCGCGCGGGCGACCAGTCCGCCGCAATCGACCCGCTGACCGAGCCCGACGTGCGCGCCGCCATTGCCCGCGCCACGTTCGAGCTGCTGGTGGGCTTCCAGCTGACCGAGGACCAGCTGGCCTACAACGCCACGCGCTGATTGCATCGCTATCCGGCCCAGGCCGGCCTGCAAACGGCACCCTCGGGCGCTTCTGGTGCTCTCGACCCTGAAGGTCGCTGCGCGCCGGGTCGCCCGATGCCGCCATTTTCGGCTCGCACTGAACCGGATATCGACGCAATCAGAGGTGCTTTCCCCAAAACGCCAAACAGGCTAACGGCCCGCCCATGTCCGATACCAAGACCCTTTACGCCGCCTATGCGGAAAAGATCGATGCCGTGCTGTCCGCGCTGGAAGCGGAGGCCGTGCTGCCGCCGGAGACCAACCGCGCCAATGTGAGCGTTGAGCCGCCACGCGATCCCGCGCATGGCGACCTGGCCACCAATGCCGCCATGGTGCTGGCCAAGCAGGCGAAGACCAACCCGCGCGCGCTGGCGGAAAAGATCGTCGAGCACCTGGAGCGCGATCCCGCCATCACCAGTGCCGAGATTGCCGGGCCGGGCTTCATCAACCTGCGGCTGGCCCCGCAAAGCTGGCTGGACGAGCTGGCCGCGATTGCCGCCCGCGGCGCCGATTATGGCAAGTCGACCATGGGCGAAGGCACGCGCGTGAACGTCGAATACGTCTCCGCCAATCCTACCGGCCCGATGCACATGGGCCACTGCCGCGGTGCCGTGGTGGGCGATGCGCTGGCCAGCCTGCTGGAACATGCCGGGCATGAGGTCATCCGCGAATACTACGTCAACGATGCCGGCGGGCAGGTCGATACGCTCGCCCGCAGCGCGCACCTGCGCTATCGCGAGGCACTGGGCGAGGATATCGGCGAAATCCCCGAGGGGATGTATCCCGGCGACTACCTGGTCCCGGTGGGGCAGGCCGCCGCCGCCGAATTCGGCGACCGTTTCGCCTCCGAGCCGGAAGCGGAATGGCTGCCGCTGTTTCGCGCCTTCGCGGTCGAGCGGATGATGGACGTCATCAAGTCCGATCTCGCGCTGCTGGGCATAGAGCACGACGTCTTCTCGTCCGAAGCCGCGCTGCAGGCTGCGAAAAAGCCGGAAGCCGCCGAGAAGTGGATGCGCGAGCACGATCTCGTCTACGACGGCGTGCTGGAAAAGCCCAAGGGCAAGACCGTGGACGACTGGGAGCCGGTAGAGCTGCCGCTGTTCCGTTCCACCCGGTTCGGCGACGATCAGGATCGCCCGATCAAGAAGTCGGACGGCAAGTGGACCTACTTCGGCGCCGACCTTGCCTATCACATGCAGAAGGCGGAAACTGCCGATGCCCTGATCGATATCTGGGGTGCGGACCATGCCGGCACGGTGAAGCGCATCAAGGCCGCCGTTGCCGCGCTTTCCGAAGGGCAGGGCAAGCCCATCCCCTTCGACGTGAAGCTGGTGCAGATGGTGCAGCTGCTGCGCGGCGGGGAGCCGGTTAAGATGTCCAAGCGATCGGGCAATTTCGTCACCATCGCCGACATGGTGGAGGAAGTGGGCAAGGACGTGGTGCGCTTCACCATGCTCACCCGCAAGCCCGAGGCGCAGATGGATTTCGACTTCGCCAAGGTGGTGGAAGCCTCGAAGGATAACCCGGTGTTCTACGTGCAGTACGCCCACGCCCGGATCTGCTCGATCCTGCGCAAGGCAACCGATGAAAGCCTGGTCCCGTCCGATGCGAACCTTGCACTGCTGGGTGATGACGAACTGTCGCTGATCAAGCAGGCGGCGCAGTTCCCGCGCGAGGTGGAAGCCGCCGCGCGTGCGCGCGAACCGCACCGGATCGCCTTCTATCTCTATGATCTTGCTGCCGCTTTCCACGCCTTCTGGAACCTGGGTAACGACGACGCGCAAAAGCGCATCATCGTGGCACAGGCACCCGATGTTTCCGCGGCAAGACTTTTCCTCAGCCAGCAAATCGGGCAGGTAATCCGCAATGGCCTCGAAATCCTTGGGGTAGAGGCGGTTGAGGAGCTTTAGGACATGACTTTTCCAGCGGGGGGAAAAGGCGACAACGGTATCGAGGATGCCGAATTCGAAGACGCCTTCGAGGCCGAGGAACAGCTCGCGCTCGACGATGACGACGATGCCCTGCCGTGGCTGGAAGACGATGACGATTACGAGGACGAAGGCGGTTTCGACGCGCGGCTGATCTGGGTCGCGCTGCTTGGCCTGCTGGTGATTGCGGGCGTGCTGCTGGCCGGCTGGTGGCTTACCCGCGATAAGCCCGATCCCGAACTGGCCGCTGACGGCTCCACCATCGAAGCGCCCGATGGCCCCTACAAGGAACGCCCTGAAGACCCCGGTGGCCGCGAGGTCGCGGGCACGGGCGATACCGCGTTCGAGGTGGCAGAGGGGCAGACGCGGCGTGGCCGCCTGGCCGACGAAGGCGAAACCCCCGAACCCAGCATCGACGTGGCACAGGGCGCTGACGCAAGTGATGGCGAAGGGGCTGACGAACCCGGTGCCGTCTATGTCCAGATCGGGGCCTTCACCAGCCGTTCCGACGCGAATGAGGCCTGGGTGACCGCGCGCAGCCGCTATTCGGTGCTTTCGGGCCTGCGCCATCGCATCGTCGAGGCAGAGGTAAACGGGGCGATCGTTTACCGCCTGCAGGCGATCACCGGTGACCGTGCATCGGGCGATTCCACCTGCCGTGCCATCCGTAATGCGGGCGGGGATTGCTATATCCGCTGATGCAGGCACGTTTGGGCGTGTTTTCCCCCGCATGTGGTGCGACTGCGCTTGCACAAGCACAAGGTTTTGGGCCTAATCCCGCCTGATGACGCCTGCCATTTTCAGCCTTTCGGGTCTTGAGCTGACCGCGGACGAACGCGCCTTTTTTGCCGATGCGCAGCCGGCCGGCTACGTGTTGTTCGGGCGCAATGTCGAAGATCGCGAACAGCTGCGCGCCCTTACCGATTCCCTGCGCGAATTGCATGGCCGCGATAACCTGCTGGTGTCCATCGACCAGGAAGGCGGGCGCGTGGCGCGGATGAAACCGCCCGAATGGGACGCCTATCCCGCCCCCGGCGTCTTCGCGCAACTTTACCACACGGCGCCCGCCAGCGCGATCCAGGCAATCCGCACCAATGCGCAGCTGCTGGCCTTCGACCTTGCCGAAGTGGGCATTACGGTGGACTACCACCCGGTGCTGGATACCCCCGTGGAAGGCGCGGACAACGTGATTGGCGACCGGGCACTGGGCAACGACCCCATGCAGGTGGCCGCGCTGGGCCGTGCGACGCTGGATGGCCTTGCCCGCGGCGGCGTGGTGGGGTGCATCAAGCACATGCCGGGCCATGGCCGAGCCATGGTGGACAGCCACAAGCACCTGCCCGTGGTGGATGCGAGCGAGGCGGAGCTGGAAACCGACATGGCTCCTTTCGCCAGGCTGGCCGATGCCCCCATCGCGATGACCGCGCATATCCGCTACACCGCGTGGGATGCAGCCAATCCGGCGACCCAGAGCGCGTTCGTGATCTCGGAAATCATCCGCAAGCGCATCGGTTTCGACGGGCTGCTGCTGTCCGACGATATCGATATGCAGGCGCTGGAAGGCACGATTCCCGAACGCTCTGCGCGCGCGATTGCCGCCGGGTGCGACCTGGTGCTCAACTGCTGGGGCAAGATGGACGACATGGTCGGCACCGCCGAAGTGCTGCCGGCGATGTCCGATGCCACTCGCAAACGGCTTGACCGCGCCATGGCGGACGCCGGCAAGGCGAGCGACCAAAGCCCGCGCGAAGAGCTGCTGGCTGCGCGCGATGCCTTCCTCGCGCTGGTGGAGGAGCGGGCATGAGCGCCATCGACGAAGGCAACCTGATCGAGGCCGCCGAAGCCACCGATGCAGCCTCCGGGGAATGGCAGGGTATCGCCGCGCCGGGCACCACCGATTCCAGTGCGCTGTATATCGAGCTGGAAGGCTGGGAAGGCCCGCTCGACCTGCTGCTGGACCTTGCCCGGCGGCAGAAGGTGGACCTCAAGTCCATCTCCATCCTCGCGCTGGTGGACCAGTACATCGCCTATATCGAGCGGGCCGAGGCGCTGAAGCTGGAGATTGCCGCCGATTACCTGGTGATGGCGGCATGGCTGGCCTACCTCAAGTCGGCCCTGCTGCTGCCGAAGGAAGAGCAGGAAGACCCTTCGCCGGAAGAGCTGGCGCTGAAGCTGCAACTGCGCATCGCCCGGCTGGGCGCGATGCGAGAGGCCGGCGCGCGGCTGATGGCGCGCGACCGGCTGGGGCGCGACGTGTTCGCGCGCGGCGCGCCCGAGGGTTTGAAGACGCTGAAGAACAACGTCTGGCAGTGCAACTGGTACCAGCTTGTCCGCGCCTATGGGCAGGTGAAGCTGCGCACCGAACCGGTGGTACACATGGTCGCCAACCGCCCGGTGATGACGCTGGAATCGGCGATCGACCGGGTTTCCGCCATGCTCGGCGTCTCGCTCGACTGGATGGAACTGCGCAGTTTCCTGCCCGGCGATGCCGAACCGCGCCTTAAGAAAAGCGCGCTGGCCAGCAGTTTCGTGGCGGCGCTGGAACTGGCCAAGCAGGGCAAGGCGGAAATCCGCCAGGAAGAGATTTTCGGCCCGCTGCACCTGCGCCGGGTGAAGAACGATGCCTGATAGCGATATGGATAATCCCGACGAACTGGTGCGCGCGGTGGAGGCCTGCCTCTTCGCTGCCGAGGAACCGCTGACGCGCGAGCAGATTTCCGCCCACCTCGGCGATGCCGACGTGAAGGAGGCGCTGGCCGTGTTGCAGGAGCAATATGCCGGGCGCGGCGTCAACCTCGTGGAGCGGGGCAAGCGATGGGCCTTCCAGACCGCGCCGGACCTTGCCCATATCCTGCGCCGCGAGAAGGACCAGCTCCGCCGCCTGTCGCGCGCGGCCACCGAAGTGCTGGCGATCATCGCCTATCACGAACCCGTCAGCCGCGCCGAGATCGAGGCCATTCGCGGGGTGCAGACCAGCGGCGGCACGCTGGACGTGCTGATGGAGGCCGGCTGGGTTCGTGTGGCGGGCCGGCGCGAAGTGCCGGGGCGCCCGGTGATCTATGCCACCACGCCCGAATTCCTCAGCCATTTCGGCCTTGAAAGCCGCAAGGACCTGCCGGGGCTTGCCGAGCTCAAGGCCTCGGGCCTGCTTGACCCCGTGGACGATGCCTACGAGGACCTGATGGAGCAGAAGCAGGCAGAAGCGGCCCAGAAGCAGGCAGAGCAGGAGGCAGAGCAGCAGCTTGGGGCCGGGGAAGAGCCTTCTCAGGATGAGGCGGAGCCCACGGAAGACGAGCCGGAGACAGAGATGCTGGAAAAGCGGGACGAAAGCGCCTAAGTTCCAGTCTCAAGGAATTCGGAGAATATTCGTGGGTAGCATTGGACCATTCCAGATCCTGATCATCGCGCTGGTGATCCTGGTGCTGTTCGGCCGCGGCCGTATCAGCGAGATGATGGGCGATTTCGGCAAGGGCGTGAAAAGCTTTCGCAAGGGCTTGAACGACGAGGATAATTCTTCCTCCGAAGCCCCGGCTTCGGCCCGGATCGAAGGCCCGGCGGCAGAGGCTGAAACCACCGAAAGCGCCCCTGCAGCCACCGGCGACAAGACCGCCTCCTGACCTTTAAAGCGAGCGCCGCTCAGCCATGTTCGATATCGGCGCAACCGAATTGTTGCTCATTGTGGTCGTGGCGATTCTCGTCATCGGCCCCAAGGACATGCCGTTGGCCATGCGCACGGCGGGGCGGTGGATCGGCAAGATTCGCCGACTTTCGGGCCATTTCCGCACCGGGCTGGATGCCATGGTGCGCGAGGCCGAGCTGGAGGACATGGAAAAGAAGTGGAAGGCGCAGAACGAGAAGGTGATGCGCGAGCATCCCGAGGGCGCGCCCGCGCAGATGGAGCCCACAGGCGCCTATCCACCCGAAAAGGCTGAGGAACTCAAGCGGCTGGAGAAAGAGCGCATAATCGCCGCCAAGGAAGCCGCGGCGCAGGCCGAGGAGCAGGGCGCCTCGGCGGAAGATGCCGCACCTGCGCCCGCTCCCGCGGCCAGATCTGCGCCAGAAGCGGAAGGCGCCAGCGCCGCGAAGCCCCAAGAATCGGCTGAAAAGCCTGCCGGAGACAATGCCTGATGGCGTTCAAGATCTCCGACCTCGACGACACCCAGGCCCCGTTGATGGAGCACCTGATCGAGCTGCGCGGGCGGCTGGTGAAGGCGGTGCTGGCGCTGGGCGTGGCCTTTGCCATGTGCCTGTATTTCGCCGACGATATCTTCGGCATCCTGGTGCGCCCGCTGACCGCATCCTTTCCCGAAGGCCAGGGTCGACTGGTCTACACCCAGCTCTACGGTGCGTTTTTCGTGGAGATCAAGGTGGCGCTGTTCGCGGCCTTCGGCATCAGTTTCCCGATCATCGCCAACCAGTTGTGGGCCTTTGTCGCCCCCGGCCTCTATGCGCGCGAGAAGAAGGCCTTTCTGCCCTTCCTCATCGCCACGCCGGTGCTGTTCATCATGGGTGCGTGCCTTGCCTATTTCGTAGTGATGCCGCTGGCCTTCCCGTGGTTCCTGGGGTTCCAGGGCAATGTCGGCGGGATCGATGCCCAGGCGCTGCCTGAAATGGGGCAATACCTCGACCTTGTCATGCGCTTCATCCTCGCCTTCGGGATCAGCTTCCTGCTGCCCGTGCTGCTGATGTTGCTGAACCGTGCGGGGCTGGTCTCGCGCGATCAGCTGGTGGCTGCGCGCAAGTACGTGATCGTTCTGGTGGTGGCGCTGGCGGCGATCATCACCCCGCCCGACGTGATCTCGCAGCTGGTGCTGGCCGGGCCGCTGCTGTTGCTGTTCGAGGGGTCGCTGCTGCTGATGAAGATCACCGAACGCCGCGATGCCCGGCGCAAGGAAGAAGAAGACGCGGCTGAAGAGAACGGTGACGAAAGCACCGAGGCCGTTACCGACAGCAAGGCCGACTGACGCGGGCCTGGCCTGACAGGCCCGATTCACCAACCGCAGATACGAAAACGGGGCCACGCAGGCCCCGTCTTGTTAACAGAACCTGTCGGCCAGCTTAGGGGCTGGTGGGCAGGTCTTCTTCGTCGCTGCTCAGGGCAACGACCACGCCGGCCACGATCAGGCCACCGGCCAGCAGAGCCATCAGCAGGCCGCTATCGTTCTCGTCACCGAACTGTTCGGAATCCCGGATCTGCGCAGCGGCGCGCTGAGCCATGTCGGTCTGTGCGAGCACAGGCGTTGCCACCAGGGCCACCCCTGCAGCTACGGTCGTGAAAAGCTTCTTGCTCATCTGATCGGTTCCCCAAATCGAATCTGTATCGTTAATGGCAGTAGACGATAGTTTTTGCAATTGCGAGACACAAAAACTTGGTATTCTCCGCCATGTTTCGTGTGGCTTAGCGGTTTTCCAACTCGAAATCGTAAACGCGCTGCCCTGCTATCCACGTTTCAAGCACCTGGATGTTCCGCAATTGCGCAGGGTTGGCCATCAGCGGATCGGCGCTGAGCATCACGAAATCGGCGCGTTCGCCTTCGGCCAGGCGGCCGAACCGTCCCTCGGCAAAGCCGGCATAGGCCGCCCCTGCGGTGTAGGCCGCCAGCGCCTGTTCGCGGCTGATCGTTTCCTCCGGGCGCCAGCCGCCGACAGGCTCGCCATCGGCATCGGTGCGGCTGATGGCCACGGCAAGGCCTGCCAGCGGGTCCACCGGTTCGACCGGCGCATCGGTGCCGAAAGCCAGGCTGCCGCCGGCCTGCAGGATCGATCGCCAGGCATAGGCGCCGCCCAGCCGGTCTGGCCCCAGTCGCGCTTCGGCCATCCACATGTCGCTGGTCTGGTGGACCGGCTGCATAGAGGCGATCACGCCGTGCTCGCCAAAACGCGGCAGGTCTGCCGGATCGACAATCTGTGCGTGTTCGATGCGCCAGCGGCGATCGCCGCCGTAATCGCGCGACAGTTCCTCGATGGCGTTCAGTGCCTCGGCATTGGCGGCATCGCCGATGGCGTGGATGGCGACCTGGAAATGGTCGAGTGCGGCACGGCTCATCAGGTTGCGCAGCTGCGTGCCGCTCAGCAGTGGCAGGCCGCGGTTGCCATGATCGTCGGCATAGTCGGCATTGAGCAGCGCCCCGCGCGACCCCAGTGCGCCGTCGAGGTAGAGCTTCACGCCATTCAGGCGCAGGCGATCGTCATACAACCACTGCGTGGGCGCTGGACCGCCGATCAGCAGCATCGAATCCACGCTGTCGGCATAGGCCATGACGCGCAGCTGCAGGCGGCCCGCATCGCCCGCCCGGCGGAAGGTCATCCAGTCTTCCACGCTGGTGCCCATGTCGGCCACGGCGGTGATGCCGTGGCGCAGCAGCAGGCGCTGGGCGTTGTGCAGGGCCAGGTCGCGATCTTCGGGCAGCGGCGGGGGCACGGCCTCGTTCACCATGGCCATTGCGGCATCCACCAACACGCCCGCAGGTGCGCGGCTGCCGGGCAGGCGTTCGATCCGCCCGCCGGAGGGATCGGGCGTGTCGGCGGTCACCTCGCCTGCGCGCAGGGCCATCGAGTTGGCCCAACCAGCGTGGCCATCCACGCGTTCGAGCCACACCGGGCGGTCGGCCACCACCGCATCCAGTTCGGCGGCGGTGGGAAAGCGGCCAAGGCCCCAGCGTTCCTGGTTCCAGCCGCGTCCGATGATCCACGGACGGTCGGGGTAGGCGGCGGCATAGGCGGCAATGCGCGAAAGCGCTTCGTCGAGGCTTTCGGTCATCGACAGGTCGAGCACCAGCGTGCCCAGCCCCAGGCCCATCAGGTGCAGGTGCCCGTCGACAAAGCCGGGCACGACCACGCGGCCTTCGCCATCGACCCGGTATTCCACCTCGCGCGTGGGGCGGTCGCCGAAGTCGAGCAGTTCGCTGATGCGGCCTTCCTCGTCGATCACCATGCCGGTGAACCGGTCGATGGAGCCGTCGCGCATCACCGAGATACCGTCGATATTGTCGATATGGGTGTCGGCAAGCGCGGGGCTCGCGGTCAACAGGCCAGCTGCGAGCGCGACGATCCGGGCGATCACGATTTCACCTCCGGCAGGTGGCGGATCAGGGCGCTGGTATCCTGCCGCGCGCCGCCAGCTGCCTGCACCTGGGCATAGAACTGGTCGACCAGCGCAGTGACCGGCAGCGATACGCCGATGTCTTTCGCCTCGCCCATGGCGATGGCCAGGTCCTTGCGCATCCAGTCGATGGCGAAGCCGAAATCGAATTCGCCTTTCACCATGGTCTGCCAGCGGTTTTCCATCTGCCAGCTTTGCGCGGCGCCACCGCTGATCGCTTCCAGCACCTTGTCGGTATCGACGCCCGATGCCTGCGCCAGCCGCACGCCTTCGGAAAGGCCCGCCAGCACGCCGGCGATGCACACCTGGTTCACCGCCTTGCACGCCTGCCCCGCGCCCGCCGGGCCCACGTGCACGATGCGCGCGGCATAGGCCTGCATCACCGGGGTGGCAGCCGCCATGGCGTCCTCGCTGCCGCCGCACATGATCGCCAGCTTGCCGTTTTCCGCTCCTGCCTGCCCGCCGGAGACGGGGGCATCGACGCAGTTGAGGCCATGCGAAGCAGCGGCTTCTGCCAGTTCCCGCGCCAGTGCGGGGGAAACGGTGGTGTGATCGACGAAGGTCGCGCCCCGCTTCATCGCCGCCAAGGCGCCGCCCTCTCCCAGCAGCACGCTGCGCACGTCGTCGTCGTTGCCGAGGCAGGCCAGCACCACATCGCAATTGGTCACTGCCTCGATCGGGGTGGCGGCACTGGCAACGTCCAGCCCTTCGCCGGCCAGCCGCTCGCGCCATTGCGCGGATTTGACGGCGGTGCGGTTATATCCGGTGACGCTGTGGCCGGCGCGGGCGAGGTGTCCGGCCATGGGCGCGCCCATCACGCCAAGGCCCAGGAATGCGACTTTCAATGCAGGTGTGCTCATGGGCGGCAGCGATGCCCAATCTGTGCGCTCAAGGCAATCTTTGTGACGCAAAAGCCAGCGCGCTATTTCCTCGAAGGCCCCCTTGGGCTAGGCGCCGTTGCCATGAGCGCAACAGAACAGAGTGTCGCCCCCAGCCTGTCGCTGGATGAAGTGCGTGCCGCGGCAGAGCGGATCAAGGGTGCCGTGGTGCACACGCCCACGCTGCATTCGCAGACCTTGTCGAAGATCCTTGGCGCGGAAGTGTGGCTGAAATTCGAGAACCACCAGTTCACCGCGGCTTATAAAGAGCGTGGCGCGCTGAACGCGCTGCTGCTGCTGTCGGACGAACAGCGCCGGCGCGGGGTGATCGCGGCCTCTGCCGGCAACCATTCGCAGGGGCTGTCGTACCACGGCACGCGGCTGGGCGTGCCGGTCACCATCGTGATGCCGCGCACCACGCCCACGGTGAAGGTGATGCAGACCGAAAGCGTCGGCGGCAACGTGGTGCTGGAAGGGGAGACCTTCGACGAGGCCTATGCCCATGCGCTGAAGCTGGAGCAGCAACTGGGCCTGACCTTCGTCCACCCGTTCGACGATCCCCATGTTGCCGCAGGGCAGGGTACGGTGGCGCTGGAAATGCTGGCCGATGCGCCCGAGATCGAGACGATTGTCGTACCGATCGGCGGCGGCGGCCTGATCAGCGGCATGGGCACCGTGGCCAAGGCGCAGGTGCCGCCGGTGGAAGTGATCGGCGCCGAGGCGCGGCTTTATCCCAGCAGCTACAACGCCTGGGCCAAGGCAGACCTGCCTTCTGGCGGTGATACGCTGGCCGAGGGCATCGCGGTGAAGGAACCGGGCAAGTTCACCCAAACCGTGATCGAGAAGGTCGTCGACGACATCCTGCTGGTGGACGAGCGGCACCTGGAAGAGGCCGTCTCGCTGCTGTTGCAAATCGAGAAGACCGTGGTCGAAGGCGCAGGCGCTGCCGGGCTGGCTGCCGTGCTGGCCCATCGCCAGCGGTTTGCCGGCAAGAAGGTGGGGCTGGTGCTGTGCGGCGGCAACATCGATACCCGCCTGCTGGCCAACGTACTGCTGCGCGACCTGGCCCGTTCGGGCCGCCTTGCGCGCTTGCAGATCACCCTGCAGGATCGCCCCGGCGCGCTGTTCAAGGTGATGCGCGAGTTCGACAAGCACAATGTCAACATCCTGGAAATCTACCACCAGCGCATTTTCACCAACCTGCCGGCGAAGGGCCTGATTACCGATATCGAGTGCGAAGCGCGCGATCGCGAGCAGCTCGAAGACCTCGTCGCCTCCCTGGAGGAGAAGGGCTACTCGGTCGACCGGGTGGAGCTGAACTGACGCCGCGCCCGCACTGTCGAACTGCCCCGTTTCGGGCCGTTAACCGAGCCACGAATGCTATTTGTGGAAATTAAGCCTGCGTGACGCGGGTTTTATGGTTAACATGGTTCATCTGCGCGATTCCCTGTGGTCTTAAGGGTCGGGTGTGGCGCGGATGAACTGCGCTACTGCACAAACACCTTGAGGACTTGCCTAGCTACGTGTCGGCCCCCGTTCGCTTCCCCCGCTTTTTCGTGACGAGCCCTGCGCCGTGCCCGTACCTGCCGGGCAAGACGGAGCGCAAGGTGTTCACCGAGCTGAAGGGCCCGCATGCGGAACAGTTGAACGACGCGCTGGGCCGGATCGGCTTTCGCCGCAGCCAGACGGTGGCCTATCGGCCTAGCTGCGAAGGGTGCAAGGCGTGCGTTTCGGTGCGCGTGGCTGCTGACGATTTCAAGCCCTCGAACTCGCAGAAGCGCGCGCTCAAGGCCAATGCAGATCTGGTGGTGACCGAATGTCGCCCGTGGGCGACCGAGGAACAGTTCGCCCTGCTGCAGCGCTATCTCGAACATCGCCACCCCGGCGGCGGCATGGCTGCCATGGACGAGGTGGACTATGCCGACATGGTGGAACACACCAGCGTTTCCAGTTTCGTGATCGAATATCGGGAACCGACGAAGGACGGTTCCGTTGGGCGATTGGTCGCTGCTTGCCTGACTGACAGGCAGGCAGACGGGTTGTCGATGATCTACAGCTTCTACGACCCGGAACTGGAAAATCGCAGCGGGCTTGGGAATTACGTCATCCTCGAACATATCAAGCGGGCCGCATCGGCGGGCCTGCCCTATGTCTACCTCGGCTACTGGGTCGAGGGGTCCGAGCGGATGCAGTACAAGGTCCGCTTCCGGCCGCTCGAAGCGCTTGGCCCCGATGGCTGGCGACGCATGTCCGAAGACGAGCAGCGCCGCCTTATCGAAGGCGTTGCCAAGGGTGCTTGCGGGCGCGCACGTGCAACCGACGGCGGCTCGAAAGACAACACGCCGGGCTTGCAGCAGGAATACAAGCTCACCTAAGCGGGATCACATGATCGCCCGGACTTCCACTGCGCTGGCCGCAGCGCTGGCGCTGCTGGCCAGTCCGCTGCTCGCCAGCCCCTCGGCGGCGCAGGACCGCGAGCCCCCGCCGCGGCTGGAAGACCTGATCCCCGATTCCGCGGTCGAAAATCCCGAAGACTGGGCGGCCGAGGGCGTGCCCGCGCAGGACCGGAGCGATGCCCAGGCGCAGGAACCGCTGGGCGTCGATGCCCCGATGGCGCAGATGCCCGCGATCACCGTGCCATGGCCCGAGGGTATCGACCTGCCGCAGCTCGCCCCGCTGGAACCGGCGGAAGAGCCGGTGGAATTCGTCCAGTTCGACGAACAGATCCCGCGCGTGGAGACCGGCACCGAGGAACGCATTTCCGACCAGCTGGTGCTGGCCTTCCCCACCGATCGCGACCTGTTCCCGCAGCGCAAGGAGTTCGTCTCGCGCTTCGAAACGCTCTCGACCGTGGGCGAATACGACGACGAGGGGAACATCGCCCGGCTTGCCGTGCAGGCGCGCGAGGACGAGGACCTGCTGAACAGCCTGCTGCGCGTCTACGGCTACTTCGATGGCCAGGTGACCCGCACCATCGGCGAGAACGCGCCGGGCGAGGCGGGCGTGCGTTTCGATATCGTTCCGGGTGAACGCTATCGCTATGGCGCGATCGACCTTGGCGACCTGGCAGCTGCCGACAGCCAGTTTTCGGCGCTGCGCCGTTCTTTCGACATCGAAACGGGCGACCCGATCTCGCTCGACGGGATCGTGGCGGAACGCAGCGACCTTTCGGTTGCGCTGGGCGAAAGCGGCTTTCCCTTTGCCGAGATCGATGCCCCCAGCCTGCTGGTGGACCATGCCCGCGATGAGGGCGACCTGACGATGGCTGTGCAGCCTGGCGGGCGTTACCTGCTGGGCACGGTGGTCAGTTCCGATCCCGATTTCCTGTCCAGCCGCCACCTCAGCCGCATCGCCCGCTGGGACGAAGGCGAGATCTATCGCCGCAGCGACCAGGTGGACCTGCGCCGCGCCATGCTGGCCACCGGCCTGCTCGGCTCCGTCGACCTGACCCCGGTGGTGGTGCAGGAGCCGACCGAGACCGAGCCCGGCGTGGTCGACATCCAGGCCGACATGACGCCCGCGCCGCTGCGCACACTGGCCGGCAGCATCGGCTATGGCACGGAAGAAGGCTTCCGCCTCGAAGCAAGCTGGGAGCACCGCAACCTGTTTCCGCCCGAAGGCATGCTGCGCGTGCGCGGTATTGCCGGCACGCAGGAACAGCTGGCGGGCGTCACTTTCCGCAAGAACAATTTCCGCGGCCGCGACCGTATCCTGACGCTGGATGCCTTTGCCTCTACCATCGATTACTCTGCCTACAACGCGCGCACGGCTTCGCTGATCGGCACCTACGAACGGGTCAGCACGCTGCTGTTCCAAAAGGGCTTCAGCTGGTCCGTGGGTGTGGAACTTGTCGCAACGCAGGAGAACGAGCGCGCCGCCGACGGCAGCAACCTGGCGCGCGAGACATACCTGATCGGCGCCGTGCCGCTGTTCGCCCAGCTCGACAGTTCCGACGACATGCTCGACCCGACGAAGGGTTGGCGCCTGTCCGGGCGCCTGTCGCCCGAAGTTTCCGACAACAACGGCGTGCAGAGCTTCTACGTCCGTAGCCAGGTGGATGCCTCGTACTATCGTTCGGTGGGTGAAAACACGGTGCTGGCGGGGCGAGTGCGCGTGGCGAGTATTCCCGGCGCGCCGCTCGATGCCATTGCGCCTTCGCGCAGGCTCTATGCCGGCGGTGGCGGATCGGTGCGCGGCTATGGCTATCGCGAGATCGGCCCGCTGAACGATACCGGCGACCCGCTGGGCGGGCGCAGCCTGGTGGAGCTCTCCGCCGAAGCGCGTATCGCAACCGGACTGATGGACGGCGCGATCAGCGTGGTGCCCTTTGTCGATGCCGGCTCGGTTGGCCTCGACCCGACGCCTGATTTCAGCACCATCAAGTTTGGCGCCGGGGTGGGCGTGCGGTACGACACCGGCTTCGGGCCGTTGCGGGTCGATGTTGCCTTCCCGCTCAATCCGGGGCCGAACGACAACTGGGTGGCCGTCTATGTCGGGCTGGGGCAGGCGTTCTGATGGTAGACGATATCGCTACCGACGAAGGGCCCGAAGGCGAAGCCGTGGCGCGCAAGCGGCCGCTGCCGCTGCGCCTTTTGCGCTGGCTGGGGTGGGCGCTGGCAGGCCTGCTGGCGCTGCTGCTGCTGGTGATCGCCTTCCTCCACACCCCGCCAGGGCGGCAGTTCATCGTCGACCAGATCAGCAAGTTCGCTCCTGCATCGGGCCTGCATGTGGAAGTGGGCGAGATCGACGGATCGGTGTTGTGGAGCAGCACCTTCCACGACGTGAAGCTGTACGACGCCGACGACACGCTGTTCCTGGAAGTGCCGACGGTGGACCTCAACTGGCGACCGTGGCGCTGGTTCTTCAGCGGGCTGGACGTGCGCCACCTGGTACTGGCGGATGGCACGCTCTACGCCGCGCCGAATCTGCTTCCGGGCGATCCCGACGCACCGATCCTACCCGATTTCGATATCCGCGTGGACCGCTTCGTGATCGAGGACCTGACCGTGGCCGAGGGCCTGCTGGGCGAACAGCGGGTGATCAATTTCGCCGCCGAAGCCGACGTACGCGACGGGCTGGTCTACCTCGATGCCGATGGCGATTTCGGCGGCGGCGACGAATTTGCCGCACTTGTCCATGCAGAGCCCGATGGCGACCAGTTCGACATTGACCTGACCTGGCAGGCCCCGGCGGGAGGCTTTCTTGCCACCATGGTGGGGGTAGAGGAAGACCTGTCGATCCGCCTCGACGGCGATGGCAGCTGGACGTCGTGGGAAGGCGAACTGCTGGCGACGCAAGGCGGCGAGGACCTGCTCGACTTCGATCTCTACAACGAGAGCGGGCAATACCGCGTGGTGGGACAGGCGCACCCGGCGGCCTATCTTTCGGGAATTCCCGAACGGGCGTTGGGCGAAACGGTCGACCTTTCTGCATCGGGGACGCTGGTCGATTCGGTGCTGGAGGGCGACTTCACGCTGCGCGCACGCGGTGTGAACGCCAATGGCGAGGGCGCGCTGGACCTGGCGGACAATGCCTTCGACGGGTTCGATATCGGGGTGCAACTGCTCGACGCGACGCTGTTCTCGCCCGACGTGGCACTGAACGGGCTGGACCTGCAGGGCACGCTGCAGGGGCCATTCCGCGACTTCACCATGGCGCATGACCTTTCCGTGCGAGAGATCGACGCCGGGGGCATCCTGGTGCGCGATGTGCAGCAGCAGGGCACGCTGGCTTACGATGGCACGCGCGTTTCCGTGCCGCTCGATGCGTCCATCGGGCGCATCGTCAGCGGGGCGGACCTGTTCGATCCGCGCCTCGTCAATGGTATCCTGCGCGGCACCCTTGTCTATGCGGGCAATTCCATCCTTTCGGACGACCTTGCCGTGCAGTTCCCCAGGATGCGTGCGCAATGGGGGCTCAACGCCAACCTCGACAGCGGGCTGACGCAGGTAAGCGGCCCTGCGCAAATCGCCGATCTCGATTTCGACGGCATCGGGCTGATCGATGCCGGGGCGCAGATCCGCTTTCGCATCGGCGGCGGCGCGCCGTGGATGCTGCGCGTGGAGATGGAAGGGGCGGTCGACACCGTCACCAACCCCACCGTCACCACCATCGCCGGCGAGGACGTGACCTTCGACGGCGCGCTGGCCATGGGCGGCAACATGCCGCTCACCTTCAATGCACTGGACGTGCAGGCCAGCAAGCTGTCCGCCACGGTGGATGGAGAGCTGCTGGACGACGGTACCCATATCGCGGGCAGCGGCACCCATGTCGATTACGGCCCCTTCACCGTGCAGGCGCTTCTGGCCGAGGACGGGCCGTATGTGGACCTGGTGCTGCCAGACCCGCTGCCCGCCGCCGGCCTTGCCGACGTGGAGGTGCACCTGGAGCCGGGCCAAGGCGGCTATGCCATCACCACCAGCGGCGGATCGATGCTGGGCCCGTTCGACGGCGTGCTGGCGCTGCTGACGCCCGAAAGCGGCGACACTGCGGTGCGTATCGACCGGCTGGACGTGGCGCAGACGCGGGTGCGCGGCACGCTGGGCTTCGTCGAAGGCGGTGTGGCAGGCACGCTTGACGTGGCGCGTGGCGGGCTGGACGGCACGATCGATCTGGCCATGCGCGACGGCGGGCAGGGCTTCGCGATAGACCTTGCCGCCGACAATGCCCGCTTTGGCGGCGCAACACCCATCGGCATTGCCGGCGGCACCATCGACGCCAGCGGCGTGCTGGCCGAAGGCAACACCAGCATTGCCGGCAACGCCAACCTGCAAGGCCTGACCTACGGCGGCATGTTCATCGGGCGCCTTGTTGCGCAGGCCGATATCACCAACGGTCGCGGCCAGTTCGACGCCGCGCTGACGGGCGAGCGCGGCAGCCGGTTCGAGCTGCTGGTGAACGGCAGTCTCGCGCCGGAGCGGATCGCGGTCGCGCTGCAAGGTTCCTATGCCGGGCGTGACATTTCCATGCCGCGCCGCGCCGTGCTGACCGCGCTGGATGGCGGCGGCTGGCAGCTGCAACGCAGCCAGCTGACCTATGGCGACGGCTATGTGATCGCCAGCGGCCGCTTTGGCGGCCAGGCCCCGGCGCAGGGCCGGGTCGCGCTGTCCGACATGCCGCTGGGGCTGGCCGGCGCGCTGATGGGCGACCTTGGCCTTGGCGGCACCATCTCCGGCGTGGTCGAGGCCTCGACCGGCGCCCAGGGCCTGCCTGTGGGTGAGGCGCGGCTGATGGTGGACGGGCTCACCCGCTCCAGCCTGCTGCTGACCTCCGAACCGATCGACATGGCACTGGTTGCGGAACTTTCCGAAAGCCTGCTGCAGGCGCGCGCGGTGATGTCCGACACCGGCACGGCGGATGGCCGCCTGCAGGCGCGGATCGCCAACCTGCCGCAGAGCGGCGCGTTGGTGGACCGGTTCTATGCCGGCGACCTTGCCGGCCAGTTCCGCTTCACCGGTTCCGCTGCCGCGCTGTGGCGGCTTGCCGCGATCGACCTGCTCGACATGACCGGCAATGTAACCGTGGCCGCCGACGTGCGCGGCAGCCTTGGCGATCCGCAGGTGCGCGGCTCGCTGGCGGGCGATGGCCTGCGCGTGCGCAGCGCGCTGACCGGTACCGACATCACCGAGGTTTCCGCTCGCGGCACCTTCACCGGCTCGCGCCTCGCGCTTACCCGCTTCAGCGGCACCGCGCCGAACGGCGGCAGCGTGTCGGGCAGCGGCTTTGTCGACCTGTCGGGCATGTCCGCCACGCGTGGCCCGCAGATCGACCTGCGCATTGCCGCCCGCAACGCAGCCATCCTCGATCTCGACAACATGGGCGCCACCGTCACCGGGCCGTTACGCATCGTCTCCAACGGCGTGGGCGGCACCATCGCCGGGCGGCTGGAAGCGCGCAGCGCGCGCTGGCAGCTGGGCCGTTCGGAAGCGCTGGCAGAGTTGCCCGATGTCGCGATTACCGAGGTTAACCGGCCTGCCGACGTCGCCCCTGCCACCAGTGCACAAGTGCCCTGGCGCTTCCTGATCGACGTGCGCGCGCCCGGTGGTATCGACGTGGATGGCATGGGGCTGGAAAGCGAATGGCGCAGCGACGGTTTGCGCCTGCGCGGCACCACGGCAGACCCGCGTATCGGTGGCTCTGTTTCCATCGTCCCGCGCCAGGGCTTCTATTCCTTCGCCGGCACCACCTTCGACATTACCGAAGGCGAGATCGACTTCGACGAGAGCGTGCCCATCGATCCCCGCATAGACCTGAAGGCGCAGACCGACGTGAACAACCTCTCGGTCGAGGTCGATATCACCGGCAACGCCAGCCAGCCGCAGATCGTCTTCTCCTCTAACCCGGCGCTGCCCGAGGAGGAACTGCTGGCGCGGCTGCTGTTCGGCGGGTCGATCACCAACCTTTCCGCCACCGATGCGCTGCAACTGGCAGCCGCAGTAAACAGCCTGCGCGGTGGCGGCGGCATGGGGCCGATCAACCAGCTGCGCAACGCCGTGGGGCTGGACCGGCTGCGGATCATCCCCGCAGACCCGGCGCTGGATCGCGGCACTGCGGTGGCGCTGGGCAAGAACTTCGGTCGCCGCTTCTATGTCGAGATCATCACCGACGGGGCAGGCTACAACGCCAGCGAGCTGGAATTCCGCGTGACCGGCTGGCTGAACCTGCTGGCCACGGTCAGCACGATCGGCCGCCAGCAAGTCGCCGCCGAATACCGCCGCGACTACTAAGTCCGGGCTAGCTGCCCTTGTGATAGAGCGCAGCCTCCGCCGCGCGGCGGCGGGCAAGGCCCTTCATCACCCGGCCCCCCCCCGCATAGCACCAGCGATCGAATTCCCGCGCTGCGCCTGCGAAATCGCCCGCCACGTGCTTGCGGGTGAGCGTGGCACTGGCAATCGCGCCGGTGTTGTAGTGGAAGCTGACCAGCGCATCGAACTGGCGCTGGCTGGTCTTCGCATCGCCCAGCGCGTTGGCGACCTGCAAGGCATAGCGTTCCAGGTCGGCCTCCAGCCGCGCGTCGCAGGCGTCCTGCGTCCACACGGTGCCGGGGCCTATGCCGGGCCCGGTCGCGCCCCAGCCGATGGTCCACGGATCGCCGCCCGTCGCAGGATCGGGATAGGCCTCCACGCGCCCGTCACGCCGCTTCTTCGCGCAGCCTTCGAAGCGCTTGATAAGCGCAATGCCATCCGGGCCGACCGTGCGCGGCGAGTCGTAATGTGGAGCACCTGGAGCACAGTCCTGGGGAACCAAATCCACCGCCGCATCGATGCGGTCGACTTCGGCTTGGCTGAAGCCGCGACCAAGGATGGCGCGGATGGTGTCGAACAGGGGTTTGCGAGTCATGGGAAGGGCCTCTCGTCATGCAAATGGGGCCCGTGCGCTAGGTGTGGCGGCTGGCTGTAGGAAAGGGGTGCGCCTGAACGAAAAGGGCCGCCCGGTTTCCCGGACGGCCCTTCCTTTTGATCGAATGATCGTTCGTCCTACGACGAATAGTACATGTCGAACTCGACCGGCGAAGGCGTGGTTTCGAAGCGCAGCACGTCTTCCCACTTCAGGTCCATGTAGGCGTCGATCTGGTCCTTGGTGAACACGTCGCCCTTCAGCAGGAAGTCGTGGTCGTCACGCAGGGCCAGCAGCGCTTCGCGCAGGGAACCGCAGACGGTCGGCACGTCGGCCAGTTCGGCCGGCGGCAGGTCGTACAGGTTCTTGTCCATGGCATCGCCCGGATGGATCTTGTTCTCGATCCCGTCGAGGCCGGCCATCAGCAGTGCCGAGAAGGCGAGGTACGGGTTGGCCAGCGGATCGGGGAAGCGGAATTCCACGCGCTTGGCCTTCTCGCCCGAGCCGTAGGGAATACGGCACGAAGCCGAACGGTTGCGGGCCGAATAGGCCAGCAGCACCGGAGCCTCGAAGCCCGGCACCAGGCGCTTGTAGCTGTTGGTGGTCGGGTTGGTGAAGGCGTTCAGCGCCTTGGCGTGCTTGATCACACCGCCGATGTAGTAGAGGCAGGTTTCCGACAGGCCGGCATATTCGTTGCCAGCGAAGGTCGGCTTGCCATCCTTCCAGATCGACATGTGGGTGTGCATGCCCGAACCGTTATCGTCCTTGATCGGCTTGGGCATGAAGGTGGCCGTCTTGCCATAGGCGTGGGCAACCTGCTGCACCACGTACTTGTAGATCTGCACGCGGTCGGCGGTCTGGGTCAGCGTGCCGAAGGTGATGCCGAGCTCGTGCTGGGCAGCCGCCACTTCGTGGTGGTGCTTGTCCATCGGCAGGCCCATTTCCATCATGGTGGAGACCATTTCCGCACGGATATCCATGGCGCTGTCGACCGGCGCGACGGGGAAATAGCCGCCCTTGGCGCGCGGGCGGTGGCCCATGTTGCCCATTTCCATCTCGCTGCCCGAATTGGTCGGCAGTTCGACATCGTCGATCTGGTAGCCCGAGCCGGAGTAGCCGTCTTCGAAGCGCACGTCGTCGAACATGAAGAATTCGGGCTCCGGGCCGACGAACACGGTATCGCCGATGCCGGTGCTCTTCAGGTAGGCTTCGGCGCGCTTGGCGGTGGAACGCGGGTCACGGCTGTAGAGTTCGCCGTTCGAGGGTTCGACGATGTCGCAGTTGATGACCATCATCGGCGTGGCGCTGAACGGATCGATGTAGACCGAGTCCAGGTCCGGCTTCAGAATCATGTCGGATTCGTTGATGGTCTTCCAGCCCTCGATCGAGGAACCGTCGAACATCATGCCTTCTTCCAGCATGTCCTCGTCGACAACGCCGGCACACATCGACAGGTGCTGCCACTTGCCCTTGGGGTCGGTGAAGCGGACGTCGACCCATTCGATCTCCTCGTCCTTGATACGCTTCGCGATATCCTTTGCACTGGCCATGATAATCCTTCCTTGAAAATTGAACGTATGGTTGTTTGTTCTGGCGGGTTTCGCCGGATGGGTGGGGTGGAGCCGAGTTACAGCGTGGGCCGGTTACAGCGCCGCATCGTCCTGCTCTCCGGTACGGATGCGGATTGCCGTGCCGATGTCGGAGACGAAGATCTTGCCATCGCCGATGCGGCCGGTCTTGGCGGCATTGGCAATCGCTTCGGTGACCTGCTCGGCCAGCGAGTCGGGCACTATGATCTCGAGCTTCACCTTGGGCAGGAAATCGACGACGTATTCGGCGCCGCGATACAGCTCGGTGTGGCCCTTCTGGCGTCCGAAGCCCTTCGCCTCTGTCACGGTGATGCCGGAAACGCCCACTTCGTGCAGCGCGTCCTTCACTTCGTCGAGCTTGAAGGGCTTGATGATGGCTTCGATCTTTTTCACTTAGTATCCCTGTCTGAACCCGGCTTGCTCCGGGCCTTTCTCCCAATGGCAATACCCGGAAAAGCATGCTTCAAGAATCATGCCAGACCGTGATGGGCGAGAGGTAGACAATCGAAGCCCCTAACGAAAGGGCGGAATCGCAACAAAGGCGCGAACTGCGCGGGCTCACGGGTAATCAAATTGCGTGGACGAGGCGCGCTGCTTGACCTTTTTGCGGGCAGGCCTGCCCAAAAAGCGGGCAGGGCGCAGCGCCGCGCGGGCGCTAGAGGCGCAGGCCCGCCAGCGGGTCGCAGCCCGCCATCAGGTTCAGCGACTGCACGGCCGCGCCGCTCGCGCCCTTGCCGAGGTTGTCGAGCACCGCCACCAGGCGCGCGGTCTTGCCCTTATCGTGCGCGAAGACATAGAGGTCGAGCCGGTCGGACGGCTCCGCCTGCCGATGCAGCAGCAGTTCGCTCGCCTCGCCGTCGTGCACGGTGACAATCGGCGAATCCTCGTAGAAGCGCACCAGTTCGGCGTGCAGTTCTTGCGGCGGGGAGGCGGCGCGCATCGCGGCGATGGGCAAGGGCACTTCCACCACCATGCCGCGATAGGCGGGTACGACGGAAGGCGCGAAGACGGGCGAGTGCTTCAGCCCCGCCATGGCCTTCATTTCCGCCAGGTGCTTGTGATCCAGCGACAGGCCATAGTCGCGAAAGGCGATGTTGCTGTCTGTGCTTTCGAAGCGTTCGATCAGGCTCTTGCCCCCGCCCGAATAGCCCGAGACGGCGTTGACGCAGTAAGGCCAGTCGCGCGGCAGCAGCTTGGCGCGCACCAGCGGTGCCAGCAAGGCCAGGAACCCGGTGGGATAGCAGCCGGGGTTGGACACCCGGTCCGCCCCTTCGACCACGCTGGTGCCGACCAGTTCGGGAAAGCCGTAGATCCAGCCGGGCTCGGTGCGGTGCGCGGTGGAGGCGTCGATCACCCGCGTGCCGGAATCCTTGTCGATCATGTCCACCGCTGCGCGCGCGGCGTCGTCGGGCAGGCACAGGATCGCGAAATCGGCGAAGTTCAGCGCGGCACGGCGGCAGTCCTCGTCCTTGCGCTCGGCCTCGTTCAGGCGCACCAGTTCGAACTCGCTGCGGCCTTCCAGCCGGTCGGCGATCTCGAGGCCGGTGGTACCGGCCCCGCCATCGATGAAGACGGTGTGGCTCATGCGCTCAGCGGCTCCAGCCGGTCAAGCCGGACATAGCCCACCGGCCCCTCCAGCGAGAGGCAGCCCCAGGCCCATTCGCGCGTCACGTCGAGCACTTCGAAGCTGTCGCCCTCGATCAGCACGCACAGCTCTTCGGAAGCCTCGTCCGGCTCTGCATGCAGTGGCGCACCGCCGGGCAGAACGCCGCGCGGCTGGGGCACGGCGTAATGTGGCACGAAGTGCTTTCCCGCCAGGCCGATGTGCGCCAGATCGCCGCGGATCGGTTCCTTCGCTGGGTCCGGGCGCGCAACAGGGCCCGCCAGGGCGAAGGGACCCTGTGCGGCAAGTGCCGTGTCTGTATTGTCGTCCTGGCTCAAGCGCCAATCACCCGTCTTGTCCATGTGCGCGCGGGCTGGCCCGCGCGATTGAAACAGCGCGCTTAGACCTGTGCGGCCTTTGCTGCAACCTGTCGCTTAGCCGTATCGACCGCGAAGCGCGTGGAAGGCTGCGCGCAGGCCCAGCGCCGCGCCGCCCTTGGAGCGGCCGGGCTTGGGCGTTGGGCGCCAGGCAAAGGTATCGAAATGCGCCCAGTCGATGTCCTCGCCCACGAACTTGTCGAGGAACAGGCCGGCGACGCTGGCCCCGGCAAAGCCGTTGGTATGGGTGTTGTTGGTATCGGCAATGTCGCTCTTCAGCCATTCGGCGTAGGTTGACGGCAACGGCAGCCGCCACGGCTCGTCGTCGTGCGCCTTGCCTGCTGCAATCAGTTGCTCGGCGGTCTGGTCGCGCCGCGTCATCAGCGCGGGAAGGTCCGGCCCCAGTGCCACGCGGGCAGCGCCGGTCAGGGTGGCGAAATCGATGATGAGGTCAGGCTCGTGCTCGCTTGCCAGCGTCAGCGCATCGCCCAGGATCAGGCGGCCTTCGGCATCGGTATTGCCGATTTCCACGGTCAGTCCCTTGCGGCTGTGCAGCACGTCGCCGGGGCGGAAGGCATTGCCGGCAATGGCGTTCTCCACCGCGGGCACCACGCAGTGCAGGTGCACCTTAAGGCCCGCTTTCATGATGAGTTCGGACAGGGCGAGAGCATGCGCCGCGCCGCCCATGTCCTTCTTCATCAGCAGCATGCCGCGCGCCGGCTTGATGTCCAGACCGCCCGAATCGAAGCACACGCCCTTGCCGACGATCGCCACGCGCGGGTGGCTGGCATCGCCCCATTCCAGCTCGATCAGGCGCGGGGCATGCTTGCGCTCTGCCGCGCGGCCCACGGCGTGGACCATGGGAAAGCCCTTTTCCAGTGCATCGCCGCGCGTCACGGTCAGCTTCGCGTCGCGTTCCTTGGCGATGCGTTCGGCCTCGGCTTCCAGCGCGGCAGGGCCCATGTCCTCTGCCGGGGTGTTGACGAGGTCGCGCACCAGGCTGACGGCCTGTGCCTCGTGGGTCACGAGGTCGATCTTGGCGACCTCTTCGGTCAGCAGCACGCGCGGGCCTTCGGCGTCCTTCTCGTCGCGGTAGCGGGTGAAGCGGTATTGCGCGGTCTGCCAGCCGAACAGCGCCGGGCCGGGCCCGCAGTTCGCCAGCCGATAGGTGCCGGCAGGCAGTGTCTCGGCCAGCTTGGCCAGGCACCAGCTCGAAAGCTCTTCCGGATCGGCCACGCCGCCCACCGCGAACCAGCTTTCGTCGTCGGCATTCTTGGCAGGCACGATTCCCACCTGGTAGCCGCCGCCGGTAAACTTCTGCGCCGCCAGAGCTGCCCGTTGCGGTCCGCTCAAACCCTTGGCAAAGCTTTCGAATGTGTCCTTGTTGACAAGATGGATCGCGATGGCGTCCTGCCCGCGATCCGGCTGGATCAGGTCTGCTGCGATAGTCATGGGATTCCGCTTGCCGTTTTCGTCGCCGTTTGGGAAGGCTTGGTTTGTGAACACAAGACGATTCACGATTCTGGCGGTTCCCGCCCTGCTTGCCGCCTGCAATCCGGGCGACGAGGTGGAGGACCCGCAAGCCGGCTCCACGCCCGCGGCGCCGGAAGAAACGGCAACGCCCGACAGCGATCCGCCGCCGCTGGGCGGTGGGCGCACCGTGGCGGAGCAGACCGACACCTTCGTGTTCGAATACTCCTATCCGCAGGCGGCAGGCGATACCGAAGGGCTGGCCGGCTGGCTGGACACCAGGCTGGAGCAAGAGCGCCAGCAACTGGCCACCCGTGCGGCGCAGGGCCGGGAAGAGGCGCGCGACAACGGTTTTCCCTTCAACAGCTATTCCAGCGAAACCGCATGGGAAGTGGTGGCCGACCTCCCGAACTGGCTGAGCCTGTCGGCCTCGCAATCGTTCTATTACGGCGGCGCGCATCCGAATTACGGCTTCGACACCATCGTCTGGAACAAGCAGCAGGGCGAAGTGATGGAGCCGATCGCCTTCTTCACCTCGCCCGCGGCGCTGGACCGGGCGCTGGGGCCGCAACTGTGCGAGGCGCTGAACGCCGAACGCGCCGCGCGGCGTGGGCACCCGGTGGAAGAAGGATCCGACGACAGCTTCGATGCCTGCATCAAGCCGGACGAGACCAACCTGCTGCTGGGTTCCAGCAACGGCGAAAGCTTCGACCGCATCGGCATCCAGATCGCGCCCTACCTTGCCGGGCCCTATGCCGAAGGCAGCTATGAATTCACCTTTCCGGTGACGCCGGAACTGCTGGACGTGGTGCGAGAGGAATACCGCGGCACCTTCACGGCCCAATAGGCCTGGCGCGATTCCCGCACTCGCAATTCGCCGCCAAAGCCCTTAAGTGAGGCGCATGACCGAATACCAGCACGTAACCGCCGATACCTCCGTCTACCGCGACGGCACGATCAAGCTGCACGGCCCCGAAGGTTTCGAGGGCATGCGGAAGGCCGGCCGCCTTGCCGCAGAGATCCTCGACGAACTGACGACCCGTATCGAACCGGGCGTGACCACCGGAGAGATCGACCGGATCGTGCGCGAGATGACGCTGGATGGCGGCGCGGTGCCTGCCACCATGGGCTATCGCGGGTTCGCGCATTCGTGCTGCACCTCCATCAACCACGTCGTGTGTCACGGCATCCCGGCCGACAAGCGGCTGAAGGAAGGCGATATCGTCAATGTCGATGTCACCCCGCTGCTGGACGGCTGGCATGGCGACACCAGCCGCATGTTCTTTGCCGGCGAGCCGTCGCTGAAAGCGAAGAAGCTGGTGGAAGTCACTTACGAATGCCTGATGATCGGTATTGCCGAAGTGCGCCCCGGCGCGCGGCTGGGCGATATCGGCGCGGCGATCCAGGAACATGCCGAACGCCACCGCTATGGCGTGGTGCGCGAATTCTGCGGCCACGGCCTTGGCCGCCTGTTCCACGATGCCCCCGAAGTGGTGCACGCCGGACGCCGCGGCACCGGGCCGGAGCTGAAGGCGGGCATGTTCATGACCATCGAGCCGATGATCAACCTGGGCAAGCCGCACGTGAAACTGCTGAACGACGGCTGGACTGCGGTGACCCGCGACAAGAGCCTGTCGGCTCAGTTCGAACACTCGATCGGCATTACCGACGACGGCTGCGAGATTTTCACCAAGAGTCCCAAGGGACTGGACAAGCCGCCTTATGGAGCGGTCGAATGATGCGCGCCGGTTTGAGCCTTGCTGCCCTGGCGCTGCTGGCAGCCTGCCAGACCGCACAGCCGGAGCCCGTCGCCGAGGCCAAGCCGGAAGATCATGCGCTGGCCCAGGCGGCCTGCGGCGGGTGCCATTCGGTGGAGCCTTATGGCTTGTCGCCCAATCCCGATGCGCCCGAATGGCCCGCCATTGCCAATCGCCGCGGCCTGACGCGCGAGACGCTGACACGCTGGCTGGTCGATGCGCACAACTACCCTGTCGACATGGATTTCTACCTCGAGGAAGACGAGGTGCAGCAGCTGGTGGACTACATGCTCACCCTGCGGCGCGAGGATTACCACCCGCCGTATTGACCAGCCGCGCGAGGTGTGCTGCGCAATGGCGGCAATCGCTGCTGCCGAAGCCCGCCAGCGGAACCTGTGCCAGCCCGCTGTCCAGCAGCCGATCCATCAGCGCGCACTCGGTGCCGCCGGGGAAAGCGAGCGCGGTGATCTCGCGCGCGGCCAAGGTCAGCGCGTCGATGTGCCAGTGGGCCTTCTTCTCCTTGCGCTTGTGCCGCGCCACGCGCGCAGCGATTCCGCCGGGGCCTTTGGCGCTTCCGGCATAGGCATAGGTGCCCGCATCCAGCGCCACGGGCTTCCCGCGCAAGGCGAAGCCTAAGGGTTCGGCGAGCTCGATCAGCAGCAGGTAAGCGCCTTTCCGGGCATCGAGCGCCTCATTCTCGGGAAACAGGCTGGCGACCTCGCGCATCGGCTCAGCCCTCACGGGCGGCGCGGATCGCGGCTCCTCCGGCGAAAGGCGTGATCGCCACCAGCACCAGGCTGATCGCCCCGGTCAGCGCAATGCCGCCTTCGCCGCCCAGCGCCAGCGAGCCTGCGCCGAAGATCAGCACCGGCACCGCCAGCGGGATCACCAGCAGGCCGGATAGCGCCGCACCGCCACCTTTCAGGCCCACGGTAACGGAGGCGATGATCAGGCCGATGGCGGCCAGCCCCGGCGTGCCGGCCAGCAGTCCCAGTTCCACCGTGCGCAGCGTTTCGCCGTCGATGCCCAGCAGCGCGCTGGCGGGCAGGGCGGCCAGCATCAGGAACGGCCCGAAACTGAGCCAGTGCGCGATCAAGCGCACGGCCACCACCACTTCCTCTGCCACGCCGCGCAGGGCCCACTGGTCGAAAAAGCCGTTTTCCAGGTCCGGCGCCAGCAACCGGTCCAGCGGCAGGATCGCAGCCAGCAGCGCGGCCACCCAGATCACCCCGCCGCCAGTGGCCGCCAGCAAGTTGGGGTTGGGGCCCACGGCAAAGGGGTAGAGCATGGCGACGGCAAGGAAGAACAGCAGCGGCAGCAGCGTGTTGCCGCGCCGCGCGCCCGGCAGGAATTGCGCCAGGTCGCGCAGCAGCAGGGTGGCAAAGGTGTTCACAACGCCTCCTCCGGCGGGGCGAAGTCGTGCAGGTGCAGAACCTGCAGTCCCGGCAGGGTAATCGGCTGGTGGCTGGCGATCAGGGCAATGCCGCCGCCTGCGACATGCTCTGCCACCAGCGCCTCCACCATGGCCACCGCATCGCGATCCAGCCCGTTCAGCGGTTCGTCCAGCAGCCAGACCTGTGCGCGCTGGCCCAAGAGGCGAGCCAGCGCGGCCCGTTTGCGCTGGCCGGTGGAGAGGTAGCGAACCGGCACGTCGAGCAGGTTTGCAAGGCCCAGCCGGGCAAGGTCGGCGTCTGCCAGCGCGCCGTCCAGCTTGCTCCAGAAAGACAGCGCTGCGCCCAGCGGCAGGTGCTCGTCCAGCGCCAGCGTCTGGTCGAGCAGGGCAGTGCTGCCCTCGCGCTCCACTTCGCCCGCATAGGGGCGCAGCAAGCCGGCCAGGATGCGGATCAGGCTGGACTTGCCTACCCCATTCGATCCGGTGACGTGCAATGCCTGTCCGCCCGCAAGCTCCAGCGACAGCGCGCGGAACAGCAGCCGCTCGCCGCGGCGGCAGGCAAGATCACGGGCGGCAAGGCGGGGCGCTTTCATTGCCTCGTGCGTTAGGGCAGGGACACTGTAGGACGCAAGCAAGGGAGTAACACATGGCCGTAGAGAAACTGACCCGCAGCGAAGCCGAAAGCGCGCTGGTGGAACTGGATGGCTGGGACTTTGCCCGCAATGGCGATGCCATACGCAAGGTATTCAAGTTTTCCGATTTCAGTGCTGCATGGGGTTTCATGAACCGCGTTGCCCTGATCGCCGAGAAGCAGGACCACCATCCAGAGTGGTCGAATGTCTACAACACGGTGGATATCACCCTGACCACGCACGATGCGGGCGGGCTGTCGCAGCGCGACGTGAAAATGGCGAAGGCGATCGAGGCGCTGTGAGCCCGAATGCGATGCGCTGGCTGCTGGCCCTTCTCGCCCTGGCGCTGGCTGCTCCCGCGGCGGCGCAGGAGCAAGACCCGCCACGGCTTGACGGGGTGTGGCAAGGCACGGTGGCAGGCCAGCGCGTGCGCGCCTGCTTCGACTGGCGCGACTGGCGCTCGCAGCCCGACCTGCTGGCGATCTATTATTACGACCACGTCAAGCGGCTGATCCGGCTGGAGCAGCAGGGTGAGGGCTTGCGCGAACGCTTCGATTACACCAGCGACCTCGGAGCAAGCTGGACCTTCACGCAGGTTTCCGAAAACGAACTCGTCGGCGAGTGGGGTGGCGGGCAGGGGCCGCAGCCCATCCGCCTGGCCCGCGTGCCATTCGAACAGAGGGGAATGCGCCCCAACCCCTGCGAGAGCGAGGCCTTCATGGGGCCGCTGTTTGCCGGAGGACAGGTGGACGAAGTGCCCGCCAGGTTTGGCGACCGGCCTTACACGCGGCTGGTGTTCAACCCGCCCGCGCACCTGCAGCCGCAGGAAGACGTTGACTTCGGACCCGTCGCCATCGAGACCTTCGCGATCGAGGAGGTGTCTTCCGCAGACCGCGTGATCAACGCCATTCTCGCCACCCACCTGCCGCGTGGCGGCGTTGCCGACGACTATGCCCGGTGCCTGATCGGAAATGCCGCGTGGAACGGGGTGCTGGGCGATTTCTCACTCAATGTGCGGCCCGAACTGCTGACCGACCAGTGGCTGGGCGTGGTGGAGACGCAGGCGATCTATTGCGGCGGCGCGCATCCCAGTTACTGGGAGAGCCGCCGCGTCTTCGATCGCCGCCACGGGCGCGAGGTCGATCCGCTCGGCTGGATTTCGCAGCGCGGCTTTGCCCGCAGCGTGGAGGGGCGGGGCGAGACGGCCTACCTGCGGCTGGAAATGACCGAGGCCCTGCGCTCCGCAGTGGAAAGCAACTGGCCGCGAGGCGAGAACTACGAACCGGAGTGCCTTTCCGTCGCAGAAAGCGCCTTTGGCTGGGATGTCGGCCTCGTCGAGGACGGTCTGGCCTTCATCCCCAGCGTTCCGCACGCGGCCACCGTCTGCGCCTATACCGTGGTGGTGCCCTGGACAGACGTGGAGCCTTTCCTCTCGCCAGAGGGCAGGGTGGTGATGCTGACTTTTGCGCCCTAGCCAATAGCGCGCGCTAGCTCTTCGCCGCGCGTCCTTCGCTGCGTTCGTGCGCTTCGGCCAGTGTGCGAGCACGGTTGCGCAGCTGGCCGGGGAACCACTTGGCCACCCGCGCCAGCTTGCGCGCGGTCTTGCCGACCAGGCGGTGGACCTTGTTGCCGTGCACCGCGTTCCACGCTTCCTGTGCAACGACCTCCACCGGCGTGAATTCCAGCCCCGCCTTCACCACGGCCTCGCGGATCGGGGTATTGCGGCTGCGGTTGGGCGGCTGTTGCAGCAGTGGCGTATCGATGAAGCTGGGCATCAGCGAACGGACCTTGATGCCTTGCGGCGCCCATTCGGCATCGAGGCTCTCGGTCATCGATTTCACCCCCGCCTTCGTGGCGCCATAGACGCTCTGGTTCGCCATGCCATAGATCGCCGCCGCGCTGGCGGTGTTGAGCAGGCAGGCGTCGGGCGCTGCTGCTTTCAGGTATTCGTAGCCTGCCTTGGCCCCGTAGAAGACCGCGCGCAGGTTCACGTCCAGCAGCAGGTCCAGCTCTTCATGTGTCACCTCGCTCAGCGGGCCGCCCGACGGCAGCCCGGCGTTATTGGCGATCACATTGATGCTGCCGCCGGCATGCTTGGCAAAGTCCGACAGCGCCACGTCCCAGCCGTTCCGGTTGGTGACGTCGAAAGTGTAAGTAAGGCACTGGCCTTCGGGCAGCAGCGCCTTTGTTTCCTCCAGCCCGATCGAATTGCGATCAGAAATACCAACCAGCCAGCCCTGCGCGGCGAAATGCTGCGCGATGGCGCGGCCGATGCCCGATCCGCCGCCGGTGATGAAGATGCTTTTCTGCGGTGCCATGTGCCCTCTCCCCTACAGGCCTTTCACATGCTCCCTACCCGTCGGGATTTGCGCCGTCGAGGCCGCCAGCACATCGCCCACCGGTTCCGCCCGCCCGCCGATGCATTCGGCCAGGAAGTTTTCGGCAATGGCGTTGAAGGCGATGTTGTTTTCCGGACGGTGGAAGCCGTGGCCTTCGTCGGGGAAGAGGACATAGGTGACGGGCACATTGTGCCGCTGCATGGCTTCCACGATCTGGTCGCTTTCGGCCTGCTTCACGCGCGGATCGTTGGCGCCCTGGCCGATCAGCAGCGGCCTGGTGATGTCCTGCGCCTTGTACAGCGGGCTGATCGACTTGAGGAACTCCACGCCTTCGGGCGTGCTGGGGTCGCCCATGCGTTCGTGGAACTGCTTTACCAGCGGTTCCCAGTAGGGCGGGATGGTTTCCAGCAGCGTTTCGAGGTTCGACGGGCCGACGATATCCACGCCGCAGGCGAACACATCGGGCGTGAAGGTCAGGCCCACCAGCGTGGCATAGCCGCCGTAGCTGCCGCCCATGATGGCGACCTTGTCCTTCTCGGCAATGCCCTGGCCGATGGCCCACTCGACCGCGTCGAGCAGGTCGTCGTGCATCTTGCCAGACCATTCCTTGTCGCCCGCGCTGATGAACTTCTTGCCGAACCCGGTGGAACCGCGGAAGTTCACGCTCAGGACGGCGTAGCCACGGTTGGCCAGCCACTGGTGCGTACGGTTGAAGCCATAGCCATCGCGCGCCCACGGCCCACCGTGGACCACCAGTACCATGGGCACAGGCCTGTCCGGCACGCCGTCGCCGTCAGGGTCGCTCTGCGGGGGCAGGGTCAGGTAGCTGGGCAGCGTAAGGCCGTCGCGAGCCTTGATCTCCAGCGCGTGCATGGGTTGCAGCGGCGCGCCTTCCAGCTCGGGCTTGGTGACGTAGAACTTCGTCAGCGTCATCGCGTCGCGATCGAACAGGTAGCTGGCGATGGGCGCGGTCAGCGGATCGTTCCATACCAGCCAGCGGCGATCGTCATCGGTGCGCGACTGCACGCCGAAATCGCCTTCCAGCTGTTCGCGCAGCCACGCGAAGGCTTCGCCGATAGCAGGGTCGATGGCGTGGTGCTGCGTGCGCAGGTAAGTGACATTGTAGGCCTGCACCACGCCAGTCTGCTTGTGCCGCATGGTGCCGCCGATATCGGCCCTGTCATGCTCTGCCACCAGCACGCGTTCGCCCGTCGCGGTATCTTCGGCATAGAGCGCGGCGGTGTCGCGGCCACGGCTGTCGAGCCAGTACAGCGTCTTGCCGTCGGTGGTGTAGCCCGCCATGCCGGTGGTCAGCGCGTCGTCGAGGCCGGTGGTCTCGCGCGGCTCTTCCGCCACCACGCCATCGATGATCTCGTGCATGTCGGTGCCGCCAGCGGCGTTCTGCCGCACGGCCCAGCGCAGGGTCAGGCTGTCATCGGCCTCGAACCCCGCCCATTCGTTGTTCTCGAACACCAGTTCCAGCGCGCCGGTGTTGAGATCGAGCAGGTAGACATCGTGGAAGCGCGCATCGCGGTTGTTGAGGCCGATCAGGATCTTGTCCTTGATCGTTTCCGATCCGCCGACAACTTGCACGCGGGTATCCTCGAAAGGGGTGAGGCACTTTTCCTCCGCGCCTTCCACGCTGTCCACGGGAACACTGTAGAGCAGGTAGTTCTCGTCGCCCTGCTTGTCGCGGATATACAGCACGCTGCGGCTGTCGGGCGCCCAGAAATACTGCGGGATCGGCCGATCCTTCGCGCTGGTCATGCGGCGCGGATTGTCCGGGTCGTTTGCCGGGGCCATGAACACGTTCATCACCCTTTCCCACGGCGCCATCCAGCTGACCCATTTACCGTCCGGGCTGATCTTCCCTTGCGCGCGGGTGGGATTGCCGAACAGGTGGTCGCGCGGGATCAGCGGAGTATCGGATACGCGTGCGGCGGCGGCGGTGTCGGTCATGGTGTCTCCCTTGGGTGAGGGTGACAGCTAGGAACGCGCGGGCGCGTTGCCAAGCTAGAGCGCTGGATTGTTGTAGCAGTGCCAGGTGAAGATCGCCGTCGCGCCGCGGTGCGGCCGCCATGGTTCGGCCAGCGCGCGGGTGGCCTTTTCGTCGGGGCGTTCTTCCATGCCGAGAATTTTCCCGATGCCCGCCATTACCGCCAGGTCTCCGGCGGGCCAGATGTCGGGGCGGCCTTCGGCGAACAGCAGGTAGATCTCCGCCGACCAGCGACCGATGCCCTTGATCTTCGTTAGCTCGGCAATGGCCTCTTCGTCGTCTGTGGGCAGGTTGTCGAAATCCACCTCGCCCGCTGCCACCAGTTCGCACAAAGAGCGGGCATAGCCCTGTTTCTGGCGCGAAAGGCCGCAAGCGCGCAGCGTGTCGAAATCGCGCTCCAGCAGGCAGGTGGGCTTGAAATTCGCGCCCAGCTCGGCTTCCAGCTTGTTCCACATGCTGGTGGCCGCCGCCACGCTGACCTGCTGGCCCACGATCGTGCGCAGCATCGTCTTGTATCCTGTCGGGCGTATGCGCGGTTCGGGATAGCCTGCCCGCTCCAGCGCGCGGGCGATGGCAGGCTCGCGGCTGGCCACTTCGTCCAGGCTGGCGCGAATTCGGTCTGCTGTAAGGCCCATGCTTGTCCTGCTTGCCAAGTGCGTCGCGGTTGCCTAGCAGCCGCGCGAACAAATACGAGGATTTTACGCATGCCCACTTTGCACGTCACCAACCGTTCCGGCGAGGAAACCACTGTCGAGGTCGAAGACGGCCTGACCGTGATGGAAGCGATCCGCGACAACGGCTTCGACGAGCTTCTGGCGCTGTGTGGTGGCTGCTGCTCGTGCGCCACCTGCCACGTGCATGTCGACCCGGCGTTCAAGGACAAGCTGCCGGAAATGAGCGAGGACGAGGACGACCTGCTCGATTCGAGCGACCACCGAAACGACAACTCGCGCCTGTCGTGCCAGATCCCCTTCACGGTCGAACTGGACGGCCTGAAGGTCACCATCGCGCAGGAAGATTGAGGCGCGCAGGAAGATCGAGGCGCGCAGGACGGTTGCGCGTAGGTCACCTTGGGACAGCCCAAGGGCATATCACATTGCGCTAATTTACCAGTGCGCCTAACCAAGGCGGCATGACCCAACTGCCTGTCAAAACATCGACGCTCGACCTTATCGGCAACACCCCGCTCGTCCTGCTGAAAGGACCCAGCGAAGCGGCTGGTTGCGAGGTCTGGGGCAAGTGCGAATTCGCCAACCCCGGTGCCAGCGTGAAGGACCGCGCGGCGCTGTGGATCGTGCGCGACGCAGAAGCGCGCGGCGAGCTGAAGCCGGGCGGAACCGTGGTGGAAGGAACGGCGGGCAACACCGGCATCGGCATTGCGCTGGTGGCCAATGCGCTGGGCTACAAGACCGTGATCGTCATGCCCGACAACCAGTCCAAGGAAAAGATGGACACGTTGCGTGCGCTGGGAGCCGAACTGGTCACCGTGCCGCCCACCAAGTTCGCCGATCCCAACCACTTCGTGCATACCAGCCGCCGCATTGCGGAGGAGACCGAGAACGCGGTCTGGGCCAACCAGTTCGACAACGTTGCCAACCGCCGCGCCCATATCGAAGGCACCGCGCCCGAGATCTGGGAACAGATGGAAGGCCGCATCGACGGCTTTACCTGCGCGGTGGGCACCGGCGGCACGCTGGCAGGCGTGGGCATGGGGCTGAAGGAAAAGGACGAAAAGGTCCGCATCGCGCTGACCGATCCGTTCGGCGCGGCGCTGTACAGCTATTACGCCTGCGGCGAACTGGCGTCCGAAGGCTCCTCCGTCGCCGAAGGTATCGGGCAAGGGCGCATCACCGCCAACCTGGAAGGCGCGCCTGTGGATACGCAGTTCCGCATGTCTGACGAGGAAGGCCTGAAATGGGTCGCGAAAATGCTGCGCGACGAAGGGCTGTGCCTCGGCCTGTCGAGCGGCATCAACATTGCCGGCGCCATTGCGCTGGGCCAGCAGTTGAAGGCGGACGGCGTGGCGAACCCGCGCGTGGCCACGATCCTGTGCGATACCGGCTTCCGTTACCTTTCCACGCTCTACAATGCCGAATGGCTGCGAGCCAAGGGCCTGCCGGTGTTCGACTGGTTAGGTTCAGCTTCGGCGGAGTAAGGGTAGCGCATGGCCCTCGATCCCAGAGACCTGTTGCGCCCGCGTGGCCCCGCGCACCAACCCGCCCCGCTGGCCGGCACGCGCGCCGAACGCATCCAGCGGCTGCAGATCGGCCTGTTCGGGATCGGCGCCATGGTGTTGCTGGTGGGGCTCGCCGACGTGGTGATCAGCCGCGCAGAGCAGACCCAGGCCGATGCCGTGCCCGAAGCCGCGCCGACGGTGGAGCCGACAGAGGCCGCCGCACCGCGCGATCCGCTGGCCGATGCCGGGGTGGTGCCCGATCTGCCGGCGGAGCCGACGCCGACACCCACCGTCACCGTGCCACCGCCGACCGAAGACCTGCCCGCCAATGCCCTGCCTGCCACCAATGCGCCGCTGCAATAGGGCGCTGGCTGCACTGGCGCTGGCCTCGACGTGCCTTTGTGCTCCGGCAGGAGCCAGGCCCGCTGACTCCGATGATAGTCGTCCCACTCTCGCCTTGATGGGCACGGTGCCGATCTACTGGGGCGAAGCTGCCGGCCTGGAAGAGCTGATCCACGGCGACGCGCCGCCGCACTGGGCGCGGGCGAAGCTGGAGGAGCATTTCACGCTGGCGCCGATCGACTACCTTTCAGCCGAGACACTGGCGAAATACCATTACCTGCTGCTGGCGCAGCCGCGCGGGCTTTCACCGGAAGAAAACGTGGCGCTTGATCGCTGGGTGCGCGACGGCGGGCAGCTGCTGCTGTTCGCCGATCCGATGATGACCGGGGAAAGTCGCTTTCACCTGGGTGACCGAAGGCGCCCGCAGGATGTCGCCTTGCTCTCTCCGATCCTGGCGCGCTGGGGCCTGGATCTGGCCTTCGACCCGCAGCAGGCCGCGGGGCTGCAGGCGGTCGACCATCACGGCACGGCCATGCCGGTGAACATGCGCGGCGTGCTGCGATATGCCGACGAGCAGGCGCTGTGCAACATTCCGGGCGAAGGCCTGCTGGCGCACTGCAATATCGGCGATGGGCAGGCGATGGTGATCGCCGATGCCGCCATGCTCGACCTGCACGGCCCGCACGCCAATGCGCCCACAGCCCTGCACTGGCTGGTCAGCCATGTTTTCGGGGACTTCGGGGATCACGCGGGAAATGATGCGATTGCGACCGTGCAGGCTGCGGATTCGGCCGGAAATACGGATAGGCCTGGCCACACTGCTAACCATAATCACCATCCGGGACATGAAATCGAGGGGCAATAAAATCAATTAGTTATCTTCTTCTCCCACAGTTTCCCGCAATTTCCCCTTCCATCCCGCGTTAACCCGCGTTATTTGCCGATCCTATCGGACACAAAGCCGTGCCCACATCCTGCCTGGCAGGGTGGACCGGTCGCGCCTGCGCGCGGCCCGGCACGGGAAAGGTGTGTCCGCGGGGAACGTGAAACGAGGGACCAGTGGCGCAGCGGCCGGCAGGATACAGGGGGCAGGGCTTTTCGCTTCGCGGCGAAAAGGATCGCTTTGTCCTGCCGCCACTCTTCCGCAAGGTCTTCGCCGAACTGGGTGACGAAGGCGTGCTGTGCGTCGCCAAGCACCACAAGTATCCCTGCCTGACGGCCTTCGGCCCCTCGCGCACCGACACTTTCGAGGATATCCTCGACAAGGAAGAGGAAAACGCGGTGCGCCGCGACCTCGATTTCGACCGCGACCTGCGCTCCACCCAAATGTGGACCTTTACCGAAGTGCCGTTCGACAAGAGCGGCCGCTTCATCCTGCCGCCCCGCTTCTGCAAGGTCGGCGGCATCGGCGACAACATCTGCTTCCTGGGCGGTGGTCAGTTCCTGACCATGTGGGACCTTGATCGGCTCGGCCAGATGGGTGGCGGCTGGCAGGACCAGTACGAGCTGTGCCTGGCCGAAGCCGAAGATGCGCGCGCCCGGGCGGCGGCGAAGGGGAAGGGCAAGTGACCGCGCCTGCTCCCCATATCCCCGTCCTGCTCGACGAAGTGATCGAAGCGCTCGACCCGCAGCCGGGCGATGTCATCATCGACGCCACCTTCGGTGCCGGCGGCTATACCCGCGCGATCCTGGATCGCGGGGCGATCGTGCATGCCTTCGACCGCGACCCCGATGCCATTGCAGCGGGCAGCCAGTGGCCCGAAACCCGCGAGGAGCCCCCGCGCCTCGTGCTGCACCAGCGCCGCTTTTCCGAAATGGTGGAGGCCATGGCCGAGGCTGGTATCGACCGGGTTGACGGGATCGCGATGGATATCGGCGTGTCCTCGATGCAGTTGGACCAGGCGGAGCGCGGCTTCGCCTTCTCCGCCAACGGCCCGCTCGACATGACGATGAGCAAGGCAGGCCCGACCGCTGCCGACTTCGTGAACACGGCGGCGGAAAAGGACATCGCCGACGTGCTCTACACCTATGGCGAGGAGCGCCAGTCGCGCCGCGTGGCCCGCGCCATCGTGGCGGCGCGCCCGCTCACCACCACCGGCGAACTGGCCGAAGTGGTGCGCAAGGCGCTGGGCCATCGCCCCGGCGACAAGAAGGACCCGGCCACCCGCAGCTTCCAGGCCATCCGCATCCACGTGAACGGCGAGCTGGACGAACTGGAGCAGGGCCTGGTCGCGGCAGAGCAGCTGCTGGGCGAGGGCGGGCGGCTGGCCGTCGTCAGCTTCCACAGCCTGGAAGACCGGATCGTGAAGAAATTCCTGCGTGACGCCGCGAATGCGAACCCCCGCGGGTCACGCTACCTGCCCGAAGCGCAGAGCCTTTCCCCAGCACGCTTCGGGCACTTGTCCAAGGCGATCCGCCCCTCGCAGGCGGAAATCGACCGCAACCCGCGCGCGCGGTCTTCCACGCTGCGCGCTGCCATCCGCACCTCCGCCCCTGCCCGAAAGGACGCCGCATGACTTACCAAAGCCGCATCCGACGCATTGGCTGGCTCGCTGCGCTCGGCACCTGCATCGCATTGTACGCGCTGCTGCACGTGAAGGTGAACGCCGTGCACGCCGACGTGGTGCGGGCGGAGCGGCAGATCGTGCGCCTGGAAGAGCAGAACATGCTGCTGGAGACCGAATTCCTGACCCGGTCCAGCCAGTTGCAGCTGGCGGCCTGGAACCGCGTGGACTTCGGCTTGGAGGCACCGCGCGCCGAACAGTTCATCGACAGCCCCATGCAGCTGGCCGCCTTCGGCAGCCCGCGCGGAGTCGATGCGCCGCAGCCGATCCGGCTGGCGGGCATGACCTCGGGCGAGGACCTGCCCGAATTTCCCAAGCTGGTTTCCCCCTTGACCGGAGAACCGGTGGACGAGCGCGTGCTGGCCGGGGCTGACGACGAAGGCCGCAGCCTGGCGGTGACGCTGGCAACCGGGGCGCTGCGCGTGCCGATCGCCGGCGCTGCCGAGGCGGTGGGCGCGGAAGTTGCCATGGCGGGGGCTGCCACCCGGTGACAACCTACGCCGCCCCGCACACGATCATCACTAGCCAGGCGGGGCGCGTCGATCATCGTCGCCGCGCCTTGCTGGTCGCGCGCCTGCGCCTGCTGCTGATCGCGGGCGCATTCTTGCTGGTGGCGGCGGCGGCGCTGGTGCGGATCACGTGGATCGGATCGGTAGAGTCGGCGCCAACGGAGCAGTCCATGGCCGAAGCCCTGCTGCCTCCGCGCGGGGAGATCACCGATCGCAACGGCGTGCCGCTGGCGCGCGCCTTTCCCGCCTATGCCCTGTGGTTCAATCCCGCTGCCATGGCCGAGGGCGGCGATGGCGGTCCACCACTGGTAAAATCGCCCGAACAGGTGGCGGCAGAGTTGAAAGCGATCTTTCCCGATCTGGACCAGCACGAAGTGACGCAGCAATTGCGCTCGGGTCGTCCGGGTTACCTGCGCCGCAGGGTGCTGCCCGAAGATGCCAACCGCGTTATCGCCATCGGCGAACTGGCGCTGGAACTGCCGCGCGAGACCGATCGCCACTATCCGCAAGGCCGCATGGCCGCCCACGTGCTGGGCTATGTCGCGGCAGACGGCCATGGCCGCGTGGGCATGGAGGCGGTGTTGGATGAGCACCTGCTGGACCCTGCACGCCGCGCCGATCCGGTCGCGCTGTCCATCGACATGCGCGTGCAGGGCGCGCTGGAAGACGAACTCCGCAGCGGCATGCGCTCGGTCAACGCGGTGGGCGCGGCGGGCATCGTGCTGGACGTGGATACCGGCGAAGTGCTGGCGCTGGCCAGCCTGCCCGAATTCGATCCCAACGACGTGCAATCGTCCGACGTGCGGGTAACGCAGGAACAGTACGACCGCGGCATCGTGGCGCCGGCTTTCAACCGGGTGACCAACCAGGTCTACGAACTGGGCAGCACGTTCAAGCCCCTGGCCGTGGCGGCCGCCATCGACAGCGGATCGCTGACCGACCTTTCGCGCCGCTATTCCGCCGAGCCTTACGTGGTCCAGCGCCGTACCGTGCGCGATTCGCATGCGATGGGGCCGACGCTGAACACGCCGGAAATGCTGATCCATTCCTCCAACGTGGTGACGGGCCACATTGTCGACGAGATGGGCGCGGCCACGCTGCGCCAGTACATGGTCGACCTGGGCATGAACGAGCGGCCCTACATCGAACTGCCTGCGCGCGGCTTCCCGATTTGGCAATCGGGGGAATGGTCGCGCATCCGGGCGATCACGGTGGGCTATGGCCACGGTGTTGCGGTTACCCCGCTGCACCTGGCCAGCGCCTATGCCGCGATGGTGAACGGTGGGATCTGGCGCCCGGCCACCCTGCACCGGCTCGATCCGGGTGAGGCGCCGCGCGGGCGCCGGGTGTTCAAGGCCAGCACCAGCGCGCGCATGAACCAGCTGCTGCGCATGATCGCGGTCTACGGCACCGGGCGCAATGCCGATGCGCCGGGCTTCCGCGTGGGCGGCAAGACCGGCAGTGCGGAAAAGCCGGGCAACGGCGGCTATCGCGATACGACGCTGGTCTCTACCTTCGCTGCCGCCTTCCCGATGGACAACCCGCGTTATGTGGTGATCGCCATGCTCGATGAGCCGCAAGGCACTGCCGCCAGTTCGTATCAGCGTACGGCGGCATGGAACGCGGCGCCCATCGTCGGCCGGCTGGTGCCGCGCATCGGCCCGCAGCTGGGCGTGCTGCCCGATGCCGACCGTGACATCGACCTGTCCGACCTGCGCCCGTTGGTGGGGGATACCGACTGATGCGCCTTGCCGATCTTGCCAGCCGGTTCGGCATCGACGCCGGGGAAGCGGGCGAGACCCGTGTCACCGGCTTTGCCATCGACCATCGTAAGGTGGCGCCGGGCAATGTCTTCGGCGCGTTCCAGGGCACGGCGGTGAACGGCGAGGACTTCATTCCCGCCGCCATCGCCAGTGGCGCCGTGGCCGTGGTCGCGCGGCCCGAAGCCCGGGTGCAAGGCGCGCTGCACCTGGCCGACGACGTGCCGCGCCGCGCCTTTGCCCGCGCCGCCTCGCTGTATTTCCGCCCGACGCCGGAAACCGTGGTGGCGGTGACCGGCACCAACGGCAAGACATCCTGCGTGGAGATGACTCGCCAGATCTGGCGCATGTGCGGCGAACGTGCGGCCAGCATCGGCACGCTGGGCGTCACCACGCCCGACGAGAGCGTTTCCACCGGGCTCACCACGCCCGATATCGTCACGTTCCTGTCGAACATGACCGGCCTCGCACGCGAAGGCGTGACGCATGTCGCCTACGAAGCTTCCAGCCACGGCCTGTCGCAGTATCGCAACGAAGGCCTGCCGGTGAAAGCCGGAGCCTTCACCAATCTCAGCCGCGATCATCTCGACTACCACAAGGACATGGAGGACTATTTCGCTGCCAAGATGCGCCTGTTCACCGAAGTGGTGGACGATGGCGGCACGGCGGTGGTGTGGGCCGACGATGCCTGGTCGGACCGGGTGATCGCAGTGGCGAAGGAACGCGGCCTGACGCTGTTCACCGTGGGGGAGAAGGGCAAGGGCATCGAGCTGATTGCCCGCAAGCCCAGCCCGCTGGGGCAGGAACTGAAATTCGTCCACGCGGGCCGCGCCCACGCGATCCGCCTGCCGCTGATCGGCGCCTACCAGGTGGCCAATGCGCTGGTCTCTGCCGGCCTCGCGCTGGCCACCGGCACCCCGGCAGACAAGGTGTTCGACGCCGTTGCCCGGCTGCAGCCGGTGCGCGGGCGACTGGAACGCGCGGTGATTTCTGCGCACGGGGCGCCGGTTTATGTGGATTACGCCCACACGCCCGATGCGCTGGCCGCTGCAATTGCGGCATTGCGCCCCCACGTGAACGGCAGGCTCATCACAGTATTTGGCGCCGGCGGCGATCGCGATGCCGGCAAGCGCGCGCCCATGGGCGAAGCCGCGGCAGCAGGCAGCGACCTGGTGATCGTGACAGACGACAATCCGCGCGGCGAGGATGCTGCCTCTATCCGCGCACAGGTGATGCAGGGCGCAGGTCCTGCCGCACGCAACATCGGCGGACGGCGCGAAGCCATTGCCGCCGCCGTTGCTGAGGCCGGACAGGGCGACATCGTGCTGCTGGCCGGCAAGGGACATGAACAGGGTCAGATTGTGGGATCGGGAGAAAACATGCGGGTATTGCCCTTCGACGACGTAACCGTCGCCCGGGAATGTGCAGCCGAAGCAGCCGGGGGTGGCCGGTGAGCGCCGCGCTGGCCCAGCTGCGCTGGCCGCGTGCCGCCGCCGATGCGGCGCGGCTCGCGCTGTGGACCTCTGCCGATATCGCACAGGCTACCGGCGGGACCGCTTATGGTGAATTCCAGGTAAGCGGCGTGGAAATGGACAGCCGCGACGTGCGCGGGGGCGACCTGTTCGTGGCGCTGAAGGGCGAAGCGATGGACGGCCACCGCTTCCTGGACGCCGCCTTCGCCAATGGCGCGGCCGCCGCGCTGGTGGACCGCGAAGTCGACTATCCGCACGTGCTGGTGGAAGACACGACCGTGGCGCTGGAGGCGCTGGCCCGCGCCGCGCGCGATCGCGCTGCGGCCCGGATCGTCGGCGTCACCGGCTCTGTCGGCAAGACCGGGGTGAAGGAGGCGATCTTTACCGCGCTGGAACGCAGCAGCCGCGGTGCGGCGCATCGCAGCGTGCGCAGTTACAACAACCACGTCGGCGTTCCGCTTTCCCTGTCGCGCATGCCGCCGCGCAGCCGTTTCAGCGTGTTCGAGATGGGCATGAACCACGCTGGCGAGATTTCCGGCCTGACCGCGCAGGTGCGTCCGCACGTCGCCGTCATCACCACCATCGCGCCCGCGCATATCGAGAACCTGGGCAGCATGGAGGCGATTGCAGATGCCAAGGCCGAGATTTTCGAAGGCCTGCAGCCGGGCGGCACCGCAGTCATTCCCGCCGATGTCGAACAGTTCGAACAGCTGCGCGATGCCGCCACGGCAAGCGGTGCAAGGATAATCGCCTTCGGTCGCAGCGGCGATGCCGACCTGCGCCTGCTCGATGCCGTGCCCGATGGTTCTGGCGGATCGCTGGTAACCGCAGCCTTTGGCGACATGCGGCTGTGCTTCACCGTGGCAGAGCCGGGCGAACACTGGATCGACAACGCGCTGTGCGTGATGGCCGCTGTCCACGCCGCAGGCGGAGACCTGGGCGCAGCCGGCCTGGCGTTGGCCGAGATGGGCGGGCTGAAGGGGCGCGGCGCACGCCTGCGCGCCAAGGTGCCCGGTGGCCACGCGCTGCTGATCGACGAAAGCTACAACTCCAACCCCGCATCGATGCGCGCCACGCTGGCGCAGCTGGGGCAGACGCCCGCCACTCGGCGGATCGCGGTGCTGGGCAGCATGAAGGAACTGGGCGACTTCGCTCCCGCCTTCCACGCCCAGCTGGCCGAACCCATTTCCGCCGCCAATATCGACTATGCGGTGCTGGTGGGCGACGAGATGCGGGCCCTGGCACGGGAAATGGGGAAAGAGGCCTGTAACGCGCTTGGCAAGCCCATCGGCTGGGCGCATTGCGAAAACGCGGGCGAGGCGATCGCCGCCTTGCAGGAATTCGGCCTGGCCGGTGGCGACGCCGTCCTGGTGAAGGGCTCCAACTCGGTAGGGCTTGCCCGCGTCGTGGACCATTTCACAGCCAGGGAAGGCTGACGCGCGCACCGATGTTCTATTTTCTCGCCGAAATGCTGGAGTTCGAGGGGCTCTTCAACCTCGTCCGCTATCAGACCTTCCGGGCCGGTGCGGCCATGATGACGGCCCTGTTCATCGGCCTGATCATCGGGCCGAAGTTCATCAACATGCTGCGCGTGCGGCAGGGCAAGGGCCAGCCGATCCGCGCCGACGGGCCGGAATCGCACCAGAAGAAGGTCGGCACCCCCACCATGGGCGGGCTGATGATCCTGACTGCGTTGTCGGTGTCGATGCTGCTGTGGATGGACCTGACCAACCCGTTCCTGTGGGCCTGCCTTGCGGTCACGCTGGGTTTCGGCCTGATCGGATTCCTCGACGATTACGACAAGGTGACCAAGGCCAGCCACAAGGGCGTATCGGGCAAGGTGCGCCTGCTGGCCGAATTCGTCGTAGCGGGAATCGCTACCTGGATCATCGTGCAGGAAGTCGGCTCCACCGCGCTGTACCTGCCGTTCCTGTCCGGTACCGGGCTGGAACTGGGCTGGCTCTTCTATCCCTTCGCCGCGACGGTGATCGTGGGGGCGGGCAATGCTGTAAACCTGACAGACGGGCTGGACGGCCTGGCCACCATGCCGGTGGTGATCGCAGCGGGCGCCTTTGCCCTGATCTGCTACCTCGTCGGGCGCGCCGACTTTTCCGAATACCTGGGCATCCCGCACGTGCTGTCCGCCGGGGAAATGGCGATCATGTGCACTGCCATCATGGGCGCGGGCCTTGCCTTCCTGTGGTATAACGCCCCGCCGGCGGCCGTGTTCATGGGCGATACCGGATCGCTGGCTCTGGGCGGCGCACTGGGCGCGATTGCCGTTGCCAGCCACCACGAAATCGTGCTCGCCATCATCGGCGGGCTGTTCGTGCTCGAAGCGGTGAGCGTGATCGTGCAGGTCTTCTGGTTCAAGCGCACCGGCCGGCGGGTGTTCCGCATGGCTCCTATCCACCACCATTTCGAACAGCTCGGCTGGAGCGAGAGCAAGGTCGTGATCCGTTTCTGGATTATTGCCATCGTGCTCGCCGTGATCGGGCTGGCCACGTTGAAGCTGCGGTGATCACGGCCAAGGTCTTTTCCGGCAAGAACTATTGCGTGCTCGGGCTCGCCCGGTCGGGAATGGCCACGGTGGAGACCTTGCTCGCCAGCGGGGCGCGGGTAACTGCGTGGGACCGGCGCGAGGAACCGCGCGCCGAACTGGCCGGCCGCTGTACGATTGCCGACCCGCTGGAGATCGACCTCGTCGGCTTCGACGGGATCGTGGTCTCGCCCGGCGTGCCGCTCAACACGCATCCGATTGCCGAGCGGGCGCGCGCGGCCGGTGTGCCGATCATCGGCGACATCGAACTGTTCGCGCTGGCCCGCGCCGAACTGCCACCGCACCGCGTGGTCGGCATTACCGGCACCAACGGCAAGAGCACGACCACCGCGCTGGTGTACCACCTGCTGGAACAGGCCGGCGTGCCCGCGCTGATGGGAGGCAATATCGGCCTGCCGGTGCTGGGCCGCGATCCGCTGGCCGCCAAGGACGATGTGTCCGGGGTCTACGTGTTCGAACTGTCGAGCTACCAGCTCGATCTCACCCGCTCGCTGGCTTGCGAGGCGGCGGCCCTGATCAACATCACGCCCGACCATCTCGACCGCTACGACGATTTTGCCGCCTATGCCTTCGCCAAGGGCCGGCTGTTCGCCATGCAGGGCGCGGGGCAATTCGCCGTGTTTGGCTGCGCCGATGCGCCCACCAGCGCGATCCAGCAGGCAGAGGCCGGGCGCCGGCCCGAAGGCCTGGCGGTATGTGTCGATACCTGGGCGTGGGAGCCTTTCCAGAAGGACTGGCCCAGCCTGCAAGGCCCGCACAACCTGCAGAATGCCGCCATTGCCGCTGCCCTGGCCCAGCGCATGGGCCTGTCGCGCGACCAGGTGCTGGCCGGCCTCGCCAGCTTTGGCGGCCTGTCCCACCGGATGGAGCGGCTGGGCGAGTGCGACGGCGTGCTGTTCGTAAACGACTCCAAGGCCACCAATCCTGCCTCCACCGCGCCCGCGCTGGCGGCCTATCCTCCCCTTGAGGGCAAACCGCGAATTCACTGGATTTGCGGCGGGCTGGCCAAGGAAGACAACCTCAACGACTGCGCCCCGCATTTCGCCAATGTCGCGTGCGCCTATACCATCGGGGAAGCCGGGCCGATGTTCGCAGACCTGCTGGAACCGCACATGCCGGTGGAGCGCTGCGAACTGCTGGCAGAGGCCGTGGTGCGTGCGGTCGCCAATGCCGGGGCAGGCGACGTGATCCTGTTCAGCCCGGCTTGCGCCAGTTTCGACCAGTTTCGCGACTACGAAGTGCGCGGCGATACCTTTCGCGAGCTGTCTGCCAGCGTCGGCTGTCACGCCAAGCCCAATGAATGCGGGTTCGATTCGAGGTCTGCCGCATGAGCACGCAGCCCATCTATATTCCCCGCGCGGGGGGCGAGCGTGAAAGGCGCCGCCCACAGCTGCCGCAGGATCGCAAGCGCGAGCTGCGCATCTGGTGGCGCGAGATCGACCGCTGGCTGCTGGGCCTTGTCCTGCTGCTGATGGCGGTCGGCACGCTGGCGGTGGCGGCGGCATCTCCCGCCAGCGCCAATCGCCTGTCGACTGCCGACGTCGCCCTGCCGGACCTGTATTTTTTCTGGGCCCATGTGCGCTGGCAGGTGCTGGGCCTGCTGGTGCTGCTGGCAACATCCATGCTGCCGCGCGAGCTGATGCGACGCGGATCGATCCTGCTGGCCGGCGCCATGCTGGTGCTGTTGCTGCTGGTGCCGTTCGTGGGCTACGAGGTGAACGGTGCGAAGCGCTGGATCCGCTTTGGCCTGGGCGTGCAACCCAGCGAGTTCCTGAAGCCCGCCTTCGCTATCACCGTGGCCTGGATCCTGTCATGGAAGCTGCGCGACCCGAAGCTGCCGGTTATCCTCATTTCCGGCGCGCTGGTGGGCGTCATAACCGTGCTGCTGATGGCGCAACCCAACCTTGGCGCGGCGATCCTGTTCATCGGCTGCTGGCTGGTGATGGTGATGCTGGCGGGCCTGCCGCTGCAACGCATCGGCATGCTGGTGGGTGCAGGGGTGGCCGGGATGCTGGCGGCCTATCTCTTCTACGACAACGCGCGGCAGCGCATCGATTCCTTCTTTGGCGGGCCATCCGCCTACGACCATGTCGACTTGGCCAATCGCACGCTGACGGGCGGCGGGTGGACCGGCAGCGGGTTCTGGCTGGGGCAGAACAAGATGCGCCTGCCCGAAGCGCACACCGACTATATCTTCTCCGTCATCGGCGAGGAACTGGGCCTGATCGTCTGCGCCATCGTGGTGCTGCTGTACCTTGCCATCGTGCTGCGTGTGCTGATCCGGCTGGTGGACGAGGACCGGCTGTTCATCATCCTGGCTGCCAGCGGGCTGATCGCGCTGTTCGGCGGCCAGGCCTTCATCAATATCCTGGTGAACCTGCAGCTTTTCCCCAGCAAGGGCATGACCTTGCCGCTGGTCAGCTATGGCGGGTCCTCGACAATCGCGCAGTGTTTCACCATGGGGCTGCTGCTGGCGGTGACGCGGCGCAATCCTTATCTCGCGCCCGAGCCCTTTGACCTGAGGGACGCGCTGGAGAAGGAGGAGGACCAATGACCCCGGCATCGTCACGCCATTTCGTGCTGGCCGCAGGCGGCACCGGCGGGCACCTGACGCCCGCCTTCGCGCTGGCGCATGAACTGGAACGGCGCGGCCACCACGTTGCGCTGATTACCGACGAGCGTGGAGCGGCCATACCCGGCAAGCCCGATTTCCTCACCGCCCACGTGCTGCCCGCAGGCCGCTTTGGCAAGAACCCGCTGAAATGGCCCGCCGGTATCTCCGCCGTGCTGAAAGGGCGCGCGATGGCGCAGCGCCTGTACGAGACGTTCCAGCCCAGCGCCGTGATCGGCTTTGGCGGCTATCCCGCGCTGCCCGCGCTGCTGGGCGCGCAGGCGATGGACATCCCCACCGTCATCCATGAACAGAACGCCGTGCTGGGCCGCGTCAACCGGTTGATGGCCGGACGGGTGGATGCGATCGCGCTGTCCTATCCCGATGTCGACCGGCTGAAGCCCAAGCATGAAGGCAAGACCGTGCTGGTTGGCAATCCGGTGCGCCCCGGCGTGCTGTCGCTGCGGGACGAGCCGTTTCCTGCCTTTACCGAAGATGGCCTGTTCCGCGTTCTGGTGACCGGCGGCAGCCAGGGTGCCCGCGTGCTTTCGGAGATCGTGCCTGATGGCCTTTCGATGCTCGCACCTGCCTTGCGCAGTCGCTTGCAGGTGACGCAGCAGTGTCGCCCGGAAGACCTGGATGCGGTGCGCGCGCGCTATGCCAACCACGATATCCCGGCGGAACTGGCCACCTATTTCGAGGACATGGCCGCAACGCTGGCCGATGCGCACCTGTTCATCGGGCGCGCGGGTGCCTCCACCATTGCCGAACTGACGGCCGTGGGGCGCCCTGCGATCCTGGTGCCGCTGCCCATCGCCACCGACGATCACCAGGCCGCCAACGTGCGCGAGGTGGTGAAAGCCGGCGGCGCGCGTTCGATCCGCCAGCATGCCTTCACCGCCAAGGAACTGGCCAAGCAGATCAACGCCATGGCGCAGCGCCCGGAAACGCTGGCCAATGCCGCGCATGCCGCGTGGAACTGCGGCAGGCCCAAGGCCGCCAGCGACCTTGCCGACCTGATCGAAGGGTTCGGCGGGGCAGACATGATGGACGTGATCCGCGTAGGCGAAAACGCCGCGCGCGGTGCCACGCAGGAAACGGCTGCCAATGGCGCCAGCCGGGAGCGTGCCGAATGAAGGGCGTGCCCACCGATATCGGGACGATCCATTTCGTTGGCATTGGCGGCATAGGCATGTCGGGCATTGCCGAGGTGATGGCCAATCTCGGCTACAGCGTGCAGGGCAGCGACCTTGCCGAAAGCGCCAGCGTGCTGCGGCTGCGCGAACGCGGTATCCCCGTTGCCATCGGTCATGATGCCGCCAACCTTGGTAACGCTGCTGTCGTGGTGACCTCAACCGCGGTCAAGCGCACCAACCCTGAAGTCGCGGCCGCGCTTGAAGCACGTATCCCCGTGGTGCGCCGGGCGGAGATGCTGGCCGAGCTGATGCGGCTGAAAAGCACCGTCGCGGTTGCCGGTACGCACGGCAAGACGACCACCACCAGCATGGTGGCCGTGCTGCTGGATGCAGGCGGCGTCGATCCCACGGTCATCAACGGCGGCATCATCGAAAGCTATGGTTCGAACGCGCGGCTGGGTGACAGCGAGTGGATGGTGGTGGAGGCCGACGAGAGCGACGGCAGCTTCCTGCGGCTGGACGGCACCATTGCGGTGGTCACCAACATCGATCCCGAGCACCTTGACCACTACGGCAGTTTCGAGGCGGTGAAGGACGCCTTCCTCGAATTCATCGAGAACGTGCCCTTCTACGGCGCGGCGGTGCTGTGCCTTGACCATGACGAGGTGCGCAACGTGATCGCCAAGGTGCGCGACCGGCGGGTGATTACCTATGGCTTTTCCCCCCATGCCGACGTGCGCGCCGAGAACGTGCGGCCCGAAGGCGGCGTCACGCGGTTCGACGCGGTGCAGACCGACCGCGACGGCAGCGAGACGTGGATTGCCGATATCGAACTTCCGATGCCGGGGCGCCACAATGTGCAGAATGCCTGCGCGGCGATTGCCGTGGCATTGGAAATGGGCTGCTCTGCAGAAGCGATCCGCGAAGGCTTTGCCCGGTTCGGCGGTGTGCGGCGGCGGTTCAGCCATGTCGGTACGATTGCCCCCGACATCCGCGTGATCGACGATTATGCCCACCACCCGGTGGAAATCCGCGCGGTGCTGTCGGCAGCGCGCGATGCCGCTTCGGGCCGCGTGCTGGCGGTGGTGCAGCCGCATCGCTTCACCCGCCTGCGCGACTTGCTGGAGGATTTCCAGGGTGCCTTCGGCGACGCCGACATGGTCTATGCCGCGCCCGTCTATGCTGCGGGGGAGGACCCCATCGAAGGCGTGGACGAGCACGCGCTGGTCGAAGGACTGAAGGCGCGCGGCCATCGCCACGCGGTGACGGTGGAGGGTGCGGACGACCTTGCCCGACAGCTGGCCGCAGACCTCCAGCCGGGTGACATGGTCGTGTGCCTGGGCGCCGGCGATATAACCAGATGGGCAGCGGGCCTTGCTGATGCCGTGGCGCAGCAGCGCGAAGGGGCAGCGGCATGAGCGTGTGGATGCAGCCCGACGAATCCCCGGCTCCCGTTGGCGCCAGCGTACCTTCGGACGTGCGCGGCACGCTGAAGCCCGGTGCCCCGCTGGCCAAGCTGGTCTGGTTCAAGAGCGGCGGCAAGGCCGACTGGCTGTTCGAGCCTGCCGATATCGACGATCTGGTGAACTTCATCTCGCGGCTCGATCCCGGTACCCCGGTGATGGCGCTGGGCCTTGGGTCCAACCTCATCATCCGCGATGGCGGCGTGCCCGGCGTGGTGGTGCGGCTGGGCAAGCCCTTTGCCAGTGTCGAGGTGAAGCGCGATAACGTGCTGGAATGCGGCGGCGGCGCGCCGGGCATCCTGGTGGCCAGCACCGCGCGCGATGCGGGGATCGCGGGGATGGAATTCCTGCGCGGCATCCCCGGAACCGTGGGCGGTTTTGTCTGCATGAACGGCGGTGCTTACGGGCGCGAAGTGGCCGATATCCTGGTCGATTGCGACGTTGTGCTGCCGGGCGGCGAACTGGTCACCATCCCGGTGGAGGACCTTGGCTACACCTATCGCCATTCGCGCCTGCCCGATGGCGCCATCGTGGTGGCCGCACGGTTCAAGGGGGAGCCGGGCGATCCCGCGGCAATCGGCGCGGAAATGGACCGGATCGCCGCCGAACGCGAGCAATCGCAGCCGCTGCGGAGCAAAACCGGCGGGTCGACATTCAAGAACCCCGAAGGCGGCAAGGCGTGGCAGCTGGTGGACGAGGCCGGCTGTCGCGGCCTGACGATGGGCGGCGCGCAAGTGAGCGAGAAGCACACCAATTTCCTCATCAACACCGGCGAAGCGACGAGTTCGGATATCGAGGGGCTGGGCGAGGAGGTGCGCCGCCGCGTGGCCGAGAAGTCCGGCGTGACGCTGGAATGGGAAATCAAGCGAGTGGGACGGCCCTGAGACCATGACGAGCCTGCCGAAAGACCTGCACATCCTCGTCCTGATGGGCGGCTGGGCGAATGAGCGCGAGGTCTCGCTCATGTCCGGCAAGGGCGTCGCCGACGCGCTGGAAAGCCTGGGCTACCGCGTCACCCGGCTGGACATGGATCGCGACGTGGCGGCAAAGATCGCCGCCGCCGCGCCCGACGTGGTGTTCAACGCGCTGCACGGCGCGCCGGGCGAAGACGGCACGGTGCAGGGCATGCTCGACCTGATGGGGATTCCCTACACCCACGCCGGGCTGGCGACTTCGGTAATCGCCATCGACAAGGAACTGACGAAGCACGCGCTGGTGCCGCACGGCATACCCATGCCCGGCGGGCGCGTGGTGGCGTCCGAAGAGTTGTACGAAGGCGATCCGATTGCGCGGCCCTATGTGCTGAAACCCGTCAACGAAGGCTCGTCCGTGGGCGTTGCGATCGTCACCGGCGACAGCAATTGCGGCAACCGCATCAGCCGCGAGGCCAAGGGGCCATGGCAGGATTTCGATACGTTGCTGGCAGAGCCGTTCATCCGTGGCCGTGAGCTGACCACGGCGGTGATCGACACGTCCGATGGCCCGCGTGCGCTGGGCGTGACCGAGCTGATCGTTGAAAGCGGGTTCTACGACTACGAGAACAAGTACACCGAAGGCCGCACGCAGCATATCTTCCCGGCGCAGTTGCCGCCCGAGATCGAGCGTTTGTGCCTGGAATATGCCATGCAGGCGCATCGTCGGCTGGGCTGTCGGGGCGTTTCGCGTTCCGACTATCGCTGGGATGACGAGCGCGGCGAGGCCGGGCTGTTCCTGCTGGAGACCAACACCCAGCCGGGCATGACGCCGCTAAGCCTGGTGCCCGAGCAGGCGCGCTATTGCGGCATCGAGTATCCGCAGCTGTGCGAGATGATCGTGGAGGACGCGCTGCGGCGCGCGGGGAGGCTGGCCGATGGCTAAGACCAATTCGCGCAAGGCCCAGGGCGTGCGGCGGCAGGCCCGCGCGCAAGGCACCAGCCGCAAGGTCCGCTCTGCCCGCAAGCAGGGGCAGTCGATAATCGGTCGCATGCTGGGCCTGCTGCCCTTTACAGAAGAGCAACTGCAGAAGGCCTTTACCGTGCTGATCCTGGGCGGTGCGCTCGTGGGGCTGGGCTGGCTGGCGCAAGTCTCCGGCGCGACGGCCGTGGTGTCCGACCGGTTTGCCCAGGTTGCCAGCAATGCCGGTTTCAAGCTGGCTCGCGTGGAAGTGCGCGGCACCGAGCGGATGAATTCGATGCTGGTCCACGAACGCGCCTTTGGCCAGCGTGATCTTGCCATGACGCGGGTGGACACGGCGGGCCTGCGCGAGGAATTGCTGGAGCTGCCGTGGGTGCAGGACGCGCGCGTTTCGCGACAGCTGCCGGACCTGCTGGTGGTCAATATCGTCGAGCGCCAGCCGCACGCCGTGCTGCGCCGTGCCGACCGGCTGATGCTGATCGATCCCACGGGCGTCGAGCTGGAGCCGATTTCGGCCGAGGACGCAGCGGGTTACCTGCTGATCGAAGGGCCCGGCGCGCAAGGCCAGGTGGAAGCGCTGGATATGCTGCTGGATGCAGCTCCGGCGCTGAAGGGCAAGGTTGTCGGCGCCGAATGGGTCGGCAACCGCCGCTGGAACCTGACCTTCGAAACGGACCAGCGCCTTGCCTTGCCGGAGGGAGAGGATCGCGCAGCGGCCGCGCTTATCAGCTTTGCCCAGGCCGACGGCGTGCACCGCCTGATCGGCGGCGAAGTGGCCAGTTTCGACATGCGCAACCCGCCGCGAATGTACATGCATGTGCCGGGCCGTTCGGAACGGCAGGAACTGTCGTTGCAGGCAGAGGACGAGGGGGAAGAGACCTGATGGCAGGCAACCAGCGGATCGCCCGCGTCGTGGGCGCGGTGAATGTCGGATCGTTCAGCGTATCGGCGATGATCGCCGCGCTGACGGAGGACGGCGAAATGCAGGTGCTAGGCAGCGGTCACCGCGCCAGCCAGGGCATCAAGCGCGGCTATGTAGTCGACATGGCGGCCGCAACCCATGCCGTGCGTGATGCGCTGGAACGGGCCGAGAAGATGGCCGGCACCAGCGTGGATGCGGTGTGGATCGGCTGTTCGGGCGCAGGCCTTGCCAGCGAAATCCGCCCGGTGGAGATCGGCATCGGCGGTCGGCGGGTGGAGGAAGAGGATATCGAGGCGCTGCTGGTGGCCGCGCGCGAAAGCCTGCAACCCGATGGCCGCATGGTGCTGCACGCACAACCCGCCTGCTATTTCCTCGACGGCGCGCATGGCGTCTCGAACCCCAAGGGCCTGCATGCCGACCGACTGGGCGTTGATATCCACGTAATGCTGGCCGACGGCGCCCCTGTGCGCAACGTGACGGAAAGCGTGCAGAACGCGCACCTCGACGTCGAAGGCGTGGTGGCATCGCCGCTTGCCGCAGGCTATTCCTGCCTTTCTGCCGAAGAGCGCGACCTTGGCGTGGCCATGGTGGAGCTGGGCGGCGAGGTTACCAATGTCTCGGTCTATGCCGGCGGCATGCTGGTGGGGCTGACCGCCATCCCGCGCGGCAGCGCCGATATCACCGATGCCATCGCCTCTGCCTTTTCCATCCGCCGGTTCCAGGCCGAACGCCTGAAATGCGTATCGGGCTCGGCCATCGCCAGCCCCACCGATCACCGCGAGATGATCCCCGTGGCGACACCTGCAGAGGACGGCGCTCGCGGCGTCGCGCGAGGCAGCGACGCATCGGGCCAGGTGCCACGCGCCGAACTGATCGGGGTGATTACCGGCGAGCTCGACATGCTGATGAGCGATGTTGCCAAGGCACTGGACGCCATGGGCTTTACCGGCGGCGCACCCGGCTCCAGCGCGCGGCAGGTGGTGATCACGGGCGGCGGTGCGGAGCTGGCAGGCCTTGCCGACTATGCGCAAAGCGTGCTGGGCGTGCCGGTGCGGATCGGCAAGCCGGCTGCGCTGAAAGGCCTGCCCGAAGCGCATACCTCGCCCGCTTTCACCACGCTGGCGGGCCTTGTGCTCTATGCCGCCGAAGACCCGATCGATATCCGCGCGATCGGATCGCGCTTCACCAGCACCACCAGCTATGGCTCGCTAACCACGCTGGTTCGTGCATGGACTGCGATGCGCGAGTATTTCTGACGAGGATTTTCGAGGTAATTCCTAGCTGTGGATAGAGTGCGCGCCACCATCCTTAACGGCTAACCTTTATGGCAAAGATACCAATGGCAGAATTTGCGAACCCTGCCGAGGAGACGATGAGATGAGTATCAATATTGGCCCGCCTTCGGTGGAAGAACTGCGCCCGCGCATCACCGTGATCGGCGTCGGCGGGGCCGGTGGCAATGCCATCGCCAACATGATCGAGGCCGAAATCGAAGGGGTCGACTTCATCGTCGCCAATACCGATGCGCAGGCCCTGAACAGCTCCTCGGCGGAACACCGCATCCAGCTGGGCCCCGATATCACCCAGGGCCTTGGTGCAGGCTCGCGCCCCGAAGTGGGCCGTGCTGCCGCCGAAGAGACGGTGGAGGATATCGAGCGCGCGCTGGAAGGCGTGAACATGGTCTTCATCGCTGCCGGCATGGGTGGCGGTACGGGCACCGGCGCTGCGCCGGTGATCGCACAGACCGCGCGCAACAAGGGCATCCTTACCGTCGGCGTGGTGACCAAGCCGTTCCTGTTCGAAGGCACGCGCCGCATGCGCGCCGCCGAAAGCGGGATCGAGGAGCTGCAGAAGCACGTCGATACGCTGATCGTCATTCCCAACCAGAACCTGTTCCTGGTGGCCAAGGCGGAAACCACCTTCAAGGAAGCGTTCATGCTGGCAGACGAAGTGCTGCAGCAGGGCGTGCGGTCCATCACCGACCTGATGGTGATGCCGGGCCTCATCAACCTCGACTTTGCCGACGTGCGTTCGGTGATGGGCGAGATGGGCAAGGCGATGATGGGCACGGGCGAAGGCGAAGGCGACAATCGCGCGCTGGAAGCTGCCGAGCACGCCATCGCCAACCCGCTGCTCGACGGTGTGAGCATGCAGGGTGCCAAGGGCGTGATCATCTCCATCATCGGCGGCGAGGACATGAAGCTGCTGGAAGTGGACGAGGCCGCGAACCACATTCGCGAACTGGTCGATCCCGAAGCCAACATCATCTGGGGCAGCGCCTTCAACCCCGAACTCGACGGCAAGATCCGCGTCTCCGTGGTCGCCACCGGGATCGAGCAGACCGGGCAGATGCCGCAGGACGCCGCGCGCCCGCTCGACCTGTCGGCAGCACGTGGCCCGCGCAAGCCGGACCTTGCGATCCCCGTGGAAGAAGTGGCTGAAGAGCCGGCCGAGGAGGACGATACGCTCGACCTCTCGATGTCGGACGAAGCCGATGCGGCAAACGAAGCTGTTGCAGACGAAGCGCTCGCCGTGCCGGAAGCCTACGGCGAATCGGAACCCGAAGCCGGGCACGAAGGCCTGGAAGCTGCGGCTGACGACAGCGGCTTCGACCGGGGCGAAAGCGATGGCTTTGGCGGTTTCGGCGATGAGGCCCCCGAAGAACCCGCTGACGAAGAGGACGAGGGCACCTTCGACCTGACCGAGGAGGCCGAAGCCGAAGGCGACGATTCCGGACAGGACGAACTGCTGCTGGATGCCAGCCGCCTTGCCGAAGCCGACGAGCCGGTTGCCCCGCAGGGCGGCCGCCGTGCGCGCATGCTGGGTTCCGCCGGGCCTGACGGCGAAGAAGACGACGCGGCAGCGGCGGCGCCGGCAGAGCCTGAGGCACCTCCCGCAAGTGGCGGTGGTGCCAGCGGCGGCGGCAGCACTCTGTTCGAACGCATGGCCAACCTTTCCCGCCAGGCGCCGGAAACCAGCGATGACGAGGATGAGGACGACGAGGAGGAAAGCAGCGGCAGCTTGCGCATTCCGCGTTTCCTCGGTCGCCAGAACAACCAGTAAGGCGGTCTGAAAATCGGTCGAACCGTTCTCGCACCATTCAGCGAGGTCTGTATAGTGCGCGGCGAATGATGCGGTCGCTTCCCAGTCTTCGTCTAATGCTCGCCTGCGGTGCTGCTGCGGGGGTCATGCTGACCCCGTTTCAGGCCGGGCAGGCGCAGGAGATCGTGCAGGCCCTGCCCCTTCCGGCGCAGGAAGAACTAAACGATGCGCTGCGCCGGCTCTCGCGCAATCCCGAAAGCGTGCCCGCGCTGGTCGCGGCAGGGCGTGCATCGCTGGACCTTGGTGACGATGCCGCGGCCCTCGGCTTTTTCAACCGTGCACAAGCAGTCGCGCCGGAAGATGGCCGCGTGCTGGTAGGCCTGGCGCTGGTGGCCGTGCGCCGCGGTGAAGCGGTGACTGCGCTGCAACTGTTCCGCAATGCGGAGGCGGCAGGCGAACACATGTCGCCCCATGCGGCGGAGCGCGGCCTGGCCTACGACCTCGTCGGCCGAAACGACCGGGCGCAGCGGCTCTATCGCCTGGCCCTTTCGCAGGACGAGAATCCCGAAGTCATCCGCCGCCTTGCGCTTAGCTATGCCATTGCCGGCAATGCCGATGCTTCGGAAGCCACCTTGCTGCCGCTGCTGCAGCGGCAGGACCGCGCCGCCTATCGCACACGTGCCTTTGCCCTGGCGATCAGGGGGCGGGACGAGGAAGCCATCGCCATAGCCGAGACCATGCTGCCGCCGCGCCTTTCTGCGCGGCTGGCGCCATACCTGCGCTACATGCCGCGCCTCACGCGCGCGCAGCAGGCGGCGGCGGCCAACCTCGGGCGGTTCCCGGCAGCCAACGAAGTGGGCCGGGATTCTGCCGATATCGCCGCCTATTCCGAAGACGGAGAGAGCGCGGTCGCAGCCGCTTCGCCGCGCCGACCACGGCCTGCCGAGCGGCTGGAGCCGCAAGGCGAACCGCTGGGGCCGGCGCTGGCCGAGGCCGCCGAAAGCCAGCCCCGGAGTGCACCGCCCGGCGAATCCGGCGAATTGCCGGCGGTAGAGGAAATGCCTGTTGCTGCCGCCGCGTCGGCGCAACCGGAACAACCTGCCACGTCCGGCGAGCTTCCTGCGGTCGAGGAGGCACCTGCCGTGACCGAAGCTCCCGCCGGAGAGCCGCCCGCCGCCGCACCCGAATCGGCGCCAGCGCAGGTTGCGGCGCTGGAGGAGGAGCCGGAATTTCCCGACGCCGAGGTGGCGCAGCCGTCCTTCTCGCTCAGCGACACGCTGGATGCACGCGAGACTGCTGTCGAGGCGACGCCCGAGCCGGCAACGGCGCCCGAACCGGAGCCCGAGGCAGTCGGCCTCGCCGAAGCCTTTGCCGATTTCACGCTCGAATCGGCTCCTGTGCCCTCGACCGAAGGGGCCGTCGACATCACCGCGATCGATCCGCCGCGCGAACGCCCGGAACCGCCGCCGCCCGTGCATCCCTCGCGCCACTGGGTGCAACTGGGCATCGGGCAGAACGTGTCCGCCTTCCGTTTCGACTTGCGCCGCCTGAGGCGCGAGGCTGACGGCCTGCTCGACGATGCCGAACCCTTTACTGCGCCCTGGGGCCAGACCAACCGCTTGCTGGTCGGCCCCTTCGACAGCGCGCGCGAGGCGCAGCAGATGGTCAGCGCGCTGGCCGGGGCAGGCGTCGACAGTTTCCGCTTCACCAGCCGCGAAGGCGAGGAAATTCAGCCGCTTGATTGATACCCGGCGGCGGTTTTGCCCAAGTTGTCCAGAAGCTTGTTCACATCTTGCCAACAAGCGAAGTGGGTTTTGCCCGGCGAAGTTCCGCCGCGCGATTGCGTGGCCCATGGTTGCCGCTGCATTAAGTATGCCATGACGACTTGGCAGGCTCCATTGCAATGAACACGGCTCGCGACATGATCGAGGAGAGCCACGACGCGGCGCCGGTCGAAATGCTGGCGGCGCTGTTCGAGGCGCACGGCTGGACCAGCGAACAGGTGAGCGAGGACGAGGTGACTGGCGAAGTGCCCGGCGCCTGGACCACTTACCAGGTGCGCGGCATCTGGCGGGTGGAGGACAAGGTCCTGCAGATCCTCTGCCTGCCGGACGTTCGCGTGCCCGACGGCAAGAAGCGCGAAGCCTGGGAATTGTTAGCCCGCATTAACGAACAGCTATGGCTGGGACATTTCGACATGTGGTCGCAAGGCGGCGTGATCCTCTATCGTCACGGGCTGATGGTGGGCGACGACGGGATGCTCAGCCTGGACATGGCGCAGATGGCCATCGAATCGGCGATTTCCGAGTGCGACCGGTTCTATCCCGCGTTCCAGTTCGTGCTGTGGGGCGACAAGTCTCCGCGCGATGCGCTGGACGCAGCCCTTGTGGATGCGGCCGGAGAGGCTTGAATTCGCCACCAGGCATGCCAAGTCACCTGCCATGACATTCCAGAACATTCTTTTCGTCGGCTGCGGCAATATGGCCGGAGCCATGCTTGATGGTTGGTTGGCTGCAGGCTGTGATCCGTCACGTTTCACGATCGTCGATCCGGCGCGCGAAACCGCTCCCGATGGTGTGGAGATGCTGCGCGAACTGCCTAACGACCGTGAATTCGATGCCGTGCTGCTGGGCGTGAAGCCGCAGATGTTGGCCGATGTCGGCCCGAACGTCGAGCCGCTGACCGGCGAGCACACCGTTGTGCTGTCGCTGCTCGCCGGTGTGGAACTGGCCACGCTGAAGAAGTATTTTCCGCGCGCCGCCGGACAGGTGCGGGTCATGCCCAACCTCTCCGTGGCGCTTGGCAAGTCGCCAATTGCCCTGGCGCAAGGCGGGTTGGACAAAGCCGCGCAGGACGAACTCATGGCGCTGATGCAGATGCTTGGCACGCCCGAATGGGTGGGCGAGGACCGCTTCGACCTCGTCACCGCATTGGCAGGCAGCGGTCCGGCCTTCGTCTATCGCTTTATTGACGGGCTGGGTGCCGCTGCGGTGCAACTGGGCCTGCCTGAAGAGCAGGCACGCGCGCTGGCCGTGGCGATGACCGAAGGCGCCGCCGCGCTGGCATCGAATTCCGAGCATCCGCCGGGCAAGCTGGCAGACATGGTCGCCAGCCCCGGCGGGGTGACGCGCGCCGGGCTGGACGTGCTCGACGATGGCGAGGCGATGGTGCAGCTGATGACCGAATGCTTGCGCGCGGCCCGCGATCGCAGTGCCGAAATGTCGCGAGAAGCGCGCGATTGAGCCGTTTTCAGGGTTAACCTGCGACAAGGCGAAATCGCCCCGGTTTCACTTGAAAATTACTCGCAATATGCCGATATTGAATTCAGCCCGGTCCGCTATGTGAGATCGGGCCAAAGGAGTTTTGGAACACATGGCAAATTGGAACGACAACCGTTCGACCCAGCAGGGCTTCGGTGCGTCGCCGAGCCAGACGGGTGATGTCGCTGGCCGCACGACCTTTGACGCAGGCCTGCGCAAGCACATGCTTTCGATCTACAACTACATGGCCTCGGGCGTGCTGCTGACGGGCATCGTGGCGCTGCTTACCGCTCGCAGCGGGCTGGCCATCCAGTTCGCGCAGGGGCCGCTGATGTGGCTGGTGGCGCTGTCGCCGCTGGCCATCGTCTTCGCGATGAGCTTTGGCCGCGACAAGTTCTCCACCCCCACGCTGCAGGCGCTGTACTGGGGCTTCGCGGTGCTGATGGGCCTCTCGCTGTCGACGATCTTCCTCGTCTACACCGGGGCATCGATCGCCTTGACGTTCTTCGCCACGGCTGGCGCTTTCGCCGGTCTCAGCCTTTGGGGTTATACAACGCAGAAGGATATCTCCGGCTGGGGATCATTCCTCATCATGGGCGTCGTCGGCCTGATCATCGCCACGCTGCTGAACGCTTTCCTGATCGGCTCGCCCGGTCTGGAACTGGCGATTTCCGCACTTGGCGTGCTGATCTTCGCCGGCCTTACCGCCTACGACACGCAGCGGCTGAAGCAGGAATACCTGTACATCCAGCAGCTGAAGATGAGCAATCCGTCGGTGGCCGCGGCTTTCCCGGTTAGCAAGATGGTGGTGATGGGCGCTCTCAGCCTTTACCTCGACTTCATCAACATGTTCCTGTTCCTGCTGCGCTTCATGGGCGCTGCCCGCGAATAGGAAACGGCGCATACCGCAAAGAAGGTGCCCGGCGTGCAAAGCTGCATTCCGGGCATTTTCTTTGCCTTTTTCGCCCGCTAGACAAGGTGGTCATGTTAACCATCGCTCAGCGAGGGTTCAGGGGCGATAAGGACACTACGGGGACAATGACCAAGCCACCTATTACCATTCGCGTCATCACCGCAGTCGTGGGCACGGCGATGCTGGCGGCCTGCGCCACCACGCCGCCGCCACCGCCGCCGCCGCCGCCCCCGCCACCGCCGCCGCCGCCACAGGTCGTTGAGGCGATACCTTATCGCCCGGTCCCGCCCCCGCAGGCGGCCTACCGCATGGATATCCCGCGCCGCGATGCGACGGGCGTTCGGCAGACGATCAATACCGCCCTGCCCGAGAATGAAGCAGTCTGGCATTTCCGCTCGGGCTGGAACGTCGCCGCGCTTAATTGCACACGCGATGTGCACGCGCCGATCCTGGATGCCTACAGCCAGATGCTGATCGACGAGCAATCGCTGCTGTCGTCCGCCAACAACACGATGGAATCGCACTTTCGCGAACTGGCGCGCGACGATCTGGCGACCAAGGGGCAATCGACCGGCAGCACGGCGGTGCGGCGCGCGGCCATCCGGATGCGTGAAACGCACTCCACCAGCATGTACAACTACTTCGCCACGCCCCCTGCGCGCTCGCACTTCTGCAATGCCGCGCTGGAGGTGTCGAACGAGTATCTCAGCGGACAGGCAGGCGACTTCAGGACATTCGCGATCAGCGGCCTGCAACGCTTCGAAAGCGCGTTCGAGCAGTTCTTCACCGCTTACGAGACCTACGAAGCCGCCTCTGCCGACTGGGACAGGCGCTACGGTGCGCGGTACGGATCTTCGCAGCCGGGCTGGGTGGCGCTGTACGGCACGGCGGAACAGCAACGTGCGGCCGGCGTGGCAGTACAGGGCTATGTGCCGGATGATACCGTTGGCGTTCCCGACACCGAAACCGGCGCGCTGATCCCGGTGATCAACGTGGACGAGACCTCTGCCAGCACCCCGGTGGTGCAACCGGTGCCCAACGACGCGGATCAGTGACCGGATCGCAGCCGGGGGAGGGGGCAGGAATTTCCCTCTTCCATGGCGGGCGCAGGATCGCTAATGGGCCTTTCCTCCCGTCGCTTGGCGGGAGCCTGAAGACTGGAACGGGGCCGTAGCTCAGTTGGGAGAGCGCGTCGTTCGCAATGACGAGGTCAGCGGTTCGATCCCGCTCGGCTCCACCAGTTTCCTTCGCTGCCTGCCTCCGTTGCACCGCAGACCTGGCCGCGCGGCCTGGCCGGGTAAACCCGAAACGGTGATCGGCGAGATGCTGGCGCTGGCGGGAAAAACCGCATAAGGGCGCCCCATGCATTTCCTTGACCAGGCCAAGATCTACCTGAAGTCCGGCGCGGGCGGCCCCGGCGCCGTCAGTTTCCGGCGCGAGAAATATATCGAGTTCGGCGGTCCCGATGGCGGCAACGGCGGCAAGGGGGGCGACGTCGTGCTCGAAGCCGTGCCCGGCCTCAACACCCTGATCGACTTTCGCTATAACCAGCACTTCAAGGCCAAGCGCGGCGGCCACGGCATGGGCAAGGATCGCACCGGTGCAGGCGCTGACGACCTGGTGATCGAGGTGCCCGTGGGAACACAGGTGCTGAGCGAGGACAAGCAGGAGGTGCTCGCCGACTTCATCGAGGAAGGCCAGCGCGTGGTCCTGCTGCACGGCGGCATGGGCGGGCGCGGCAATGCCAGCTACAAAACCAGCACCAACCGCGCGCCGCGCCAGCACCAGCCGGGCGAACCCGGCGAGGAAATGTGGGTGTGGCTGCGGCTGAAACTGCTGGCCGACGTCGGCCTTGTCGGCCTGCCCAATGCCGGTAAGAGCACCTTCATCAATGCGGTTTCCAACGCCCGCGCCAAGGTGGGCGACTATGCCTTCACCACGCTGATCCCCAAGCTGGGGGTGGTGCGCCATAAGGGCCGCGAATTCGTGCTGGCAGATATTCCCGGCCTGATCGAGGGCGCGGCCGACGGTGCAGGTATCGGTGACCGGTTCCTGGGCCATATCGAGCGCTGCCGGGTGCTTATCCACCTGATCGATATCAGCCACGAGGATCCGGCCTCGGCGATGAAGATCGTGGAGAAGGAGCTGGAAGCCTATGGCGCGGGGCTGGAGGACAAGCCGCGTATCGTCGCCCTCAACAAGATCGACCTGGCAGATCGCGAACTGGCGAAGGGTTTTGCCGCCGAACTGATCGAGGCAGGGGCGGAAGAAGTGTTCCCGGTCTCGGGTGCGACCGGCGATGGCATCAACGAACTGCTCGATGCGGTGCTGGGCTACCTGCCGGATCGCACGGCGACCGAACAGCCCGGCTCGCTGGCATCGGATGACGAGGACGCGCCCGAAGACAAGCCCTGGTCGCCTATCTAGGGGCGATTGTCCAAACTTCGCTGGCAATGCACACGGGCAGCCCCTATCTGGCCGCCCATGCCTATCGAAACGCTCGACGACTTTCGCGATCCGGAAAAATGCAAGCGGCTGGTCATCAAGATCGGCAGCGCCCTGCTGGTGGACGACACCGGCCAGGTTCGCATGGAATGGCTGCGCACCATCGTGAACGAGATCGTCACCGCGAAGGAGCGCGGGCAGGAAGTTGTTGTCGTCAGCTCCGGCGCTATTGCCATCGGTGCCAAGCAACTGGGTTTCACCCATGGTGGCCGGCGCACGCTGGCCGAAGCGCAGGCCTCTGCCTCGGTCGGGCAGATTTCGCTCGCCTCCTCTTGGTCCACCCTGCTTACCGAACGGCGCCTGGTGGCCGCGCAGCTGCTGCTGACCCTCGACGATTTCGAACATCGCCGCCGTTATCTCAACATATCCGCCACCCTGCGCCGCCTGCTGAAATCGGGCGTGGTGCCGGTGGTGAACGAGAACGACACCATCGCCACCGGCGAAATTCGCTTTGGCGACAACGATCGGCTGGCGGCCCGCGTTGCGCAGGCCTGCGATGCCGATGGGGTGATCCTGCTGACCGACGTCGACGGCCTGTACGATCGCCACCCCGACGACCCCGAAGCCGAACGGCTGGAGGAAGTGCGCGGCGTGACCGACGAGATCCATGCCATGGCCGATGGCGGATCGGGCTCCGGCCTGGGCTCGGGCGGGATGACAGCCAAGCTGCTGGCTGCCGAAATCGCCGAACGCGCCGGGATCGCGCTCGCCATCATGGATGGCACGCACGAAATGCCCATGGCGCGCGCGCTGGCCGGGCAGACCGGCACGCTGTTCCTGCCCCTGCGCGAGGATAGCGGGCGCAAGGCATGGATTGGCGGGCGCATGCGCTTCAACGGTGCGCTGACGGTGGACGATGGCTGCGTGGAAGCCCTGGAAAAGGGCAAGAGCGTGCTCGCCGCCGGCATCATCAAGGTGGAAGGCGATTTCGAGCGCGGCGATATCCTGCCGGTCTACGATGAAAGCCGCCGCATGATCGCCAAGGGCGTGGTCGAATACGACTGGCCGGAAGTCGAGGCGATCAAGGGGCGTTCGAGCGAGGAGCACGAGGATATCCTCGGCCATACGCCGCGCTCGGCGGTGATCCACCGGGATCACCTCGTGCTGCTGTGACCGTTGCCATCACCGGCGGCACTGGCTTTGTCGGCCAGGCCGTGCTGGACCGGGCGAGCGGACAGGGCCGCCCGGTAAGGGCGCTGACGCGGCGCGAACAACCGGACCGCAAGGGCGTGAACTGGGTTCGCGGCGACCTTTCCTCGATCGATGCGCTGATCGAACTGGTGCAGGGCGCAGAAGCGGTGATCCACATCGCCGGCGTGGTGAACGCGCCCGATGCGGCGGGTTTCTATGCGGGCAATGCCGCCGGTACCGAAGCAGTGGTGGCCGCCGCGCGCGATGCCGGGGTGAAGCGTTTCGTGCATGTCTCCTCGCTCGCCGCGCGCGAGCCGAAGCTATCGCTCTACGGCGAATCGAAGATGCTGGCCGAACAATTCGTACAGGGCAGCGGTCTTGACTCGACGATCGTGCGCCCGCCCGCCGTCTACGGCCCGCGCGACACCGAGATCCTTGAGCTGTTCAAGGCCGCGCGCTGGGGTTTCGTGCCCATGCCTCCGGCCGGACGCACTTCCATCATCCATGTCGACGACCTGGCGCGGCTGTTGCTGACGCTGGCCGGCGTGCCGCGCACCGATGCCGGGATCTACGAGCCCGACGACGGACAGCCCGGCGGCTGGGCGCACGGGCAACTGGCCAGGGCCATCGGCGCGGCCATGGGCAAGCGTGTGTGGGCACCGCACGTGCCCCGCCCGGTGTTGATGGGGGCTGCGCGGCTGGACCGCCTTTTCCGGGGAAAATCGGCGAAACTCACCCCCGACCGGGCAAGCTACATGGCGCATCCCGACTGGACGAGCGCGCCCGCATTGGCCGTGCCGGAAGAGCTGTGGAGCGCGCAAGTGCCTACCGAACAAGGGCTTGCCGACACCGCAAGATGGTATCGCCAGCATGGCTGGCTGTGAAATTTCCCGTAATCTTAACGCCTGCCCTTGCGAATACTTCCACGCTTGTTAATTTGAGCCATCTTTGACGGAATTGCCTTCGAGGGGGCGAGGGCAAATGTGGGGGAAGTTTCATGGCAAGAAGGGTTAAGCCCGTTTCGCGTCGTTCCTTCGTCGCTCTCGTCAGCGGCGGTGTTGCGGCCACGATGATCAGTTCGCCGGCAGCAGCGCAGCGCACCGGCCGGACCGACAGCGATCCGAACGATGCCGTCGGCTATGGCCGCACCGGCTATTCCGACAGCGATCCGAACGATCGGGCAGGGCACGGTCGTACCGGCGTAACCGACAGCGACAGCGGCAGCAGCGCGGACCGTGCGCAGTACGGTCGTGGCGGCGGTGGCCGTTCGGGCGTGACCGATGCCGACAGCGGGCTCAACTCCGATGCCGCCGGTCGTGGCCGTGGCAGCGGCACCGGCTATACGGACAGCGACCCGAACGACCGCGCCGGCTATGGCCGCAGCGGCCTGACCGACGCCGACGATTCCGACCGCGCCGGCTATGGCCGCGGTCGCGGCACCGGCTAGGGGCTTCTCGCCTTTCGAATATCGTGATCGAGCGGGGCCGGGTTATCCGGCCCCCTTTGTTTGAGCAGGACATATGCAAAGCCAGACCAGTTCCATCGCCGTGCAGGATGCGCTGCAGATGATGATCGCGCCGCTCTCTCCCGAAGAGTTCTTCCGCGACTACTACGAAAAAGCCTATTTCCACAGCACGCCGGTGAACCAGGCGGTAATCGACCTGCTGAGCATCGATCGCATCGACGAGATCCTGTCCGACAGCGAACTGCCGCCCACCTCGATCTCGATGGCCAAGTCCGGCGCTGGTATCGACCCCGCCGAATTCACCTTTGCCAATGGTGTGGTCGATCGCGGCGCGGTGCTGGATGGCTTTCGCGATGGGGCGACGATCGTGCTGCCACAGCTGCAATTCGCCGATGGCAAGCTGTTCGAATTCTGCCTGGCGCTGGAACGGGCCTTCGGCGCACGTACGCAGACCAATATCTACATGACCCCGCCGGGCGAGCACGGCTTTGGCGTGCACTACGACGATCACGACGTGTTCGTGCTGCAGGTGGCAGGCGCCAAGGACTGGGAGATCTACGGCGACCGTGAAAGCCTGCCCTATCGCGGCGAGGGCTTTCGCAAGGATCGCGACGATCCGGGCGAACTGAAAAGCGAATTCGTGCTGGAAACCGGCCAGTGCCTGTACGTGCCACGCGGCACCGCGCACCGCGCACTGACTCACGGAGACGAGCCGAGCCTGCACATCACCGTGGGCATCCTGGTGCAGACCTGGGCCGACTTCATGCTGGAAGCCGTGGCCGAAGCCAGCTTGCGCATCCCCGAAATGCGCCATTCGCTACCGCGCGACCTGTTCTTCGGCGAGGGCAACCGCCAGGCGCACAAGGCCGCGTTCCAGCAGCTGGCGCAAGCGATTGCCGACACCGCCAGCTTCGATGCGACGCTGGCCGCTTTCTCCGGCAATTTCGTGCGTTCGCAGGGCGGGCGCGTGCGCGGCGCGCTGAACGCGCTGTGCCAGCCGATCGGGGCAGACGATCGCTTTACCGTGCGTGACCACATCCTCTACTCGTTCGAGGATGCCAAGGAAGACGGCGGCGAAGGCCGGCAGATCGTCCTGCCGGGGGCCAGCCTGCCGCTATCCGACGCACTGGCCGCGCAATTGCAGGAACGGATCGCGGCGGGATCGCTGGCCAAGAGCGAATTCAGCGTCGAGGACGTCGAGGAACTCGACGACGTGATCGGTTCGCTGGTCGCCTACGGATTGCTGGTGCGCGCCTGACTTACAGGAACGGTTCGTAACCCGGTGGCAGGTCGCCGTCCTCGCTGTTGGGCAGGGTGGAGGAATGGATGCCGCATTCGGTCTTGTCCCAGCCGCGCCAGCGACCAGCGCGCGGATCTTCGCCCGGCAGCACGGTGCTGGTGCAGGGCGAGCAGCCGACCGAGGGGTATCCCAGCGCTTCTAGCGGGTGGCGCGGCAAGTCGTGCTTGGCGAACCAGGCTTCCAGGTCGTCCTTGGTCCAGTCGCCCAGCGGGTTCACCTTCAGGCGACCGTCCTCCACCTCGAACCGGGGCAGGTTCTGGCGGGTATGCGACTGGAAGGCCTTGCGTCCGGAAATCCACGCATCCAGGCCAGCCTTGGCGCGGTTCATCGGTTCCACCTTGCGGATCTCGCAGCAACCGTCGGGGTCGTAGGACCAGCGCATGCCGGTCTCGTCCTTCGCTGCCAACAGCTCCGGGTCGGGTTGCACTACGCTGGCGTTGGTAAAGCCAAGCAGGTCGATCACCTGTTCGCGGTAGGCGAGGGTTTCCTCGAACATCTTCAGCGTATCGACGAAGATGATCGGCACGTGCCGGTTGGCCTCTGCCACCAGGTGCAGCAGCACCACCGCCTCCGTGCCGAAGCTGGAGACCACGCCCACACGGCCCAGCGCGGTGTCGGCCAGCAGCTCGCGCAGCATTTCCGGCGCGGGAACGCCGGCAAAGCGGGCTTCCAGCGCATCCGCGTCGGCTTGGGTGAAGGCGGGCGCGGTGTCGATCCGGTCTGCCTTGCGGACGGGTTCACCCATGCCGCAGGCTCCAGATCGGTACCGCCGTGTCGGCGGCGGACTGGTAGACGTGGGAAAAGCGGTCGAGCGCGACCCTGGCATCGGCTTCGTCCAGCCAGCGATCGGGCGCAAAGGCATCGAAGCCGCAGCGGCGCATGTAGCGCAGCTGGTCGACCAGCACGTCCCCCACGGCGCGCAATTCGCCGGTATAGCCATGTTCGCGCAGCAGGCGGGCAGCAGAGAAGCCGCGCCCGTCGGTGTGGCTGGGGAAGTTCACTTCCACCAGCCGCAGGCGCGACAGGTAAGGCAGCAGCTCGCGGGCATCGTCGCCCGGCTCTATGCGCACGGCATCGGCATCGGCCTGGTCGAGGAAGGAATCGACGGTAACGGCGGCTACGTCGGCCTGCTCGTCGTCGCGAAAGCGCAGCTGCACTTCGTCGCGGCCCGTTCCCAGATCAAAATCAGCCATACAGCGCCTCCTTGAATGCATCCATGCCCAGGCGGCGATAGGTATCGATGAAGCGTTCGCCCTCCTGCCGCTGTGCAAGGTAGAGATCGGCCACGGTTTCCACCGCATCGACAATGCCCGCCTCGTTGAAGCCGGGACCGGTGATCTTGCCCAGCGAAACGTCCTCTGCCTCGCTGCCGCCCAACAGCAACTGGTAGTTTTCCACGCCCTTGCGATCGACACCCAGGATGCCGACGTGCCCGGCGTGGTGGTGGCCGCAGGCGTTGATGCAGCCGGAAATCTTCAGCTTCAGCTCACCCAGCGCCGCGCCCTTGCCGTTCTGCGCGAACCGCTGCGAGATCTTCTGCGCGACGGGGATCGAGCGGGCATTGGCGAGGCTGCAATAGTCAAGGCCGGGGCAGGCGATGATATCGCCCACGGTATCGAGGTTGGCTGTGCCGAGGCCCGCTGCGTCCAGCTTCTGCCACAGTTCGTACAGCCGACCGATCTCGACATGCGGCAGGACGATGTTCTGCGCATGGGTGACGCGGCATTCGTCGAAGCTGTAGTGCTTCGCCAGCTCCGCCATCAGGTGCATCTGCTCTGTCGTGGCATCGCCGGGAATACCGCCAACGGGCTTCAGGCTGATCGTGGCGGAGGCATAGCCCGGAACCTTGTGCGGATGGGTGTTGGTATCCAGCCACAGCGCGAAATCGGGGTCCGAACGGTCCGCTTCCTCGGGCAGGCCCACGGCGAATTCGGGCGGCTGGAAGAAGCTGCGGATGCGCTCCAGCTCGGCGGCAGGCGGTTCCACGCCCTGCTCCAGCAGGTGGGCGAATTCCTCCTCCACCTGGCGGGCATATTCCTCCGCACCCATTTCGTGGACGAGGATCTTGATGCGTGCCTTGTACTTGTTGTCGCGCCGACCGTGGCGGTTGTAGACCCGCAGGCAAGCCTCGGCATAGGTCACCAACTGGCCAAGCGGCACGAAGTCGCGGATCAGCGGCGCGATCATCGGCGTGCGGCCCATCCCGCCGCCGACATAGAAGGCAGCGCCCAGCGTGCCGGCATCATTCTTGACGATCTGGATGCCGATATCATGCAGGCGCATGGCCGCGCGGTCCTTTTCGGAAGCGATCAGGGCGATCTTGAACTTGCGTGGCAGGGCAGCGAATTCGGGGTGGAAGCTGGACCACTGCCGCAGCAGCTCGGCATAGGGGCGCGGATCGACCACCTCGTCTGCCGCGGCGCCGGCGTAGTGGTCGGAAGAGATGTTGCGGATGCAGTTTCCGCTGGTCTGGATCGCATGCATCTCCACCGTGGCAAGATCGGCCAGCAGGTCTGCCGCCTGCTCCAGCTTGATCCAGTTGTACTGGATGTTCTGCCGGGTGGTGAAGTGGCCATAGCCGCGATCGTACTTGTCCGCGATGTCGGCCAGCATGTGCATCTGCGCGGAGTTCAGCGTGCCATAGGGAATGGCCACGCGCAGCATGTAGGCGTGCAGTTGCAGGTAGAGGCCGTTCTGCAGCCGCAGCGGCTTGAACTGGTCCTCGGTCAGCTTGCCTTCGAGGCGACGGCGAGCCTGGTCGCGGAATTCCTCGACGCGTGCGTCGACCATCGCCTGGTCGTATTGGTCATAGCGGTACATGTCAGATCACCCAGTCCCAGCCAACGTAGTCGGCGGCAGGCACGGCCAGGTCGGGGCGGACCGTGGGGCCAAGCGCGCGCACGCGGTCCTTGATATGGGCCGGGCGCGGGCCGTCGTCGGTCTGCTCGGCATCGATCGCATAGGCGGAATTGACGCGCCGCGCGGCGCTTTCCGTGGCGATGATGGTTTCGGCGTGGTCGCCTGCATCGACCGCTTCGGTGATGTGGATCGACCAGCCCTGGCCATCCCACCACACGACTTCGCCGGTCTTCAGGTCGTTTCCGGTGACAATCTTCATGCTGTCGCCTCCTGGGCAATCTGCGCAAGGCTGGCGTCGGCGCGTGCAGTGACGCGACCGACCACGATCAGTGCGGGGCTCTGCACCCCCTCGCTTTCGACGAGATCGGGAAGACCTGCCAGCAAGCCGCGCAATACGCGCATGTCGGGCCGGCAGGCCTTCTCGATCACGGCAACGGGCATGTCGGGGGCAAGGCCGTCGGCCATCAGTTTCTCCGCGATCTGCGGGGCCGTTTTCACGCCCATGTAGATGACCAACGTGCGACCCTGGCCCGCAAGACCGGCCCAGTTCTGTTCGGACAGGCCCTTGCACTGCCCGGCAACGAAGCTCACCACGCTGGCATCCTCGCGGTGCGTCAGCGCGATGCCGCTGGCTGCGGCCGCGCCGTTGGCGGCGCTGATGCCGGGCACCACTTCCACGCGCACGCCTGCCGCGCGGGCTGCCTCCATCTCCTCGCCGCCGCGACCGAACACGAAGGGGTCGCCGCCTTTCAGCCGCACCACGTCGCACCCGGCCAGCGCATGGCGAACCAGTAGTGCATTGATGTCCTCTTGCGCCAGCGTGTGCTTCGAACGCTGCTTGGCCACCGAGACCAGCTGTGCATCATCGCGCGCCATCGTCAGGACAGCCGGATCCACCAGCCCGTCGTGCACGATGATTTCGGCCCGCTCGATCAGCCGCGCGGCGCGCAGCGTCAGCAAGTCCGGGTCGCCGGGGCCAGCGCCCACAAGGTAGATCGTGCCTTTTTCCATGGCGCCCAAGATGCGCGGGCGGGCGCCGAGCTGCCAGTGAGAAAGGATTTGCCGCGATGTAGATCAGCTTTAGCGGCAGCCGTGCCGCAGCGTCAGACCTCGTGGATTTGCAACAGGCTGAGCATGGCGAACACCGGCCAGAACCACACGATATTGCGGGTGGCGAGGATGGCCGAGAAGATGCCGAGGCCTATGGCGAGGTGGACCAGAACGGCCAACAGCCATTCCGCCGAAAAGCCGTTCGACAGCAATGGCGAGACGTGGATGGCGAGGATGAACAGCGCCGCCAGTCCAAGGGCAACACGCTTCGACCAGCCTGCTGCCAGCAATGCCAGGAAGGCGGCCACCGCGAAGCTTTGCAACAAGGTGCGCACCAGGATTTCGGCATCGATGCCGAAGGCCAGCGTATCCACCATGGCCGGCAAATCGCCCCAGCCGTTGGTGGTGGAGAAGAAGGCACCCAGCGCCAGCAGGGCTAGGGCGATGCCGATCGCGAGCGATCGCAGCACGTTCCTCTGCGGCACCAGTGTGGCTGCGCGGCTGCGGCGGCTGGCGATGTAGGCCAGGATCGGGGAGAATATCAGCAGCTGGCTCAGGATGCCGAACAGCGGGTTGCCAACGGGAAGCAGCAGGCCCTGTCGCTGCCAGGACCCGATGCCGAACGAAAGCAGCGCGGCCAGCACGAACAGGCCGGCTTGCTGCCAGCGATTGTCGATCCGGTAGGCGGCAGCGGCGGGGATAAGCCGCGGATACAGCAGGGCTGCCAGCCATGCGAGGATGGCTGCCGCGCCATAGGCGGTGATGATGCCCAGATACTGCGTCATTACCCCTTGCTTTCACCCGTGTTGTACCACGGTGTATTAGGGAATTGAAACAGCCTGGTCGGTCTGTGTCAGCTTTTCGTGGAATTGTTTTCCAGTCGCTGCCCGATCGCTGCGACGAGCTGGTCGAACTGCTCGCTGGCGCGCAAGTTAATGTCGCGCTGTGGAAACGGAATCTGGATGCCGTTTTCATGGAACAGCTGCCAGATGCGTGCGTAAACGTCCGACCGGATATTCGCCATCCCGGCTTCGGGATCGGTGATCCAGAAGCGCACTTCGAAATCGACCGAGCTGTCGCCAAAGGCCATGATGTTCACGCGCGGCTTCGGGTTGCGAAGGATGCGCGGCGTATCGTCTACGGCCTGGTACAGCAGCTTTGTCACCAGATCGAGGTCGCTGTCGTAGGAGACCCCGACCGGTGCCTTCACTCGCACATCGCGCGAGCTGTAAGACCAGTTGACCACCTGGTTGATCATCAGGTTTTCGTTCGGGATCAGGTATTCGGTCTGGTCGCGGGTGACGACCGAGATGGCGCGGATGCCGATCTTGCGGATCTGGCCGAAACCTTCGTTGCCCGCCTGGTCGGTCACCGAAATCACGTCGCCTGGCTTGATCGACTTGTCCATCAGCAGGATGATCCCGGCGATCAGGTTACCGAAGGTTTTTTGCAGGCCGAAACCGATGGCCAGGCCGAACGCGCCGGAGAACACCGCCAGCGCGGTAAGGTCGATCCCCAGCATGTCGAAGCCGATAAGGATGGCCACCGCCCAGATCAGGATGGTGGAAATCTTCTCCGCCAGCAGCCTTTGCGAGCTGTCGAGCCGGGTGATGCGACGCAGGACCAGCCGGAGCAGGCGCGTTACCATCCAGGCCACGACCAGTACCAGCAGCACCACACCCACCAGGATCACTGCATCCCATACCGAGAAGCGCATGGAGCCGATCTGGATCGCCCAGTTGTTCAGCGTGTCGACGATATCGCCCACGGTGGCACTGCGTTCGCTTACTGCGCTGCGGACATCGTCGGCCGTGGTGATCGCGGTCGATGGCTCGACCGTCGGTGTCGGCGTGGGGGTCGGGCCTGGGATGGCCAGCAGCGGATCGCCGGTTTCGGGGCTGACCATCGGTTCGCCGGTTTGCGGATCGAGCATCGGCACGGCCTGCTGTGCCGGCACGCCCATCAGCTGCTCGCCGGTCTGCGGGTCCAGCAGCGGCTCGCCCGTGTCGGGGTCGAGCAACGGCACGGCATCGGGATTGGGCGTGGCACTTGGCGTGGGCGATGCGCCCGCCGTCGGCCCGGTATCCGGGGCCGTGGCCGCAGCTGTGGTGTTTGCGCTCATGCCGTTTCCATTGCCTCGAAACCCCGGGCGAGGTCTCCGATCAGGTCGTCAGCGTCTTCTAGACCGATGGCAAGCCGCACGCCAAGCCCGCTGCCGACATCGATCCCCGGCGGCCAGGCGCGCAGCTTGTGCACCGGCGCAGGGTCGAAGGGGATGGCGAGGCTTTCGTAGCCGCCCCAGCTGAAACCGATGCCGAACAAGGTGAGCGCGTCAAGCAGCCGGGCGCGCGCGGCCTTGTCGCAGCCATCGGCCAGTACGAAACTGAACAGGCCGCAGCCGCCGGTGTAGTCGCGCCGCCACATGTCATGCCCGGATGCGCCGGGCAGCATGGGGCACAGCACGGCGGAAACTTCGGGCCGGGTGGAAAGCCAGTCCGCCAAGGTCAGCGCCGTGCGCGTGGAGCGTTCCAGCCGCACGCCCATGGTGCGCAGGCCGCGCAGTGCAAGCGCGGCATCGTCGGGCGAGACGACCTGGCCCATCAGCTGTGCCTGGCGGCGGATGCGCCCGATCAGGGGCTTGGCGGCGCTGGCGCTGCCCATCATCACGTCGGAATGACCGCCGACATGCTTGGTCAGGCTCATCACCGCCACATCGCAGCCGTGTTCCAGCGCGGGGAAGCCCAGCGGGGTGGCCCAGGTATTGTCGATCACCGACAGCACGCCGCGCTCGCGGGCAATGGCGGCAAGGGCGGGCACGTCGCACACTTCCATCGTCAGGCTGCCGGGGCTTTCCAGCATCACCGCGCGGGTGTGCTCGCCGATCATGGCAGACAGGCTGTCGGGATCGAGCGGGTCGAAGGGGCGCGCGGTGATGCCGAACTGGTCGAGCATCTGCAGCGCGATGTGGTGCGTTGGCTCATAGGCGTTGTCGGTCACCAGCAGCTCGTCACCCGGACGCAGCAGCGCCAGCAGCGTGCCGGCGATGGCGGCCACGCCGCTGGGGAACAGTTCGGTGCCATCGGCGCCAGGTTCCAGCTGCGTCAGCGCATCGGCCAGCGCCCATTGCGTCGGCCCGCCGCGCCGCCCGTAGTAGAAATGCCCGTCGTCATTGGGCCGCCCTGCGGCCAGGTCGGCACTGTCTTCGTAGAGGTGCGTACTGGCGCGCCAGACAGGCGGGTTGACGACATGGCCCTTCGCGCCGGGGGCGCTGGTCCATTCGCGCTTGCGCCCGACTTCGACCAGGCGTGTGGCATCCTTGTGCGAGCCTTTGCTCACCGGGCTGGTCCGGTTTCCTTGGGTGTAGCCGGGTCGGCTCCCCAATCGCTCCAGCTGCCATCGTAAAGCGCGCCGTGCTCGTGGCCCATCAGGTAGTGCGCGAAAAGCACGACGGCCGCTGTCACACCGCCGCCGCAGCTGGCAGCAAGGGGCGCGGACGGGTCGACGCCAGCCTTGCTGAACACTTCGCGAAGGTCTTCTGGCGGCAGGAAGGTGCCGTCTTCGGCCAGCAGGTCAGCAAAAAACAGGTGCCGTGCGCCGGGGATATGGCCGCCGGGCAGGTCGTGAACCGTGTCTTCCACTTCGCCGGTGAAACGGCCTGCGTCGCGAGCGTCGGCAACCTGTTCGGAGCGGCTTTCGCAGTTGGCGAGCATGTCGGCCTTGGTGCGAATCTGGCCTTTGCCTCCGCTGCTGACAAAGATCGCAGGGCTGACTGACACCTCGCCGCTTTCGACCGGACGCCCCTCCGCCACCCATTTGCCAAGACCGCCATCCAGGATTGCGAAGTTTTCGACCCCGTAGAGGCGGAAAATGAACCACGCGCGGGCAGAGGTTCGCATGCTGCTGTTGTCGTACAGCACGATGCGATGATTGGCCGTTACACCCAGCGCGCCAAGGTGCGCTTCGAACTGGGCGCGGGTGGGCACTGCAGCAGGCACGTCGCCTGCTGGATCGATCAGTTGCGACATCAGGCCAAGGTAGCGTGCGCCGGGTATATGCGCCTCGGCATATTCGGCAGCCGGGTCGCGTCCCGTGCCGGGCAAGTGTGCGCTGGCATCCAGAACGACCAGGTCGTCGGAGCCGAGTTCGGCGGCGAGCCAGTCTGTCGAAACAAGTGGGGTCATCTTGGTTGTCATTCGGGGAAGGGTAACCTGTGCTCGCGTGCGCGTAAATGGCTCTCACGCTTGCGCCTTGCGCCAAGTAAGGCCATTTGGGCGCACATGACCGATATGCCTGACCAGCCGATCCATCTGGGCCAGACCAGCACACTGCCCGCTTCCCCCGAAGAGGCCGTGCTCGACTACGTTCCCAACCCGCGCAAGGGTGCCCTCTACCTCGTGCGCTTCGCGGCGCCCGAGTTTACCTCGCTGTGCCCGGTCACCGGCCAGCCCGATTTCGCCCACCTGGTGATCGACTATGCGCCTGCGGAAACCATCGTGGAGAGCAAGAGCCTCAAGCTGTTCCTGGGTGCATTTCGCAACCACAACGGCTTTCACGAGGATGTGACCGTCGGCATCGGCCAGCGGCTGTTCGAGGAAATGCGCCCGCAATGGCTGCGCATCGGCGGCTACTGGTATCCGCGCGGTGGTATTCCCATCGATGTGTTCTGGCAAAGCGGTGCGCCGCCAGAAGGGCTTTGGCTACCCGATCAGGGCGTTGCGCCCTATCGTGGGCGCGGCTGACACTTTCTGGTAACAACTTGGTCCGACTAGGGCCGCTAAAGAACTAACAGGAACGGATATTCTATGCGTATCGTGATGATCGGCACCGGCTATGTGGGGCTGGTATCGGGCGCGTGCTTTGCCGATTTCGGGCACGAGGTGGTGTGCGTCGACAAGGACCAGTCGAAGATCGACGCGCTGCTTAATGGCGAGATCCCGATTTTCGAGCCGGGACTGGACGAGCTGGTGGCGAAGAACGTTGCCGCCGGGCGCCTGTCGTTCACGCTGGACCTGGCAGAGGCGCTGCCGGGCACCGATGCGGTGTTCATCGCGGTGGGCACGCCCAGCCGCCGCGGCGACGGCCATGCGGACCTGTCCTATGTCTATGCCGCGGCCCGCGAGATGGCGCCGCTGCTGCCCGCTGGCGTGGTGGTGGTCGACAAGTCGACCGTGCCGGTGGGCACGGGTGACGAGGTGGAGCGGATCATCCGCGAGACCGCGCCGGACCTTGAGTTTTCGGTTGCCAGCAACCCCGAGTTCCTGCGCGAAGGCGCGGCGATCGACGACTTCAAGCGGCCCGACCGGGTGGTGATCGGGGTGAACGATGCCCATGCCGAAGAGGTGTTGCAGGAAATCTACCGCCCGCTCACGCGCAACGAATCGCCGCTGGTGGTGATGAGCCGCCGCGCGGCCGAACTCACCAAGTATGCCGGCAATGCCTTCCTTGCCACCAAGATCGGCTTCATCAACGAGATCGCCGACCTGTGCGAGAAAGTGGGCGCGGACGTGCGCGACGTGGCCAGGGGCATCGGCCTCGACAGCCGCATCGGCAACCGCTTCCTGATGCCGGGCCCGGGCTATGGCGGCAGCTGCTTCCCCAAGGATACGCTGGCGCTGCTGAAGACCGGGCAGGACTATGCCGCCCCGCTGCGGATCGTGGAAAGCGTGGTTGCCAGCAACGACCAGCGCAAGCGCGCCATGGGCCGCAAGGTCATCAACGCGCTGGGCGGGGGCGAACAGCACGGCAAGACGGTGGCGGTGCTGGGGCTGACCTTCAAGGCCAACACCGACGACATGCGCGATAGCCCGGCGATCTCCATCGTGCAGGCGCTGCAGGATGCCGGTATCAGCGTGAAGGCCTACGATCCCGAAGGGATGGAGCAGGCGAAGAAGGTGATCGACAAGGTCACCTACTGCAGCGGCCCCTATGAGGCGATGGACGGCGCCGATGCCGCCGTGATCGTGACCGAGTGGGACACGTTCCGCGCGCTCGACCTCGACCGCGTGAAGGACCTGCTCAACAGCCCGCTGCTGGTGGACTTGCGCAACCTCTACAGCCGCAGCGACGTGGAACGCCACGGCTTCACTTACGTCGCCGTGGGCAGGTGATGGTGCCGGTTAGAGGATTCGAACCCCTGGCCTGATGATTACAAATCAACTGCTCTACCAACTGAGCTAAACCGGCATGCCATGCGGGCGGAGGCCCCTTTGGTCGAAACCGCAGGCAATGACAAGTGGGCGCAAGTGCCGCCTGGCGCTGTGACAGCCGGGAAGTGGCGTTTGAAACCGGTTCTCGATTGTGCTTCTATCGCGACGGGACGAAATTGGAGCACCCGCATGGACCCGCGTACCCAGGAACAGCTGATCTACGAGGCGCATCGCAAGTCGACCGGCGCCAGCTATCTGCTGTGGTTCTTCCTCGGCTTCCTCGGTGCGCACCGCTTCTACCTGGGGCGAACGGGCACGGGCGTGATCCAGTTGCTGATGTGCCTGTCGGTCGTCGGCATCATCCCGCTGGCCTTCTGGTGGCTGATCGATGCCTTCATGATTCCCGGCATGGTGCGTGATGAGAACATGAAGACCATCAATGCCATGGCGCCGATGGCCTTCAAGGGTAGCCCCGAAGGTGCAAAGCCACGGCTGGAACAGCCACCGCGAACACTGGATCCGCGCGTGGAGGAAATCCGCGCCATGCGGCGCCGCTAGACCGGGGCGGTCATCAGGGCACGCCGAAGGTCCAGCCTTCTGTCTTCGCGACATCCGGCGTCATCCGGGCAGGAGACCACAGTTCTTCGCGCTGGGCGTTGGCGCGCATCCAGGCGGCGGTCAGCAGCGCGTCGGACGAGTGATCGTCGATCGCACCCGTGCCTCCGAGCGGCGGGCTGCCAAGAGCGACCAGGGCATCGTCCAGTTCCTCGCGCGTCTTGATCTTCGCCGTGCTGGCTGTGCGACCTGCGGCCAGCGCGGCGATGGAGGTGTAGATCTCCGCGATCACCGGACCCGTTTGTGGCAGTGGGTCTATCGGCCAGACGGAAAGGTGGCCGCGCAGCGCGTGCAGCACGCGCATGCCGGTCAGGCTGGACTTGCCGACCTGCGAGGCGCCGACCAGTTTGAAATTGCTGGTCGGGCGCAGGCCGATTTCGGCTTGCGCATGTTCGGCCACGCGCAGCCGACCGTTCTTGTGTGTCGCGCCGTCGCAGCCGAAGTGTTCGCCCCGGCGCTGGCCGTGGAGGAAGTACTCGCCCAGCTCGGGATGCTCGACAAAGCTGCTGGCGGCAAGGTGTTCGTCCGCCAGGCACACCCGGTCTACCATTGCCCACAGCTCGCGCGCATCGGCGGGGCTATCGGCAAAGCCGGGGAAAAAGGCGCCGCAATCGCGGAACGGCAGCGAAATGCCAAGGTCCACGCCAACGAAGCTCTCCGGTGGCAGTTCGTCGCGCAGGACGGCAAGGACTTCTTCTCGGCTCCAGCCCTTGTCGCGCTGCACCAGCACCGGCGGGCCGCCCGCGGCATCGGCCACGGCCATGGCGATGGACCTGTGGTGCGATCCCTTCGCGCCCGACCAGTCGATGCTGATGTAATGCGAGAAACGCCTAACCACGCCGCTCCCCGCGCAGCTTGTCCCAATAGTCCAGCCGCTTCCTGATCTCGCGTTCGAACCCGCGTTCGACGGGTTCGTAATAGGTCTGCGGCGTCATTTCCTCGGGCCAGTAGTCGTCGCCCGAAAAGCCTTCCTCGGCGTCATGGTCGTAAGTGTAGCCTGCGCCGTAGCCAAGCTGCTTCATCATGCCGGTGGGTGCATTCACGATGTTCATCGGCGGCATCAGGCTGCCGGTCTCCTTCGCGCTGGCAAAGGCGGCCTTCTGCGCCTTGTAGGCGGCGTTCGACTTGGGGGCGGTGGCGAGGTAGAGGCATGCCTGCACCAGCGCCAGTTCGCCTTCGGGCGACCCCAGGAACTGGTAAGCCTCCTTCGCTGCCATGCACTGTTGCAGCGCCTGCGGATCGGCGAGGCCGATATCCTCCACCGCCATGCGCACCAGCCGCCGGGCGACGAACAGCGGTTCCTCGCCTGCCACCAGCATGCGCGCCATGTAATACAGCGCGGCCTGCGGATCGGACCCGCGCACCGCCTTGTGCAGCGCGGAAATGAGGTTGTAGTGCCCTTCGCGATCCTTGTCGTAGACGGCCACGCGGCGCTGCAGGAACTGGCCCAATCCGGAGGGATCGAGCGGCTCGGCGATATTGGCCGCGTACAGTGTTTCCGCCTGGTTGAGCAGGAATCGCCCGTCGCCATCGGCCGTGGCGACCAGCGCGGCGCGCGCTTCCTCGGTCAGGGGCAGGGGGCCTTCCAGTGCCTCGGCCCGTTCGAGCAGTTTTTCCAGCGCGTCCGGACCCAGCCGATGCAGCACCAGTACCTGCGCGCGGCTGAGGAGGGCGGCGTTGAGTTCGAAGCTGGGATTCTCGGTCGTGGCGCCCACCAGCGTGACCAGGCCGCGCTCTACGAAGGGCAGGAAACCGTCCTGCTGCGCGCGGTTGAAACGGTGGATCTCGTCCACGAACAACAGCGTGCGCTGCCCAGCCTTCTGCGCCTGTTCGGCAGCGGCAAAGGCCTTCTTCAGGTCCGCCACGCCGGAAAAGACCGCGCTGACGGCTTCGTAACGCATGCCAACGGCATCGGCGAGCAGGCGCGCGATGGAGGTCTTGCCGGTGCCGGGCGGCCCCCACAGCACCATGCTGGAAAGCCTGCCCGCCGCCACCATGCGCCCGATTGCGCCTTCGGGGCCGGTAAGGTGTTCCTGCCCGATCACTTCGCCAAGGCTGCGCGGCCGCAGCCTATCGGCCAATGGCGCGTCTTCACTCACGGCTTCGGGGGCGCTCTGCACGGGATCGTCGGCAAACAGGTCAGCCATGGGGGCCTTGTAGCGCGTCTGCCGGGGCGAGGTAGAGCGCGTTGCGAAATTTATCACCACCCCTTGTTACGATAGCTCTAAGATATATCTTAAAAGGCAGTGGGACTCATTGGAGAGTTTGAATGAGCAAGGATGACAAGAAGCCGCGCAAGGCCGCCAAGCCACGCACCGGCGGCCGTGGGCGGGGCAGTGCCGGGGGCGCTCGTCGTCGCCGGGCACAGGCCCGCGAAGAGATCGTGGAGCCCGAGGATATCGAGCCTGTCGAAGCGGACGCCGATAGCGAACCCGGCAGCGAGAACTTCGATGTCGAGATCGAGTTCGAGATCAACGACAACGACGACGACTGGGAAGAAGGCGATGATGTCGGCCCGCGCCGCTATCGCCGCCGCAGCTACCGCAGCAACGACCTGTTAGGCCGCGACGGGCTGTTCGGTGCCGAGGGACCGTTCGGTTCCGAAGGTCCGTTCGGCCCCGGTGGCCCGTTCGGTCCGGGCGGCGTTTTCGGCAAGGATGGCATGTTCGGCCCCGGCGGGCTGTTCGCCAAGAGCGGCCGGAGCGGCAAGGGTGGCGGCCAGCGCCGCGGTCCGCGCCCGCATCGCGGAGAAGGCCCGCGCCGGCGCAGGATGTTCGGCCCGGGTGAGCTGCGGCTGGTGCTGCTGGCCATGTTGGCCGAGGAACCGCGCCACGGTTACGAATTGATCAAGGCGCTGGAGGAGATGACGGCGGGTGCCTATTCGCCCAGTCCCGGCACGATCTACCCCACCTTGCAGATGCTGGCCGATGAAGGCGCAATTGCCGAGCAGGACAGCGACGATGCCAAGAAGCTGTTCCAGGCGACCGATGCCGGCCTTGCCGAACTGGAAGACCGCAAGGACGAGATCGAGGAACTGTGGGAACGCCTTGGCCGCAAGCGCGAAAAGGCGCGGCCCCAGGGCTCCAGCGAGCTGTTCCGCGCCATGGGCAACCTGGCCAACTTGATCCGGATCAAGGCCGCCGACGGCGGCCTGAAGGACATGGACAAGGACCAGGTTGTCGACCTGATCGACGAGCTTGCCCGCAAGATCGAGCGGCTCTGATTTGTCAGGCCAATTCCCTGTTCCGGGCGGGTGTGTTACGCTTGCCCGGAACAGGGGAGACTAGCTTATGGCCATCATGGGACGACCTGCCACGCCCTGGCACCTGTGGGTGATCGGGATCCTGGCGCTGCTGTGGAACAGTTTCGGCGCCTACGACTACCTGATGACGATGACCCGGAACGAGGCCTACATGTCGGCCTTCACGCCCGCGCAGCTGGAGTATTTCTACGGCTTCCCGGCGTGGATGGAGGCATTCTGGGCCGTTGGCGTTTGGTGCGCCTTCCTGGGCGCGGTGCTGCTGGTGCTGCGCAGCCGCTGGGCGCTTCATGCCTTTGTGCTGGGGCTGGTCGGCATGGCCGGAACCTGGTTCTACCAGTTCACCCATCCTTCGCCGCCTGGCGTCCTGGACGGTGTCGGCTTCATCATGTCGATCGTGATCTGGGTGACCCAGATCCTGCTGGCGCTCTACGCCTGGTCGATGCTGAAGAAGGGCGTGCTACGCTGATGTGCGCGCGCCGGCCTCGCCATGGGCGCGGCGGGCTTCGATCAGCCGCAGGTAGGTATCGGCCACAGCGCCGTTAATCGTATCCCAGTCGAAGGCATCGGCGCGCCTTGCGCCTGCTTCGCCGTGCGCGCGGCGCAAGGCAGGGTCTGCTGCATAGGTGGCCAGCTTGTCGGCATAGGCTGCGATATCGCGCGGGGGCACCAGGTGGCCTGTTTCCCCTTCCACCACCAGGCTGGAGGCGCCCGTGGCATCGGCCGCCACCACCGGAACGCCGCAGGCCATGGCTTCCAGCGTCACGTTGCCGAATGTTTCCGTGACGGAGGGGTTGAGCAGCACGTCCATACTGGCCACCGCGCGGCCCAGATCCTCACCCTGCTGGAAACCGACGAACTTTGCTTCCGGCACCTTGCCCGCGAAGAAATCCTTGGCCGGGCCTTCGCCGATCACCAGTACCTGGTGCGGCACGCCGCGCCGGCGTAGCTCCACCATGGTCTCGGCAAAGATGTCGATGCCCTTTTCCAGCACCAGCCGGCCGAGGAATCCGATGGCCATATCGTCGTCGGCAATGCCCAGCTCGCGCCGCCAGGCAAGGTCGTGTCGATTGGGCGTGAACACGTGGCGGTCAACCCCGCGCGACCAGGTGCCGATATCGTGGTGCATGCCCTGTTCGCGCAGTTCCTCGATCATGCTGGCCGAAGGGGCGACGATGGCATCGCAGCGGTGATAGAACCGCCGCAGGATGGATACGAACACAGGCTCGATGAAGCCGAAGCCGTAATAGCGCGGATAGGTCTCGAACCGAGTGTGCACGCTGGCCAGCACCGGGATATCGTGCGCGCGCGCCCAGGTCAGCGCGCGGTGCCCGGCCACGTCGGGGCTGGAGATGTGCACGATATGCGGGGCGAACTCGGCCAGGTTGGCCTTCACCTCTGCACCCAGCCCGGTGGAGAACTGGTATTCCCCGCGACCCGGGATCGGCACCGACGGCAGGCTGATCAGCTCGCCCGCAGGCTCGAACGCGGGGGTATCGGTGGTGGGAGAATAGACGCGCACCTGCGCACCCTGCCGCAGCAGGTAGTCCACCAACCGGTTCAGGGCCTGGTTCGCGCCATCGCGGACATAGTTGTAGTTCCCGCTGAACAGCGCAACGCGAAGATCGGTCACATCCATCGCCAAGCCCTTAGGCGAGGCTGCCGCGCTTGGCGAGGGGGTGCGGGGTGGAAATCCTTCCAGCCCAAGGCGAAGGTCAGGCCGCGTCCTGCGCTGCCCGTTTCGCCCGCTTGCGTTCGTGCGGGTCGAGGTGGACCTTGCGCAGGCGGATGGACTGCGGCGTCACTTCCACGATCTCGTCGTCGCCGATGTAGGCGATGGCCTGTTCCAGCGTCATCTTGCGCGGCGGGGTCAGGCGGATGCCTTCGTCCTTGCCACTGGCGCGGAAGTTGGTCAGCTGCTTGCTCTTGAGCGGGTTGACCTCGAGATCCTCGGGTTTGGCGTTCTCGCCGATGATCATGCCCTGGTACAGCTTCTCGCCCGGAGAGACGAACAGCACGCCGCGTTCCTCGATGGTGTTGAGCGCATAGGCCATGGCCTCGCCCTGTTCCATCGAGATCAGCACGCCGTTCTGGCGCCCGGCGATCTTGCCCTTGTAGGGGCCATAGCTGTCGAACAGGCGGTTCATGATGCCCGTGCCGCGCGTGTCGGACAGGAATTCGCCGTGATAGCCGATCAGGCCGCGGCTGGGCGCCAGGAAGGTCAGGCGGGTCTTGCCGCCGCCGCTGGGGCGCATCTCGGTCATCTCGGCCTTGCGCTGGGCCATCTTCTCCACAACCGTGCCGCTGAACTCGTCGTCCACGTCGACCACGACCGTTTCATACGGCTCCAGCCGCTGGCCGTTCTCTTCGCGATAGAGCACGCGCGGGCGGCTGATCGACAGCTCGAAGCCCTCGCGACGCATGGTCTCGATCAGCACGCCCAGCTGCAGTTCGCCGCGGCCCGCCACTTCGAAGGCGTCCTTGCCGGCGGCTTCGGTGATACGGATGGCGACGTTGCCTTCGGCTTCGCGCTCCAACCGGTCGCGGATCACGCGGCTCTGCACCTTGTCGCCCTCGCGGCCGGCATAGGGGCTGTCGTTTACGGCGAAGGTCATGGAAAGGGTGGGCGGGTCGATCGGCGATGCGTGGATCGGCACACTGACGTGCGGTTCGCACAGCGTGTTCGACACGGTCGCGTCGGTGAGGCCGGCGATGGCGACGATATCGCCTGCCTTGGCGTGCAGCACCGGCTCGCGGTCGAGGCCGTTGTAGGCGAACACCTTGGTCGCGCGGCCCGTTTCCACCACGTTGCCGTTCACGTCCAGCGCCTTGATCGGCATGCCGACCTCCAGCCGTCCGCTTTCGATGCGGCCGGTCAGGATACGGCCCAGGAAGGCATCGCGATCCAGCAGCGTTGCCAGCATGGCAAAGTCGCCATCGGGATCGAGATCGGGCTCGGGCACGTGGTTGACGATCAGGTTGAACAGCGGCAGCAGGTCGCCTTCGCGCGCTTCCGGGTCTTCGCTGGCATAGCCCGAACGGCCCGAGGCATAGAGTACGGGAAAATCGAGCTGTTCGTCGTTGGCGTCGAGGTTCACGAACAGGTCGAACACCTCGTCGAGCACTTCGTTGGCGCGCGCATCGCTGCGGTCGATCTTGTTGACCACCACGATCGGCTTGAGGCCAAGGCCCAGCGCCTTGCCGGTTACGAACTTCGTCTGCGGCATCGGCCCTTCGGCGGCGTCCACCAGAAGGATCACCCCGTCGACCATCGACAGGATGCGTTCCACCTCGGCGCCGAAGTCGGCGTGGCCGGGGGTATCGACGATATTGATGCGATAGTTGTGCTGGCCGCCTTCGGGCGCCCATTCGATGCTGGTCGGCTTGGCCAGGATGGTGATCCCGCGTTCCTTCTCCAGTTCATTGGAATCCATCGCGCGTTCCTCCACGCGCTGGTTCTCGCGGAAGGTGCCGGACTGGCGGAAGAGCTGGTCGACGAGCGTGGTCTTGCCATGGTCGACGTGGGCGATGATCGCCACGTTGCGAAGGGGGGCGGACATGATCTTGGTTTCCTGGGTCTGGGGCGGGCGCGCAATGCTGCACCTGCGAATTGGCGCGCCGATAGACCAAGCGCGCCAATGTCGCAAGCGGATGTGCGATAGCCTGCCTGACGTAAAGGTTAGACCCCTCCATGTTGCGGAAATGCTACACAGGCGGTTTCTTTCGTAATCTGTTCACGAAAGCGCGATTGTGCGAAGCGCCTGTGGCGACTATCAAAAACTGACTGTAAGAGGTCGCTTGAGACCCGTTTCATGCGCCAAAAGGCCGGGCGGGACCTCGAGGGAGAGATGGAGAAATCAATGACCAGCACAACTGCCGGCGTCGCCGGTTTTTCGCGCAAGTGCCTGTGCGGCGCGGCCGCCATTGCCCTGTTCGCCCCCGGCGCGGCCTTCGCGCAGGATGAAGGCGGGGCCGACGAGCAGCCCGTAAACCAGGGTAACAGCATCGTGGTTACCGCCAGCAAGCGCGAACAGACGCTGCAGGAAGTGCCCGTGGCCGTCTCGGTGGCCACTGCCGAAACGCTCGAGCGCGACCAGATCCGCGACATTCGCGACCTCGAAACGGTCGTGCCCTCGCTGACGGTGGGCCAGCGCCAGTCCTCGGCCAACACCGGCTTCTTCATCCGCGGCTTCGGCAACGGCGCCAACAACGCCGGTATCGAGCCGTCGGTCGGCGTGTTTATCGACGGTGTCTATCGCAGCCGTACCGCCAGCTCGATTTCCGACCTGCCCAACGTGCAGCGTGTCGAAGTGCTCCGCGGACCGCAGTCGACGCTGTTCGGCAAGAACGCCTCTGCCGGTGTGATCTCGGTCACCACCGAAGAGCCGCAGTTCGACTTCGGCGGCAATGCCGAACTGACCTATGGCAACTACGATGCGCTGGTCGCCCGTGCCTATGTCACCGGCCCGCTTTCCGACATGGTGGCCGTCAGCCTGGGCGGCGGCATCAACAGCCGCGACGGTTTCTTCGACGATCTTGGCACCGGCAGCGAAGTCAACAACCGCGATCGCTGGTACACCCGCGGCCAGGTGCTGGTCGACAACGGCACCGACTTCAGCATCCGCGTGATTGCCGACTACGACAGCATCGATGAAGTGTGCTGCGGCGTGGTGAACGTGCAGAGCGGACCGTCGACCGCGGTGATCCAGGCGCTGGGCGGCATGGTGACCGATCCCAACGATCCCTTCGCCGATGTCGTCTACAACAACTTCGATTCGACCAACGATATCGAGAACTGGGGCGTTTCCGCCCAGATCGACTACGAATTCGGTGATTTCACGGTCACTTCGATCACGGCCAGCCGCACCACCAATGCGGTGACCTTCCAGGATTCGGACTTCTCCAGTGCCGACCTGATCTATCCGAACTCGCAGGATCTCGAGATCGACACCTTCACTCAGGAATTCCGCATCGCGGGGTCCATCGGTGACCGGGTCGACGTGCTGCTGGGTGCGTTCTACATCAACGAAGACGTCACCCAGTCGAACCAGCTGCTGTATGGCGCAGATTTCCGCAACTATGCCAACCTGCTGGTCGGCAACCTGTCGGGCGGCGCCTTCACGCTGGCTCCGTCGCCACGGTTCCCCAGCGCCGTGCCGCTGGAGCAGGTGTTCAGCCAGGCTTTCCAGACCAACTATGTCGGCACCTTCTTCAACCAGGGGCAGGGCTTCACCGAAGCCTATACGCTGGACTCCGAAGCGTTCTCCATCTTCGGCCAGGTGGACTTCGAGATTGTCGATGGCCTGGTGCTGACGCTGGGCGGCAACTACACTGACGATTCCAAGCAGTTCACCCAGAATGCCGTGTCGACCGACGTGTTCTCGGCGATCGACTTCGATGCGCCGGAACTCGCTCCGTTCCGCGGCCAGGTGCTGACACAGGGTGCGATTGCCACCGCGGTCGGCGATGCGCTGGGGCTTGATCGCCTGGCGACCGAAGCCGAAGTGCTGGCCTTTGCCACAAACCCGGCGACGGCGGCCTTCTTCCCGACCATCCAGGCGGGCGCGACTGCCTTTGCTCAGGCCAACGTCAACAACCCGCTGGCCAACCCGCTGAACCCGCTGCGCGCGCTGCAATTCCTGCCGCCGTTCCTGGGCGTTCCCAACGCCGTGGAAGACGGCCGGATCAATGACGACAACTTCAGCTACTCGATCCGCCTTGCCTACGATGTCACGCCCGACGTGAACATCTATGCAAGCTATGCCACCGGCTTCAAGGCCAGTTCGGTCAACCTGTCGCGCGATGCGCGTCCGGCGCTGATTGACCGTAACGCGATTATCGCGGCCGGGCTGGACCTGCCGAACCTCACCTTCGGCTCGCGCTTTGCAGGGCCCGAGGAATCGAAGGTGATGGAAGTCGGCATCAAGGCCAACCTCGATTACTTCTCCGCCAACCTGACGGTCTTCGACCAGGAGATCGACGGCTTCCAGTCGAACATCTTCACCGGTTCGGGCTTCGTGCTGGCCAATGCCGGTACGCAGTCGACCTGGGGCGTGGAGTTCGAAAGCTCGATCTACCCGACTCCGGAACTCACCATCAACGCGGCGGTGACCTACCTCGATCCAAAGTTCGACAGCTTCACGCAGTCGGCACAGGGCGATATCTCGGGCACGCGTCCCTCGGGCATCCCCGAATGGACGGTCATCGTCGGCGCGCAGTACGAGGCCGACCTCGGCAACGGCGCGCTGATCCCGCGCGTCAACTACTACTGGTCGTCGGAAACGCAGCTGGTCGAAGGCCTGCCCGCCTTCGCCGTGAAGGGCCCGGACGGCTCGATCGTCGATGGCACCCCGGCAATCCTCGCGGGCCTGCCGTTCACCCGCCAGGTGGACAACCTGACGGCTTCGCTCACCTACGAGTGCGACTGCGGCTTCTCGCTGTCGGTCTGGGGCCGCAACCTGACGGACGATCGTTACCTGGGCACCGTGTTCGACAGCCCGGCCCAGCCGCTCAGCGTATCGGGCTACCCCAACGATCCGCGCACCTACGGCATCACCGGTCGCTTCCGCTGGTAAGCGACGGCAACAGCCTGTTCATGAAAAGGGGGGTCCTTCGGGGCCCCTTTTTTTGGCATCGACTTGCGCTGGAAGCGAAATTGTGATGCCTTTGCCTTGTTCGGGGTTTGAACAGGGAGGGATTATTTCATGCAATACGCCGGTTTCTGGATTCGCGTCGGCGCCTATCTGATCGACTGGATCATCCTGATCGTCGTGATTTCTGTCCTGCAGGGCGTTACCGGGATCAACATGGGGGCGAACTACAGTGCCAGCATGGGAGACCTTGCGGCAGCGGGAGGCACCACGGCATCGAGCGGACTGGGGACGATCATCAGCATTGTCATCTACCTGGCCTATTTCGCCGGGCTGGAAAGTTCGAACTGGCAGGCGACCGTGGGGAAGAAGGCGCTGGGCCTGATCGTGGTCGACACCAGCGGTAACCGCATCAGCCTGGGCCGTGCGGTCGGTCGGTTCTTCGCCAAGATCCTGTCGGGTGCGATCCTGCTGATCGGCTACATCATGGTCGGCTTTACCGAGAAGAAGCAGGGCCTGCACGACATGCTGGCCAGCACGCTGGTGGTGAAGGGCAAGCCGGGCGAGACCGGCACCGCGGGCGTCTTCGAGTAAGGCGAACCGATCATGCCAAGACCGGAAGAAGGGGGCTTCGCGGCCCCCTTTTTTCTCGCCTTGTCATGGCGTTACAAATATGATGCCTTACCTCGTTCCATTAAGGGCAATTCGGGGGGACAGACATGGAATATGCGGGGTTCTGGCGGCGCGTGGCTGCCTATCTTATCGACGTTATCATCATCTCGGTGGTCGGCGGCTTCATCGGCGGCCTGTTCGGCGGGGTCATGGGAGCAGGGATCAGCGCCAGCGGCGGCTCGGTAGAGGACTCGATGCAAACGCTCAACTCGGTCGGCGGGCTGATCGGCCTGGTGATCGGAATCGGCTATTTCGCCGGGCTGGAAAGTTCCAGCTGGCAGGCTACCGTGGGCAAGAAGGCGCTGGGCATCGTGGTGACCGACCTCAACGGCAATCGCATTTCCTTCGGCCGCGCGCTGGGCCGCTATTTCGGCAAGATCCTGTCCAGCCTGATCCTGATGATCGGCTATATCATGGTGGCCTTTACCGAGAAGAAGCAGGGCCTGCACGACATGCTGGCCAGCACGCTGGTTGTGAAGGCCAGGCCTGGAGAGACTGCGACTGCGGGCGTGTTCGACTAGGCCAGACGATTGCAAGACCATGGAAGGGGGGCTCAAACGCTCCCCTTTTTGTTGCGTGGCTCCACGTTTCGTGGTTCCTCACGGACAGGGGCGAATGCACATTCGAAACAGGGGACTTTAATGGAATACATGCTGATGCCGATCCGCCGCTATGCGGATTTCCAGGGCCGTTCGCGGCGCAAGGAATACTGGATGTTCGTGCTGTTCCAGCTGCTCGTGATGATCGGCATTGCCGTGCTCTTCGCGGTGTTTGACAGCATCTCGGCCGGGATGGGTTCGATCATGCTCGGGCTTGGCGTTCTGGCTTACCTCGGCCTGTTTTTCCTGCCCAGCATCGCCGTGCAGGTTCGCCGCTTCCATGACCAGGACAAGAGCGGCTGGTTCGTGCTGCTGAGCCTTGTCCCCTATGTGGGCGGACTCATCATGCTGTTCTTCATGGTGCAGCCGGGCACTGCGGGCCCCAATCGCTTCGGGCCGGATCCGCTGGACGAAAGCCAGGCGAGCGTTTTCGAATAGGCAAAAGCTAGAGCGAGCGGAGCGTGCGTGCCGGCCTGGCGCGCAGCAGGGGCAGCGATGCCCCCAGCGCGAAGGCCAGCACCAGCACCAGCCCGCCGCCCAGCACGGCCAGGATCTCGGTCCAGTCGGGCAGCCAGTCGAATTCGAACATCTGCACGATCACCAGCCAGGCAACCCCGCTGCCCATGGCCAGCGCCACGCCTGCCAGCACGGCAACAAGCAGGCCGAACTCTGCAAATTGCAGCGCCAGCAGCTGGCGGCGGCTGGCGCCCAGCACGCGCAGGATCACCGTGTCATAGATGCGCGCGGCGCGGGCAGCGGCAATCGCGCCCAGCAGCACGGCAATGCCGGCCAGCACCGCGACCGAGGCCGCGGCCAGGATAGCAAGCGACACCTGGTCGAGGATGGTGCGTGCTTCGTTCAGGATCGGGCCAACCTCGATCACGCTTGAGCTTGGAAATTCGGTCACCAAGGCCCGCAGCAGGCCGCCTGCCTGCGTGCCTTCGGGCAGCTCGATGGTGGCGGCAAGGTTGTGCGGCGCGCTGGCGAAAGTGTTGGCAGAGAACACCCAGACATTGTTGAAGCCAAGGCTTTCCCAGTCGATCCGGCGGGTGTTGGCAATGCGCGCGGTGAAATCCACGCCCAGTACGTTCACGGTCACCAGGTCGCCGATTGCGATCCCGGCGGCATCGGCCAGTTCCTCGTCCACCGACACCAGCGGTTCGCCGGAATACCCTTCGTCCCACCACTCGCCGGCAGTCAACACGTTGCCATCTGGCAGGGTGTCCGAATAGGTCAGCCCCCGCTCGCCGCGCAGGCCCCAGGTGCCTTCGCGCTCTTCCATGTCGGCTACGCGCGTCATGGCGCCTTCCGGGCCGAAGGCAACGATCGAACCACGCAGGGTGGGCACGGTGTCGATCGAAGCGTCGGGGGCGATATCGGTCACGATCTGGCGGAACTGCTCCACCCCTTCGCGCGGCACGTCGAGCACGAAGTAGTCCGGTGCGCGGGCGGGGACGGAGCGCTGGATATTGCCGTCGAGGCTGGACTGCACGCCAGCCAGCAGCACGAAGGCGGAAAGGCCGAAGCCCAGCGCCGTCACCAGCGATCCGGTGGCAGCGCCGGGTCGGTGCAGGTTGGCCAGCGCCGCACGCACGATCGGATCGGCGGGGCGCGGCATGCGCGAAGCTGCCCAGCGGATCGCCCGGCCCAGCAGCGCAAGGAAGCCGAGGATGCCCGCAGCGCCAGCCAGGAAAATGGCGGAGAGCATGGGGTTGGTCGACCCGATAATCGCCAGCGCCACGATCCCGGTAATGCCCAGGCCCACCGGCACGGCTGCCGCGCGCCATTGCTGCGCCAGCGGGGAAACCCGCGCGCGCATCAGCGCCATCGCCGGAAACTGCTTTGCCCGTGCCAGCGGCGGGGCGGCGAACACCAGCGCCACCAGCAAGCCGAAGGCAGCGGCGCGCAGCAGGGCAAGCGGGTCGATCACGAAATCGGTGGTGACCGGCAGCAGGCTGCCCAGCGCATTGGCCAGCAACGGCGTGACCAGCACGCCCGCCAGCAAGCCTGCAGCGGCGCCGACACAGGCGGCAATCCCGATTTCCAGCGCATAGATACGGGCGATATCGTGCGAGGTCGCGCCAAGGATCTTCAGCGTGGCAATCGAATTGCGTCGCGCCTCCAAGTACGAATTCACCCCGCCGCCGATGCCGATTCCGGCGATCACCAGCGCGGCCAGCCCCACCAGCGTGAGGAATTCGCCCATGCGGCTGACGAAGCGGTCTGCGCCGGGGGAGGCACGGTTGCGGGTGCGAATGTCGAAGGGGCTATCGGGGAAGGCCTCCTGCAAGGCCTCTGCCGCTTCGTCCGGGTCCTGCTGCCCGTCGAAGGCAATGCGCGTCTTGGTCTGGAACATCGCCCCCGGCGCCACGAGGCCAGCCGCTTCGGGCAGCTCCAGCGGCACGATCACCGTCTGGCCAAGGGCAAAGCCTTCGGACAGGCGATCGGGTTCTTCCTCGATAATGCCGGCCACGGTGACTTGCTGCGTGCCCAGCGTGATGGTGTCGCCGGGGGTAACGTCCAGCCGCTCTGCCGCGCCGGGGGCGAGGAAGGCCTGCCCCGCAGGCGGCGCGCCGAAGCTGGAGCCGCCTTGCAGCAGCAGTTCGCCATACATCGGATAGTTGGGGGCTACCGCCTTCAGTTCCACAGGCACGGCGGCATCGGGCGTGCTGGCCATGGCCTGCAGGCGATAGCCGGGCGACACGGTGCCCAGCTGCTGAAGGTAAGCCATCTCCGCGTCGCTGGGCATGCGCTGCCACAGTTCCACTTCCATGTCGCCGCCAAGGATGGCTTGCCCCTGGCTGTCCAGCTCGCCCTGGATGGCAGAGGTAAGGCTGCCGATCGCGGCCAGCGCGCCTACGCCCAGGAACAGGCAGACGAGCAGCAGCCGCAGCCCGCGAAAGCCGCTGGAAAGGTCGCGCTTGGCGATGGTCCAGGCCGCGCCCCAGCTCATGCGATCAGGCCGCTTTCGTATCCGAGGCGATCTGGCCGTCGCCCAGCGTCACCACCCGGTCGCACATTTCGGCCAGTTGGCGGTCGTGGGTGATGATGACCAGCGTCGCGCCGGTTTCCTGGCGGCGGCGGAACAGCACGTCGACCACGCTGTCGCCCGTGCTGGCATCGAGGTTGCCGGTCGGCTCGTCGGCGAAGATCAGCGGCGGGCGCGAGGCGATCGCGCGGGCGATGGCGACGCGCTGCTGCTCGCCACCCGATAGCTGCGCCGGGTAATGCGTCAGGCGGTGGCCCAGGCCGACCGATTCCAGCTCCTGCGCCGCGCGCTCGCTCGCGCCTTTCTCGCGCGCCAGTTCCAGCGGCGTGGCGACGTTTTCCAGCGCGGTCATGGTCGGCAGCAGGTGGAAGGCCTGCAGCACGATGCCGATGCGCCCGCGCCGGGCCAGGGCAAGGGCGTCTTCATCAAGCGCGGTGAAGTCCTCGCCCGCCACGGTCAGCGATCCGGACGTGGCGCGTTCGAGGCCGGAGAGCACCGACATAAGCGAGCTCTTGCCGCTGCCCGATGGGCCAAGCAGGGCAAGCGTTTCGCCGGGTGCGACCTCCAGGTCGATCCCGCGCAGGATTTCCACGGCCGCTTCGCCTTCGCCCAGGGTCAGGCGCAGGTCCTTGGCGGCGATGACGGGTTTTGCATTATCGGGGCTTGTCACCCCGCGGCGATGGCATAGCTATGGGGCATGAGCAAGCCAGTCCTAAGTCGGTGGCCTAGCGCCATCCGCGCTTCGTCGATCATCGCCCCTCTTGCGCTGGCCCTGGCCGCCTGCGGGTCCGAAGCACCGGCGCCCGAGCCCGAACCGTCGGTCGCGCCCGAACTGGAGCTGGAAGCGCCCTTGCCGGTCATGGGGCCGGAACGGGTGGTTCTGGGCTTCGGGGACAGCCTGATGGCGGGCTACAACGTCGCCGAAGAGCAGGGCTATCCCGAAGTGCTGGAGCGCGCGCTGCGCGGGCGCGGCATCAATGCCCGCGTGATCGATGCAGGCGTATCGGGCGATACCACGGCGGCAGGCCGCCAGCGCATCGCCTTCGTGCTGGATAATGCCGACGCGGAGATAGACCTTGCCATCATCGAACTGGGCGGCAACGACCTGCTGCGCGGCATCTCGCCGGAACAGACGCGCGAGAACCTGGCTGCCATCATCGAGGAAGTGCAATCGCGCGATATACCCGTGCTGCTGATGGGCATGCGCGCGCCGCCCAACCTTGGCGTGGGCTATGTCGGCCAGTTCGACGGCCTCTATCCCGCATTGGCGGAGGAGTACGGCACGGCGCTGGTGCCCTTCTTCATGGAACCGGTGTTCGACAAGCCCGAACTGATGCAGGGTGACCGCATTCACCCGACGGCGGAAGGGATCGAGGACATGGTCGCCGCCACGGTAGACCAGGTGGCCGACGCCTTGCCGGAACCGGACGCGGACTAGATCCGCTCAACCTCGCCGCCAGCCACCCGCCAGGTGGCGGCTTCGCCCAGAATTGCCTCGAACGGGGCGGGTTCGGTGCCCGTCAGCCACACCTGCGTGCCGCTAGCCCGCAGGCGGGCGAACAGCGCTTCGCGCCGGACGGGATCGAGGTGCGCGGCGACTTCATCCAGCAGCAGCACGCCGGGCCGCCCACGCGCGGCCAACTCTGCGTGGGCGAGGGTGATCGCGACCAGCATGGCCTTTTGCTCGCCGGTGGAGCATTCGGCGGCGGGCATGTGCTTGCCGGCCATGACCACGCCCAGCTCGTCGCGGTGCGGGCCCGACAAGGTGCGCTGCGCGGCCCGGTCGCGCCCGCGCTGCTCGCGCCACTGGCTGGCCAGTTCGTCCTGCGTCAGGCTACCGCCGGGATCGTAGGAAAGCAGGGGGCGGGCAAAGGGCGCTTCGGGCAATTCCGCCAGCCGCGCGGTGAGGGCACCCACCAGGCGCGCGCGGCCCTGCGCCAGCCCGGCGCCAACTTCGGCCATCTGCGTTTCGATCGAATCCAGCCACGCGGGATCGGGCTCTGCATCGTCCGACAGTAGCCGGTTGCGCTCGCGCAGCGCCGCTTCATAGCGGCTGGCATTGCGGGCATGGCCGGGTTCAAGCGCGACCGCGAGGCGATCCATGTAACGCCGTCGGGCCCCCGCGCTGTCGGCAAACAGGCGGTCCATCGCCGGGGTCAGCCAGCCCATCGCCAGCCATTCCCCCAGGCTGATGGCGCTGGCTTCCGCGCCGTTGACCTGCACGATGCGCCGGCCTGGGCGATCCGCTGCCATGCCGGTGCCCAGCTTCACCGGTTCACCGCCGTCGCCGGTGTCGAGCGAGACGCTGGCGGCGAAACCGCCCGATCCGGCCTGGCCTGCCATGTCTGCCAGCGCCGCGCGGCGCAGCCCGCGACCGGGGGCGAACAGCGAGAGTGCTTCGAGCACATTGGTCTTTCCGGCACCGTTTTCGCCCACCAGCAGGTTCAACTGGCGCGTGTCGTCCAGCTGGGTTCCGACATGGTTGCGGAAGGTGGAAAGGGTGATGCGATCGAGCGCCATGGGTCTTGCCTGATCCCTAAGTCAGCACGCCCGCGCACGCCACAGGAAATGGCGTTCCCATAGATTGGTGAAAAATACCAACTATCGGTTTGGTTGTGTGCGCAACCTTTATGTAATCTGAACGAGAATCGCAGAATTCCGACATTTTTTAAAACTGGCACACCCCATGCAAAGTTTGGCGCATGGGACGAAATGGTTCCGATCTAACAAATGAGGGAAATAAAATGACGTTCGTATCTGACTATACCGCTCGCATCACCGCTGCCCTGGCTGCCGTCGTCGTGACCACGACGATCCTCGTCAGCAGCTTCTCGACCCCGCAGGCAAGCATCATTGCCAGCATCGTCGCCTGAAGCTGACCGGCATCGACCAACCACCGACCACCAACCAAGGAGACTGACATGACGTATGAATTCCAGAACAAGCTGATGGCCGGCTTCGCCGCCGTTGCCGTTACCCTGACGCTGCTGGTGAGCAGCTTCGCCAACCCGAATGCAACGAGCGTCGTGAGCCTGCTGGCATGAGCAAGCTTGACCGCAGCACCCACGGCGTACGCCCCGCGACCCGTGCGAAATTCCGTCTCGATCGTGCAGACGGCAAGATCGCCGGGGTTTGCGGGGGGCTTGCCAAGTACTTCGGGATCAACCCGCTGATCGTTCGACTGGTATTCCTGATCGGGGCGGTTGCCGGGTTCGGCAGCTTCATCCTGATCTATCTCGCGATCTGGCTGCTGGCCGACTAACGGCCGGCGGCCATTTCGCCTATTCGCCCTGCATGCGCTCGCGGCCGCCAAAGGGCGAGAAATCGGTGTCGTCGTCGAATGCCTCGACACCCTCGTGCCGCTTCAGGAAACCCACCACCTTGTAGGTGACCGGCGTCAGCAGCGCTTCCCACGCTGTCTTGATCGCCCATTGCGACAGCACCACCTGCCACAACTGCTCGATCGGCCATCCGGCCAGGCCGTAAAAGGCCAGTGGGTAGAAGATCAGGCTGTCGAGCCCCTGGCCGACCACGGTCGAGCCGATGGTGCGGCTCCACAGCATTTTCCCCCCGGTCCACACCTTCATCTTCGCCAGGACATAGGAATTTGCGAATTCCCCCACCCAGAAGGCGGCGATACTGGCGATGACGATGCGCCAAGAATTGCCGAACACGAATTCGTAGGCTTCCTGTCCCGGCCAGCTTTGCGCTGGCGGCAGCGCCACCACCACCCACGCCATGAAGGCCATGAACACCAGCGCGGCAAACCCCGTCCAGATCACCCGGCGCGCATTGGCATAGCCGTATACCTCGGTCAGCACGTCGCCGATGATGTAGCTGATGGGGAAGAACAGCACGCCCGCGCCGAACGACCACTGGCCGATACCGGGCAGGGTGACGTAGCTGGGCTTCGATGCGCCGATAATGTTGCTGAGCAGCAGGATCGCGACGAAGGCCGCCATCACGTAGGGAAACAGGCGGAAATGCGTATGCGCCAGTTCCGCGCCATCTATTTTCCGGGGGTCGGTGGCCATGCCACTGTGCTAGCGGCATTTGCGCTTGCCGCAAAGATCGCTATCTGCGCTTGCAACGCGCCCATAGCTCAGCTGGATAGAGCACGGGACTTCTAATCCTGAGGCCGCAGGTTCGACTCCTGCTGGGCGCGCCATCCTGTCCTCGCTTCCGACCGCGCCGTACCTGGCGCGGCTCCCCACCACGCAGGTACGAGCGGTAGGCAAATCAGCTACTGCCGACGAAGATGCTCTTGGCATTGGTGAATTCGCGCATGCCGAAGCCACCGTGTTCGCGGCCGTAGCCCGAGTTCTTTACCCCGCCGAACGGCATCGAAGGGTCAGCCACGCCGTAGACGTTGATGAACACCATTCCGGTGTCGAAATGCCGCGCGGCAAGGTCGATCGCGCGGTCTTCGTCCTGCGACAGGATGCCGCCGCCAAGGCCATAGCGGCTGTCGTTTGCCAGGCGCAGCGCGTCGTCGTCGTCCTGCGCCTTGATGACGGAGGCGACGGGTCCGAAGATTTCGTCATCGTAGCCAGGCTGGCCGGGTTCGACATCGGTCAGCACGGTTGCGGGATAGAAGGCGCCGGCGCCATCGGGAATTTCCCCGCCGCAGCGCACCTTCGCGCCCTTGGCGACGCTCTTTTCCACCTGCTCGTGCACGGTTTCGCGCAGGTCGTCGCGCGCCATCGGGCCAAGGTCGGTGGCGTCGTCGGTCGGGTCGCCGGTTGTTACCGCTTTGAAGCGGGCGACGAACTTCTCGACGAACGCGTCGTAGACTTTCTCGGTAACGATGAAGCGCTTGCCGTTGATGCAGGTCTCCCCGTTGTTGTACAGCCGCGCTTGGGTGCAAACCTCCACCGCGGTGTCGAGGTCGGCGTCGTCCAGCACGAGGTACGCATCGTTCGACCCCAGTTCGAGGACGGTGGGCTTGAGCACCTTGCCCGCGGCTTCGGCCACGTGCTTGCCGGCGGTATCGGACCCGGTCAGCGTTACGCCGCGCACCTTTTCGTGTTCGATGATTGCATCGGATACCTCGTGATCGATCACCAGCACGGTGAACAGGTCCTGCGGCAGGCCGCCCTCGCGAAAGATCCGCTCGATCAGCAGCCCGCTGCCGGTGCAGTTGGAGGCATGCTTCAACAGCACGCCGTTGCCCGCCATCAGGTTGGCGATGGCATAGCGGATCACCTGGTAGGCGGGGAAGTTCCACGGCTGGATGCCATAGATGACGCCGATCGGCTGGTAGGTAACGATGCCGCGCCCGGTATTGGCCGGATCGCGCGGTTCGGGGGCGAGTTCGGCGGGGCCGCACTCGGCGGTATAATCGCAGATGGCGGCGCACAGATCGACTTCGTCGCGGCTGTCGCCGATCAGCTTGCCGACTTCGTCGGTCATCAGTCGCGCCAGCTCTTCCTTGTTCTCGCGCAGCGCCTGGCCAAGCCCCTTGATGATCTTGGCGCGCTCTTCGGCGGATTTCAGCTTCCACGCGGTGAAGGCCTCGTGACAGGCATCGACCCTGGCCATGGCGGCCTTGCGACCGAGTTCTTCGTGGCTTTCGATATTCTTTCCAGTGGCCGGATTGACGGTGGTGATCGTACCCATGGTGCGGTTTTCCTTGCAAAATTTTCGTTTCGCAGGAGAGACGAATGGCATCGGGTAAGTGTCCGTGAAATTGGCCAGAGCGGGCCTCGGGTGCGGTGAGGGGGGGAAACCGGCTACGCGCTGTCGGGATTCTTGACAGGGGGCAGCGGCGTTTACTTTTCACCAACCATCGTGTCGCGCAGGAATCCGCCGATCCGCAAAACTGGCACGGGGCGTGCAGTAGTATTGGCGTACCCAAGAGTTCTTCGAACGAGGCGGGGCCGATCCATATGGTCCTCAACCAAGTCTCCCGGTCCCGCCTCCCCGAAGACCTTTCCCGAAAATCGCCCGAAACCTAGCGCCGGCCTGCCCAGGGTTCGTCCGTGCGCGTCAGCTGCATGTCACCGCCGTAGGGGCGACACAGCCGGATCGCTTCGTCGGGAGAGCCGTGCATCCATTGCTCCCAGTCGCCCGGTGCAAGGATCACCGGCATCCGGTCGTGCACCGGCACCATCTGCGCGTTCGCATCGGTCATCACCATCGTATAGGCCTCGCCGAACTCGGCACTGTCACGCCAGAACCCGGCGATCGCCATCAGCTCGCTATCGGGAAGGGCAAACCAGGTGCGGGTCTTGCCGCCTTTAGGCCCTTCGGCCTCGGCAAAGTCGGAGACCGGGATCAGGCAGCGCCGCTTGCGGAAACTGGCGGACCAGAACGGGCTGGATAGCTTGTCCGTCCGCGCGTTGTTGACCGGCTTGGGTTTCAGCGGCTGGCCCTTCGCGCCCTTGCGAGCGAGCGGAAAGCCCCAGGTCATCTGCGTCAGTCGCCCTTCGGCCAGGACCATGCCGGGATAGCCGGGATAGACCAGTTCGGGCGCATTGCCGCCGGGTGCCGTCGCCAGGTCGCGCGCCACGGTATCGAAGAAATGCGCCACCTCGTCCTGCGATTTCGACATGCGATAGAGGTTGCACATTGTCGCTAGAGCCCTGCCTCGGAAGCGGGCACGGGCGCGGCGATCATGCCGCCTGCCATGGGCCAGAGAATGTCGCCGGTCACCACGCCCATGTTCAGCGGCAATTGCGCGGAGATGAAGGCCTGCACCGCGTTGGGCCAGTCTCCGCCATCGTGCTCGGTAACATAGATGCGCGAGGCGAGGTCGGGATCGTCCTGGTCCCAGGTCACCACTTCACAGGTGTTCGTCACCATTTCGGGCTGCCCGACCTGGCCGAATTCGTCGAAATGCACGCGGTAGTGCTTGCCCAGCGGGATGGAGGCGCCTTCGAACGGGCCGTTCAGCACGTAGGTGTCGAAGGCCGCATTCTCGCTGGGGGGCAGGGCCACGGTAAGAAAGGTGACGGAGGTGTCGTCGCCTTCGGACATCTCCTCCCCATCGAGGCAGAAGCTGGCGGTGGGAGACGCGATTACCGCGCGCGGGGCGACGATCTGCGCGCGCGCCATCGCCAGCAGGTCGCCTTCCAGCGGTTCTCTGCGGCTGGAGGGATAGATCGTCTCGGCCCGGATCGCGCCATCGGCTATCTCGTAGTCTGCCAGCGCCACCAGCGGGGCATCGTCCGTGCCGCCGGGCTGGCCGACGATGGTGGTGAGCCAAAGGCCCGGCTCGTCTCCCGGCATCGACACCGCACCGCGAAACACGCCGGCCAGCGCGCCTGGCACCATGCCGGCATACTGGCGCTGCGCCATGGCATTGGCGGCAAGCACTTCACCCATCACGCGGGCGGTTTCCTGCGCCGAATGTGCGCCTTCGATGCGCTCGGCCATCGTGTCGGACTGGTCATCCTGCGCCAGCACCGCCGTGGGCGCGGCAAGCAAAAGGCAGGCGGTCAAGAAAGGTCGGATCATCGGTACTCCAGCAGGCGGTCCTACGCCTCTAGCCATGGCTAGCTGAACGAAAACGGACCGCCCATGGCGGTCCGTTGGAGTGTTTCGGAAATGGGGGCGGGAAGGGATCAGCTCGCCTTGGCGACCTGCTTTTCATCCATAAGCTGCTGCAGCTCACCGGCTTCGAACATTTCCATCATGATGTCGCTGCCGCCCACGAATTCGCCCTTAACGTAGAGCTGGGGGATGGTGGGCCAGTCGGAATAGCTCTTGATGCCCTGGCGGATTTCCATGTCCTGCAGAACGTCGACGCTTTCGAAAGCGACATTGCAATGGTCGAGGATGGCCACCGCACGGTTGGAGAAACCGCACTGCGGGAAGAGCGGCGTGCCCTTCATGAAAAGGACTACGTCGTTGTCGCCGACAATCTTGGAAATGCGTTCGTTGGTATCGCTCATGTGTCCCACCGGAAATTAATTGCTAGGCGTCAGTTGGGAACGCTGGTGTGGAGTTGCAAGGCGTGAAGTTCGCCGCCCATGCGTTCACCCAGCGCGGCGAACACCAGTTTGTGCTGCTGCACGCGGTTCTTGCCCTCGAATTCCTTCGAGGTCACCCGCGCCAGCCAGTGGTCGTTATCGTCGGCCAGCGCCTGCATCTCGACGGTCGCATCGGGGATGGCGGCCTTGATGAGGGCTTCGATTTCAGCGGCGGGCATCGGCATTTGTCTAACCCCTGTACAGCCCTCAGGACTCGCTCATGAACTGGCGCTTGGCCTCGACGGCCTTTTCTTCCAGTATGGCGCGCACCTTGGCTTCGTCGACATCACAGCCGGCCTGCACCAGGTCGCCCAGCACCTTGCGGATCACGTCCTCGTCGCCCGCTTCCTCGAAATCGGCCTGCACCACGGCCTTCTTGTAGGCGTCGGTTTCCTCGGGCGTCAGCTTCATCAGCTCGGCTGCCCATTCGCCAACCAGGCGGTTGCGGCGGGCCGCGATCTTGAAGGCGGTCTCTTCATCCATCGCGAACTTTGCTTCTTCGGCGCGTTCGCGGTCCTTGAAATCGGTCATCACTTACCTTTCGGATTCGGTTTACCCCAAGATACCGCTCACCCTGAGCTTGTCGAAGGGTTGTTTTTCAATTTCGATAGCCTCGGCGCAAAACAATGCAATCCTTCGCCAAGTGCGGGGTGCCCGGAAAAGCAGATCAGGCCGCAACACCCGTTCCGCGCGCCAGCCAGGGCTTGTCTGCGGCCAGACGGTTTTCGTAACGGGAAATCGCGTCCTCGCGGGTGAGGGTAAGGCCCACTTCGTCGAGGCCTTCGACAAGGCAATGCTTGCGGAAGGGATCGATTTCAAAGGTAAAGCGATCCTGGAACGGCGTGGTCACGCTCTGCGCTTCCAGGTCGATGGTGATCGGATCGGTCTGCGCCACTTCCAGCAGGCGATCAACGGCCTCCTGCGGCAGGGCCACGGTGAGGATGCCGTTCTTGAAGGCGTTGCCGGCGAAAATGTCAGAGAAACTCGGCGCGACCACCGCGCGGATACCCATGTCGAGCAGCGCCCAGGCGGCATGTTCGCGGCTGGAGCCGCAGCCGAAATTGTCGCCCGCCACCAGGATCGGGGCGCCAGCAAACTGCGGCTGGTCGAACACGTTGTCCGGATTGTCCGCCCGCACGGCCTCGAACGCGCCCTGGCCCAGTCCTTCGCGGCTGACCGTCTTCAGCCAGTGCGCCGGGATGATGAGGTCGGTATCGATGTTCTTGCGGCCATAGGGGATCGCGCGGCCTTCAACCGTAGAGACCTTTGCCATCAGTCGGTTTCCGGCTTTTCGCCACTGGGAATGGGCGGCAGCTGCTGCGGTTCGTCAGCCATTTTCTTGCGGCGATTGGCATAGAGCAGCGCGGCGGCAATCGCGGCGGAACCGATGGCACCGGCGGCGATGGCGGCTTTCTTGGGGATCTTGTCGGTCATGTCGGTTCAAATGCTCCCGGGCGGCAAGGGTTGCAAGGTTCAGCGCAAGAATTCGCGCAATTTTGCCCACTGCCGTGCTTTCTCGGCAAAACCCATGGACGCATGGGCGGGGCTGGAGGAGGGCAGGGCAACCAGCGTCAGCGCGGAATCGGCCAGTTGCGGGCGGCCCGCCTTCTCCGATGCGCGGCCGTTGAAGGCGACCGCGACCAGATCGGGCAGCCGGGCAGCCAGCGCGGCCAGGTCGGTCGCCTCGATATCGCGCATGTCGGCATCGAGACTGCCCTTGCGCGTAGCCGACTGGACCGAATCCCACAGGCCCACCTTGTGCGCCAGCAGCGTTGCCAGCCGGTCCGGGTATTCGCGCGATACCAGCTCGGCATCGATCACGCCTTCCATCAACCGCCAGAACAGGTTGCGCGGGTGGGCGTAGTATTGCCCCGCCGCCAGCGAGCTTTCGCCCGGCAGGCTGCCGAGGATCAGCAGGCGCGTATCGGGGCGGACGGCCGGCGCGAAGGACTGCTTACGCAGGCTCACGCGTCAGTTCGCGCACGTCGGTCAGCCGCCCGGTGACGGCGGCAGCGGCGGCCATGGCGGGGGAGACCAGGTGCGTGCGTGCGCCGGGACCCTGGCGACCGACGAAGTTGCGGTTGCTGGTCGATGCGCTGCGTTCGCCAGCGGGCACCTTGTCGGGGTTCATGCCGAGGCAGGCCGAACAACCCGGCTCGCGCCACTCCAGCCCGGCGTCGATGAACACCTTGTCCAGCCCTTCTGCCTCGGCCTGCAATTTCACCAGGCCGGAGCCGGGCACCACGATGCCCCATTTGATGTTGGCGTGCTTCTTGCGTCCGCGCAGCACCTCGGCGGCGGCGCGCAGGTCTTCGATACGGCTGTTGGTGCAGCTGCCAATGAACACGTTCTGCACTTCCACTTCCGTCATCGGGGTGCCGGGGGCGAGATCCATGTATTCCAGGCTGGCACGGGCGGCTTCCTGCTTCGACGGATCGGCAAAGCTTGCCGGATCGGGCACTACGCCGCCAATGGGCACCACGTCTTCCGGGCTGGTGCCCCAGGTGACGGAGGGCTCGACCTCGGCAGCGTCGATCACCACGCTCTGGTCGAATACGGCATCGGGATCGCTGTAAAGCGTTTTCCAGTAGGCGACGGCTGCATCCCACTCGCCGTCCTTCGGCGCGAAGGGGCGGCCCTTGATGTAGTCGAAGGTCTTCTGGTCAGGCGCGATCAGGCCGCCGCGCGCGCCGCCCTCGATGCTCATGTTGCACACCGTCAGGCGGCCTTCGATGCTCATCTCCTCGAACACCTTGCCGCGGTATTCAATCACGTGCCCGGTGCCGCCGGCCGTGCCGATCACGCCGATGATGTGCATGATCAGGTCCTTGGGCGTCACGCCCGGTGCAAGGTCGCCCTCGACGCGGACTTCCATCGTTTTCGACGGGCGCAGCAGCAGCGTCTGCGTGGCCAGCACATGCTCTACCTCGCTGGTGCCGATGCCAAAGGCCCATGCGCCAAGGCCACCGTGGCAAGCGGTGTGGCTGTCGCCGCAGACGATGGTGGTGCCGGGCAGCGAGAAGCCCTGTTCCGGGCCGACCACGTGGACGATGCCTTGCTGGCTGGCGGTCGCATCGAAATAGCGCACGCCGAATTCGGGAGCGTTGCGCTCCAGCGCGGCCAGCTGGTCGCGGCTTTCCTTGTCGGCGATGGGAATGCGGTTGCCGTCTTCATCCACGCGCGCTGTGGTGGGCAGGTTGTGATCGGGCACGGCCAGCGTCAGTTCGGGATGGCGAACCTTGCGACCCTTCATGCGCAGCGCTTCGAACGCCTGCGGGCTGGTGACTTCGTGCACGAGGTGGCGGTCGATAAACACCAGGCAGGTGCCGTCGTCGCGCCGTTCGATCACGTGGGCGTCGAAAATCTTCTCGTAAAGGGTGCGTGGCTTGCTGGACATGGCGCGCCCATTAGCGTGCGAGAGCAGATACGCCAAGCGATACGCAAAAAGCCTGCGATGGTGTCTTGGAAACCGGGGCAAGGCACGCTAATTTACACATATGTCAGCTAAACCGTTTTCGATTCCCATTCGCATCCTGCCCGACGATATCGATTTCATGGGCCACGTGAACAATTCGCGCTACCTCAACTGGGTGCAGGACGTGGTGCTGCAACACTGGCAGAAACTCGCCCCGGCAGAGGAAGTGGCGAGCAAGGCCTGGGTCGCGCTGAAGCACGAGATCACCTATCGCCGCCCGGCCTTCCTGGATGACGAGGTGATTGCCGAGACCGTGCTGGAAAAGATCGCCGGCGCGCGCAGTTTCTACAACACGGTGATTCGCCGCGGGGAAGAGGTGCTGGCCGAAGTGCAGAGCATGTGGTGCTGCATCGACAGCGAAACCCTGCGCCCGGCACGCATCGACCGCGAAGTGGCCGAACGCTGTTTCGGCCTGCCCAGGAAGCAGACGCCGCACATTCCGGAATAAGCGCCTTTGCGGCAGCGCGGCGAAGCGCCTATATCGAGTTCATGGATATTGTTGCCCCCATCCTGATCGTGATCGCCACCATCGCCGCGATGGAATGGGTGGCGTGGGCCAGTCACAAGTACATCATGCACGGATGGGGCTGGGGCTGGCACCGCGACCATCACGAACCGCACGACAACACGCTTGAGAAGAACGACCTCTACGCCGTGGTTGGTGCGGCGATGAGCATTTCGATGTTTGCCATCGGCAGCCCGCTGGTGATGGGCGAGAACGCATGGTGGCCGGGCACGTGGATCGGTCTTGGCATCCTTGGCTACGGCATCATCTACACGCTGGTGCACGATGGCCTTGTTCACCAGCGGTATTTCAAATGGGTGCCCAAGCGCGGCTATGCCAAGCGGCTGGTGCAGGCGCACAAGCTGCACCATGCCACCATCGGCAAGGAAGGCGGAGTCAGTTTCGGCTTCGTCTGGGCGCGCGATCCGGCAAAGCTGAAAGCGGAACTGCGGCGCCAGCGCGAAGCGGGCATTGCCAAGGTGCGCGACAGCGCCGGAGCCTGACCCGATCCGTCAGTTCGACGGGCCCAGCAGTTTCTTCTTGGCCGTGTGTACGCCCAGCCAGACCAGCGCCACCACCGGCACCACCAGCAGCCCCAGCACCAGTTCCGCATCCAGCCCCGGCCACACGTGCGCGCTGCCTTTCAGCGCGTAGCCCAACAGGCCGATCAGGTAATAGCTCAGGGCTACCACAGACAGGCCTTCCACCAGCTGTTGCAGCCGTAACTGCATGCGGCTGCTGCGATCCATCGAGCGCAGCAGTTTGGCGTTCTGGTTCTCGATCCGCGTCTCGATCCGCGCGCGCAGCAGGCTGGTCAGGCGCCCGGCGCGCTCTGACAGCTGCCGTTCGCGCTCTGTCACGGAGGTGCAGGTTCGCAGCGCGGGCAGGAAGCGGCGCTGGGTGAAGGCGACCAGCGAAGCATAGCCCTCGATGGGCGTCACGCGCAGTTCCTCCAGCCGTTCGCGCACCAGCTGGCCATAGGCGCTGGTGGCGCTCATGCGATAGCCCATGGCCGTGGTGATGGCGGTAAGGTCGAGCGAGAGCGCGGAAAGCTCGCCCATCAGCACGTCGTCTGTCTCTTCCGCGCCGGCCACGCGGTTGGCCAGGTCGGTCAGGCGCTGTTCCGCCTCGTCCAGCTTGGGCCAGGCCTCCTGCGCCACCGGCAGGCCCAGCAGCGCCTTGTTGCGATAGTTGCCAAGGTCCTGCAGCCGCTGCACCAGCCGCGTAAAGTCGGCAAGGTTGAGCCCGTTGGCGGCCACCACGATGTGGCCAAAGCCATCGTCCTTCAGGCGGAAATCCGCCCACATGCGCGCCTTACCGGCCAGCAGGCAGGAAATCGTTTCGCTGGGGTCGAACTGCATTTCCGGCAACAGCGCCTCGGCAGCGGCGTCGTCCTGCACCAAGCGCAGGCTGGTGGCGCGCACCACGCGGCCGGGCAGTTGCTCCACCCAGGCCACGGCCTCGTCCAGCGCCTTCGTCTCGCCATCGGCGAACAGCGCGATGGAACTGCCTTCGCTATGCCGTTCCCAGGCGAAATGCACGCCGGGCACGACATAGCCGTAGCGGTGCGGCGGGCGCGGCAGCGAGGCGACGGCAGGACAGCGTTCGTCGAGAATCGCGGCCTCGGCATCGCGATCTTCCGGGTCGACGATCAGCACCCACTGCCGCACGTGGCCTGGCACCGAAAGCATCGGCCAGCGACGCAGGTGCATTTCCGATACCACCTGCCGGCGCAATTCGTGCTGCTGCATCGTCACCCTTCCATCCTTGCCCGTACAGTGCATGGCAAATGAAATGGCGTGCCTCAATCACCCTTGTAACCGGGGGCTATTCGGGCCTTGTCCAGATCCATGCGGCGACCAGCGCCATCGCGCTGATCGGCACGATCGCCACCGGATAGCCGACGAAGACCGCCGAGAGGAGCCCGGCCAGCGCCATGAAGGCAAGGGCGGCATACTTGCTCTTTCGCGCGATGCGGCGGTGTGCGCGCCAGTCGCGCAGGGCCGGGCCATAGGTGGGATGATCGAGCAGCCGCGTCTCCCAGGCGGGGTTGCCGCGCGCGAAACAGAACAGCGCGCCCAGCAGGAACACGAAGCCGGGCATCATCGGCATCACCATGCCGATCCAGCCAAGGATGAAAAGCACCACGCCCGCCGCCATCCATAGCGGGCGAGCCATGTCAGCCCTGCGCGATCCGCGCGGCGTGTTGCTGCACCAGCGCGATCATGTTGGGCACGCCTTGCGTGCGGTTGGAGGACAGCTGGTTCCTGAGGTCGAACGGGGCAAGGGCAGCGGTAATGTCCATCTCCGCTACCTCGCTCGCGGGCTTGTCCTGCACGGCAGAGATCACCAGCGCGACGATACCCTTGGTAATCGCGGCGTTGCTGTCAGCCAGGAAATGCAGCTTGTCCGCCTCGCCCGTGGGGTAGACCCATACCTGCGCCGAGCAGCCGCGCACGAGCGTTGCGTCGGTTTTCAAGGCGGCGGGCATCTCGTCCAGCTCCCGCCCCAGTTCGATCAGCAGGCGATAGCGTTCATCGCCTTCGAGGAATTCGTATTCCTCCTGGATGTCTTCGAGAGTGCGCATGGCATGCCATCTAGTGGCTGCGCGTCAGAGGTCCACCCCGTTTGCGATGGCTTCCAGCTTGCGGATGCGTTCCTTCAGGTCGGCGATCTCGATGCGGGCCATGCCTTCGCGCGATCCGCCTTCCGGTTCGCGCGGGGTGCGGTTCATGTCGAGCTCGCGGTTCTTGTAGGCCAGCCAGCTGTTCCAGCCCATCAGGGCCGAGGCGGTAAGCATTGCCAGTGCAAGCAGGCTGCTGGCAGCGATCAACAGGTCGATTTGCGTCATTTGGTCCTCCCTGCAGGCTCTCGACGATTACTCGTCGCGCAGTTTCTCGATTTCTTCTGCCGTCCGGCGGGCCGGATCCGTGGCGATACGTTCCAGCACTTTCACGCGTTCGCGCAGCTGTTCGACTTCCCGTTCCAGTTCGACTTCACGCTGGCTCTGGCCCTCGCGGTCGCCCTGGCGAAAGCCCGCCTCGTTGCGGTGGCGCACGAACTGGCCCACCGCGACGATGAGCACTATCAGGACAATGGCGCTCCACATGCTCATCATGCGGTCCACTCCCGCGCGGCGTGATCGTGACGAAGGCCTTCGATCTGGCGCGACAGGTCGGCGCCGGGATCGGTGACGATGCGTTCGAGCACACGCATGCGGTCTTCCAGGTGCTGGTAGGCGTGATTGCGCTGATCGCTCTTGCCACGCTGGGCTTCGGCAATGCGCGCCTTCAGTTCCAGCTTGCGTTCTGCGTGTGCGGTGACGCGGCGATGGATGGTCAGGACGAAGGTCAGGCCGACTCCCACCAGCGTCAGCACGAACATGAAGATCAGGAGAAGCTCAAAGTCCATCAGTTGGCGTCCTTCCTGTCGCCGCGCAGGCTCTCGATCTCGCGCGTCAGGTGATAACCGCTGTCGGTCACGATGCGTTCGACATTGGCGAGGCGATCCTTGAGCGAGCCGAGTTCGGCCTGCAGCGCGGCGTTTTCCTGCGTCAGCAGTTTCACGCGTTCTGCCGCCTGGTCGTTCTTGGGATAGACGGCCTTGCCCCAGCTGTTTTCCAGCGGATAGCCGTGCTTCACGCGGATCCAGGTGTTGGCGACCCAGCCGATGCCGATCACGGCCGACGGGATGGCGACCAGGGCGACGGGAATCTGCGAGATGTCCATCACACGTTCTCCTTCCTGCCGATTTCCAGCGGCACGCCGGTGTCGCGGGTGTTGCGGGCGGGCCTGTCGCGCAGCGCCTCGATTTCCTCGGCCACGGTGTAGCCCTTGTCGGTGACGATGCGTTCCAGCACCACCATGCGGTCCTCCATGCGTTCCATCACGTCGCGCAACTGCTGGTTCTGTTCACGCAGGCGCTTGTTCTCGCCGGTGTCGCTGCGTTCGATCACGTTCCCAGCGCCGTCATCCAGTGGATAGCCGTGCTTCACGCGCAGCCAGGTGTTGATGATCCAGGCACCCATTGAAAGGGCGACGATGGCGATCACGAATTCGGGGCTGCCAAAGTCCATCAGGCGTTCTCCTTCTTCGCGACATCCAGCGGCACGCCGCTGCCTTCGTCGACGCTGCGCTGGTCGCGCAAGGCCTCGATCTGGGTGGCGACGTCATAGCCCTTGTCCGTGACGATGCGTTCCAGCACCCGCACCCGGTCTTCCAGCGCCTGCACCTGGCTGGCGTATTGCGCGGCGCGTTCGGCGGTGTTCGCGGCGGTGGCGTCCACCTGCATTTCCGCCACCTTCTGCTTGTGCTTGGCCCAGATCGCGGTGATCGGGATCATGCAGCCAAAGATGATGGCGACGATCGGGATCAGTTCTGCTGGCACGGTGTGTCCCCCTGGTTGGTTGCTGCGCCCCTCAGCGCAGGTTCTCGATTTCCTGCGACAGGCGCGGGTTGGCAGAAACGTAGAAGGTTTCCACTTCGGCCAGGCGGCGGTCGATGTCCTTCATCCGGGCCCGGATTTCGCGCGCCGTGCGTTTCGGGCTCTGCCGCACGCCTTGCCAGTACTGCGTTTCCTCGGGCGAGGTGTAGAGGTGCGGCGGCTTCTTGCTCAGCAGGAAGCCGGCAAGGATATAGGCGAGGATCGGCCAGCCGAGCGAGATCGTCAGGATGATCATGCCAAGCCGGACCCACAGGGCGTTCACGCCGGTGTAGTCGGCAATGCCGGCACAGACGCCCAGCAGCTTGCCATTCACCTTGTCACGGTAAAGCGTCGTGCGGGGGGTATTCATGCCTTGTCTCCCTTCTTCTCGGCGAGCAGTTCCTCCAGCTCGCGCAGCGGTACGTTGTCGATGGCCTTGTCGTGCTGGATGCGGGCGGGCTCGAAGTCCGGATTGTCGGAGGCGACGAGGCGCTCGACCGTGTCCATGCGTTCGTCCAGCCGCTTGGCCAGCTGGTAGAGTTCCTCCAGCAGCGCCTCGTCATCGGTGGTGATCGTCGCGGCGGTCTTCCACTTGGTGATATAGTGAAGGACGATCCAAGGCAGGCCGATGAAAATGGCCGGAATGATGATCAGTTCTTCCACGTCTTATTCCCCTTCGTCCTTCTTGGCGCTGCTGCTCATGCCAAGCGCGCGCTTCATTTCCTCCAGTTCCTCGCTCACCTTGTCGCCGCCTTCGAGGGCAGCGAATTCGTCAGCGAGCGATGCCTTGTCCTGGCCGATGCCCAGGGCATCGGCGCGGCCTTCGGCGTAGTCGACCCGGCGTTCCAGCTGGTCGAAACGGGCGTGCGCCTCGTCCACCCGGTCGCTGGTCATCAGGCTGCGCAACTTCACGCGGTTCTCCGCGCTTTCGAGGCGGGCCGAGATCTGGCTCTGCCGGCTGCGGGCCTCGCGCAGGCGGTTCTGCAGCTTGGCAATGTCCTGCTCATAAGCGCGCAGCGCGTCGTCCAGCACGGCAATCTCCTGCGTCAGCTGGTCGCAGGTGTCGGCGGCCTTGCGCTTTTCGATCAGCGCGGCGCGGGCCAGGTCCTCGCGGTCCTTGCTCAGCGCCAGCTGGGCCTTCTCCGCCCAGTCGGCCTGCAGCCGCTCCAGCTTTACCGAGTGGCGATACATTTCCTTCTGGTCGGCAATCGTACGCGCGGCGCTCGCCCGGACTTCCACCAGCGTTTCCTCCATTTCGAGGATGATCATGCGGATCATCTTCGACGGGTCGTCTGCCTGGTCGAGAAGTTCGTTGAAGTTGGCGGCGATGATATCACGGGTACGAGAGAAAATGCCCATCAAGGGTCCTCCGATATTGAGCGAGTTGCCGGTTGGCGTCGGGCTGGTCCGGATGCGCTCGATCTCCTTGTCGAGTCGAGAGCCGATCCGGGTCGCCCCGTTCGCCAGCGGCGCCAAAGGGTTGCGGTTTTCGTTGGTCACGCCAGCTCTACCGTCGGCAAGCCTACCAGCATGGCGGGCGTATCAACAGCCGGCTGCATGCCCGAAAACACCGTGAAGGTGATCATCGCGGCAATGCTGACCAGGGCTGCCTGGCCCAATTGGCTGTTGAGGAAGCGGCGATTGAACATTGGTCTGTCTCCATGAACCCTTTCTGCCCCATTAATAGCAACAGGCGTGCCAAACCGCGGGATTGGCGGATTTCTGCGATTTTTGCGGTGGGTTGGAGACAAGTTGTTGGCGCCTATTGCCAAGACTTGGTAAAAAGCACTATGTCTTGGCGATGGAACGCGAAAACCAGTTCATCGGCCAGTCCGGCGCCTTTCTCGACGCGGTGGAACGGGCCAGCCGGGCTGCCCCAATGGCGCGCCCGGTTCTGGTAATCGGCGAACGCGGCACCGGCAAGGAGCTGATCGCCGAACGCCTGCACCGCCTGTCAGACCGCTGGGAAGAGCCGCTGGTCACCATGAACTGCGCCGCTCTGCCCGAAACGCTGATCGAGGCCGAACTGTTCGGCCACGAGCAGGGTGCCTTCACCGGCGCTACCAGAGCGCGCGAGGGGCGGTTCGAGGAAGCCGACCGGGGTACGCTATTTCTCGACGAACTGGGCACCTTGTCGATGGGCGCGCAGGAAAGGCTGCTGCGCGCGGTGGAATACGGCGAGGTGACGCGGATCGGTGCCAGTCGTCCCACGCGGGTGGACGTGCGTATCGTGGCGGCCACCAACGAAGACCTGCCGCGCCGAGCGGAAGAGGGTACCTTTCGCGCCGACCTGCTCGACCGGCTCAGCTTCGAAGTCATTACCCTGCCGCCGCTGCGCGTGCGCGAAGGCGATATTCCCGTCCTGGCCGACTATTTCGGTCGGCGCATGGCGGCAGAGCTGGGGTGGGAGGAATGGCCCGGTTTCGCCAGCCACGTGGCCGATGCGATGGAACAGCATCAGTGGCCCGGCAACGTGCGCGAACTGCGCAACGTGGTGGAGCGTGCGGTCTATCGTTGGGACAACTGGGACAATCCCATCGGCGAAGTGGTGTTCGATCCCTTCGATTCGCCGTGGAAACCGCTGGCCAGCCCTCCTGCCGAATCCGCTGCGACCACTGAGGTCGCTCCCGGCCAGCCGATGCAGCGGCCGCAGATCGACAAGGTGGACGACCTGCGCGCTGCGGTCGACGCGCATGAAAAGGCCATCGTCGAACACGCGCTGGGCGCCAATCGCTGGAACCAGCGGCAGACCGCCAAGGCGCTGGGCCTGACTTACGACCAGCTGCGCCACACCATGAAGAAGCACGATATCGGCCAGTCGAAGTGACTGTCTGTCCGGGCATTAAGGCTGGCTTAGGAACTGCCCGTTAAGGACAACCCCTTAGCCGCCGGTAAGGCGGTTTCAGCCCTCTTCGGGCAGAAGCCGCTGCACCGGACCGCGTGGGAATAGAACAAGCCAAACCGGAACCGATGTCGCCAGCTGCCCCGAACACCACTCGCAAGTTGTCTCTCCGGCGCCCGACTTCGCGCCAGGGCAAACGGGCGATCGGCATCAGTGCGATGGCATTCTTCGCCGCCATCGCCGTGGTCGGCTGGTTCGGGCTATCGGGTATCGACGTCGAAGACGAAGAGCCCACCCGCACGCGGCAACTGATCTTCGCCGGTGGTTCGCCGCGCCTGGCCGTGGTGGAGGAAACGCCCTCTGGCGGAGACGCGACTGGTGCGAACGAAGAGGAAGACTACGTGATCGGCAGCTTCGGCGAGCCGGTGGACGAATTCTACGCCGACGAAGACCTGGATTCAGGCGGGGGCGGCTGGGGCGATGCTGCGATCAATCGCATGTCGGACTTCGGTTCCGGCTCCTCGGCCAGCGTTTCCATGCGCGGGCGCAACTGATCCGAAGCCGCTGCCGGTTCGCGCAGCATCCGTTGCTTTCGCATATTGCTTTTCCCTGTATTGCTTTCTCGGGCGGCTGCGCCTACATAGCCGCCATCCCGACATTGTCGTGACACTGTAGGGGCTGGCGCCGCAAGGGGCCGGCACCCAGCCGCTTTGTCCGCAATGTCGTGCAGTTGATGGAGACCCAGTGGCCGATATTGCGCGCCTGACCGAAGTGATCGAACCCGAAGCGAAAGCGCTGGGTTTCGAACTCGTGCGCGTGAAGCTGACGGGTTCGGGTGACGAGCGCACCTTGCAGATCATGGCTGAAGATCCCGCCACCGGCCAGCTGGTGGTGGAGCAGTGCATGGACCTATCGCGCCGTATTTCCGACCGCATCGATGCGATCGAGGAACAGGGCGAGGAACTGGTTGAAGGGGCCTACAACCTCGAAGTCAGCAGCCCCGGCATCGACCGCCCGCTGACCCGGCCCAAGGATTATGCCAACTGGGCCGGGCACGAAGCCAAGATTGCGCTCGCCGAGAAGATCGACGGCCATCGCAACCTCAGGGGCGAACTGGTCGGCATCGAAGGCGACGTGGTCACGATAGAGGATAACAAGGCAGGGCGCATTGCCGTGCCACTCGAAAAGATACACTCGGCACAGCTGGTCTTTACCGACAAGCTGATGGCCGCAACCCAGCCGCTCGACATGAGCGGCGTCGAAGACATCGAAGAACTCGAACAGGAAGAAGAGGCTAACAACTGATGGCCAGCCCAATGTCTGCCAACAAGGCTGAACTGCTTGCGATCGCCAACGCCGTCGCGTCGGAGAAGATGATCGACAAGTCGATCGTGATCGAAGCGCTGGAAGAAGCGATCCAGAAGGCCGCGCGTGCGCGTTTCGGCCAGGAAAACGACATCCGCGCCAAGCTGGACCCGCAGACCGGCGACCTGCGCCTGTGGCGCGTGGTCGAGGTGGTCGAGGAAGTCGAGGACTACTTCAAGCAGGTCGACCTGGAACAGGCCCAGAAGCTGGAGCCGGGCTCTGCCGTGGGCGACTTCATCGTCGACCCGCTGCCGGCCATGGACGACCTTGGCCGCATCGACGCGCAGAGCGCCAAGCAGGTGATCTTCCAGAAGGTCCGCGATGCCGAGCGTGAGCGCCAGTACGAAGAGTTCAAGGACCGTGCCGGCGAAGTCATCACCGGGGTCATCAAGTCGGTCGAATTCGGCCACGTGATCGTCAACCTCGGTCGTGCCGAAGGGGTGATCCGCCGCGACCAGCAGATCCCGCGCGAAGCCGCCCGCGTGGGCGAGCGCGTGCGTGCCCTCATCATGAAGGTGGAGCGCAACAACCGCGGGCCGCAGATATTCCTGTCGCGTGCGCACCCCGATTTCATGCGCAAGCTGTTCGCGCAGGAAGTGCCGGAAATCTACGATGGCATCATCGAGATCAAGGCAGCCGCTCGCGATCCGGGCAGCCGCGCCAAGATCGGCGTGATCAGCCACGATTCCAGCATCGACCCGGTCGGCGCCTGTGTCGGCATGAAGGGCAGCCGCGTGCAGGCGGTGGTGCAGGAACTGCAGGGCGAGAAGATCGACATCATCCCGTGGTCGGAAGACACCGCCACTTTCGTGGTGAACGCCCTCCAGCCGGCCACCGTTTCGCGCGTGGTGCTGGACGAGGACGAAGGCCGCATCGAGGTTGTCGTGCCGGACGACCAGCTGTCGCTGGCCATCGGTCGCCGCGGCCAGAATGTGCGCCTTGCCAGTCAGCTGACCGACAGCCAGATCGACATCATGACCGAGGAAGAAGCCTCGGAGAAGCGCAGCAAGGAATTCGCCGCGCGCTCCAAGATGTTCGAGGAAGAGCTGGACGTCGACGAGACCCTGTCGCAGCTGCTGGTGGCCGAAGGCTTCGCCGAGCTGGAGGAAGTCGCCTACGTGCAGCTGGAAGAGCTCGCCACCATCGAGGGCTTCGACGAGGAACTGGCCGAGGAACTGCAGAGCCGTGCGCAGGAAGCGCTGGAGCGGCAGGAAGCGGCTTATCGCGAAATGCGCCGCGAACTGGGCGTGGACGATGCCCTGGCCGAAATCCCGCACCTGACCGAAGAAATGCTGGTGGTGCTGGGCAAGGCCGGGATCAAGGATCTCGATGACCTGGCCGATCTCGCCACCGACGAACTGATCGCCAAGAAGCGTGAGGCTCCCCGTCGCCGCAACAACGCCGATGGCCCGCCGGTGCGTCGCCCGCAGCGCGAGCAGGACAAGGGCGGTGTGCTGGGTGCCTTCGGCCTGACTGAAGAGCAGGGCAACGAGATCATCATGGCCGCCCGCGCCCACTGGTTCGAAGATGAAGACGACGCATCCGCGTCGGTGGACGAGGAAGAGGCCGCTCCGGCAGCCGACGCTTCGGACGTAGCAGAGGAGGCCGCCGATGCGGAATCCTCGCAATGACACATTAGGTTCGCCTAAAAACGATGCCGGCGCTTCCCCTGAAAAGGGGAGCGAGCGTCGCTGCGTGCTGACGGGCAAGACCTCGGCACGCGACGATCTCGTGCGCCTGGCGGTCTCTCCCGAAGGCCACGTGCTGCCCGATGCCCTGGCCAAGGCGCCGGGGCGCGGCGCGTGGATCGGCGTGTTGAAGGCCGAACTGGCCGAGGCCATCGCAAGTGGCAAGCTGAAGGGCGTCTTGTCGCGCGCCTTCAAGACCGGGGACCTGAACGTGCCCGAAGACTTGCCTACAAGGACAGAGGCGGCCTTGAAAAAGGCCGTGCTGGAACGACTGGGCCTCGAAATGCGCAGCGGACGCCTTATCTTGGGGTCCGATCGCATTGCCAACGAAGCGCGGATGGGAGCGGTGGCCGCTCTCTACCACGCTGCCGATGCGAAAGAGGACGGGTGCCGCAAGCTGGATCAGGCCTGGCGCGTCGGCCTCGACGAGGAAGGCTCCGGCCTGCAGGGCGAACGCCTGCCACTGGACCGCGAGGCCCTGTCTGTGGCATTGGGCCGCGAGAATGTCGTCCACCTGGCGCTTGCCGATGCGAAATCGGCGCAGCGGGTCGCCATTCCGCTGGGGCGCTTGCAGACCTTTCTGGGGGCCGCACACGCGGCGGCTGAACCGTAGACACGCCGGGTGGCGGAACGAAGCTGCCCGGCAGGGCGGCGTGACTGATTGATTTTGAAGGACTGAAACGAGCACATGAGCGAAGAGAACGAAACCCCGAAGCGCACCCGCAAACCGCTTGGACTGAAGCGGGCAGTGGATGCCGGGGAAGTCAAGCAGACCTTCAGCCACGGTCGCACCAACAAGGTGGCGGTCGAGGTGAAGCGTCGTCGCAAGCTCGTGAAGCCGGGTGAAGAGCCCGCGCCAACCCCGGCGCCTGCGCCCGAGCCTGCTCCCGAACCCGTGGCCGAGAAGCCCGCGCCCAAGAAGGCTGCGCCGAAGAAGGCCGCCCCTGCCGGCGAGACCCCGCAGGAACGCGTCGCCCGCCTGCAGCGCGAGGCCGAGGAAGAGCGCCTGCGCCTGGCCGAGGAAGCGCGCAAGCGCGAGGAAGAGCAGGCCCGCAAGGCTGCCGAGGACGAGAAGAAGCGCGCCGCCGAGAAGAAGAAGGCCGAGGAAGAGGCCGAGAAGCAGCGCAAGGCCGAAGAGGAAGCGGCTGCCAAGGCTGCTGCCGAAGCCCCCGCCGAAGAGCCTGCCGCTGCCGAACCGGGTGCCAAGGCGCCCGCCGCGCGCAAGTTCACCCCGGTTGCGCGGCCCGAACCCAAGCGCCCGGAAAAGAAGAAGGATGACAAGAAGGCCAGCGGTCGCACGGAACGTAGCGGCGGCGGTGGCGGCGACAAGCGCCGCTCCGGCAAGCTGACCGTAAACCGCGCGCTGAACGAGGACGAGGGCCGTCGCGCCCGCAGCCTCGCCGCACTGAAGCGTGCGCGCGAGAAGGAACGCCGCGCGCAGGGCGGCGGCTCCAACCAGCCACGCGAGAAGCAGGTGCGCGACGTGGTGGTGCCCGAAGTCATCACCGTGGCCGAACTGGCCAAACGCATGGGCGAGAAGGGCGCCGACCTGGTGAAGGAGCTGTTCAACCTCGACATGATGGTGACCGTCAACCAGACGATCGACCAGGATACGGCAGAGCTGCTGGTCGAACAGTTCGGCCACAACATCCAGAAGGTCTCCGAAAGCGATGTCGACATTTCCACCGAGGAAGATGTCGATCCGGAAGAGACGTTGAAGCCGCGGCCGCCGGTCGTGGCCGTGATGGGCCATGTCGACCACGGCAAGACCAGCCTGCTGGATGCGCTGCGCAAGACCAACGTGACGCGCGGCGAAGCCGGCGGCATCACCCAGCACATCGGTGCCTACCAGGTGAAGACCAAGGACGGATCGAAGATTACCTTCCTCGATACGCCGGGCCACGCCGCGTTCAGCGAAATGCGTGCGCGCGGTGCCAATGTCACCGACATCGTGGTGCTGGTGGTGGCTGCCGACGACGGCATCATGCCGCAGACGATCGAGGCCATCAATCACGCCAAGGCGGCGAACGTGCCGCTGATCGTGGCGATCAACAAGTGCGACAAGCCGGAAGCCGATCCAAACCAGATCCGCACCCGTCTGCTGGAACACGAAGTGATCGTGGAAGAGATGTCGGGCGACGTGCTGGACGCGGAAGTTTCCGCCAAGACCGGCGCAGGCCTTGATGACCTGATCGAGAAGATCAACCTGCAGGCCGAACTGATGGAGCTGAAGGCCAATCCCGATCGCGATGCCGAGGCAACCGTGGTGGAAGCACAGCTGGACAAGGGCCGCGGCCCGGTGGCCACCGTGCTGATCAATCGCGGCACGCTGAAGCGCGGCGACACCTTCGTGGTGGGTACCGAAAGCGGCAAGGTCCGTGCGCTGATCAACGACCAGGGCAAGCAGGTGAAGGAGGCCGGCCCGTCCGTGCCCGTAGAGGTGCTGGGCCTGTCCGGCGTGCCTGCGGCAGGCGACCAGCTGACCGTGGTGGAAAACGAGCAGCGCGCCCGCGAGGTTTCCGAATACCGCAAGCAGCGCGAGACGGAAAAGCGCACCGCGCTGGCGCCGACCAGCTTCGATACCATGTTCAACAAGTCGAACGTGATCGAATGGCCGGTGGTGGTGAAGGCCGACGTGCAGGGTTCTGTCGAGGCGATCACCTCGGCGCTGCACAACCTGTCGAACGACGACATCAAGGTGCGCGTGCTGCACGCCGGTGTGGGCGCGATTACCGAGACCGACGTGACGCTGGCGGCAGGGTCGAAGGCGCCGATCATCGGCTTCAACGTGCGCCCGAACGCCAAGGCGCGCGAACTGGTGAAGCGCGACGGCGTGCGGATGATGTATCACGACGTGATCTATCACCTCACCGACGAGATCACCAAGGAACTGCTGGGCGAGCTTGGCCCGCTCAAGGTGGAAAACGTCATCGGTCGCGCCGAAGTCAAGCAGGTGTTCCCTGCCGGTAAGCGCGACAAGGCCGCCGGCCTGCTGGTGGAAGAAGGCGTCATCAAGAAGGGCGTGCACGCGCGCCTTACCCGCGACGACGTTATCGTTTCGGCCACCAAGATCGCCAGCCTGCGGCGCTTCAAGGACGACGTGGACGAAGTCCGCGCTGGCCTGGAATGCGGCGTGGTGCTGGAGGACACCAACGATATCCAGCCGGGCGACCAGCTGGAGGTGTTCGAGGTGAAGGAAGAAGAGCGCACGCTTTAAAGGTCATTGCCATGTCGGTGCCGACCGGGGGCCGGTCGGCCCGGCGTGCGGGCGCGCCATGGATTCCGGCCTGCGCCGGAATGACGGAGTATCCTTGTGGCAAACGAATTACCCCCGGTACTGCAATGGCCCTCTGCCAGGCACCTTGGGGCCACCATCCTCGGTTATGACGAGGAAACGCACACCGTTGAGATGGCCTTCACCCCGCCGCCCGAGTTCGCCACCATGCGCGGGCAGGTGCAGGGCGGGCTGCTGGCCGGGCCGCTGGACGAGGCTTTCGGCGCGGCGGTGTTCCTTGCCAGTGGCGGGAAGCTGCAACTGACGCTGGATATCAACCTGTCGCTGCTGCGGCCGGTGTCGATGAACCCGATCACGGTAAAGGCGCGGGCGGTGAAATCGGGCAAGTGCATCACCTTTGTCGAAGGCGAACTGTTCGACCACGAAGGCAAGCTGTGCGCGCGCGCCACGGCCACCTCGATGACCACCGACTGGCCGGGGCAGAGCAAGGTAGAAGGAGACGGCTGATGGCCCGCCATTCCAGACCCGAAGACCAGTCCGTCCGCCTGCTCAAGGTGGGCGAGCGCGTGCGGCATATCCTGTCCGAGCTGCTGGCGCGCGGCGAGGCGCACGACGACGTCCTGCGCGCGCACAACATCGCCGTTACCGAAGTGCGCATGTCGCCCGACCTGCGTAACGCCAAGGTCTACGTGAAGCCGCTGCTGGGCGAGGACGAGGATGTGGTGGTCAAGGCGCTGAAGACCAACACCGCGTTCTTCCAGCGCGAGGTGGCCCAGCGCCTGGGCCTGAAATTCGCGCCCAAGCTGCAATTCCGCGCCGACGAGAGCTTCGACGAGGCGAGCCGGATCGAGAGCCTGCTGGACGACCCGCGCGTGCGGCGCGATCTCGACGAAGAGTAATCACCGGACCTGGCGGCCTGCCCGCTTGTCGGAAGGACGCTTTTGGCCTTAGCCATGGCGCCATGGCCAAGCTCTATTTCTACTACGCCAGCATGAATGCGGGCAAATCCACCACCCTGCTGCAAGCCGACTTCAATTATCGCGAGCGCGGCATGAACACGATGCTGTGGACCGCCGCGATCGATAACCGTGCGCAACGGCCCATCGCCAGCCGCATCGGCCTGGCTGCCGATGCGCGCCGTTTCACGCCGGGTACGGACCTGTGGCGCGAGGTGATCGCGCAGCATCACGAGAGCCCGCTGGCCTGCGTACTGATCGACGAGGCGCAGTTCCTTACCGCCATGCAGGTGTGGCAATGCGCCCGCATTGCCGACGAGGGCGGCATTCCGGTGCTGTGCTATGGCCTGCGCACCGATTTTCGCGGCGACCTGTTCCCCGGCTCTGCCGTGCTGCTGGGCATTGCCGACGCGCTGGAGGAACTGAAGGCCGTGTGCCACTGCGGGCGCAAGGCGACGATGAACCTGCGCGTCTCCGCAAGCGGCGAAGCCGTGGGCGAGGGCGCGCAGACCGAGATCGGCGGCAACGAACGCTACACCGCCCTGTGCCGCAAGCACTTTGCCGAGGCGCTGGGGATGTATCGGTAGGGCCTAGAAGACCCCCATCTCCAGCCCCGCGGCCAGCGTGGCACCCAGTTCGCGCGCACTCTCCAGATCGCGCTCCTCGATCACCTTCTCGGCCAGGATTTCCTCTTTCGTCTGTGCAGCCACGTTGACGATGGGCGTATCCGCCACGCGCTTCAGTCGCCAGCCGGTGCAGATGCGTTCCAGTTGCCGCCTGGCATTCTCGCCATCGGACCCGGCGCACACGATCGCGGCGTAGGGGCGGCCTTCGATCTGGCCGAGCACCTCGTAATAGGTACGGTCGAACATGGCCTTCATCACCCCGGCGATGGCGGCGAGGTTTTCCGGGCAGGCGAACAGGTAGCCGTCGGCTGACAGCAGGTCTTCCGCCTGCGTCTCCTCTGCCTTCAGGAAGCGCACCGCCACATCGCCAGCCTCGCGGGCAGCATCGCGCGCGGCCTCGGCCAGCTGGCGGCTGCCGCCGGTGCGCGAATACCAGACTATCGCCAGGCTCTTGCTCATCCCGCCAGCGGTTCGATGGTCACCATTGCGCCCGGGCCCAGCGGCAGGTCCAGCACCACCCAGCCCACGGTCAGCGCCATACCCACGACAAGGATGCCCAGCGCATAGGGCATCATCGTGGCGGTCAGGCTGCCGATGCCAAAGCCCTTGTGCCAGCGCTGGCAGAACACCAGCACCAGCGGGAAATAGGGCATCAGCGGGGTGATGATGTTGGTGGCGCTATCGCCCACGCGGTAGGCTGCCGTGGTCATCTCGGGCGAGAGGCCCAGCAGCATCAGCATGGGCACCATCACCGGGCCCAGCACGGCCCACTTGGCGCTGGCAGAGCCGATCAGCAGGTTCAGCATGGCGCCGAAGCCAAGGATGCCCAGCAGCATGGCCCAGCTGGGCAAACCGCTGGCACGCAGCGCGTCGGCACCGTCCACCGCCAGCACCAGCCCCATGTTCGACCAGGCGAACATGGCCACGAAGTGCGCGGCGGCAAAGGCCAGCACCATGTAATAACCCATGTCCTTCATTGCCTCTGCCATCATGGTGACGAGGTCCTGCTGGCTCTTGATCGTGCCCGCGGCACGGCCATAGGCGAGGCCGGGCAGCAGGAAGACCAGCAGGAAGAACGGCAGCAGGCTGCGATAGAACGGCGTCAGGCGGCCTTCGGGCGGGGCATCGGGATCGACCAGCGGCGCACCCGGCATCAGCACCAGCACGGCCCACAGCGCCACCAGGGCCAGCACCACCAGTCCGGCATTGCGCAGGCCGCGCTTCTGTTCCGGCGTTGTCTCGGTCTGGTGTTCGCGCGTCTCGTCGCCCGCTGCGGCGGGGCCGTCGACAACGTACGGCGACAGGCGCGGCTCGACGATCCTGTCGGTCACGTACCAGATCACCGGCAGGTAAAATACGGTCATGGCGGCAATGAAGTACCAGTTGCCCGCGATATTGGCGGTCCAGTCGGCGAACACGGTCTGCACGCTGGCCTCGGTGATGCCCAGCAGCAGCGCGTCGAGCTGGCCCGGCGTGAGGTTGGCGGAAAAGCCGCCCGAGACACCCGCGAAGCTGGCCGCGATGCCCACCAGCGGGTGGCGCCCGGCGGCGTGGTAGACGATGCCCGCCAGCGGGATCATCACCACGAAGGCAGCGTCAGCCGCATGGTTGCCCAGCATGGAGACCAGCGCGACGGCGGGGGTGAGCCAGAATCTCGGCACCCTGGCCATGCTGGCGCGCATGGCGGTGGCGAACAGGCCCGATCGCTCTGCCACGCCCGCGCCCAGCATCACAGTCAGCACGTATCCCAGGGGCGGGAAATGGGTGAAGGTTTGCGGCATCTGGGTCAGCAGGCGGCGCACGTTTTCGCTCGACAGCAGGCTTTCCACCGCGATGATCCGATAGGTTCCGGTTGCGGGGTCGATCTCCACCGGGTGCGGCGCAGACCAGCCCGCCCATGCGGCGACGACCGAGATCGCCACCAGCGCGAGGATGAACCAGAGGAACAGGAACACCGGATCGGGCAGGCGGTTGCCGGTCCGCTCTACCCAGCCGAGGAAACCCGTCTGTGATGGTGTTGCTACTGTATCCGTCATCGAAATCCCCGCCTGACTGCGGGCAGACTGTCATGCACATGGCACCTGGTCCAGTGCCCATGCCTCTTTAACCGCGCGAACAGTGTCCCCATCTTGCGTAGCAATGACAGAGACCATCCTTCTGGCGCTGATCCTGATCCCGTGCCTGATTATCGCCATCGTTTTTCACGAAGTCGCCCATGGCTACGTCGCCATGCTGCTGGGCGATCCGACGGCCAAGGAACGCAGGCGCCTGTCGCTCAACCCGCTGCGCCATGTCGATCCGGTAGGCACGCTGCTGGTGCCGGGCGGCCTGGCGCTGGCGGGGCTGCCGGTGTTCGGCTGGGCCAAGCCGGTGCCGGTGATGAAGGCGCGGCTGAACAATCCGCGTTTCGGGATGATGGCGGTGGCGGCAGCCGGGCCGGGAATGAATTTCGCGCTGGCGCTGGTGGCGGCCGTGCTGCTGGGGCTGATGGCGCCGCTGGCAGGCCCGATAAACCCCGACCAACCCGGCGTGATGCTGATGGCGTTTACCTATTTCATCGGCATCAACGTGTTCCTGGCCATGTTCAACCTGCTGCCAATCCCGCCGTTCGACGGTTCGCACATCGTCGAAGGCCTGCTGCCGCCGTCCGCCGCACGCACCTATGACAAGCTGCGCCCGTTCGGCTTTCCGCTGCTGTTCACGCTGCTGCTGGTGGTGCCCTGGCTGTTCCCGCAGGCCAACATCATCGAGAACGTGGTGCTGCCGCCGGTGGAATGGGCGATGGACAAATACTTCGGCGTGGTGAACTGGATTGCCGGGCCTTAGGCCACGGCATGCTCCTCCGGCGCGAACACCTTCAGCGCTTCTGCATGGCTTTGCGCATAGGCCTTGCCGATGATCGAGGCGTAGCTGGGCACGCTTTCCAGGCCGTTGCGCATGCAGGTGAGGAAGCCGTCGACGATCTGCGCCTGCGCCGCCTCGTCGGGCACGGCCTCTTCCACGCGCGCGGCAAAGCCCTGCACGACCTCGTCCGATGAGGGGCGGGCGTTGCGGGCCGCTTCGCCGGGTAGTCGATGAACAGCGTCGAGAATGCCCAGATGGCCCAGCAGGCCGGCGCCGGGGAAGGGTGCCTGCGCGGCAAAGTCGTGCGCGAAAACGGGGGCCTCGGTGCTTTCGGCCAGCCGTTCCAGCTCTGCCGCGTGATCGAAGGCGTAATACCAGTACGGCGTGCCCTTGCCGGGCATCGGCTCGGTCATGTGGATGAAGCCGCGATGCATCACGTCGTAGAATAGCTGGAAGGCATCTGCATAGACGTGGTGCTGCAACTGGGCGAACAGGCTGGCAAAGGCAGCGCCGGGTTCACGCAAGACAAGGTGCCATTCCACCGTGTCGATACCGGCCACTTGCATGGCCTCGGCGATCGCTGCCAGCGGGCGGTCGTCGTACAGCGCGCCTTCCAGGTCTTCGGAGGAGAACAGCAGCGTGTCGCAATCGGCGGCGCGCGCCTGCCGTGCCATGTCCACCAGAGGATCGGGCGAGCCTGTCAGCACCTGCCAGCAGGCATGGTGGTGCGCGGGATAGCCCTCTTGCGGCTGGTACCACACGCCGCGGGCGGCAAGCTGGGCGTGGTTATCGTTCAGCACGTGCTGCAGGTAGGTGGAGCCCGTCTTGTGCAGGCCGGGGTGGAGGATCAGCTTCATGGGCGAGGGGTCTAGCCGCGCATGGTGAATACGCTCGTGCACGGCGCCTGCGTAAAAACCCCTGGCCGCAGCTTGCTTTACGGGCGGCAAAGGCAGGGCTAGGGCCCGGCCATGCCTGACGCTCCCAAGACCAATGGCTGGATCATCCTCGACAAGCCGCGCGGGCTGGGCTCCACGCAGGCCGTGGGCGCGGTGAAGCGTAACCTGCGCGAGGCCGGCTACGGCAAGGTGAAGGTGGGCCACGGCGGCACGCTCGATCCGCTGGCCGAAGGCGTGCTGCCGATTGCCTTGGGCGAGGCGACCAAGCTTTCGGGCCGCATGCTGGATAGCGACAAGACCTACGAGTTCACGATCCAGTTCGGGGAGGAGACCGATACGCTGGACAGCGAGGGCGAGGTCGTGGCCACCAGCGACCACCGCCCGCCGCGCGCGGCGGTAGCGGCAATCTGCGAACACTTCACCGGCGAAATCGACCAGGTGCCGCCAAGGTATTCGGCGCTGAAGGTGGACGGCCGGCGCGCCTACGACCTTGCCCGCAAGGGGGAGGACGTGGAACTGAAGACGCGGCGGGTGACGATCCATTCGCTCGAAATGCTTGGCGGCAACGAAGATGATCGTATCGAATCCGCCTTCGCCACCACCCTTGGCCGCCCCGATCCCTATGACCCGCAGGCGCCGCTGGAACTGGCCGACAGCGTCACCCTTGTCGCCACCGTCAGCAAGGGCACCTATATCCGCAGCCTGGCGCGCGATATTGCCCATGCCCTTGGAACTGTCGGCCATGTTACCTATCTCAGGCGGACAAAGGCTGGCCCGTTCAGCGAAATTCAGGCGATTTCGCTGGACAAACTGAACGAAATCGGTAAGGGCGCGCCACTTCAAGACCACCTCCTGCCGCTGGAGGCGGGGCTGGACGGTATCCCGGCCCTCGCTCTCGATCCGGATAGTGCGCAGGCGGCCCGCCAGGGCCGGGTCGTATCCGGATTGCCCCAACCCGACGGGCTCTACTTTGCCAAGCTGGAGGATACTCCGGTGGCACTGGTGGAACTTGCCGGGGGCACGATGAAGGTCGTGCGGGGGTTCAACTGCTAGAAGATGCCGCGAAAGGTATGAGTACTATGTCGGTTACCGCCGAAAAGAAGACCGAGATCATCAAGGACAACGCCACCAACAAGGGTGACACCGGTTCGCCGGAAGTCCAGGTCGCCATCCTGACCGAGCGCATTCGCAACTTGACCGAGCACTTCAAGGACCACCACAAGGATAACCATTCGCGTCGTGGCCTGCTGAAGATGGTCAACAAGCGTCGTAGCCTTCTGGCCTATCTGAAGAAGAAGGACCTCGATCGCTACAACGCGCTGATCCAGAAGCTGGGTCTTCGTAAGTAAGAGTTTCTCGAAAGGGCGGCTCCCAGGGTCGCCCTTTCGCTTATCTGCGATCCGTAATACTTACGGCGTATTGGAATTGGCATCCTTCACAATCCGGTGAAGGGGCCTGGGGGCACACAAGGCCCCACACCGGACCGGGACGGTTCACCCGGAAACTGTAGGCCCCGTGCGGCAATATGGCCGGGCGGGTTCAGAAGGATAATCAATGTTCGACACGAAAACCGTATCGCTGGAGTGGGGCGGAAAGACCCTCACTCTGGAAACCGGCCGCGTTGCCCGTCAGGCCGACGGCGCTGTGCTGGCCACCTATGGCGAAACCGTGGTGCTGTGCGCCGTGACCGCCGCCAAGAGCGTGAAGGAAGGGCAGGACTTCTTCCCCCTGACCGTTCACTACCAGGAAAAGTTTTCCGCCGCGGGCCGTATCCCGGGCGGCTTCTTCAAGCGCGAAGGCCGCGCCACGGAGAAGGAAACGCTGACCTCCCGCCTGATCGACCGCCCCGTGCGGCCGCTCTTCCCGGAAGGCTTCTACAACGAAATCAACGTGATCTGCCAGGTCCTGTCGTATGACGGCGAGACCGAGCCCGATATCGTCGCGATGATCGCCGCCTCTGCCGCGCTGACCATTTCCGGCGTGCCCTTCATGGGGCCGATCGGTGCCGCGCGCGTCGGCTATCGCAACGGCGAATACGAACTGAACCCGTCGCTGCAGACGGCGCTGGACGAAGAAGGTCGCCTCGACCTGGTCGTCGCCGCCACGCAGGACGCGGTGATGATGGTGGAATCCGAAGCCAAGGAACTGACCGAAGAGGAAATGCTCGGCGCCGTCATGTTCGCGCACGAGGAAAGCCGCAAGGTCATCGGCGCGATCATCGATCTGGCCGAACAGGCCGCCAAGGATCCGTGGGAACTCGCCTCGAGCGACGACAATTCCGAGATGAAGGAATATATCCGCGGGATGATCGGCGACGATATCGCCGCTGCCTACAAGCTGACCGACAAGTCGGCCCGCTCGGATGCCCTGAACGCTGCGCGTGATCGCGTGAAGGAGCACTATTCCGGCGACGAATTCGACGGCCAGCAGCTGATGACCGCCATCAAGCTGACCAAGAAGCTGGAAGCGGAAATCGTGCGCGGTGCCATCCTGAAGGACGGCCAGCGTATCGACGGCCGCAAGCTGGACGAGGTTCGCCCGATCGAGGCGATCGTCGGCCTGCTGCCGCGCACCCACGGTTCCTCGCTGTTCACGCGCGGTGAAACGCAGGCAATCTGCACCACCACGCTGGGCACCAAGGATGCCGAACAGATGATCGACGGGCTGGAAGGCCTTTCGTACAACCACTTCATGCTGCACTACAACTTCCCGCCCTACTCGGTCGGCGAAGTGGGCCGCTTCGGCTTCACCGGTCGGCGCGAGACGGGCCACGGCAAGCTGGCCTGGCGCGCGCTGCACCCGGTGCTGCCCAAGCATGAAGACTTCCCCTACACCATCCGCGTGCTGTCCGACATTACCGAGTCCAACGGCTCGAGCTCGATGGCGACCGTTTGCGGCGGCTGCCTGTCGATGATGGACGCCGGTGTTCCGATCGAACGCCCGGTTTCCGGCATCGCTATGGGCCTGATCCTGGAAGGTGACGAGTTCGCCGTGCTGTCCGACATCCTGGGTGACGAAGATCACCTGGGCGACATGGACTTCAAGGTGGCCGGTTCGGAGAAGGGTATCACCTCGCTCCAGATGGACATCAAGGTGGCCGGCATCACCAAGGAAATCATGGCGCAGGCGCTGGAGCAGGCCAAGGGTGGCCGTGCCCACATCCTGTCCAAGATGAACGAGGCGCTGTCGGGTTCGCGTGGCGAGGTTTCCAAGCACGCCCCGCGTATCGAGACGATGCAGATCGACAAGTCGAAGATCCGCGACGTCATCGGCACGGGCGGCAAGGTGATCCGCGAGATCGTTGCCGAAACCGGCGCCAAGGTCGACATCGACGACGAAGGCACGATCAAGATCTCCTCCTCCAATGCCGACGAGATCGCGGCCGCCAAGGCGTGGATCGAAGGCATCGTGGAAGAAGCCGAAGTGGGCAAGATCTACACCGGCAAGGTCGTGAACATCGTCGACTTCGGTGCCTTCGTGAACTTCATGGGTGGCAAGGACGGCCTCGTCCACGTGTCCGAAATGAAGAACGAACGCGTCGAGAAGCCGACCGACGTCGTGTCCGAAGGACAGGAAGTGAAGGTCAAGGTCCTCGAGATCGACAACCGCGGCAAGGTCCGCCTGTCGATGCGCGTGGTCGACCAAGAAACCGGCGAAGAGCTGGAAGACACCCGCCCTCCGCGCGAGCCGCGCGGTGACAAGGGTGGCCGTGGCGGCGATCGTCGTGGTCCCCGTGGTGGCGGTCGCGGTGGCCGTGGCGGCGACCGTGGCGGTCGCGGCGGCAACAAGGGCGGCGACAACGGCGGTGGCGACGACCACATGCCCGCCTTCCTGAAGGACGACTAAGCCAGCTATTGCAGCTACACCGGAAGGGCCGCGATCATCTCGCGGCCCTTTCTCTTATGGGGGGATACGAATGCTGCCACGCGAAGAGATCGCCACCGCGCGCATACCCGGCGGGGATACGCTGACACTGGTCAGCCACGGGCGCGATTTCATCATCATGCTGGGCCGTGACGAGCTGATGGGCACGCGCATGCAGTTCAGCGAGGAACAGCTGGCGCGCCTGACGCTGGAGCGGCTGGACGTGGCCAGCCCCCGCGTGCTGATCGGCGGATACGGCATGGGCTTCACCTACCGTGCGGCGCTGGCTGCGCTGCCCGATACGGGCGGCCACGTGATCGTTGCCGAAGTGGTGCAGGAGATCATCGACTGGGCCACGGGGCCGCTGGCGGAGCTGACCGGCGACTGCCTGGCAGATCCGCGCGGCGAAGTGGTGATCGCCGATGTCGCCGCGCTGGTCGACGATGCCGTGGACGGCACCACGCCGAAATACGATGCGATCCTGCTGGATGTCGATAACGGCCCAGACGGCATCGTGCGCGAGGGGAACGAGCGGCTCTACACCCGCACGGGGATCGGGAGGCTGCGCGACGCCCTGAACGTGGGTGGCGTGCTGGCGGTGTGGTCCGCCGCGCCCGACCACAAGTTCACTCGCCGCCTGAAGGATGCCGGGCTGGACGTGGACGTGCAGACCGTGCGCGCACGCCCCAACAACAAGGGCCCGCAACACACGATCTGGTTTGCGCGCCGGGTGCGCTAGGCTGGTTCGCGCGCCGTATCCGCTGACTCTTCGCTCTTCCCTCTCCCGAACGCGCTGCTAGTGTTTCGGACAAAGGCAATTTGGGAGAGTTTGCGATGAACATGGACGGGATCGATTTCGCCAAGGTCGAGGCCATGGCCGGCAAGGTCATGGGCCACGTGGCCGGCGCTGTCAGCGTGATGATGGCCTACATGGGCGACCAGGCCGGCGTGTGGGCGGCGATGGACGGCGAAGGGCCGATGACGCTGGACCAGCTGGCCGCCAAGACGGGCCTTGAGCCGAAATACCTGCGCGAGTGGCTCGGCTCTGTCGCAGCCGCGGGCTATGTCGAATTCGATGGCGAGAAGGAGACCTTCGAGCTGACGCCCGAAGCCGCGCTGATCTTCACCCGCGAAGGCCAGCCGCTGTGCATGCAGGGCTTTTTCCAGGCCGTTGTCGCCCAGTACGATACGCACGAAAAGGCGGTGGAGGTGTTCAAGTCTGGCGAGGGTCGCCCGTGGTCCGACCACTCGCAGTGCCTGTTCTGCGGCACCGATCGCTTTTTCCGTCCCGGCTATGAAGCCAACCTGATTTCCAGCTGGCTGCCCGCGCTGGACGGCGTGACCGACAAGCTGGAAGCAGGCGCCAAGGTGGCTGATATCGGTTGCGGCTATGGCTCTTCCACCATCCTGATGGCGAAGCAGTATCCCAAGTCGCATTTCGTCGGCATCGACTTCCACGAACCCTCGATCGAGACCGCACGCGAGCGGGCGAAGGAGCAGGGCGTGGAGAACGTGGAATTCCACGTCGCCAAGGCCGCCGATTTCGAAGGCGACGGCTTCGACTTCGCCTGCATTTTCGATGCCCTGCACGACATGGGCGACCCCGTCGGTGCCGCGCGCCACATTCGCGAGGCGATGAAGCCCGATGGCACCTTCATGGTGGTGGAACCCATGGCAGGCGATACCATGGCCGAGAACATGCACCCGATGGGTCAGATATTCTACGGCTTCAGCTGCATGGGCTGCGTGCCGGTGTCGCTCAGCCAGGAAGTGGGCCTGGGCCTTGGCGCGCAAGCCGGGCAGAAGCGGCTGGCCGAAGTGCTGAACCAGGCGGGCTTCAACAAGGTCCGCCGCGCCACGGAAACGCCTTCGAACATGGTGCTGGAAGCGACGCCCTGATTTGTGCTCACGCCTCCGCGTGAGCATCCTCGGTGCTGTTCGCTGCGTCCTTCGGACTATGCGGCACCTGCGGGTCGCGCGTTCGCGCTCGGTCGGCCGCTGGTCGCGACCGAGGTCATTGCCAGGTTCCCATGGAAGTGCGGGACACGGGCGCGAAGCGACCGCAAGCGCGAACGCGCGCCCGAGCTTATGCGAGGAAAGCCAAGCGGGCCGGACGGCCCGCGCCCGGCGCTTGAGGGACTAAACAGGGAACCTATCCCATCCGCATCTGGCCGAGGTAATCCATCTTGCCGATATCCAGCCCCTTGTGGCGCAGGATGGCGTAGGCGGTGGTGACGTGGAAGAAGAAGTTGGGTTGCGAGAAGCTGAGGAGGAAGTTCTCGGCGGTGAAGGGCAGGTCCACACCGTGCGGCTCGTAGACGAAGTGCACTTCCTTGCCGATGAAGCTTTCCACCTCTCCCACCGAAAGCGCGCGCAACTGGTTTTCCGCCGCGCCCACGTTGAGGCGCATCTGTTCGAGGTCGTGCGTGGGTTCTTCCAGGTCGGGATGCATCACGCCCTTGCGCACCGCCTCGATCGCGCCCAGCGAGTGGCACAGCATCCAGTTTATCTGCTTGGGAAAGCAGGCCATGTCCTCTTTCAGGCAGGCCCCGGCGATTTCCTCTTCGGAAAGGTCGCTGGCCTTGGCCTTCTCGATCCAGCCGTGTGCGGCGCCCAGCATCTGGATCATGGTGGGCACGGTGGCATCGTAAAGCGAGATAGGCATGGGCAAGGCTCCTGTTCGGGCGTGGGTTTCCTTGCTGCCACCCGCACCAGCGGACTGCAAGCGCCACAAGGGCGCCGCAACGCGGTCCCGGCGCAGCTTTATGCGTGACATTCGCCGCGTGGCTGGCATCATGGCGCGCGGATAGGGAGAGACTTCATGGACGAGCTGGAAGGCCGCGTTGCCTTCATCACCGGTGGTGCCAGCGGCATCGGCCTGGGCATGGCCAAGGCGTTCCTGGCCGAAGGGATGAAGGTGAGCCTGGCCGACTGGAACGAAGAGCATATCGCCAAGGCGAAAGCGCAGCTTGCGGGCAACAACGCAGTGTTCTTCGTGAAGACCAACGTGGCGGACCGCGAGAGTTTGCGCGCAGCGGTCGAGGAAACGCTGGCGCATTTCGGCAAGATCCACGTGCTGTGCAACAATGCCGGCGTGAACGGCGGCGGCAAGGCGGCAGACCCGGATTTCGAGGAATGGGACCGGGCAATGGCGGTCAACCTTGGCGGCGTGGTCAATGGCACCAAGATCGTGGTGCCGATCATCCGCGAACAGGGGGAAGGCGGCCACGTCGTCAACACCAGCAGCATGGCCGGCATGGTGCCGCTGCCCAACCTGGGCGCCTATTCCACCGCCAAATATGCCGTGCGCGGCTTTTCCGAAAGCCTGCGCATCCAGCTGGCGCGCGACGGGATCGGCGTATCCTGCCTGTTCCCCGGCGCCACCCGCACCGCCATAGTGCCGCTGCCGGAAGACGATCCCGCTATCGACGAGGACAATGCCCCGCAGTTCATGAAGGACCTGTGGGCCGCCATGCGCGATGCGGTGGACCCGGAAGACACCGGCCGCGCAGTGGTGCAGGCGATGAAGGAAAACCGTTTCTACATCTTTACCAACGGCGAATTCCTGCCCGAGGTCAAGCAGCGCCACCGCGAGATCGAGGAGAGCTTCCCCGACGATTCGCCAAGCGAGGCGCGTATCCGGTTCGAGAAGCACCGTTCGGAAATGGTGCGCAATATCATGGCCCCCGGACACAAGGGTGCAAGCAGGGGCGGGGAGAGCAAATGAGCAAGACCACTTTCGGTGATGCGCTGAACGCGCAGCCGGTCAAGCCGATCCAGTGGGCGATTGTCGCCGTGTGCATGCTGGTTCTGGTGAGCGACGGGATCGACCTGCAATTGCTGGGCGTCGTCGCGCCCAAGGTGATGGAGGCTTTCGATGTCTCCCGCTCCACTTTCGGCATCGCCATGATGGCGGCGCTGATCGGCTTCGGGCTCGGCGGCTGGGGCGGGGGCTGGCTGGGCGATGCCATCGGCAGGCGCTGGACGCTGGTGATCGCCGCGCTGGTGTTTTCGCTGGGCACCATTGCCGCTGCAACGTCCGAAGGCGTGTGGGCGATGGCCTTCTGGCGCATGTTCGCCGGCCTCGGCTTTGGCGGCGCCTATGCCAATGCCCTGGCGATGGCGGGCGAATGGCTGCCCGACCGCTGGCGCCCCGTGGTCGTCAGCACGCTGGCAGTGGGCACGCCCATCGGCGGCACCGTGGTCGGCTGGATCGGGCCGGACCTCGAAGCGGCCTATGGCTGGGAGGGGACCTTCGTCATCTTCGGCCTCGCCACCCTGGTGGTGACCGTAATCATCTGGCTGGTGCTGCGCGACAGCCCGTCGTTCCTGCTGGCCCGTGGGCGCAGCGAACAGGCGCACAAGAACGCGCAGCTGGTGCTGGAGGGCGACTTCGCGCTGGAACCCGATCGCCACCATACGGACAATGCCGACGAACCCCAGATCGGCGTGCTGCACCGCTCCAACCTGCGGCTGAATATCGGCATCGGCATGGCCTTCGCCGCCTCCACCGTGGTCGCCTACGGCATCCTCAGCTGGGGCACCACCTTCCTGACCGCGCAGGATTTCACGCTGGACCAGGCCGGCGATGCCGTGGCGCTGGCAGGGATCAGCTCGATGGTGGGATCGATCCTGGTGGGGGTGTTGATGCGCCGCTTCGGATCGAAGCTGGTGATGGCGGTGCTGTCGGCCATGATGGTCGTATGGATGCTGGCCATCGGCTACACCATCGAAGGCCTGCCCCCGGTGCTGGACGAAGGTACGCGCACCTATGTCACCTGGCTGGTGGGGCTTTCCGGCTTTGCCTTCAGCGCGGCGGTGGCGGGCATGTACGTGATGATGACGCATGGCTATCCGCCCAGCTGCCGTTCGGGCGGCATCGGCTTCGGCATCTTCATGAGCCGGTTTGGCGCGGTGTCGGCCACCGGCCTTGGCGGCTGGCTGCTGGACCTTGGCGGTGACAGCGTGTGGCCCTACTTCATCACGCTGGCGGTGGCCGGGGCGCTGGTTTCGGCAGCGGCCTTTATCGTGGATCGCCACGTTCCCCCCTTGGGTCACGGCGCCTGAACCGCTAGGGACTCCCGCAGCCCCGGTTGACTGCCAGCCTGCAGCTGGCCATTGGACGGCCTGCGCCGCCCGAACAACCTCCCCACAAGGAAAGAGTGCCAGCCCAGTGAATGGAAACAGTCAGGCCCGATCAGCCAGTGGTGGATTTCGAAAAGCCTTCGGTCGATTGCTGGGACCCATGGGAGTGTTCTTTCGCGGGTTTCTCGAAAATCCGGGCATGGTCGCCTCGGTCATTCCATCCTCGCGCGTTACCATCGACGCCATGCTGGAAAAGGTCGACTGGCAGGCTTGCCAGCTGTTCGTGGAATACGGGCCTGGCGTGGGCACCTTCTGCCCGCACATCCTCGACCGGCTGCCGCCGGGCGGGCAGTTGCTGGTGATCGATACCAACCCCCGCTTCATCGACTACCTGCGAGAGACGATCGACGATCCGCGCTTTCACGCCGTTTTGGGATCGGCAGCCGATGTGGAGAAGTACGTGAAGCAGATTGGCCACGAACAGGCCGACTACGTGCTTTCCGGCCTGCCGTTCTCCTCCCTGCCGGACGAAGTGGGCGATGCCATCGTCGAAGCGACAAGCCGTGTGATCCGCCCCGGCGGCGCCTTCCTGACTTACCAGTTCCGCCCCACGGCAAAGGCGCTGACAGAGCGCCACTTCGACCGGGTGGATACCGGCTTCGTCTGGCGCAACGTGCTGCCATGCATCCTGGCCTGGGGCTGGAAGGCGGACAAGGCGCAGGGGTAAGGCTGTCGGGCTTGTCCGGCAACGCCGATCAGCCGAACAGCATTACCCCGCGCACGGCCAGCGTCGCCACCAGCACGGCCAGGCTGGCAAGCAGCGCCAGGCCGGCGGGCCTTCCGCGCTGCATTCCGGCATTGGCGAACACGATGCCCGCCTTGAACGCCATGTTGACGCCCGCCGTGCCCGACAGCGCCAGCGCGGCGACAGGCACGGCCACCGTGCCGGCGGGCAGGGCGGAATAGGCGACGATTGCCGCATCGACATCCAGACTGCCGGCAATGAACAGCGAAAGCGCGGCCCCCTGTTCCCCGAACTGCGCCTCTGCCCAGTGCACCAGCAGCGAAGCCAGCGCGACAAACAGCAGGAAGCCGAAGGCGGGTAGCAACCGGAAGGGCTTGGCCGTCAATTCCGTCTTCGCTTCGTCAGCCGCCCTTTCGGAGCGCCACAGCAGCCCCGCCACGAGCAAGGCGACCAGGCTGGCCGGTCCCACCAGCCACAGGATCGGCAAGGCGGCGGAAGGAACCAGCACGGCGGTCAGCACCACGATGCGCAGGTACATGATCGCGCTGGCAAGCGCGATGCCCGTGCCCAGTCGCCCGCCGCCGCCCTCGCGCAGCTGGCTGGCAAAGGCTGCCGTTACCGCCGTGGAGGAATAGGCGCCGCCGATCAGCGCGGTGGCAATCGTGCCCCGGTCCTGCCCGATGGCCCTGTTGAGCACATAGCCGGCGATGGAAAAGCCCGTCACCAGCAGCACCACCAGCCACAGCCTGAACGGGTTCCACGCCCCGTACGGCCCGTAATTGGTGTCGGGCAGGAACGGCAGCACCGCGATGCTGATCACCGCGAAGCGGGCAATCGCGCGCACTTCCTCTTCGGTCAGCGCTCGCAACATGCCGTGCATGGGTTTGCGAAAGGCCAGCAGCAGCGTCGCCACTGCCGAGCAAGCCAGCGCCAGTGCGCTCAGGCCCGCGCCTGCCAGCAGGCCAAGCCCCAGCGTCACCATGGCCGCCACCATGGTCGTGGCATCGCGATCCTGCTGCGCAGTCGATCGCGGTCGCAGGAAGGCCCCGACCACAACGACTGACAGCGCCGCCAGCAGGATGGCGGCCAGAAGCATGGAAAAATTGACTGCGATGATCGCGATCAGCCCGCCGCAAATGCCGATTAGGGTGAACGTGCGAACACCCGCGACACGAGCACCCTCGGCTTCCTCGCGCTGGCGCCAGCCACGTTCGATGCCGATCAGCAGGCCGGCAGCCAGCGCCGCCATCAGGTGCAGCGCCAGGTCGACCTGCGTGGCCCAGTCATTCGCATCGAACATCGTGGTTGCATACTCCGATCACGTGGTGATCGGTAGGACTAACCGCTTGGGCCCGAAAGCTAAGGGTCAAACCGATGCGGTGCGGGGCGTCGGGGGTTTCCTACCCCGACCATTCCCCGCAACTTCTTCGTGATGCGTAAAGATCGGCAATTCAGGCCCGAATATCAGCCAGATATGCTCGATATCGGGCTCGTCCATTTTTGCCTTATGGACAGTGCTCCAAGTGCTCCACATTACCGTGCGAAGCGGCATACAAAAAGGCCCGCCATCCGGTATCGGAAAGCGGGCCTTTCGGGATCTCGGTCCGAACCGTTAGCGGACCCTGGGTCCGCCGAACGGCAGCGGGGGCGGGGGACGGCGGGCGCCGCGCGGCAGCTGGGCCTGGTAGGCGCGGCCGCAGTGTTCGACGCAATAGGGGAAACCGGGGTTCACCTTTTCCCCGCAGAAATGGAAATCGGGCTCGCCCGGATGGCCCATCGGCCAGCGGCAGACGCGGTCGTTCAGGTCCAGCAGGCTGGTCTTGTCGGCAATGCTCGGATCGGGCTTGGCCGGCACCAGGCGGCGCGGCGGGGCCGGCGGGATCGGGGCCTGCTGGTCGCCCGGACCCTGGCGCAGGAAGCCGCCGGGACCGTAGGACACGATCTTGGGCAGGTCTTCGCGCTTGTCGGGCAGCGGCTGGCTCTGGTTGGCGGGCGCGGCGGCCTGCGGCTTGGGCTCTGCCTTGGGGGCAGGCGCCGGGTCCTTGGCCTTCTTCGCAGGCGCGGCCTTCGGCTTCGCCTTGGCGGCAGGCTTGGCAGCGGCCTCCTTCTTCTTGGCGGCCTTTTTCTTCTCGTTCGCCTTCACCGGGCTGGGACGCGCCTTCAGGCCAAGGCGATGCGCCTTGCCGATCACCGCGTTGCGCGACACGCCGCCCAGTTCGGTGGCGATCTCGCTGGCGGTGGAGCCGCCCTCCCACATCTTGGTAAGGGTGGCGATTCGTTCTTCAGTCCAGCTCATGAGGTAGTCGTATTCCGTTCATCTTGCCCGCTTGCGCGGTCACATGTGTTCTTGCCAGCCCGGCATATGGGAGATAGGCGCCCCCCCATGGTCGATCAAGCACCCGCAGCAGATTCCGTAACCGGCGATCTTGTCGCCACCGGCAGCAATGCCGGTCGCCAGTTCCCTCCAAAGGGAGAGCTGCAGATAACCGGGATCAACCGGATCGGGCTAGGGAGCCTGTATCTTAAAGAGATCCGCCGTTTTCTCAAGGTGCAGACGCAGACCGTCTGGGCCCCTGCAGTCACGACGCTGCTGTTCCTGGTGATCTTCACCGTGGCGCTGGGCCGCGGCGGGCGCGAGATCCTGGGCGTCAACTTCGGCACCTTCGTGGCGCCGGGGCTGATCATGATGGGCATGATGCAGAATGCCTTTGCCAATTCCAGCTTCAGCCTGCTGGCGGGCAAGCTGCAGGGCACCATCATCGACCTGCTGATGCCGCCCTTGTCGGAAGCCGAACTGATGATCGGCATCGTTGCCGCGGCCATCACCCGTGCGGTGATGGTGGGCGGCGCGGTGGCGCTGGCCATGGTGCTGTATCCCGGCGTGGACATGCACGTGGCGCACCCCTGGGCAGTGGTGTGGTTCGGCCTGATGGGCGCGGCCATGCTGGCGATCTTCGGCCTGCTGGCCAGCATCTGGGCGGAAAAGTTCGATCACAACGCGGCGATCACCAACTTCATCGTGGCGCCATTGAGCCTGTTGTCGGGCACCTTCTACGTGATTTCCAACCTCTCGCCGTTCTTCCAGACGCTGAGCAAGCTGAACCCGTTCTTCTACATGATTTCCGGCTTCCGATACGGCTTCCTGGGCGTGAGCGATATCGGCAACGACAATGCCCACGTGGTAAGCGCCGCAATCGGCGTTGGCGTGCTCAACCTGGTGCTGGGCTTCATCACCTACCGGGTGTTGAAGAGCGGCTGGAAGATCAAGTCCTGATCGCACCGTCAGTGCGTGCAGGAGGGCTTTCCTACATGTCTGCGAGCGTGATCAGTGCGTCAGGCTGCGGCGCAGCCGATAGCGACCGGCGCGGAAATCCTCGAACAGCTGGTTCACCTGCGGGTGGTCGATCGGTTCACCTTCGGTATCGGCCAGCAGGTTTTGCTGACTGACATAGGCGACGTATGAGCTGTCCTCGTTCTCGGCTAGCAGGTGGTAGAACGGCTGGTTCCGGTCGGGCCGCTGGCCTTCGGGGATCTGTTCGTACCACTCTTCGGAGTTGGCATAGACCGGGTCGATATCGAACACCACGCCGCGAAAGTCGTACTTGCGATGTTTCACGATGTCACCGATGGCAAACCGGGCACGCGAACGGCGGGGCGCATCGATGGTGCGGCCAGCCTGGGACGAGTAGAATACCGAGCGGTCCATGCAACTAGATATATGTGCTCGCGGGGCGTGAACAAGCTTGCCCTCGCGCCAGTCCCCGGTTTTTACGCGATTTCGCGCGCAAAGGGACTTGGCAAGCGCAAATGTCTCCGCTAACCGCCGCGCTTCCCAATCGACTGCGGGTCTTGCTGATAGCCGATACCCCTTGCGGAGAGGTGCCGGAGTGGTCGAACGGGGCGGTCTCGAAAACCGTTGAGCCCTTATGGGGTTCCGAGGGTTCGAATCCCTCCCTCTCCGCCATTTGCCCTTTCCCGGAAGATTGCGGCCTGGCCGCCCGTCAATTGACCTTGGACAATGACATGGCGCGCGCTGCGTGCCTTGCTCTTGCGATCAGGAAGTGATCGGTTGGAGAGCCCCCATGTCCCCAGATTCTGCTAGGTGTTTCGCCTCTGTCATCGCCATCGGCACAGTGCTGTGCGCGGCAAGTGCATCGGCGCAGGACCTGCGCCCTCGACCGCAGGTCAGGCCGGTCCTGCAGCCGCCTGTCCAGCTTGAGGTGGTGCCCACCGAAGTGGTGCCGCCGGCGGATGTGGAGAGTGTCGAAATCCCGCAGGCCGTTACGCTGCAACCGGGCCCCAGCAGCAGCATGATCGGGCAACTGCAGGTGCAGCGAACGCTCGATGTGGCCAGCCTGCGCCGCAACCCGCTGGTGCAGGTCGGCACCGTGCAGGCGGACATGCGTCCGGTGTTGCAAAACCCGGCTGCACCGATGAACGTGGCCTCTCGCCTGCGCCAGGCCCCGCAACTGGTTGCCGACGTGCACGACACCACGCAGGTTTTCGAGGCACAGGAAGGCCTGCTGGTGCGCCAGTTCCTGGCCTATCGCATGCTGCCAGGTGCCTGCAGCGACCGCACCCGCAGGCTGGCCCTGTCGCGCGCAGGGGGCAGCTGCTTTACCCGGCAGGAGGCCGGGCAGCGCTCCGCCACGCCCGGAAGCGCGCGCCTGGTAAACCGCAACCAGATCGCCCAGCGCGAGCAGGAGGCAAGCGAGATCGCGGCCGATATCGCCACCTTGCGCGAGATGCTGCGCGATCCCGTCCAGCGCGCCCAGATCGAAAGCGAGATCGGCGCCGAAGCTGCTGCCCGGTTTGAGCGGCTGGACGACGCGCAGCTGGAAGAAGAGCTGGTCAACACCGGTGAGATCCAGCGCGAACAGACGCTGTTCGTGCCCACCCGCTCTCGCCAGCTGGCCTTCTCGCCGCAGCCGCAGTTCCAGATGTCGCCCGCGGTATCCGCAGCGCGCACCCTGATGGTGCCGCAGCCGATCCAGACCGTGGATGCCGTCTTCGACATTCCCGACAGTGTGTACCTCGCCGGGTTCACGCTCAGCCGCCAGCACGAGTGGCGCGAACGGCTGTCGGTCACGATCAGCTGGTGCGTGGTCGGCTGCAAGAAGACCTATTACGTCGAGATGAGTGCGGGCTTCGACTACAATTTCGGCCTGCGTCTGCCGATCCAGTCCGGCGGTACCTACCGCTACCATGGCACGGGCACCGATCAGGAAAGGGATGAGTACGCCACCTTCACCGCCCGCATCGCGCCGCTGAACGCTTCGCCCAGCCAGTTCGATTCGACCGGCCTGCCGCCGGACCTGCAGTTCGACGGTCAGGAGCTGGTGGCCGAAGTGGGCGCGCACGCGGGCGTGGCCTACAAGGTGCCGGCTGGCGGCTCGAACTCGATCGGACTGTCGGTATCGCATGATTTCACCGACGGACTGCCCGCACCCTTTACCAACGGCCAGTTCAGGCCACCCGCGCCGGGTGAGGCCTCGCCGCCATCGGCGGAACAGGTGTTTCGTAATATCGACCTGCTGGGCGGGCGCGCCAATTTCGGGGTCGTGGGCGTCACTATCCACCCGGCGGTGAAGCTGGGGCTGGAATCCGACCGGCTGGAACTGCGGCTGACCGACGAGCTCGCAGAACGCGACCTTTCCATCACCCAGTCGGGCCAGCAGTTCGACCTGGCAGTCGATCCGCTGACTCACGCCAGCAGCTTCTCCATCGGCGATCCGGTCTACAACCTGGGTTTCCAGCTGACGCCGGGCATCAACGTCACCGGCTTCATCGACGTGGTGCTGTGGGGCAAGGACTGGGACTGGCCGATCTGGTTCCCGCAAATGACCATTACCCTGCCGCCGGGTGGCCGCGACTTCGCCTGCCATGCGCAGACGATCTGCGGGCGCACCTACAACTATTCGCCCGACGAGCAGGAGGTGATCAACGACGATGCTTCGCTGCCCGAAACCCAGCCAGAGCGCCTGATCGCCGAATGGGAGCGTGATTTCCGCGCCGAATGGCTGCCGCGCTGCCCCTATCAGGAAGTCCAGTTCTGCCGCGTGGCGATCGACTGGACGGCGCAGAAATACGCCTATCGCATGAGCGTGGAACTGCCCGATGCCATCCAGGAGGACGTGCTGAACCTCGACATGGACACCCCAGAGTTGCGCGACCGGTTCGCCACGCTCGACCACATGGCGCGGGTGGAAGCGGATGCGATCATCCGCGACAGCGAGGAAATTCGCTAGGGACGGGCGGCGCGTTCAGTCCGCGCGGAAGGCGCGGTTGAACTGGTCGCGCAGTGGCTTGGTCAGGAACGACAGCATCGTGCGATCGGCGGCGGCGATGGCTCTGACACCTACGTGTTCAACGCAGGCGATGGCGTGGATGAGATCGACGACAACGGTGGGGCCGATATAGATGTGCTCAGCATTGTCGGCTATTCCTCCACCGATGCCACTTTCGCCTATGCTACGGGCGACAAGGCCTCGCTGGTTATCACGCTGCCGGGCGGCGACCAGGTCACCATCCGTAACGGCCTGACCAACAGCTTTGCCGACAATATCGAGCAGATCACCTTCTCCGGCGACGGGGTTACGCTGACGCCCACCGATATCACCGATATCCTCAACGCCCAGCAGATCACTGCCGGAGACGACGCGGTCTATGGCACGGTCTTCAACGAGACGATCGAAGCCGGCACCGGCGACGACTATGTCTCTGGCGGTGACGGATCGGACCTGTACCTGTTCAACACCGGCGACGGGCGCGACGTGATCGACGAGAACGGCGGGGCGGATACCGACGTGGTCCGTTTCACCGGCTATGCCTCCACCGATGCCACGTTCTCGTTCGACAACGCCGATCGCACCACCCTGGTCGTCGATTTCGGCGGCGGCGACAGCGTGACCATTCGCAATACGCTGCAAAACAGCTTTGCCGACGCGATCGAGCAGCTGGTGTTCGATGGCGACGGGGTCACGCTGACCATGGCCGACGTGCGCGCCATGCTGGTGGAGCAGCAGCAGAGCGCCGGGGACGATAATGTGCAGGGCTTCAGCCAGGGCGATATGATCGACGGCGGGCTGGGCGACGATTACCTGTCGGGCCGCGATGCGTCCGACGTGTACAGCTATACGCTGGGTGACGGCAGCGATCTTATCGACGATAATGGCGGGGCGGATACCGACCAGCTGGTGATCGACGGCGTGCTCTCCACCGATGTCAGTTTCGCGCGCGAGCCGGGCTACCCCAACTCCTTGGTCATCACCATGCCCGATGGCGCTACGGTGACGATCCGCGACCAGTTGAACAACAGCTTTGCCGATACCATCGAACAGGTCACTTTCACCGCCGATGGCGTGACGCTGAGCCCGGCAGACCTGCGCGCGGCGGTTCTGGCGGCCGAATCCACCGGCGGGGACGACACGATCATCGGTTTCAACCAGTCCGACACGATCACCGGCGGGCTGGGGGACGATTACCTGATCGGCGGCGACGGTTCGGACACCTTCGTGTTCAACGTGGGCGACGGCGACGATATCGTGCACGATCAGGGAGCGGCGGATACCGATGCGCTGCTGTTCGTCGGGCGCAATATCGCCGATGCCACGTTCCAGGCGCTGGTGCCGGGCAGCGATGACCTGCTGATCACCTTCGCCAACGGCGACAGCGTGATCGTGGTCGATGGGCTTGCGGGCAGCTTCTCGAACAACATCGAGCAGTTCCAGTTCGACGATGGCACGCTGACCTCTGCGGACGTGCTGCTGCTGGTCTAGGCGCGCTCGCCGGCTAGGGCGAGGAGGGGCGATCCGCTCTACCCGCTGCACCGTGCCTGCTGCCTACCGGGGAGGTTTCTTTTGAAACTTTTTCGTTGTCTGCAACTTTTCGATCTGACATGCGCTTGGTGAATGTCAGGAGCGGAGAGTAGCTGATGCGACAGATCGACCATTTCATCCAGGGCGGCAGCGGCGGGCTGGGCAGCGGCCGCACGCACAAGGTGTGGAACCCCTCGACCGGTGAAGTGCAGGCCGAAGTCGCGCTGGGCGATGCCGCGCTGCTGGCCCGTGCGGTGGAGAACGCGAAGAAGGTCCAGCCCGAATGGGCCATGACCAACCCGCAGCGCCGCGCGCGGGTGATGTTCAGGTTCAAGCAGCTGCTCGAAGACAACATGCAGGAACTGGCAGAGCTGCTTTCCAGCGAGCACGGCAAGGTCATCGACGATGCCAAGGGCGATGTGCAGCGGGGGCTGGAAGTGATCGAGTTCGCTTGCGGTATCCCGCACGCGCAAAAGGGCGAGTTCACTGGCGGCGCGGGGCCGGGCATCGATGTCTATTCCATGCGCCAGCCGCTGGGCATCGGGGCCGGCATCACCCCGTTCAACTTCCCCGCGATGATCCCTATGTGGATGTTCGGCATGGCGATTGCGGCGGGCAACGCGTTCATCCTCAAGCCCAGCGAACGCGATCCCAGCGTGCCGGTGCGGCTGGCCGAACTGTTCCTGGAGGCAGGCGCGCCCGAGGGGCTTTTGCAGGTGGTGCACGGCGACAAGGAAATGGTCGATGCGATCCTGGATCATCCGGATATCGCCGCCGTCAGCTTCGTCGGCTCCAGCGATATCGCGCAGTACATCTATGCCCGCGGCGCTGCGAACGGCAAGCGGGTGCAGGCCTTTGGCGGGGCCAAGAACCACGGCGTGGTGATGCCCGATGCCGACCTCGACCAGGTGGTGAACGACCTGGCGGGCGCGGCCTTCGGCTCCGCCGGTGAACGGTGCATGGCGCTGCCGGTTGTGGTGCCGGTGGGAGAGGACACGGCCGAGCGGCTGAGAGAAAAGCTGATCCCGGCGATCCACGCGCTGCGCGTGGGCGTTTCGACAGACCCGGAGACACACTATGGCCCGGTTGTCACGCCTGAGCACAAGGCGCGCATCGAGAGCTGGATCGACACTGCCGAGAAGGAAGGCGCCGAAGTCGTGATCGACGGACGCGGGTTCAGCCTGCAGGGACACGAGAACGGCTTCTTCGTCGGGCCGACGCTGCTCGACCGCGTGACGCCCGACATGGAAAGCTACAAGGAAGAGATCTTCGGGCCGGTGCTGCAGATCGTGCGCGCCACCGAGTTCGAACACGCGCTGCGCCTGCCGAGCGAGCACCAGTACGGCAACGGCGTTGCCATCTTTACCCGCAACGGCCACGCCGCGCGCGAATTCGCCGCCCGCGTCAACGTGGGCATGGTGGGCGTGAACGTGCCGATCCCGGTACCCGTGTCCTACCACTCGTTTGGCGGCTGGAAGCGGAGCGGTTTCGGCGACATCGACCAATACGGCATGGAAGGCCTGCGCTTCTGGACCAAGTCCAAGAAGATCACCCAGCGCTGGCCCGATGGCGGCGGGGACGGTAGCAACGCCTTCGTAATCCCCACCATGGGCTGATAGCGGAGTTTCTCACATGGCTTACGAAAACATCCTCGTCGAACAGC
>CAJXJR010000005.1 GCA_913055155.1 uncultured Erythrobacter sp. | reverse complement strand
CCCGGAGATCGAGTTGATGCGCATCGATTCCTGCACGTTCTGGGTGAAGTGGAACGCCGGGTGGGCAAAGATGTTGGCGCCGCCGGTATCCTCCAGCTGGTGCGAATAGCGCGCAAAGACCTGCGTGATTTCCGATGCCAGCGGGGAATCGATGAACACCGGGACATGCGGGATCTGTTCGTTGTTGATCAGGTAATCGAGGTCGAGCAGCAGTTCCTGCGTGCGTTCCAGTGCGAAGGCGGGGATAACAAGGTTGCCACCGCGCGTGATCGCGGCCTGGACTTCGGCGCCCAGTTGCTTGCGCCGTTCTTCCAGCGTCACTTCCTCACGCTCGCGCGAGCCGTAGGTGGATTCGCAGATGACGAAATCGAAGCCTGAAGGGCCGTTGGGATCGCGCAGGAAAGCGCGGTGTTCAGGGCCAAGATCGCCCGAGCACATCACCGACAATCCGCCCGCCTGCAGCTCGACCGAAGCAGAACCCAGCACATGGCCCGCGTTCCACAGGCGCGCCCGGAAACCCGGCGCCGGCTCGAACATCACTTCGCGGTCGATGCCCTTGCAGCGCCGCCATGCGGCCAAGCCATCCTGTTCGGTATAGATCGGCTCGAAAGCGTCCTTGTCGGAACGGTCGCGGCGGCGGTTGTGGCGCTGGGCATCGTATTCCTGGATGCGCCCCGAATCCGCCAGCATGTATTGCAGCAGGTCGGCCGTTGGCTGGGTACACCAGATATCGCCGCGAAAGCCGTGTTTCACCAGCTTGGGCAGCATCCCGCTGTGGTCGATATGCGCATGGGTCAGGATGACCGCGTCGATGTCCTTCGGCTTGAAGGTGAAGGGCTCGGCATTGAGATGCTCCAGCGTGCGCGACCCCTGGAACATGCCGCAATCGACAAGGATCGACTTGCCGCCGATGGTGAACTGCATGCAGGAGCCGGTCACCGTGTGCGCGGCCCCGTGGAAGGTCAGCGAAAGCGTATCCTGCGTCATGGCCCGTTAGCCCTCCTCTCTCGCCCCTATTCCTTCCTTGCCCAGTGCTTTCTCGGCTTCTGCGATCGATCGGACGGTGCGCACGAAGCTGTCCGGGTTGAGCGATATCGAATCGATCCCGCATTCCACGAGGAAGGCAGCGAAGTCCGGATGGTTGCTGGGTGCCTGTCCGCAGATGCCGATCTTGATGCCTGCCGCGTGGCACTTGGTGATGGCTTCGGCCACCAGCCGCTTTACTGCCTCGTCACGCGCATCGAAGAGGTCTGCCAGCAATTCGGAATCGCGGTCGATCCCCAGCGTCAGCTGCGTGAGGTCGTTGGAACCGATGGAAAAGCCGTCGAACCGGGGGGCGAACCGGTCGGCCAGCACCACGTTGGAGGGTATTTCGCACATCATGTAGACCTGCAGGCCGTCTTTGCCGCGCTCCAGCCCGTTGGCGCGCATTTCCGCCAGCACCTTGTCCGCCTCGCCCGGCGTGCGGCAGAACGGCACCATGACGATGACGTTATCGAAGCCGATTTCCTCGCGTACGCGGCGGATGGCGCGGCATTCCAGCGCAAAGCCCTCGCGGTAGCGTTCGTCGTAATAGCGCGAAGCCCCGCGAAACCCGATCATCGGGTTTTCCTCGTGCGGCTCGAACACCGATCCGCCCAGCAGGTGAGCATATTCGTTGGTCTTGAAATCGCTGAGGCGTACGATGGCGGGATGCGGGTAATAGGGCGCCGCCAGCTTGGCGATGCCGCGCGCCAGCCGGTCGACGAAATAGTCCTCCGGGGAATCGTGCCCTGCGGTCATCTCCGCAATTTTCCGCCGCTCCTCGGGCTCCAGCCGCTCGGGATGGACCAGCGCCATCGGATGCACCTTGATTAGCGTGTTGATGATGAATTCCATCCGCGCCAGCCCCACCCCGCGTGCGGGCAGCCGCCACCAGGCAAAGGCGCTGCCGGGATCGGCGATGTTGACCATCACCTGCGTGCGCGTTTCGGGCAGCGCGCCCAGATCGATGTCCTCGCAGGCGAAGTCCAGCGTGCCGGGATAGACCTTGCCCACTTCTCCTTCGGCGCAGGACAGCGTCAGCTCCTGGCCATCCCCTATCGCCTGCGTGGCATTGCCCGTGCCGACCACGGCGGGCACGCCCAATTCGCGGCTGACGATGGCGGCATGGCTGGTGGTGCCGCCATGGTCGGTGACGATGCCCGATGCGCGCTTCATCACCGGCACCCAATCGGGATCGGTGTTACCGGTGATGAGTATCGCCCCATCGACGAAGTTCTCGATTTCGGCCGGATCGCGGATCACGCAGGCCTTGCCCGTGGCAACGCTCGCGCCGATTGCCGCCCCGGTGACCAGCGGCTCGGCCTTTTCCTTCAGCTGGCAGACCATCAGGCGGTTGTCGTGCCGGGCCGACTGCACCGTTTCAGGGCGTGCCTGGGCCAGGTAAAGCAGGCCGCTTTCGCCGTCGCGCGCCCACTCGATATCCATCGCCCGGCCATAGTGCCGCTCGACCGCCAGCGCCCACCGCCCAAGCTCGACGATCTCGGCATCGTCCAGCACCAGCGCGCGGCGCTCCGCCCGGCTGGTTTCCACCACCTGCGTGCGCTTGCTGCCGCCTTCGGCGTAGACCATCTTGATGGCCTTGGCGCCTGCCTCCTTCTCGATGACCGGCACGGCCCCGGCCTTTTCCAGCAGTGGCTTGAACACCACGTACTTGTCCGGGTCGACCATGCCCTGCACCACCGTTTCGCCAAGGCCCCAGGCGGCGCTGATGACCACGACATCGGGAAAGCCCGTTTCGGTGTCGATGGTGAAAGCCACGCCCGAGCTGCCAAGGTCGGAACGCACCATCTGCTGGATGCCGATGGACAGCGCCACGTCGAGATGACCGAAGCCCTTGGTCTCGCGATAGCTGATCGCGCGATCGGTGAAGAGCGAGGCATAGCAGCGCAGGCAGGCATCCAGCACGGCGCGCTTGCCCGCAACGTTGAGGAAGGTTTCCTGCTGCCCGGCGAAGCTGGCATCGGGCAGGTCTTCCGCCGTGGCACTGCTGCGCACGGCAACGGGGGGCGACGCCTGGTCCAGCCGCGCTGCGAGGTCATCATAGGCCTTGCCGATCTCGCTCTCCAGCGCGGGCGGGATCGCGGCTGCCAGGAAATACTCGCGGATGGCAGAGCCCGCTTCCTGCAGGCTCGCCTCGCCCGCACGCAGGCGGCGGACCTGCTCGTCGATAATCGGGCCAAGGCCGTTCGCTTCGATAAAGTCGCGATAGGCATCGGCGGTGGTGGCAAAGCCGGTCGGAACGCGCACCCCCGCGCTGCCCAGTTCCCGCACCATTTCGCCAAGCGAGGCGTTCTTGCCGCCCACTATCGGCACGTCGGCCAGAGTGATGTCCTCAAACCGGAGAATCGATTTCATCGCTGCAACCTCCCCCATACAGGGTGCCTGTCCGGCCACTGCGGCGCGGCAGGCGGCATCAGTCTAACGCCTCGACCCGAATTCCCCTAGCCCTGCTCCGGGCTGCTCCATTGCCTTCCCTCCGAACAGGCGTCATGAAAAGGAACGGCAGCTCTCGGATGCAGATGGCAAACCCCATGACCATGACGAAACGGCCCACAGGTCTACTGGTCCTTGCTACCTTCGCAGCAGGGGTCGCGGGGTGTTCCGATCCGGCTTTGCCGCCCGAGCATATCGGCTATGTCGAAGCCGAATGGGTCTATGTCTCGGCGCCGCGCTCGGGCTGGATCGTCTCGCGACCGGTCGGCGAAGGGCAGCGCGTGGCACCAGGCGACCTGCTGTTCACGCTCGACGACCAGTCGCAACTGGCCGCCTCCGCCGGGGCCGACAGCCGGGTGGAGCAGGCCCGGGCGCAGGCGCGCGATATTGCCACAGGCGCGCGCGAGCCGGAGATCGGCGCGCTACAGGCGGAACTGGCCGACGCACAGGTCGCGCTGGGCCTGGCGCGCGTGCAGCGCGAACGCGTGCTGGCCTTGGCCGACGACGGCTTTGCCTCGAACCAGCAACGCGACGAGGCCAATGCCGCGTTCAATTCCGCACAGGCCCGCGTGCGCCGCGCCGAACAGCAGATCAGGGTGGCCCGGCAAGCGGGCCGACCGGCCACGCGCGAGGCAGCGCAGGCGGGCGTGGAGGCGGCCCGCGCCGACAGCCGGGCCGCCAGTTACGAGCTGGACCAGCGCGCCATCCATGCAATCGTGCCGGCCGAGGTCAGCGAGACATTCCTCACTACCGGCGAATTTGCCGCGGCAGGTGCCCCGGTGCTGGCGCTGCTGCCCGACAATGGCCTGCGCGTGCATCTGTTCGTCCCGCAGGAAGAACTGCCCCGCTGGAGCATCGGTTCGACGGTGGAAATCCACGCGGACGGACTGGCCGACCCGGTCGAGGGAGAAGTTATCTTCGTTGCCAGCGAGGCCGAGTTCACGCCGCCGGTGATCTATTCCCGCGATGCCCGCGAAAAGCTCGTCTTCCTCGTGAAGGCCAGGATTCCGGCAGGCACCGGGCTGCGGCCGGGCTTGCCGGTCGATGTCATCGGGCCATGAGCCAGCTTGCCATCGACGTGCGCGGCCTGCGCAAGGAATTTGGCGACAAGGTGGCGGTGGAGGGGCTGGACCTGCAAATGCCGCGCGGCGAAGTATGGGGCTTTGTCGGCCCGAACGGATCGGGCAAGACCACCAGCATCCGGATGATCTGCGGCCTGCTGAAGCCCACCGGTGGCGAAGGGCAATGCCTTGGCTTCGACGTTCGCACGCAAGCCTCGGCGATCAAGCGGCAAGTCGGCTACATGACGCAGAAATTCTCGTTCTGGACAGACCTGACGATCCGCGAGAACCTGGAATTCGTCGCCCGGCTGTACTTGATGGACGATATCGCCGGAGTGGTGGACCGAACGCTGGCAGGCCTTGGCTTGCAGGATCGCCAGCACCAGCTGGCCGGCGCGCTTTCCGGGGGGTGGCAGCAGCGGCTGGCGCTGGCCGCGGTGACCATGCACGGGCCGCAACTTCTGCTGCTGGACGAGCCGACGGCGGGCGTGGATCCGCAGGCACGGCGCGATTTCTGGGACCAGATCCACCGCCTGACCGGCGATGGCGGGGTGACCGCGCTGGTTTCCACCCATTACATGGACGAGGCAGAGCGGTGCGACCGCATCGTCTATCTCGCCAATGGCAGGCTCGTGATCGAGGGAACGGTGGCCGACATCATCGCCCGCTCGGGCCTGGTCACCTTCCGTGCCGAGGGCGACAGAGTCCGGCACCTTGCCGCCCGGCTGCGCGGCAAGCCCGGCGTCGAGCATACAGCCTATTTCGGCGCCGCCCTGCATGCCAGCGGCCGCGACCGAACGCGGTTGGAACGGGCCGTTCACGAGACTTCGGGCGCCGGGGTCGCCTGGCAGGAGGTGCGTCCGAACCTCGAGGATGCCTTCATCGCGCTTGCCGGAGAGGCACGCCACGACAGCAGGTGGCAGGCATGATCGCGCGGGGCTTCTGGCGACGGGTCTGGGCGATCTTCCAGAAGGAATTCACCCAGATGCGCCGCGACCGGCTGACCTTTGCCATCATGGTGGCAGTACCGGTAATGCAGCTGTTGCTGTTCGGCTATGCCATCAACACCGATCCACGCCAGCTGCCCACCGCCGTGCATGCCGAGGAGAGCACGCCGATAGTGCGCAGCATCCTGCGCGGGCTTGAGAACAGCGGCTATTTCGAACTGGTGCGCGAAAGTGCCGACCCGCAGGAAAGCAGTCGCCTGCTAGCCAGCGGGGAGGTGATGTTCGTCGTCTCGATCCCGGCCAATTTCACGTCCGACCTTGTGGCGGGGCGGCACCCGCAACTGCTGCTGGAAGCCGATGCCTCGGACCCGGTGGCAGCCACGCGGGCGCTGGGCCAGGCGCAGACCATCGTGACACGGGCGCTGCGTCACGAACTCGGCGGCTCGCTGGCGGGGCTGCAGGAACGCCCCGAGCCGTTCGAACTGGTCATCCACCCGCGCTACAATCCCGAAGGCATCACCCAGTACAACATCGTTCCCGGCCTGCTCGGGGTGATTCTCACCATGACGCTGGTGATGATCACCGCCATCGCGATGACCCGCGAGGCAGAGCGCGGGACGATGGAAAACCTGCTCGCACTGCCGGCCCGCCCGGCAGAGGTGATGGTCGGCAAGATCACGCCATACCTGCTGGTGGGGGCGGCGCAGACCGTGCTGATCCTGGTGGCGGCCCTGGGGCTGTTCGACGTGCCGTTCGTCGGCAACCTGGGCATCCTGGCTGCGGGGCTGGCGATCTTCGCCGTGGCCAACCTGGCTCTCGGCTTCACCTTCTCGACCATCGCCCGCACCCAGATGCAGGCGATGCAGATGACCTTCTTCTTCTTCCTGCCGTCGATGCTGCTGTCGGGCTTCATGTTTCCCTTTCGCGGCATGCCCGGCTGGGCGCAGGCCATCGGCGAGGTTCTGCCCCTCACCCATTTCCTGCGCGTGGTGCGCGGGGTGATGCTGAAGGATGCGTCCTTCGCAGACCTGCATGCCTCGCTCGGCGCGATGGCGCTGTTTACCACTGCCGCGTGCGGGGTCGCCATGGTCCGCTATCGACGCACGATGGACTGAAGCCAGCGCGCTCAGCCTGCCGGGCGGCGCGCGGAGGCGTCCTGTACGGGATGTACCATCATGTATTCGAGCATGTTCTCCCAGGTCACCACGCCCACCGGATGCCCGTCCGCCCGGCAGGCAATCACCATCGGCTGGGAAGCCTGCAGGTAGCGGACCAGCTCGTCGGCATTGTGCTGCGGGGTCACCACCGGGATATCGCTGGCCATGGCTTCGGCAACTGGCATGGATGGATCGCGATGCATGGCCTTCACGATCGCATCGCGGGCCAGGCCCCCGCGCAGGCGGCCCTGCCCGTCGACCACGGGAAACTCCTTCTGGCTGGTGCGGATCAAGGCCTCCGCCGCAGCCGATACCGGCGCATCGACGTGCACGCTTTCGAACTCGGTGATCATGAAATCGGCCACCGTCAGGCCCAAAGTGGCGGAGCGCATCTGCGCCGCCCCGGCCTCGGAACTGGCGGCAAGGAAGATGAACACGGCGATCAGCAGCAGGATGAAATTGCCCGACAGCAGGCCGACCATGCCGAACACGATGGCCACGGCCTGCCCGGCGTTCGCCGCCAGCCGGGTGCCGCGGGCATGGCCCAGGCGGCTGGCCAGCACGGCGCGCAGCACGCGGCCGCCGTCCATCGGGAAGGCCGGCAGCAGGTTGAAGGCGCCAAGGACAATGTTCAGCCAGCCAAGCTGGAGCAGGATGGCGCCCAGGCTGTCGAAGCCGGCCGTCGGGTCGGGCGCGGGAAAGCCCAACGCGGCCAGCAGCACCAGGCCGATCAGGAAACTGACCAGCGGGCCGGCCAGCGCGATGACGATTTCCTGGCGTGGCTCTTCCGGCATCCGCTCCAGCCGCGAGACCCCGCCGATGGGCAGCAGCAACACTTCGGGCGTGCGCACGCCATAGCGGCGCGCTGCCAGGATATGGCCGAACTCGTGCAGCACCACGCAGGCGAACAGCAGCGAAAAAAACACCACGCCACTGATGGCAGCAGCCATGCCCGCACCCAGCAAGGCGCTCAGCGCGATCCAGGTGAGAAACAGCAGGAAAGACCAGTGCAAGCGCACCACCGTCTCTCCGAACCGCGCGATTGCCGGTGACCAGCTCATCTCTGCTCCGTCAGCTGCATCGCCCGCCGTTGCCGGCGCGGCGTTATCACGCTGCTATAGGCGTTGGTCGGCTAGGCGCCAAACGCGCAGTCGAATGCGCGTAGCCCGGCTCGATTACATCGCGCTGGGCAGTTGCAGCATTTCGGTGCCGTCTTCCTTGAACACGCGCACGTTGAAGCCGCCGCGGCGGCCATCGCGCAGCGGGTAGTAGCCGACATCGATCGACTCGCCCGGTGCCAGCGTGCGGCGCGACCAGCCAGCGCGGCTGAGGTGGTTGGGGCTCATCCCCTCGAACGCCCAGCGACGTCCGCGATCGTCACGCGCGTAGATGAAGGTGTGCGGATTGGTCCACACCCAGCGTTCCACCGTCATGTTCTCGATAGTGGCCTCGCTGCCCCATTCGAACATTGCGGTGGAATGGTGCGCCGATCCCGGCACGGCCATCCCGGCAACAATGGCAAAGGCAGCGCCGGCAGCCAGGCCGAGGCGGCGGATCGAGAATTGGGTCATGTCATCGCTCTCCGGATGGTCAGGGCAGCTTGCGACCTGCGCCCCGACCTTTTCCCCTTTTTGCCAGCAAAAGCCGGACAAAATCAACCCGTCGCTTGACTTGGCCACCGAAGGCACAGCAATCTGGGTGCAAACACGGTCAATCTGGCCGGACAATCTGGGTGAGGGAAAAGGCAATGATCAAGCAGGCAAGGGCCCTGGGCACACTGGCCGTGCTGGCACTGGCAGCAGGCGCGGTGCCGGCTGGCGCGCAGGATGGCGATTTCACGCCGCCACGCGCCACGCAATACGCCGAAGTCACCGCCTGGCCAGACTTCACCGGGGTGTGGAACCCCGACTGGTCGATCCTGTTCGGCCGCAACGGGCGCGTGCCGCCCAGCCCGGTGCTGACCCCCGACGCGCAGGCCGCGCTGGAGGCGTTCCAGGAACAGCAGGCGCGCGAAGGCGTCGACCAGTTCCTGCAGGTCAACTGCATTCCGCCCGGCATGCCCGGCATCATGCGCCAGCCCTACCCCATCGAATTCCTTTATTCGCCGGGCCGGGTGACGATCTTTGCCGAGACCTACAGCCAGGCGCGGCGCATCTATGTCGATCCGGGCCGCCAGCTGCCCGAAGACCCCGATCCGCTGTTCAACGGCACCTCTGTCGGCTTCTGGGAAGACGACACGCTGGTGGTGGACACGGTGGGCTTCAATCCCTTCGTCACCTTCATGGCCGGCGTCACCCCGTCCGAGGACATGCGCATCCACGAGCATTTCTGGCTGGATGAAGAAGGCGTCCTGTGGCTGGAGACGACCATCACCGATCCCGCCGTGCTGGCAGAACCCTTCGTGCAGACGCTGGCCTATCGCCGCGAACCGGACTGGGAAATCCGCGAATACGTCTGCGCCGAGAACAACCGGCTGGTTGACGACGAGAACGGCGCCAATGTCGACCTGGGCCTGGACGAAGGCGACGATCCCTTCGGCCCGCCGGTGGACGAGGACGCACCGGAAGACTGACGCCCGAGGGCGGCGCTAACCGAATGGAAACCCCGCGCGCGCTATGGCGCGGACCATGAACGCACCTTCGCCCAATTTCGGATCGTCGTCCGCTTTCCGGTCCGCCGGGCCTCGCCAGACCGTCAACGCCAGCAGCACCTCGATGCGCTGGGCCGCGCTGGGCGAGGCAGGGCAGGTCGTGGCCATGCTCGCCGGGCTGGAGGCCGAACGGCCGAGCAAGGACGTGCGCAATTTCCCCGCCCTGATTCGCGATGCCGAAAAATGGCGGCGCGACATGGTCGACAATGGCTGTGCCGACCTGGCCGCCGTGATGGAGCCGGGCATCACCGCGCTGCTGGCGATCAACGCGCGCGGCGCGGACTGCAAGCCGGCTGCCCTGGCCTTGTGGCGCGAATTCGTGACGGCGCGCTCTGCCTTGCTGGCGCTGCTGCCGCCGACCGGCGAAATGGGGCCCCGAAGAAGCGCATGAGGCAGGAGCGCATGATGCGCGCCGCCGCTTGACGGCGTTCTACTTTCGTTCCACTTTTCGGCCATGGCCGATTCGCTCACACAACCATCCGCCCCCGATTCTCCCGCCGATGCCGGGGAAGACCCGTTCACCCTGCGCTCGCGCGCCGTCTGCCGTGGCATCGGGCGCCTGTTCGCACGCAACAACATCTGGGCGCTGCCGGAAATGCCGCTGCGCAATGGCAGGCGAGCAGACCTGATGGGCATCGATGCCAAGGGCAAGATCGTGATCGTGGAGGTGAAAACCGCACGCGGAGACCTGCTGGGCGACGGCAAGTGGCCCGACTATCTCGATTTCTGCGACCGTTTCTACTGGGGCCTGCCACCGGAACTGGACCGTGCCTGCCTCGACAGCCCCGATTTCAGGCCGGAGTGTTGCGGCGTGATCGTGGCCGACGAATACGATGCGGAAATCGTGCGCCCGGCCCCCAGCCACCCGCTCGCCGCCGCGCGCCGCCGGGTGGAGGTAGAGCGCCTGTCGCGCGCTGCGTTGCGCCGGTTGCAGGTGGCGCTGGACCCGCATTGCAGCAGTTGGGGCGCGGAATTGGCGGGTTGACCGCCCTACCCTCTCGCCAGCACGCCCGATGCTTGGCATAAGCGCGCGCAATGCTGGTCGCCGTCCTTCTTTCCGCCCTTGCCATGACGGCCATCGTCGCCGTGCGATACCTGCTGACCAGCGGCGGCTTTGCCTTTGCCACCCGAATCGTGCGTCCCGGCCTATACGAAGGGCTCAATCCGCAGATCCGCAAGGAGATATACTGGTCGCTCGCTTCGGCGGCGATCTACGGCGTGCCTGCGGGCGTGGTGGCCTGGGGGTGGCAGGAACTGGGCTGGACGCGCATCTACACCGACATTGGCGCTTACCCGCTTTGGTACCTGCCGCTGTCGCTGTTCATTTACCTGTTCGCGCACGATACCTGGTTCTACTGGACGCACCGCTGGATGCACCGGCCCAAGTGGTTCCGCATTGCCCACGCCGTGCACCACGCCAGCCGCCCGCCCACCGCCTGGGCGGCGATGAGCTTCCACCCGATCGAGGCCATCACCGGCGCCGTGGTCATTCCCGTGCTCGTCTTCATCGTGCCCGTGCATATCGGCGTGCTGGGGCTGGTGCTGGCGATCATGACGGTGATGGGCGTCACCAATCACATGGGCTGGGAAATGTTTCCGCGCTGGCTTGTTCATTCGCGCTTAGGGAACTGGCTGATAACCGCCAGCCATCACCAGCGGCACCATGACGAGTATCGCTGCAACTACGGCCTCTATTTCAGATTCTGGGATCGCTTGTGCAAAACCGACCGCGGGCTGGCAAAGCCCTCTTAGCCCTTGTCGCACTGGTATCGCTTGGTGCCCCGGCGACACAGCTGGCGGCGCAAGCTTCCGGCACCGAGGTGGTGATCGAAGTCACCAACCTGCGCAATCACGATGGCGTGGTGCGCGCCTGCATGACCCGCGATGCACAGCGCTTCCCGCGCTGCCAGGATTCCACGCAAGGCTATCGCACTGTCGTGCCGGCGGGCGAAGCGGCCAGCCTGCGCTTTACCAATGTCGCACCGGGCACCTACGCGATTGCCCTGCTGCATGACGAAAACGACAACGGCAAGGCCGACCGTGTGCTGGGCATGATGCCGCGAGAAGGCTTTGGCTTTTCGCGCGATGCGCCGGTCAACATGGGCCCGCCCGATTTCGAGGATGCCGCCATCGAGGTGGGAACCGGTCCGCTGCATCAGACCATCCGCATGCGATACATGCTGTAATTAATTACGATACGCGGCAGTTTCGCGCCGAAAGGTCCGGCGCAACTTCACCGAATTTTTACCAAAAAACGCCAAAGGTGTCTTTGCCACGAAGACACGGAAGGCGATTTTGGCATGGATACACTGCGCGGCAATTTCGGAGCGCTCGATACGGCAGACCTCGGACCGGGGTTCGATGCCATGGACGACGAGCACGACGACGTGGTCGATAACACGCCGCCCCCGGCGATCGGCACGGACGAGCGCCGCATGCAGGTGCGCGCCTACAATTTCTGGGCCAGCCTGCTGGAAAATCGCAACTTCCCGGCAATCGAGGACCTCGATCCCGAGGCCCTGCCCGATTTCGGGCCGAACAGCGTGCTGCTGGATTTCTCGCGCGGGCTGGAAAACCCCGCGGTGGCCTATCTCGGCGATAACCTGGCCGAGGAATGCGACACCAACGGTGCCGAAATCGGCGAACTGTCGGACGTGCCGGCCCGTTCGCTGCTGAGCCGCATTACCGACCATTACATGCAGATCATCGCCAACCAAGCGCCGATCGGCTTCGAAGCCGAATTCGTGAACCAGCGCGGGGCGACGATCCTCTATCGCGGCATCCTGCTGCCCTTTTCCAGCGACGACGAGTCGATCGATTTCATCTACGGCGTCATCAACTGGAAGGAGATGGCCGACAGCGAAGTGGCCGACGAGCTGCTGCTGGAAATCGACCAGGCGCTGGATGGCGAGGACGAAGACGCCGGCCTAGCCGACGACGTGCGTCGCCCGGTACTGGGCGAAATGGTCGACTGGGCCGATGGCCCCGCGGCTGTCGACCTGCCCGAACCGGCTTTCGGTGCAGTTGCGAGCGAATCCGCCGATCCCGCGCAGATGGAGCTGGCCGACTGGCTGGCTGCCGCGCGCGAAATGGCCTTGGCTGCCCAAAGCAGCGAGGAACGCACGCGTGCATCGCTCTACGAAGCGGTCTCGCGCGCTTACGATTTCGCCCTTGCCGCGCTCGATGCGCCGCAGGATTTCGCCGAACTGCTTGCCGATTCCGGCCTGACCATGCAGGAACGCGCGCCCATGACGCCGGTGGTGAAACTGGTGTTCGGCGCGGATTACGACAAGACGCGCCTTACCGAATATGCCGCCGTCCTTTCCTGGGCGAAGCGCACCGAGGTTGAGCGCGGCGCGCTGGGCGAGCACCTGAAGACCGCCGAAGGGGGCCTGAAGGGCATCATCGCCGCCGAACGCGCATGGCGCCGCGAACAGGAAGGCAAGCCTGCCGCGCCCAAGCCGCGCGGTCCGAAGAAATCGGTCGTGCGCAAACTGCGCGCGATGGAGCCGCGCCGGTTCGAATCGCTGGCCGGCGAAGGCGAGGAATTCGGCCTGGTGATGATCCGCCGCACCGAAGACGGTGACGTGGTGATGCTGGGCGAAGTGCCCGCTAACGCCGCGCTGATCGAAAAGGCCGCGCGCGAGCTGTTCGACTAAGTCGTTCTGGGCATTGCCGGGGTATTTGGCTAGCGCAAGCGGCCATGCCCCTGCTTGCCCGGCATCCCTTGCGTATTCAGCCCTTTTTCGGGCACCGCAGCCCTGACCGGCTGGTGTTGTCCGCCCGCGCGCTGCATGCGCGGCCGCCGGGCTTCAGGCCAGGCTCTCGCCTGCGCGCGGTGCGCACGCTGGTCGAACAATTCGTCAGCCACGAAGCAGCCGATGTTCCCGTGCGCCTGGAATTGCGCAACGCGACCAGGACACCGGTGGAGTACCACGGCGCCACCGATGCCGAGGGGTATGTCCATTTCGACGTGCCGCTGGAGCCTGCCTGGGACCTGCCCGAGCACCCGGCCTGGGAACCGGCCCGCCTGTACTGGGACAATGCGCACGGGCCGCAATCGGTGACTGCGCAGGTGCTCGCCCCCGGCCATGCCAGCAAGCTGGCGGTGATCTCCGACATCGACGATACCATCATCGAAACCGGCATCACCGGCGGCCTGTCCAGCGTGCTGCGCAACTGGAAGCGCCTTGTCGCCGAACTGCCGCACGAGCGCGTGCCAGTGCCAGGCGCGGATGCCTTTTACGATCAGCTGGGCGGCGGCGCGCCCGACGGCGGCGACACACGCCCGGCGCCGGTCATGCCTGCCACACGGCGACCGTTCTTCTACGTCTCCTCCAGCCCGTGGAACCTGTTTTCCTACCTTGTCGCCTACCAGCGCCTTCAGGGCCTGCCGCTCGGCCCGGTCAAGCTGCGCGACTGGGGCCTGAACCGCCAGACCCTGGGCAGTTCCAGCCACGGCGCGCACAAGCAGCAGGCGATCGACGACATCCTGGCGATGTATCCGCAGCTGCGCTTCGCCCTGATCGGGGACGATACGCAAGGCGACCTGCCGGCTTTCGCCCGCGCGGTGCGCCACAATCCGGGGCGGATTGCCGCAGTCTTCCTGCGCACCGTATCGCGGCATGCCTTTTCGGCAGAGGAACAGCAGGCGCGCGCCGTCATAGAGCAAGCGGGCGTGCCGCTGTGGCTGGGGCCGGACTACAGGGCGGGATCGGATTTCCTCCGCACCATCGGCGTGACGCCCGGCGGGGAGACCGAGCGGATCGTGCGTGCGGTGAGCGCGGCGGATGCCTAAATCTTCAGTTCCGGTTCAGGGCGCGAGGCGCTAGGCTACGAATGCAAAGACATGTCTAGCCTGAAATCCCTTACCGCTCGCCTGCTGGCCGTGCTGGCCGCGCTCGCCCTCACCGCGCAAGGCGCTGCCGCGCAAGGCGTCAGCATTCTGCGCGATGCCGAGACCGAGCAATTGCTGCAGGACATGGTCGACCCGCTGGCCGAAGCCGCCGGCCTGGGCGAAGGCGCGGTGGACGTGGTGCTGATCAACGATCCCTCGATCAACGCCTTCGTTGCCGGGGGCCAGCGCATCTACGTGCACTCGGGCCTGATCAACGCGGCCGACAACGCCAATGAAGTACAGGGCGTGCTGGCCCACGAACTGGGCCATATCACCGGCGGCCATATCAACCGTTTTTCCGAAGGCGCGGGCAATGCCTCGCGCATTACCCTGCTGTCGGCCTTGCTGGCGGTGGGTGCGGCCTTTGCCGGGGGCGGCGAAGCAGCCATGGGCGTACTGGCCGCCGGGCAGCAGGCGGCGATGGGCAGTTTCCTCGCCTTCAGCCGCACGCAGGAAGCCAGCGCCGATGCAGCCAGCGTGGAATATCTCGAATGTGCCGGAGTGGACGGCGCTGGCCTGATCACGTTCTTCAGCAAGTTGCAGAACCTGGAGTACCGCCATGCGATCCGGCAGGACGACGAGGCCGGCTACTCCCGGACCCACCCGCTGACCGGCGATCGCATTGCCAGGCTGGAGGATGCGCTGGCCCATCGTCCTACCTCGGACAGTCCGCCGGCAGATCTCGTCGCGGAAATCGAGCAGGTGACAGGCACCGAGGGGGCACAGGTCGTCGAACGTGCACCGGGCGAATGCCGCACCACTCCCCTGCCCACCGCCGACCTGGAAACGCGGTTCCAGCGCGCCAAGGCCAAGCTGTACGGCTATCTCGCCCCGCCCGAGCGTACACTGAACGCCTATCCCGATTACATGACCGGCGCGCCGGCGCGCTATGCCCGCGCCTATGCCTACCACCAGCAGGCCCGCGTCGAACAGGCGCTGGACGAAGTGAACGCGCTGATCGAGATGGATCCCGACGATCCCTATTTCCTCGAACTGAAGGGCCAGATCCTGCTCGAATCGGGCCATGTCGAGGAAGCCATACCGCCCCTGCGCGAAGCCACCCGGATGACCGGGTCGAACCCGCTGATCGCCTCCAGCCTGGGCCATGCGCTGATCGCCACCGAAGACCCGGCCTACCTCGACGAGGCAGAGCGCGTGCTGCGCGCGGCTGTCGGCCGTGACCGCGAAAACCCCTTTGCCTGGTACCAGTTGGGCGTGGTTTACGGCCAGCGCGGCGACATTCCGCGCGCGCGCCTCGCCAGTGCCGAACAGCAAGTGATGCAGGGCAATCCGCAGGGGGCACTGGTAAACGCCCAGGCAGCGGAAAACGGACTTCCCATGGGCTCGCCCGACTGGATTCGCGCGCAGGACGTGGCCCTGCAGGCGCGCGGATTGCTTGAACAGCAGCGGGATCGCAATTAGGCCTCAGTCCATGCGCATCATTCTCACCACCGCCATCGCCCTTGTCGCCGGTTTTGCAGGCGCCGCCGCCTGGGATTACGCCGGGCTCGGCCCCGACCGCACGCGCGAGGCGCTGCTGGCCAATCCGGAAATCCTGCCCGAAGCCATGCAGGAACTGCAGCGTCGCGACATGGTGGCGCGGATCGAGCCGCTGCGCGACGAGCTGGAGGCGCCCTTCCCCGGCGCCGTGCTTGGTAACCCCGATGGTGAGATCACCTTGGTGGAATTTACCGATTACGCCTGTGGCTATTGCCGCATGAGCCTGGACCACGTGAACCAGGTAATCGCCGACAATCCCGACCTGCGCGTGGTCATCCGCGAATACCCCATCCTTTCCGCCGGCAGCGCCGATGCCGCGCGCATGGCGCTGGCCGCTGCCGAGCAGGGGCGTTACGAAGAGTTCCACAGCGCCATGTTCGCAGCCGAGAACCTGTCGGCCGAGAATATCGAGCTGGCTGCCCGCCAGTCCGGCGTCGATGTCGAGCGCGCGCAGGCCGCCATCGATGCGGGCCTGTACGACAGCCAGCTGCAGAACAACGTCTTCCTCGCCCAGAACATGGGCGTTTCCGGCACGCCTGCATGGGTGGTGGGCGACCAGGTGTTGTCCGGCGCAGTCGGCACGGACACGCTGAACGCCGCCGTTGCCGAGGCGCGCGATTCCTGAGGTGAACCGCCTGGACCGGGAGCCGCTTCCCGCAAATGGCCCGCTGCCAAACGGCAGCGGCGAGAGTAAAGCGAACGGCATGACCATGCTGCCGTTCAGCCCCACGCCGTTCTTTGCCGACAAGAACCGCGCCTTCTGGCGGCTGCAGGCACTGGGCTGGGGCGGGGCGCTGGTGTTCCGCGGTGCCACCGTGATTGCCAACGAGCGACCGCTCGATTTCCTCATCGTGGTGCTGATCAGCGCGATTGCCGGGTTCTCGATCAGCACCGTGCTGAGCGTGATCTATTCCAACCTCATCAACCGCAGCCCGCTGGTCACCTGGACGGCAACCACCGTGGTGCTGCTGATGGCCGTGGCGGTTTCGGCCTTCATCAACGCCTGGACGATCGACGTCTACCAGGGCGGCAGCGAAGCCAGTTTCCTGCAGCTGATGCTGGGCGTGGCCTATATCGACATGACCCTGCTGGGCGCATGGTCGGCGCTGTACTACGCCATCAACTTCTTCCTCCAGGTGGAACAGCAGGCAGACCGGCTGGAACGGCTGGAAACGCAGGCCACCAGCGCACAGCTGGCCATGCTGCGCTACCAGCTCAACCCGCACTTCCTGTTCAACACCCTGAATTCGATCTCCACCCTGGTGCTGCTGGGCGAGACCAAGCCCGCCAATGCCATGCTCACCCGCCTGTCCAGCTTCCTGCGGCACACGCTGGTCAGCCAGCCGGGCGGCAAGGTGACCGTGGCGCAGGAAGTGGAGACACTGAAGCTCTACCTCGATATCGAGCGCATGCGTTTCGAAGACAGGCTGCAGACCGAATTCCACGTTGACGACCAGGCCGCGCGCGCCTGCATCCCCTCGTTCCTGCTGCAGCCGCTGATCGAAAACGCCATCAAGTACGGGGTTTCGGCGCAAGAGGAAGGCGCGCGCATCAGCCTGTCGGCGCAGGTGATCGGCAACATGCTGCGCCTGACCGTGTCCGACACCGGCCCCGGCCTGCAGGGCACGCAGCGCAATGCCGAGACGCTGGCCGCCACGCCCAGTTCCACCGGCGTCGGCCTGGCCAATATTCGCAACCGACTGGCGCAGGCCTATGGCGAGAATCACCGTTTCGATATCGAAACGCCGCCCGACGGCGGCTTTACCGTCATCATCGAACTGCCGTTCGAAGCGACCGAAGAGGAAGACCAACGCTACACGGCCGCGAAACTTCCTCGCCCGTCGCGTGTTACCACTGAAACCGCAGCAACAGGGACCTTGCACCAATCCGAAAGCGACGGCGCAGCCGGTACAACCGACACCGCCGTCCCAGCCCCCCGAACCGGAGCCAATGCATGAGCATCCGTACTATCATCGTCGATGACGAGAAACTGGCCATCCAGGGCCTGCAACTGCGCCTTGAACCCTTCAGCGATATCGAGGTGATCGAAACCTGCGCCAACGGGCGTGAGGCGATCCGCGCGATCAAGACGCTGAAACCCGACCTTGTCTTCCTCGACATCCAGATGCCGGGGTTCGACGGTTTTTCCGTCGTCAAGGGTGTGATGGAGATCGAACCGCCGCTGTTCGTCTTCGTCACCGCCTACCAGGAACACGCGATCCGCGCGTTCGAGGCGAATGCGGTGAACTACCTGATGAAACCGGTGGACGAGGACAAGCTGGCCGACACCATCGAACGCGTGCGCGAACGCCTGGCCGAGAAACGCTCTGCCGAGGAGGCGGAGAAGCTGCGCGACGTGCTGGCCGAAGTCAGCCCCGAAAGCCTCGACACCATCGCCGAAGGCGAGGATGGCGCCAGCCGCTACGAGAAGATGATCAACGTGAAGGATCGCGGGCAGATCTTCCGCGTCGATGTCGACACCATCGAACATATCGAAGCTGCCGGCGACTACATGTGCATCTACACCGGCGATAATTCGCTGATCCTGCGCGAGACGATGAAAGACCTCGAACGCAGGCTGGATCCGAAGAACTTCCAGCGCGTCCACCGCTCCACCATCGTCAACCTCGACCAGGTCCGCCAGGTGCGCCCGCACACCAACGGCGAATGCTTCCTGGTGCTGGATTCAGGCGCCGAGGTGAAGGTCTCGCGGTCGTACCGCGATGTGGTCGCGCGGTTCGTGCACTGATTTGTTTGGCCCCTCAAGCGCCGGGCGGACGCCGTCCGGCGTACTTGGCTTCCGCCCTACCGGGCGGCGCGCGTTCGCGCGCTGTCGTCGCCTTTCAGGCGCCGAGACTCGCGCTTCCCTTATAGGCCTTCGCTGGTCTCGGCCGCGACTAGCGGCTGACAGAGGGCGAACGCCCGACCGCAGGTGCCGCGAAGCGGAGCGGAGCGAATAGCGCCGAGGACGCACCTGCTGAGGCAGGTGCGAAAAACAAACAACTTGTCTCGACTAAGCGCCTCGCCCGTGACTAAGACCTCCACATGACCCAGTTCGAACTCGAAGGCTTCGACCTTCACGCATTCGTCCGCGGCACCCTGGCCGAAGACCTTGGCGAAGGCCTGCCCGGCGGCGGGGTGGACGTTACCGCCACCAGCGTGATCCCTGCCGATGCCCGCTTCCAGGGGGTGATGGACAGCCGCGATGCCATTACCGTGGCGGGCCTGCCCATTGCCGTCGCCTTCTTTCGCCATCTCGACCCGCAGATGGAGATCGAGGTGCTGGTGGAAGAGGGCGCGCAGGTAACGCCCGGCACCGACCTTATGCGCCTTGCCGGGAACGCTCGCGCCATGCTGACTGCCGAGCGCAGCGCGCTGAACACCGTGCAGCACCTTTCCGGCATTGCCACGCTGGTGCGCCAGTATGTCGATGCGATGGACAATCCCGATTGCACCCTGCTCGATACCCGCAAGACCATTCCGGGCCTTCGTCACATAGAGAAATATGCCGTGCGCATGGGTGGCGGCAGCAACCACCGCATGGGCCTGTGGGACGCAGCGATGATCAAGGATAACCACATCCTCGTCGCCGGGAACGTGGGCGAAGCCGTGCACCGCGCGCGCCACGCCGGGGTGAAGAACATCATCTGCGAAGTAGACCGCCTCGACCAGATCGAGCCGGCGCTGGCCGCAGGCGCCGACCACATCCTGCTCGACAACATGAGCCCCGAAGTGCTGACCGCAGCGGTCGACATCATCGGTGGGCGCGCCAAGACCGAGGCCAGCGGCGGCATCGATCTCGACACCATCCATGCCAAGGCCGCGACCGGGGTGGACTACGTCTCCGTCGGCCGCCTGACGCAAAGCGCGCCTGCCGCCGATATCGGGCTGGATTTCACTGTCGAATGAAGTGGCTGGCGGCCCTTGCGCTGCTCGCCGCGCCGGGCCTCGCCCATGCCCAGGCCTACCAGTGCCGCGCGCCTTCCGGCCCGGTCACGCTGCCGCAGGTGGAACGCGACGGTCCTGTGCGCGAATCGCGTGTTACCGGCTACACCCTCGCACTCAGCTGGAGCCCGGAGTTCTGCCGTTTCCGCGATGACGAACCACGCCATGCGCGCCAGTGTTCAGGGCAAGCGGGGCGATTTGCCTTCATCGTCCACGGGCTGTGGCCCGAAAGCGGACCGGGCCGATGGCCGCAATGGTGCCCCACGCGCCGCCAGCCGAGCGGTGCCGAAGTGCGCGCAAGCCTGTGCATGACGCCGGACTTCGCACTGCTCGCGCGCCAGTGGGAAAAGCACGGCAGCTGCATGACACGCGACCCCGACGCCTACCTGCAAGTCACCCGCATCCTTTGGAACAGCCTGCGCTGGCCCGACTTCGACCGCCTCTCGCGCCGCGCTGGCCTGACCGCAGGCGCGATTCGCGAAACCTTTGCCAATGCCAATCCCTACTGGGACGCCGAAGACGTGGGCCTGGTGGTGAACGAACGCGGCTGGCTGCGCGAATTGCGGCTTTGCTATGGCGCAGACTTCATGCCGACGGCGTGTGATCGCCAGCGGTACGGGCCGGGGGACGAGGAAGAGGTGCGGATCTGGCGGGGGTTGTAAGCCTCACTCGTGCGAACGCGAATGCTCGACAATCATCAGCACCAGTCCCGCGAACACCAACCCGAAACCGATCAGGTGCGGCCAGTGAAAAGCCTCGCCCAGCAGTACGTAGGATAGTGTGAGCGCCGATAACGGCATGACCGCCATCGCCCCTGCCGTCAGCGCGCCGGGCGCCTGGCGCACGCCGTTGTACCACAGCACCGGCGCCAGGCCGCCGGTCGCACCGCCCCAGAAGGCCAGCGCAATCCATGCGCCCGTGCTGCCCCCGGACAGGTCGAACGGCTGCGGATCGAAAGCAAGGGCCAGCACAACGAACAGCGGCGCTGCCACCACGGATGCCGCCAAGGTCGTCTCCAGCGAGCTGATCCCATCGGAAAGCTTGCGGGACAGCAGCGTGTAGGCAGCTTCGAAACACACCGCCGTTGCCACCAGCGCAGCGCCCAGCAGGGGGGCCTGGCTCTCGCCGCTGCCACCTGCGCGCAGCAGGTTGATCGCCGCGATACCCACCACCGCCAGCACCAGCGCGCCTGCCTTGCGCCAGTTCATCGCCGCGCCGAACACCAGCACGGCGGCCGCCGCCGTCACCGCAGGCGTGGCGCTCATGATGGTGGAGCCGATCACCCCGGTGGTCAGCCGCATGCCGAACAGCATGGTGGCGGTAAAGCCGACCATGCCGAAAGCGGCGATCGCGCAGATTACCCACCAGTCCGAACGCTGCACCCTGGCGAATCGGTCGGTCAGCCACCAGGCAAAGGGCGCCAGCACCAGGCAGGCGATGGCCATGCGCAGGAAGCTGGCGGTGAAAACCGGGAAATGCGCGCCGATGATCTTGCTGAGCGGTGTCGCGCTGCCGAACAGCGCCATGCCCAGCAACAGCTGGACAATGGTGAGCGGCGAAGTCGACGTGCCCTTTTCAGCCATGACGCTTACAGCAATGACACAGCCGGCGATGTGATCCGGGAATCTAGCGTCGCTCTGCAAAAAAGTCGCGCAGAAGGAGCCCAGCTTCGCCTTCGCCCAGCCCGGAATAGACTTCCGGCCTGTGCAGGCACTGGGGTTGCTGGAATACCCGTGCGCCGTGCTCCACCGCGCCGCCCTTGGGATCGCTGGCGCCATAATAGAGGCGCGCAATCCGCGCATGGCTGATCGCGCCGGCACACATCGGGCAGGGCTCCAGCGTCACGTAGAGGTCGCAAGCACTTAGGCGTTCGTCGCCCAGCTTCTCGGCCGCCATGCGAATCGCCACCATTTCGGCGTGGGCGGTGGGGTCGTGATCGGTGCGGGTGAGGTTGTGGCCTTCGCCGACAATTGCCTCCCCCCGAACGACAACCGCCCCCACGGGCACTTCGCCCATGGCGGCTGCTGCTCGCGCCAGGTCCAGCGCGCGTTGCATGGGCCAGGGGGTCGGCCACGATGGACGCGACCCCGTCACGGCCGGATATGCCTGTTATTCGTCTCCGGTGACCGGTTCGCCCTCTGCATCGTCCGGCATATCGACATCGACGTCGGGCACGTCAACGGTCACCTCTTCGGTGCCAACGTCCACGTCGGCAGTCTCGACGTCGTATTCGGGCATGTTGCCGCCTTCGACATCGACTTCGGGCAGTTCGCCTTCTTCGGTCTGGTCGACGTCGCACGCGGAAAGGCCAAGGGCCATGGCGCCCGAAATTGCGATAATGGCGAACTTCTTCATAAGGTATGCTCCCTGAGGATTCATCGTTCGGGCGCGCAGTCCAGGCTGCGGGCCCGGGGGAGAGAACGGGCCTGCAGCAGGCTTGTTCCGGCTTGCCGGGGCGCAAGGGAGTGGTTGACGAATCTCCACCCCCCCTGTATGCGAGCGCCTTTCCCAGCCCAAAAGCTGCTTTGAACAACCGTTTCTAACGAGAGATTTCGTCATGTCGCGCATCTGCGAACTTACCGGCAAGGGCCGCCAGGTCGGCAACAACGTCAGCCACGCCAACAACAAGACCAAGCGTGTCTTCCTGCCCAACCTGCAGAATGTCACGCTGATCAGCGAAAAGCTGGACCGCAGCTTCAAGTTCCGCGTCTCGACGCATGGCCTGCGCTCGGTGGAGCACAACGGCGGCCTCGACAACTGGCTGCTGAAGACCAGCGACGACAAGCTTTCCGCGCGCGCCCAGAAGGTGAAGCGCGAACTGAAGAAGGCCGTGGCTTCGTCCGAAGCCGCCTGATCGGCACTTCGCACCGCTGAATTCGAAAAAGCGCGTGAGGGGCTAACCCTCGCGCGCTTTTTCGTGCGCCTTGCGCCAGGTGGTGTCGCCTGCCCAGTCCAGCCGCGCCAGCAGCGTGCGCTGGAAGGCAGAGAGGTTGTCGTCCGACATCAGCCACAGCTGGACGGTGCTGTCCTCTGCCACGCCGGCCAGCGCCAGCGCTTCATAATTCTCGCGCGGGAGGATGGTGGTAAGGTCCGTCAGCAGGCCTAGCTCCAATGTGCCGCCGTCTTCCAGCTCGCGCGGATCGGCAATCGCGATGGCCGAGGCGAAGGGCGGAACAGCCCGCTCGAGCTTGCGCAGCAACACCAGTACGCGGCCATCGGGCAAGGCAGCCATGTCGGTCGGGTTGTAGTCCCGGGGAACGGCAAAGTGGAAGGCCAACGGCTCAACCTCCTGCGCCGGGTCGGAAGGATAGAGGAACCCCGTATCGTCGCGCTCGGGCAAGACAAGGAAACGGCCGTCGGGCAGGCGCGCCATGGCCTCTACCCCGCCGTTTTCATACCAGCCCTGCCATTCGGGCGGCAGGCGAGCCGCCTCGAACTCGCTGGCGCGCGAATAGCGGATCAGCGAATGGGTGTTCTCGAAGGCGATCCAATAGTTACCGGTGGCAGGATCGCGCGTCGCGGCTTCGATATCGGGCACTGTCCCGTCTAGTTCACCGCGGTCCCACAGGTTTGAAAAGCGCGTTGCAAAAGGGGACGAGCCGCCCGGTGCAGGAAAGCTCAGGATCCGGCCCCTGTCGGAAAAGGCCCGCAAGGTATCTGCGCCCAAGACGAGCAGGGCCGAATAGCCGCCGAAATCCAGCCGCGCGCTGGAAAGTTCCCACACGCCCTCACTGGTAAAGCCATCGTGGCTCGTAGCCTCTGGCAGGTCGTCGATGGCGGCAATCGAAAGGTCGATTGCGTCGCCACGCGGGATCGCGGTCCGCACCAGCGTTCCAGGGGCCAGCGCAAGCGCCACCACGATCGCTGCCGCCAGGTTACGCTTTCTCATGCCCCTGCCGCCGGAATCAGGGCATGGGGCCGGTGAACAGGATCGGGTCAAGCCGGGTGAGGTGCCATTTCAGGCTCCAGTGCAGGTGCGGGCCGGTTGCCCGCCCGGACGAGCCGATGCGCCCTAGCACCTGGCCCTGTTCCACCCGGTCTCCCACCTCAACGTCGATCTGCGACAGGTGCAGGAAGGCGCTGTTGAGCCCCGCGCCATGGTCGATGATCAGCAAGTGCCCTTCAAGGCTGAAGGGTTCTTGCGCGGCCAGCGTCACCACGCCAGCGGCAGGCGCCACGAACGGGTCGCCGCTGCGCCCGGTGGTGATGTCGATCCCGGAATGATAGCTGCCCGGTTCACCGCGATAGATGCGCTGCGAACCGAACCGGCCCGAAATGCGCCCGGTCAGCGGCCAGATGAAATCCTGTTTCCAGCCGTCTGTGTCCGAATCGGCGGTGCGTGCGTCCCAGATCGCGTCGAGTTCGGGCTGGCGGCGACGCATGAAGCTCTCGCTCGCCCCGCCCGCCCGGCGCGCGACGTTGACGCGCTCGATATCCCAGGCGCGCGGGCTGACCGCCAGTTCGGTGGTGACGGTGCTGCCGTCGGCCATGGTGGCGACGAGCAGGTCGGAAGGGCCTGCATCACGGTCGAAAGCGGCGAAGAAGCTGCCGTCTTCGGCCAGCGTCAGCGGGGTTTCGCCAAGCGTTGCATACACGGTGCCGCTGGGCGCTTGCCCGCGAATCCAGCCGCCTTGCGTCAGTTCACCGGCATAGGAGAAGTTCGTGTGGACGGCCGCTGCAGGCGGCTCTGCCTCGGCATCAGGCGCCAGTTCCGGCGCGGCTGCGGGATCGTCTTCGGCATTGGCAGGCTGCACGCCGCAACCGCCCAGCACCAGCGCGGCGGTGATGGCGAAAGCCGGAAAACGAATGACGCTCACAAGTCTTCGAGCGCGCGCTGCGTCGCCAGTTCGGCGCTGGCATAGGCCTCCTGCCGCTCCACGCTCCAGTAGCGCAGCTCCTCCAGCGGTACGGATACGCCGCTCATGGCGCAGACGACGAAGTGGCCGGGTTTGACCACGCGAAAGCCATTGGGGCCATACATCAGCGTGGCGGCTTTATCGGAAGATGACATCAACATGGGGCCCTATCTAGTGTGCCAAGGCTTTCGGCGCAATTTACAGCAGTTTCGGCTGCCCGCTTTCGGGCGCTTCCCGGGGCCGCTTCGGCTTTTTCGGGGTGGCACCAGGCACCACCTGCAGGCTGCCGTCAGCAAATTCCAGCGTGAGAAGCGGCTGTCTTGCCGCCACGGCCTGCGAGGAGATCACCGGATGGCCTTCCGCACTCACGAGCGCATAGCCGCGCTGCAGCGGCGCCTTGGGGTCAAGCTGCAGGCGCAGCCGCTCCAGCGCGGCGAGGCGTTCGCGCTTTTCGGCAAGGGGGCGGGTGACCAGCACGGGCGAGAGGCGCGCAGAGGAAAGGCGCTGGCGGGCATCGCGCAGGTTCCCGCGCAGGATGGCAGGCGAAAGGCGCAAGTCCGCCAGCTTCTCGCGCCCGCTGGCGGCACGGTCCACCAGCCCCCGGCGCAGGCGTTCGCCGAGGTCGTCGAGTTTCTGCGCGTGCGATTGCAGCAATTGCTCCAGTTTCGGCAGGCGGTCCGCGCGCGCGGCCAGCCGTTCGCGGCCCAGTTCTACCGGGCGCAGCACCACCTTGCGCTGGCGCAGGGCAAGGTCGGCGATGGTCGCTTCCAGCTCGCGCAGCACCGGAACGGCGATTTCGGCGGCAGCCGTGGGCGTAGGGGCGCGGCGGTCCGCAGCATAGTCGCACAGGGTCGTGTCGGTCTCGTGACCCACGGCGCTGATCACGGGAATCGGGCTTTCCGCCACCGCGCGCACCACCTCTTCCTCGTTGAAGCTCCACAAGTCCTCGATCGAGCCGCCCCCGCGCGCCACGATCAGCAGGTCCGGGCGAGGAACGGGCCCATTCGGTTCAAGAGCACCAAATCCACGAACCGTATCGGAGACCTGCTTCGCTGCGCCATCGCCCTGCACCAGCACCGGCCACACGATCACGCGAGTGGGAAAGCGGTCTGCCAGCCGATGCAGGATATCGCGGATCACCGCGCCGGTGGGCGATGTCACCACGCCGATCGTGCGCGGGGCGAAGGGCAGGGCGCGCTTGCGTTCGGGGGCGAACAGCCCTTCTGCCTCCAGCCGCGCCTTGGTCTTCTCCAGCAGGGCGAGCAGGGCGCCTTCGCCGGCGATCTCCATCCGCTCGATCACGATCTGGTACTTGCTGCGCCCCGGATAGGTGGTCAGCTTGCCGCTGGCGACCACTTCGATGCCGTCTTCGGGCTGGAAGGCCAGGCGCGGCACGGCGCTGCGCCACATCACCCCGTCCAGCACGGCCTTGTCGTCCTTCAGCGCCAGGTAGAGGTGGCCCGAGGCCGCGCGCTTCACCCCCGAAAGCTCGCCCCGCACCCGCACGTAGCCGAAGCGATCCTCCACCGTGCGCTTCAGCGCCTGCGAAATCTCGGTGATCGAAAGCGGCGCGGAATTGTCGCCTGCCGTGCTGGTCGCTAACAGCCGGTCGTCCGAAGAATCGTCGTAGGGAGTGCTTTGCGCCATGAATATCCTTGTGCTGGGCTCTGGTGGCCGCGAACATGCCCTGTGCTGGAAGCTGGCGCAATCCGCCGCCGTGGCGGAAAATGGGGGCAAACTCTACGCCGCGCCCGGCAATCCCGGCATGGCCGAGTGCGCGCAGCTGGTGGCGCTGGATGCGAAGAACCACGCCGCCGTTGTCGCCTTTTGCGAAGAGCATGCCATCGGCCTGGTGGTGATCGGCCCCGAAGCCCCGCTGGTGGATGGCCTGGCCGATTCGCTGCGCGCCGCCGATGTGCCCGTGTTCGGCCCGTCGCAGGCCGCCGCCCAGCTGGAAGGCAGCAAGAATTTCACCAAGGCGCTGTGCGACAGGGCAGGCATCCCCACTGCGGGCTATGTCCACTGCACCTCGCTGGCGCAGGCCAAGGCCGCGCTCACCACTTTCGCCCCGCCCTTCGTGCTCAAGGCCGATGGCCTGGCGGCAGGCAAGGGCGTGGTGATCGCCGAAAGCGAAGAGCACGCGGTGGAAGCGCTGGAAGACATGTTCGACGGCGCCTTCGGCCAGGCCGGGGCCGAAGTGGTGATCGAGGAATTCATGGCCGGTGAAGAGGCCAGCTTCTTCGCCCTGACCGACGGCGATACCGTGATCCCCTTCGGCACGGCGCAGGATCACAAGCGCGTGGGCGATGGCGACACCGGGCCCAACACCGGCGGCATGGGCGCCTATAGCCCCGCACGCGTGCTGACCGAGGACCTGGTGGCCGAGACGCTGGAGCGGATCGTCTTCCCCACCGTGCGGCAGATGCGGCAGGACGGCACGCCCTATGTCGGCGTGCTCTATGCCGGGCTGATGCTGACCGACGAAGGCGCGAAGCTGGTGGAATACAACTGCCGCTTCGGCGATCCCGAATGCCAGGTGCTGATGATGCGCCTGCAAAGCGATCTCGCCGAATACATGCTCGCCTGTGCGAGTGGCACGCTGGCCAAGCTGCCCGAACCGACATTTGCCGAGGATACCGCGATGACCGTGGTGATGGCCGCAAACGGCTATCCCGCCACGCCGGAGAAGGGCGGCACGATCGACCTCGACGATGCCGAGGGGCAGGGCGCCAAGGTCTTCCACGCCGGCACCGCGCTGAAGGACGGCCAGCTGGTGGCCAATGGCGGGCGCGTGCTGAACGTCACCGCCAGCGGCGCGGACACCAAGGCCGCGCAAAAGGCCGCCTATGCCGCCGTCGGGAAAATCGACTTCCCCAGCGGCTTCTACCGCAGCGATATCGGCTGGCGCGAGATTGCCCGCGAGGGATGACTTGCCCCCCGCCGGAACCTGCCTAGACTGCCCGGAAAAACCGGACAGCGGGAGAGGATTTGCCGGCCATGACGAATAACCGAACCACGGTCACGCGCCGCGTCGTGCTTGGCGGTATCGCGGCGCTGCCGCTGGTCGCCTGCGCGCATCCGCTGGCCGCGCAGGCCAGCACCGCGCAGCTCATCACGCTGGGCACGCAAGGCGGGCCGAACTTCGGGCCGACGCGCAGCGAAAGCGCCAATGCCCTGCGCATAGCGGGCGAGGGTGGGGGCGGGCACCTGTTCCTGGTCGATTGCGGCTACGGAACGCTGGCCAGCATGGTGGCAAACGGCCTGCGCCACCAGGACGTGGATGCCATCTTCATCACCCACCTGCACGATGACCATTCGTCAGACCTCTATGGCATCCTCACCCACATGGCCACGCAAGGGCGCAGCCGCGACGTGGTGATCTACGGCCCGGTGGGCACCCACACCTATGTGCAGGGCCTGCGCGACGCGATGGGGCCCAACGCCACGATCCGCACGCTGGACGAGGCGCGCCCTGCGGGTTTCCTCGATTTCATCAAGTCGGTCGAGGTGGAGGAAGGCGAAATCGCCATCGCCGAGCCGGGCATCACCGTCAGCTGCACCGAAAACACCCATTACCCGGCCTATATCGACGGGCTGGAAACGCAGAAGAGCTATGCCTACCGATTCGACTGGGGCGCTGGCGACCGGAGCCAGTCGATCGTCTTCTCCGGCGATACCACCTGGTCCGACAACCTCGTCACCCTGGCGCGCGGCGCCGACGTGTTCGTGTGCGAGGTGCTGGAGCCGGTTTCGATGCGCCGCGCGTTCGACGCCATGGTGGCAGGCGGTGCCTTTGCCGGGGCGGAAGAGGGCGTGTGGCGGCACATGATCGACACCCACGCCACCCCGGAACAGGTGGGCCGCATGGCGGCAGAAGCCGGGGTGGGGCGCGTCGTGCTAACCCATCTGGCACCCGGAGCCCTGCTGGACGTGCCGGATAGCACCTATACCGCAGGCGTGGCGGAGCATTTCAGCGGCCCGGTGCTGGTGGCGACAGACGGGATGCTGGTCGCGATCTGAGCGGGCTCGGCTTTCCTACAGCGGCGCAGGAATCTATCCCGCGCCCATGGCCGTAAACACCCTTCAAACCCGCAGGATCATGCGGGTTTGCGGCCTGGAGGAAATTTGCTCCAGGACAGTGCTCCACGTGCTCCACATTAGGCGGCCTGCAGCGCGGCGATCAGCCCAGCTTTTCGGCCATCAGTTTTGCCAGGTCGGTCTCGGGCCGGGCGCCATAATGGCTGATGATCTCTGCTGCGGCCACGGCGCCACGCTTAAGGCACCGCGCCGGGTCTTCACTGCGCACGTGGCCGAACAGGAAACCGGCGGCGAACAGGTCGCCCGCGCCGGTGGTGTCGACCACCTTCTCGATCGGTTCTGCCGCCACCGTGTAAAGCTCTCCACCGGTGGCGCAGATCGCGCCCTTCTCGCTGCGGGTGACCACCAGCACGGGCACACTGTCCTTCAGCGCGGCAACGCCTGCATCGAAGTTGGCTTCGCCCGTCAGCGCGCCCAGCTCCACCTCGTTGGCGAACAGGATGTCGATCAGCCCGTCGGCGATCAACGCGCGGAAATCGTCGCCATGGCGATCGATCACGAAGGCATCGGACAGGGTGAAGGCCACCTTGCGGCCTGCCGCCTTGGCGGTCTCGATCGCTGCGCGCATGGCTGCGCGCGGTTCCTCGGGGTCCCACAGGTAGCCTTCGAGGTAGAGGATCTGCGCCCCGCCGATGGCCTCTTCGTTCAGCGCGGCAGGCGGCAGGAACTGGCTGGCACCGAGAAAGGTGTTCATCGTGCGCTGGCCATCGGGGGTGACGAAGATCAGGCAGCGTGCGGTGGGCGGTTCGCCTTCGCGCGCGGGAGTATCGAAATCGATGCCCACCGCGCGGATGTCGTGGGCAAAGACATTACCCAGCTGGTCGTCCGCCACCTGCCCCACGAAGGCGCACTGCGCGCCCATGGCCGAAAGGCCCGCCAGCGTGTTCGCCGCAGAGCCGCCGGAAATCTCCTTCGCCGGGCCCATCGCATCGTACAGGTCCCTGGCCTGCTGCGCGTCGACCAGCGTCATGCCGCCCTTGGTCATGCCCAGTTCGTCCACCAGTTCATCCGAAGCGGGGGCCATCACATCGACAATGGCATTACCGATGGCGATTACGTCGTAACGGGGGGCAGTCATGCAGTCTCCGATTGAATTCGTCTGTGATTTTCCGGTGCCGATGCACCGTGCGGCGTTGACTTGGCCGATAGGCAGCGCAATCGCAAGCGTGTATGGCTCAGCGCGTGACATCTCTTGCAACATCGCTGGGTCTTGGCCTGCGCCAGCTGTTCGACGGCGCGGTGCTGCGCGTGCTGCTGAAAAGCGTGGCCGTCACGCTGGTGCTGTTCCTCGTGGTCGCCGCTGGCGGGTGGTTCGCCCTCGATGCGCTGCTGTCGTGGGGCGGGCTGGAAGATACGCTGTTCACCGGCGCCGGCGCCCTGCGCGGGGTGCTGTCGGCGCTGCTTGCTGCGATCGGCCTGTGGCTGGTGTGGCGCATCGTGGCCATGGCCGTGATCCAGTTCTTCACCGACGACGTGGTGAAGGCGGTGGAAGCGCGGCATTACCCGGACGAGGCAGCCGCCGCGCGCCAGATTCCCTTCGCCGAAGAAGTGCACAACGCGCTGAAGGGCGCAGGGCGGGCGCTGCTGGCCAACCTCATCGCGCTGCCCTTTGCCCTGGTGTTGCTGTTTACAGGAGTGGGCACCTTTGCGCTGTTCCTCGTGGTGAACGCCGTGCTGGTGGGCCGCGAACTGCAGGACATGGTCTGGCTGCGCCATTGTCGCGAACCGGGCGCCTGCCCGCCTGTGGGGCGCGGCGAACGGTTCCTGCTGGGCCTCGCCATCGCGGCGCTGTTCCTGGTGCCCTTCGCCAATTTCCTCGCGCCGGTGCTGGGGGCGGCAGCGGCAACCCATCTCGTCCATCGCAATGGGCAAAGCCTGAAAGCCGCCTGACATGCGCCTGATACCCGCCTTGCTGCTTGCCGCGTCGCTATCGGCCTGCGCCACCGCGCCGCCGCAATCGGCACCGCCTGCGCCGCCCCGCACGGTGGAGCCGCGCGTCGTGCCGCCCACGGCGCCGCCGCCACCTGCGCCGGTGGCGGGTTTCCGCGTGCCGGAGATCATGCAGGGGCCGGGGCTGGGCGGCATCATCCGCGAGCCCGCGCCCACGCTGGTCGCCCGCTTCGGCCAGCCGCGGCTCGACACGCCCGAAGGCGACATGCGCAAGCTGCAGTTCCGGGGCGAGGCGTGCGTGCTGGATATCTATCTCTACCCGCTGGCGCCGGATACCGAGCCGGTGGCGACATGGGTGGAGGCACGCCGCGCCAGCGACGGGGCGGCGGTGGACCGGCTGGCCTGCATCCAGGCGCTCTCGCGGCCGCGCTAACGGGTCTTTCCTACGGCAAAAGGGGCTTGGTAACGCGAATTTAAGCCTGTTGCGGCATCAGGGTGCCCGCGACAGGAGGATTTGCCCCGATGAGTTTTGAATTCGCCGAAATTGCCCGGCACGCCGCTGCCGACCGCGCCATCAGCGCCGAGGAAGTGCTTGCCCTGCGCGGCGCAGGCTGGGCCGATGGCAAGATGACCCGCAAGGAGGCGGAAGTGGTCTTCGCCACCGAACATGCGATCGACAACCCGTCGCGCGAATGGTCCGACTTCTTTGTCGAGGCGATCCAGAACTACGTACTCAACGGCAGCGACCCGCGTGGTTTCGCCAGCCATGAAGAAGCCCAGTGGCTGATCGGCCAGGTCGAGATCGACGGCAAGGTCTGCTCGATGACCGAGCTGGAACTGCTCACCCGCATCATCGAGCGTGCGCAGAACGTGCCGGAGACACTGAAGGCCTATGTGCTCGATGTGATGGTGCGCGAAGTGCTGGAGGGCACCGGCCCCACCCGCTGCGGCGGCGAGCTTTCCGACAGTCACGTCAGCGCCGCCGAATGCCGCATCATGCGCCGCGTGATCTTCGGCCAGGCGAGCGATCGCCCGGCTGCCGTCAGTCGCCGCGAAGCCGAAGTGCTTTTCCGCATCAAGGATGCCGTTGCCGGCGCCGACAATGCCCCCGAATTCAAGCGCCTGTTCGTGCAGGGCGTGGGCAACTACCTGATGGGCTTCGCCCATGGCAGCACCCAGCTGAGCCGCGAACGCCAGCTGGAGCTGGAAGCCTTCATCGCCGACAACAAGGTGCGCGTTGGCCACTTCATGGGCCGCATGGCGAAGCAGGCACCCAATGCCTTTGGCGTGGTCTTCGGCAAGAAGGACGCCGGCCCCGACCGCGCCGCACAGGTTGCCGCCGCTGCCGAAGTGACCGGTGCCGAAAAGGACTGGCTCGAGCAGCAGATTGCCGAAAGCGGCGATGTGGACGAATACGACCAGGCGCTGCTGGAATTCATCGCCGAGGAAACCGGCGAGGCTTAAGGCCTAGTCGAGCCGAGCTGCTGCACCGCCCTGTCGCGGAACAGGGCCGTTTGGCGATAGAGCCGGATGCGGGATTCCTGCTTCGGGTGGACGGTTGTTGCGCTTGACCATCTCGAGCAGATGGCGAGTCTTGCGCATGATGTCGTCGTTTTCGACCAGCTTGCAGCGCAGAACGTTGATGGCCTTGGCGTCTGAAGCATCGACCTGACGAAGAGCCGCCAGCAGTCCGGCACGCTCCTCCTCGGCCATGCCGATCAGCTTGAGAACGCCCTCGGTTCCTGGGTTTACTGGCGGTTCCATGTGGTTGTCATACCATGAAACTTTCGCCGCAGCCACAGGCGCCCTTGGCGTTGGGGTTGTCGAACACGAAACCGGCGGTGAAATCGTCTTCCACCCAGTCCATCGTGCTGCCGACCAGGTAAAGCACGCTGGCGCCGTCGATGTAGAAGGTGCCGCCGGGCGTCTCGATCTTCTCGTCGAAGGCCTGTTCCTCGCTGACGTAGTCGACCGAGTAGGCCAGCCCCGAACAGCCGCGACGCGGGGTCGACAGCTTCACGCCGATCGCATCGTCGGGAGCCTTGGCCATCAGGTCCGCCACGCGCTGCTCGGCAGCGGGGGTGAGGATCACGGCAGCCTTGGGGGCGGCCCGAACGGAACTGGGGGTTTTGGTATCGGTCATATCAGTTTCTTCTGCCAGAACAGGGCGGTACCGGTTGCGGGATCGAGGGCATAGTCGCCGTAGCCGCACTTTTCGTAAAGCGCCTTGGCGGCCTCGTTCCCGCTCAGCACTTCCAATGTGATCTTGCAGGCGCCGCGCTTCAAGGCCTCGGCTTCCACAGCGTCCATCAACGCCTTGCCCACGCCCTTGCCGCGATGGCCGGGCAGCACCGCCATGTCGTGGATGTTGACCAGCGGCGCGGCAGCAAAGGTGGAAAAGCCGGTGAAGCAGTTGGCAAGACCCACCGGCACGTCGTCTGCCCGCGCAATCAGCGAGAAGGCGCCGGGAAAGGACGCCAGCGCATCGACCAGGGTATCGCGCGTCTCCGGCGTCAGCGGCTCGCCGCCGCCCATCGGATCGCGGGCATAGGCATCGAGCAGCGCCACCAGCGCGGCACCATCAGCCGGGTCGGCATAGTCGGCCAGCGAGACCGTCAAGGCGGGCGCAGTGGCGATCAGAGCATCCCCAGTTCGAGGCGCGCTTCGTCGCTCATCTTGGACGGGTCCCACGGCGGATCCCAGGTCACCACCACTTCGGCATCGCGCACGCCGGGCAGGCTCATCACGCGCGTCTCGATCTCGTTCGGCATTGTTTCGGCCACCGGGCAATGCGGGGTGGTCAGCGTCATGGTCACCTTCACGTCGGCTTCCTCGGCCACCTCGACGTTGTAGATCAGGCCAAGGTCGTAGATGTTCACCGGGATTTCCGGGTCATAGATATCCTTCAGCGCCTCGATCACCGCCTCGTAGACGGCGCCACCGGGCTCCCCGGGCGACAGGCCTTCGGGCTTGGCCTGCAGGAAGCCTTCCAGATAGTCGCGCTTGCGCTCCAGCTTTTCGCCGGCGGTCTCCTCTTCGGGCAAGGCGGCGTCGGAAACCCGCGCACGCGGCGGCTTGCTCACCACGTCCTCTGCCGGCGAAGGAGCCGCGATATAGTCTTTCTCGTCCTTGTGAGTCATGTCTTCGTGATTTGACATCAGCCGAAAATCCTCTTGGTGCGTTCGATGCCGCGGATCAGCGCGGCGACGTCTTCTGCGTCGGAATAGATCCCGAAACTGGCACGCGCGGTGGCGGGAATGCCCAGCTTGTCCATCAGCGGCTGCGCGCAGTGGTGGCCAGCTCGGATCGCCACGCCTTCCTCGTCAAGAATGGTGCCCAGGTCGTGCGGGTGCACGCCGTCAAGCATGAAGCTGACGATCCCGGCGCTATCCTCGGGGCCATAAAGCGTCACGTCGTTCATGCCGCGCAAGGCCTCGCGCGTCTGGCGAACAAGGTCCGCCTCGTGCGCATGGATCGCTTCGATGCCGACCTCCGCCACGTAGTCGCAAGCCGCCGCGAAACCGACAGCTTCGACGATGGAGGGCGTGCCCGCCTCGAACCGCTGCGGGGCAGGAGCATAGGTGGTCTTTTCGAAGGTGACCTTGTCGATCATCGCCCCGCCGCCTTGCCACGGCGGCATGGTATCCAGCAGGTCTGCCCGGCCCCACAGCGCGCCGATGCCGGTGGGCCCGTAAAGCTTGTGCGCGCTGAAGGCATAGAAATCGCAATCGAGTGCGACAACGTCCACCGGCACGCGCGGCACCGCCTGGCACCCGTCGAGCAACAGCTTGGCACCCACCGCATGGGCAAGATCGGCGGCACGCTTGCCGTCCACCACGCTGCCCAGCACGTTGGAGACGTGAGCGAAGGCGACCATGGTGTGCTCGCGCGTCAGCATGGCCTCGGCGGCATCTAGGTCGATCCGCCCGTCTTGCGTCAGCGGGCAGACATCCACCTGCCACCCGGCCAGCTGCCAGGGCACGATGTTGGAATGGTGCTCCAGCTCGGACAGCAGCACGCGCCCCTTGTCCGGGTAGGAATAGGCGAGCAGGTTGATCGCTTCGGTCGCGCCGCGAGTGAAGACGATTTCCTGTTCCTGCCCGCCGATGAACTGCGCCACGCGGCGACGCGCGGCCTCGAACGCCAGCGTCATGTCGGCAGAGCGGGCATAAACCCCGCGATGGACGGTGGCGTAATCCGCGCCGATGGCGCGCGTCACCGCGTCGATCACCGCCTGCGGCTTCTGCGCCGTCGCGGCGGAATCGAGATAGTGCCACGGCGTGCCGTCGGCATTCAGCAGGCCGGGGAAATCGGCCTTGCGGGTCTTGGTCTGCGTCATGGACATATGTGCGGCCCCCATTGGCCATTATCGGGCCCGCGCGAGCACTTTCGGCGCAGGCCAAGCTCTTCGACGGACCAGCGCGAATCGTCGCCTTGCGACAGCACCGCGCGCCATTGCTCCGCCGCCACCGAATCGTCGAGAACCGGGTCGATTGTCACCACCAGCACCAGGTGCTGCGGGTTATCTGCCAGCGGTTCGAGCGACAGCTGCATGGTCGGTCCGGCTTCGGTCGTCTCCGGGTAATAGCCCACCAGCGCAGCGGCCACGTCCAGCGGCGCGGCATAGGTCTCGCGATAGGGCGTCTGATAGAGATACTCAGGCGCAGCCTCGCCGCCGGTCGACGCGCAGGCGGACAGCGCCAGCGGCACGGTAAGCAAGGCGAGCCTGGAGATCATGCGCGCTCCGCCAGCACGCCAAGCGCGGCTTCGAGCAGGCGTTCTGCCTCTTCCTCGTCCAACAGCGCGGCCAGTGCGTCGGCGATGAAGGCGCGGATCAGCAGGCGCTTGGCAACATCGGGCGCGAGGCCGCGGCTGGCCATGTAATAGCGCGCCATTTCGTCCATCTGGCCGATGGCGGCGCCGTGCGCGCACTTCACGTCGTCAGCGAAAATTTCCAGCTCGGGCTTGGCGTTCGCACTGGCACCCTTTTCCAGCACCAGCGCCTTGAAATCCTGCGCCGCATCGGTGCGCTGGCCAAGCCGGCCAACGTTGATGGCGCCCAGGAAATTGCCTGTCGCTTCACCCCAGTGCACCGCGCGCACCACCTGGTTAGAGGTCGCCTCCGGCGCATCGTGGGTGGTGCGGGTGACGATCTCGCGCACCGCATCCCCGCCGCCGATGGTAACGCCGCCCAGCTCGAAATGCGCACCTTCGGCAAGGTCGGTTTCCACTTCGACGCGGCAATAGTCGTTGCCGGTCACGACAACGAACAGCTCTGCCCGCGCGCCCTTGTCGACGGTCAGGCGGATGCGGTGCAATTCCGGGGCGTCGCCGCCCACCAGCAGGCAGCGCCGCAGGGTCTCGCCATCGGCCAGCGACAGCTCCTGCCACTGGTCCAGTGCGCCTGCGCCCAGCGTCTCGACCGCTTCGAGATCGGCGTAGCGCCAGGCTTCGTCCTTGTGTGTGGGAAGTGCGGTCATGCCGCCATCACCTCGTCATAGCCTTCGTCTTCCAGCTGGCGGGCAAGCTCCGGCCCGCCGGTTTTCACGATGCGGCCGGCGGCAAGGATATGCACCTTGTCGGGCTGCACGTAATCCAGCAGGCGCTGGTAGTGCGTTATCAGCAACACGCCCTTTTCCGGTGCGCGCATGATGGCGTTGATGCCTTCGCCCACCACCTTCAGCGCATCGATGTCGAGGCCGCTATCGGTCTCGTCGAGCACGGCGAAAGAGGGATCGAGGATGCCCATCTGCACCATCTCGTTGCGCTTCTTCTCACCGCCGGAAAAGCCGACGTTCACCGGGCGCTTGAGCATTTCCATGTCGAGCTTGAGCAGGCCGGCCTTTTCCTTGGCCAGCTTGAGGAACTCGCCGCCGGTCAGCGGCTCTTCGCCACGCGCCTTGCGCTGCGAATTCAGCGCCTCGCGCAGGAACTGCACGTTGGAGACGCCGGGAATCTCGACCGGGTACTGGAAGCCGAGGAAGAAGCCCGCGGCCGCGCGCTCGTGCGGCTCCATGTCGAACAGGTCCTGCCCCATGAAGGTGGCAGAGCCCTGCGTGACTTCGTAACCGGGGCGCCCGCCCAGCACATAGGCCAGCGTGGACTTGCCCGCGCCGTTGGGGCCCATGATCGCATGCACTTCGCCCGCGTTCACTTCGAGCGAGAGGCCCTTGAGGATTTCCTTGCCGTCGATTTCGGCGTGCAGGTTTTCGATTTTCAGCATCAGTCGTTCCGTGTCTTGCGGGTGTTCTTGCGTGGCGGGCCATTGCCGTCGCGGTCATAGCGCGGGCGGGTTTGGCGGGGGTTTTCGGCAAGGTGCTTGCGGCGCGCCTCGTCCTTGTCGGCAATGCGCTGGCGCATGCCCATGGTGATGCGCTTGAGCACGTCGTCCATGTTCTCGAGGATATCTGCGGCCTTGAGGTGCATCACCTTCACGCCCACGGCTGCCAGAGACTTGTCGCGGCGGCGGTTCAGCTTCTCGTCATCGCCTTCCTCGTCGATCACGATGGCCATGCCGAGATTGTGGCAATTGAAGTCGACAATCGCGCTGCCGACCACGGCGAAGCGCTTGAAGGTGTACTTGTCAAGATCCGCCTTGGCGAACCGCTCGGCCAGCGCCTTGTGCGCTTCGGAGGCATGGCGCTTCATCTCGCGCGCACGATCATGCAGCGCGTCGAGCCGCTTCTCGGAGATTTCCCAGCCGCGCCCACGCTTCTTGAGCGCGGGCGCTTCGGCATCCGAGGTGTCTCGGAGGTTGAGGGTCTTTCGCTCGGTCACCCCACGCTCCCCTCAAGCGAGATCGCCAGCAGCTTCTGCGCTTCGACGGCAAATTCCATCGGCAGCTCTTTCAGCACTTCCTTGGCAAAGCCGTTGACGATCAGCGCCACGGCCTCTTCCTCGTCCAGGCCGCGTTGCATGGCGTAGAACAGCTGGTCGTCGCTGATCTTGCTGGTGGTGGCCTCGTGCTCGATCTGCGCGCTGGGGTTCTTCACTTCGATATAGGGCACGGTATGCGCGCCGCAGGTGGAGCCGAGCAGCAGGCTGTCGCACTGGGTGAAGTTGCGCACGTTGTCGGCATTGGCACCCACGCGCACCAGGCCGCGATAGGTGTTGTTGCTCTTGCCCGCGCTGATCCCCTTGGAGATGATCGTCGAGCGCGAGCCCTTGCCGTTGTGAACCATCTTGGTTCCCGTATCGGCTTGCTGGTGGTTATTCGTAACCGCCACCGAGTAAAACTCGCCCACGGAATTCTCGCCGTTCAGCACGCAGCTGGGATACTTCCAGGTCACCGCAGAGCCGGTTTCCACCTGCGTCCAGCTGATCTTGCTGCGGTCGCCCTGGCACAGGCCGCGCTTGGTGACGAAATTGTAGATGCCGCCCTTGCCTTCGCTGTCGCCGGGATACCAGTTCTGCACGGTTGAATACTTGATCTCGGCATCTTCCAGCGCGACCAGCTCCACAACTGCGGCGTGCAGCTGGTTCTCGTCGCGCTGCGGCGCGGTGCAGCCCTCCAGATAGGAGACGTAGGAACCCGGCTCGGCCACGATCAGCGTGCGTTCGAACTGGCCGGTGTTCTCGGCATTGATGCGGAAATAGGTGGAAAGCTCCATCGGGCAGCGCACGCCCTTCGGCACGTAGACGAAGGTGCCGTCGGAGAAGACGGCGCAGTTGAGCGTGGCAAAGTAGTTGTCGTGCTGCGGCACCACCTTGCCCAGCCACTTCTTCACCAGTTCCGGGTGCTGCTTGATCGCCTCGGAGATCGAGAGGAAGATAACGCCCGCCGCCTCCAGTTCCTTGCGGAAAGTGGTGGCGACGCTGACCGAATCGAAAACGGCGTCCACCGCGACCTTGCGACTGCCCTTCACGTTGGCGAGCACTTCCTGCTCGGCAATCGGGATGCCCAGCTTGTCGTAGACGGACTTGATCTCGGGATCGAGCTCGTCGAGCGATTCCAGCTGCTCCTTCTTCTTCGGCGCGGCGTAGTAATAGGCATCCTGGTAGTCGATTTCGGGATAGCCGAGCTTGGCCCAGTTCGGCTCTTCCATTTCCTGCCACAGGCGAAAGGCCTTCAGGCGCCATTCCAGCATCCACTCCGGCTCGCCCTTCTTGGCGGAGATGAAGCGCACGGTATCTTCCGAAAGGCCCTTGGGCGCGAACTCGGTATCGATATCGGCGTGCCAGCCGTGCTCGTACTCGGACAGCTTTTCAGCCGCCTCGCGAGCTTCCTTGTCCATCTCTTCGCGTTCCTGGATGCGGGTTTCTTCGTTCATGCCAGTTCTTCCGTTTGTGCCAGCTGCACCAGCGAGACATCCGCCAGTGCGCTGCGCAAAGCCTTGTTCACGATCGGCCAGTGCGGTTGTACCGAGCAACTGCCTTCAAGCGCACAGTCATGCCGTCCTTCGTCGACGCAGGAGGTGAGCGCGATCGGCCCCTCCACCGCTTCGACGATATCGGCCAGGCTGATTGCCGCCGCCGGGCGCGCCAGTTGCAGCCCGCCGCCCGCACCACGTGTGGAGCGCAGCAGTCCGGCCGCCGTCAGCTTGCTGACGACCTTCTGCACAGTGGGCGCCGGCAGGCCGGTTTCCTCGGCCAGTTCCGCCGCGGACGTGCGCCCGCCGCCGCAATGGCGCGCGGCCTGGCTCATCGTGACGACGGCATAGTCTGCAAGGTTGGACAGTCTCATCCTGGGGCTACAGCTCTAAATTGGACCAATTCGTTCCAATTGGGCATCTATTCGCCGGAACAGCGGAATCAAGCCATTTCTGCCTGTTGCGAGTCGTTAGCATTTCCTGTTGGGCCTCAAGCGCCGGCTTTCGCGTCCGCTCACTTGGCTATCCTCGCCTGAATCCCTCCGCTTCGCTGCGGGGCGGCTGCGGGCGGCCGTTCGGCCTTGCGCGCTGCTAGACGCAGCGCGTGGATTTCTTGTTGGTTCCCTCAAGCGCCGGGCGCAGCGCGTCCGCGCTGCTTGGCTTTCGGCCTACCGGCCGGCCCGCAGTCGCGGGCTGTCGTCGCCTTTCAGGCGCCGATACTTGCACTTCCCATCAGCACCTTTGCTGGCCTCGGGAGCGACCAGCGACCGACAGCAAGCGAACGCGCAGCCCGCAGGTGCCCCGAAACGAAGGCGAAGCCGAGTGAAGGGAATAGCACCGAGGACGCTCCGGCGGAGGCCGGTGCGAAAAACTAAGAGGCCCTGAATTCCTGCAGGCGGGTGTAGTTCTTCAGTTGCAGCAGGGTCTTCAGGATCGGCTGGCCATCGCCGCCCAGGCGCGTGGGCGTATAGCCGCAGAAGCGCCTGATTTCATGGACCATGTGCGGCTGGTCGTAGAAGGCATCCGCCAGCGCGGCTTCGTCGGCATCGCTCAATTCGTCCTGCGCCAGCAAGGCCGCCGACCGCAGCGCCCGGAACTTGCGCGCCAGCGCTGCCGGGGGAAGCCCGAAATAACGCTCCACCAGTCTCTCCGCCTGCCGCCGCGAATAGTCGAGCCGGGGAAACAGCAGGTCGAGATCGGGGCTGAGCGAGCTGCCCAGCCAGCCGATGGTTGCCTCCATCAGGTTCTCGTGCCGCGGCGGGATCGTGCCAAGCCGGGGTGCGATCCACTGCACGATCTCGTGGCAGGCTTCTTCGCCCGAAATCTCACCATCGCAATAGCGCGCGCTCAGGTCTTCGGTGAACACCTTCGCCTCCGCGCCCAGCAGGTCGCCGACCGGCACGAACCTGTCGACATAGTCGCTTGCAGGCACGCCGGTCAGCGCCGCCCAGCCGAGCGGCGACAGCGAGGCGCCGATGGCGGCCCATGGGCCGTACATCGTGAACGGCGCGGCGACCGAAAAGCCGCTCATGATATGTGCCTTCGCCTCGATCTTCTGCGGCTTGCCGGCCAGCACGGTACTGCCGTGCCCGCGCGGGAACAGCACGAACTGGCCAAGGCCGCCGGGCTGCAGGTCCTCAATGTAGGGAATGTCAGTCGAAAACTCGAACAACACCATCAGGTGGCGCGCCAGCGAGGGCGGGGGATCGTGATATGTCAGCCTGAAGGGGGGTGGCATGGCGCACCGCGTGCGACCCGTGCACCATGCGACCCCGCTGGCCACAGGGATGATCGCGACGCAATCATCCTTGAGGCCATGGGTCGTTGCATAGCCGCAGCGGGCGCATCCCCATTGTATCGTGGCGACATCGCGCCTCTATCGCATCAGCTCTGCTGCGTGGCAATCCATGCATCCACCTGTTCTTCAAGGATGGATAGCGGCACCGGGCCGTTGGCCAGCACCACTTCGTGGAACTGCCGAATGTCGAAATCGTCGCCCAGCGCCTGCTGCGCGCGCTGGCGCAGTTCCATGATCTTCAGCTTGCCGATCATGTAGGCGGTCGCCTGGCCAGGATAGACGATATAGCGCTCGATCGCCTTGCGAATGTCCGGTTCGGGATTGGGCGTATTGGCCTGCAGGTAGGCGATCGCTTCCTCGCGGCTCCAGCGCTTGTGGTGGATGCCGGTGTCCACCACCAGCCGCGCCGCGCGCCACAGCTCCATCTGCAGGCGGCCGAAATCGGAATAGGGATCGGTGTAGAAGCCCATGTCCCTGGCCAGCTCCTCCGAATAGAGGCCCCAGCCTTCGGTATAGGCGGTGAACCCGCCATAGCGGCGGAACGGCGGCAGGTCGCCCAGCCCGGTCTGGATACCGCGCTGCATGTGATGGCCGGGCACCGCCTCGTGATAGGCCAGCGCCTCCAGCTCGTTGCGGCTCATGGCATTCAGGTCATAGAGGTTGACGTAATAGGTGCCGGGCCGCGAACCGTCGGTGGCGGGCGACTGGTAGAATGCCTTGCCCGCGCTCTGTTCGCGGAACGCCTCCACCGGCTTCACCTGCAGGTCATACTGCGGCAGGGTGATGAAGTAGTCGGGCAGGCGCGCTTCCATCGCCCGGATCACGCTGTCCACTTCGGCCAGGTAATCCTCGCGGCTGGTGTGGTAGAACTGTGGATCGTTGCGCGTGAATTCGAAGAATTCGCGCAAGGTCCCTTCGAAGCCAACCTGCTGCATGATCTGCCGCATCTCGCCGTGGATTCGCTCCACCTGGTCGAGGCCGATCTGGTGGATCTGCTCCGCCGTCAGGTCGGTGGTGGTGTAATATTCCAGCAGCGCATCGTAATATTGCGCGCCTTGAGGGAAGCGCCAGATGCCGTCATCGGTGGGAGCCATGGCCTGCTGCCGCTCCATCTCGGCCAGCAAGCGGGTGAACGCGGGCACGGCCTTGCCTTGCCAGGCCACCGCGGCCTCGGCGATCAGCATGGCACGTTCGCCCTCGGGCAGGTCCAGCGCATCCACCTCGCTACGGAAGTCCTCCAGCACGGCATTGTTCACGCCCGCATCCAGCAGGTTGCGAATGTCGCTGATGACATAGGGGTAGACCCAGTCGGGCGGCATCACGCCATTATCGGCACGCTCGGCCGAGCGTGCGATCAGCGTATCGAGCAGGCCTTCGATCCCTTCGATACGCTGGATGTAGGCGCGCGCATGGTCGGCGTTCAGCACGGCGTGGGTGTTGATGAGGAAAGCGGGTATGCCACTTTGCTCGCCATTCATCTGGTCGAAGTCCCAGCCGTAATCCTCGAACGGATCGAGCAGGGCGGCGCGTTGCGCAGTGGCTTCGAAAAGGCGGTAGGACAGCTGGTCTTCGGGCGAGAGACTGTCGTAGTCATAGCCTTCGCGCATGCGCTCCAGCCAGACAATCCGCAGCTCGTCGCGGGCATCGCGGGCCGCGTCGCTCTGGTCGGTCCACAGGCTATAGTCCTCGTCGCGGATGCCGCGATAGGCCTTGGTCTGCGGCGAGAGCGCCAGCTGCGCCTGGTTGTAGTCTTCGAAGAAGGTATTGATATCTGCCGGAACCGGCTCTTCGAGCAGGGCGAAATCGGGGCCTTGCGCTGCCGGAGTGGAGGCACAGGCTGCCAGCGCCAGCGCGCTGGAGGCGCACAGGGCAAGGCGGAACGGGGTGCGGATCATGGGGGAGGTCCTCGTTGAAACAGGTCCCCGGTGCCCTAAGCCATGCCGCCTGTCAGCGAAAGGCCCTGTAACGCGAACGGTGTCGCAAAAAAGAGGGCGGCCATCCCCCTGGGAAAGCCGCCCTGTTAAAGTAGAGAACTCGTCGCGCAAAACGCTTCGAGCCCTTCGGGTCGCGGGGCGATAGATAAACGATTCTTGCTCGAGGCAATTGTAAGAAGACGCCATTCCGGCGGTTTAGGCGCTGTTGATGGCATGATCTGGCGCTCGGTCAGCAAAGGATTGCCGCGGGCTCGAGGTCCGCAAGGGATTGCGCGGCAGGCCACCATGCTGCCAAGGGGATTGCCATGCTTTATTCGCTGATCCGACCGGCCCTGTTCATGCTCGATGCCGAACGCGCCCACGGGCTGGCCATCAAGGCCCTGAAAACCATGCCCGCAGGCAAGCCCTTCGCGCCCGGCGGGCCGCTGCAGACGCAGGTCGCAGGCATCACCTTCCCCAATCCCCTGGGCATGGCTGCCGGGTTCGACAAGGATGCCGAAGTGGCCGATGCGCTGCTGGGGCTGGGTTTCGGTTTCGTCGAAGTCGGCTCCATCACCCCGCGCCCGCAGCCGGGCAACCCGAAGCCGCGGTTGTTCCGGCTGGAAGAAGACCGCGCGGTGATCAATCGCATGGGGTTCAACAACGGCGGGGCCGAAGCCGCCGCAGCGCGGATCGCGGCGCGTGGCAATCGCGCGGGCGTTTTGGGCATCAACATCGGCGCCAACAAGGATAGCGAGGATCGCATTGCCGATTATGCCGCGATGACGCGGATCATGGCGCCGCTGGCCACCTATCTGGCGGTCAATATCTCCAGCCCCAACACGCCGGGCCTGCGCGCCTTGCAGGATGTAGGTGCGCTGGTGGAGCTGCTCGACGGGGTGCTGGAAGCGCGCGGGACGGACGGGCCTCCGGTGTTCCTGAAAGTCGCGCCCGACCTGCAGGGCGCCGACGTCGAGGCGATCACCCGTATCGCCATCGACAAGCAGCTTGGCGCGCTGATCGTTGCCAACACCACCATTTCGCGGCCCGATCTTGCATCGGCCCACGCAGACGAGGCCGGCGGGCTCTCGGGCGCACCTTTGAAACCGCTGGCGCTCGATATCCTGCGACAGTTCCGCAAGGCCTCGGGTGGCGCCATTCCGCTGGTCGGCGTGGGTGGCATCGCCACCGCCGAAGATGCGTGGGAGCGCATCCGTGCCGGGGCCAGCCTGGTGCAACTGTACAGCGCCATGACCTATCGCGGGCCGGGAATCGCCAAGGACATTTGCGAAGGCCTGGAACAGCTGATGCGCCGCGACGGCTTTGCCTCGATTGCCGAGGCGGTGGGGACCGAAGGCGACTGAACGAACCCTAAGGCGTACCGATCAGCACCACGCCTTCGCGCCGCGGATCATAGCCGCCGTCCACGCGGCCACCCTCGCGGATCAGCACCGCGTGCACACCCGAATCCTCGCCTTGCCCGGGCACCAGGTCGATCCCGCGCTCGGCCAGGCCTTCGACGATCGCCGGGTCGAACGCGCTCACTTCGCCGCCGATGCGATTGCCGCGCGCGACGAGGTTCGGCTGTGCCAGCGCCTGCTGCATCGGCAGGCTCCAGTCGACCGCCGCCACCAGCGTCTTGCCGACATAGGCGGGAATCGAATTGCCACCCGCAGAGCCGATGGCGCCGGCAAAATTCCCTTCGGCATCGAGCAGGATCAGCGGCACCATCGAACTGCGCGGACGCTTGCCCGGCGCCACGGCATTGGGTGCCAGATCGCCGTTCGGCTGAAAGGGGTTGAAGGCAAAATCGGTCAGTTGGTTATTGAGGAAGAAGCCGTCGACCATGCGCCCGGTACCGAAGATCGATTCCACCGTGGTGGTGATCGACAGCACGTTGCCGTGCCGGTCGCGCACGATGAAGTGCGAGGTGCCCGCCGGCTCGTGCGTCAGGTCTTCCATCGCCAGCGGCGCGCCCGCCGGCTGGCCCGGCGAAACCTCGGCGGCGGCGCGCGGCCCGATCAGCGCCGCACGCGCATCGAGGTAGGCCGGGTCTAGCAGGCCCGCCACCGGCACGTCGACAAAGTCGCCGTCGCCGAAATAGGCGTCGCGGTCTGCGTACATCAGGCGGCTCGCCTCGGCGAACAGGTACCAGGCCTGCGGATCGTCCGGGCCGCGCGAAGCGATATCGGTCCGCTCCAGCAAGGCCAGCAGTTCGAGCATCGCCGCGCCGCTGGATGGCGGGGGCGGCGCGCAGACGCGGTATTCGCGCCACGGGTTGCACACCGGCTGGCGACGCACGGGGCGATAGTTGGCAAGGTCCGTCATGGTCATGGTGCCGCCGCGCGGCGCGGCGCGCGTGCGCTGCACGATCCGTGCGGCCGTGCTGCCCTTGTAGAGCGCATCTGTACCCTGGGTGGACAGGCGGCGCAGGAAATCCGCATATTCAGGGTTGCGCAAGCGGTCGCCCGCCTGCTTGCGCGTGCCGTCTGCCCGCGCGAAATAGGCAGCTGCATCGGGCTGCGAGAGCTGCGGGAAGTCGATTCCCAGGAACCGCCCCAGCCGCGGGCTGATGATGAAGCCGTCCTCTGCCGTCTCGATCGCGGCGTCGAACAGGCCGTCCCACGGCAAGGCGCCGTGCTCTTCGTGCAGCATGGCCAGCGCCGCAACGGCGCCGGGCACGCCGGTCGCCCGCCCGCTCACCACGGCATCGCGGTAACCCAGCGGCTGCCCGCTGTTGTCGAGGAACATCGTGCGGCTGGCCTGCGCCGGGGCGGTCTCGCGCCCGTCGTAGATAATCACCTCGCCGCTGGCGGCGTCGAAATAGGTGAGGAAGGCCCCGCCACCCATGCCCGAACTCTGCGGCTCGACCAGCGAGAGCATGGCCTGCACCGCCAGCGCCGCGTCCGCCGTGTTGCCGCCGCGTTCGAGCACCTCCATCCCGGCTCGGGCCGCCAGCGGATTGGCCGCGATCACGAAAGGCTCCACTGCCGCGATGTGGGCAGGCGTGGCAGGGGCCGTGTCGACAGGGGTGGAAAGGGGCGTGCAAGCGGCCAGCACCAACGCAAGGGCGGCGCTACAAAAGCGGGTTAGCGACATGGCGCTGCTCTTAGCATGGCAGGCCGCTCTGGCAACGCAGCAGACTTGCCCCCCGCGCCCGTGCCGCCTAACTCTCTGGACGGACACAGGGCCGGACCCAACCGGACGCAGGGAGAATCTTCGCGTGGAACTTGCCGATATCGACAACGCCCCCAATCTCGTCTCGCTGTTCCTGCAGCGCGCTGACGAACAGGGCGACAAGCCGTTCCTGACGGCCAAGATCGACGGTACCTGGACCTCCATCTCCTATGCCGAGGCCGCGAAACAGGTCTGCCTGCTGGCCGAAAACCTGCGCAAGATGGGCCTGCGCGACGGGGACCGGGTGGTGATCGTTTCCGAAAATCGCCCGGAATGGTGCATCGCCGACCTTGCCATCATGGCCGCCGGCTGCGTGACCACGCCAGCCTACACCACCAATACCCAGCGCGATCACGAGCATATCCTGAACGATTCGGGCGCCAGCGCCGTGTTCGTCTCCAACAGCAAGCTGGCGCAGCCGCTGTTCCCCGCGCTGATGGAAATCGACAAGGCGCGGCACGTGATCGTCATGGAGGGCATCTCCACGGCGCAGTCGGGATCGTTCGACCTGCACAAGTGGGCAGACATGACCGCCGGTGATCCCGTGGCCGCACGCAAGGCGGTGGAGGTGCGCATGGCGCCTGTCACCCGCGACGACCTGGCCTGCATCATCTACACCAGCGGCACCAGCGGCGCCCCGCGCGGGGTGATGCTGCACCACGGCGCAATCCTGCACAACGTCGCTGCCGCCGCGCACGTGATCGAACACGATTTCGGCTGGGAGGAGGAAAGGTTCCTATCGTTCCTGCCGCTCAGCCATGCCTTCGAACACACGGCAGGCTTCTTCCTGCCGCTGGGCCTTGGCGCCGACATCTGGTTCTCCGAAGGGCTGGACAAGCTTTCGACCAACCTCGAGGAAGCGCAACCGACCATCATGGTGGTGGTCCCGCGCCTGTTCGAAGTGCTGCGCGGCAAGATGATCAAGGCCATCGAGAAACAGGGCAAGCTCGCCAATTTCCTGCTCGGCCGCGCCTTGCGGCTTGGGGAAAGACAATCGACAGGGCGTGCAGGATTGCTGACCAAGCCCGACGAAATGCTGCTCACCGCCACCCTGCGGCCCAAGATCCGCCAGCGGTTCGGCGGTCGGATCAAGGCGCTGGTATCGGGCGGCGCACCGCTCAACCCCGAAGTGGGCGGCTTCTTCTCGGCCATGGGGCTCACCATGCTGCAAGGCTATGGCCAGACCGAAAGCGCGCCGGTGATCGCCTGCAACTATCCCAGCGCGGGCATCAAGCTCGACACCGTGGGCCCGCCGTTGCGCGGGGTGGAAGTGAAGATTGCCGAAGACGGCGAGATCCTGGTGCGCGGCGAGCTGGTGATGAAGGGCTACTGGCAACGCCCGCAGGACACGGAAAATGCCCTCCACGACGGTTGGCTGCACACCGGCGATGTCGGTCACCTCGACCAGAAGGGCCGGATCAAGATCACCGACCGCAAGAAGGACATCATCGTCAACGACAAGGGCGACAATGTCGCGCCGCAGAAGCTGGAAGGCATGCTCACGCTGCAGCCGGAAATCAGCCAGGCGATGGTCTCGGGCGACAAGCGCCCCTACATGGTCGCGCTGATCGTGCCCGATGTCGAATGGGCAGTGCAGTGGGCACGCGACAACGACGAGAAGTTCGACATGACCGCGCTGCAGGACCTGCCCGCCTTCCGGGCCGCGATCAAGGCAGCGATCGACCGCACCAACCAGGACCTGTCGGTGATCGAGAAGATCCGCAAGTTCGTGCTGGCGGACGAACCTTTCAGTGTCGAGAACAACATGATGACGCCCACGATGAAGATTCGCCGCATGCAGATCCGCGAGGCCTACCAGGATCGGCTGGACGCGCTGTACTAGGCGGCTTCGACTTCGATCTTTTCCGGGAAGAAGGCCGGTTCCTTGCGAGACCACGCGGGCGCCGTGGCGGCGGCTTCGCTCAAGGATTGCAGCAGCATGCGGCGACGTTCGGGGCGAATCTGGGGCAGTGCGGCCGCAGCGCAGAAGGCTGCGGGAAGGAATGGCCGCACTGCGGCGCCGAGCAGGCGCTCATAGAGGAAACGGTAAGCGGAAAAACTGTCGAGCTGTTCCTGCGCCAGGTCCTGCGCGGAGATGCGCAGCAGCGGACCCATCAGCCCTTCGACCCCATCGAAGGAATTGCTGCCCGGAATGATGCCTCGCAGGTGCTTGAGTTCGCGATAGGCCAGGTACTGGCTGCGAATGGCGCGCTGGTCCTGCTCGGAAGCGCTCCAGGTCTTGAAGGCATCGCTGCGGCCCAGCGCGATATCGAGCGCGCGTTCGATGAATTCCTGCTCGTACTCGGCAAAGCCTGCGAACTCGCGCATTTCGGCGATGGTCAGCGAGAATGTCTTCGATTCGAAACCCATGACGGCCTTTCCCTTGCGGTGTCAGGGGAAGGTCTGCGCGTTTATGGTTAATATTTGGTGTTAGATGAGCCCCGCCAGCGGCGAGCTCGGATCGGCATACTTCCTCCGCCCCATGCGACCGGCGAGATAGGCCTCGCGCCCGGCCTCCACCGCCAGCTTCATCGCCCGGGCCATGCGGATCGGGTCCTTGGCTTCGGCAATGGCGGTGTTCATCAGCACGCCGTCGCAGCCCAGTTCCAACGCCACGGCAGCGTCGGACGCCGTGCCCACGCCCGCATCGACCAGCACCGGAACATTGGCGCCTTCCACGATCAGGCGGATGGTCACCTGGTTCTGGATACCAAGGCCCGAACCGATGGGCGCGCCCAACGGCATGATCGCCACTGCGCCCGCCTCTTCCAGCTGCTTCGCCGCGATGGGATCGTCGGTGCAGTAAACCATCGGCTTGAAGCCTTCCTTGGCCAGCACTTCGCAGGCGCGGATGGTTTCCACCATGTTGGGATAGAGCGTCTTCGCTTCGCCCAGCACTTCCAGCTTCACCAGGTCCCAGCCGCCTGCCTCGCGCGCCAGGCGCATCGTGCGGATTGCGTCTTCGGCGGTGAAGCAGCCCGCGGTGTTGGGCAGGTAAGTGATCTTCTTTGGATCGATGTAATCCATCAGCACCGGCTGGCTGGGATCGGAGATATTCACCCGGCGCACCGCCACGGTGACGATCTCCGCGCCCGAAGCTTCGACTGCGGCGGCGTTCTGGGCAAAGTCCTTGTACTTGCCCGTGCCCACGATCAGGCGGCTGGTGAAGCGGTGGCCGGCGACTTCCCAGGTGTCGTCGGCGGAGTCGGTGGAAATGGTCTGCATCTCGGTCATGCGGCTGGCGGTATCCACCTGCCCGCGCCTAGGCAAGGCCGATCGGGGAATTCAGCGCGAGTCTATGGTCAGCCGCCGCCAACGAAGTGGACGATCTCCAGCTGGTCGCCATCGCAAAGCGCAACCTGTTCCAGCGTGGAGCGCGGGGCGATTTCGCCGTTGTGTTCGACGGCCACCTTTTCCGGCTTCAGGCCCAGTTCGCGAACGAAATCGGCGATGGTCGCGGCAGAGGTGCGGCGCGGCTCGCCGTTGACGGTAAGGGAAATCGGCGTGGTCATCACCAGCGCCAGATAGACAAAGTCAGGCGCAGCGCAAGTTGAGGATGTGGCCCATGGCCACCAGCGTGACGCCGATCATGGTCAGCACGGCCTCTTCGAAACCGTGACCCACGGCCAACGCGCCGCCCATGAAGGAGAGGCCCGTCATGGCGATCACGAAAGGCCAGGGCCGACGGTGGCGCACGGCACCCAGGCCGATCGCCACACCGGCCACCATGGTCGCAGCCAGCAGGCCATAGCGATGGATATCGGGGTCGAGCAGGAAGGTGCCACCCAGACCAAGGCCAGCAACCAGCACGATCCCCAGCACGCAGTGGAGCAGGCACAGCGCCGAAAGCGCCACGCCGAATCGATCGATACGATCGCGAATCCACGGAGTGATAGAAGCCATGCGCGCCCATTTATGTAACGTCATAACATTGCGCAAGGGGCTTGGCCGCAGGCTTTCCCGCAGTGTGGGATCGCTGCACCAAGGTCGAGCTTGCGAATCTGGCCACAAAGTTGCACATCCCCACGCAAATGGTCGCTTCCGCAATTCCCCGTCAGCCCGCCGATGCTCGCAGCCCGCGACCGCTGGCCCTGGCGCGCTGGTTGCTGGCAGTTGCCACGTTGGTGCTGATAATGGTCGCCGTGGGCGGCATCACCAGGCTGACCGAAAGTGGCCTTTCGATCACCGAATGGAAGCCGGTCACCGGCGCGCTGCCGCCGCTCAGCGAAGCCGACTGGCAAGCCGAATTCGACCTCTACAAGCAGACCGGCGAGTACCAGAACGTCTCCGGCCCCGCCGGGATGGACCTTGCCGCGTTCAAGTTCATCTTTTTCTGGGAATGGTTCCACCGCCTGCTGGGCCGGATTATCGGCCTTGCCTTCGCCGTGCCGCTGGCGTGGTTCTGGGTGCGCGGGGCCATCCCCAGCGGCTACAAGCCGCGCCTGCTGGCGCTCTTGGCCCTGGGCGGGCTGCAAGGGGCCTTTGGCTGGTTCATGGTCCGGTCGGGACTGGGCAGCGAGATGACCGATGTCTCGCACTTCTGGCTCTCGATTCACTTGTTGACGGCCTTTTTCACGCTCGCAGGCCTTGTCTGGACCGCGCTCGACCTGTGCCAGCTCGATGCCGATGGGCGCGGTACGCCGGCGCGGTTTACCGGCCTGGCCGCGCTGGTCGCGGTGATTGCCTTCCTGCAACTGTTGCTGGGGGCCTGGGTGGCAGGCCTCAATGCCGGTCTCGCGTCGGACAGCTGGCCGCTGATGCAGAGTCGCCTGGTGCCGGAGGCGGACTGGTCGCGCGGGGCACTGTGGACTTTCACCCACGATCCTTTTTGGCTCCACTTCCTCCACCGCTGGTGGGCGTGGGTCGCGGCAGCGGCACTGATCGTGCTGGCACGCCGCGTCAAACCGCTCGAGCGGCGAGCCTCGATCGCCATCAACGCCGTGGTCGGCGTGCAGATCCTGCTGGGGATCGCCACGGTGATGACCGGTGTCGCGCTGTGGGTGGCAGTGGCTCACCAGCTGGTTGGCGCGCTGCTGGTTGCAGCCTTTGCCTGGGGCGCTCACGTGCTGGGAAGGCGCGCCGGGTGACGGGGCAGGCGGCCATGATCTGGAGCCCTTTCGATTCGGTCGAAGGGGCCCGGCAGGCCGCCGAAATCCTGTTGCAGGAGAAACTGGTAGCCTGCGCGAATATTCTACCTGAATTGCTTTCGATCTTCAGCTATGAGGGCGAGGTGCAATCGGCCGGTGAGGTCGGCGTGCTGTTCAAGACGGAGGCCAGCCTGCTGGCTTCCGCCACGAGCCGCCTTGCCGAGGTGCACCCGTATGAAACGCCCGCCATTTGTGGCTGGCTTGTCGACAGCGCGCCGCCAGAGACGCGCGAATGGCTGGCCGAGCTGACCGCGGGGGAGGGAAAGTGATGAAGCGCACAGACAGGCGTGACACGCTGCGTTTGGTGATGGCGGCAGCCGTCGCCCCCACGCTGTGCGCCACGCGTGTCTCCGCCGCCGTGCCGGACAGGCTGATCGCTCCGACCAGCAACCCGATGCGCTATCGCCGCACCCTGGTGAGAGACCTGATCGACGGCGAGCTGGTTTCCGTCACCCGCGAATTCGATGTTACCTTCCGCCGCCTTGCCGGTGGCTTCATGGTGGAGGGGCAACAGGTCGGAGTCAGGATGGATGCACCGGAAAGCCTCGCTGCCTTCGTGCAGATCGAGGAAGCGCGCGATGAAAGCGAGCTGTTCCCGATCGCGCTCGATCCCTTCGGCCAGATCCTCTCGACTCGCGTGGCGCAGCCTGCCGGGCACAGCGTGCGCCTGGCCATCGAGGAAGCGCTGGAACGGATCGCCAGCCAGCCGATCGGCGCAGACGAACGCGAGCAGCTGTCGCGCTTCGTGTCGGCCATGCAGCTGGCGAGCCAGCGAGTCATCGCGCATTTGCCGACAGACCTGTTCGCGCCGGCCGAAACATCGCGCCGCGACGAACGCAAGATCACGCTGCCGGGCGGCGTGGAAGGCAAGGTGGAGACCGTGTACGAAGCTCGACGCGATCTTGGCACGGGGCTGATGCGCGAAGCCAGCCGCAACGTGCTGACGATCGTGGCAGACAGCAGCCGCGGCACCCGCGAAAGCTGGAGCCTGACTGCGGTCTGAGCGGCTGCATCGACCCTGCCACAGCCTTCAAGGTATTATTTTACCTCTGCGCTATCGCCCGGATTTGCTTGACTTGCGGCCTCCGAAGCGACAAATGGCGCGCCTTCGCTGCCTTTGTGATCGGTGATTCTCCGGAGCATGGGACAGCGGCGATCCTTTCGCACTGATTTTTGAGGAACACCAAGCCATGAAGGCTCTGACCAAGACCACCCGGTCGATCAAGCCGGCCGAGGTCGAAAAGAAGTGGCACCTGATCGACGCCGAAGGTCTCGTCGTCGGCCGCCTCGCTTCGATCATCGCCAACATCCTGCGCGGCAAGCACAAGCCGAGCTACACCCCGCACGTCGACTGCGGTGACCATGTCATCGTCATCAACGCCGACAAGGTGCAGTTCACCGGCGGCAAGGCTGCGAAGAAGCACTATTACAAGCACACCGGCTATGCCGGCGGCCTGAAGGACGTGACCGCCGACAAGGTTCTGGCCGGTCGCTTTCCCGAGCGCGTGCTGGAAAAGGCTGTCGAGCGCATGATCCCGTCGGGCCCGCTGGGCCGCGCGCAGATGAAGGCGCTGCACCTCTACAACGGCACCGAGCACCCGCACGACGGCCAGAAGCCCGAAGTGCTCGACGTTGCCTCGATGAACCGCAAGAACAAGGTGTCCGCATAATGGCTACCGAAGAAAACAACACCGCCAACGACCTGGCCGACCTGAAGGACGTGGTCGGCGACGCGCCTGCCGCTGACGCCGCTGGCGAAACCGCCGAGCCCGCTGCCCCCGCCGCCCCGCTGCGCGAGCAGGAACTCGACGCCCAGGGCCGTGCCTATGCCACCGGTCGCCGCAAGGACGCCACTGCCCGCGTGTGGATCAAGCCGGGCACCGGCAAGGTCACCGTCAACGGCAAGGACCAGGAAGTCTACTTCGCCCGCCCGACGCTGCGCCTGGTGATCAACCAGCCGTTCTCGATCTCCGAGCGCGAAGGCCAGTACGACGTGATCGCTACCGTTTCGGGCGGCGGTCTGTCCGGCCAGGCGGGCGCCGTGAAGCACGGCATCAGCCAGGCCCTGTCGAAGTACGAGCCTGCGCTGCGCGCCACGATCAAGGCCGCCGGCTTCCTCACCCGCGACAGCCGCGTGGTGGAGCGCAAGAAGTACGGCCGCGCCAAGGCACGTCGCAGCTTCCAGTTCTCGAAGCGTTAATCGTTTCGACCAGAGTTTCCTCGACGGAGGAAAATGCGAAGGGCGGCCCCCACGAAGGGTCGCCCTTTTTGCATGTCGTGATGCCTGGGGTGCCCGAGGGTGCCTAATGCACCCGCTGCCCTTCCAGCAGCGCATCGACTTCGCCCAGCAGGCGCTCGATCGATAGCGGCTTGGCGAGGTAGCTGCTGGCCCCGGCGTGGCGGATGTCGGCCTCGTCGCGCTTGCCGGCAAAGGCGGTGATGGCGAGAATGGGGATGTGGCCCGTCTTCGGGTTGCGCTTGATTGCGCGGATCAGCTTGTGGCCCGAAACGTGCGGCAGGTGGATATCCATCGTGATGAGGTCAGGCGCAAAGCTGTCCACCGCTTCCAGCACGCGCGCGCCGTCGTCCACGAGCATCAGCTCGTATCCGCGCTGGCTCAGGACGGCCTCGTAGAACATGCGGTTCAAAAGGTCGTCCTCCACGATGAGGACTTTCGTAGTCATATAAGTCACTTACGCCAAAAGCGGCCGAACGATCCCACTGGTGCGACCAAATGCCACGAAAAACAGGCAGGATGCGGGAACCAGTGGCGAAATGCCCCCTACGGCCCCTCAATTATCGCCTGATTGCCTGCCGTAACTAGCGCACGGGAGGGTCGGTAGGGGGCACATTGCCGACTGGCGCCACCGGCTCGCCCTCCTCGCGCGGGGGCATGGCGTCTTCGGGCACATCCGCGATCTGCATGTCCGGCGTTCGCACGTGCTCGAGGTTGCGCGCCCGCACCTCCAGCCGGGTTCCGTCCCAGCTCAATTCGTTGAAGCTGGGCGGGGTGGAGCGCAAGCGCTGCGACAGCGTGCCCGCGCCGATCATGCGCACCGGGCCGTGCGCGGTCTGCTCCATGATGTCGAACGGGTCGTGCACGTGGCCAGACAACACGCCCAGGACGTTCCGCCGGGCAAGCTCGTCCAGCGCCTTCTTGCCGTTGTGCGTAAGCGCGGTGCCCGTGGTGCCGGTCTCGCGCAGCGGGTGGTGCACGGTGACCAGCACTTTCGTGCCCGCGGGCAGTTCGTCGATGGCTTGCAGGCAAGCGGCCAGCGCCTTCCTGCTCACCCAGCCCTTCGACCAGTTCAAACGCGGCTGCGCCGGCACGTTGGTGTTCAGCGGCACCAGCGCGAGGCCGGACAGCTCGATGCGCTTCTCCACCACCTCGCGAAAGGCCTCGAACCGGGCGAGCGGGTCGAGATAGCGCACGGGCAGGTGATAGCCCGGCAGGTCGTGGTTGCCCGGTTCCACCGTCACCGGCACGTCCAGCGCGTGGATCCATCGCTCGGCAGCGGCGAACTCGTGCTTGCGGGCACGCATCGTCAGGTCGCCGGTGATCGCCACGGCATCGGGCCGGCGTTCGGCAATCTCCTGCTTCACCCAGTCGAGCGCGCGATCGTCCTCGAGCCCGAAATGGATGTCGGAGAGGTGGAAGAGGAGCCTGCGGTCAGTCATCTGCGGGCTGCGCTAGCAGGTCCACCGCGCATGTCGACAGGCGGAACCGTGTGGGGCCGTCGGCATGGCGCGGTTCGCCGTCCAGAAGCACGCCGAACCCTTGCCCCCCGACACTGGCAAGAGTCAGTTCCTGCACGTTGCCGAGGTGATCGTGTGGCCCCTCGCGAAACCTGCGCAGGGCCAGCGCCACCAGCTGGTCGACGAATTCGCCGCCGGTCTCGGCATGATAGGCATAGACCTCGATGCCGCTGTCGCGCGGTTCCAGCAGCAGCAGGGGATAGCCTTCGGCGCGGCCCAGTTCCGGCGCGGCGCAGCGCAACGGCGCATCGGCCAGCGTCCTGGCGAAAGCTTCCTGCGTTCCGCTGGCCATTTCCACCACATTGGCAGAACGCATGGCCTCTCGCACGTCGTTCCAGCTGGTACCGGGCCCGGCCAGCAACCCGGCATAGGCCTGGCCCAGCCTGCTGCTGACAATGCCGGGCCTGCGCGCCGCCAGCTCTCCGCGAGCGGCACGGCGCAGGACATCGTCCAGGTCCAGCTGTCCGAACAGCCGCTTGTACAGCAGGTTCATCGTGCCGCCCGGCAGCACCAGCACCTGACCGCTCCATCCGGCCAGCGCGTCCAGCACCGCGTTCGCAGTGCCATCTCCGGCAAACACCACGACCAGGTCCAGCCCCGCGGCATCCAGCATGGCGGGCGTGGGCAGGTCTTCGTCGGGAAAGCGGCTGCGATAGGCAATGCGCAGCGTACAATCGCCACAGGCGGTGCACACACGCTCCAGCGCCGCGCGATCGTTCGATCCGCTTGCCTTGTTGTGAACCAGCCAGAGGGCCCTTGCCTGTGCCATCGAAAGGAAAGCGTGTGTTCTGCCTAGCGGTTCCCGTCAGATGCGTCCGCTGACGATCGACCATGCCGCGCCCAGGTTGATGAGGGAATAGCCGGCATAAAGCCACACCCAGTGCACATGGCCCGTGCTTGCAGCATACAGCGCGCCGCACAGCAGGCCGAATTCCAGGGCCAGGCTGGACCAGCGCGCAACCTGCAGTGTGGTGGAGGGCATTTCCACCAGCATGCGGTGTCCGCTTTCAATCACCGCGCGGTGGCAGGCGAAATTGCCCATGCCCAGCAGGAAGGTGATGATCAGCGCCATGGCTGCGCCTGTGCCCGATTGCCGGGCCGATCGCAAATCGTCGTTGGTGGAGCGAGGTATGTCGTTGGTCGGCCCCGCCACTTGCTTGTCGAGCGGCCAAGCGCGCAGGTCGAGCCCTTGCAGCGCGGCGGCACCGGTCGGCCTACATCCGTAATCGCACCGCAGTCGTTCCAGTCCCACCGGCTGCGGTGCGACCCCCCAAAGACAAGTGTCCGGGACTTAAGGAGGAGGAAACCGCCATGAAGACCCGTTCGTTCACCCTTGCAATGGCGCTCGCCGCGACTGGCCTCGCGCTGACGCCGACCGCCCATGCTGCGGAAGACTATCGCACCGTCGGTGTGAGCCATGCCGATCTCGACCTGTCCACCGAGGAAGGCAAGGAAGAGCTCGAGCGCCGCATCGACCAGGCCGCCAAGGAAGCCTGCGGTTTTGGCGAAGCGCAGGTCGGCACGCTGATCCGCACTCGCGAACAGCGCACCTGCTATCGCCAGGCCAAGCGCCAGTTCGACCGCCACTTCGCGCAGATCATCGAAGACGCGCAGCGCGGCGGCTGAAAGGCACGCCAAATACCGAGAAAAAGGGCGCCTCGATCGGGGCGCCCTTTTTCATGTGCCGACCAGGCGCGTTCAGCGCCCCGCCATCGCCTTGACCTTCTTCAGATATGTCCGCCCGATGCGCAGTTCCTCGCCGTCCGCCAGTTCCGCGCACCACACGCCCAGCCCTTCGTGCTTCAGGCCGGCGATGAAATCCTTGCGCAGGATGGTGGAACGGTGGATGCGGATGAACTTTTCCGGATCCAGCTTTTCCTCCAGCCCGGCGATGGTCTGCAGCAGCAGGTAGCTGGTCTCGCCCACGTGCAGGCGCACATAGTCGCGCTCGGCATCGATGCGGAAGACCTCGGATGCGTCGATGCGCAGCAATTCGCTGCGATGCGGCACCCAGAACTCGCTCAGCCATTCGTCTTCGGCCTGCCCATCGCCCGAACCGCGCGCCTTGCGCGCCAGCGCGCGTTCGATGGCACGCTCCAGCCGATCGGTGGCGACGGGCTTGAGCACGTAGTCGATCGCTTCGAGGTCGAAGGCCTCGACCGCAAAATTCTCGTGCGCGGTCACGAAGATCACCGCCGGCGGCGTGTCCATCCTGCCCGCCTCGCTGGCAACCTGCAGCCCGTCCTTGCCGGGCATGGTCATGTCGAGCAGCAACAGGTCGGGGTTAAGCTTTTCCGACAGGCGCAGCGCCGATTCGCCGTCATTGGCGGTACCGATCACCTGCAGCTGCGGGATCTCCGCGCACAGCACCTGCATGCGTTCGATCGCCAGCGGTTCGTCGTCGACGATCAGCGTGCGCAGGGTGGCATTGTCGTTTGCACTCACGCGGCAGCCCTTTCCTTGATTCGCATCAGCGGCAAGCGCAGGTGCGTGGCATAGCCGCCGGGCACATGGCCCGAAACGACGCTCGCCTCCTTGCCGAAACGCGCCTCCAGCCGCTGGCGCACGTTGGTTAGTCCGATGCCGAAGCCGGGCCGCGTGTCGTCGCGATTCTCGGCGCTCTGGCCGTTGTCGGAAATGGTCACCACCAGCCGGTCATATTCCTCGCGCGCGGACAGGGTAATGGTCACCTGGCCGGACGAAGGCGCGACGGCGTGCTTCACCGAATTCTCGATCAGCGGCTGCAGGATCATACCGGGGATCAGCGCGTTCTCCAGGTCGGTCGGAATGTCGTAATGCGCCTGCAGGCGCAGCGGGAAGCGCACCGCCTCGATCTCGAGGTAGAGCTTCTGCAGATGGATCTCCTCGCGCAGCGGCACGTCGGACGTGGTGTCATCCGCCAGACTGCGGCGATAGAAGGTGCTTATCGTCTGGATCATCTTTTCCGCAGCTTGCGTCTTGCCCGTCAGCACCAGCGCGGAAAGCGAATTGAGCGTGTTGAACAGGAAATGCGGATTCACCTGGTAGCGCAGGCTTTGTAATTCTGCCGCCTTGGCGGCGTTGCGGAACTGCTGCTCGCGCCGCTCCGCATCGCGCGCCTTTTCACCGGTCAGCAGGGCAAGGTAGAGCGCGCACCAGGCCAGCAGCATGAAATAGCGGCTGGTGGCAAAATCGATGATCCGCTCACGCTCGGTGGCGAAGACAAACCCGGCCTGGTCGCTCATCAACTGTTCGCTGTTCGCTTCGGCTTCGGCTTCGGGCGGCAGGCCCTGCGCCTGCTGTACCTTGGCGTCGATCTCTTGCTGCATGTCGGCAAAAATGACCGTGTTGATCTGCGCGGTCAGCAGCGCGGCGGGCAAGGCCAGCACCAGCGCGGCGGTGATCTTCACCCACAGCCGTCGATCGTCGAATGGGCGCAGCACCAGCCAAAGGCCAACGGTCACCAGGATGCCGCCCAGCGTGCTGAGCAGGCGCAGCAGCAGCATCAGGTCGAGGCTGGGAAAGCCCAGCAATTCGGCGCGCACGGTGACGATCAGGAAATAGGTCGCCCACAGGCCGACGATCGAGGCCAGCACCGTGATGACGGGCACGCGCGAAGTGTGCTTTTCGGGCTTTTCGGCAGATTCCATTCCGTCCGTTTAGCCCAGAGGGGTAAAGGCAACCAGTGCGCACAGTGGTTTCCATCGAAAGCACTGTGTCATTGGTCGATCACATTCGCCGTTCCAGCGCGTTTCCTGACCTATTTGGCGCCCAGCAGCCCTTCTTCGCGAATCTTCTCGCGCCAGTGCAGCGGAGCCAGAGTGTGGACGTTGTTGCCTTCGCTATCCACGGCCACCGTCACGGGCATGTCCTTCACGGTGAATTCGTAGATCGCTTCCATGCCCAGGTCCTCGAACGCGACCACCTTCGATTCCTTGATCGCGCGTGCGACGAGATAGGCCGCGCCGCCGGTAGCCATCAGGTAGGCGACCTTGAAGCGGCTAATGACTTCGACAGCATCGGCGCCGCGTTCGGCCTTGCCGATCATTGCCAGCAGGCCCTGGTCCAGCATCATCTCGGTGAACTTGTCCATGCGCGTGGCAGTGGTGGGACCGGCGGGGCCGACCACTTCGCCCATCACCGGGTCGACAGGGCCGACGTAATAGATGGCGCGACCCTTGAAGCTGACGGGCAGTTCCTCGCCCGCATCCAGCATGTCCTTGATGCGCTTGTGCGCGGCATCGCGCCCGGTCAGCATCTTGCCCGACAGCAGCAAGCGGTCGCCGTGGTTCCAGCTCTCGACCTCTTCCTTGGTCAGCTTGTCGAGATCGACACGCTTGGCTTCGGCATCGGGTTCCCAGTGCACGTCGGGCCAGGCATCGAGGTCGGGCTGCGGCAGGTAGGCAGGGCCGCTGCCGTCCAGCGTCACGTGCGCGTGGCGCGTGGCCGCGCAATTGGGGATCATCGCCACCGGCTTGCCCGCCGCATGGCACGGCCAGTCGAGGATCTTCACGTCGAGCACGGTGGACAGGCCACCCAGCCCCTGCGCGCCCACCCCCTGCGCGTTCACCGCGTCGAAGATGTCGATGCGCAGCTGCTCCAGGTCGCTCTGCGCCCCGCGCGCCTTCAGCTGGGCCATGTCTATCGGCTCCATCAGGCTTTGCTTGGCCAGCTTGATGCAATGCTCTGCCGTACCGCCGATGCCGATGCCCAGCATGCCCGGCGGGCACCAGCCAGCGCCCATCGACGGGATCTGCTCCAGCACCCAGTCGATGATGTTGTCGCTGGGGTTCATCATCTTGAACTTCGACTTGTTCTCGCTGCCGCCACCCTTTGCTGCCACATCGATGCCCACGGTCTTGCCGGGCACCATCTCCACGCTGAGCACGCACGGCGTGTTGTCGCGGGTGTTGCGGCGGGTGAAGGCAGGGTCCGCCAGGATAGAGGCGCGCAGCTTGTTGTCCGGATGGTTGTAGGCGCGCCGCACGCCTTCATCGACCACTTCCTGCAGGCTCTTGTCCGATTCGATGCGGCATTGCTGTCCCCATTTCAGGAACACGTTGACGATGCCGGTGTCCTGGCAGATCGGCCGATGGCCTTCGGCGCACATGCGGCTGTTGGTCAGGATCTGGGCGATGGCATCCTTGGCCGCCGGACCCTGCTCCGCCTTGTAGGCTTCGCCCAGCGCCTGGATGTAGTCCATCGGGTGGTAGTAAGAGATATACTGCAGCGCGTCGGCGATCGTTTCGATCAGGTCGTCCTCGCGAATGGTCACCATGTCGCTCATCGTATCTGCACTCCTGTTGGTCGAGAGGCCCATAGGCCCGGGCGGTCCATTTCGTCAAAACGGTTTCGACACCCCGGGAGGTTCCGAAAAGGCAGGGTGACGATTTGCTACAAAGCGACCATTGCCCGTAAGCTGCGCAATCCCTAAGGCACTGTCCGTCCAACACACACGAGAGTTTTGACGCCGTGATTTCCGAAAAGCTCGAAACCACCAGCAATAATGCCCACAGCGCAGCGAGGCGCGCGATGATCGACAGCCAGCTGCGCACCAGCGGCGTGAACGAACCATTCGTGCTCAGGCGCATGGGCGAAGTGCCGCGCGAGGATTTCGTGCCCGCCGCCAGCAAGGGCGTGGCCTATGTCGATCGCGCCATCCGGCTGGAAAATGGCGGCTGGCTGCCGGCACCGCTGGTGCAGGGCAAGATGCTGGAAGAAGCAAGCCCCGCGGGCGATGAAAAGGCCATCGTGGTCGATGCCGGCTCGGGCTACCTGGCCGAACTGTTCAAGCCGCTGGTGGGCGATCTGACCGTGCTCAGCCCGGAAGAGGCCGTAGTCAAGGGCACCAGGGGCAAGGGTGCGCAGTTGCTGGTGATCGACGGCGCGGTGGAGGAAATCCCCGCGGGCCTGGCCAGGCGGCTGGCCGATGGCGCCCGCATCGTGACCGGCATGGTCGCCAATGGCGTGACCCGGCTGGCCGTGGGCCGCAAGAGCGAAGCGGGCGTGGCGCTGATACCCGTCTACGATATCGGCATGCCGCAGCTACACGCCTTCGACACACCCAAGGGCTGGAGCTTCTGACCATGCGCGCTGCGTTCAGACTGGCAACTGCGCTGGCGGGTGCCAGCCTGCTTGCCGCTCCTGCCTCGGCCGACACGTTGAAGGACGCGCTGATCCAGGCCTATCGCGACAACCCCTCGCTCGAGGCGGCGCGCGCACAGCTCCGCGCCACCGACGAAGGCGTGGTGATTCAGCGTTCGCAGGGCCTGCCTTCGGTCAACGCCACCAGCACCTATACCGAGTTCCTGCGGCAGAACTCGACCAGCTTCATCTCGCCGGAACGCTCGCTCAACGCCAGTGTCGATCTTGGCCTGCCGCTGTACCAGGGCGGGGCGGTGCGAAACGGCATCCTGGCAGCGGAAAACCGCGTCGAGGCCGGTCGCGCGGACCTGCGCGGCACCGAAAGCGCCATCTTCGCCGATGTCGTAACCATCTACATGGACGTGATCCTGAACGAGGCGATCGTCGGGCTCTCGACCAACAATGTCGAGGTGTTGCAGACCAACCTCGAAGCGACCAGCGACCGGTTCGAAATCGGCGACCTGACGCGCACCGACGTAGCGCAATCGGAAAGCCGCCTTGCCGTGGCTCGCGGCGACTTGCGCACGGCGCAGGCCAACCTTGTGAACGCACGCGAGCGCTATGTCGCGCTGGTGGGCTCGGCGCCGACGGACCTGCAGGCTCCGCCGCCGCTGCCCGGCTTGCCTGACAATGTCGAAATGGCCGTGGACATTGCGCTGGAAAGCAACCCCGACCTGCTCGCTGCTAAGCAGCGCGCCGAAGCAGCGGGTTACGATATCGAAGTGGCCGGTGCCGGTCGGTTGCCCACGTTCAGTGCCTTTGCCAACGGCGGCTACCAGAACTTCCTCGGCACGCTGGGCTCTTTCACCGGCGGTACCGCAGACCAGACCAGCACCAGCGCCACGGCGGGCGTCCGCATGACCCTGCCGCTGTTCCAGGGTGGCCGCGTGGCTGCGCAGCAGCGCCAGGCCATGGCGCAGGCGCAAGCCGCGCTGGAACAAGTGATCGCTACCGAACGCAGCGTGATCGCGCAGGTCCGCGCGCTCTATTCCAGTTGGCGCGCCGCCAATGCCATCATCGCCTCCAGCCAGGCCGCCGTCGATGCCGCGGCGCTCAGCCTCGAAGGCGTGCGCGCCGAAAACTCGGTCGGCAGCCGCACCATCCTCAACGTGCTCGATGCACAGCAGGAATTGCTGCGGGCGCAGGTGCAGCTGGTGACCGCACGGCGCAACGCCTACGTCGCCGGGTTCAACCTGCTGGCGGTAATGGGCAAGGCCGAGGCGCGCGACCTGAGGCTGGACAGCGAAGGCGTGCTCTACGATCCCGTGGCCAATTACGAACGCGTGCGCGGCATCGCCTGGGACTGGCACCGCGATCCCGAGCCGGTAGCCACCAGTTCCCGCACCGTTGACATCCCCGCGGCCGATGGGGAAGTTGCCGATAGCGAAGCAATCGATGCCATCGACGCTGGCATCGATTCGCCCGATTCGATGGCCACCCAGGGGAACTGAATGCGGCAGGAAGGCGAACCGTCGGTCGAGGAAATCCTCGATTCGATCAAGAAGGTGATCGCGCGCGACAGCAAAGCTGCCGCGCAGCCGGCCAAGCCGCGCCGGCGCGAAGGCCTGGTGGCCCGCGAAGAGGCTGCCGAAGAAGAGGACGTGCTCGATCTGGGAGTGATCGGTTCTGCCCTGCGCGATGACGAGGCGGAAGAAGCTCTGATCGAGGATGCGGAAGAAGCATCCGTTGAAGGCCTCACTACCGATCGCGCTGCCGAAGCCATGCGCCAGTCGCTGGCGGCTCTTGCCATGCTGTCCGATCCGCCGGCCAAGCCGCAGATCGTCCGGTCGGGCGAGACTTCGCTGGAAGGCATGGTGCGCGAGATGATGCGGCCGATGCTGGCGCAGTGGCTGGACGCCAACCTGCCCGAAATCGTCGAGCGGCTGGTGAAAGACGAAATCGCCCGCATCGCGGGGAAGAAGCGCTGAACAAACCACCAAGTCCCTTCAGGCTTGCCAAGGCCAGCCGGAAGCTTGGCGAAACCGGCGGCGCTTCGGTCGAACGGCAAATTTTCCTCTGCGCGCTGCCGACCAAGGCGAAATGCTGCCACCCCAAGGTGGGCGAACCCGCCTGGAACTATCTCAAGAAGCGGCTGAAGGAACTGGACCTTGTCGGTCCCGGCAAGGTGCAGCGGACCAAGGCCGATTGCCTGCAGGTTTGCGCCGCAGGGCCTATCGCCGTCATCTGGCCGGACCGGGTCTGGTATCACTCATGCACGGAAGAAGTGCTGGAGAAGATCATCCAGCAGCACCTGATCGGCGGAGAACCGGTGGAGGAATACCGCCTCTACCCGGAAGACCCCGAAGGCTAGGCCCTATTCCTTCCAGCCAATGGTGCGATAGTCCTTGCGCGCGGCCTGGTGCGGCGCGTGCGGATCCAGCTCGTCGAGGTCGTGCTGCACGGAATCGTCGTGGCCCGTGCCGTTGGACAGGAACACCAGACCCATCAGCGTGCTCATCAGCAGCATGGAAAAGGCGATGCCCAGCGCCGTGGCGATGAAGACATGCGGCGAGACATCGCCCACCTGCTTGTAGATCACTACCACCGCGACGATCACCGTTGCCAGCGTGATGCCCAGCATCAGGCGCATCAGCCGCCGGAATCGCGCCCAGGCGAAGGCGGCATTGTGCGGATCGTCGAGGGGGGAAGGCTTTGCCATGAGGCCGCCATGCCCGTCCGCGGGCACTCTGGCAACGCTGTTTCGGCAATCATTTGCCCAGACACGGTCTCTCGTGGCACAATCGCGACAAGCTCCGGTGGAGGAGCAGGCCGGACACCCGGCATAGAGGAGAGCCCATATGACCGTATCGAAGATCATCGCGAATCGCGATTACGCCATCGTTTCGTGCACGCCGCAGGACACTGTGCAGAAGGCTGCGCAGCTGCTGGCCGACAAGCGCATCGGTGCACTGCCGGTGATGGCTGGCGATGCGATTGCCGGGATCTTCTCCGAACGCGACCTGCTCTATTGCGTCGCGCGCGACGGTGCCGCGGTACTGGAAAGCCCGGTTGGTGAAGTCATGACTTCGCCCGCGATCACCATAGAGGCCGATACCAGCGTGCTGAAAGCACTCTCGTTGATGACTCGCCGGCGCATTCGCCACCTGCCGGTGATGGACGGCGGCAAGATGGCCGGCTTCGTTTCGATCGGCGACCTGGTGAAATACCGCATGGACGTGATCGAATCCGAAGCGCAGCAGATGCGCGAATATATCACCACCGCTTGAGAGAGGCGCGCACGTCTCCTACATTCAGGATCATGACCACACCGCTCACCCTTACCGAATCCGCCGCCTCGCGCGTGGGGCTGATCGCCAAGAAGCAGGGCAAGCCTGCGATCCTGCGCCTTTCGGTGGAAGGTGGCGGGTGCTCGGGCTTCCAGTACAAGTTCGACCTCGACGACGCGCCGGAGGCGGATGACATGGTCAGCGAGACCGCCGGTGTGAAACTGGTGGTCGACCCGGTCAGCCTCGACCTGGTGGCCGGCGCGACGGTGGATTACGTCGAATCGCTGGGCGGTGCGGCTTTCCGGGTGGAAAATCCCAATGCCGCCGCAGGTTGCGGTTGCGGAAGTTCCTTCGGCATCTAAGACTGTCGGCGATGAAAATCGCCAGCTTCAATATCAACGGTATCAAGGCGCGCCTGCCGCGCCTGAAGGAATGGCTGGAGGAAACCCGGCCCGCGGTCGCCTGCCTGCAGGAGATCAAGAGCCCGGACGAGAACTTCCCGGCCGAGGAATTCGAGGAGATCGGCTACCAGGCCATCTGGCACGGCCAGAAGAGCTTCAACGGCGTCGCCATCCTGGCCGACGGGACCAAGCCGGAGGAAAGGAAGCGCGGCCTAGGCATCGACGGACCCAAGGACGGCGAAGGCGAGCAGGCCCGCTACCTCGAGGCGGACGTGAACGGCGTGCGCATCTGCAACCTCTACCTGCCCAACGGCAATCCGCAGCCGGGGCCGAAGTTCGACTACAAGCTGGCCTGGATGAAAAAGCTGCGCGCGCGCATGCAGGAACTCTCGGCGCTGGAACAGCCGGTTGTCGTGCTGGGCGATTTCAACGTGATCCCGGAAGACAAGGACGTCTGGTCGGTCAAGGCCATGGCGAACGACGCGTTGATGCAACCTGAATCGCGCGATGCCTATGCCCGCCTGCTGGCGGACGGCTGGACCGACGCGATCAACACGCTCAACCCGCGCGGTGGGGTATGGACCTACTGGGATTACCAGGCCGGCGCCTGGCAACGCGACCACGGTTTCCGCATCGATCACCTGCTGCTGTCACCCGAAGCGGCAGACCGCCTGGTCGCCGCCGGGGTCGACAAAGAATATCGCGGGCGAGAGAAAGCCAGCGACCACGCCCCGGTGTGGGTGGAGTTGAGGGATTGAAACAGTCTGTCTCAAGCTCGCCCGGACGGACGAGCATGAAACAAGCTATCTGTAGAAAACGTGGTTTTCGATCGTCGCGCGGGCTGTCATGCGACCGGCCCAGCGGGGGCGAACGTAGGTCGCGTGGAAATACAGCGCGTCGTGCGCCGGGCTTTCCCACAAGTCGCGGTGCGCGATGCGGGCGATCGCCTTGGCACGCGTCCAGGCCGCCGAGTTGCGGTTCGGCGCGGGGATCTGCCCGCCACGCACGAACGAGAACTGCGCCCGCTGGGTGACCACCGAACAGTAGTCGTCCGGGAAAGTGCTGCTTTCCGCACGGTTGATGACCACGCGCGCCACGGCAAGCTGGCCATCCAGCGGCTCGCCACGGGATTCGAAATAGACGGCCTGGGCCAGGCACATCATGTCGCGCGAAAGCTCGCCGCTGGTGTCGACCTGGCCAACGAGTTCGCGCAGGGATGCAGCGTCGCTCGCGTTGAGGTCGGTCTCTTCAGGCTGTGCGGGCAGGTCCTGTACCACTTCGTTCATGACGAAACGAACTTGCGGTTCTTCGGATGCCGGTGCCGGCGCCTGGGTGTTATCCATATCTGTCTGGGCCGTTTCGAGCATGTCCTGCTCCGCCTGGTCCTGGGCGACGGCGCCGCTGAGCGCGGTGCCGAAACTGGTGGCAAAAATGGCGGCTGCCAGGGCGCCAGCCCCGACCCGCTTGCTGATGAACGTCATCTAACCTGTTACTCACGGCGGTGAGAGACACTGACAGGCCTGCGGACGCGGTCTTTGCTTCACCGTCTGTCACCCGCGTTCCGTCCCTAACGGACCTGCTGGTCATCCCCCCGTCTGCGCACTGAGAGCCATCGCCGTATTGCGATGCCAATCAATTCACGCTGTGGGAAAATCGCGGCGCAGATAGCTTTGATTCTTTCAAAGTCAAGCAACAGGTGAGTCTATGCCGAGAAACCGTTCACCATTCTCGATATCCAGTTCAATCACCCACAGGTCTGGGTCCTGCTGCCCCCGACGCTGACAATATTCAGAGAATTCCATCGGTTTTTCCGGGTCTTGTTCCTTGGAAAGCGTCCATTTCCGACTGCCGTCCAGCTGCGGCATGCGCTCGTAGGCGCGGGCCGGAGTGGCGCGATTGCAACAGATCACCATCAAGGTGCCGGCGGTGCGTTCACCTTTGGAAATAACCATTCCGAAGCCGCCTGCTGCCTCCACCGCGCGGATCAGGCCGCCGACTTCGAGGTGCGCGGGGATGCGATCGTCCACCATCGATCAGGCCGCCGGGCGATAGCCGTCGAGGCCCGACAGCGCGATGTGCGAGCGCATGAAGGTGCCCGTGCCGCGCCCGATCTCGTCGCCTTCCTCGTCCGTCAGGTGCGCTTCGGCGATGAACACGCGGCGCTTGCCGCTGATCCACTTACCCTCGGCAATTACCTTGCCACTGCGCAGCGGCTTGGTGAAATGCAGGTTGAAGCCGGTGGTGAGCAGGAAACGGTCGGACACCAGTGAATTGGCGGCGTAGAAAGCCGCATCGTCCAGCATCTTGAAATAGAGCGTGCCATGCGTCGCCCCGGCAGCGTGGAAGAACCTTTCCGCGGCGGTAAAAGTGATCCGGGCATGACCGGCTGCTACGATTTCCAGCTGCGATTCGAACAGCGCGTTGACCGGGGCGGAAGCGTAGAGGTTTTCCAGTGCGCGAAAATGCACGGCTTCGCCGCTTTCGTCGGCAGAGCGCGCCGTGTCGGACCCTGATGGATCAGGCGGCGTCACGATCCGCCGCGTTGGTCAGCACGCCGTACAGCGCTTCGGCATCGGGCGCGTCGCTCAGCGCATCGTGTACCCGCTCGTCCCGCACCAGGCGTGAAATCGCCGCCAGCGCGTGGAGGTGGGTCGCACCGCTGTTGGCAGGCGAAAGCAGGCCGAACACGAGGTCCACCGGAAGACCGTCTGCAGCCTCGAAATCCACCGGACGCTCCAGCTTGAGCAGCGCGGCCATCGGGCGCTGCAATTGCGGCAGGCGCGCATGGGGAATGGCTACGCCGCGGCCGAACCCGGTGCTGCCCAGCTTTTCGCGTTCTTCGAGGTGTTCCAGCACCTGCGCGGAATCGAGCGAAAAGGCACCGGCGAACAGGTCGGCCAGGCGACGCAGGATATCATCCTTGCCTTCGGCCTGGGTGACGCAGACCGATTCGGGTTTGATCAGAAAAATCGAATCCATTGCTTCAGAAAATCTCAAACTATCCTGTCGGCGGCGCGGCGTGCAGCTTGTGCGCGCCGTCCGGTGCGTCAACACCTCTCCCCCGATAGATCACAGGTTGCCGGTGTCTCGCACCGGTTGCGATCAGGACGGTTCGACCCAGCCGATCGAGCCGTCTTCGCGGCGATAGACCATATTATGCCGCCCGGTTCCAGCATTTTTGAAAAACAGGGCGTTGGTGTGCCGCAGGTCGAGCAGCATGACGGCATCGGAGACGCTGACTTCGGGCACGTCGATACGCGTTTCGGCGATGATCGGGGGCGATTCCTCGGTCACCTCGTCTTCGGTCTCCACCTCTTCCGAGGCAAAGATGGTGTAGGCGGCTTCCTCTTCCTTCACCGCGTGGGCAGCCTGTTCGTGGCGATCCTTCAGCCGGCGCTTGTAGCGGCGCAGCTGCTTCTCGATCTTGTCGGCAGCCTGGTCGAAGGCAAGGTGCGCGTCCTGCGCCTGCCCGTGGCTTTTCAGGATCAACCCGTGATTGACGTGAAGGACGATATCGGCGGCGAAACCGCTAGCGGGCGCCTTGCCGAAGGTTACCGTGGATGAAAGCGCGCGGCTGAAATGCTTGTCGACGATGTTTTCGAGTCGGTCCGAAGCATGTTCCTGCAGTGCTGCTCCTGTATCGACCTGGTGTCCCGACACGCGAATATCCATGGGGCGTTGCTCCTTTTCTTATCGTTCGCTCCAACCCCCATGTGGGACGTTAGCCTCACGAGGTCCAGAGCGGAGATTCCAACGTTTCAAGAAAGGCTTTGTGCCGCGCGATTTCCTCGGCGCTGGCGGCATGCGGGCGCGGGGCACGATATTCGCCTGTTTTCGGGACGAAACGTGCCTGTACCGCGGTTTCTGACTGGGTGTTGTCTACCGCCAGCTGCAGCCCGATCTGCCGCCCGCCGGTCAGCTCGACATAGACCTGCGCCAGCAGTTCGGCATCCAGCAGCGCCCCGTGCAGTGTGCGATGGCTGCGGTCGACTCCGTAACGCGAGCACAGCGCGTCGAGCGAATGCTTGGCGCCGGGATGGCGGCGGCGGGCAAGCACCAGCGTGTCGATCATGCGGTCCTCGCCGATGGAATCGTATCCGCACAGGCCCAGCTCGAAATTGAGGAAGCCGAAGTCGAACTGCGCGTTGTGCGCCACCAGCGGATCATTGCCGAGGAATTCCAGCAGCGCCTCCACCTTCTCGGGAAAGCGCGGCTTGTCGGACAGGAAGGCGGCGGAAAGGCCGTGCACCCGTTCGGCTTCCATCGGCATGTCGCGATCGGGGTTGAAATACTCGTGAAAGGTGCGCCCGGTGGCCACGCGATTGACCATTTCGATGCAGCCGATTTCCACCAGCCGGTCTCCGGTGTTGGGATCGAGGCCGGTGGTCTCGGTATCGAAGATGATCTCGCGCATGCCGGTTGTATCGCGCGGGAAGGCTCAGCCGCGCAAGTCGGCTTTCAGCTTGTCCACCAGTGCCTGCACCTGTTCGCGCGTTTCGGCCAGGGTCTTGCCGGTGTCGATCACGTAGTCGGCACGGGCGCGCTTTTCCGCATCGGGCATCTGCAGCCCCAGGATGTGCGCGAACTTTTCTTCGGTCATGCCCTTGCGCCCCAGCACGCGTTCGCGCTGCATGTCGGCAGGGGCAGAGACGACCACGATCGTATCGACGAACTGCGCGCCGCCCTTCTCGAATAGCAGGGGGATATCGTAGACCACCAGCGGCTTGTCGGCATGGGTTTGGAGAAACGCCTCGCGCTGCCTTGCCACTGCCGGGTGGACGATCATTTCCAGCTTGGCCAGCGCATCGGCATCGGCGAAGACAACCTCGCCCAGCTTTTCGCGCAATACGCCTTCGGGACCGGTGCTGCCGGGAAAGGCGGCTTCGATATCGGCCAGCAGCGCGCCGCCGGGGCCCTGCATCCGCCGAACTTCGGCATCGGCATCGAACACGGGCACACCTGCGTCTTCGAACATGCCGGCGACCGTGCTCTTGCCCATGGCGATGGAACCGGTGAGGCCGATGATGTGCGGTCGTGCGCCGGTCATTGCGTCAGGATCCTGCGCAGCGCGGCGTCGCCGTCGTCGCGGGGCGGTGCCACGCCAAAGAACTTCTCGAAAGCAACGGCAGCCTGGCCAATCAGCATCGACAGGCCGTCGATCGTGCGAAAGCCTCTGGCGCGCGCCTCTTTCAGTAGCGGGGTTTCCAGCGGCGCGGTGACGATATCGTAGACAATGCTGCCCGGCGGCACGTGGCTGAAATCGAAATCGAGCGGCGGTTGGCCCTGCATGCCCAGCGGGCTGGCATTCACCACCAGGTCGAAACAGCCCTCGCGGTCGTCGAAGGCAAAGTCGGTCGGCTCGGCAAAATGGGCCAGCGGGGCGACGTGGTGCTGTCCGCCGGGGTCGAGCTCGTCGAGCATGGCGCGCGCCTTGTCCGGATTGCGGCCCGCCAGCACCACGGTGATGCCGTGTTCGAGCAAGCCCGCGACTATAGCGCGCGCGGCGCCGCCTGTACCCAGCACGCGCGCCATGCGAAAATAGTGCTGCTTGTCGAGCTCTGCGCCCAGCGGTTCGAGGAAGCCCGCGGCATCGGTGTTGTAGCCGGTGAGCGAGCCATCGTTTTCGCGCACAATGGTGTTCACCGCGCCGATCCGCTCGGCCAGCGGGTCCAGCCGGGAAAGGTGCGGCATCACCGCCAGCTTGTGCGGCATGGTGATATTGCACCCGGCCCAGTCCGAATCAGCCGCACGGCGGGCAAGGTAGTCGCCAAGCTGTTCGGCTTTCACCAGTTGGCGATCATACCGCGCATCGAGGCCCAGCCCTTCGATCCAGTGCATGTGGATCGCCGGCGATTTCGATTGGGCGATGGGATCGCCAATGACTTCGGCATAGCGGGTCATTTCGGCAATTCCCCCAGCTCGCGCAGCGCACCCAGCACAGGCAGCAACGGCATGCCGAGCACGGTGAACTGGTCGCCCTCGATCTGCTCGAACAATTGGGGCCCGCGCGCTTCGATGCGGAACACGCCGACACAGTGGCCGACTTCCGGCCATTCGGCATCGAGATAGGTTTCGATGAAGGGGTCGGATAGAGTTCGCACATGCAGGCGGGCTTCGGCGGCCTGGCGCCAGACAATCTTGCCACCGCGCGCGATCGCTGCGGCAGAGTGGAGATGCATGACCTTGCCCGAAAACAGGCGCAGGTGGCGCGCGGCTTCTGCCCGGTCGGCAGGCTTGTCGAACCGCTGGCCATTGACAACCACCAGCGAATCGCTGCCCAGGACGAGTCGCGTCGTTCCGGAAATGGCCAGCGCCTTGGCCTCGGCCAACGCCAGTGCGATAGCATCCGGGGGAGACCCCACCATGCCTGCCTCCAGCGCGCGCTCGTCAAGGTCGGCAGCCTGCGCCTCGAACTCCACACCAACGGCTTCCAGCATCGCGCGGCGCGAAGCGGACTTCGATGCGAGCACGATCATATCGGTTTGGGTCCGCGTTGCGGTTCGCGCGGCCCCGCCAGGCGCACCGCGCGTTCCTGGTAAAGCTTGATGATCGCCGCAGCGGTTTCCTCGATCGAGCGGCGCGTCACGTCGATCACGGGCCAGCCGTTATCGGCAAACATGCGCCGGGCAAAGGCCACTTCCTTGCTCACCTTGTCCTCGTCGATATAGGCCGTCTCGGTTTTCTCGTTCAGCGACAGCAGGCGATTGCGCCGAATCTGGATCAGGCGCGCGGGCGCCGTCGTCAGCCCCACCACCATCGGATGCTTCAACTGGAACAGCAGTTTTGGCGGCGGGCTTTCCACCACCAGCGGGATATTGGCGACCTTGAAGCCGCGGTTGGCGAGATAGATGCTGGTCGGCGTCTTCGACGTGCGCGAGACGCCTGCCAGCACGATATCGGCCTGTTCCCAGTCATCCCAGCTGATGCCGTCGTCGTGGGCGATGGTGAACTGGATGGCGTCGACGCGTTCGAAATAGGCCGCGTCCATCTTGTTCTTGCCACCAGGACGGCCATGCGCCTGCTGACCCAGCCGCTCCTCCAGCGCCTCCACCACCGGATCCAGCGCGGCGACATGCGGCAGGCCCTGCTGGCGACAGAATTCCTCCAGCCGGTCACGCGTCGACTCGTTGCTGAGCGTATAGAGGACAAGGCCGGGGTTGGCCTTGAAGTCATCCATGATCCGCTCAAGATGCTGCACCGATCGCACCATCGGCCAGAAATGCCGCTGCACGTCGGCATCGCCGAACTGCGCCAGCGCGGCCTTGGCCAGCATTTCCAGCGTTTCGCCGGTGGAATCGGACAGGAGGTGGAGGTGCATTCGGGCCATGTGGATATCTACAGGCATAAACCACGGGAGCGATTTGCGGACAAGCTGTCGAGTAACTTTACCCCGGTTCCGAACCGGATTCACCAGCGCACCTATGGACAGGAAGGCACGGTTTTGGACAGGCTGGGGATAGCGGGGAGAAGAGTCGATTGACTCAGGGCCGGCCGTGAGTCGCATGCGCGCAAATGGGTGTTCATCGCGGGAGAATTCAGGCAAAGGCGCGCTATTCCCGCAATCCACAGGGCCAACAACGTCCTGAATCCTTCTTAATATATATATTTATTGTTTGATTGGACTCTTCGATGCCCGGATGTCTCCTCGATACGCTTGCCGGCCGGCGGACCGAAAGGCGACCCGTCTGGCTGATGCGCCAGGCCGGGCGCTACCTGCCCGAATACCGTGCCTTGCGGGCGGAAAAGGGCGGGTTCCTGGAGCTTGTCTACGATAGCGAGGCCGCAGCCGAGGTCACCGTGCAGCCGATCGACCGCTTCGGTTTCGACGGTGCCATCCTGTTTTCCGACATCCTGATCGTACCCTATGCCCTGGGACAGGACCTATGGTTCGAAGCGGGTGAAGGCCCGCGACTTGCCCCGCCACTGGTGGATGGGGCGTGGAACGGGCTGGAACAGGCCTTCCAGCGGTTCGACGCGATCTACCGTACCGTGGCGCTGGTAAAGGACCGTTTGGGGCCTGAGACCACCTTGCTGGGCTTTGCAGGCTCCCCGTGGACCGTGGCAACCTACATGATTGCCGGGCAGGGATCGAAAGACCACGGCAAGGCCCGCACCCTGGCCTATCGTGACCCGCAGGCTTTTGCCTCGCTGATCGGCGCGATCGAGGCAGCCAGCATCGAATACCTGATCGGCCAGATCGACGCCGGCGCCGAAGCGGTGCAGCTGTTCGACAGCTGGGCGGGCTCGCTTTCTCCGACGCAGTTCGAACAATGGGTGATTGCGCCCAATGCGCGCATTGCCGCCGCGATTCACGCCGCACGTCCCGGCATCCCGGTGATCGGTTTTCCCAAGGGCGCGGGCGCGAAGCTGCCCGCCTATGCCCGCGAAACGGGCGTGGATGCACTGGGCGTGGACGAAACGCAGGACCCGGCCTGGATTCACGGCCAGTTGCCCACCGACATGCCGGTGCAGGGCAACCTCGATCCGATGTTGCTGCTGGCTGGCGGTCCGGCGCTGGACGAATCCGTTGCGCGCATCCTGGCTGCCTTTGCCGATCGCCCGCATGTGTTCAATCTCGGCCACGGGATCGACAAGGAAACGCCGATTGCCCATGTCGAGCATCTCCTGAAACTCGTCCGCGGGTGAGGGGATGACGAAGCGCACTCCACTCCCTAGATAAATGCAATGCAGGATGCCCTCGCAATGACCTATCTCTGGCTCAAGGCCGGCCACATCATCTTCGTGATCTTCTGGATGGCCGGGCTGTTCATGCTGCCTCGCTATTTCGTCTATCACCAGGAAGCCGAAGCCGGCTCCAACGAAGAAGCGAAATGGGTCGATCGGGAGCGCAAGTTGCTCAAGATCATCCTGCTGCCTTCGATTATCGTGGTCTGGGTGCTGGGGTTGGCGTTGGCCGCTACCCTGAACCTTTGGAGCGCGGGCTGGCTGCACGCCAAGATGCTGCTGGTGCTGATCCTGTCCGGGTATCACGGTTACCTGGGCAGCTATGCCACGAAGCTGGCGCGCGGCGAACGGCCGCTGTCGGGCAAGCAGCTGCGCATGTTCAACGAAGTGCCCGGCATCCTTGCCGCGGTGATCGTGGTGCTGGTGGTCGTCAGGCCGTTCTGATTTACCGGCGAGTTACCGGTCGCCTGTCATTTGCGAATTGACCGCCATCGGCGAAACCCATATTTGCATGGGTCTCCAACGGCAATTGGTCGCGGATTCTCTCGCGCGACAAGGTCTGCTTTCTCCAAGCCCATATAGGCCAGCCGGCATCCCAACCTATTGGAATACAAACAAAATGCATTTGAAAGAACTCAAACAGAAGACGCCGGCAGAGCTGGTCTCCATGGCCGAAGAGCTGGGCGTCGAAGGAGCATCCACCCTGCGTCGGCAGGAGCTGATGTTCGCCATCCTCAAGGAAGTGGCCGAAGACGGCGAGGAAATCCTCGGCATCGGCACGATCGAAGTGCTGCAGGACGGCTTCGGCTTCCTGCGCTCGCCCGAGGCGAACTATCTTGCCGGGCCGGATGATATCTATGTCTCGCCGAACCAGGTCCGCAAATGGGGCCTGCGCACCGGCGATACGGTGGAAGGCGAAATCCGCGCGCCCAAGGATGGCGAGCGCTATTTTGCGCTGACCAAGCTGAAAGAGGTCAACTACGAAGACCCCGAGGCAGTGCGCCATCGCACCAATTTCGACAACCTCACCCCGCTTTATCCCGATGAGCGCCTGATGCTCGACACCAAGGATCCGACGGTGAAGGACAAGTCGGCCCGCGTGATCGACCTGATCAGCCCGCAGGGCAAGGGCCAGCGTGCGCTGATCGTGGCGCCGCCGCGTACCGGTAAGACGGTGCTGCTGCAGAACATCGCCAAGGCGATTACCGACAACCACCCGGAAGTCTTCCTGCTGGTGCTGCTGGTGGACGAACGTCCGGAAGAAGTCACCGACATGCAGCGCAGCGTGAACGGCGAGGTGATTTCCTCGACCTTCGACGAGCCAGCATCGCGCCACGTGCAGGTTGCCGAAATGGTGATCGAAAAGGCCAAGCGCCTGGTGGAGCACAAGAAGGACGTGGTGATCCTGCTCGACTCGATCACCCGCCTTGGCCGTGCCTACAACACCGTGGTGCCCAGCTCTGGCAAGGTGCTGACCGGCGGTGTCGATGCCAACGCGTTGCAGCGTCCGAAGCGTTTCTTCGGTGCTGCGCGTAACATCGAGGAAGGCGGTTCGCTGTCCATCATCGCCACTGCGCTGATCGATACCGGCAGCCGCATGGACGAAGTGATCTTCGAGGAATTCAAGGGTACGGGTAACAGCGAAATCGTGCTCGACCGCAAGGTGGCCGACAAGCGTATCTTCCCTGCGCTGGATGTCGGCAAGTCCGGCACCCGCAAGGAAGAGCTGCTGGTGGACCAGGCCACGCTTTCCAAGATGTATGTGTTGCGCCGCATCCTGATGCAGATGGGCACCGTCGATGCGATGGAATTCCTGCTCGACAAGATGAAGGATTCGAAGACCAACGAAGACTTCTTCGAGACGATGAACCAGTAAGTCCGGGAAACGGGGAGGGCGGCCTAGGTGCCGCCCTTTGCCGCTTCAAGCTGTTCCAGCATCTTTGTCCGCACGGCCTCGATGGCCTTTCGCGGACGTATCATCACCTTGAAATCCTTGATATTTCCTTCCGAATCGAAGGATATCAAATCCACTCCGTTGACATGGATTCCGTCGATCCCCGCGACGAATTCAAGCGCGGCGTCCTGTCCGTCCACGATCTTTCGAACGTAGCGAAAGCCGTGTTGCGAGAACAACTGCAGCGCTGCACCAAGGTATTGCATCACCAGCTCCCGGCCGTGCTGCGGTGTGTGCATGACGGGGGAGTGGAACACCGCGTCTTCGGCAATCCACGGCACCAGGCTGGCAAGCGGCGCGCGGCTTTCGGCCACCTCGTGCAGCACTGCGACGGTTTGCGCGGGTGAGCCCATCAGGCGAGATTCTCGGCAAAGAACGCAGCGGTGCGGCTGTCTGCCAGTTCGGCGGCTTCATTTGAGCGGCGATTGCCGAACTCGGTGGCAAAGCCGTGGTCCATGCCGGGATAGTCGTGCAGAGTCACCTTGGGATGGTCGTCCAGCCCTTCATGCATGGCCTGCTGTACTTCGGGCGGTACGAATCCGTCGTTCCCGGCGATATGCAGCATCAGCGGGTGAGCAATGGCGTGCTTCTCCCCCAGCAAGTTGTCGACACCGACGGCGTAATAGCCGACGCTGGCGTTCACGTCGGTGCGCGCGGCGGTCATGTAGGCGAGGCGCCCGCCCAGGCAGTAGCCGACCGCGCCTACCTTGTTGCTGGAGACCTGCTCGCGAGCCCAGTGGATCGTTGACTCGATATCGCGGATGCCGGCGTCCTGGTCGAACTTGCCGAACAGGTCGAAAGCCTTCTGCATTTCCGACTCGATATCGGGATCGAGCTCGATCCCGGGCTCAAGGCGCCAGAACAGGTCGGGCGCTACGGCGAGATAGCCTTCCTCGGCCAGCTTGTCGCATTTGCGGCGAATGCCGGCGTTCACCCCGAAGATCTCCTGGATCACCACGATCGCAGCTTTTGCTCCGCCTGCGGGGCGGGCGACATAGGCGTTGAAGCTGTCATCGCCTGAAAGGGTGGCAATGCTGACTGTCTCACTCATATAAGGCTCTCCTCGGCGTCGAATTGGTCTATGGCTTATACGCGCGCAAGTGAGAAAGGTGTCCGCTATGAAGGTCAATATCGAAATCGATTGTTCGCCCGAAGAGGCGCGGCGCTTCATGGGGCTGCCCGATGTCGAGCAGGCGAACGCGATCTATGTCGATTCGATTGCCAAGGCGATGCAGGGCGTGTCGAACGTCGATCAGCTTGAGGAATACGCTCGCCAGTTGGCGCCGATGGGGCAGATGGGTCTGAAAATGTTCCAGAATTTCATGGAAGGTGCGGCACGTAACGCGAATGCCACGTCGGCTTCGGATTCCGGCAAGGACATCGCCGACTAACCGGTGATGGACACGATTTTCGCGCTTTCGAGTGGGCAACCGCCCGCGGGGATCGGTGTGATCCGCGTAACCGGGCCGCAAGTGCGGGCGGCGCTGGCGACGATCGCGGGCGAAGTTCCCGAACCACGCAAGGCAAGGCGAGCGGTCTTCCGAAGTGTTTCACGTGAAACACTCGATGATGGACTGGTGCTGTTTTTCCCCGGACCGAATTCCGTCACCGGCGAGGACCTGGCCGAGTTCCACTGCCATGGCGGTCGCGCGGTGATCGCAGCGGTCGAGGTAGCGCTGAGTGAGATAGAGGGTTGTCGGCGCGCCGAACCGGGTGAATTCACGCGCCGCGCCTTTGCCAATGGCCGTATCGACCTGTCCGAAGCCGAAGGGCTGGCAGACCTTCTCTCCGCCGAGACCGAGATCCAGCGTCGCAGTGCCATGGCCATGATGGGCGGTGCGCTGTCGCGCCAAGTGGAGGAATGGCGCGAAGACCTGCTGCGGCTGTCTGCGCAGGTAGAGGCCGTGCTCGATTTCGATGACGAGGACGATGTTGCCGAACTGCCGGAAAGCTTTGGCGATGCTTTGGGGGAACTGCAGCAAGCGCTGGCCGATGCCCTCGATGCGCCTCGTGCGGAGACCCTTCGCGAAGGCTTTCGCGTCGCGCTGGCCGGGCCACCCAATGCCGGCAAGTCCACCTTGTTCAACGCGCTGGTCGAGAGTGAAGCGGCCATTACGGCTGACGTGGCAGGCACGACGCGCGATATCCTGACGCAGTCTGTCGCCTTGGCTGGAATTCCTTTCACCTTCGTCGACATGGCCGGTCTGCGCGACGAGAGTGGGGATGTGATCGAGACCATCGGCATAGCTCGCGCGCGAGACGAGATTGCCAGGGCTGATCTCGTCCTGTGGCTTGGCCCGGAAGGGCAGGGGCCCGCGGATGCCTGGGAGATCGAGGCCCAGGCCGACCGTGCGGATCCGCCTGCCAAGCAGAACCCGGCGCACCGTGTGTCTGCGGTAACCGGTGAGGGGATGGATGCCCTGCGACAGGCCCTGATCGGGCAGGCGCGGTCTGCCATGCCCGCACCAGGCAAGGCTGCTCTTAACACACGCCAGCGAGAGCGGTTGTTCGATGCGGCATCTTCGCTTGCAGGAGCGCAGAGTGAAAGCGACCCCCTGCTGGTAGCCGAGAACCTGCGCCGTACGCGGCAGGCCTTTGATGCGCTGGTGGGGCGGACCTCTACCGAAGACGTGCTCTATGCCCTTTTCGGGCGCTTTTGTATCGGGAAATAGCCTGTTCCACGTGGAACAGATCGGCTAGACGCCAGCGCGCAATGCACAATTTCGATGTCATCGTTGTGGGTGGGGGCCATGCCGGCTGCGAAGCTGCGGCTGCCGCTGCGCGCGCCGGGGCTAGCACGGCGCTGGTCACCTTCGATGCCGCCACGCTGGGCGCGATGAGCTGCAATCCCGCGATTGGCGGGCTGGGCAAGGGCCACCTAGTGCGCGAAGTGGATGCCTTCGACGGCTTGCTGGGCCGTGCAGCCGATGCCGGGGCGATCCATTACCGCATGCTCAACCGGTCGAAGGGCAGTGCGGTGCAGGGCCCTCGTGTGCAGGCGGATCGCAAGCTGTTCAAGCTGGCGGTGCAGGCCATGCTTGCGCGGCAGGACAAGCTGCATGTCGTCGAGGGCGAAGCCGCGCAATTGCTGCTCGACCGAGGTCGTGTGCAGGGCATTGGCCTGGCGGACGGTTCGGAAATCAAGGGCAAGGCCGTGATCCTGTGCACCGGCACCTTTCTTGGCGGCACGCTGTTTCGCGGTGAGGAGCGCTTCGAAGGCGGGCGCATCGGCGAAGGATCGGCGCAGAAGCTGGCGCAGCAGTTGCGCGGGGCAGACCTGCCCATGGCGCGGCTCAAGACCGGCACGCCGCCCCGTCTCGACGGACGGACCATCGATTGGGCACGGCTGGAGGAGCAAGCCTCCGATGCCGATCAGTGGACCATGTCGCCGTTGACCCGGCGCCGGATGAATCCGCAGGTGTTTTGCGCGATCACCCGCACCAACTCCGGCTCGCACGCGATCATCGCCGATAACCTTCATCGCTCACCCTTGTTTTCGGGTGCTATCGGTGCGGCCGGGCCGCGTTATTGCCCCTCGATAGAGGACAAGATCCATCGTTTTGCCGATCGGGACGGGCACCAGGTCTTCCTCGAGCCTGAAGGTCTCGACACGCACCTCGTCTATCCCAACGGCATCAGCACCTCGCTGCCGGTCGATGTGCAACTGGCCATGCTCCGCACCATGGAGGGGCTGGAGCAGGTGGTGATGGAAGTGCCCGGCTATGCCGTCGAGTACGACCATATCGATCCCCGCGCGCTGGGGGCGGACTTGCAGCTGAAGGCGATTCCCGGCCTCTACTGCGCGGGGCAGATCAACGGCACCACAGGCTATGAAGAGGCAGCCGCACAGGGTCTGGTGGCGGGCCTCAATGCCGCTTGCACGATCCTTGACCGCGCGCCGCCGGCACTGGACCGGGCCAACAGTTACATGGCGGTGATGATCGACGACCTTACCCTGCATGGAGTGAGCGAGCCGTACCGCATGCTTACCGCGCGTGCCGAGTATCGCCTGCGCCTGCGGGCCAACAATGCCACCTCGCGCCTGACGCCGCTGGCCATCGCCACGGGCTGTGTGGGGGAAGAACGCGCCGCGTGGTTTGCCGGGCGCGAGGCTGAGCGTTCCACGTGGAACACCGCATTGCAGCGTGTCGTCGGCGCCACCGAACTGCATGATGCGGGTTTATCGGTGAAGCGCGATGCCGGACGCAAGCCGCTCGGCGAATGGCTCGCGCTGCCCGATGTTTCCATGGCTGGCCTTGTTCCGTGGTTGCCGGAAGGCTCCAATCCCCAATCGCCTTTGGCGGAGGAACTGGCGGAGGACGCCGGATATGCACCATATCTGGCGCGCCAGGATGCCGAACTGCGCGACCTGCGTAGCAGCGAAGCGCTGGAACTGGGGGCGGACTTTCCCTTCGCCGAAGTGCCCGGCTTGTCGAACGAAATGGTCGAGCGGCTCAGCGCCGCGCAGCCGCACAACCTCGCCGCCGCTGGCCGCGTGCGCGGAATTACCCCGGCAGCGCTTGCTGCCTTGCTTGTCCACGCCAAACGTCGCAATCAGGCTGCATGATCGAAATCGAAGAGCAGGCCCGCGCATTCTGCGCCGAACGCTGCGACTCCGCTGTCATGGAGCGGTTGGAGCAATTCATCCCGATGCTGGCGGCAGAGAACCAGCAGCAGAACCTTGTCTCCAAGCCCAGCCTGGAAATGGTCTGGACGCGTCATATCGCTGACAGCCTGCAGCTGCTTGACCACGTTCCACGTGGAACACCGGAAGAAGCGGCTGTCTGGCTCGATCTCGGTACCGGTGCAGGCTTTCCGGGGCTCGCGCTGGCGATTGCTCGTCCGGACTTGTCCATGATGCTGGTCGAATCGCGTAAACGCCGAGTCGAGTGGCTCGAGCGGGTTTGCACCGAATTCGGGCTTTCGAAATGCCGCGTGATCGGGTCGCGGCTCGAAAGTGTGGAAACATGCGAAGTGGGTGTAATCACCGCGCGTGCCTTCGCTCCGCTTGGTAAACTCCTCGAATTATCCGCGCGCTTTTCCACACGCTCCACCACATGGTTGTTGCCCAAGGGGCGCAAGGGCGCGATTGAATTGTCTGAACAGCCAGCGGCGATTCGGGCGATGTTCCACGTGGAACAATCGGCGACCGATCCTTCCGCCGGAATTCTGGTCGGCAAAGGGAGGCCCGCGCTCACATGATCGTCATCGCCATTGCGAACCAGAAGGGCGGGGTGGGCAAGACCACATCCGCCATCAATATTGCCACGGCCATGGCGGCCAGCGGCTGGCGCACGCTGCTGGTCGACCTCGATCCGCAAGGCAACGCCTCCACCGGCGTGGGCCTGGGCGCGGCAGAGCGCGACATGTCGAGCTACGACGTGCTGGTGGACGAAGTGTCGATTGCCGAATGTGCCGTCGCCTCGACCATTCCCGGCCTCGACTTGCTGCCTGCCACGGTCGACCTCAGTGGGGCAGAGGTGGAGCTGGTCGGTGTGGAAGACCGTACGCAGCGCCTGCGCAAGGCGCTGGAGGCACACCAGGGTCATGACATCTGCTTTATCGACTGTCCGCCATCGCTGGGCCTGCTGACGCTCAACGCCCTGTGTGCTGCCGATACGCTGCTAGTGCCGCTGCAGTGCGAATTCTTTGCGCTGGAGGGCCTCAGCCAGCTTCTGCAGACGGTCGAGCAGGTGCAGCAACGCTTCAACCCCGACCTGGGCATCATCGGTATCGCGCTGACAATGTTCGATCGTCGTAACCGCCTGACAGACCAGGTTTCCGATGACGTGCGCGAATGCCTGGGCGACCTGGTGTTCGAATCGGTCATCCCGCGCAACGTGCGCTTGTCCGAGGCGCCCAGCCACGGGCTGCCTGCATTGATTTACGACCATTCCTGCCCCGGCAGCCGCGCCTACATGGCACTGGCGCGGGAGCTGATCGGTCGCCTGCCCGAAGAGAGGAAAGCGGCATGAGCAAGGCCAAGGCCAACGAGGCTGCCAACGACACCACCGCGGCGCGTCCCGCTGCCGCCCGCCGCAAACTGGGGAAGGGGCTTGGCGCGCTGCTGGGCGAAGCCAAGCGGGAAGAGCCACTGGTTGCGCCGCGTCCTGGAGCCGGCGAAGAGGTAGCACCGCCCGCCGGAGCGGCAAAACCGCGCGCTGACGGGCTTGCCTCACTGGCGATTGCCGATATCGAGCCGCACCCTGACCAGCCGCGTCGTCACTTCGACGACGAGGCGCTGGCAGAGCTTGCCGCTTCGATCGCGTCGCGCGGCGTGATTCAGCCTGTGATCGTGCGTCCGATGGAATCGGGCAAGTACCAGCTTGTGGCCGGCGAACGTCGCTGGCGCGCATCGCAGAATGCGCAACTGCATGAAATCCCTGCGATAATTCGCGACCTGGGTGAGCGTGACGTCATGGCGCTGGCCCTGATCGAGAATATCCAGCGCGAAGATCTCAACCCGGTCGAGGAAGCGCGCGCCTACCAACGGCTGGTCGAGCTGGAAGAGATGACCCAGGCCGAGATCGCCGGACTGGTGGAGAAGTCGCGCAGCCACGTCGCCAACCTGCTGCGCCTGCTGGCGCTGCCGGATTCGGTGCTCGACCATCTCGAAGCCGGACGGCTCGACATGGGCCACGGGCGTGCGCTGATCGGCCTCGACAATGCTGCCGAACTGGCGGACAAGGCAGTGAAGGACAAGCTTTCCGTCCGCGATGTAGAGAAGCTGGCGCGCAAGTCGCGCAATGGTGGCGAAGGCCCCGTGCGACGCCAGGCGCGGCCGCCGCGCGATCCGGCGCAGGATGCCGATATCGCGGCGGTGGAAAACCACCTCGAGGAATTCCTTGGCCTGCCGGTGAAGATCGCCACGGACGAAGATCCGCGCTCGGGCGCTGTTACCGTGCGTTTCCGCACCCTGGACCAGCTCGACCTGATCTGTCAGCGCCTGACGGGGGGCGGGATTTAATAGAAAATCAATGCGTTAGGGCTGGGAAACAGGGTTACGCGGCCCACAAGGCATTAGTTGATCGGCTGCACCTTGCCGCTTGGCTCGGGCGCGGGTTGCGGGCGCGGCGGAATCGCTCGGCGGGCCGGCGGCGTGGGGGCCAGACGTTCGACCTCAACCCATTCCTCGCGCACCGTGGTGGTGCATTCGGGACCGTGCCGATGCCCGGCGTAGCCATGCGGCGCCGCTGCGGCGACGGTCTGCACCATCATCACCGGCTGGTAGGTCATGGTCTGGAACCCGGCACCACCGCCCATTTCGTAGCGACGCAGGTAAGCCTCGCAATAGCGCGCGGCGTAGAGCTCGTTGGCGTCGATCTCGCGACCGTCGCGGCTGTCACCACCGTCGCCATCAACCAGCGAGCCGATGACTGCACCGGCAAGCCCGCCGACACCGGCACCGATCAGCGTCCCGGCTAGGCGATCACCGTCGGCAATGCGGTTGCCGGCAAAACCGCCTGCAACCGCGCCCAGCAGGCCGCCGATCAGGCCGCCATCGGCATCGTCGCGATAATAGTCGTCGTAATCGTAGTATCCCCCGGCATTGGCCATCAGCACGCGGCAGTCGGCCAGCCATGCCTCGCGTTCGGCCAAGGTGTAGCCCAGGCGACCGTCGGGCGAGGCGCCCAGTTCGTGTGGCGGGCGGCGGCGCTCGATGCGGACCACGGCGTTGTCGCTGCCCTCGTGCCAGCCGTCCTCGCCCAGCATCAGCACGCGGCCATCGTCGGTGACGAAGCGCCCCTCGCCGATGAAGGTGCCGATATAGCGGCCTTCCAGCACTTCGCCGTCCGGGGTGGTGTAGGTGCCGTTCCACATGCCGCGCCACGTGTCGCCGTCCTGCCAGTGGCCCTGCCATTCACCATCGTAGTCTCCTGCGGCGTCTAGCACTTCGACGTGCTGGATTTGCGGATGCTGGTCGTGCGCGGCGGCAGGGGTGGCGCCGGCCATCACGGCTGCACCGGCGAAAAGCAGTGAGATACGGGTCGACATTGCGCGGGCTTCCCTCATGCAGAATAGGGCCTGTTTGCCCGGTTAACCCGGTATTTACTGTCGAAAACCGCAAGAATCCTAGGCTGGTGCCGAACTTGTCCCGTTCCGGGGCATCACACCTTGTCGGCCAGCAGCACCGCCAGCGCCTCGATCCCGGCCTGGTCCTCCGCATCGAAGCGGGCAAGGTCGGGGCTGTCGAGGTCGATAACGCCCACGACCGCACTGTCACGCTTGATCGGCACTACCAGTTCGGAGCGGCTGCGCGCATCGCAGGCGATATGGCCGGGGAAGGCATGCACGTCCTCCACCAGCTGCGTTTCGCCGGTCTTCGCTGCCACACCGCACACGCCTACGCCCAGCGGAATACGTATGCAGGCCGGGCGTCCGGCAAAGGGGCCAAGCACCAGTTCACCGCCCACCATGCGGTAAAAGCCGGTCCAGTTGCAGTCGGGCAGGAAATCGCCCAGCAGCGCGGCGACATTGGCCATGTTGGCAACGCCATCGGGCTCGCCAGAGGTCAAGGCGTCGGCTGCGGAATGCAGGTCGCGGTAGAGATCGGCCTTGCCGGCCTGCGTATCGGGTTTGAAATCGAACATGGGCGCGCCTTTAGCGAAGCTGCGAGCCGCCGCAAAGACATTGCCGCACGGCCAAGGCTAGCCTAATCGTGCTGGCCATGAGCACTCTCAAGAAGATCCTGATCGCGCTTGTCGTCCTGCTGCTGCTGGCGGCGGGCATCATCTGGTGGCTGTTCCAGGGCGAACCCGCCACGATTTCGCTGGAAGAGACCACAGGCACCGACCCGGTGCTGGTGGCGCCCGATCCGCAGATGGTGCCCACGGTGCGCGTCGCCAAGCCGATCGGCTGGGCAGACGACATGGCGCCCACCGCGGCCGAAGGGCTGGTGGTGAACCGCTTTGCCGAAGGGCTGGACCACCCACGGGTGATCTATGCCATGCCCAACGGCGATATCCTCGTCACGCTCACCCGGGCGCCCAAGACCGAAGTGGCTGGCGGCTGGCTGACCAATTTCGTCGCCGGCATCCTGTTCAGCGAAGCAGGCAGTGCGGGCGAATCGCCCAACCAGCTGGTGCTGCTGCGCGATACTGATGAAGACGGCGTGGCGGATGAGCGCCACGTGCTGCGCGAGGACGATCTCGATTCGCCCTCCGGTATCGCCTGGGCCGACGGCAAGCTCTACATCGCCAACCACGATGCCCTGCTGCGCTTCGATTACGAGGAAGGCGCGAACGAAGTGACCGGAGAGCCGGAGAAGCTGGCCGACTTGCCGCCTGCCGGCAACCACTGGATGCGCAACATCATCCTCTCCGAAGATGGCGAGCGGCTGTATATCGCGGTCGGTTCTGCCTCCAACATCGGCGAAGGCGGGATGGAGATCGAGGAAGGCCGCGCCGCCATTCACGAACTCAGCCTGGCCAGCGGCTCTGCCCGCCTGTTCGGCGCAGGCCTGCGCAACCCCAACGGCATGGCTTGGAACCCGTGGACGGGCGAATTGTGGACCACCGTGAACGAGCGCGACATGCTGGGATCGGACCTGGTGCCCGATTACATGTCGAACGTGCCCATCGGCGTGCACTACGGCTGGCCGTGGGTCTATTACAACGACGTGGTGGACGAACGCGTAGAGGCGCCGATGCCACGCTTCCTCACCGACTATACCCGCACGCCGCAATACGCGCTGGGCGCCCACGTCGCCGCGCTGGGGCTGGTCTTTACCGAGGAAGGCACGACCATGGGCGAACAATTCGGCCACGGTGCCTTCATCGCTCGCCACGGTTCGTGGAATCGCTTGCCGCCTTCGGGCTATGACGTGGTGTTCGTGGAGTTCGACGAACGCGGCAACCCGGTGGACAAGCCGAAGATGGTGCTCGAACCGTTCCTGGCCGAGAACGGCGAAACCCACGGCCGCCCGACATGGGTGGAGTGGGACCGCACCGGCGCGCTGCTGGTAAGCGACGATACCGGCAACATCATCTGGCGCGTGACTGCTCCGGGTGCCGAAGGAGCCGCAGCGATCGAGCGCAATTCGGGCGAAAGCCTGCCGCCGCGCCGCCAGCTGATCGGCGATCCGGCGCGCGCTTTCGAGGAAGGCGCGATCTCCCCCGAAGACATCATGTAAGGCTTAGCCGAGCGGTTTTCCCGCGCGGCCGGCCAGTTCGGTGATGAAATGCCAGGCCACGCGGCCCGAGCGTGCGCCGCGCCGCTTGGCCCATTCCAGCGCTTCGGCTTCGTCGAGCGTCAGCTCGTACTCGGCGGCATAACCGCGCAGGATTTCGAGGTAATCGTCCTGGCTGGCGTTGTGGAACCCCAGTGACAGGCCGAACCGGTCTGCCAGGGCAAGGTTGTCGTCCACCGCGTCGCGCGGGTTGATCGGGTCGTCCTGCTCGCTGCCGTGGCGCGGCAGGATCGCGCGGCGGTTCGACGTGACGGCAAGACGCACGTTGGCCGGACGCGCCTCGACACCGCCATCCAGCCAGCTGCGCAAGTGGCGCGGGGTGGTGGAATCGCCTTCGGCAAAGCCCAGGTCGTCGATGAACACCAGAAAGTTGCGTTCTGCCCTTGCGAGATCGCCGAACAGCGCGGGCAGCGAGGCCACCGCGTCCGTTGCGACCTGCACCAGTGCCAGCTCGCCTCCGCTCGCCTGGGCATCGGCCACCGATGCGCGCAGCAATGCAGACTTGCCCATGCCGCGCGCGCCCCACAGCAGCATGTCGTGCGCGGGCAGGCCTTGCGCCAGCCGCGCGACGTTGCCGGTGACGGCGTGCTTCTGCTTGTCGATTCCGCGTAGCAGGCTGAGTGCAGGCGCATCGATCGCTGCCACCGCGCGCGCGCCGCTGGTATTCCAGACATAGGCAGGGCTGGCGCGCCAGTCGGCACCTGTGCGTGTGCCCGGCGCCAGCTGTTCCAGCGCGGCAGCAATGCGGGCGAGGAGTTCGGCTTGGTCTTCCATCGCGTTCGTCCCTATAGGCAGGGCCCATGAGCGGCAAGCAAGCCCTGATAGCGCCTGACGACGAAGGCATGGCCAAGGCGGCGCAGATCCTGCGCGCCGGGGGGCTTGTCGCCATGCCGACAGAGACGGTTTACGGCCTGGCTGCGCGCGCCGACAGCGCCGATGCGGTGGCGCAGATCTATCGCACCAAGGGTCGGCCCGATTTCAACCCGCTGATCGTGCATGTTTCCTCGCTGGACATGGCGCGCAAGCTGGCCGTGTTCGATGCCGTGGCGGAGAAACTGGCGGCGCGTTTCTGGCCGGGTCCGCTCACGCTGGTGCTGCCCTTGCGCGAAGGCGCCGGAATTGCCCCCGCGGTGACGGCGGGGCTGGGCACCATTGCCTTGCGCCAGCCGGGGCACCCGATTGCCGCGCGGCTGCTGGCGGAAACAGGCCTGCCGCTGGCGGCGCCGTCTGCCAACCGCAGCAATGCCGTCAGCCCGACGCGGCCCGAGCACGTGCTGGAATCCTTTGGGATGGACGCTCCCTCGGTGATCGACGGCGGTGCGTGCGAAGCGGGGCTGGAATCGACCATAGTCGCGCTCGATCCACAAGGCGGCTGGCGCTTGCTGCGCCCTGGACCGATTGCAGCGGAGGAGCTGGCAGAGGTGCTCGGCCCGGAAGCCAAGTCGCGCGGCGCAACTATCCAGGCTCCGGGACAACTCGCGAAACACTATTCGCCCGGAAAGCCTGTTGCGCTGGGTGTAACTTCGCCCGAAGCGGATACGTTCATGATCGGGTTTGGCGAGATCGTGGGCGACGTAAACCTCTCGCCCGGCGGAGACCTGGCCGAAGCGGCGTCCAGGCTCTACGCGGCGCTGCACGAGGGTGCAGCATCGGACAAGGCCCGGATTGCGGTGGCGCCGATCCCGCAGCACGGCATGGGGCGCGCCATCAACGATCGCTTGCAGCGCGCCGCGGCCTAGTCTTCCGGCTCTACCGGCACCGTCGGCAACAATTCGTCGATCTCGCGCCGGGTGGCCACGGCTTCACGGCAGGCCTGGTCGTCTCCGTCGAGGCAGTCTTCCTCGAGCTCGGCCAGCTCTTCCTGCAGCTCTCCCAGCTGTTCCTCGCGCCTGCGGATCTCGCGGCCGCGTTCGCGGTCTGCCTCGTCCTGGCTGGTGGTGGCCCAGTCCGCCGCCTGCGAAGCGACGCGCACCGGTGCGGTCACGACGCCAACGGCGGTCCTGGCAATACAACCGCTCAGCGCCAGCGTGGCGAGCGGGGCAAGGATAAGGGAGGATCTATGCATTTGCGGGCCCATGGCGGGGAAAGATGCCCCACCATGGACCCGCAAGTACCTGTCCGCAATGCCGTTTACGGCAAGGTGCGCCGATCACGCATCTTCTGGCTCTTCGCAGATCAGCTCGCCCGATCCGACCGAATCGACGCTGCAACTGGCCGATCCGGTGACGCGAACCGTGCCCGATCCGACGATCGAGGCCTCGACGTTGCCATCGGAGGCAAAGGCCGCGTCGCCCGAACCGGCGATGGTGACTTCGGCATTGCCGACTTGCAGCCCATCCATATCCGCACTGCCGCTGCCCGCGACGGTGAGCTCGAGATCGTTGACTTCGCCCGAGGCGTTTACGGTACCGCTGCCCGCCACGGAAACTTCCATGCTCTGCGCGGCAATGCCGGTCGCCGTGAGCGTGCCCGAACCGGCGATCACGATATCGGGATTGTCGCCCATGGCGTCGGTGGTCATGGTGCCCGACCCGGCCATCACCAGCGTTTCCGGCGCGGGCATGGTGATGTTGATGGTGGCCGTGTCACTGTCATCCCAGTTGCCGTTCTCGCGGTGGATGCCCAGCGTGCCGTCGTCGAGGGCAAAGCGCATGCGATCGCGCGCCTCGTCGCTGCCTTCCACGTCGATGGTGAAATCCTCGCCGCTGGTAATCACCACAGTATCGGGCGCTGCCAGGGCGACGTCGGTCGGTGGGTCGCCGCTCATGTCAAGTTCGGCCAGCGGCACGCCTTCGCCTTCGAACTCCACGTTCAGGCCGTCGCAGCCCGCCAGGCCTGCTGCGGCTGCCATGGCGACAACCGGCACGACCTTGCCGATAAGTTTTCCGATGCCCATTCCCTACTCCTGTTTGTATGCGTATTAACGTAGCAATACAGCAATGCAGGACCAATCGCAAAGCCGTTTGTCGAGCTGTCTTGGTGGCTTGTAGAACGAGCAAGAAAAAGGGGCCGCTCGCGCGTTGCGAACGGCCCCCTTGTATCTGTTCGGCCTTGTTCAGGCCTCTTTCGGTGCCCCTCAGGCGTCTTCGGTGTTCTCGTAGTACTGCGGAGCATGCTCCTTCAGCACGTCGAGGATCTTGGTGAGCGCGGTCGGCTCGTCGGTCTTTTCCATCGCCGCCAGTTCGCGGGCAAGGCGGCTGGAAGCGGCCTCGAAGATCTGCCGCTCGGAATAGGACTGCTCGGGCTGGTCTTCCGGGCGGAACAGGTCGCGCGTCACTTCGGCGATCGACACCAGGTCGCCGGAGTTGATCTTCGCTTCGTATTCCTGGGCACGGCGGCTCCACATGGTGCGCTTCACCTTGGGCTTGCCCTTCAGGGTCTCCATCGCTTCCTTCAGCGTCTTGTCGCTGGAAAGCTTGCGCATGCCGATCGATTCCACCTTGTTGGTGGGCACGCGCAGGGTCATGCGCTCCTTTTCGAAACGCAGAACGTAGAGTTCGAGCTGCATGCCGGCGATTTCCTCGCTCTGCAATTCGATCACACGGCCCACGCCGTGCTTGGGGTAAACAACGTAATCGCCTACATCGAAGGCGGGCGCATTCGCAGCCATGGACATTCCTTTCTTTGGCGGTCACCGCAGCGAAAAGTCTCTCCACGCCGCCAAGTAAAGCGACGCCATGTGAAGAGCCAATTCTGTAGCTAGAAGCGGGGACCTGCCTTCCTATCCGCCTGCAGACACACGAAATGTCGTGCAGTTGACGCAAGTATATAACAGATTCGTGTCCGAATTGCGAGTCTTGCAATTCCCGCGCCGGTGCATCGCTTCAGCAGGCTTCGTCCTGCACGCAAACGGCCGCCACTTCCGCCCCGAACAACAGCGCATAGGCCGACAGGTAAAGCCAGGTGAGCAGCACGATCACCGCACCCAGCGAACCATAGGTGGCGTTGTAACTGCCGAAGTTGGCGACATAGAACCCGAAGCCCGCAGTCAGCAGCGCCACCGCCACGCTGGCGAACACGGCGCCGGGCAGCACCTGGCGGAAACGAGGCGAAGAGCAGTTCGGTACCCGGCGATACATCCAGGCAGCACCCAGCGTGCCGATCGTGGCCAGCAGGCCATAGGCCAGTGCCTGCGCGATCGTGCGACCGGCCCCGCTTTCGCCAGTTAGCGATGTCGCCAGCGCCAGTACGCCAACCACCAGGCCCAGCACCACGATGGCACCCAGCGTGATCGCCAGCGCCAGCGCGGTGGCACGCAGCAAGCCGCGCTGCTCGTCGTCGTTGAACGCCAGCGAGATGGCTGTCACCAGCGCACCCGCTCCATTGCGTGCGCCAAACAGGGCCACGGCCAGCGCCAGCAGCAGGCCGAACCCCTTTGCCGTGCCCGATGTTTCCACCATAGCTTGCAGCTGGCCGCCGATCAGCTGTGCCGCCGATTGCGGCAGGCGTTCGGCCAGCGTCCGCAGGTGATCGGCCACCATCGCCGGATCGGCAAACAGACCGTAGACCAGTACCACCGCCGCCAGCAGCGGCACCATGGCCAGGAACGCGTAATAGGAAACGCCCGCGGCAAGCAGTGCGATGTTGTCTTCGCCAGCCGCCGCAAAGGCGCGTTTCAGTCTGTCAGCATACCCCATACCCGGCCAACGAAGGGAACGGGCAAAGGTTCAATTGCGAGTGGCGATCAGTCGCCTTCGCCCGGTTCTTCGGAGAAGTACTTTTCGAACTTGCCCTCTTCGCCCTTGAAGTCGTCCGCGTCGGCCGGCGGGTCCTTCTTCTCGGTGATGTTGGGCCATTCGGCGGAGAACTTGGTGTTCACTTCCAGCCACTTTTCCAGCCCGCCTTCGGTATCGGGCAGGATAGCCTCGGCCGGGCATTCGGGTTCGCACACGCCGCAATCGATGCATTCGCTGGGGTTGATGACGAGCATGTTCTCGCCTTCGTAGAAGCAATCCACCGGACAGACTTCGACGCAGTCTGTGTACTTGCACTTGATGCAGGCGTCGGTGACGACATAGGTCATGGGTAAGCGTATCCTTCAGTCTCGGCCGGCAGGGGCCGCGTTTCGCGATCCTGCTATGGCGATAGAACCGCCAGCGTCAAGGTCCCGATAGCACGATCGCGCTTCGCCTGCCGGACCGCGCCGCTCGGGTAAAGCAAGGATTTCTATCACCCGCACATGGCGACCGACGGGCAGGGTGAGCACGTCCCCCTCGGCCGCCGCATGCCCCGCGCGAGTCACCCGCAGCGAATTGCAGCGGATATGGCCTTGCTCTATCCAGCGCTGCGCAATCGCGCGGCTTTTGGCAAAGCGCAGCCGCACGAGGAGCAAGTCGAGCCGCACGTCACCCCTTCTTGAGCAGGTCCGCAAGGCCTGCGAAGGCCTGGCCGCCGTCGCCTCTGGGTTCCGGCGGCCGCCGCGGCGGGGCGCCCTTGCCCGATTTGCCCTTTGCATTGCCGCGTGGCTTGCGCGGGCCGCTTCCCCCACGCGCCGGGGCAAAATCCTTGCGTGGGGCGCGCCAGGTCCATGGAACGGGGCGAGGCGGGCCGAGCATGCCTTCTGCCAACTCCACCGGCTGCCCGGGACGGAAGCCGGCATCCTTCATCAAACTGCGGAAGCTTTCCGGCAGCAATCCCATGCTGGTGCCCAGCGCGGTGTCGACGGCGAACCCGCGCACGCCCTCGCCCTGCGGCGCCTTGGCGCGCTGTTCGTGCGCGGCGCGGAACAGCTTTTCCGCCATGTCGATGCGGATCGCCTGCTTGCCCGCGTGGCGATAACCCGCGGGCAGCCGCTTGCCGCCTTCGATCACGGCTTCCATCGCTTCGCGCACCGGGCGCGGATCGAGGCCGAGCTGGTTCAGCAACCGGCGCGGGGCGGGCTTGAGCAGAGCGGGCACGAACACGTCGAGCGAGCCGATAGTGACGCCAAGTCGTCGCAGGAACGGGCGCTTTTCCTTGGGCACGTGGGCAAGGCCGGCATCCTCGCGCCGGGTGGTGCCGTTGCGGTCGGCCAGCGTCAGCAGGAGGGCGCGCACTTCGGTGCCGGCTTCGGGATCGGTTGCGGCATCTTCCAGCGCGCGCAAGGGGGCGAGCGGGGCGAGCTGTTCCTCCAGCCACAATTCCAGCGCTTCCTGCAACCGGGTGCGGTGCGCAGGATCGAGCTGGCCCAGCTCCTTGGCCATCACCAGGCGCGGGCGGCTGGCACTCTTGCCCTTTTCCAGCACGGCCACAGGCTGCTCGCCGCGCAGCACCTGCCCGTGTTCTATCCGCAGGTCGCCCAGCTCGTCGGCCACCAGTTTCTGCGCCTTTTGTGCCAGCAGGCCGGCCATGTGCTTTTCGGCAGCGGCAAGCATCAGCTTGCGTTCTTCGCTCGACGCCTCGGCATCGACCACGAAGCGGAAGCCTTCGAGATGGCCGATGGCGTGGCCTTCCACCGTCACCCGGCCATCGTCATTCAATTCTACGCGCAAGAGCCCTGCATCCTTTCCCATACCCTTCATCAATACCGAGGTTCGGCGGTTTACGAAACGTTCCGTCAGTTTCTGGTGCAGCGCATCGGACAGTTTCGCCTCGGCCGCGCGCGCCCGCGCGGCCATTTCGTCGCGCGCCAGCACCCAGTCGGGCCTTTGGCAGATATAGGCCCAGCTGCGAATACCCGACAACCGGCCTTGCAGCGTATCGATATCGCCGGAGGTATTGCCCAGCTCGGAAATGCGCGCGGCAACGAAGTCCGCGCCGATATGGCCGCCTTTCAGGTCGCTCCACAAGCGGGCGACGAAACGCGCATGGGCATCGGCGCCCTGCTGGCGGAAGTCGGGCAGCTGGCAAGCCTCCCAGAAACGGCGGACCTGCCCGGCTGTCGTGACGCCGCGGGCCACATCGTCCTGCTCTGCCAGGCGCTTGAGCACGGCCAGGTCGATGGCTTCGGGCGCGGGCGCAAGGCCCTCCTGCCGGGGCTTTGCCTCGAGATCGCCGATCAGCATGCCCAGCGTATCGAAGCGCGGTTCGGGTTCGCGCCAGTACAGCTTGGTGATCGGCGCGAACTTGTGGTTCTCGATGGCGTAGATCTCGTCTTCGCTCAGTTCCAGCGGGGCACCGCGGCGATTGCCCGACAAGGTGCCGAAAGTGCCATCGGCCTGGTGCCGCCCGGCGCGACCGGCAATCTGCGCCATTTCCGCGGGGGTCAGCCGCCGCTGGCGCACGCCGTCGAATTTCGACAGCGCAGCAAAGGCGACATGGCGCACATCGAGGTTCAGCCCCATGCCGATGGCATCGGTGGCGACGATATAGTCGACCTCACCGGACTGGAACAATTCCACCTGACGATTTCGCGTTTCCGGTGAGAGCGCACCCATCACCACGGCTGCCCCGCCACGGAAGCGGCGCAGCAGTTCCGCCACCTGGTAGACCTGCTCGACCGAGAAGGCGACAATCGCACTGCGCGGCGGCAGGCGCGAAAGCTTGGCGCTGCCCGCATGGCTGAGCGTGGAAAAGCGCGGGCGTTCCTCCACCTGTGCACCGGGAAGCAGTTGTCGCACCATCGGCTCCAGCGTGGCGGAGCCCAGCAGCATGGTCTCCTCGCGGCCCCGCGCGTTCAGCAGGCGATCGGTGAACACGTGCCCGCGCTCGCGGTCGGCACCCAGTTGCGCCTCGTCCAGCGCCACAAAAGCCTTTCCTCCACCGTCGCGCGGCATGGCTTCGGCGGTGCACAGGTAATAGCGCGCGGTATCCGGCTCGATCCGTTCCTCGCCCGTGATCAGCGCGCACTGCGCTTCGCCCTTGATGTGGCAGACCTTGTCGTAGACCTCGCGCGCCAGCAGTCGCAGCGGAAAGCCGATGGCGCCGCTGGAATGGCCGCACATGCGCTCTATCGCGAGGTGGGTCTTGCCGGTGTTGGTGGGGCCGAGAACGGCGCGAATCCGGCTGTCGGAGTGGGGCGGTGACACAGTGCCGACAGACATGGCGATTCCGTGCGGCGGGCGCAACCGGACTCGGTTCGACGCTGCGGAGACTCGACTCATCGCCGTTAAGCGCAAATTTACTTTATTGCGGCACGCTTTCGGACAATTACCTGGGCCATGACCGGGTCGCGCCGATTTCCTGCCGGAGTATCGCGGTGTGACCATCGAGGAGGGCGCGTTGTTCACCGATCGAGAGACTGCCGGACAAGCTGCAGCTGCGGGCGCCCATCCGCCCGCCGAGCTGTCGCTGGCACATGTCGTCGGTGACGGTGCGGGCCGCCGCAAGCGCCACACGCGCGATGCCTCCACCCTGGCGGAAACAACCGGCAGCTGGCGCGCGGCGCTGTCGGCGAAGCTGTCGCGCGCAGACCTGGCGCCCGACCTTGGCGCCGATATCGGCTCGCGCCGGTGGCTGCGCGGCGTTGCCACGCTGATCGGCCTTTCCGCCATCGCCATCGCCGGCTGGCCGGGCTTTTCCGCTGTCGAGGCCGCACCGGCCATGCGTATCGATGATCGGGTGCGCGACGAATTCCGCAGCCAGATGATCCTGCCGCTGGCGCTGGGCGCCGATTCCGGTCGTCGCATGGGCGCGACCATGGCGGTTTCGCCGCTGGCTTCGGCGCCGGAACGCCCGCGCGTGGACCTTGTCGCCACGCTGGCGCAGGGCGACGGCTTCGATCGTATGCTGCGCCGCGCCGGAGTAAGCACGGACGAGGCGGCGCTGATCGCCGGCATGGTCAGCGACGCGGTGGACCTGGAATCCATAGAGCCCGGCACGCAGGTGGACATCACCCTGGGTCGCCGCGCCGGCCCCGATGCGCCGCGCCCGCTCGACGCGCTTTCGTTCCGTGCCCGGTTCGACCTGCAGTTGGCGGTGGAGCGGCGTGACGGCAAGCTGGTGCTCGATCCACGACCGATCATGGTCGATACCACCCCGCTGCGCATCCGCGCCAAGGTCGGTGACAGCCTCTATCGCTCTGCCCGCGCCGCGGGCGCGCCGCCCAGCGCGGTCCAGGAATTCCTGCGCACGATCGGCACCAACCTCGACGTGAACCGCGAAATCGCCGCGACCGACGAGTTCGACATGATCGTGGAATACCGCCGCGCCGCCACGGGCGAAGTGGAAGTGGGCGACCTGCTCTATGCCGCGATCATCCGTGACGACCGCCCGCGCAAGCAGATGATGCGTTTCGGGCGTGAAGGCGAGTTCTACGACGCCTCGGGCGAAGGCGTGGCGCAGGAAGGGCTGATTGCCCCGGTGCCGGGTCGCATCACCTCGCGCTATGGCATGCGTCGCCATCCGATCCTGGGCTATCGCCGCATGCACTCGGGCCTCGATTTCCGTGCTCGCCACGGCACGCCGATCTATGCCGCCACCGATGGCACGGTGAACTACGCCGGTCGCAACGGCGGCTATGGCAACTACGTGCGCATTCGCCACGCGGGCAACCTTGCCACCGGCTATGCCCACATGAGCCGCATCGCCGTGCGCAATGGCGAACAGGTGCGCCGCGGCCAGGTGATCGGCTATGTCGGGTCGACCGGCCTCTCCACCGGGCCGCACCTGCACTACGAAATGTATCGCGGCGGGCAGAAGATCGATCCTGCCAGCGTGCGCTTCGTCAACCGGGCGCAGCTGTCGGCATCCGAAATGGCCAATTTCCGCGAACAGCTGGTGCGCCTGCAGATGATCGAGCCCGGTGCTGCCCTGGCAGACCTGCCGCCCGACCCTTCGCTGGCGGAAGAGCCGGTGCGCGAGATCGACCGGATCGAGAACCGCCAGCGCGTGACCTGAGGCGCTTTGCCGCAGCCCGATTGCCCGCCTGCCTGATTGCTCAAAGGCCGCTTTTCCGGCAGAGGGGGCGCACCATGACCCGCAGCTATCCCAACACCCGCCTGCGCCGCACCCGTGCCAGCGCGTGGAGCCGCGCGATGCACCGCGAAACGGTACTGACCAGCGCAGACCTGATCTGGCCCCTGTTCGTCACCGAAGGCCAAGGCGTGGAAGACCCCGTTGCCAGCCTGCCCGGCGTTTCGCGCTGGTCGGTCGATGGCATTGCCGCGCGCGCGAAAGAGGCGGTCGAGCTGGGTATCCCCTGCATTGCGCTGTTCCCGCACACGCCTGCCAGCCTGCGCAGCGAAAAGGGTGACGAGGCACTCAATCCCGACAACCTGATGTGCCGCGCGATTCGCGCGATCCGCGATGCTTGCGGCGATGACATCGGGATCCTCACCGATGTCGCGCTCGATCCCTATACCACCCACGGGCAGGACGGGCTGGTGGACCAGGGCGGCTATGTCGTGAACGACGATACCGTCGCCGTGCTGGTCGACCAGGCCTTGAACCAGGCCGAGGCGGGCGCCGACATCATCGCCCCGTCCGACATGATGGATGGCCGGGTAAAGGCGATCCGCATGGCGCTGGAAATGGGCGGGTACGCCAATGTCCAGATCATGAGCTATTCCGCCAAGTTCGCCAGCGCCTTCTATGGCCCGTTCCGCGATGCCGTGGGGTCGAGCGGCGTGCTGAAAGGCGACAAGAAGACCTACCAGATGGACCCCGCCAACGCGCTGGAAGCGCTGGCCGAAGTCGAGCTGGACCTCGCCGAAGGCGCCGACAGCGTGATGGTGAAACCGGGACTTGCCTATCTCGACCTGATCTGGCGGGTGAAGGACCGTTTCGAAGTGCCTGTCTTCGCTTACCAGGTCAGTGGCGAATATGCCCTGATCGAGGCTGGCGCCGCCGCCGGGCTGGCAGATCGCGACGTGCTGCTGATGGAAAAGCTCGTGGCGTTCAAGCGCGCGGGCTGTTCGGGCGTGCTGACCTATCATGCGCCGGTAGCGGCACGTATCCTCAATGGCTGAGATGGAAGCCGACTTCCGCCACGAAACCGACCGTCTGGTGCTGCGGGACTGGCGCGCGGAAGACTGGCCGCGTTTCTGGCAGCTGACCAACACGCCTGCCGTTATGCGCTGGCTGGGCGGTGTGGCGGACGAGGCGACCCGCCAGGGCGCGATGGATCGGCTGGCAGGTTACCGCGAAAGGTTCGGCCACACCTTCTGGTTGCTTGAGCGCAAGCATGATGGCGGCCACCTATCGGGCGAGATGCTGGGCTTTTGCGGGCTGAAATGCGCCAATGTCGAAGGTTCGCCCGTGTTCGGCATGGTCGAGGCCGGTTGGCGTATGCGCGAGGATGCCTGGGGCCACGGCTATGCCAAGGAAGCGGCCACGGCATCGCTGGACCTGGGCTTCAACCGTTTCGGCGCGGACGAAATCATCGCCCTGACGGTGGTCGGCAACGCCGCCAGCTGGGGCCTGATGCGCAAGCTGGGCATGCGCCGCAGGGAAGACCTCGACTACGTCGACGACCATTATCCGCCAGAACTCAACCCCACCATCGTCTACCTGATCACCGCGCAGGAGTGGGCGCAGCGCCGCGATGACTGAAGTAGCGGGCAATCCGCGCCGCTGGCTATTCACGCTGGCGATCTTTGCCGGCAGCTTCCTGCTGTTCCTGGTGCAACCGATGGTGGCGCGCATGGCACTGCCACGCCTCGGCGGTGCGCCCAACGTCTGGAACAGCGCCATGCTGGTATACCAGGCGCTGCTGCTGGCCGGCTATGCCTATGCCCATGCGATCGGTCGCTTTACGCTGCGCCGGCAGGGGATCATCCACCTGGCCGTGCTGGCGCTGGCCGGACTGACCCTGCCGCTGGCGCTGGCGCCGCTTTCCCCGCCGCAGACGGGGTGGGAAGTTGTCTGGGTGCCCTGGCTGTTCCTGCTGACCGTGGGCCCGGCCTTTTTCGCAGTGTCGGCGCAGGCGCCGCTGATCCAGCGCTGGTTTGCCGCGCACCCGCACGCCGGTAACCCCTACCCGCTCTATGCCGCCAGCAACCTTGGCAGCTTTGCCGGGCTGCTCGCCTATCCGTTGCTGGCAGAGCCGCTGCTGCCGCTGGGCGCGCAGAGCTGGAGCTGGACGCTGGGCTACGTCGCCATGCTGGGGCTGGTGGCCTGGGCCGTGTTCAGCCGCCGCGACGTCGCCTTCGAAGAGGCAACCGAAAAGGACGCAGAAGCAATCGGCTGGCAGCGCAAGGCGCTGTGGCTGCTGCTGCCAGCCGTGCCCTCGGGCCTGATGCTGTCGACCACCACTTTCCTTACCACCGATATCATGGCGATCCCGCTCTTGTGGGTGATCCCGTTGGGGCTCTACCTGCTAAGCTACACCATCGCCTTTGCCGCGCACCGCGGCCCGGCGCAGCTGTTCCTGTTCCTGGCGCCGCTGGTGCTGCTGGTGGACGGCGGGCTGGCGATCTTCGCTGCCGGTCGGGCCGACCTGCTGGCGGCTGCGGCCAGCGTGATGCTGCTGTTCGTGGTGGCCACGGCGCTGCACGCCCGGCTGTATGACCTGCGCCCTGGTCCGGCGCGGTTATCGCAGTTCTACCTGTTCATGGCGGCGGGCGGCGCATTGGGCGGTGTGTTTACTGCCATTGTCGCCCCGGTCCTGTTCGACTGGACGTGGGAACACCCGCTGCTGATCCTCGCTTCCGCCGCGCTGATCCCGCTGGGCGCCTGGCGCGGCCTGGTGCGCCTGATCACGAAGAACCCGCAGACCACGCGGGTGGTGCTGATCGTGGGCCTGTTCCTCATCTTCAATGCCGCGCTGCTGCTGTACACCCGCGTACAGGCGGAAACCGCGCTGACCTGGGCCGACTGGGCCGGGCTGCTGGTGATCCTGTTCCTGGCCATGCTGCTGGCAGCTCGGCGACTGTCGTTCGTACTGGCTTGTGCGGCGCTGCTGCTGTCGCTTGGCGGGCTCACCAACTTGCGTGCCAGCATGGAGGGCGAGCGCGAGCGCAGCTATTTCGGCATCTATTCGATCACTCAGCGTGGCGACGGCGACAAGGTGCTGATGCACGGCACCACCATCCACGGAATCCAGCGCAGCGGCGCGGATTCGCGCGAGCCCACGGCCTATTACGGGCGCAGCTCGGGCGTCGGGCTGGCGCTGGCCAATGCGCAGTCCATTGTCGGCCCCGATGCGCGCGTGGGCGCCGTTGGCCTGGGGGTTGGCACGCTGGCCTGTTATCGCCAGCCGGGCCAGCGCTGGACCTTCTTCGAGATCGACCCGACCGTTCTGCATTTCTCGCAAGCCGGAGAGTTCACCTTCCTGCAGCAATGTGCGCCAGAGGCGCGCGTGCTGATCGGTGATGCCCGCCTTCGCATGGAGGACCTGCCTCCTGCCAGTTTCGCCATTCTGGTTATCGATGCCTTCTCTTCCGATGCCATCCCGCTCCACTTGCTGACTGTCGAAGCGATGGCGATTTACGAGCGCGCGCTGGCGCCGGGCGGCCTGCTGCTGCTGCACACGTCCAACCGCTATGTGCGGCTGGAGCCGGTGGTAGCGCGGCTGGCCGAGGTGCGCGGGCTGAATGCCATGGTCTGGCAGGACGAGCCGGTGCGCCGCAACGACCTCTATTCCTCCACATGGATTGCGCTGTCGCCTTCGCGCGCGCCGCTCGATGCGCTGTCGACCACTGCAGACTGGCGCCTGCTGGTGGCACCCGAAGGTCCCGTGTGGACGGACGACTACGCCTCCGTGCTGCCCTATCTCGTGTGGGAGAATTTCCTGTGACCCTGAAATCCCGGATCGATGGCGATCCCCGCTTTCCCGGAGCCACCATCGTGCCGTTCGAAGGCAAGGTGCCGCAGATCCACGAAAGCGCCTTTGTCGCGCCCGGTGCGCGGATCATCGGCGATGTCACGATCGGCCCTCAGGCCAGCGTCTGGTACAATTGCGTGCTACGCGGCGACATCCACAAGATCGTGGTCGGCGCGCGCAGCAACGTGCAGGACGGCAGCGTCTTCCACGTCGAAGGACCGCGCCCCGATACCGATGGCGAGCCGACCATCATCGGCGAAGACTGCGTGATCGGCCACATGGCCGTGGTGCACGGCTGCCAGCTCGACAACCGCGCCTTCGTCGGCATGGGTGCGGTGGCGATGGACGGCGCGCGCATTGCCGAAGGCGGCATGCTGGGGGCCGGCGCGTTGCTCAGCCCCGGCAAGCAGATCGGCAAGGGCGAGATCTGGATCGGTCGCCCGGCGAAGTACTATCGCACGCAGGATGAAGCGCAGATCGCCAAGATCCGCTTCCAGACCGAACGGTACTGCAAGCTGGCGCAAAAGCACCTGGCACAGCTGCGTGGCACGCCCGAAGATTGACCTCCCTTCAGCGCAGGAGCTGCGCGCCCTGGCCGATGGCGAGGGGCGGCTGGCCGTGCGCGTGACGCCGGGCGCAAAGACCGAAGGCGTTTCGATCAAGGGCGGGCAGGTGCAGGTGAAAGTGCGCGCCAAGCCGCAGGATGGCGCTGCCAATGCCGCCGTGATTGCCCTGCTGGCGAAGGCGCTTGGCACGGCGCCTTCGCGGGTCGATTTGTTGCGCGGCGCAACTTCGCGCGAGAAGGTGTTCCGGATCGACGGCTAGTCCGTCTCCACCACCATCGCCTGCGCCATCATGTCGAGCCGTTCGGCCATCATCCTGCCCAGCTCACGGTTTTCCGGCCCGCACTCGGCGATGGCGCGCGCCATGGCGTCAGCCCATTGCCCTGCCGTTTCGCGTGATACGCCAAGGTCACGGTGCGCGCTCATCATGCACTTGCCGGGGTTTTCCTCGAACCAGTCGCGCGGGCCGCCGGCCCAGGCGCACAGCCAGCCGGTGAGTGACTGGCGCATCGGGCCAAGGTCTGCGGCATGCATGGTCCGCAGCGGCGCATATTGCGCCTCGCTCTCCATCAGGTCGTAGAAGCGATTGACCATGCGGGCGATCACCTCCCTGCCGCCCAGCGCCTCGTAGGGTGTCTGCGGCTTGCCGGTTTCGGCGTTCATGCGGGCACATCCTTGGATCGGAAACTGTTGAACCGAACCATGTGGGCGTTTTGCCCAGGCGTCTTTGATGCCGCGCAAACCCCTTTGCGTCAGGCCCGCGCTTGCCGCGCCATGATCTCGCTCCAGCCAAGCAGCCCGGCGGCATAGGCAACGCCCAGCCACAGGGAGGCAGACGGCAGATGCATCGCAACCAGCCCGCCGAGCAGGGCGCCTGCCAGCAAGGCCAGCCACAGCAGCATGAAGGGCGACCAACCGCCTGGTCGCATGCCGCTGATCCGGTCGCCGATCGCCTGCCCCACGCGCACCAACGCCCCGGTCATGTAGGTCAGCCCCACGGGGTTGCGGCGATTGCCGCTGAGCGTGGTGTTTAGAGCGCCCATGGCCAGCACGAGGCAGCCAAGCGAAACCTCCTGCCAGCCCAGCCCGCGTGCGGTGGCGGCGCCGACCAACAAGGCGATGACGCTGCTCAGCACCCGGCGCTTGCGCCCCACGTCGCGCAAGTCACCCAGCCACGTGCCCAGCGCCACGCCTGCAACGAAGCCGGCGATCAGCAGGGCGGGCACCAGCACCCGCCGGCCTGCGGAAACGATGTCGAGCGCCAGTAGCGTGGTGTTCCCCGTCATGAACGAGACGTAATAGCCATCGACCTGGAGGAAACCGGTCGCATCGACGTAACCCGCCAGCAGGGCAATGCCGATGGCCATGCGTCGGCGTTGCGGGTCGAATCGGTCCATGGGCTTTGCCCTAAAGCGGGTCTAGTCACGGATCAACGTGCGCAGCGTTTCGATCCGGTCGGCTTCGTGCACCGGCTTGTCCCAGCGGATGCGGTGGATGCGCGGGAAGCGCATGGCGAGCCCGCTCTTGTGACGCTTGCTGGTGTGCACCGAATCGAAGGCAACTTCGAACACCAGCGTGCGCTCCACCTCGCGCACCGGGCCGAAGCGGTTGAGGGTGGTCTGGCGCACCAGCTTGTCGAGCTTCTTCAGTTCGGCATCGGTGAAGCCTGAATAGGCCTTGCCCACCGGCAGCAGGTCCGCGCCTGCATCGGGATCGCCGTCCCAGCAGCCGAAAGTATAGTCCGAATAGAAGCTCGACCGCTTGCCGCTGCCGCGCTGCGCGTACATCAGCACGCAGTCCACCAGCAGCGGATCGCGTTTCCACTTGTACCACAGCCCGGTCTTGCGGCCGGCGACGTAGAGCGAATCGCGCCGCTTCAGCATCAGCCCTTCGATGGCATCGTCGCGCGCGCCTTCGCGGATCTGCGCCAGGTGATCGAAATCGCGCGCCTCGACGAGCTGGCTGAGATCGAAATGGCTTTCAGGCAAGCGCGGCATCAGCGCTTCCAGTCGCGCGCGCCGCTGCGTCCACGGCAGGTCGCGCAGGTCTTCGCCATCCAGCATCAGCACGTCGTACAGCCGCACGAAGGCCGGGCTCTCGGTGAGCATTGTCTTGCTGACGGTCTTGCGCCCCAGCCGCTGTTGCAGGGCATTGAAACTGGCCGCGCCGCCTGCCTCGCCGCCCTGGTGGGCGCCGCGCACCAGCAGTTCGCCATCGAGCAGGGCGGGAATTTCCAGTGCGGAGACCATTTCCGGAAAGCTGGCGCCGATATCGTCGCCGCTGCGCGAATAGAGGCGCGTTTCTCCCGCAACATGCACCAGTTGCACGCGGATGCCGTCCCACTTCCACTCGGCGGCATAGTCGGCAAGGTCGACTTGCGTGTCTTCCAGCGGGTGTGCGAGCATGAAGGGGCGGAACAGCGGCATGTTGGCGGTGTCGGGCGGTGCTGCGCCATCCGCCGCCCAGGCGAACAGTTCGGCATAGGGCGGTTCCAGCGCGTGCCAGTATTCCTCCACCTCGTCCACCGGCACGGCGAAGGCCTGGGCAAAGGCCAGCTTGGCGAGGCGGCTGGATACGCCGATGCGCATGCCGCCCGTCGCCAGTTTGAACAGTGCATAGCGGCCCGCCGGGTCGAGCCGGTCGAGCAAGGCGGGCAGTTCGCTCATCACGGTGACACGGGTCATGCCTGCCAGCGCCTCCACCGCTTCGCTGACGGTGGGCGGCGGCATGGCGTCACCGATGGGTTCGGGCCACAAGAGGCTGGCGGTTTCCGCCGTATCGCCAACGAAATCGCGGCTGAGGCTCCACAGCACCGGGTCGACCCGCTCCTTCAGCAAGGCGCGGATGGTGGAGCTTTTCACCGCCTTGAAATCCAGGCCATCGGTCAGCGCGCCCAGCGCCCAGCCGCGATCGGGATCGGGCGTTGTGCGCAGGTACTCGGCGATCAGGCGCAGCTTCTCGTTGCGGCTGCGGGTATAGACCAGCGCGTCCAGCAAGGCGGCGAATCCTTCCACGCCTAGTCGTCCTCATCCTCGTAGCCGACCAGCGCCAGTGCGCGGGCGCGGCGCTGGTGCAGCTGGTGCCAGCGCAGCAGCGCTTCCTCGCGGCCGTGGGTGATCCAGGTCTCGTAAGGATCGACTTCCTCGATGGTACGGGTGAGCTCGTGCCAGTCGGCATGATCGGAAATTACCAGCGGCAGTTCGACATTGCGCTGCCGGGCGCGCTGGCGCACGCGCATCCAGCCTGACGCCATGGCGGTGATGGGATCGGGCAGGCGGCGGCTCCAGCGATCGTTCAGCGCCGATGGTGGGCAGACCACGATATGGCCGCGCATGGCATCCTTATCGTAATCCGAAACCAGCCGCAGCTCGCCCAGGTCCACGCCGAAGTCTTCATACAGGCGGCACATCTTCTCCATCGCGCCGTGCAGGTAGATCGGTTGGGTGTGTCCGGCTGCGCGCAATTCCGCTATCACCCGCTGCGCCTTGCCTAGCGCATAGGCGCCTACTAGGACGCAGGCTGCGGGATGGGCCTCCAGCCGCATCAGCAGCCTGGCCATCTCGTCCTCGATCGGCGGGTGGGTGAAGACCGGCAGGCCGAACGTCGCCTCGGTGATGAACACGTCGCACGGCACCACTTCGAACGGCGGACAGGTGGGATCGGCGCGCCGCTTGTAATCGCCGGTGATGACCACCCGCTCGCCGGCATGTTCCAGCAGGATCTGCGCGCTGCCCAGCACGTGGCCGGCGGGGAAATAGGTGGCATCGACGCCGCCCCGCAGCCGCACCGTCTCGCCATATTCCACAGGGGTCGCGCCTTCGCGGGTGTTGTAGCGCAGTTCCATGATCGCCAGCGTTGCGGGGGTGGCATAGGTCTGCCCGTGCCCGCCGCGCGCATGGTCGGCATGGCCGTGCGTCACCAGCGCGCGATCGACCGCGCGCGAGGGATCGATCCACACGTCGGCCGGCGTGATGTGGATCCCGTGCGGTTCGGGCCTGATCCAGGAGAACGGAGCTGCCATGGCTGCCTTAAAAAGTTGCGCCGCGCGACATTCGTTCCGGATCAGCCGTCCGATTCCCGGTTCTGCCAGGCTTCGACAGCGGCGTCGTAGCGCAGCACGCGGTTGGCGGGGTCAAGCAGGACATGGACCCCGTCACTGCCGAGGTCGAGGTACCCCTGTCCACCCGGCATTTGGACCCGGTGCACGGTGTCGCCCACGCGCACTTCCACCGGCATTTCGAACGGCAGAGGCGAAGGCGTTTCCCATGCCAGGCGCAGTCCATCGCCCTCGCGCCGGGACGTAAGCCGCGGCAGGGGCGCTTGTGTAAAATAGGCATCGAAGAACCACGCGAGGTCTTGTCCGCTCATCTCTTCCAGGATTGCGCGGAAATCGCGTGTCGTGCGGTTCACCGGGTGGATCGCGCCCGGCCGGGGCTCGTCGGTGCCATAGGTGAGGCGGGTGATCGCGGGGAATAGCACCTCGTCCCCAAGCAGGTAGCGCAGGGTGTGCATGATCCACGCGCCCTTGAAGTAGATGTCGTCACCCCACATCGCCTGCTGGTCGTTGTAGTCGGGCAGCGTCCCCTCGGGCGGGACCAGCGGCACGCGGCTCCACACCCGCTGGCGCAGCTTCCACATTTCCGCCTGGTAGAACATCTCGCCGCGCGACCATTCGAGGTAAAGCGGCTGGGTCCAGGTGGTTATGCCTTCGGCCAGCCACATGTGGTTGATCGTTTCGTTGCGCAGCTGGTTGGCGAACCATTCGTGTGCGAATTCGTGCTGCAACAGCCACTCGTGGCCATAGGCTTCGGGCCGGAAGCCGTTGCCATAGGCGTTGATGGTCTGGTGCTCCATGCCGAGGTGCGGTGTTTCCGCTACGCCCGCCTTTTCGTCGCCGAAGGGATAGGGGCCGAAGCGGCTTTCCATGAAGGCCAGCTGGTCGGCCATTTCGCCCAGCAGGCGGTTTGCGCCATCGGCATGGCCCGGCAGGTGCCAGAACCTCAACGGCACGGTGTTGCCATGGCGGCTGGCATAGTCGCGCTGCGCGACTTCGTAGGGCCCGACCTGCAGGGTGACGCCGTAGTTGCTGGGATCGCGTGCACGCCAGTGCCAGGTGGTGGAATCGCCTGCATCCATAGTGCCAATATGGCGACCGTTTCCTGCAGCAATCAACCCATCTGGCACTGTGACCATCAGGTCCAGCGTGCCGATGCGGTGAGAGGAATGGTCGATGCACGGCCAGAACAGGTCACACCCTTCGCCTTGCACGGCGGTGGCGATCCACGGCTGGCCATCCTCGGTTTCCGCCCAGACAAAGCCGCCTTGCCACGGCGCGTTTTCCGCTTCGTGCGGCACGCCGTCCCAGCCGATCTGCACTTGTGTGGTCTCGCCCGCTGGCAGGCTGTGGGGCAGCTCTATGGTCAGCAGCCCTTCGGCACTCTCCCAGTGTTCAGGCTCTACGCTCGCGCCATCCACCCGCACTACGCTCACCCGGAAGCGCGGATCGAGATCGAACACCAGCTGCGCAAGCGCCTCTTCCGCTCGCACACGGTAATGGCCATCGCCGTTGATCGCCTTGCGTTCGGGATCCAGCTCGAACGACAGGCCGACATGCTCGAGGCGCATGGCCGCCCGCGGGCCCTCCAGCGGCAGGTCGGTTTGCGCCGTGCGTTCGTGCAGGGGCGGCGCGCTATCCTGCGCCCAAAGCGGAGCGGCGGGAGCAAGAGCCCCCGCCGCCAGTATCGCAAAAGCTGTTCGTGGCGTCATGGCGCGAGCCTAACCCGCGCCATGCCTGCCGACTAGTCCTCGGACTTGTCGTCCTTGGCATCCTTGTCGGCCGCGGGCGTTTCCGGCTTTTTCGGAGCGGCCTTCTTTGCTGCTGCCTTGCGCGGCTTGCGTTTCGGCTTGGCTTTCGGCGGTGCGGGCGTCAGTTCGAAGGCGAGCTTGTCGTCCTTCACGCTGACATGCACCTCGCCGCCGCCGGCCAGCTTGCCGAACAGCAGTTCCTCGGCCAGCGGCTGCTTCACCTTCTCCTGGATCAGGCGCGCCATCGGGCGGGCACCCATCAGCTTGTCATAGCCGCGCTTGCCCAGCCAGTCGCGCGCGTCGCCGTCGAACTGGATGTGCACGTTCTGCTCGGCCAGCTGCAGTTCCAGCTGCAGGATGAACTTGTCGACCACGCGGCTGATGGTTTCCGGGCCGAGGTAGGTGAACGGCACCACGGCATCCAGGCGGTTGCGGAATTCCGGAGTGAACATCTTCTTCACCGCCTCTTGCGAAGCCTCGGTCTTCTGCCCGGCACCGAACCCGATCGACTGCTTGGCGGCATCGGCGGCGCCCGCGTTGGTCGTCATGATGAGCACGACGTTGCGGAAATCCACGGTCTTGCCGTGATGGTCGGTCAGCTTGCCGTTGTCCATCACCTGCAGCAGGATGTTGAACAGGTCGGGGTGGGCCTTCTCGATCTCGTCCAGCAGCAGCACGCAATGCGGGTGCTGGTCGATGGCGTCGGTCAACAGGCCGCCCTGGTCATAGCCGACATAGCCCGGAGGCGCGCCGATCAGGCGGGAGACGCTGTGGCGCTCCATGTATTCGGACATGTCGAACCGCTTGAGCTCGATCCCCATGATCGAGGCGAGCTGGCGCGCGACTTCGGTCTTGCCGACGCCGGTGGGACCGCTGAACAGGAACGAGCCGATCGGCTTGTCCGCTTCGCGCAGCCCTGCACGGCTCAGCTTCATGGCGACGGAGAGGCGTTCGATCGCTTCGTCCTGCCCGAAGACGACACGCTTCAGGTCCTTCTCGAGGCTGCCGAGCGCCTTCTTGTCATCCTTGGAGACGGATTTCGGCGGGATGCGCGCCATGGTCGCCACGACCTTCTCGATCTCCTTGGCGGTGATCGTCTTGCGGCGGCGGCTGGGCGGGACAAGCATCTGCATGGCGCCCACTTCGTCGACCACGTCGATGGCCTTGTCGGGCAGCTTGCGGTCGTTGATGTAGCGAGCGCTCATCTCCACCGCAGTCTTCAGCGCATCGGGCGTGTACTTGACGCCGTGATGCTCCTCGAAGGCGCTTTTCAGGCCCTTCAGGATCTTGATCGTGTCCTCGATGCTCGGCTCGTTCACGTCGATCTTCTGGAACCGGCGCAGCAGAGCGCGGTCCTTCTCGAAGTGGTTGCGGAATTCCTTGTAGGTGGTCGAGCCGATGCAGCGGATCGCCCCGCTGGAAAGTGCGGGCTTCAGCAGGTTGGAGGCATCCATGGCCCCGCCGCTGGTGGCGCCTGCGCCGATTACGGTGTGAATTTCGTCAATGAAAAGAATGGCATCGGGCATCTTTTCGAGTTCGTTGACGACCTGCTTCAGGCGCTCCTCGAAATCGCCGCGGTAGCGCGTGCCCGCCAGCAGCGCGCCCATGTCGAGCGCGTAGATCACGGCAGGCTCGAGCACTTCGGGCACGTCGCCCTCCACGATCTTGCGCGCCAGGCCTTCGGCGATGGCGGTCTTGCCGACGCCTGGATCGCCCACGTAGAGCGGGTTGTTCTTAGACCGGCGGCAGAGGATCTGCACCGTGCGATCCACTTCTGGGCCACGCCCGATCAGCGGGTCGACCTTGCCGTCCAGCGCCTTCTGGTTGAGGTTGACGCAGAACTGGTCAAGCGCGGAATCCTTCTTGTTCTTCTCCGGCTTTTCCTCGCCGCGCGCCTGCGATTCGTCTTCGGCGCCGGTGGGCGAACGGTCTTCCAGCTGGCGACCGCCCTTGCCGATGCCGTGGCTGATGAAGCTGACCGCATCGAGGCGGCTCATGTCCTGCTGCTGCAGGAAATAGACGGCGTAGCTGTCACGTTCGGAGAACAATGCGACCAGCACGTTGGCGCCGGTCACCGTGTCCTTGCCGCTGGATTGCACGTGCAGGATCGCGCGCTGGATGACCCGCTGGAACCCGGCGGTGGGCTGCGGATCGGCATCGTCGTCGGTCTTGAGCGACTGGTATTCCTGGTCAAGGTACTGGCGCACCACGCCGGCCAGTTCCTCCAGGTCCACCCCGCAAGCATTCATCACCTCGGCCGCGTCCGGGTCATCCACCAGCGCCAGCAGCAGATGTTCGAGCGTTGCATATTCATGCGCCCGGTCGATCGCGTGCTGGATCGCGGTGTGGAGGGTCTTTTCGAGGTTTTGCGCGAAACTTGGCATGTGGGTCCTTGGCTGGCCTTAGGCCATGACGGGGCTGGTGGATGATGGTGCGCAAGGCTTGGTGAATCCCAGCCTAACGGGTGCGGTTAAAAGGTCCGCAGGCGAACCTGCAGGGCTGCTGGTAGGACATATGGTGCGCAACTGCGCATTTTCGAGGGGTACGAAGGGCCGGGGGCGGCCCATCAGTCGGTCTCTCGTGGTTTGAACAGCGCGTCTGCCATCTTTCGGTGCGCGTCTGCCTTGCCGTGATGTGCCTTCACGCGGGCGATTTCCGCTTCCAGCAGCTGGATGCGCGCCATCAGCTCGTCCTGCGAATAGCTGTCGAGGCTTTCCCCGGCCAGTTGGCCGGCAGCGTCGGAACGCATCCGGGGAAGGTCGTCTTCTTCCATTGCAGCGCAACATCCCCTCGCAGACGCTTGCTGTCAATGGTGGGCATCTCTAGGGCTGTGCATCGTGAAACGAAGGGAACAAGGGGAACCTTGGTGGACATTGATTTGCCCAGGGAAATGAACGTCATCGTCATCAGCGAGCCTGGCGGACCGGAGGTGCTCAAGCGCGAACGGCGCGCCGTGCCGCAGCCCGGCGCGGGCGAGGTGCTGGTGCGCGTCAGCCATGCCGGCGTGAACCGTCCGGATTGCCTGCAACGTGCCGGCTCCTACCCGCCGCCCAAGGGTGCCAGCGACCTGCCGGGGCTGGAGATTTCCGGCGAGATCGTGGCGCTGGGTGAAGGCGTCGATCCGGGCGAAAAGGGCAAGCGCATTTGCGCGCTGGTGAACGGCGGCGGCTACGCCGAATACTGCATTGCCCGGCCCGAACATGGCCTGCCGGTGCCGGAAGGCCTTTCCATGGCCGAAGCGGCGGCCATGCCGGAGACCCTGTTCACCGTGTGGCACAACGTTTTCCAGCGCGGCTATGCCCGCGATGGCGAGACGATCCTGATCCACGGCGGCACCTCGGGCATCGGCACCATGGCCACCATGCTGGCCAAGGCATTCGGCCTGCAGGTCATCACCACCTGCGGATCGGACGAAAAGTGTGCTGCCTCGCTGAAGGTCGGTGCCGACCTTTCGATCAACTACAAGGCGCAGGATTTCGTCGAGGAGGTGAAGGACTTCACGCAGGGCAATGGCGTACAGCTGGTGCTCGACGTGGTGGCGGGCAGCTATACCCAGCGCAACCTCGATGCCCTGGGCGAGGACGGGCGCCTGGTGGTGATCGCGGTGCTGGGCGGGCCGGTGTCGGAGATCAACGTGGCCAAAATGATGGTGCGACGCCAGTCCATCACCGGCTCCACCCTGCGTCCGCGCAGCAACGTGTTCAAGGGCATGCTGGCTGACGAGCTGTTCCGCGAGGTCTGGCCCATGGTCGAAAGCGGCGAACTGCGACCGGTGATGGACCAGACCTTCGCCATGGCCGATGCAGCCGGTGCCCATGCCCGGATGGAAGCGGGCGAACACGTCGGCAAGATCGTGCTCGATGTCTCAGGGGAGAGTGACCGATGACCAATTCGATGCCGACGAGCGAACATTCGCTGGAAGAGCTGACCGCGCAGATGGATGCCTTCCTCGATGCGCTGGCTGCGCGCGATGCCACTGCGGTGCCGTGGGCCGAGCATGTGGTCTTTACAGAAAACAACGTGCAGCTGGTCGTCGGTGACGGCGTGTGGAGCACCTGTACCGCGATCCCGCGCGACTATGACCTGAAGGCCGCAGACCCATCGACCGGGCAGGTGAGCTGGTTCGGCCATATCGTGGAAGGACCCGATACGGCGGTGATGTGCCTGCGCCTGCGCGTAAGCGAACACCGCGTTGCCGAAGCCGAAGCGATCATCTGCCGCCCGCACGAGCTTGGCCCGTTCCCCGTGATCGACCTCGACCGGCGCCCGCGCGAAAGCCTGCTGGCCGACGTGCCGGAAAGCCAGCGTGTCGGGCGAGAGCGCATGATCGCGCTCGCCAACGGCTATTTCGACACACTGCAATTGAACGACGGCAAGCTGTTCACCCATTTCACCGACAACTGCGACCGGATCGAGAACGGGCTGCAGACCACCAATGTCGAGATCGAAGGCTATCCCATCGCTGCGATGGGCACTGCCGACCAGTTCCGGCTGGGACAGTACAAGTACGACGATCGCCTGCGCGACCGCCGCTTCCCGCTGGTGGACGAGCAGAAGGGGCTGGTGCTGGCGGGCGGTTTCATCGACCATTCGGGCCGCATGACCGAAGTCACCTGGACCGACGGCTCCCGGCACGATTCCATCTTCCACTTCCCGCACAGCTTTGCCCTGCTGGAGTTGTTCAAGGTGGTGGACGGCAAGATCGCCGACGTGGAGGCGGTGTTCATCACCGTCCCCTACAACATGCCGTCACCGTGGATTGCGCCGCAGCCCTACGTGGTGCGCTGATTAGGGGGCGCTGACTCGAAAGCGTCATACTGTCGCCGAACTGCCGCTGAACTGTGGCGCCCCTGTAACAACGCGGGCGCATAGGCTCGAAGCCGAACAGGCAGCGACAAGGTGCGCATCATGTTTGGCAACTATATCGAAGGTGAATTCGGCAACAAGGCGGCGGTCTCGGCCTTCCGCGACTTCGACAAGCGCGAGCCGACGATTCCCGAACGATCGCCGGAAGGCCGGCGCAAGTACCGCACGATCTGGATTTCGGATATCCATCTCGGCACCAGGGGCTGCAATGCCGAGCTGCTGATCGACTTCCTCGACCATGTCGATTCCGACACCATGTACCTGGTCGGCGACATCATCGACGGCTGGCGGCTGAAGAAGAAGTTTTACTGGCCCGATGCACACAATGACGTGCTCTGGCGCGTGCTCAAGCGGGCCAAGCGTGGCACCCGGATCGTCTACATCCCCGGCAACCACGACGAAATGTTCCGCCAGTTTACCGGCCTCAACTTCGGCGGCATCGAGATCCGCCGCGCGGCTTTCCACGATACTGCAGACGGGCGGCGGCTGATGGTGCTGCACGGCGACGAATTCGACGCCGTCATGCTCTCGCACCGCTGGCTCGCCTTCGTCGGAGACGCGCTCTACACCTTCATGATGGGCCTGAACAACTGGGTGAACGCCGCTCGCCGCAAGCTGGGGCTGCCCTACTGGTCATTGTCGAAAATGGCCAAGCACAAGGTAAAGAACGCGGTCGAATTCATCGGCAAGTACGAGGAAGTGGTTGCCCGCGCCGCTGCCGAGCGCGGGGTGGACGGGGTGGTCTGCGGCCACATCCATACCGCCGAACACCGTCTGTTCGAACAGCACGGCAACCGGATCGAATACTGGAACGACGGCGACTGGGTGGAGGGCTGCAACGCCCTGGTCGAACACGCCGACGGGACCATGGAAATCCTCCACTGGCCCGACGAGATCGCCAGGCGTGAAGCGCGCGACCAACAGGCGGGGCAATCCGTCCCGGTCGCGGCCTGACGCCATGAAGATCGCTATCATCACCGATGCCTGGCACCCCCAGGTGAATGGCGTGGTGCGCACGCTGGATACCGTGATCGCCGAGCTGCGCGGTCGCGGGCACGAAGTCGAGGTGACCTCGCCGGACCTGTTCCGCTCGGTTCCCGCCCCGTCCTACCCGGAAATCCGGCTGGCCCTGGCGGGACCGCGCGCCGTGGCACGGCGGCTGGAGCGGTTCCGCCCAGATTCCATCCATATTGCCACCGAAGGCCCGCTGGGCTGGGCCGCGCGACGCTATTGCCTGCGCCAGGGCCTGCCGTTCACCACAGCCTATCACACCCAGTTTCCCGACTACATCGCGCGGCGCACGCGCCTGCCCGCACGCTGGTTGTGGCCGTTCATCCGCCGCTTTCACGCGCCCGCCGCGCGCACCATGGTGGCGACCCGGACCATCCGCGACCAGCTGCACGAACAGGGAGTGGGCCCGCTGCACCACTGGGGCCGCGGTGTGGACGTGCAGACCTTCCACCCGAACCATGCGCCGCCCGACCTGTTTTTCACCTTGCCGCGCCCGATCCAGCTCTATGTCGGTCGGGTTGCGGTGGAAAAGAACATCGAGGCGTTCCTGTCCAACGGCCATTCCGGATCGAAGGTGGTGGTGGGCAACGGCCCGGCGCTGGCCAGGCTCAGGGCGCAGTTTCCCGACGCCCATTTCCTGGGCAGGCGCACCGGCGATGCGCTGGCGGCCTGCTATGCCGGGGCTGACGTGTTCGTCTTTCCCAGCACAACCGACACCTTCGGTCTGGTGATGATAGAGGCGCTGGCCTGCGGCACGCCGGTGGCGGCCTACCCGGTCCCTGGCCCGCTCGACGTGCTGCAAGCCGAAAGCGGTGTCATGGCGGATCGGCTGGAGCACGCGATTGCCGGTGCGCTGCAGCTCGACCGCGATGCCTGCCACCGGATCGGCCGCGCCTTCACCTGGGAAGCCAGTGCGGACCAGTTCCTTGGCGGCCTTGCGCAGATAGCGCGGCGGGCGCAGCAGCCGGGCCTGTCGCACGCGCCGGCCTGAGCGGCGGAATCGGCTAAAGCTTGCCCAGAGCGCGCAAAGGCTCTACATGATGGGCAACCAAGGCCGTCCCGTGAGGGGCGGCCCTTTTATTTCCGATTGGAGAAACGCCGTGGCTGACCAAGCCAAGCCCCTGATGCCTCACGCCACTGCCAGCTGGCTGGTGGACAACACTGCGCTCAGCTTCACCCAGATCGCCGATTTCTGCGGCCTGCACATCCTCGAAGTGCAGGCGATGGCGGACGATCTCGCCAGCGCCAAGTACACCGGCCGCGATCCGGTGCACTCGGGCGAGCTGACGCACGAGGAGATCGAGCGCGGCCAGGCCGACCCGAACTACAAGCTGGTGATGCAGAAGGCCCCGGTCGACGTGAGCCGCACCAAGGGCCCGCGCTACACGCCGGTGTCCAAGCGCCAGGACAAGCCCGACGGCATCGCCTGGATCCTGCGCAACCACCCGGAAATCTCCGACGCGCAGATCGGTCGCCTGATCGGCACCACCCGGAACACGATCAACGCCATTCGCGAGCGCAGTCACTGGAACATCGCGAACATCCAGCCCAAGGATCCGGTGACCCTGGGCCTGTGCTCGCAGCGCGAACTGGATGCGGCCGTGGCCAAGGCGGCCAAGCGCGCCGCCGCTGCAGAACCCGCCACCGAAGGCGAAGAGGCAGTCGAAGCGCCTGCCGCGCCGCGTGACGACAAGCAGGAACTGATCGCGCAGCTGCGCCGCGAGCGCGAGGAAGCGGCAAAGGCCGCTGCCGAAGCCGCGCAGGAAGCCGAAGCCGAAGCCTGGCTGGAAGCCAAGCGCGCTGCCGAAGAGAAGGGCGAAGCGGAACAGTAACAGTCCGGTCCGGCCGAGCTTCAAGCAAGCGCCCAAACGACGTGGGGCGGCCACACGGACCGCCCCATCCCCTCCAACATCTAAGCTGGTATCAGCCCGCGAGCGAGAGCCCGCGCTGACCGTCTTCGTCGCTCTTGTCGGCGGCAGGCTTGGCGGCCTGCGTGGCCTTGGCGCGCAGCGGTGCGAATCGCCCGTCGACAGAGGCACCCTGTTCGATCGTCAAAGTGTCGTAGCTGACATCGCCGTCGATCTGCGCTGTCTTCAGCACCACCAGGTTACGCACTTCGATAGTGCCCTGTACTTCGCCCGAAAGGCGCGCGCTTTCGGCCTTGATCTCGCCTTCGACGCGGCTGCTTTCGCCCTGCACCAGGCTGGCGCATTCGATATTGCCGATCACCTTGCCATCCACGTGCAGGTCGACCGATGCCTCGATATCGCCGCGAATGGTGACATCGGGGCCGATCACGGAAAAGGTACCGCCGGGACTAGCCATCGATTTCACTGCCGGACTCGCCGCTACCCGGGGCGAATTCCGCTCTGACTTGCTCGAGAACATGGGGGGCTGTCTCCAGGAACGGGCGCGGGTTCACCGCTTGGTTGTTGATGCGCACTTCGAAGTGCAGGTGCGGGCCGGTGGAACGACCGGTGCTGCCGATGGCGCCAATTACGTCGCCGGCGGAAACATCTGCGCCGACTTGCGCGTTCCAGCGCGACATGTGGGCATAACGGGTGACGAGGCCGGCGCCATGGTCGATTTCCACCACCTTGCCATAGCCGGATTTCCAGCCGACGTAGGAGACGCGGCCATCGGCGGCAGCGTGGATCGGCGAACCATAGGGTGCGCGGAAATCGAGGCCGCGGTGCATGGCGGCGCCGCCGCTGAACGGGTCCCGACGATAACCGAAGCCCGAGGAGATCGAGTTCAGGTCTGCTGGCATCACCTGCGGGATCTGGTCGAGCCCACGCTCCAGCGCGCTCATCCGGGCAAGGCTCAGGCCGAGGCGCTCGAAACGCGGATCCAGCGAGCCGTCACCTTCCGAGGCGAGGCTTTCCAGCGGACCACCCATGGCCTGTTCGTTCGATGCCATCACCGCGCGCGGATCGAGCCCCAGCTGGCGGATCGCCTGTTCGGCGCGTTCGGCGCGGCGATCGGCATAGAGCGTCAGCCGTTCGGCGAAGGCCAGCTGGCGCGCTTCCATCCGGGCAAGGCCTTCCGCTTCGGGGAAGACTTCGCGAATCATGCTGATCAGTTCTTCGCTTTCGGCGGCGGAATCGGTGACCGTGTGCCCGGCCTCGCTCATCACGTCTTCGGGAAGCATATCCACGATGCCGTCGAGCAGGTCCTGCCGCGCTTCGAGGTCGGCGACGGTGGAGGCGAGGTTTTCGGAATACTGGTCGAAGCGGTCTTCGGCGGTGGCGACCTGGGCCTCACGCTCCAGCAGCGAGGCGCGCTCTGCGCTGGCCTGCCACTGGCTGATGCCCATCACGCCCATGGAAACCGCCCAGCCCAGCGTGATGGCGGCAACAGTGCCCGCCGCAACCATCTGCATCCGCGTGGTTATGGTGATGAAACGTACCTGCCCTTGCGAGCGCATGAAAAACTCACGCTCCGGAAACCAGGTGCGCAGGCGGTCCAGTATTCCACCTGTCGATTGTTGTTCCAAGACGACCCCGTCAGTTCGCTTAAATTTATGTTGCAGCAGCGATAGCGGAGGCACGCGGCAGGTCGAGGGCCGCCGTTAACCTTTGGGGCGAGTCGAACCCGTCGCACGATGAATCGTTCATCGGCGAGAAAACTTTGCACAAATGCGGGAACTAAACTGCGTCTCGTGCATGTCGATACCCCATATTCGGGGGGTATGATTCGCCCCCTGACAGGCCCCCGGCAGGATGGTAGAGGCGCTTTCATGCAAACAGACACAGACACCAAGACCGACTATTCCACCCTTATCGCAGACCTTGCCCGCAAGGGGCGCGCGGCACAGCGCAAGCTGGCGCGCGCCAGCGACGAGGAAAAGGCTGCGGGACTGCGCGCCGCGGCCAAGGCCATCCGCGCCGATGCGCCCGCCATCCTCGAAGCCAATGCCAGGGACATGGCAGCAGGCGAGGAGCGTGGCCTGACCGGCGCCATGCTCGACCGGCTGAAGCTGGACGAAGACCGGCTGGATGCCATCGCCAGCGCCATCGAGAACGTCGCCAGCCTGCCCGATCCGGTGGGCGAGATCATCGACGAGAGCACTTCGCCTTCGAACTTCGGCCTGGTGCGGCGTCGCATTCCCATCGGCCTGATCGGGATCATCTACGAAAGCCGCCCCAACGTGACCGCAGACGCGGCCGCGCTGTGCCTGCGTTCGGGCAATGCCGCGCTGCTGCGCGGTGGCAGCGAAGCGATCCATTCCAACCGTGCGCTGCATGCCGCCTTCGTGAAGGGCCTGGCCGAAGCGGGCCTGCCTGCCGACGCGATCCAGCTGATGCCCACGCAGGACCGCGAAGCCGTGGGCGCCATGCTGAAGGCGGCCGGTCTGGTGGACATGATCGTGCCGCGCGGGGGCAAGGGGCTGGTCGCCCGCGTCCAGCAGGATGCCCGCGTGCCCGTGCTGGCCCACCTCGACGGTATTTGCCACACCTATATCCACGCCGATGCCGATCCCGCCATGGCGCGCGCCATCGCGGTCAACGCGAAGATGCGCCGCACCGGCATCTGCGGGGCGATGGAAACGCTGCTGATCGACGCCAACTTCCCCAAGGGTGCGGAAGTATTGGCCGCCATTGCCGATGCCGGCTGCGAACTGCGCGGCGACGAGCGGGCGCAAAAGCTCGACCCGCGCGTGAAGCCCGCCACGGCGGAGGACTGGGATACCGAGTATCTCGATGCCATCCTGTCGGTCGCCGTGGTCGACGATATCGACGCCGCGATGGAGCACATCGCTGCCCATTCCTCCGGCCATACCGAAGCGATCATCACCGACAACGAAGAGGCCGCGCAGCGTTTCCTGAACGAAGTCGACAGCGCCATCGTGATGCACAACGCCTCCACCCAGTTCGCCGACGGCGGCGAATTCGGGCTGGGTGCGGAGATCGGCATTGCCACGGGGCGCCTGCACGCGCGTGGCCCGGTGGCGCTGGAAGGGCTGACAACGTACAAGTGGCAGGTGCTGGGATCGGGACAGGCCCGACCCTAGCCAGCCAACGCAAGCGGAAGAGGGGCCGAAATGCGCTATAACCGATTGGGCAACTCGGGGCTTGTCGTCTCCGAACTGTGCCTTGGTACGATGACTTTCGGTACGGCGCCTTCTGCCTTTTTTCAGCACGACCTGGACCAGGCCGGTTCCACCGCGCTGGTGCAACAGGCGCTGGATGCGGGGGTGAACTTCATCGACACCGCCAACGTCTATTCGGCGGGCCAGAGCGAGGAATATCTCGGCCAGGCGCTGCGCGATCTGGGCGTGGCGCGCGACCAGGTGGTTGTTGCTACCAAGGGCATGGGGCCGATGGGCGAAAGGCCGAACGATGCCGGCTACTCGCGATACCACCTCCTCAACGAGATCGATGCCAGCCTGGCGCGCTTGCAGCTCGATCACGTCGATCTTTACCAGATCCATGGCTGGGATCCGAACACGCCGATGGAGGAAGGCCTGCGTGCGCTGGAGGACATCGTGCGTTCCGGCCGGGCGCGCTACATCGGCGTGTCCAACTGGGCGGCGTGGCAGATTGCCAAGGCGCTGGGCATTGCCGAGAAGCGCGGGTGGGACAGGTTCGTATCCAACCAGGCGCTCTATGCCGTGACCGCGCGCGAGCTGGAGCGCGAACTGGTGCCGATGATGCTGTCCGAAGGACTGGGCCTGATGGTGTGGAGCCCGCTGCTGGGCGGCCTGCTGTCGGGCAAGTATGATTTCGGGGCAGAGGGCGACGTCAGCGGCGAGGGGCGCCGGGCGAAGCTTGATTTCCCCAGGGCAGACAAGGATTTGGCTGCCAAGGCGGTGCAGGCGATGCGCCCGATGGCCGAACAGCGCGGCGTCACCGTGCCGGCCATTGCACTGGCCTGGCTGCTGCACCAACCTGTAACCGCATCGGTTATCGTGGGCGCCAAGCGCAAGGAGCAATTGGCACAAAACCTTGCAGCCACCGATGTCGAGCTTTCCTCGCACGAGCTTGCCGAACTGAACGCCATCGGCGAACTCGAGCACGAGTATCCGAGCTGGGCGATCGAGGCGCAGAACCATCGCCACGGCTTCCGCGTGTCCGAACGGCGACCCGCCGACTGATGCGCGGACCGCTTACCGGCCTGCTGGGTGGCAGTTTCAACCCCGCCCATGCGGGCCATCGTCGCATCACCCTGTTCGCCAAGGCCGCGCTGGGGCTGGACGAGGTGTGGTGGATGGTATCGCCCGGCAACCCGTTGAAACCGAAGGCGGGCATGGCCGCGCTGCCTGCCCGCGTGCGCTCGGCCATGGCGATGAGCCGCCGTGCCCCGATCCGGGTGACGGCAATCGAGCGCGAGCTGGGCACGCGCTACACGGTCGATACCCTGCGTGCCCTGAAGCGCCGCTATCCGCACAGGCGGTTCGTCTGGCTGATGGGCAGCGACAACCTGGCGCAATTCCACCGCTGGAAGAACTGGCGGCAGATCGCCCGGGAAATGCCCATTGCCGTGATCGCCCGTCCGGGGTATGAGGACAAGGCTATTGCGAGCCCCGCAATGGCCTGGCTGCGCGACTACCGGTTGTCCGCCGCCGGATTACGCAACCGGGGCGAATGGAGCGCACCAGCGCTGATAGAGCTGCGTTTCGATCCCGATCCGCGTTCGGCCACACAGATACGCCGGGCGGATCCTCACTGGGCAGACGGCATGGCCGGTCCTGCCCCAAGGGATGAAGTGACGCATTCCCTCATACATGACGGCACAAAGGGGGTGGACGCGTGAGGCGCCTGCTCCTTTACGCTTTCGTCCATCACCCCATATACGGAGCATGACCTTTCGCGATGACCAATGCCCATTCTGGAACGCAGCCGCGTTCCGCCGAGCACGGCAACAGCACCGCAACAGCAACCATCATCTCCATGCCTGATCTCGATACCACCCATAACGCCGAACCCGGCTCCCTGCTTGCCCTCGTCCTCGAACAGCTCGATGACGATCAGGCGCAGGAAATCGTCACCATCCCGCTCGAAGGCAAAAGCTCGATCGCCGATCACATGGTCGTCGCTTCGGGCCGCTCGACCAGGCAGGTCGCCGCCATGGCGAACAAGCTGGCCGAAAAGCTGAAGCAGGCGGGCGAGCCGAGCCCGCGCATCGAAGGCCTTCCGGCTGCCGACTGGGTGCTGATCGATGCCGGCGACGTCGTCGTCCACCTGTTCCGCCCCGAAGTGCGCAGCTTCTACAACCTGGAACGGATGTGGGGCTTTGGCGAGGACGGGACGAAGGCCAGCGCGGTCGGATCGGCCTGATTTGCTTTTCGAACGCGCCTTGCGCGCGTTCGTCCTTGCTGGACGCGCGGGCAAGCTGCGCCCGCGCAGCTTATCCTGAGCGCCTGCCTTGGCAGGCAGCCGAAAGGGGGCGGCCATTCGGCCTTGCGGTCCGCTAGTCGCGGGCCGATAGGGTGCTCTTCATGCTCTTACACATCATCGCTCGCGGCAAGATCGCCCGCTCGCCGGAGCAAGAGCTGGTCGAGCGCTATGCCAGGCGCATCCAGTGGCCGCTGAAGGTGACCGAACTGCCCGAAACCGGCGGGCGCATTCCCGAACCGCAGACTCCCTGCAAGACCGTGCTGCTGGATGAGCGCGGCAGGAACCTTGGCTCCGAAGACTTCGCCAAGATCCTCGAGCGCTGGCGTGACGATGGCATGCGCGAGTGTCGCTTCGTGATCGGCGCGGCTGACGGGCACACGCAAGCCGAACGCGAGGCGGCGGACCTGCTGATTTCCTTCGGCAAGGCCACCTGGCCGCACCTCCTGGCCCGCGCCATGCTGGCAGAGCAGCTGTTCCGCGCCACCGCCATCCTTGCCGGCCATCCCTATCATCGGGCAGGATAGCGACGATGCATCGCGCCCTCCTCCTGTTCGGCTCCTTCGCCTTCTGCGCCGCGGCAGCATTCGCCCAGCGCGCGCCGGTGACCGACGATCCGCAGGAAATGCGCGCAGCCCTCGCCGAAGCGCTGGCAGAGCGCGAGAATGCCGAAGCGCGCAGCCAGCGGTTCGAGGAAGAGGCGCAGGCGGCGCAGGATGCAGCCGAACGCGCCGCCAGTGAGGCCGCCGCGCTGGCCGCGCGCGTCCAGCAAGCCGAGGCCGGCATCGCCGCCGCCCGCGCGCGCATCGCCATGGTCGACCGCGAACAGGCAGACTTGCGCGAACAGCTGGGGCGCGAGCAGCAGCCGGTGGTACGGCTGACGGCTGCTTTGCAGCAATTCTCCCGTCGCCCGCTGGCGCTGTCGATCCTGCAGCCGGGATCGGTAAAGGACGTGGTCTACCTGCGCGCCATGCTGCACGACACCGTGCCGCAGGTGCGCGCCGGCACGGCAGAGCTGCGCAACCGGATCGAACGCGCGCGCGAACTGCGCCGCGAAGCGCTGGCGGCGACGCAAGTACTCGAAGCAGAGGAAATGGCGCTGGCCCAGCGGCGCGAGGAACTGGCCGAGATCGAAACCCGCCAGCGCCTGGCGGCACGCGCCGCCGGTGGCTCTGCCAGCCGCGAGGCAGAGCGTGCGCTCGCCCTGGCAGAGGAAGTGCGCGACCTTGACGGGCTGGTCGACGAACTCGACCGCGCGGCGGAGTTGCGCAGCCGTCTGGCCGCCTTGCCGGGACCGCGCTTGCGACCTGACCGGCCGGAGCAAGCGCAAGTCGCCAGTGCACCCACACCCGCCGCCACGCTGGCAGAGGCGGATGCGCCATCGCCCTACATCCTGCCCGTCGCCGGTCGCACGCTGACAGGCTTCGGCGCGCCGCAGGCCTCGGGCCTCAGCCAGGGGCTGACCCTGGCTCCCATCGGCGGGGCACAGGTCGTCGCCCCTGCGGCAGGCCGCGTGGCCTTTGCCGGGCCTTATCGCGGCTATGGCAATATTGTAATCATCGAACACGGCGGCGGCTGGACCAGCCTTGTCACCGGCCTGGCGCGCAGCGATGTCGATGTGGGCGAGGAAGTCGTCAGCGGTTCGCCGCTAGGCGCTGCCGGCCCGACCGATCCCAGCGTCTCGGTCGAACTGCGTCGCGGCGGTGAAGCAGTGAATCCGCTGGAGTTCGTCGGGTGATTGTCCCCTTGTGAGGCGGCAAGTCCTCCTCATCTGGCGTTAAGCACCGCCATGCGATAAACAGGCAGCTGGGACTCCCTCCTTGCCGAGGACGATACGTATGAAATTTGCACCCGCCATTCGCGCCGCAGCCCTGTGCACGGCTGTTGCGCTTGTGCCCGCCACCACTGCCGCCATCGCGCAGGTCGAAGGGCGTGCATCGCCGGAATTCGCGCGCCTGTTCGCCACTTACCAGCGGATCAAGGCCAGCTATGTCGAACCGGTGGACGACGAGGTGCTGATTCGCGGCGCGATTGACGGCATGCTGGCCTCGCTCGATCCGCACTCCGCCTATCTCGATGGCACCGCGCTGGAGCGGCTGACCACGATGATCGACGGCAATTACCAGGGCCTGGGCATTTCCGTGCAGATGGAAGACGGCGCGGTGAAGGTGATCTCGCCCTTCCGCGGCAGCCCTGCCGAAGCGGCCGGCCTGAAGGCGGGCGACTATATCACCCATATCAACGGCGACCTGATCTACGGGATGGAACTGAACGATGCCGTGGCGCAGATGCGCGGGCCTGCGGGCACCGACATCGAAGTGACGGTGTTCCGCCCCGGTCGCGAGGACAGCTTCGACGTGGTGGTGACGCGCGGCGTGATCGAACTGGAGCCGGTGACCTGGGAACTGCTGGACGGCAATGTCGGCCACATCAGCGTCAACGAATTCTCTGCCGACGTGGGTGCCGACGTGCGCACGGGCCTGCGCGAACTGCAGGAACAGGCGACCGGTCGCCTTGCGGGCCTGGTGCTCGACCTGCGCCGCAATCCCGGCGGCTCGCTGGACGAGGCGGTGGCGCTTTCCGACCTGTTCCTGTCCGAAGGGCAGATCGTGTCGCAGCGCGGGCGTTCGCGGCGCGAGACGATCTACTACGATGCCGAAACCGTCTATCGCGGCGATGCGGCGGCGGGCCTGCCGATCATCGTGCTGATCGATGAAGGCTCTGCTTCGGCCAGCGAAATCGTGGCCGGTGCGCTGCAGGATCATCGCCGCGCGCTGGTGATGGGTGAGCGCAGCTTTGGCAAGGGCAGCGTGCAGACGCTGCTGCCGCTGGGCCGCGATGCCGCGCTGAAGCTGACCACTGCGCGCTATTACACCCCGTCGGGCCGCAGCGTGCAGGAAGGCGGGATCGAACCCGATATCCGCGTGCCGCAGCTGTCCGATCCCGATGCCGAACGCCGCCAGCGCCTGGCCCTGCGCGAAAGCGACCTGCGCGGCCACCTTGTGGGTGAAATCGGCGTGGAAGACGAGAACCTCGAGCGTGACCGGCTTGACGACCCGCGCTTCCAGCTCACTGCCGCCGACCTGGAAGAGCAGGGTATCGACGACTTCCAGCTCGATTACGCGGTGCGCACCCTGCGCCGCACGGCGGGTGTGAACGTCGCCCTGCGGGATTGACGATCTCGGCTTGAGCGGGCTTGCGGTCCGGTGATCGCGGCCCGATAAGGCGGCCTATGAGTAACGCGCTTTCCACATCCGACCGGCACGCTCAGCGCCTGGCGCTTGCCGTGCCGGCGCTTCTGCTCGCCGGGGCCTATATTTCCGAATACGGTTTCGGCCTGTTCCCCTGCGAGATGTGCTGGTGGCAGCGCTATCCGCATTTCGTCGCCGTGGCGCTGGCGATTGTTTCCTACGTTGCTCCGCCGAAGAGGGCGTGGATCGCCCTGGCCGCGCTGGCCGTGGCGGTGTCGGGCGCAATCGGGGTGTTCCACGCCGGCGTGGAATACCGCTGGTGGGAAAGCCCGCTTGGCTGCACCGCCAGCGATCCCTTCTCGCTGGAATTCGTACGCTGCGACGAACCGGCGTGGACGCTGATGGGAATTTCGCTGGCCGGATTCAACGCGATGCTTTCCATCGGCAGCGCCGTCGCCATATGGTTACTGTTGCTGGCCCGAGACAAGCCGACTGGAGATAGGACTGCATGACCGACACAGCCCGCAAGGACCGCTCCGAAATGATTCGCGTCGACCAAGCGGGCGAATTCGGCGCCACGCGCATCTATGCCGGCCAGCTGGCGGTGATGGGCGAGCGCGGTCCGCACTCCGCGGAAATTCGCGGCATGGCCGAGCAGGAGAAAGGCCACCGCGCCGAATTCGATGCGCTGATGGCTAGGCGCGGCGTGCGGCCTACTGCCCTTCATCCGTTCTGGAACGTGGCCGGTTATGCGCTGGGGGCGGGCACCGCGCTGCTGGGGCCGGAAGCCGCCATGGCCTGCACCGCTGCCATCGAGACCGAGATCGACGAACACTATTCGCGCCAGCTGGAAGAGCTGGAAGCCGACGGCGACGATCCGGAACTGGCCGACATGATCCACCGTTTCCGCGAGGACGAGCGCGAGCATCGCGATGCCGCGCTGGAAGCCGGGGCCGAACGGGCGCCCGCCTATCCGCTGCTGTCCGCCGCCATCCGGCTGGGCTGCCGCGCGGCTATCCGCATTTCGGAAAAGATTTGACGCCGCCCAATTTCATCATGCGTTCAACCGCTATGGTGCCAGATGCACCGGAACGCCAACCTAAGGATCGACCATGATTCGCTTGCTTGCCCTGACTGCCACCGCCGCCATCGCCATGGGCGCGGCCGCCACTCCTGCCGCCGCGCAGGACCAGGGTGGAGACCGCGTGAACCAGGTCATCATCTTCGGTGACGACGAGTGCCCGGAAAGCACCGGGGACACGATCACGGTCTGCGCCCGGCTGGACGAGAGCGAGCGCTATCGCATTCCGCCCAACCTGCGCACCAGCACTTCGCCCGAAAACGAAAGCTGGACCCAGCGCGCGCTGGCGCTGGAAGCTGTCGGCGACTTCGGCCCCCTGAGCTGCACGCCGGTGGGCGCCGGGGGCGATCTTGGCTGCACCATGCAGATGATCGAACAGGCCTATGCCGAACGTGCCAGCTCCAGCGACGTGCGCTTTGCCGAGCTGATCGCCGAGGAACGTGCCGAGCGCCTCGCCGCAATCGACGCCGAAGCCGCGGCCACGCAGGCGCGTGTGGAGGAACTGGAAGAGGCCGAACTGCAACGCCGCCGCGAAGCCCAGGGGCAGCCGCTGCCCGGTGAAGAGGAAGAGGCGCTGCCCGAAGTCGTCGATCCCGACACCATTCCGGACAGCTGATCCTGCCTAGCTCAGCGTGATATCCGGCGCGTCTTCCTGCTTCATGCCCACGACGTGGTAGCCCGCATCGACATGATGCGTCTCTCCCGTCACGCCGGATGACAGGTCGGAGCAGAAATACAGCCCCGCGCCGCCCACGTCCTCGATGGTGACATTGCGGCGCAGCGGCGCATTGTATTCGTTCCACTTCAGGATGTAGCGGAAATCGCCGATGCCGCTGGCGGCCAACGTCTTGATCGGCCCGGCGCTGATGGCGTTGACGCGGATATTGTCCGGACCCAGGTCGTTGGCGAGGTACTGCACGCTGGTTTCCAGCGCGGCCTTGGCCACGCCCATCACGTTGTAGTGCGGCACCACCTTTTCGGCGCCGTAGTAGGTTAGCGTGACGATCGAACCGCCGTCCTTCATCAGCGGCGCGGCCCGCTTGGCGGCGGCGACCAGCGAATAGGCGGAAATGTTCATCGTCATCAGGAAGTTGTCGAGGCTGGTATCGACATATTTGCCGCGCAGCTCGCTCTTGTCCGAAAAGCCGATGGCGTGGACGAGGAAATCCAGCTTTCCCCATTTCGCCTCGATCTCGGCGAAGGCTGCATCCATCGCGCCCATGTCGGAAACGTCGCATTCGATGAGGAAGTCGCTGCCTACCTGCTCTGCCAGCGGGCCGACGCGCTTTTTCAGCGCCTCTCCCTGGTAGGAAAAGGCCATGTCCGCGCCCTGTTCGTGCAGCTTCTTCGCGATGCCCCAGGCCAGCGACTTGTCGTTCGCCAGGCCCATTATCAGGCCCTTCTTGCCTGCCATCAATCCAGTCATCGGACACTTTCCTCCATTTCGTCCGCCGTGCCTGCCTTCCTGCCTTCACCCTGTTCCAGCCGATCCTGTTCCTCCTCAGGAGTTTCGGCCAGGGCCGCATTCAGTTCGGCACCTGCAACTATCCCTAAGCCCACCAGCCAGAAAAAGAAAAGCGTGATCATCACGCCCGCCAGCGAACCGTAGGTAAGGTTATAGGCAAAAAGGCTGCGCAGGATCGGCGGGAAGGCTTCGGCAACGCCAATCCACCACAAGGTGACCAGCAGCGCACCGGGCCACTTGTGATAGCGCCGCGCGCGATATTCGGTGGGCGTCAGCACCACGAACAGGATCCAGATCGATCCGAACAGGCCAAGCGCGGTGACGGCGCGCGACAGCGTCAGTTCTTCCAGCGCATGGCCAAGGTCCGGGAAATTCTCGATAATCACGTTCTGCGCGGCAGCAATCGTCACTTGTGCCACCAGCGAAACGATCAGCAGCAGTACGGCGCCGATGATGACCCCGATCGAGCCGACGCGATATCGCCAATAGGCCTTGGTCGCGCGAGTGCCATAGGCCCGGCGCAGGATGTCGCGGATGGTTTCCACCAGGCTGCCCGCGGTCCACAGGCCGACAGCCGCACCTGCCCACAACAGCCAGCCGGTGCGCGCATCGATTACGTTGCGCGCCACCGGTTCGATCAGGTTGGCGGCCGTGGGTGGCAGGGTTGAGACGATGGCGCTGATCGTGGCCGTGCGTTCGCTGCCGTCACCGATGGCGGAAAGGATCGCGGCGACGGTGATGAAGAAGGGGAAGATCGCCAGCAACGACATGTAGGCAAGGTTGCCGGCATGGATCGTGCCGTCGTTGAAGCAGCCCACCGCCACCCGGCGAATCACTTCGAAAAAGCGACTCCCCGGGCCGAAACGGCTATGAAAGGTCTTGCTATGGCCGCCCGCCTGCACCGTCCGGCGCCGTGCTTCGGGCGTATACTCCGCAGGCTGCGGCTTTTCGGTCGTGCCGTTCTGGCGAGTGGATTGCTCCATCGCTTTCAGGTTCTAGCACCGCGTTCGGTGCTGTCGAGCGCCTGTCGTGCAGGCAGGCGGAATCACAGCCCCATGTGCTCGCGCGGGTTGCCCTCGTCGCTCCAGCCTTCCAGCTTGGCAGCAAGGTCCGAAACGTCTTCGGGCAACTGGATTTCCAGCGTCACCAGCTGGTCGCCGCGGGCACCGCCCTTCTTGCTGAAGCCCTTGCCCTTCATCCGCAGCACCTTGCCCGAGCTGGACCCTGCGCCGATGCTGAGCATGACCGGGCCATCCACCGTGGGCACCTTCACCTTGGCCCCGTTCACCGCCTCGTCCAGCGTGATCGGCAGTTCCACGCGAACGTCGTCGCCTTCGCGGTAGAAGAACGGGTGTGGCTGGATGTCGATCACCACGATACCGTCGCCATTGCCGCCGGGGCCCTTCTGGCCCTTGCCCTTCAGGCGCATGGTGGTGCCATCTTCCACGCCTTCGGGCAGCGACAGGTCGATGGTCTTGCCATCGGCCAGCGTGATGCGCTGCTTGGCGCGGGTCGCGGCATCCACGAACGGCACAGCCAGCTTGTAGCGGATATCCGCACCCTTCTGCGGCGGCGGGGGCGGTGGACGGCGAAAGCCCTGCTGGCCGCCCATTCCGCCCATGCCCGCCGCGCGCCCGCTGCGCCCGTTTCCGCGACCGAACAGCCCTTCGAACAGGTCGCCCAGGTCCAGGTCCTCGGCACCGCCGAAACCCTGGTAATCGCGTCCCGGTCGCGCGCCGCCGAAGCCGCCACCCCCGAAGCCGCCCTGGCCGAACGGGTTGGTGGGGTTGCCTTCGGCGTCGATCTCGCCGCGGTCGAACTGGGCCCGCTTGTCCTTGTCGGACAGCAGGTCGTAGGCCTGCGTGACCTTGCCGAAACGGTCTGCCGCTTCGGGATTGTCCTTGTTGCGGTCCGGGTGCAGTTCCTTGGCCAGCTTGCGATAGGCGGACTTGATGTCCTTTTCGCTGGCGGAACGGCTTACACCGAGGGTGGAATAGGGATCGGCCATGGTGTGTTAGCTAGGTAATGCGGAGGGATTCGGCAAGAGAGCGCAGTCCTGCCCGGTAACGGTGCCAATGTGAACCGATTTCAGCTTTCGGCCAAGCAAGGCGTATTCCCGGGCCGCATGGCCCGTGGCGGGGCCGACAGGTCTTCCCTACGCGGCCGCGCCGCGATAGGTGCCCGGCATGGTCTGTGCCCGCTTCTTTATCCAGCCTGACAAGGGCTCTCGCAACGGGCGGGATTTTGTGTCTAGAACAGTGCTCCAAGTGCTCCACATTAGGTTGAACCCATGAGCGACAACGCCATTCCCGTCACCGATCCGTTCGACCTGTTCGACGCCTGGTATGCCGAGGCGCGCGAAAGCGAGCCCAACGATTCCAATGCCATGGCGCTGGCCACGGCCACGCCCGAAGGCGTGCCTTCGGTGCGCATGGTGCTGTTGAAGGGCAAGGACGAGTCCGGCTTCGTGTTCTACACCAATGCGCACAGCCGCAAGGGTGGCGAGATCCTGGCCAACCCGCAGGCTGCGTTGCTGTTCCACTGGAAAAGCCTGCGGCGCCAGATCCGCATCGAGGGACCGTTGGCCGAAGTGAGCGGGCAAGAGGCCGACGCCTACTTCCACTCGCGCCCCTTCGTCAGCCAGGTCGGCTCTGCCGCCAGCGACCAGTCGCGCCCGCTGGACGAACGCGCGACTTACGAAGCGCGGGTGGAGGCAATCCGCCAGCAGTACCAGGACGCCGGCGAAGTGCCGCGCCCGCCGCACTGGACAGGCTTTCGCCTGTCGCCCACGGCGATGGAGTTCTGGCTCGACCGGCCCAACCGCCTGCACGAACGGCGCCGCTTCGTGCCCGATGGGAAAGGCGGCTGGACCAGCACGCTGCTCTATCCATGACGCCTGCCGACCTTGAACGCGCGCGCCTGACGCGCAGCGCGGCGATTGCCTCGATCAGCGTGGCGCTGTTGCTGGCGGGGATGAAGCTGTGGGCGGTTTGGCAAAGCGATTCCACCGCCATGCTGGGCAGCCTTGCAGATACCACGCTGGACCTGATCGCCTCGATCGCCACGCTGGCCGGGGTTTCCATCGCAGCCCAGCCGGCGGACGAGGACCACCGCTTTGGCCATGGCAAGGCCGAAGCGCTGGCCGCCATGTTCCAGGTGGTGCTGATTGCGCTGTCTGCCTTTGGCCTTGCCATCCGTGCCGTCGAACAGTGGCTGGCCGGCGGCCGCGTGGCTTCGGCGGAGGAGGGCATTGTCGTCTCGGCCATTGCCATCGCCGCGACTTTTGGCCTGCTGCTGTGGCAGCGCCATGTCATCGCCCGCACCACCAGCGTGGCGATTGCCACCGATCACCTGCACTACAAGTCGGACCTGCTGCTCAACCTCGGCGTGATCGCCGCGCTGGTGCTTGACCGTTACCTGCATGTTGCCGGGGCAGACCCGCTGTTCGGCCTGGCCATCGCGCTGTGGCTGGGCTGGGGCGCGTGGCGCGCTGCGGGCGAGGCGATCGACCACCTGATGGACAAGGAATGGCCGGAAGAAAAGCGGCAGGAATTCCTCGACGTGCTGGCGCGGCACCCGCAGCTGCGCGGCGTGCACGACCTGCGCACGCGCACCTCGGGGACGCGCGATTTCGTGCAGTTCCACGCCGCCGTCGACCCGCAGATGACCGTGGCGCGCGCGCACGAGGTGATGGACGAGCTGGAGGAATGGATCGGGCACGAGTTTCCCGGCGTGGAAGTGCTGATCCACCCCGACCCCGAAGGGCTGGTGGACGAGGAAGGCGTGGCGGCAGAGGAACTGCTGCCCGAACTTGCCGAAAGGCCCGATGCTGAAGGACCCGCACGATGACGAACTCCATCCCCTACTGGCATGTCGATGCCTTCGCTTCGAAGCCGTTTTCCGGCAACCAGGCCGCCGTGGTGATCGTGGACCAATGGCCCAGCGATGCCACCATGGTGGCCATGGCCGAGGAGAACATGTTTGCCGAAACGGCCTTCCTGGTCGCCACGCCCGAGGCGCAAGCGGACTATGCCTTGCGCTGGTTCACGCCGACGGTGGAAGTGGCGCTGTGCGGCCATGCCACGCTGGCATCGGGGCACGTGCTGCTGGCACGCGATGGCAGCCGCGATGTCGTGACCTTTTCCACCCGCAAGGCCGGCATTCTCGAAGTGCGGCGCGTGAAGGAGGGCTACGACCTGGCCCTGCCTGCGATCCCGACCGAAAAGGCCGAGTTCCCCGAAGCGGTGGCGCTGCTGGGCGCAGAACCGCTGGAGGTGTGGCGCAACCCCGATGGCTACAACATCTTCGTGTTCGAGGATGCCGCCGCGATCCGTGCGCTCGAGCCGGACTTGCGCGGCTTGGCAAGGCTGGGCGACCAGCAGTTCATCTGCACCGCGCCGGGCAAGGAGACCGATATCATCAGCCGCAATTTCGTGCCCGGCGGCGGCGTGGACGAAGACAGTTTCACCGGCTCTGCCCATGCCGTGCTGACGCCGTTCTGGACCGAGCGGCTGGGGCGCGAGAGCTTTACCGCCTTCCAGGCCTCGCAGCGCGGCGGCCATGCGACTTGCCGCCTGGAGGGCGACCGGGCGGTGCTGGCGGGCGACTGCGTGACGGTGGTGGAGGGGCGGATCTACCTGGGCGGGTAGAGCGCCACCACGTCTTCCAGCATGTCGACCAGCAGGTCGCGCTCGGATTCCTCGGTCTGGCCCAGCCGCACCACGGTCAGCCGGCGGTCGGGCGCGACGACGATGTACTGGCCCAGGTGGCCGATGGCGGCAAAGATATCCTCGTTGATGGCACCGTCGAACAGGTTGTCGCGCTCCTCGCCCGACGGGTGGTTGAGCCACAGCTGCGCGCCGTAATCGGGCGAGGCGGGGCTGGGGCGGCGCATGAACTCGATCCAGGCGCGTGGCACGATCTGCGCGCCCGCGACGGAACCGTAGTTGCGCAGGAACTCGCCGAACCGGGCCCAATCGCGCGCTGTCGCCCAGAAATGGCTGGCGCCCACCAGCGTGCCGCTGGCGTCGTACTCGCCCACCAGCGAGGTCATGCCCAGCGGCACGGCCAGGCGCGCATCGACGAACTCCGCCATCGCCGCCTGGCGTTCGTCGGCGCCGGCGCCGGGCGCGATGGTATTGGTGGCGATATCGGCAAGGATCACCGTGGTCGGCGTGGAATACTGGAAGGTGCTACCCGGGTCGTGCTCAAGCGATTGCGCCTCGGCCCAGCCGGCCATGTCGTCGCGCCCGTCGAGGAACAGCATGCGCACTTCGTCCGATTCGTACAGCGGCTCGCTGGCTTCGTCGTGGCGCAGGCCCGATCGCATCTGCAGCAGGTGGCGCAGGGTGATGGCGCTGCGCGGGTCGCCGGGGCGCTGCCAGCTGGGAACGGGAGCCGGATCGTCCAGCCGCAGCCGACCGTCGGCCACCATCATGCCCAGCAGCACGCCGGTGACGCTTTTCGACATCGACCAGCCGGTGAAGCGAATGTCGGGCCCGTAGCCTTCGCCGTAGCGCTCGGCAACCACCTCTCCGCCGTGCAGCACCAGCAGCGCGCGGGTTTCGCCGATGCCGTCTGCCGTGAACAGCGCGTCCACGGCGCGGGCCAGCTGCTCTCGCGGGACACCGGGGTCTTCCACCACTGCTTCCAGCGCCTCTGCGGGCAGCGGCGGTTCGGGCGGCGGCCCGTCCTGCGAGCAGGCGGCCAGAAGCGCAACTGGCAGCGCAATCGGCGCCAGCGCCGCCAAGACACTTGGCGAGCGGGCAGGCAGGCGGCTAGGGAACTTGCGAAGCGTCATCGGCGCACCCCCTTTCCGGCAGGACCAGGCAAATGGCAACCGCAAATCAGGCAGGTAACAAACGCGGCACCCCGTGGCTCAAGCTGCTGGCTGCAATGGTGATCCTGGTCGGCGGTGTCACGTGGTTCTATGGCGAGGCGATTGCCGGGTTCACGCAGGCCGGCACGGGCTATGCGGCCAAGGGCGCCTGTTCCTGCCGCTACATCGGCGGGCGCGAGCTGGACCAGTGTTATGACGACCTGATGCCGGGCATGGAAGCGATCTGGCTGAGCGAGGACGAGGCCGAGCAAAGCGTCACCGCCAGCGTACCGCTGGTGGAAAGCGCCACGGCGACTTACCGCGAAGGCTATGGCTGCGTGCTGGAGAGCTGGGCAGACCGGTAAGAAGCCCGGTCAGGCCTTCTCGGTGCCTTCGATCCAGCCCCCGCCGACCACCCGGTCCCCGGCATAGATCACTGCCGCCTGCCCCGGCGCAACACCGTATTCGGGCGTGGCAAAGCGGATTGTGACGGTCTTTCCGTCGCCCAGCTCGCCCTCCAGCGCGATCGGCACGGGCCTGGCCATGGATCGCACCTTGGCGGTGAGTGGCTCGTCCGGCAGCGGGCCGATGCGATTGGTTTCGATAACCTGCGCGGCCTGCACCGCCAGCATGCGCTTGGGCCCCACCAGCACTTCGGCCTTTTCAGGGTCAAGCCCGACGACATAGAGCGGTTCCGGCTGGCCGCCGATCTCCAGCCCGCGGCGCTGGCCCACGGTATAGTGGATGATGCCGGGATGCTGGCCCAGCACTTCGCCGCTTTCGGCATGCACGATCTCGCCCGCGCGCCCGCCTTCGGGGCGCATCTTCTTCACGATCTCGGCATAGTCGCCATCGGGCACGAAGCAGATATCCTGGCTGTCGGGCTTGTTGGCAACGCGCAGTCCGAACTCTTCGGCAATTGCGCGCACCTCGGTCTTGGGCAGGCCGCCCAGCGGGAAGCGCAGGAAGTCGAGCTGCTGCTCGGTCGTGGCGTAGAGGAAATAGGACTGGTCGCGCGCCGGATCGAGCGCGCGCCACAGTTGCGCACCCGTATCGGCGGGCACGCGGCGCACGTAGTGGCCGGTGGCGAGGCAATCGGCGCCCAGTTCCTTTGCCATGCGCAAGAGGTCGGTGAACTTGGGCCCCATGTTGCAGCGTATGCAGGGAATTGGCGTGCGGCCGGCCAGGTATTCGTCGGCGAAAGTCTCGACCACTTCTTCGCGAAACGAACTTTCATGGTCGAACACGTAGTGCGCGATGCCCAGCCGGTCGGCCACCATCTGCGCGTCGCGAATGTCGTCGCCCGCGCAGCAGGCACCCTTGCGGCCCGTCGCCGCGCCATAGTCGTAGAGCTGCAGGGTGATGCCCACCACTTCCGCGCCGCTGCGTGCTGCCAGCGCGGCCACGACCGAGGAATCCACCCCGCCCGACATGGCGACGACGATACGGCACTGCGCCGCGGGGCGGGGCAGGTCGAAAAGCTCCTCGGCATTAACCGAGAGCGGAAGGTCAGCGATGCTGGACATGATGGCGCGCGCATACACCAGCAGGCGCCAAGCGCAAAACCCGGCGCGCACCTCTCAATCTTCGGTTAAGGGCGGCTTTACCTGTTCTTGACGCTTCCCCGCTAAAAGTCGGGACCATGTTCGAAGGCAAACCCCTGCAGGCGCCCGACTCGCGCAATTCTGCCACCGGCGATACGCCGGAGGATAGTCTGTGCGAGCTGCACTGGGGCGATCTGGTCGCGCGGCTTTCCGCCGCGCGCGAGCTGCGCGCCGAACTGGCGGCAAGCGATGCCGGCACGCTGGCGAGCTTCGATGCGTGCTCTGCCCGCCACCTGGCTTCGCAGCACGAATCGTTTCGCGCCGGCAAAGACGAACGCGATGTTAACCCTGATGATTTAGGCAATGGCAAATGGCCTGCGGCAGAACAAGAGCTACGCGCTGACCGCGCCACACCGGCCACCCGAGGAAATACATGATCGAGAACCAGAAAATCCGTCCGGCGCAGGTAATCGGCCCCCTGGGAGAGCCGCTTACCATCGATGATCTGCCTTCGCCGAAGACCAAGCGCTGGGTCGTGCGCCGCAAGGCCGAAGTCGTGGCTGCGGTCAACGGCGGCCTGCTGACCATCGACGAGGTGCTGGAGCGCTATAACCTGACGCTGGAAGAATTTGCCGGCTGGCAGCGAGCAGTCGACCGGTCGGGCATGCAGGGCCTGCGTGTCACCCGTATCCAGCACTATCGCGATCTCTACGAGCGCCAGCTGAAGTACTGACGCGCGCCTTGCCGCAAGGCGCCCGATCCATCACATCCATCTGGAAAGTCGGAACGTCCCCTTGATGGGGGCGTTCTTTTCGTCGTAGCCCTGCGACAGGGACAAACGATGGAGGAATAGAGATGGGTTGGATTGTTGCACTGATCGTGGGCGGCGTGGCCGGTTGGCTGGCAAGCATGGTGATGAACCGCGATGCCTCGATGGGCATTTTCTGGAATATCGTGGTCGGCTGCGTCGGGTCCGTCGTCGGCAACTGGATTGCCGGACCGCTGCTTGGCATCAACACCAGCGTGCAGGAATTTTCCATCATGGGCCTGGTGGTCGCGGTCGTTGGCGCCATCGTCCTTTTGGGCATTGTCAATCTCATCCAGCGTGGCCGGGTGCGTTGAACGCCTGAAACGACAAAATGATACAATTTGCGCGAAAGGGTGGAAAGCTTAGGTTTTCTGCCCTTTTTCGCACCCTGCGCAGGCGCTTTGTCGGAGGCGATCGGGTCTTGGCAGAAGGCCGCATTGCGCAGTGCACCATATAACGGCTATGGCGCCCGGACACGGCCAAAGGGGCCGGTCGCGCGGGATTGCCGGCTATGGTAATAATTGCGCGCGCCCATAAAGAGGCATCATGCCGATGAATTACGAAACCCGAGTCGATACGACTGACACAGAAGATGGCATTGTAATGCACGGCGATGACGCCGCCGACGAGTCGCGCGAGCGCCGCAAGAAGCTGTGGATCGTGCTGGCCATCATCGTGGGCGGCGCGCTGCTGGCGGCGCTGCTGCTTTCCGGTGGGGAAGAGGAAGTGCCCTTCGCTCCCAGCGAAGACGGCAACCTGCCCGTTGTAACCGTGGTTTCCCCGGGCGCCGGCACGCTGCAGGGCGCAATCAATGCCACCGGCACGCTGGCCGCGCGCCGCGAGATGCCCGTTGGCGTGGTTGGCGAAGGCGGCCGCGTGGTTTCCGTGCCGGTCGAGCCGGGTGACTGGGTGCAGGCCGGCCAGGTGCTGGCAGTGATCGATCGCTCTGTGCAGAACCAGCAGCTCAGCGCGCAGGAAGCGCAGATCGAGGTGGCGCAGGCCGATGCCGACCTGGCCCAGGCTAACCTCGACCGGGCGCTGCAGCTGGTGGAGCGCGGCTTCATCAGCCAGGCCGATATCGATCGCTTGACCGCCACCCGCGACGCCGCCAGGGCGCGCGTCAACGTGGCCGAGGCGCAGCTGGCCGAACGCCGCGCGCGCAACGCCCAGCTCAACATCGTCGCCCCCGCGGCCGGCCTCGTGCTCACCCGCAATGTCGAGCCCGGCCAGGTCGTCAGCCCCGGCTCCGGCGTATTGTTCAGCCTGGCCCGCGGCGGCGAGATGGAATTGCTCGCGCGGATCGGCGAAGTCGAGCTGGATTCGGTTTCGGTCGGCGCCGTCGGCGTGGTGACTCCGGTGGGGACGGACCAGCAGTTCAATTGCACCGTATGGCAAAAAAGCCCGGTGATCGACGAGCAGACCCGCCAGGGCACCGCCCGCTGCGCGCTGGGCTATGACCCCGCGCTGCGCCCCGGCGGCTTTGCCAGCATCGAACTGGCGAGCGAGACGGTGGTCGCGCCGCGCCTGCCCGAAAGCGCCATCTTGTCGGATGACCGCGGCAGCTATGTCTATATCGTCGACGACAGCAACACCGTGGTGCGCCGTCCGGTACAGCTTGGCATGATCAGCGACGAAGGCATCGTCATCGAATCCGGCCTGACCGGCGACGAACGCGTGGTGCTGCGTGCCGGCGGCTTCCTGAGCGAGGGCGAACAGGTCCGCCCGGCCAGCGAAGGCGCCGCCCAGGCATCCGGCGAAACGGCGCAGTAGGCCGCACAGATGAGCCTTAACCAGATCTCTGCCTGGTCGATCCGCAACCCGATCGTCCCCATCCTGGCCTTCATCGGCCTGATGCTGGCCGGCCTGTTCGCGTTTCAGGACATGGACGTGCAGGACCAGCCGGATATCGAATTCCCGGTGGTGATCATCTCCATCTCGCAGCCGGGTGCCGCGCCGCCCGAGGTCGAGAACCAGATCACCCAGCGTGTCGAGGCGGCGGTGCAGACGCTCGACGGGGTGGAGAACATCCGCTCCACCGCGTCCGAAGGCAATTCGCAGACGGTGATCGAATTCGCGCTGGGCACCGACATTGCCGAAGCCACAAACGAGGTGAAGAGCGAGATCGACAACATCCGCGGCGAGCTGCCTGACGGCATCCTCGAGCCGCGCGTGTTCAAGCAGCAGACCAGTTCGCAGCCGATCGTCTCGTTCGGCGTGACCGCGGACGACATGACGCTGGAACAGCTCAGCTGGTTCATCGACGATACCGTGACCAAGCGCCTGCTGACCGTGGAAGGGCTGGCCGAAGTCAACCGCAGCGGCGGCGTCGACCGCGAGATCCTGGTGATCCTCGACCCCGGCCGGATGCAATCTCTGGGCGTTACTGCCAGCCAGGTGAACAACGCGCTGCGCCAGCTGAACGTGAACGCGGCCGGTGGCCAGGCGGAAATCGCCGGATCGCGCCAGTCGGTCCGCGTGCTGGGCAATGCGGCGGATGCCTACGAACTGTCGCAGACGCAGATTTCGCTGGGCGGCGGGCGTTCGATCAAGCTGGCCGACATTGCCGAGGTGCGCGATTCCTATGGCGAAGTGCGCACCCTGGCCAAGGTCGACGGCAAGCAGGTGGTGGTCTTCTCCATCACTCGCGCGCGCGGCGAATCCGACGTGCGCGTCTATGACGATGCCGTGGAAGTGTTGCAGCAACTGCAGGAAGAAAACCCCGGCGTCACCTTCACCCGCCTGTTTACCGAGGTGGACTACACCAAGGACCAGTACGAAAGCTCGATGGCGCTGCTGGTTGAAGGTGCGCTGCTGGCCGTGGTGGTGGTGTTCCTGTTCCTGCGTGACTGGCGCGCGACGATCATCGCCGCGCTGGCCATCCCGCTGTCGGCCATCCCCACCTTCTGGTTCATGGACCTGCTCGGCTTCTCGCTGAACACCCTGTCGCTGCTCGCCCTCGGTCTGGTGGCCGGTGTGCTTGTCGACGATGCCATCGTCGAGATCGAGAACATCGTGCGCCACATGCGCATGGGCAAGAGCGCCTACCAGGCATCTATCGACGCGGCCGACGAGATCGGCCTGCCGGTGGTGGCGACCACCTTCTGCATCGTCGCGGTGTTCCTGCCGGTGGGCCTGATGCCGGGCATTTCCGGCCAGTTCTTCAAGAACTTCGGCCTGACCGTGGTGGCATCGGTGCTGATGAGCCTTGCCGTCGCGCGCCTGATCACGCCAATGGTGGCGGCCTATTTCCTGAAAGCGAAGGGGCAGGCCGCACACGGCGAAGGCCCGCTGATGGACCGCTACATGTCGGTCTTGCGCTGGACGCTGGATACCAGCGCCTTCCGCGCCATGCGCCAGCGGATCGGCCACGCCCCCACGCGTTGGAATTTCCATGTTGCATCGCTGCTGGTCGGCTACCTGCTGCTTGTCATCCTGCCTGCCTTCTGGGCCAGCGATCCGGCAGTGGCAGGCGAAGCGCCGCCTTCCACCTTCACCATGCCGGGGCTTTCCACCTTCGTCTGGATGGCCGTGCCGGCCTATGTCGTCGGTGGCCTGGCCACCTTTATCATCGGGCTGATCCTTGGCCTTTTCAACGGCTATTCGACACCTTACACGGCACGCGCCCGCTACCTGGCCGCGCGCTTCCTCGATCACCGCGTGTGGATGATGCTGGTAGGCGTCGTCTCGCTGATCCTGACGGTGGTGATCGCCGCCAACGTGCCGCAGCAGTTCTTCCCCGACAACGACAGCGATTTCAGCCGCGTCAGCGTATCGATGGTGCCCGGCACCACGCTGGAGCAGACCGAGGCGGTGATCGACCGCATCTCCGAGCGCCTCAGCCAGGAGCAGGAAGTGGCTCTGGCGCTGGGCATCGTGAACGAAGGCTCTGGCCGCATAAGCCTGGTTCTGCGCGACGATCGCGAGCGTTCCAGCCTCGATTTCGAGCGCGAGATGACACCGGTGTTGCAGGACATTCCCGACGCCCGCGTCAACTTCCAGAACAACCAGGGCGGCGGTGGCGGCACGGGCCGGGCGATCTCGATCATGCTTTCCGGCTCCGACCCCGACCTGCTGTTCGAAACCGCGGGCACGCTGGTGCAGCAGATGGAAACCGTTGAAGGCGCCGTGGCGCCGCGCATCGATTACGACCTGCAGCGTCCCGAGCTCATTATCGTCCCGCGCGAGGACCTGGCCTCCAGCCTTGGTGTAACCACCAGCGCGCTCAGCCAGGCGATCCGTATCGCCACGCTGGGCGATATCGACCAGAACGCCGCCAAGTTCTCGCTGTCGGACCGGCAGATCCCGATCCGCGTGCGCCTGGCCGAAGGGGATCGCCGCAACCTGTCCACCATCCAGAACCTGCCGGTGCCCACGGCAACCGGCGGCTCCGTTCCGCTCAGCCGTGTGGCCGACATTTCGCTGGGCATGGGCCCGACCTCGATCGAGCGCTACAACCAGAACCGGCGCGTTTTCGTGGGCGTGGACGTGGCGCCCGGTTTTGCCCGCGGCGACGTGCTCAATGCCATCAACAGCCTGCCCATCATGGAAAACCTGCCGACCGGTGTTTCCAACCAGCCGGTAGGTGCGGACGAATGGCAGGCAGACCTGATCGACAATTTCGTGACTGCGGTGATCGTCGGCCTGCTGCTGGTCTTCTCTGTGCTGGTGCTGCTCTATCGCCGACTGGTCTCGCCGCTGGTCAACATGACCTCGCTGCTGCTGGCCCCGCTGGGCGGCTTCATCGCTCTGGTGGTGGTGGGCTTCATCAAGAACGGCCAGCCCGATCCCATCTCGTTGCCGGTGTTCATCGGCATGCTGATGCTGCTGGGCATCGTCGCCAAGAACTCGATCCTGCTGATCGACTTCGCGATCGAGGAAATGGAAGCCGGTGCCGACAAGCTCACGGCCATTATCGAAGCCGGGCACAAGCGTGCCCAGCCGATCGTGATGACCACTGTCGCCATGACGGCGGGGATGGTGCCCACCGCGCTTTCGCTGACTGGCGACAGCGCCTGGCGCGCGCCCATGGGCACGGTTGTGATCGGCGGCCTGCTGCTGTCCACCCTGCTCACCTTGCTGATCGTGCCGGCCGGCTTCAGCCTGGCAGACGGGCTGGAGAAGAAGCTCGGACCCTGGCTGCGCGATCGCCTGCTGACCTACAAGCCGGGCGACGAGATTCCCTCCAAGGCGGGGGCCGAGCCTGCCGAGTAAGCGCAACCCGGTGATGCAGGGCGCCGCTCCCCTGCTGCCACCTGACCGTGCGCGCAGTATGCGTATCACCGCCACGCTGCTGCTGGTGGCGATGGCCGGTGTTTTCCTGCTGGCGCATAACATGCTCTCGGTTCACCCCGCGTGGGGCTATGTCCACGCCTTTGCCGAAGCGGCCATGGTGGGCGGGCTGGCCGACTGGTTCGCGGTGACCGCCCTGTTCCGCCACCCGCTGGGCGTGCCCATCCCGCACACCGCCATCATCCCTGAAAATAAGGATCGCATCGCTGACACCATGGCGGGCTTCCTGCGCTCGAACTTCCTCACCCCCGTGGTGGTGGCCCGGCGGATGAGCGAGATGAACGTGGCCAGGGCGGCGGGCGATTTCCTGGTCAAGCGCGGTGACACTACCGAGGGCCGCCTGCGGGCCGGGGCTGCGGAGCTGGTCGTCGAATTGCTCGAATCGCTCGACCCCGACCGGCTTGGCCTGCAAGTGAAAGCGGGCCTCGCGCGGCAGGCGGAAAAGCTCGATGTTTCCCCGCTGCTTGGCCGCGTGCTGGAAACTGCCATGGCCGACAATCGCCACCGCCCGCTGATCGACGGCTTCATCCGCTGGACCGGACTGACGCTGGAAGACAACGAGGACATGGTGCGCGACATGGTGCAACAGCGCGCCAACGCCGTGATCCGCTGGACCGGGCTGGATTCGCGGCTGGCGAACTCGGTGCTCGACGGGCTTTATCGCCTGCTGGCGGAAATGCATGTCGATCCCGAACACCCGGTGCGTCACAAGGTGGAGGAAGGCCTGGCCAAGCTGGCGCAGGACCTGCAGCACGATCCCGAAACCCGCGCCAAGGTGGAGCGGATGAAGAACGACCTGCTCGCCAACCCGGCGGTGGGCGACTGGTGGATGGGGGTGTGGGAGCGCATGCGCCTGTCGCTGATCGAAACCGTGCGCAACCCGGACAAGGCCATGGAAGGGCAGCTGGGTCACAGCTTCGCGGAGCTGGGCAAGGCCTTGCAGGAAGACCCCGCCCTGCAGGTGCAGGTCAACCGCTTTGCTCGCCGCACGCTGGTGGGCGTGGTGACGCGCTATGGCGAGCAGATCGTCAGCCTCGTCTCCAACACGGTGAAGGGCTGGGATGCCACAACCATCACCATGCGCATCGAACGCGCGGTGGGCCGCGACCTGCAATTCATCCGCATCAACGGCACGCTGGTCGGCGGGCTCGTGGGCCTGACGATCCACCTGCTGACGCAGTTGTTCTAGTTCCTTGCCTAGCTTTCCGGGGGACCAAGCAAGACGAAGACCGGGACCAGCCAATATGAAGCGATCGGTTGCCCCTCCGCATCAAGGGCGGGCTGGAATTCAGCGTTTTCCATTACCTGCTCGCAGACTCGTTGGTTCACTCCTTCTTCCAAGGTCGGGAAGTGGATGTGGCACGACGTGGGTTCGCCTTCTTCGCTCACCATCACGCGTACCTGGTTGTAATTGCCGGTCAATCTGGCGAACTGGTCGAAGGGAATGGTGTTGTTGGCGATAATCGGTCCGGGCTCGGGAAAAGCGCCTCGCTGGAGATTTGCGTGCCTTTCGGCATCGACGCCCCAGCTACTGACAAGATCGCTTGTGCAGGTCTGCAATACTCCCATCACGTCACCCATGTTGCCCGTGTCGAAGCGGATTGGTCGCGACAACCCTTCTTCGAACACGAGGCTGCGGATCGCGGATGCCCGCGCCTGCTCGGCTTGGGGGTCATAGGCGGGAAACCGGGGTGGCTCGCCCTGCGCCGGAAGCGCGGCATCGGTCGTCTGGTCGCCCGCATTGCTGCGTTGCTGGAAAACCTGCGTGAATTGTGGCGCCTCGGCCAGCGATATGGAACTGAGGATTGTCAAACGCTCGCCATCCGGCGTGCGTGACGAAGCGAATTCCGTCGACAGATCGGACGGCGGGGCCTCTTCGCGCGGCTCGAAGCGATAGCCTACGCGGTCCGCTCCGCGATAGGGACGGAAGCTGTCGCCGATAATGAGCATGCGCATCATCGGCCCTGGCTGGATCCGCTCGAAGGCCAGCGTGATCTCGTCATCGCCGCTGCGGAACGTGCGCAGCAGGCGGCAGTAGTCCTCCCCGAAATCCGCCGTCCAGTTGCCGGTGCGTTCGAAGACCTGCGGCGCTTCGGACTGCGCCTGTGCGGGCATGGCCAGGGCCATCGCCGAAGCGGCGAAGGCAAGTGCAACTTTCCGAATTCGCATATGAAAACTCCTCCCGCGCGGAAAGTTAACCGCGCGGGAGGAGTGCTTCAATGACTTTGTCCGAAACCGCTGGTTACAGCTTCTCCATCAGTTCCGGCACGGCGTTGTAGAGGTCTGCCACCAGCCCGATGTCGGCGACCTGGAAGATCGGCGCATCGGGGTCCTTGTTGATGGCGACGATGGTCTTGGAGTCCTTCATGCCCGCAAGGTGCTGGATCGCGCCGCTGATGCCGATGGCGATGTAGACTTCGGGCGCCACGATCTTGCCGGTCTGGCCGACCTGGTAATCGTTGGGCACATAGCCTGCGTCCACCGCGGCGCGCGATGCACCGATGGCCGCGCCCAGCTTGTCGGCCAGCGGGGTGATGGTGGCTTCGAAGGTCTCGGCATCCTTCAGCGCACGCCCGCCCGAGACGATGATCCCGGCGCTGGTGAGTTCGGGACGGTCGGAGTTGACTGCATCGAGGCCCACGAAGCTGGAGAGACCCGCATCGCCGGGGCCGGAGACGGCCTCCACGCTAGCGCTGCCGCCGCTCGCCTCTGCCTTGTCGAAGGCCGTGGTGCGCACGGTGATCACCAGCTTGGGATCGCTGCTCTCGACCGTGGCGATGGCGTTGCCGGCATAGATCGGGCGCTTGAAGCTCTTGGGACCTTCCACGCTGATGATATCGGAGACCTGCATCACGTCGAGCTGGGCAGCCACGCGCGGCAGCACGTTCTTGCCAGTGGTGGTGGCAGGGGCCAGCACGGCGTCATAGCCATCCAAGAGCCCGGCGATCAGCGGTGCGACGTTCTCGGCCAGGCCATCGGCATAGGCGGCATCGTCGGCAACGAGCACCTTCTCGACACCGGCGATGGCAGCGTGGGCATCGCCCGCGGCGGAAGTTCCCGTCACCAGCACGTGCACCGGGCCGCCAAGCGCGGCCGCAGCCGTTACCGTGGCAAGGGTTGCATCGGCGACGCTGTCGCCATGCGGTTCGGCAAAAACAAGAGCAGTCATCAGGCAACTCCCAGGGCTTTGAGCTTGGCGACCAGCGCATCCACGTCTTCCACGATCTCGCCTGCCTGGCGCACCGGCGGTTCGGACACGTTGGTAGTGGTCAGACGCGGGGTAACGTCGACGCCGTAGTCAGCCGGCGTCTTGGTATCGAGCGGCTTCTTCTTCGCCTTCATGATGTTGGGCAGCGAGGCATAGCGCGGCTCGTTCAGGCGCAAGTCGGTGGTGACGATGGCAGGCAGGCTCAGCTTCACCGTCTCGAGGCCGCCGTCCACCTCGCGGGTGACCGACACGGCATCGCCGTCGATCTCCACCTTGCTGGCAAAGGTCCCCTGCGGACGCCCCATCAGCGCGGCCAGCATCTGGCCGGTCTGGTTGCTATCGTCGTCGATCGCCTGCTTGCCGAGCATGACAATGCCAGGCTCTTCCGCTTCGGCAATCGCCTTGAGGATCTTGGCCACGGCGAGCGGCTCGACAGTCTCGTCCGTCTCGACAAGGATCGCCCGGTCCGCGCCCATGGCCAGCGCCGTACGCAGCGTTTCCTGCGCCTTGGCCGGGCCAATCGACACGGCCACGACTTCCTCGGCCTTGCCCGCTTCCTTCAGCCGCAGCGCTTCCTCCACCGCGATCTCGTCAAACGGGTTCATGCTCATCTTCACATTCGCAAGATCAACACCCGAACCATCCGCCTTCACGCGCGGTTTCACATTATAGTCAATCACCCGCTTCACGGGCACGAGGATCTTCATGGAGCTTTCCTCTCTCGGATTCGAAACTGCCGCTTATGTAAACAGCTTGACGTATAGGTCAAGCAAGAGTGCTTTACCCTGCTTCCTGTTCGACTTAGCGTTCGCTTGGGCACTGTAAAGGAGACTCTGCCATGCGCCCGATCGTTCCCGTTTTGGCGATGTTTGCCGCCGTGGCGGGGCCTGCCGCTGCGCAGGAGACGCGCGTGGCAGCCGAAGGCCACGTACCACCACCTGCACAGATCGAGGAGGTCGCGTGGCTGGCGGGTAGCTGGAGCGGGACGGGTATCGACGGTGCGCCTGCGCACGAAACATGGCTGCCGCCCACAGGCGACACGATGGTGGGCCTGTTCGCGCAGGAGCAGGCCGAGGGCGGCCTGACGTTCACCGAGCACATGTATATCAGTGAGGTCGACGGTTCGCTGGCGGTGCGACTGAAGCATTTCAACCCGGACCTGACGGGCTGGGAGGAGAAGGACGACATGGTCACCTTCCGCCTCGTCGCGCTGGAGCCGTGCGCCGCCTATTTCAGCGCGCTGACCTATCGCTGCGCCAATGGGCAGAATACCGATGACGGGATTGTCGTCGCCGTCCGCATGCAATCGGACGACGACGAAATCCACGAACTGGTATTCACCTTCTCGCCGGTCGACTGACTGCGGCGGGAGCTGCGCTTCAGGCCGCTTCCTTCACCTGAGCGACGATCTTCCTGGCGGCATCGCCAAGGTCGTCTGCGGGGATGATCGGCAGGCCGGAATTGGCCAGGATATCCTTGCCCTTCTGCACGTTGGTGCCTTCCAGGCGCACCACCAGCGGCACGGAAAGGTTCACTTCCTTCGCTGCGGCGACAATACCGTCGGCAATGATGTCGCACTTCATGATGCCGCCGAAGATGTTGACGAGGATGCCTTCCACCGCCGGGTCCGACAGGATGATCTTGAAGGCTGCCGTCACCTTCTCGGTCGTCGCGCCGCCGCCAACGTCGAGGAAGTTGGCCGGGAAGGCGCCGTTCAGCTTGATGATGTCCATCGTCGCCATGGCCAGGCCTGCGCCGTTCACCATGCAGCCGATATTACCGTCCAGCTTGATGTAGGCGAGGTCGTGCTTGCCCGCCTCGACTTCCATCGGGTCTTCCTCGGTCTCATCGCGCATCGCCTCCACGTCGGGGTGACGATAGAGCGCGTTGGAATCGAAGCTCATCTTGGTGTCGAGCACCAGCAGCTCGCCACCTTCGGTTTCCACCAGCGGGTTGATTTCCAGCATGGCGCAATCAAGCGTGGTGAAGGCTTCGTACAGCTGCTTCGCCAGCTTCTGAGCCGCCTTGGCCAGCTCGCCAGAGAGCTTCAGCGCGAAAGCGACCGAGCGACCGTGGTGCGGCATGAAGCCGGTGGCAGGGTCGATGGTGATGGTGGTGATCTTTTCCGGCGTGTTGTGCGCCACGTCCTCGATATCCATGCCGCCCTCGGTGGAGACGATCATGGCGACACGGCTGGTCTCGCGGTCGATCACCATGGACAGGTAGTATTCCTTGGCGATGTCCACGCCGTCCGTCACGTAGAGGCGGTTGACCTGCTTGCCCGCATCGCCCGTCTGCACGGTGACCAGCGTGTTGCCGAGCATGTCCTTCGCATCGGCTTCCACGTCTTCGATCGACTTGGCCAGGCGCACACCGCCCTTGGCATCGGCGGGCAGTTCGGCGAACTTGCCCTTGCCGCGCCCGCCGGCGTGGATCTGCGCCTTCACGACGTAAAGCGGCCCAGGCAGCTTCTTCGCGCCCTCCACGGCTTCCTCGACGCTCAGCGCGGGATAGCCGGTCGGCACGCCAATGCCGAACTTCGCAAGCAGTTCCTTGGCCTGGTATTCGTGGATGTTCATGGAAAAGGACCTTCGTTTCCGGGAGATTGGGAGTCGGGGGGATTTATGTTGCAGGCGCTAAAGCATCATCGCGCGACGCTTGCAATCGGTTCCGGGCGCGCGCATCTGCCAGGGCACCCATGATCGACAGTATGAAACTTGAACAGATCTGCCGCGAGGCGGGTCATATGGCGCTTCGAAAGTGGCCCGGAGACCCCAATGGCGGCGGCCATGCGCTTGAAAGCTGGGAGAAAACCCCCGGCAGCCCGGTGTGCGAGGCCGATCTGGAAGTCGACAATTTCCTGCGCCGCGAACTGGGCCTGCTGCTGCCGGCGGCGGGCTGGCTGTCCGAAGAAACCGCCGATAGCGAAGAGCGACTCGACAAGGGGCTGATCTGGCTGGTCGACCCGATCGACGGCACGCGCGACTATATTCGCGGGCGCAAGGGCTGGGCAGTCTCCGTCGCGCTGATCTCTGCAGGCAGGCCGCTGATCGGTTCTCTGGTGGCGCCGGCGCGCGAAGAAGTGTGGACGGCGGTGGCAGGGCGTGGCGCATGGTTGAACGGCCAGCGGCTCAAGGCCAGCACGCGGCAGGAATTCACCGGCGCCCGCGTGCCCGTGCACGACCTGCCGAAGGAAGACCGGGACCTGACCAAGGTGGAGCAGCCCAATTCCATTGCCTTGCGCGTGGCCATGGTGGCCGATGACAGGGCAGACCTGGTGGCGACAGTGCGCTGGGGTTTCGAGTGGGATATCGCCGCTGCCGCGCTGATTGCGCGCGAGGCGGGTGCTGCAGTGACCGACGCCTTCGGCCAGCCGCTGGCCTACAACAAGCGCGACCCCCGCGCCTTTGGCTTGCTGGTCAGCGCGCCAGCGATCCACAGCGCAGCGGTGGAGCGCCTTGGCGAGCGCGCCAGGCGGTTGGTTGGGAACGGGTAGGCTTGTTTGTTTGCGAAGCCGCCTCCGCGGCTTCGTCCTCGGTGCTATTCGCTCCGTCCTTCGGACTGCGCGGCACGTGCGGCTCGCGCATTCGCGCTCGGTCGGTCGGTCGGTCGCTAGTCGCGACCGAGACCAGAACTTCCATCGCAGCGAAGTACCAGGATCGGCGCCTGAAAGGCGACGGAACCGAAGGCGTAGCCGAAGATGGCCATAGGCCACCGCGCACCAACGCGCGCCGCCCGGTAGGGCGTAGCCAAGGACGCCGGACGGTGTCCGCCCGGCGCCTGAGGGCCTAAATCAATAAGCCGCTTCCACGTCCTCTTCGGTAATCGGCGTGATGCGGATTTCCACGCGGCGGTTCTGTGACCGGCCTGCTTCGGTGGAATTGTCCGCGATCGGGTACTGCTCGCCATAGCCGATGGTCTCGATGCGCGCGCGCGAGACGCCACGCGAGACGAGGTAGTTGGCGACCGATTCGGCGCGGCGACGCGACAGGTCGAGGTTGTACTGCTCGCTGCCGGTCGAATCGGTGTGGCCCATTACGTCGATCAGCGAGTTGGGATAGTCGATCATCGATTGTGCCACGCCGTCCAGCGTATCGCGCATCATGGGCGAGATCGTGGTGGAGTTCACCGCGAAGGTGACATCCGGGAAGTTCACCAGGATACCGTCGCCGTTGGGCGTCTCGGAAACCTCTACCCCGGTGCCCGCCGTAACCTCGTCGAGCTCGCGAATCTGCTCGTCCATGCGATAGCCGACATAGCCGCCGGCTGCCGCACCGATGCCTGCCCCCACGATGCGCGCGGTCTTGCCGCCCACGAGGCCGCCCAGCAGGTAGCCAAGGCCCGCCCCGCCAATACCGCCGATGGCGGTGCGCGAAATGTGTTGCTCGCCGGTGTTGGGGTCGGTGACACAGGCGCTGGTGGTGCCGACCAGGGCGACCGCGGCTGTCGTCGAGACAAGCATCTTCTTGATTTTCATAACGTCCTTCCTCCGAATAGGCACCGGCCCGCAAGGCCTGCGCCGCACTATCTGAACCTTTAAACGCCGGTTTGTGAAGGCTGTTCCGTGAATGGATGCTTGCAAGGGCTTTTGCGGGCGCTGAGAAACCTGCTAGCGCCGGAATCCTGATGAGCCCGTTTCCCTGGCATTACCTCGCCGCGCTCGCATTCCTGATCGTGCTCAACGGCGTCTTTGCCATGTCCGAGCTGGCGATCGTCTCTGCCCGCACCGCGCGCCTGCGGATGGCGGCCGAAAAAGGCAGCAAGAGCGCCGAAGTCGCGATGGCGCTGGCTGCCGATCCGGGCAAGTTCCTCTCCACCGTGCAGATCGGCATCACCCTGATCGGCATCATTGCCGGTGCGGTCTCGGGGGCGACCCTGGGCGAGCCAGTGGGCGAACGGCTGGCGGCGCTGGGTATGGATGAGGGCACGGCCTACAACCTCGGTTTCACGCTGGTCATCGGCCTCACCACGTTCTTCAGCCTGGTGGTGGGCGAACTGGTGCCCAAGCAACTGGCCTTGCGCGCGGCAACGCCGATTTCCATCGTCATGGCGCGGCCCATGGCGCTGCTGGCCAGGGTGGCGGCACCGTTCGTGTGGCTGCTCGATGCTTCGTCCAGCCTGCTGCTGTCGGCGATGGGCATCCGCAACAAGGGCGACCATCGCCTGACGGCGGAGGAACTGCAGATGATCTTCGCCGATGCCACGCGCACCGGCGTGATCGAGGAGCAGGAGCGCGCCATCCTTTCCGGCATCATGCGGCTGGCCGACAGGCCGGTGCGCGAACTGATGACACCGCGTACCGAGGTGGACTGGCTGGACGCGGATGCCGACGAGGAGCAGATCCGCGCCACCATCGCGGCATCCCCGCACTCGCTGCTGCCGGTGGCAGAAAGCTCGCCCGACAAGGTGCTGGGCGTGGTGAAGGTGCGCGAAGTGCTGGCACTGCTGGTGGGCGGGCAGCCGGTGGTGCTGGCCGACCTGATTCGCAAGAGCGAGGTGCTGCCCGACCAGCTCGATGCGATGGACGCGTTGCGGGTGCTGCAGCAATCGGGCACCGGCATGGCCATGGTGCACGACGAGTACGGCCACCTCGACGGCATCGTGACGACGGCAGACCTGCTCTCTGCCATCGCCGGGGACTTCGCCAGCCACCAGGACGAAGGCGATACGCCGATGTTCACCGAGCGCGAGGATGGCAGCTTCCTCGTCTCCGGCGCGCTGGCCGCCGATGCCCTGGCCGAGCGGCTGGATATCGACTTCCCCGAGAACAAGGAATTCGCGACCGCCGCCGGTTACGCGCTGTTCGTGCTCAAGCACCTGCCTGCGGAGGGTGAACACTTCCACGACCAGGGCTGGCGGTTCGAGGTGGTCGACATGGACGGCCGCAAGATCGATAAATTGCTGGTGAGCCGGGAATAGTTTGTTTCATGCGCCCACCTCCGTGGGTGCGTCCTCGGTGCTATTCGCTCCGTCCTTCGGACTGCGCGGCACCTGCGGCTCGCGCGTTCGCGCTCGGTCGGTCGCTGGTCGCGACCGAGAATAGCGCGCCAATTCGAAATTCGCGCAAGTATCGGCGCCTGAAAGGCGACGACAGCCTGTTACTATGGGCGGCCGTTCGCCCTTGCGATCGGCTAGGCGCCGACCGTTTTCAGCGCATTCATTGGAGTTTTGCGAAAGTCTCGGTCGCGACAAGCGACCGACAGCCCGCGACTGCGGGCCGGCCGGTAGGCCGAAAGCCAAGCAGCGCGGACGCGCTGCGCCCGGCGCTTGAGGGACTAAAACAAATGAAGCGTGGTTATTCCCGGTCTCAACCGGGAATGACCACGCGCGCGGCCTGGCCGTCACCTTCCGGCGCAGCGATGATCGCCTGCGTCGCGGTGCCCTTGTCCACGGTATAGGTCTGCGCATCGCCGATGGCCGAACGGATGCCCGGGGCGGCGTCGCCGGCCTGGTCGAGCGCGCTGGTCTCGATATCGCTGCGCGGGGCGCTGCCGCCGAACAGGGCTTCCAGCGCCTGCTGCGAGGCGGTGCCTTCGGCCGGGCGCGGGGCGCCGGGTGCAGGCGGGACAAGGTGGAAATCGGGCGGGATCACCAGCGGTGCCTGGCGCTGCACGGCGAACTCGTCCGGCCGCTCGCGCGCGATGTTGATGCCGCCACAAGCGGTGAGGGCAAGCGCGGCGGCGCTGGCGATGATAGCGCTGGTGATCTTGGTCATGGTCTTCAATTCTCCGGGCTCACTGGCCTTCGGTCTGTTCGGGTGCAGCAGCGTCCTGCTCATTGGACGGTTTCTCGCGCATGAACAAGGCGCGGGCAAGGATAAACACCACGCCAAGTGTAATCGCCGCGTCGGCAATGTTGAAAATCAGGAAGGGGCGGAAGGTGCCGATGTGGAAGTCGGCATAGTCGATGACATAGCCATACTGGAAGCGGTCGACGATATTGCCCAGCGCCCCGCCCAGTACCATGGCCAGCGCCACGATTTCGCCGAGCAGCCTTTCGCGCATCATCCACACCAGCACACCAATCGCGATCAGCGCGGTGACGCCGACCAGGATCCAGCGCATTTCCATGCTGGTGGCTTCGAACATGCCCAGCGAAACGCCATAGTTATTGGTGCGGGTGAGATCGAAGAACGGCAGCAGCGGGTAATGGTCGCCCACGTGGACAAGGCCGAGGTCCTCGACCACGAATGTCTTGACCCACTGGTCCACGGCAAAGATCGCCAGCGCCAGCAGCAGGCCGATCATGCGGGATTTGGCAAGGCCGCTCATTGCGCGGCGCCCAGTTCGGCTACGACCTCTTCGCAGCGACCGCACAGGTCGCCGTCCTCGGCTACCTCGGGCAACAGGCGCCAGCAGCGGCCGCACTTGGCGTCGCCGGACTTGGTGACGGTAATAGCGTCGGCATCGCCCAGCGTAACGGTACCGGTGATGAACAGCTCGGCAAGGTCGCCAGGCGAGAAGCCTTCGGGCACGGCCTTGGCGGGCACTTTCACTTCGGCTTCGAGGCCCGACCGGATGGTCTTCTCGCGCCGCAGCGGCTCGATCGCTTCCATCACGCGTTCGCGCAGAGAGCGCAAGGCATCCCACCGCTCGCCGTCCGCCTCGACTGCCGGGATTTCCGGCCATTCCAGCAGGTGCACGCTGCCGCCTTCCGGGTGGCGCGTGGACCACACTTCCTCGGCGGTGAACACCAGCACCGGCGCGGCGTAACGGATCAGGGCGCCGAACAGTACGTCCAGCACGGTGCGATAGGCGCGGCGCTCCACGCTGGCGGGCGCATCGCAATAGAGCCGGTCCTTGCGGATATCGAAGAAGAAGGCCGAGAGGTCTTCGTTCATGAAATCCACCAGCGCGCGGGTGTAGGCGTCGAAATCGTAGTTATCGACGTGGGTGCGCAGCTTGCTGTCGAGCTCGCCCAGCAGCGCAAGGACGTAGCGCTCCAGTTCGGGCATGTGGGCCACGCTGACGCGTTCGCTCTCCTCGAAGCCACCCAGCGCGCCGAGCATGTAGCGGAAGGTGTTGCGCAGCTTGCGGTACTGGTCGGCCACGCCTTTCAGGATTTCCGGGCCGATCCGGTGGTCTTCGGTGTAGTCGACCGAAAGCGCCCACAGGCGGATGATGTCGGCGCCGTATTCCTGCATCACCTTCAGCGGGTCGATGGTGTTGCCGAGGCTCTTGGACATCTTGCGACCGTCGGCGGCCATGGTGAAGCCGTGAGTGAGCACCTGCTTGTAGGGCGCACGGCCGCGCGTGGCGCAGCTTTCCAGCAGCGAGGACTGGAACCAGCCGCGGTGCTGGTCACTGCCTTCGAGGTAGAGGTCGGCGGGCGATTGCAGGTCGGGCCACGTGCCCGATTCCAGCACGAAGGCGTGGGTGGAGCCCGAATCGAACCACACGTCGAGAATGTCGGTGACCATCTCGTAGTCCTCGACCGCGTAGTCGGGGCCGAGCAACTGGGCGGCGTTTTCCTGGCTCCAGGCATCGACGCCGTCCTGCCTGATGGCTTCGATGATGCGCCGGTTCACCGCCTTGTCGACCAGGTATTCGCCGCTTTCACGGTTGACGAACAACGTGATCGGCACGCCCCAGGCGCGCTGGCGCGAGAGCACCCAGTCGGGGCGGCCCTCGACCATTGAACCGATACGGTTCTTGCCCTTGGCCGGAACGAACCGGGTTTCTTCGATTGCCGCCATGGCCGTCTGCCGCAGGGTGGCGGTGTGATCGGCCTGCGTGGCGAGCGCCACGGCGCCGCCGATGGGGCTTTCCATCGCCACCGGATAGTCGAAAGTGCCCAGCGGCTTGTCCATAGGCACGAACCACTGCGGCGTGCAGCGGAAGATCACCTTGGCTTTCGAGCGCCAGCTGTGTGGATAACTATGTTGATAGTCTGCGGATGCGCTGAGCAAAGCTCCAGCTTCCCTGAGGTCCGAACAGATCGGCCCGTCAGGCGCGTTGAACTTGGGGTTGATAACCGATCCGGACCGCTCATCCGTCCGAGGTAACCAGCCCCAGTCCTCGCGGTAGCGGCCATCGTCGTCGACCACGAACTTGGGCGTAATGCCGTGCGCCTTGCACAGGTCGAAGTCGTCCTCGCCATGGTCGGGCGCCATGTGGACGATACCCGTACCCGCATCGGTGGTGACGAAGTCGCCGGGCAGCATCGGACGCGGCTCGGCGAAGAACCCGCCGAGCTTGTGCATCGGGTGCAACACCCTGGTGCCGGCGAGCTCGGAGCCTTTGAACCGCTTCAGGATATGCGGCACCAGCAAATTCTCATCACCGCCGTCGCTCTCTTCGACCTTGGCGTGGACGAGGGCTTTCATGCGAGCGATGACTTGTTCGACAAGCGGTTCCGCCACGATCATCTGCCGCCCTACTTGTGAACGCGTGCCCGGTTCGCTCGAGGGATGCGAGCCTGCACCATAGCCTTCCGGCTTGGCATCGAGACCGACCAGCACATACTCAACATCCGGCCCATAGGCCAAAGCCTGGTTAACCGGGATTGTCCACGGCGTGGTCGTCCAGATCACCGCATGCGCGCCGACGAGTTCATCGATGGGAGATTCGACAATCTCGAACGCCACGTCGATCTGGGTCGAGACGATATCCTCGTACTCGACTTCGGCCTCGGCCAGCGCGGTCTTTTCGACCGGGGACCACATCACCGGCTTCGCGCCGCGATAGAGCTGGTCGCTTTCGGCGAACTTCAGCAGCTCGGCAACGATGCCCGCTTCGGCCTCGGGGGCCATGGTCAGGTAGGGCTTGTCCCACTCGCCCATCACGCCCAGCCGCTTGAACTGCTCGCTCTGCACGGCCACCCATTCGGCGGCGTATTCGCGACATTCCTGGCGGAATTCGTGTGCCGGAACCTCGTCCTTGTTCTTCTTCTTCTTGCGGTACTTTTCCTCGATCTTCCATTCGATCGGCAGGCCGTGGCAGTCCCAGCCGGGAACGTAAGGCGCATCCTTGCCCAGCAGGCTCTGCGTGCGGACAACGGCGTCCTTCAGCACCTTGTTAAGCGCGTGGCCGATGTGGATGTTGCCGTTGGCGTAGGGCGGGCCGTCATGCAGGATGAATTTCTCTCGCCCCGCACGCGCCTTGCGCAGCTGCTGGTAGAGCCCCTGCTCTTCCCAGCGCGCAAGGATGCCCGGCTCCTTCTGCGGGAGCCCGGCCTTCATCGGAAAATCGGTCTTGGGCAGGAAGACGGTGTCCCGGTAATCCCGCTTGGCTGTCTCGTCGGTCATCGCGAACTCAATCTGTTTGGGCGGCACCTAGAAGGTCGCGCGCCCGGTCGCAATCCTCTTCCATCTGCGCTTTCAGGGCATCGAGGCGGTCGAACTTCGCTTCGGACCGCAGGAAATGGCGGAAGGCCACTTCGATCTCCTGTCCGTAAAGGTCGCCGGAAAAGTCGAAGAAATAGGGCTCCAGCAGTTCCCTTGGCGGATCGAAGCTGGGCCGCACGCCAAGGTTGGCCGCGCCTTTCAGTTCCTGCCCGGTGGTGAGGAGTCGCCCGGTCACGGCATAGATGCCGAAGCGCGGGCGCAGGTAGGCGCCCATGTCGAGATTGGCGGTGGGATAGCCCAGCTCGCGCCCACGCTTGTCGCCGTGGATCACTTCGCCGCGCACGGTGAAAGGGCGAGTCAGCAGCCGTGCCGCCACGTCGCATTCGCCTGCTTTCAGCGCATCGCGGATGCGGCTGGAGGAGACTACCTGCCCGCCTTCGGTGACGGGCGCGATGGCACGTGCGGTGATGCCGCAAGTCGCGCCGACATCGCGCAGCACCTGCACATTGCCGCCGCGCCCCTTGCCGAAGGTAAAGTCCTCGCCTGTCACCACGCCCGCCGCGACGATATGGATGCCCAGCAGGTCACGCACGAAAGCATCGGCGCTCATCGCGGCAAGATCGTCGTCGAATTCGAACACCAGCATGGCGTCGGCACCGGCTTCGCGGAACAGCTCGTGCCGCTGTTCCAGCGTGGTAAGGCGGAAGGGCGGCACGTGCGGAGCGAAATGGCGCACCGGGTGCGGATCGAAAGTGGCGACAATGGCCGGGCGGCCTTCTTTGCGTGCCCATTCCACCGCTGCGCGCACCACGTGCTGGTGGCCGAGGTGGAACCCGTCGAAATTGCCCAGCGCCACAATCGCGCCGCGCAGATTTTCCGGCATGGGATCACGGTGGGAAAGGCGCGTCATGCGGCGGGCTGCCTCATCGGTTCAAGGCCGTTTTCCAGCACGCGCAGGGCATTGCCGCCCATCACCGCGCGAATCTCTTCCTCGCTCCAGCCATCCTGCATCAGCGCCTGCGTCACCTGCACCAGCTGCGCAGTATCGAAGCGGGTGGTGACGGAGCCGTCGAAATCGCTACCCAGCGCCACATGCTCCACCCCGACAAGGTCGCGCACGTGGCGCATGGCGCGCACGATATCGGCAGGCGCGGTGCCGCAGGCCGCATCGGGCCAGTAGCCGATGCCCACGATCCCGCCCGTTGCCGCGACGCCACGCAGTTCCTCGTCGGTCAGGTTGCGCACGCCGGGGCAGGTTGCCTGCACCCCGCCGTGGCTGGAGACGACGGGCCGCCTGGCCATGCCCAGCACCTCGGCCACGCACCGGTGGCTGCAATGGGCAATGTCGACGATAATGCCCATGGCTTCCATCCGCTGCACCGCCTCGCGGCCCATGGGGGTGAGGCCGCCCTTCTCGATCCCGTGGGCAGAGCCAGCCAGTTCGTTGTCGAAGAAATGGGTGATCCCCGCCATGCGCACGCCGGCATCGTAAAGGACCTGCAGGTTATCGATATCGCCTTCAAGGTCGTGCAGCCCTTCGACCGATAGCATGGCGGCGACCGGCGGATCGTCGCTGTCGGGCGCGCGTACCGGCACCATGTCGGCGGCCGTGCGCACCAGCGTGAGGCGACCGTCTGACGCTGCCGCCGCGCGCTCCAGCTTCGTGCCGTGCCACAGCGTGCGCTCCAGCAGCGAGGTCCACGTGCGCAGCGGCTGCAACTGGGCGATGGCGAGCAGGGTGATGTTGTCGCTGTCGTCCGAATTGTTGTCGTAATTCATGTTCTTCGGCGTCTTGGTGACGCTGGAGAACACTTGCAGCGCGACATTGCCCGCTTCAAGGCGCGGCAAGTCGATATGGCCGCGGTCTGCGGCATCGAGCATGTCGCGCTGCCACAGCAGGGTGTCGCCGTGCAGATCGACAATCGTCAGCGTGTCGTGCAGTGCCTGCGCCTCGGCGGAAATTTCGGGCAGCGGCTGGCCGTCGATCACATTGTGCTGGCGCTCGACAATGCCGGGCGCGAAGGCAAAGAAGGCGACCAGCGCCACCAGCAGCACCCCGCCAAAGCCGATGGCGAACCGCTTCATCGCTCGGGCACGCGCTCGAAGGTGACGAAATCGTAGGGCGGCCAGCCGTCTGCCGCCGGGCGGCTTTCACGCGCCACTTCGCGCCAGGTCGGATCGTCGGCCGGGCCGCGCATGGAAACCTCGCCCACCGTGTCCTCGAAAACCTCGGTCAGCTCGAAAGTCGTCGCCCGGTCCCAGAACAGGTCGAAGATTTCCGCGCCGCCGATCACCGAGCAGTCGGCATCGCCCACCATCTCCATCGCGTGCTCGGCAGACCGAGCGACCTCCGCGCCCTCGGCCTGCCAGTCCTGCTGCCGGGTCAGCACGATATGCCGCCGCCCTGGCAAAACGCCCGGCAGCGCCTCGAAAGTCTTGCGCCCCATGATCATCGGCTTGCCGATGGTGAGTTTCTTGAACCGTTTCAGGTCTTCGCTGATCTGCCAGGGCACATCGCCGTCCTTGGCGATCACGCCATTGGTTGCCCGGGCCACGATGAAGAGCATGTCTGCCATGGTCATCCCACCCGCGTAATATGGCCCATCTTGCGCCCCGCGCGCGCTTCGGACTTGCCATAGAGGTGCACGTGCGCGCGGGTGTCGGACAGGTGGCCGACCAGGTCGAGCGCTTGCTCGCCGATCAGGTTGTCCATCACGATCCTGGTCGCCAGGCTTTCGGTCTCGCCCAGCGGCAGGCCGCAAATGGCGCGGATGTGGTTTTCGAACTGGCTGGTGACCGCGCCCTCGATCGTCCAGTGACCCGAATTGTGCACGCGCGGGGCCATTTCGTTGAAGACGGGGCCATTGGCGGTGGCAAAGAATTCCAGCGTCAGCACGCCGACGTAGTTAAGCGCTTTGGCCACCCTGGCCGCCATGTCGCGCGCGGCATCCACTTGCTCGCCGACGATGGCTGGCGCGGGCAGTTCGCAGTGCGAGAGGATGCCATCGGTGTGCTTGTTGCGAGTCGAATCCCAGAAGCGCACTTCGCCGTCGCGCCCGCGCACGAGGATGACCGAGAACTCGCACTCGAAATTCAGGCGCGCTTCGTAGACGCAGCCGCTTTCGGGAATGCGTACGCCCTGTGCATCGGCGCTGGAATTGATCGCCCACTGGCCTTTGCCGTCATAGCCGTCGCGGCGCGTTTTCAGGATGCCGGGCACGCCGATGCGGTCCACCGCGTCAGCCAGTTCGCTATCGTGCCCCACCGCTGCGAACTCCGCCGGGCGCCCGCCTGCTTCCTCGATGAAGCGCTTTTCGCGCACCCGGTCCTGCGCCACTTCCAGCGCGCGGGTGCCGGGCGCCAGCAGTTCCTGCGGCAGCTTGCTTAGCGGCGCGACGGGCACGTTCTCGAACTCGTAGGTGATGACCTGGCAATCGCGCGCGAAGCCGATCAGTGCTTCGGAATCGTGCCATTGGGCATTGGTGAATTTCGCAGAGACTTCCGCCGCCACGCTTTCGCGCTCGGGCGCGTAGATATGGCAATGGTAGCCCAGCTGCGCGGCAGACATGGCCAGCATGCGGCCCAGCTGCCCGCCGCCGAGGATACCGATGGTGGAGCCGGGAGGAAGTGCGCTCATGCGTCGTCGGATGGCTTTTCGGCCACCTTGTCGGTCTGCGCCTGGCGGAAGGCCTGCAGGCGTTCGGCCAGCGCATCGTCGCCCAGCGACAGGATCGAGGCAGCCAGGATTCCCGCATTGGTCGCGCCGGCTTCGCCGATGGCCAGCGTGGCGGTGGGCACGCCGGCGGGCATCTGCACGATTGACAGCAGGCTATCGAGGCCGGAAAGCGCGCGGCTTTGCACCGGCACGCCCAGCACCGGCAGGTGGGTGAGCGCGGCAATCATGCCGGGCAGGTGCGCTGCCCCGCCCGCACCGGCGATCACCACCTTGAACCCTTCCTCCGCCGCATGCTTGCCGAAAGCGTGCAGCCGGTCCGGCGTGCGGTGAGCGGAGACGATGCGCGCGTCGTAGGCGACGCCCAACTGGTCCAGCACTTCTGCGGCCTTGCGCATGGTGGGCCAGTCCGACTGGCTGCCCATGACGATTGCGACCGGGACGATTGCGACGGGAGCACTCATAAGCTCAGCTGTCCTTCAGGTAATAGCGCTCGCCCGAGGGGGCGAGGCCGTCGAATTCGTAGATGATCGGCTGGCCGGTGGGGATTTCGAGGCGCGTAATCTCGTCGTCGGAGATGTTCGACAGGTGCTTCACCAGCGCGCGCAAGCTGTTGCCGTGGGCGGAGATGATCACCGTCTCGCCCGCCGCCAGCTTGGGCAGGATGTCGCTTTGCCAATAGGGCAGCACGCGCTCGATCGTCAGCTTCAGGCTTTCGGTCTGCGGCACGTCGATACCTTCGTAGCGCGGATCGTTGCCCGGATCGTACTGGTCGTCCTTGGGCATCGGCGGCGGCGGCACGTCGAAACTGCGGCGCCAGATGTGGACCTGCTCGTCGCCGTGCTTCTCGCGCGTTTCCCGCTTGTTGAGGCCGGTAAGGCCGCCATAGTGGCGTTCGTTCAGGCGCCAGTCCTTGGTTTCCGGGATCCACAGCCGGTCGCAATATTCCAGCGCCAGGTGTAGCGTCTTGATCGCGCGTTTCTGCACGCTGGTGAAGGCGACAGTGGGCAGCACGCCCTTTTCCTTCAGCAGCTTTCCTGCAGCGATCGCTTCTTCCACGCCCTTTTCGGTGACGTCGACATCCCACCAGCCGGTGAACCGGTTGGCGAGGTTCCATTCGCTCTGGCCATGACGGACGAGGATCAGCTTGGGCACGGGTCGTCTCTCTCTTCGTGTAGCAGGAGGCCGCGCCCTAGCCCTCGTCGGCGCGATTGGAAAGGTCTTGCGAATCGGCGTCCCCGCCGGGGTCGGCGGCGGGCGCCATCGCCCGCTTTTGCGCCTTGCGCCGTTTCAGGTTCGCGCGCAGCTGCGCGGCGAGGCGTTCTTCGCGGGACAAATCCTTGCTCATGGGCCACATAATTGGCGCAAGGCGCGCCTTCACTCAAGCTTGGCTTGACTTTCGCGTAGCTGGCGACAATAGCGCGCGCCTGCCCGGCGACACCTGTTTCGCCTTCGGGCCCGGATGCTGCTGTAGCTCAGTGGTAGAGCGCACCCTTGGTAAGGGTGAGGCCGGGAGTTCAATCCTCCCCAGCAGCACCATTTTTGCTTTTCGTTTTCGCCTCCGCGAAAACGTCCTCGGTGCTATTCCCTTCATTCGGCTTCGCCTTCATTTCGGGGCACCTGCGGGCTGCGCGTTCGCTTGCTCTCGGTCGCTGGTCGCGACCGAGAGATGCGCCAATCGAGAAGCAAGGCACTGGAAACGGGCTGCGATCAGCAGCCCGCAAGGGCGAACGCCCGCCCGAGCTTTTACGAGGAGCCAAGGGGCGCGGACGCGCCCCGCCCGGCTCCTGAGGGCTTTCAAAGAAAGTGTGTTGCCCCTATAATGCACCTTATGGACACAGAACCGCTCACCAAGCTCGATCCCTCCTACTCCACGGTCATGCGGATCGAGGGGGTGCTGGCGCTTATCCCGCTGCTGATCGCCGGCATTGCGCTGTATGTCGCTGCGGAGGTTCCGGCGTGGGTGCCCGGTATCGCGCTGGCGATTGCGGCGCTGGTGCTGGTCTTCTACCTGCCGATGAAACGTTATCGCAGTCGCGGCTATCATATCAGCGACGACCGGCTGCGCGTGGTCAAGGGCGTGATGTTCCACGCCGATACCGTCGTGCCGTTCAGCCGGGTGCAGCACCTGGACGTGGAGCAGAACCCGCTGGAGCGCATGTTCGGCATTGCCCGGCTGATCCTGCACACGGCGGGCACGCACAATGCCTCCGTCACGCTGCCTGGGCTGGCGCATGACAATGCGATCACCATGCGCGAGGCGATTCGCGCCCATGTGAAGCGCGAATCGCTGTGAGCGAAGCGGACGCTACGGACAACGCCTCCACGCCGGAGGTGGAAATGCACGAGTGGCTGCGGGTGAACCCGCTGTCGATGGCTGTGCAGATGCTGCGCACGCTGGGCAGCGCGATCGTGCCTGCGGCTTTCGTGATCTTTGGCGCAGGCACGCAGGACTCGGAAAAGTTTGCCGAGATCGCGCCGTGGATCATTCCGGTTCTGGTCGTGATCATCGGTGTCAACCTGCTGGGCGCATGGCTTGGCTGGGTGCGGCTGCGTTACCGCGTGGGCGAGGCCGACGTGCGGGTGGAGCAGGGCATCCTCAGCCGCCAGGCGCGCTCTGTCCCGTACGAGCGAATCCAGGATGTCAGCCTCGAACAGAAGCTGATTCCGCGCCTGCTGGGCCTGGTCGAAGTGAAGTTCGAAACCGGCGCCGGCGGCAAGGAGGAGCTGAAGCTCTCCTACGTTTCCGAAGCCGAAGGCGAGAAGCTGCGCGAAACGGTGCGGGCCCTAGTGGAAGGCGAGACCGCCGCGCCTGCCGTTGCCGCAGCAGGCGAAGCGGGCGAACCCGCTGCGGAGCCGACTGGCGAAACGCTGTTCGCGATGGATACCAGGCGACTGTTCGTATTCGGCCTGTTCAACTTCTCGCTGGTGGTATTCGCCGTCTTGATCGGCGCGCTGCAGCAGTTCGAGTTCCTGCTGCCGTTCGACCTGTGGGATTACCTGGCGGACCTGTTCCGGCAGGACACGATTGCCCAGGCGGGCGACGCGCTGGCCGGGTACACCCTCGTCGCGCAGATCGCCGCCATTGCCTATGCCGTTGTCGCCGTGGTGGTGGTGGGCATGGCTTCGGGCGTGGTGCGCACCTTCGTACAGGATTGGCAATTCCGGCTGGACCGCACGGCCAAGGGCTTTCGCAGGCGCCGCGGCCTGCTGACCAGGACCGACGTGGTGATGCCCGTCCACCGCGTGCAGGCCCTGGTGCTGAAAACCGGGATAATCCGTCGCCGGTTCGGCTGGTATGGCCTGTCTTTCATCAGCCTGGCGCAGGATGCGGGCAGCGCCAACCACGACGTCGCGCCCTTTGCGAAGATGGAAGAGATTGCACCGATTGCGCGCGAAGCGGGCTTTACCCTGCCCGGCGAAAGTGCGGACTGGCACCGCGCCAGCGCCGACTATTACTTTGACCGGGCAGTGTTGCAGGCGCTGGTTCCGGGCGCGGCGGCAATGGCAGCTATCGTGCTGGGCTATACCCTGGTCGGCCTGCTGCTGGCGGCGCTGGCCGGGGTGCTGGTGGTCGGCGAGTATTTCCTCTGGCGCTTCGTGCGTCATGCGCTGGATCCGCAACAGGTGATGAGCCGCGTGGGCTGGCTGGCGCCGCGCTGGCAGATCGCCAACCGGGTAAAGCTGCATTCGGTCGAGATCGCACAGGGGCCGCTGGCACGCAGGCGCGGGTACTGCACCTTGCGCTTTGGCCTGGCAGGCGGGCGGCTGTCGTTCCGTGGGCTGAGCCTGGACGATGCGCGGGCGATGCGCGCCGCCGTTCTCGATTCGATTGCCGCAGTCGACTTCGCGCACCTGCCGCGCTGATTTCGCGCAACGAGAAAAGGCCCCGGCGCACGCCGGGGCCTTTTGCTCGTGTCCGTCTCGGTCAGCGATCAGTAGACCAAGCCATAATAGGCATAGACGGTTTCACCGTATTGCCTGTCGAACATCGGCTGCGCATCGCGAGCGTATGACGGTGCATTTGCGAGGCGGGACTTGTCGATATTGACGACATAGCCGCCGCGTTCGGTGTCGTAGTCCAGGGCATCCCACGGCACGGGATGGTAATCCTCGCCGATGCCCAGGAAACCGCCGAAGCTCATCACCGCATATTCGGCACGTCCGGACCGCTTGCCGATCATCACGTGATCGATCGAGCCCAGCTTTTCGCCATCGGTTGCGTATACCGCAGTGCCCTCGACCTTGCTCGACGAGATCAGGTTATGGGTCTCGTCGCGCTCGAGCGGGCGCGAGCGGTCGAATTGCGCGCGGCGCTCCAGCTCGGTGTCGGAAAAGTCGTTGCGGGTTTTCAAGGTTTGCGTCTGGGTCATGAAGCTCCTCCTTCGGGTTGGAGCCGATGACGGGACGGCGGGCTATCGGGTCGCCGGGAACTGTCCCGGAAGATTGCCTTCGCGGCAGGAACGCTGCGACCCGCAAAGGGCGGGGAGCGGAAGCTGCCGCGCGTCGAGCGACGCCATCGGCCTGTTCACCCAATCAATGCTTGCCCCCACAGCGATGTTCCGAAAAAAGCGCTGTTTTCCTGATGCTTGCCGCTCAGCTCGCGCTGTCGGCGCGCACGTCTGCCCATTCCGGGTGCCTGCGAAACTGTGCCGCGACATAGGAGCATTGCGGAACGATGGTGAAGCCCTTGTCGCGCGCGTCGGCAATCATGAACTCGACCAGTTCGCGGGCAATGCCCTTGCCGCGCGCCGCGGGCGGGGTGAAGGTATGGTTGGCGATGCGGGCCTTGCCCCGTGCGCGCCATGTCAGTTCCGCCGGCTCTGCGCTGCCTTCCACCTCCATGCGATAGGCGCCATGGGTCGTTTCATCGTCGATTGCGATCTTGGCCATCAATTTCTCCTTCTTGCGCTGAACGCTGGCCAAGGCCATGGCGTTCCGCGATGCAATTCCTGTCCGACAATGCAGCCCCCGTCCATCCCCGCCTGTGGGAGGCCATGCGCGCCGCCGACGCGCCCGATACGCCTTATGACACCGACGCGCTGAGCCGCGAGCTCGATGCGCGTTTCACTGCGTTGTTCGGGCGCGAATGTGCGGCGCTGTGGGTGGCGACGGGCACGGCGGCCAATTGCCTGGCGCTGGCCACGATGGTCGATCCGCACGGCGGCGTGGTGTGCCATGAAGAGGCGCATATCGAGATGGACGAATGCGGCGCGCCGGGCTTCTACCTGCACGGGGCAAAGCTGCTGCTGGCACCGGGCGCAGGTGCGAAGCTGAGCGCGGAGGCGATTGGCGAGGTGCTGGCAGGCATCACCCGCGGCGTGCATCAGGTGCCTGCGCAAGCGATTTCGATCACCCAGGCGAGCGAATACGGCATGGTCTACCGTCCGGACGAGCTTGCCGCCATCGGCGCGCTGGCGAAGGATCACGGACTGGGCTTGCACATGGACGGCGCGCGGTTCGGCAATGCCTGCGCCTTCCTCGATGCCGCACCTGCCGAAGTGGCCCGGCCGGTCGACGCGCTCAGCTTCGGCTTCGTGAAGAACGGCGGCATGGGTGCCGAAGCGGTGATCCTGTTCGACACCGAAAAGGCCGAGATGATCCGCTACCGCCGCAAGCGCGCGGGCCACCTGCAAAGCAAGGGGCGCTATCTCGCGGCGCAGATCCTCGCCATGCTGGATGACGACCTGTGGCTGGAGAATGCCCGCGCGGCCAATGCAGCGGCTGCGGAAATTGCCGTGGCGGCGGGTGATCGCCTGCTTTACCCGGCCGAAGCCAACGAGCTGTTCGTGGCGGTGAATGCAGAGGAACGCGCCGCGCTGCGGGCGCAAGGCTTTGCCTTCTACGACTGGGACGAGGCCTGCGTGCGCCTCGTCACCAGCTGGGCCACCGATCCCGCCCATGCGCAAGCGCTGGGCAAGGCCATCGCCGCGCTGTGAGAACCCCGTGAGCGCAGCCCAGTCCGACATGCTGAGATGGCGGGTGATCCTGCCGTTCGTGCTGACCGGCACGATCTGGGGATCGACCTGGTTCGTCATCACCGGCCAGATCGACGGCGTGCCTGCCGCCTGGTCGGTGTTCTATCGCTTTGCGCTGGCCACCCCGGCGCTGTTCCTGGTCGCCACGCTGATGCGGCGGCGGCTGCGGCTCAATCGCTCCGAACAGCTGCTGGCGGTGGGCGTTGGGCTGGCGCAGTTCAGCGGCAACTTCCTGTTCGTCTACCATTCGGAGCTTTACGTCACCTCGGGCGTGGTCGCGATGATGTTCGCGCTGCTGATGGTGCCCAACGCCGTGTTCGCGCGGGTCTTTTTGGGCGAGCGGGTGCAGGGCGGCTTCGTGCTGGGCAGCGCAGTGGCGATCGTGGGCGTCAGCTTCCTGCTGTGGCACGAATGGCAGGCCAATCCCGATGCCGGGGTGATCGGCGGCAACGTGGGGCTGGGTATCATGCTGGCGATTGTCGGCATCCTGGCCGCATCGGTGGCCAACGTGATCCAGGCCAATCCCACCGGACGCGGCGTGCCGATGGTCAGCCTGCTGGCCTGGGCCATGCTCTATGGCACGCTGTTCGATCTCGGCTTTGCCTGGGTTACCGCCGGGCCGCCGCCCGTGCCCGGCGGCGCGAGCTACTGGGGCGGCATCGTCTACCTTGCGCTGGTGGGATCTGTGGTCACCTTCCCGCTGCACTACAACCTGGTGCGCGAGATCGGCGCGGGGCGCACGGCCTACAACTCGATCATCACGATTTCGGTCGCCATGCTGCTCTCGACGCTGTTCGAAGGCTATCGCTGGACCTGGCTGACGGCGACGGGGATGGGGCTGGCGCTGCTCGGCATGGTGCTGGCACTGCGCGCACGGCGGCAGAAAGGCGTGCAGGTGCAGCAATCGGCAAGCCTGCGTCACCCGATCGATGACAGCGCGGCCGACTAGGCGAGACTGGCGAGGCCTTCGCGATAGGTGGGATATAGCGGCTGCCAGCCCAGCACCCGCTTCGCCTTGCCATTGGCCACCCGGCGATTTTCGGCATAGAAGCCGCGCGCCATGGGCGAGAGGCCTGCTTCCTCGACGCTCTGCAAGGGCGGCGGCTCCACGCCCAGCAACTGGCAGGCGTATTCGATCACCGCGTTCTGGCTGGTCGGCAGGTCATCGCCGAGGTTGTAGGCCCCGGCGGGTCCATCGCTGGTCAGCGCAACCATCACCCCGCTGGCGATATCGTCCACATGCACCCGGCTGAAGACTTGCCCCGGCAAGTCGATCCGGTGCGCCTTGCCTGCCCTGATGCGATCGAAGGCGCTGCGGTCCGGGCCGTAGATTCCCGGCAGGCGGAATACCCGCGCGTTGCGATCCAGCCATGCCGCGTCGCAATCCGCCCGTGCAGAGCGCCTGCCGGCGCCCGTAGGTGCGCTTTCGTCGACCCAGGCCCCCTTTGTGTCCCCGTAGACCCCGGTAGACGACAGGTAGCCGAGCCATTGCCGATCCAGCGCGTGACCATAGGCATGCAGCACCGGGTCTGCGCCGCTCTCGCGCTCTGGCGGCACGGATGAAAGGACATGCGTCGCCGAATCCAGCCGCCGGGTCACGGCCGTCTCGTTGGCAAAATCGAGGTCGCCGTCCGATCCCGTTGCGGAAACCTCCCAGCCCAGCGACCGCGCTCTCGCCGCGATGCGTTTTGCCGTATATCCGAGACCGAAAATGAACAGATGCGCCATGTGGTGCGTTTAGCCTCTCGACAGGCTGAATATAAGGACCCAAGTGATTGCCCATGGATATCGCACGCACACCCGAAACGCCCGAAGACAATCCGCAGCTGGCCGATGCCGCGCCCACACCGCACGATCCGCCGGTGATCCGGCGCGAGGATTACCGGCCCTTCCCCTGGCTGGTGCCCGAAGTCAGCCTGCATTTCGACCTCGGGATCGAGGCCACGCGCGTGGTCGCCACGCTGACAGTGGCGCGCAATGCCAAGGCAGATCGCTCGAACACCATCCGCCTGAACGGCGACGGGCTGGAGGTGCTGTCGGTTACGGTCGACGGCGAACCCAGCACCAGTTGGGCGATGGACGACGACGACCTCATCATCACCCTGCCGGGCGATGCGCACGAGATCACCGTGTCCACAGAGATCGACCCGTCGGCCAACACCCAGCTGATGGGCCTCTATGCCAGTGACGGAATGCTGTGCACCCAGTGCGAGGCCGAGGGCTTCCGCCGCATCACCTTCTTCCCCGACCGGCCAGATGTGCTCTCCACCTACCGGGTAAAGATGCAAGGCGATGCCGCAACCTTCCCGTTGCTGCTGTGCAACGGCAACCTGATCGCCAGCGGTGCGAACGAGGACGGCACGCACTGGGCCGAATGGCACGATCCCTGGCCCAAGCCCAGCTACCTGTTCGCGCTGGTCGCGGGCCAGCTTGTTGCCAATACCGACAGCTTCACCACCATGAGCGGGCGCGAAGTCACGCTGAACATCTACGTGCGCGAAGGTGACCTCGAGCGCACCGGCCACGCCATGGAATCGCTCAAGAAGAGCATGAAATGGGACGAGGAGGTGTTCGGCCGCGAATACGACCTCGACCTGTTCAACATCGTCGCCGTCAGCGATTTCAACATGGGGGCGATGGAAAACAAGGGCCTCAACGTCTTCAACACGAAATACGTGCTGGCGGACGAGGACACCGCCACCGATGGCGATTTCGACGGCGTCGAAGGCGTGATCGCGCACGAATACTTCCACAACTGGTCGGGCAACCGCGTGACTTGTCGCGACTGGTTCCAGCTGAGCCTGAAGGAAGGCTTCACCGTGCTGCGCGACCAGCTGTTTTCGCAGGACATGGGATCGGAGCCGGTGAAGCGGATCGAGGACGTGCGGATCTTGCGCGGGGCGCAGTTCCCCGAAGACTCCGGCCCGCTGGCGCACCCGATCCGGCCCGACAGCTACCGCGAGATCAGCAATTTCTACACCGCCACGGTCTATAACAAGGGCGCCGAAGTCATCCGCATGATGCGCACCATGTGCGGGGAGCAGCGGTTCCGGAAGGGCACCGACCTCTATTTCGAGCGCCACGACGGCGAGGCCGCAACTTGCGAGGATTTCGTCAAGGCGATCGAAGATGGGGCGGGGATGGACCTCACCCGGTTCCGCCTGTGGTACTCCCAAGCGGGCACGCCGAAAGTGACCGTGCGGCTGGAGCACGAAGGCGACACCGCCACGCTGCACCTGTCGCAACAAGTGCCGCCCACGCCTGGCCAGCCCGACAAGCAACCCATGCCGATCCCGCTCAAGCTGGCGCTGTTCGACCGCGCGAGTGGCACGCACAAGGGTGAGGAACTGGTCGTGCTCGACAGCGCCGAGGCCAGCTTCGTGTTCGAAGGCTTTGCCGAAAAGCCCGTGCTGTCGATCAACCGTACCTTCTCGGCCCCGGTGGTGATCGAGCGCGAGGTGTCCACCGAAGACCTCGTTTTCCTCGCGGCGCACGACGACGATCCCTTCGCCCGGTACGAGGCCTTGCAGGACCTCGTCGTCACCCACCTGAAGCAGGCGGTCGGAGGGGCGCTGGACGAGGCCGCGAGGAACAAGGCGCGCAACGCCATCGGCGGCGCGATGAGGGCGGTGCTGGAAGACGACAGCCTGGACGACCTGATGCGCGGCGAACTGCTGGTGCTGCCGAGCGAGACCTACCTGGCAGAGACCATGGCGGTGGCCGACCCGGGCCGTATCCACACGGAACGCCAGGCCTTGCGCGCAGCGCTCGGCTCCGCGCTCGAAGCCGAGTTTTCCGCACTCTATGCCCGCGCCGCTGGCGTACCCTACAGCCTGTCCGCCCAGGCGCGCGGCGCACGCAAGGTGAAGACGCAGGCCTTGCTGTACCTGGCAGCGGGAAATCCCGATGCCGGCCGCAAGCTGGCGTGGGAACAGTACAACGGCGCGAACAACATGACCGACCGGCAAGGCGCGCTGATGGTGCTCACCGGCATGGACGGCATCGAACGCACCAATGCCCTGCTGGATTTCTACAACCGCTACCAGGGCAATGCGCTGGTGGTGGACAAGTGGTTCGCGCTGCAGGCCAGCTCCATGCACCCCAAGACAATCGAGCACGTGAAGGCGCTGGCGGACCATCCCGATTTCACCCTGAAGAACCCGAACCGCGTGCGTTCGCTGTACATGGCCTTTGCCTATAACCCCCACGCCTTCCATGCAGAGGACGGCGAAGGCTATCGCCTGATCGCCGACGTGATCCTGGAGCTCGACCCGATCAACCCGCAGACAGCGGCGCGCTTCGTGCCGCAGCTGGGCCGCTGGCGGCGGATCGAGCCGAAGCGGTCGGCGCTGATGAAGGCGCAACTGGAGCGGATCGCCGCCGCGCCCAAGCTGTCGCGCGACACCTATGAACAGGTGAGCCGCAGTCTTGGGTAGCTCGGCGAAGGTCATCCGGGCGGAGAACATCGGCCTGCCGCACGGCTTCCTCGATGCCGGGCAAAGCGATGCCCATGCCCTTGCCCTGGCGGTGGGAGATGCCGCGCCGGTCTTCGTGAAGCAGGTGCATTCTCCCGTCGCCATCACTGTCACCGCGCCCTTTGCCGAGGGCCAATGGCCCGAGGTCGACGGCATGGCCACGGCCACCCCTGGCCTCGCGCTGGCGATCGTAAGCGCCGATTGCGCGCCGATCCTGCTGGCGGACGAGGCCGCCGGCGTCATCGGCGCCGCTCACGCCGGCTGGCGCGGCGCACAGGGTGGGGTGATCGAAGCCACGGTGGCGCGCATGGTGGAACTGGGCGCGCAGCGCGAACGTATCGCCGCCGCCATCGGCCCGTGTATCGCGCAGGACAGTTACGAGGTGGGCGCAGACATGCGCGCGCACTTTGCCGCAGCCGACCATGCCTTTTTCCAGGCGACCGGCCCCGGCAAGTGGCATTTCGACCTGGAAGGGCTCGTCGCCGCGCGGCTTTCCGCGGCAGGAATCGAATCGATCTGCGCGCTGGAGATGGATACCTATGCCAATCCGCGCCGCTTCCATTCCTATCGCCGCGCCACCCATCGTGGAACCTCTACGCAGGGGCGGCAGGTCTCGCTGGTTGCGCTGCCAAACTAGCTTGTTGCGCCTCGTCGAGGCCCGCATGTCACATTAGCGCCAAAAGGCGGGTTGGCAGCGCGACTTTGCTGGTCTATCAGCCGCGCAGCCGCCGCCCGGCAACGGTTCGTCGTGCGGCTTTTTGACGTTCTTATCGTCGTCGGGGACTGCAACCTTCACCGGCGGCAACAGGCAAGGCAAGGGTATGGCATCCACTACTGCTAATGCTGATGCGACTCCGGTGAATACCGACGGGGTTGAAGGCGAAGACGGCGTCCGCCGCCGCGATTTCATCAATATTGCGGCTGTTTCCGCGGCTGGCGTCGGCGGTCTCGTCACGCTGCTGCCGCTGGTCAGCCAGATGGCACCGTCCAAAGACGTGCTGGCCGAAAGCACCACCGAGCTGGACATTTCCTCGCTCGAGGCCGGTCAGTCGATCAAGGCGGTGTTCCGCAAGCAGCCGGTGTTCGTTCGCCACCTGACGCAGGCCGAGATCGACGCCGCCAACGCGGTGGACATCAGCTCGCTGCGCGATCCGGAAACGCTGGAAGAGCGCACCAAGGCCGGCCACCACAACCTGCTGCTGGTAATGGGTGTGTGCACCCACCTGGGCTGCGTGCCGCTGGGCGCTGCCGAGGGTGAGAACAAGGGCGAGTTCGGCGGTTATTTCTGCCCCTGCCACGGTTCGCACTACGACACCGCGGCGCGCATCCGCAAGGGTCCGGCACCGGCGAACCTCGTCGTTCCCGACTATGAATTCACTTCCGACACGACCATCGTGATCGGCTGAGGCGAGAGAGAAGAACATGAGCTTTCCCTGGGCCAAGGAATACACCCCGAAGCATCCGGTGATGCGCTTCTTCGACGAGAAGCTGCCGTTGCCGCGTTTCGTCTATAACGCCGTGGGCGCCGGCTACCCGGTGCCGCGCAACCTTTCCTACTTCTGGAATTTCGGCGTTCTCGCCGGCTTCTTCCTGATGCTGCAGATCGTCACCGGCGTGGTGCTGGCGATGCACTATGCGGCGAACACGGAAGTCGCCTTCGGCACGGTCGAGCACATCATGCGCGACGTGAACTGGGGCTGGCTGATGCGCTACACGCACGCCAACGGCGCAAGCTTCTTCTTCGTCGTGGTCTACATCCACATCTTCCGCGGCCTGTTCTACGCCTCTTACAAGCCGCCGCGCGAGATGATCTGGCTGCTGGGCGTCACCATCTTCCTGCTGATGATGGCCACCGCCTTCATGGGCTACGTGCTGCCGTGGGGCCAGATGAGCTTCTGGGGCGCGCAGGTGATCACCGGCCTGTTCGAGGCCATTCCGGTCGTCGGCCCGCCGCTGAAGACCTGGCTGCTGGGCGGTTTTGCGCCTGACAATGCCGCGCTCAACCGCTTTTTCAGCCTGCACTTCCTGCTGCCCTTCGTGATCCTGGGTGCTGTCATCCTGCACATCTGGGCGCTGCACATCCCCGGTTCGAGCAACCCCACCGGCGTGGAAGTGAAGAGCGAGAGCGACACCCTGCCGTTTCACCCCTACTACACCGCCAAGGACGGCTTCGGTCTGGGCGTGGCGCTGCTGGTGTTCTTCACCTTCGTGTTCTTCCTGCCGAACGCGCTGGGCCACCCGGACAACTATATCGAGGCGAACCCGCTTTCGACCCCGGCGCACATCGTGCCCGAATGGTATTTCTATCCGTTCTACGCGATCCTGCGCGCCTTCACCTTCGACTTCATCCTGCCGGCGAAGCTGTGGGGCGTGCTGGCCATGTTCAGCGCCATCCTGGTGTGGTTCTTCCTGCCCTGGCTGGACAAGTCGCCGGTGCGCAGCGGCCACTATCGCCCGCTGTTCCGCAAATTCTTCTGGTTCGGCCTGATCCCGGTCATGGCGGTTCTGTTCTACTGCGGCGGTGCCCCGGCCGAAGAGCCCTACGTCATGATCAGCCAGATCGCGACGGCTTACTACTTCCTGCACTTCCTGGTGATCCTGCCGATCGTCTCCTCGATCGAACGGCCCGATCCGCTGCCGTTCTCGATCACCGAGGCCGTGCTGGGTTCCGACGACGAAGCTGCAGCGGGCGATGCCGCCCCGACGGCAGCCTGACCGACCGAGTTTAGGGGAAAGACTAAAATGATCCGCCTTGTTGGTATCCTGATCGGTCTGGGCTTCACCTTCGTGGTGCTGCTCGCCTTCGTCACCGGCGCCTATACCTGGTCGACCGAGGAAGTGGCCGAAACCGCCGAATCCGTCTTCCACGAAACGGCCCACGGCCCCGAAGCCGGCTATTCCTTCGATGGCCCCTTCGGCACATGGGACTTGGCCCAGCTGCAGCGCGGCTACCAGGTCTACAAGGAAGTTTGTTCGGCCTGTCACTCGCTGAACTATGTCGCCATCCGCGACCTGGAGCAGTTGGGCTATTCCGAAGACCAGGTGAAGGCCGAGGCCGCCTCCTTCCAGGTGCCGGGCATCAACCCCGACACCGGGGAAGACACGATGCGTCCGGCCCTGCCGACCGACTACTTCCCGTCGCCCTATCCCAACAGCGTGGCCGCGGCTGCCGCCAACAACAACGCGATCCCGCCGGATCTCTCGTTGATGACGAAGGCACGTCACCACGGCAGCGACTATGTCTATTCGCTGCTGACGGGATACCAGGAAGTGCCGGCCCAGCTGCGCGAGGAATTTCCCGATGCAACGCCTGCGCCGGGCCTGTACTACAATCCCTATTTCGCCAACCTCAACCTGGCGATGGCCCCGCCGCTGACCGCGGATGGCCAGGTGACCTATGCCGACGGCACCGAAGCGACCATCTCGCAGATGGCGCAGGACGTGGCAGCCTTCCTCACCTGGACTGCCGAACCCCAGCTGATCAAGCGCAAGCAGACCGGCTGGCCGGTGCTCGGTTTCCTGCTGTTCGCAACGATCCTTGCCTGGTTGGCCAAGAAGCAAATCTGGGCCGGTGCCAAGCGCCGCAAGGACTGATAGCCCTTGCCCGGTGGAGAACATCCGGGCCTGAAACCGGGACTGTCGCGTGACGCGCTTAAAGCGCTGATCCGCACAGTCCCGGATTTCCCCTCTGCCGGCATCCAGTTCCGCGACATCACCACGCTGCTTGCCGATGGCGAGGGGCTATCCGCATCGATCGACCTGCTGGCAGAGGTCGCGACCGGCCTGGGTGCCAGCAAGGTAGCCGGGATCGAAGCGCGCGGCTTCATCTTCGGCACCGCGCTGGCATTGCGCCTGGGCGTGGGCTTCGTGCCCGTGCGCAAGGAAGGCAAGCTGCCGGTCGAGTGCATCGGCGAGGACTACTCGCTCGAATATGGCGAAGCGCGCGTGGAACTCGACCCCTCGATCATCGCGCCTGGTGAAAAGGTGCTGGTGGTGGACGACCTGCTCGCCACCGGCGGCACCGCCATCGCCGCCGCCCGCCTGCTGCGCCGTGCAGGCGCAGAAGTGACAGACGCGCTGTTCGTCATCGACCTGCCCGAACTGGGCGGGGCAAAGGCGCTGGCCGAAGAGCACTTGCGCACCCATGCGCTTATCGAATTCGACGGCCATTGAGCCGGTTTTGCCGGACTTTCGCAGCGGGTATGGGAAAGCTTGCCCGTTTCGGGCATTGATACAGTCTGGACGGACTATCACGAAAGCAGGAGACTGATGGAAGAACAGGCGCTTGTCATCGCGCTCGTCGGTGTTCTTGGCATCGGTGCCCAATGGATTGCCTGGCGCACGGGCTGGCCTGCCATCGTACTGATGCTGGCCGCCGGCGTGGTTGCCGGCCCGGTGCTGGGCGTTTTCGATCCCGAGGCCGTTTTCGGTGACCTGCTGGAACCGATGATCTCCATCGGCGTCGCTCTGATCTTGTTCGAAGGCGGTCTCAGCCTCGATTTCCGTGAACTGCGCAAGTATGGCGGTGGGGTCTGGCGCATGGTGCTGCTGGGCGTGCCGCTGGGCTGGCTCTTCGGCTCGCTGGCGGGCTACTACGTCGCCGGCCTCGTCTGGCCCGTGGCTATCCTGTTCGCGGGCATCCTGGTGGTAACCGGGCCGACCGTGGTGATGCCGTTGCTGCGGCAATCGAAGGTGCAGCAACGCCCCGCCGCGCTGCTGCGCTGGGAAGCGATCGTCAACGATCCGCTTGGCGCGCTGTGCGCGGTGATCGCCTACGAATATTTCCGAACAACGGCCACCACCGGCGGCGGCGCCTTCGAGGTGGTCCCCGAAATCGCCATCGCGGCCGGGCTTTCGGGCCTGATCGGCTTTGCCGCGGCGTGGATAATCGGGTGGAGCTTCCCGCGCGGATTCGTCCCCGAATATCTCAAGGTGCCGGTCCTGCTGGTGGTGGTGGTGGGCACCTTCGTGCTGTGCAACCAGATCGAGCATGAGGCCGGCTTGCTGGCTGTCACCGTGATGGGCATTGCGCTCGCGAACATGCATGTTGCCAGCCTGCGCAGCATCCACCCGTTCAAGCAGAACGTGGCCGTGCTGCTCGTCTCGGGCATCTTCATCCTGCTTTCCGCCAGCCTCGACCTCGACCAATTACGCCAGTTCGAATGGCAATTCGGCCTGTTCCTGCTGGCGCTGCTGTTCCTCGTGCGACCGGCCACAGTGCTGATCAGCCTGCTGTTCTCGGACGTGCCGTGGAACGAGCGGCTGTTCCTCGCCTGGATCGCGCCGCGCGGCATCGTGCTGGTGGCGATCTCCGGCCTGTTCGCCTTGCGGCTGGAGGAACTTGGCTACGGCGACGGCACGATCCTGATCGGGCTGAGCTTTGCCGTGGTGGTCACCACGATCGTTGCCCATGGCTTCACCATCGACCTGGTCGCGCGGCTGCTGAAGGTGAAGGGCGCCTCTCGCCCCGGCCTGCTGATCGTCGGTTCCACCCCATGGACGATTGCCCTTGCCCGCCAGATGCACGAGCTTGGTACGCCGGTCATGCTGGTGGATTCGAGCTGGCAGAAGCTGAAGGCCGCCCGCGTGGCCGGCCTGCCAACCTATCACGGCGAAATCCTGAACGAGGCGACCGGGCACAACCTCGATCTCTCGCCCTACCAGGTGCTGATCGCGGCCACCGATAACGAGGCCTACAACACGCTGGTCTGTTCCGAATTCGCGCCCGAGATGGGTACCGATCGCGTCTACCAGCTGGGCAAGGGGGGCGAAGACGACGATCACCGCGCCTTGCCGGACACCCTGCGCGGGCGGGCGCTGTTCCGCTCCGGCTTCGGGGTCGAGGACGTGGAGCAGAGGCAGCTTGAGGGCTGGGTGTTCCGCCGCACGAAGCTGTCCAAGAAATACGACCTGGAAGACGCCGCCGAGAACCTGCCCGAGGCGACCAACATGCTCTTGCTGGTGGAGCCCGACGGCGACCTGCGCTTCTTCACTCACGCCGCCGCGCCCGAACCCAAGGCAGGCGATACAATCGTCTCCTACTCGCCGCCACGCAGCGAAAAGTCGAAAGAGCAGGCGGCCCGGCGCGCAGCCCGCAATGGCTCGAAGCCGCAACCTGCATGAGGATGCCGCCCATGAAGACCCTTCTCACCCTAGCCGCCGGCACCGCGCTGGCCCTGACCCTGTCGGCCTGCGAAGTGCGCCGCGAAGGAGCAGAGGATGCCCCGGTCCCGCCGCCCACCGAAACACCCGAAAGCCCGGTGCCCGAGCCTTCGCCCGAACCCAGCGAGAGCGCTTCCCCGGCGGCGTCGATCATCCGCGAGGACGCCGTGCCCACGCCCGTCGCCACCGAAACCGAACCGGTGGTCGAGCCAGTCGTGCTGATGCTACCCTTCCCCGAGGGCAGCGACATCAGCCCTGCGGCCGAACGCCAGCTGGCCGCGCTGCTGCGCGCCCCGGCGATTGTCCGGGAAGACTGGCCGGTGATCCTCTCCGGCCACACCGATTCAGGCGGAAACGACCAGGCCAACCTGCGCGCATCGCGCGCGCGGGCCGAAGCCGTGGCTGCCTGGCTGGTGGAACGCGGCGTCGACGATGACCGTATCGAGGTGATCGCCTTCGGTGAGCAGAACCCCATCGCGCCCAACGCCCTGCCCGATGGCACGCCCAACGAAGAGGGGCGCCGGGCCAACCGCCGCGTGGATATCCGCGTGGCGCCACCAGCCGCGCAAGACGAAGCGGACGAGGAAAGTGCCGGGGACGATCAGGACGCTTGACGAAAGGCCTTCTGCGGTGGCAATCGGCCACCCTTGAGCGGGCGGGTATAGCTTAGTGGTAAAGCCCCAGCCTTCCAAGCTGGTTATGCGGGTTCGATTCCCGCTACCCGCTCCAGCCCCCTCCAAATGCGGCCTACCATCATTGTGGCATTTCGCTGCGCCCGGCGATGCGAGACCATGCCCCCTGTCAGGAATCGACGGGGGTACAGACCATGGGCAAGGGAGAAATCATCGAGCGGGACAAGGCCGACGGCTGGAAGGCCTGGGCAGCCGGCCTCGCCGGGGCCGCGCTGGCTTTTTCGATCGCCGTGATCAGCGGTGCCGGGGCAGACCAGGTCTTCCTGCGCCCTGGCCAGGATGTCGGCTTTGCCATCGGCTATGGCGGCGGGATTGGCTTGCTGGTCTGGCTGGCGCTGAACTTCACCGCGCTCCGCGGGCAGGGCAGTGGCAAGCGCGCGCTGGTGTTCGGCCTTGCCGTGCTGGGCGGTGCCCTGGGAGTGATGCAGAACTTGTGATGGCCTAGAGGATGCTATGCTCGGCCAGTGCCTGGCGCAGCAGGCAATAGTTGCGGTCGACGCCATCTGCATCCTCAACCGTGCAAGCGGTGTGCTGCTCCAGCGGATATTGCTCCAGCGGGTCGGCGGCGAGATCGAAGTAGAGGCAATCCTCCACCCGGTCTGCGCAGACAAGCTTGTAGCGGTCGTTGCGCACGCCCACCACGCGCGTGCCGCCGGTCATCAGGTTCACGCTTTCGGTCAGCACCACGCCGGTTTCGGGTTCGCGCACGTGGCGTGCACCGTCGAACAGCACCGGGCCGAGAGAGCGCCCCGCCAGCGGAATGTTGCCGCCTGCCGCGCCGCCCGAAACCCTGTCTGGCACGGAAAGCCCGGCCAGTTGCAGGATCGTGGGAAACAGGTCCGCCACGTGGCTCAGCGCGCGGCTGCGCCCGCCCGGTTCGATGCCTGGCCCGGCGATTACCAGCGGCACCCATGCCCCACCTTGCCATGCAGTCCCTTTGCCGCGCGCCTCGCGGGTGATGTACAGATTGTCGATATAGTCGAGCTGCGGTCGCCCGTACATCGGCGTGCCGTTGTCGCCGACGTAGATGACGTATGTGTTCTCCGGCACGGCGCGCAGCACGTGGCCGATCAGCGTGTCGAGGGCATTGGTCATGAAGCGCATGGTCGCCTCGCCCGAACACTCGCCCACGTCCTGGCTGGCATAGGTGCCGCCGCAAGCCTCCACCTCGGCGCGCGTTCCCTCGTCCAATAGGTCCGCCTCGGGGATCATCATGGCGCTGGGGTCCTGGTCGATGGTGGCATGGCTGAGGTTGAAGGCGAACCAGCCGAACCACGGGCGGTCGGGCTCCTCCGCTTCGCGCTCTTCCATCCAGTCGATCAGCTGAGCGGTCTTGACCACGGCGGCATTGGTGGTGGGCGCCACGCCGGGTAGCGAGCGTGCGGGCGCAGGGCTCGTACGCCACCTGTCAGGGCCGGTCGTTTCGTCCTGTACCTGCAGTTCCCAATCCCAGAAGGTGGGCAGCGCCGCGTGCAGGTTGCCGGCGAAATAGTCGAACCCAGCTTGCAGCGGTTTCATGCCCGGATAGTCCTCGCCATCCGGATCGGGCAGGCCTGCCATGTGCCACTTGCCGAACACGGCGGTGGCATAGCCCGCGTCATGCAGTGCCTGCACGAAGCTGGTGTGCGAGCTATCGAGAGCATCGGCATAGGTGGCCACCCCATGCTCGCGAACGTTCAGCCCGGTCAGCAGGCTGGCGCGAGTGGGTGAGCAGAACGGCTGCGCCCAGGTCTGGCTGAAGGTCATGCCGCTGTCGGCCAGCCCGTTCAGCACCGGGGTGGAGGCCGGGTGGCCGTCGATCCGGTCGACTTGCGGGTGGTTCCAGCCCTGCGGACCGTACGTGCGCTGCAATTCGTCGATGATGCCGGGGAACATGCCGCTGGTCACGTCGCTGCCGACATCGTCGGAAATGATCAGCAGGATATTGGGGCGCTGCGCTGCTTCGGGCGCGGCGGCATCGGGCGTGGCTTGCGGTGCGCAGGCAGCGAGGCCCAGTGCCGCGATAGCAATTCCCAAACGTAAGATCATGTGCTCTCCCCTCCGGTGCGCAAGACTAGGCCGTCGGCGCGGCAAGTCCAGACGCTGTGTGCTTCAGGGCTTGAACCGCCCGCCGCGGATATGGGTGAAGCGCTGCCCGCCCTTGTCGAGATCGTACCAGGCGATGGTCTCCACCTCGCGCACGTCGCCCTTTACCGTCGCGCCGAATTCGTAATCCGGCCAGTCGACCAGCGTGGTGAACACGGTGCGGCAATACATGGCGACATGGCGCGGCCCCACCAGCACGCCGCGCAGATCGATATGCTCGTCCAGGTGCGCGCGCACCTTGCGGTAGAAGGCAAGGATATCGTCGCGACCGACGATCCGCTTGCGGCTGCCCAGTTCGAACACCACGTCGTCGGCGTAAAAGCGCCCGAAGCCGTCGAAATCGGCCGCGTTGAAGGCGGCGACATAAGTGCGGAAATCGTCTTCGGTCATGGTCATATCCCTTCCAGATCGACAGCCAGCCGGCCTTCGCCGCGCACCGCCACTGGCAGGAACAGCCCTGCCCCGGTGGCCTGCACGCGGCCATGGCGCACCTCGTCGATGGTGATCGACAGCGCCAGGCCATCGCCTTCGATGTCGGCCACGGCTTCGCGCGCATGTTCGACAATGCGGGCATAGTGCGCGCTGAAATCGCCCACCAGCGCCTGTTCGATGGTGGCGCGCACCTGCTCGTTTGCGAACAGCGCCAGCAGCAGGTCGACCGTGCGCCGGTCGGTATCGCCTGCCAGGGCCAGGTCGCGGATCGCCAGCACAGCGCTGTTTTCGGCGTTGTAGGGCAGGCCCGTCAGCCACGCCTGCCCATCGGCGCTGCCATAACGTGCGGACAGCCCCTCGCGCGGAGTCACCGTGGCATTGATGCCCACGGCGATCCGGCGGTTCTCGGTGGCGTAGATTTCCACGGCATGGAACTCGGCATCCACCGTGCCCACGCCGGGCAGGGTCACGCCGTCTTTCGCAAAATCGGCCAGAGCGCGCATCACCACGCCTTCCAGCTGGTCGTAATCGACCATCACCGGCACTTCGACCGAGAGGCCTTCGCTACCAAGGTCCGGCACAGGCGGTGGCAGCGGCACGGGTTCGGGATTGTCCGGCCTTGCGCCCACGCGTGTTTCCATGCGCGCGGACAAGGCGATATCGACCAGCATCTGCCGCCCTTGCACGTGGTATCCGGCAACGCCCAGCTGCTGCGGCGTGATGCGCAGCCATGCAGGCGGATTGTCTGCATTGAGCGAGACCACGGTGAAGCCGTTTTGCCACGCGCGCTCGACCAGCGGGCGCAAGGAAAGCTGCGCAACTTCGCCTTCCAGCTCCTGCTCCAGGTCTGCCACCATGCCTGTCAGCGTGCCATCGGCCTGGCGGGTGAATTCGATGCGCTGGCCAAGGAATTCGATTCCCGGCTCGCGGCTCCAGCGGTAATTCAGGTCAAGGTCGGCGGCCATGCGCCACTGCGGCGTGACACGCAATCGCGCGTTCAGCGCCACGTCGGCCGAGCCGGTCGCGGTTTCGCCTTCCAGGATGTCGCCGATATCCTCGGCACGGATCGTGGCGCTGGTGGGAAAGCCGATCGTCAGCCGCTCGCCGCCGCCGGACAGGCGCACCCGTCCACGCGTGACTTCGCCGATGATCGTGCAGGGCACGTCGGGCGTCAGTTCGATATCGATGCCAAGGGGGCGCACGCTCTGCGCCGGGATGCAGTTGGCCTTGCGCTCGTGCATTTCCCACAACCGGCGTGGGGCACGCCGTTCCAGCGCGGCCTGCAACTGGTCAAGCGGGATCGCCACCGGCACCGTCATGGTGGAGACGACGCCTGTCAGGTCCGGTGCGGTTTCGACGCGCGGCGGCGCCTCGGTCTCTATTTCATGTGAACACCCCGCCGCCAACAGGCACGCGGCGATACATGCCGCCAGCCGTGCCGGACGGCGAAAGATCACGTGGAAACCGCCTTGTTGTCGATCAGCCGTGTCCCGCCGATGCGTGCGGCGACGAACAGGCGGGCATTGCCATTATCGCCTTCGAGCAGGGCAATGGAATCGGCATCGCGCAGTTCGGCGTAGTCGACGCTGGCAAAGCCTGCTTCGTGCAAGGCGTCCTTCAGGGCGGCCAGTGCGGACGCGGCGTCCTGCCCGTTGCGGATAGCGGCGATCGCTGTGTCCATCGCGTGTGGCAAGGCGGCTGCCGCGGCCCTGTCCTCGGTCGATAGATAAGCATTGCGGCTGCTCATCGCCAGGCCATCCGGATCGCGCACGATGGGCACGCCGTGGATGGCATCGACATGCGGCTGCGTCAGGTCGAGGTCGCGCGCCATGCGGCGGATTACCGCCAGCTGCTGCCAGTCCTTCTCGCCGAACAGCGCCATGTCGGGCCGCACCTGGTTGAACAGCTTGCACACCACCGTCGCCACCCCATCGAAATGGCCCGGACGGTCAGCGCCGCACAGCCCGGCGCTGACACCGCTCACCGAAATGTTGGTGGCATAGCCTTGCGGGTACATCGCCTCCACGCCGGGCGCCCACAGCAGGGCCACGCCTTCGGCCACCAGCTTGGCCGAATCCTGCGCCAGTTGCCGGGGATAGGCGTCCAGGTCCTCGCCTTCGCCGAATTGCCGGGGGTTCACGAAGATCGACACGGCCACGTGGTCGGCCACCTTCGCCGCTTCGCGCACCAGTGTCAGGTGCCCCTCATGCAGCGCGCCCATCGTCGGCACCAGCGCAATGGAGCCGCTTTTGCGCAATTCATCCACAGCTTGGCGCAGCTCTGGCAGGGTGGTGACGGTTTGCATGGCAGCAAGGCTCCGATAGACTGCGTTTCCATGGCCTAGCGCCACAACCTCTTGAGAGAAAGACCGCCCGTGACAGCCCCGCATCGCATCGTCTTCGCCAATGAGAAGGGTGGCACCGGCAAGAGCACCACCGCCGTGCATGTCGCCGTGGCCCTGGCCTACCAGGGGGCGAAGGTCGCCGCGCTCGATCTCGATACGCGCCAGCGCACCTTCTACCGCTATTGCGAGAACCGCGCCGAGACGCAGCGCCGCCGCGGCGTGCAGCTGCCCGGCCCGGTGTTCGACGTGTGCCACGGCGACAGCGTGGAGGAACTGGAGGAAGAGGCTGCCCGGATCGGCGAAGGGGTGGATTTCCTGCTTTTCGACACGCCCGGCCGCGACGATCCCTTCGCTCGCCACGTCGCCGCCAGCGCCGATACGCTGGTGACGCCGATGAACGACAGCTTCGTCGATTTCGACCTGATCGGTCAGGTCGATGCCGAAAGCTTCAAGGTCCGTAAGCTCAGCTTCTATGCCGAGCTGATCTGGGAAGCACGGATCAAGCGCAGCCGCGCGCAGATCGAACAGCAGAAGCGCGAGATGGACTGGGTCGTGGTGCGCAACCGCACCGGCTATACCGATGCGCGCAACCAACGCCGCATCGACGAGGCGCTGACAGAGCTTTCCAAGCGCGTGGGCTTCCGCGCGGTGCAGGGCCTGTCGGAACGCGTAATCTATCGCGAACTGTTCCCCTCGGGCCTCACCTTGCTCGACAAGGGGCACCTGGGCGAGCTGGGCACCAGCCACCTGGTCGCGCGCCAGGAGCTGCGCAACCTCGTCGCCAATCTCAACCTGCGGGTGCCCAAGCGTGATGAGGAGGTGGCGAAACCGGCCACCACGCCGCTGGTCGAGCCGGCCTGAACGCCATGACCAAGTTCCTCGTCGTCATCGCGGCCGTGGTGCTGTTCTATTACTGGATCTTCAAGCGCTGGCCGTGGCAGCCCAAGATATCGGCGCGCGAACAGGCGATCATCAATGCGCGCGAGACGCTTGGCGTGTCGCGCTTTGCCAACCGAACTGAAATAATTGCCGCGCATAAGCGCCTGGTCGCCATGGTCCATCCGGACAGGGGCGGCACCAACGCACAGGTGCACGAGGCCAATGCCGCGCGTGACTTGCTGCTGGACGAACTCCCCGACAGCGTGGAATAGACGCTGGAAGACCAAGCCCGAGGACGTGAAATGAGCCACACCTTCCACCCTACCGTGCTGCGCGAATACGATATCCGCGGGATCATCGGCGAAACGCTGGGCCCCGACGATGCCCGCGCGATCGGGCGCGGGTTCGGCACGCTGCTGGTGCGCGACATGGAAGGGATGGACCGCGCGCCCAAGGTGGCCGTGGGCTACGACGGGCGCGTCAGCTCGCCGATGCTGGAACATGCGCTGGTCGAAGGGCTCACCTCCACCGGCTGCGACGTGCGCCGGATCGGCATGGGGCCAACCCCCATGCTCTATTATGCGGAGGCCTCAACCGAAGAGGTAGATGGCGGCATTCAGATAACTGGCAGCCACAATCCCGCCAATTACAATGGCTTCAAGATGGTATTTCGGGGCCGACCGTTCTTCGGCACTGATATCCAGCGGCTCGGCGAAATGGCCGTGCAGGGGGACTGGGTCGACGGGACGGGGAGCGTCGAAAGCCTCGACATCATCGAAGAGTATGTCGAGCGTCTGCTGGCTGCACTCGACGGGGTGGACGAAGGCGCACTGTCCGGCCTCAAGGTCGGCTGGGACGCGGGCAACGGAGCTGCCGGCCCCGCGCTCGAGCTCCTCGCCAAGCGCCTTCCGGGTGAGCACCACCTGCTGTTCACTGAGGTCGACGGTAATTTTCCCAATCATCATCCTGATCCCACTGTCGAGGCCAACCTTGCCGACCTGCGTGCGCTTGTCGCCGAGAAGAACCTCGACTTCGGAGTGGCTTTCGACGGCGATGGCGACCGGATCGGCGCGATCGACGGCGAAGGCCGGATCATCTGGGGGGATCAACTACTGATGATTTACGCCGAGGACCTCCTCGCAAGACTACCTAGTTCCACGATTATCGCCGATGTGAAGGCCAGCCGCGCGCTGTTCGACCATGTCGAAAAGTGCGGCGGCAAGCCGCTGATGTGGAAGACAGGTCACTCGCTGATTAAGTCCAAAATGAAGGAAGTTTCCTCGCCGCTGGCCGGGGAAATGAGCGGCCACGTGTTTTTCGCCGACGAATACTACGGTTTCGACGATGCGCTTTATGCCGGCGTGCGGCTGCTGGCGGCCTCGGCGCGGCTGGGCAAGTCGGTCACGCAGCTGCGCGGCGAGATGCCGGCCATGCTCAACACCCCGGAAATGCGCTTCCAGGTGGACGAGAGCCGCAAGTTTGCTGCCATCGACGAAGTGAAAGCGCGCCTGACCGGCGACGACGTGCCCGCAGGCATCGAAGTCAACGCCACCGATGGCGTGCGGGTGAACACGCCCGATGGTTGGTGGCTGCTGCGCGCTTCCAACACGCAGGATGTGCTGGTCGCCCGCGCCGAAAGCGACAGCGAGGAAGGCCTCGAACGGCTGATGGCGCAGATCGACGAGCAGCTGGCGCTCTCCGGCCTGGAACGCGGCGAAAGCGTGGGGCACTGACCTGATGGCAGGGCCGGGGGCGGATGCCTGGCCCTGGCTTGCGCTGGAAATAGCGCCCACAGCTGACAAGCAGGCGATCCACGAGGCTTACGAGGCGCAGCGCGCCCAGCTTGATGCAGGCGGTTCGATCTCGGCCTTTGCCGACCTGACCGCTGCACGCGGCAAGGCGCTGTTCCTTGCATCCGAAATGCAGCGCGAAGCTGCGCGCAGGGTGCAGGAGCCGCTTGACCCGCAGCCTGCTGCGCCGGAGCCACCTGCCGAACCCGAACCCGAACCCGAACCCGAACCCGAACCCGAACCCGAACCCGAACCCGAACCCGAACCCGAACCCGAACCGGAGCCGGAGCCGGAAGAAATGTGGGAGCCAGCGGGGCGCTTTGCCGACGAGACCGACATTCTCGACACGCTGCCGCCGGATGAGCAGGTGTACTCCCATGGTTTCACATCCGAAGAACCCTACGATCCCGAATATGCGCCGATAGAGGATCGCGACTTTTCGCCTTCGCCGCACGCAGCCCTTGCGACTGCGCAGCCTGGTGAAAGCCAACCGGGCGGGCTGGAGGACACGATCCGGCGCTACTCGCTGAACAAGTACGGCGTCTGGTGGCTGGGCGGCTTCCTGTTGCTGCTCAGCTTCTGCACGGCGATCGAGCCGGAAGAGGACGATTCACCCACGCCCGCGCGCGCCCGCGAGCCCGTGGCGGCAGAGACTGCTGCGCCAATGGTCCTGCCCGACTATCCCTGGCCTGCCGCCATGCCCGGCGATGCACGGCGTGCCGAACGTGCCGCGCGTGAACTGTTTGGCGAGGCTGTCGCCTGGCAACAGGTGCGCGAACTGGCTCCGGCGCTGTCGCTGCGGCTGGCAGATAGCATGGGCGATGACGGCAGGAGCATGGGGAACCGCCGCGGCGCAGTCCGCCGCGCCATGCTCGAGGCGCGAACCGTCGTCTCGCGCGAACACCAGCTGGAAATCGCGCGGCTTTACGAGGCATGGCTGCTCACGGCGCGGGAGGCGGGCGCAGAGGCCTGCATGGAAGTGACCGATCACGCCTTCCTGAACGGTGTTCCGCAGATGCGCGACGACTGGATCGCTTTCGAGCGCAGCCTTGCCGCCACTCTGCTGCTGTCCGGCGAACTTGCCGACGAACCGCCGCCTCCCCAAACCACGGACGTGCCCAACTGGGCCATTGCCGATGCTGCCGGCACCTCCGGCCTTTCGGGCCAGGCCATTGGCGAAGCGCTGGGGGATCGCTCGCTGCCCACCCGCTGCGATGCGACGATTGCCGTGCTGGGCGCCCTGCTGGCGCGCAGCGACGAAGCGCCAGCGGGCGCATTCCAGGGCTTGTGAAGACACTGCGGCGCATGGCACTCCGGTGCCATCGTGACTACCCCAGCCATCCCGCCCGAAATCAGCCAGTGGTTCGCCACCCGTGACTGGCGCGTGCGCCGTCACCAGGTGGACATGCTGGCTGCCAGCGATGCCGGAAAGCACGCCATGCTGGTGGCCGATACCGGGGCGGGCAAGACGCTGGCGGGGTTCCTGCCGACGCTGGCCGCCTTCTGCCCCTCGCGGATAGGCCAGGGAGAACGTCCCGATGGCCTGCACACGCTCTATATCTCGCCGCTGAAGGCGCTGGCGCACGACGTGCAGCGCAACCTCGTCACGCCGGTGGAGGAGATGGGCCTTGATATCCGGATCGAGACGCGCAGCGGCGATACGCCTTCGGATCGCAAGCGGCGGCAGCGCTCGCGCCCCCCCAACGTGCTGCTGACCACGCCCGAGAGCCTTTCGCTGCTGCTCAGCTTCGAAGACAGCTTCACGCTGTTCGCCGGGCTGAAACGCGTGGTGGTGGACGAGATCCACGCCTTCGCGACGCAGAAGCGCGGCGACCTGCTGGCGCTGGCCCTGTCGAGGCTGCAGGCGATCGCGCCCGATATGCAGCGCGCGGCGCTGTCGGCCACAGTGGCCGATCCGGAGGGTTTTCGCGCCTGGATCGCACCATGGGGCGATATCGACAGCGTTGACCTCGTGCAGGGCGAAGCGGGGGCCGAGCCGCAAGTCGAGATCCTGCTGCCGCAAGAGGAGCGCGTGCCATGGGGCGGACACGCGGCGACGTGGTCTATCCCGCAGCTGTACGAGCGCATCCGCGCCAACAACACCACGCTGGTGTTTACCAATACGCGGTTCCTGGCCGAGTACATCTTCCAGAACCTGTGGGACGCGAACGAGGACAACCTGCCCATCGGCATCCACCACGGCTCGCTGTCGAAAGAGGCGCGACGCAAGGTGGAAGCGGCGATGGCACGCGGCGAGTTGCGTGCACTGGTGTGCACCGCCAGCCTCGATCTTGGCGTGGACTGGGGCGATATCGACCTGGTGGTGCAGATGGGTGCGCCCAAGGGTTCCAGCCGCCTGCTGCAGCGGATCGGGCGCGCCAACCACCGGCTCGACCAGCCCAGCCGCGCGCTGCTGGTGCCGGGCAACCGCTTCGAGTTCCTTGAAGCGACCGCAGCCATGCAGGCGGTGGACGAAGGCCAGCGCGATGGCGAGGAATTCCGCCCCGGCGGGCTCGACGTGCTCGCCCAGCACGTGATGGCCTGCGCCTGTGCCGCACCTTTCCACGAAGATGCCTTGCTGTCCGAGGTGCGTTCGTGCTGGCCCTATGCGCAGATCGACAAGCCTGCCTTCGACCGCGTGCTCGAATTCGTGGCAACGGGTGGTTACGCGCTCAAGGCCTACGACAAGTTCAAGCGCATTACCCGTGATCGGGATGGCGTATGGCGACTGACGCACCCCGAGCAGGCGCAGCGGCACCGCATGAATGCCGGGATCATCGTCGATGCCGAGATGCTAGAGGTCCGCTTTCGCAACGGGCGATCGCTGGGCAAGGTGGAGGAACGCTTTGCCGCTTCACTGCGCCCCGGCGATACCTTCCAGTTTGCCGGCGTGAACCTGGAGGTGGAGCAGCTGAAGGACATGGAGCTGATCGTGCGCGCCAGTTCAAAGGCGGCGATGATCCCGTCTTACGGCGGGTTGCGCCTGCCGCTCACCACCCACCTGGCGGACCGGGTGCGTGCGCTGCTGGTGGATCGCGCGGGCTGGGCGCGTTTTCCCGACGACGTGCGCGAATGGCTGGAGGTGCAGGACTGGCGCAGCCACCTGCCGGGGCCGGACAACCTGCTGGTGGAAAGCTTCCCGCACGCCAAGCGGCACTACACCGTCTATTACACCTTCACCGGGTGGAATGCGAACCAGTCGCTGGGCATGCTGATCACCGCGCGCATGGAAGCCATGGGTCTGATGCCCGGTGGTTTCGTGGCCAATGACTATTCGCTGGCGGTATGGGGCCTGAAGCCGGTGGAAGACCCCCGTCCGCTGCTATCACCCGATATCCTGACCGAGGAGTTTGTCGACTGGGTGCAGGATTCGCACCTGCTGCGCCGCGCCTTTCGCGAAGTGGCGGTGATCGGCGGGCTGGTGGAGCGGCAGCATCCCGGCAAGAAGAAGAGCGGACGACAGGTCACCTTCAGTACCGACCTGATCTACGACGTGCTGCGCAAGTACGAGCCCGACCACGTGTTGATCGAAGCGGCCTGGGCCGATGCCCGGTCGCGCATGACCGATATCGCCCGACTGGCCGAGGTTCTGGACACGGCAGCCGAGCGGCTCGACCACGTGCAGCTCGACCGCGTCAGCCCGCTGGCGGTGCCGGTGATGGTGATGATCGGGCGCGAAAGCGTGCCGCAGGGTGCGCAGGACGACGAACTGCTGCTGGAGGCGGAAACGCTGGCGGGTGCGGCTATGCGAGTGGATGAATTGCCGGACGAGTTCGCGGACTGATCCGGCAATAGCACCTACTCCGCATCGAACTCGCGATAGCGTTCGTTGCCGATGAAGGCGAACTTGTCGAGATGGGCGTCGGCCACGGCGTTGATGACCTGCACGCTGGCGTCATAGCTGGCATTGGCCTCGGGTTCGAAGCGGATCAGCGGCATTTCCGGCTGCGCGGCAGCGGCGGCCAGGCGGGCGTCGAGCTGCTGGCGCGAGACGCTCTCGCCGTTCCAGAGTACCGCGCCGTTCTGCTGCACGACCAGCGAGACGGTTTCGTAAGTTGGCGGGGCATCACCCGGACGGGGCGGGCCGGGCAGGCCCACGTCCAGCTTGTGCGCCGCGATGGGGATCGAGATGATGATCATCACCAGCAGGACGAGCAGCACGTCGATCAATGGGGTGTTGTTCAGATCGCTCATCGGTTGGGGCAGCGTGTTGTAGCTGCGGTCGAGCATCCTGGAACGAATGGCCATGACATTCTCCTCTCCCCTTCGCGCAACAACATAACATCACATGTCTGAAGGGGTTGTCAAGCCGGGCAGGGGATGGCGCAGGCCAGCGCAGATGGCGGGCACAAAAAAGGGGCGGATCGCTCCGCCCCCTCTTGTATTCGGTGCCGGTTCGGAAGAGCGTTATTCGCCCTTGCCGAAGCTGCGGTACTTCTCGTTGCCGACGAAGCCAAACTTGGTGACGCCGCTGGCCTTGATGATGTTCAAGACGCGCGCCGCCAGGTCGTAACTGGCATTCGCTTCGGGCTCGAACTGCAGTTCCGGCTCGACCGCGAAGGTGAGGGACTGCTGCAGGTTGCTCACCAGTTCGCCCTGGCTGATGGCCTCTGCGTTCCAGAGGATTTCGCCATTCGGAGTCAGCACGATCTTGTTCTTGATCGGGTCGACATCCGGGGTGTCCGGGTTGTTGCTCGGCGAAGGCAGGTCGATATTGACCGCGTGCGTCGCCACCGGGATGGTGATGATGAACATGATGAGCAGCACGAGCAGGACGTCGATCAACGGCGTCATGTTCATGTCCATCATCGGTTCGCCATCATCGCTGCCGCCTGACATTGCCATGGTAGCTTACTCCTTAAGTCTTGCGTCCGCGTCGGTGTGAAGGGCTGGATCAGCCGTTCGGGTCGACGGGGTTGGAAATGAACCCGACGGTGGGATAGCCCGCCGCCTGGACGTTGAAGATCGTGCCCGCAACACATCGCCACGGGGCGTTCACGTCACCGCGGATGTGAACCTGCGGGATCAGCTCGGGCTGGCTCATGATCGCTTCGGGTCCGCCGGCGTTCTGCACGATGGCATCGAGACGTTCGAATGCGCGATCGTAGAGTTCACCGGAGTCGACCAGCGTGGTGTTGTTGAGGAAGATGCGGCATTCGCCGTCACGCGTCGCACCGGTATAAGCGGTATTCAGCGTGCTGGGCGTACGCCCTTCCGGGTCGGTGGTCGTCACGGTGATCAGCAGGTTCTCGACCTTGTCATCCGATTCGGACGAAGCGAAGACCGGAATCTCGAGCTCTTCGACCGTCTGGATGGCCACCGGAACCGCGATCAGGAAGATGATCAGCAGCACCAGCATGACGTCCACCAGCGGCGTGGTATTGATGTCCGACATCGGCGTTTCGCTGCCGCCATCTCCCATCGCTATGGCCATGTCTCTAGTCCTATCTCAGGTTACGTAACTTGGTGGCGGGCGCTCGCATGCGAAAGCGCCCGCCAGGTTCAGGTTATGCGCTGTGCGCTCAGGCCTTCTTCGGCGCGGCACCACCGGTGGTGGTGGCGGGCTTGGAAGCCGGAGCCTTGGCAGCAGCCTTCGGAGCCTGCATGGCCGGCTTCACCTGGCCGCTCGAGGTGATGTTGGCCTGCAGATCGGTCGAGAAGCCCGAAAGCATCGACTGGATCTTGCGGTTGCGGCTCATCAGGTAGTTGTAGGCGAACACGGCAGGCACAGCCACCAGCAGACCGATAGCGGTCATGATCAGGGCTTCACCAACCGGGCCGGCGACCTTGTCGATCGAGGCCGACCCGGACATGCCGATGTTGATCAGTGCGCGGTAGATACCGATCACCGTGCCGAGCAGGCCGACGAACGGAGCGGTTGCACCCACGGTAGCGAGGAACGGCAGGCCGCCGTTGAGGCGAGCCATGATGGCGCTTTCGGAACGCGACAGGGTGCCGTGCAGCCAGTCGTGCGATTCGAGGCTGTCGTCCATCTTCTCGGCTTCGTCGCCGGCACGGATGCCGTCGTCGACCAGCTGACGCCAGGCGCTGTTCTTGTCGAACTTGGCGGCGCCTTCCTTTAGCGAGCTGGCACGCCAGAAAGCGGCACGGTTGGTGCGGTATTCCTTCATCACCTTGTTCTGTTCGAAGATCTTCGTGAACAGGATGTAGAACGAGCCAACCGACTGGATGACGAGAATGGCAAGGATCGACCAGGCGACGGGGCCGCCCTGTTCCATAGCTTCCATGAAGCCAAAGTTCTGGGTCGGCGCTTCGGCCGCCGCGGCAAGAATTTCGATAAGCATGCGGTTAAGTCCTCTTCCTAGAGAAAATTCAGTGTGATCAGTTGATCTGGTAAACGATATTGGTCGACCAGCTACCCGTAGTCGGGTTGCCGGCGTCGTCCAGCGCAGGCTCGAAACGGGCGTAGCGCGTCATGTCGTCGCACGCGGCCTCGTCCAGGATCGGGTCTGCCGAACGCGTCACCCGGCAGGCGGCCACACGGCCATCTGCATTGACGGTCACGGACACACCGACCGTACCCTCGATTTCACGGCGCAGGGCGCGCGAGGGGTAGTTCTCGATGATACGTCGCTGCCAACGGGCCTGGCCGTCCGGGCGTGCCGGGCGCGCCTGCGAAGGCGGCGGCGGCGGCGGAGGCGGCGCGGGCGGAGCCGGCGGCGGGACGATCAGCGCCGGCGGTGCTGGCGGCGGGATGTTCGTCTGGGTCTGGATCGGCGGCGGAGCCGGCGCGATGCTTATCGGCGGCGGCGGCGCAACCGGCGGTGGCGGTGCAGTTTCCGGCTCGGGCGGGGGCGGGGGCTCCTCCTCCGGCTCGGGTTCCGGTTCCTCGATGTCCACGGTGGTCACCCGCTCCGCGATTTCTTTCACCGCCGACATGGCGAGTCCGGAAATCAGCAGATAGCCAATTGCCACGTGGATGAGGACAACGATGACAATCGATACAACTCGACTGCCGCTCATTTCTTGGTCAGCGTAAGCCATCCAGTCCCTTCACTCCGTTTTTCGTCCGGCCGAATCAAAAACCCGGCCCTCCTGAGATCGCACGGATAAGGGCCCGCGCAATCCCGCATGAATTGTTGCCTATCGCATGATACCTTGTGACATTTATGCAGCACAACCGATAATGTGCCAAAAACGTCACAACGGGAGATTTTGTATGTTTTTCCCGGACAGACTTGGGCGGCTCTTAACGGTCTCGAAGGGCTGGGGCAAACCCTTTGTTGATTAAGCCCGGATTCAGTTGGCCAAAGCACTGTCATTGCTGCGGACCGAGTCGCTTTGCGGCATTGCGCATTGTCGCGCCCGGCCCGCGCGAGCATAAGGATGACCATGTCCACCCGATCACGTTTCCCCGCTTTCCGTGCCGTGCTGGCAGGCTTGCTGGCCTGCGCTGCCGCTGCCTGCGCCAGTCCCGGCCCGGCCATGTCGCAAGACCTGCCGGCCCCCGAACTGCCGCCGGGCCAGGCGCCCACCTATGCCGATCTCGTCACCATGGCGATGGCCGCCGATACCGTGGCGATCGTCGCCGTGGAGGAGCAGATTCCCTTTCCTCCCGAGCGTGCACCCAATGTGCCGCCGGACGAAGTGCGGCTTTATGTCGAATCGTTGACGCAAAGCCTGCTGAGCGCCCCGCAAGCGGTGGGCAGCCAGCTCGTGTTCGTGGTCGACCAGCGCCGCGATGCCGATGGCGATCCGCCCGACCTGGAAGAGCGCCGTTTCCTGCTGTTCGGCGACCTGGCGCCGGGGCAGCCGGGCGCGCTGCAACTCCTATCATCCGATTCGATGCTGCCCGCAGGCCCGCAGATCGAGGCGCGCGTGCGCCGCGTGCTGACCCAGCTGGCGGCTGCCGACGTGCCTCCGGCGATTACCGGACTGCGCGACGTGATTTCCGTGCCGGGGAACCTCGCCGGCGAATCGGAAACACAGATGTTCGTGGAGACCGAGACCGGCGCGCCTGTCTCGCTCACGGTGATTCGCCGTCCGGGGATGAAGCCGCAATGGGGCGTGTCGCTGGGCGAACTGGTCGATGCCTCGGCTCGCCCGCCTGAGCGCGAATCGCTTGCCTGGTTCCAGTTCGCCTGTTTCCTGCCACGCGAACTGCCTGCCGATTCGTTCCTGCAGCGCGACCGCGCTTCGCAGGACCAGGCGCGCGAGGATTATGCCTTCATCCTGTCCGAACTGGGTCCTTGCGAGCGCCGCTTTACCTGACTCTTCCCCGAACCGGGGCAAAAGCGCACTGGCCAAGCGGCGCCGCACTGCCTAACGCGTGCGCCGCAAAAGTTCAGGACGAGAAATACCATGGCAGACACATTGCGAATCGCTTTGGCGGGGCTTGGCACCGTTGGTGCAGGCGTGCTGCGCCTGCTGGCAGAGAACGGTGACCTGATCGCCGCGCGTGCCGGGCGCGCCATCGAGGTGGTGGCAGTTTCCGCGCGCGATCGCTCCAAGGATCGCGGCGTCGACCTTTCACCTTATGCATGGGAAGACGACATGACCGCCTTCGCCGCGCGCGACGATGTCGACGTGGTGGTGGAACTGGTCGGCGGTTCGGACGGTCCGGCGCTGGCCCTGGCGCGCAAGGCGCTGGGCGGCGGCAAGGGCCTGGTCACCGCGAACAAGGCGATGGTCGCGCACCACGGGCTGGAACTGGCCCAACTGGCCGAGGCGAGCGACACGCCGCTGCGATACGAAGCCGCGGTTGCCGGCGGCATCCCCGTTATCAAGGGCCTGGCCGAAGGCGCCGCCGCCAACCGTATCGAGCGCATATACGGTATCCTCAACGGCACCTGTAACTACATCCTATCCGAAATGGAGACGACCGGCCGCGACTTCGGCGAAGTCCTCGCCGATGCGCAGGCACTGGGCTATGCCGAGGCCGATCCCACCTTCGACATCGAAGGGGTGGACGCCGCGCACAAGCTCTCCATCCTTGCCAGCCTGGCCTATGGCACGCAGCTGGATTTCGCCGCGGTCGATACCAGCGGCATCAGCCGCATTCGCGCTGCCGACATCGCCCAGGCGCGTGCGCTGGGTTACGTGATTCGGCTGATCGGCCTGTCCGACTGCGCGGACCAGGATGGCCAGCGCCACCTGTTCCAGCGCGTGGCGCCGTGCCTCGTGCCGGTCCGGCATCCGCTGGCCAGCGTCGATGGGCCGACCAATGCCGTGGTGGTGGAAGGCAACCACGTCGGGCGGCTGCTGTTCGAAGGTGCCGGCGCAGGCGACGGGCCCACGGCCAGCGCGGTGGTGGCAGACCTTGTCGATATCGCGCGCGGCAATCGCATGGCGCCATTCTCGCAGCCGGTTGCCTCGCTGGCGGCCAGCACGCCCGCCGATCCGGGCAATCGCCGCAACCGCGCTTACCTGCGCTTCACCGTGGCTGACCGTCCCGGCGTGCTGGCGGAGATTACCGCCGCCATGCGCGATGCCGGCGTCTCCATCGAAAGCATGATCCAGCACGGCCACCCGGAGGAAGAGGGCGACGAGCCGGTGCTGGTGGCCATCGTCACCCACGAAGGGCCCGAAAGCGCCGTTGCCGCTGCGCTCGACCTGCTCGAAGGATCGCCCAGCCTGGTGGAAGCGCCGCTGGTGATGCGCCTGATCGGCTAGTCTTCTTCCGACAGGTCGATCGTCACGCGTTCGCCCAGCCGCACATTCGCCTCGCCTTCCTCGTCCGGCGCCACGGCAGTGATGGCGGCGGCCTCCTCGGCGCTCAGCGGTTCGGGGAAGGCGCTGGTGTCGATCAGCGGCGGATAGGGCGGTACGGAGCCGATGCGAAAGCAGCCCGGTGGCCGGGGGTCGTTCACCCAGCAGGGCGGGCGGCGCAGGCCATCCACCTGGTTGACGTACACTTCCACCGGCTTGGGCAAAGGGGACATCCAGCGCTCCGATTCGGGCAGTTCGCGGCATACCACGATGGCACCGTCCTCGCGCACTTCCTCTTCGCACGGTTCGGGCTCCACCAGCGGCACGGGGCCTTCGTCCGGACTTTCGCTGGCGAAGTCGGTCGGGCCGTAGACATCCTGCGCGGCGGCGCCGGATGCCATCAGGACGGTTGCAGAAAACACGGCCAGCCGCCTCGACAATGTCATCCCTCCGACTTAAGCGCGGCAGCCGACATCCAGTTCGGAGCCTGAATTACCTATGAATTCGTCCAAGACCGCCAAGACCACGGGCAGCGTCCTCGACAGGGTCCTTGTCCTCGAACTGGTGCGCGTCACCGAAGCGGCTGCCGTGGCTGCATCCGACCTTGTCGGGCGTGGTGACGAGAAGGCCGCCGACCACGCCGCCGTGGAAGCCATGCGCAAGGCCTTCGATACGCTCGACATCGATGGCACCGTGGTCATCGGCGAAGGCGAACGCGACGAAGCGCCGATGCTCTACATCGGCGAGAAGGTGGGCGGTGCGCCCGGTACGGGCCCCAAGATCGACATCGCGCTGGACCCGCTGGAAGGCACCACCATTACCGCCAAGGCCGGGCCCAACGCGCTGGCCGTGCTGGCGGCAGCGGAAGAAGGCTGCCTGCTGAACGCGCCCGATGTCTACATGGACAAGCTGGCTGTCGGCCCCGGCTATCCCGAAGGCATTATCGACCTGGCCAGGACGCCGACCGAGAATGTGGAGGCCGTGGCTGCGGCCAAGGGTGTGGAGCCCAAGGATATCATCGTCTGCGTGCTCGACCGTCCGCGCCATGCCGAACTGATCGCCGAACTGCGCGGCATTGGCTGCGGCGTGGTGCTGATCGGCGATGGCGACGTGGCGGGCGTGATCGCCACGACGGACCAGGACACCACCATCGACATGTACATGGGATCAGGCGGCGCGCCCGAAGGCGTGCTGGCTGCGGCCGCGCTGCGCTGCGTGGGCGGGCAGTTCAACGGCCGCCTGCTGTTCCGCAACGACGACGAACGCCGCCGTGCCGCCAAGTGGGGCATCGAGGATCTCGACCGCATCTACAAGCTGCACGACCTTGCCAGGGGCGACTGCATCTTCGCCGCCACCGGCGTGACCGACGGTTCGCTGCTTGACGGGGTCAAGCGCATCCGCCGCCCCAACGGCGAGCGGATCATGACCACCGAGAGCGTGGTCATGCGGGCTTCTTCGGGCACCGTGCGCTGGGTGAAGGGCGAACACCGGATCTAGCTTCCGGGCGGAATCGCCCATTCGGCAGGCGACGCACCCCCGGGCCCGTTCGATCACGGCCTTTGCGCGCCCCGAAGCCGCGCTGCCGACCTATTGACCTGTGACAAGGCAGGCCGGGAGAGGTTCGTCCATGCTGCAGGCCTGTGTTCGCGTTCCCGCGGTTGGAAAGGAAGGCCGATGTCGTCAGCCCGGTGGGTCGACCCGATCTCGCCGAATGGATCGCCCGGCCGGTGCCGGGGGGTGGCAGCGTGGCGATCGGGCGCCGCTGCGCAGACAACCCCGCGATCGGCTTTGAGCGGGGGCCCGGTCCGTGCAATGATGCGGCCCATGGCGGCAGGTCTGCCGGGCTGCCGGCAAACGCGAGAGGGCTGATGGCGAAGGAGCTTGCCTTTCACGGTATCGGCCTGAGCAAGATCTACCAGACCGGGGAAACCCAGGTTCACGCCCTGCGCGGTGCCGATCTCGAAATTCCATCGGGAGAACTGCTCGTCCTGCTCGGTCCCTCGGGCAGCGGCAAGTCGACCCTTCTCAATATTGTCGGCGGCCTGGACCGGCCAACCTCCGGCGAACTCTACTATCACGATACCGATCTCGTCGCGCTCGACGACCGGCAGCTTACGCGCTTCCGCCGGGCGAACATCGGCTTCATCTTCCAGTTCTACAACCTGATCCCCAGCCTGACAGCCAAGGAGAACGTGCAGCTGGTGACCGACATCGCGCAAGACCCGATGGACGCCATGGCAGCCCTGAACCTGGTGGGTCTGAAGGATCGGGCGGATCACTATCCGGCCCAGCTGTCGGGCGGCGAACAGCAGCGGGTGGCGGTTGCCCGGGCAGTTGCCAAGCAGCCCGGCGTGCTGCTGTGCGACGAGCCGACAGGCGCGCTGGACAGCAAGACCGGCGCGCGCGTGCTGGAAACGCTGGCGCTGGCCAACCGCGAACTTGGCACCACCGTTGTCATCATCACGCATAATGTCGGCATCGCGGCGATGGCGCACCGCGTGCTGAACTTCCTCGACGGGCGCATCGCCAGCGTGGAGATCAATGAAAGCCCGATCGACCCTGCGGAAATCAGCTGGTGAGGGCGCTCGACCTCAAGCTTTTGCGCGACCTGTGGCGCTTGCGCGGGCAGGCGCTGGCAATCGCGCTGGTGCTGGCTGCGGCCACCTCCACCTTCGTGCTGTCGATGGGCGTGAGCCGCTCGCTGGCGGAGACGCGCGACGCCTACTACTCGCGCAACAATTTCGCCGATGTCTTCGTGGAAATGACGCGCGCGCCGCGCAGCGTGGTGGACCGGATCGCCGCCATCGAAGGTGTCGGGCAAGTCGAGGGGCGTATCCAGCAATATGCCTCGCTCGACATGCCGGGGCGGATCATCCCGGTGCGGGCCCTGATCAACTCGGTCGACGAGCACGGCTACAACCGTCTCAACCTCATCACCCTGCGCGAGGGGCGCTTGCCGCGTGCCGGTGCGCCACAGGAAGTGGTGGTGGACGAAGCCTTTGCCCAGGCCAACGCGCTGGGCATCGGCGACGATGTTGCCGCGCTGATCTACGGCAGCCGCCAGCCGCTGCGCATCGTCGGGATCGGGCTGGCGCCGGACTTCATCTATTCGCTGGCGCCGGGCGACCTTGTGCCCGACAACACGCGCTTAGGCATCTTCTGGATGGGCGAGGAGGCACTGGAAGCGGCGACGGACCGCAAGGAGGCGATCAATTCGCTTTCGCTGACATTGCAGCGCGGAGCTTCGGAAGCGGAGGTGATCCGCAAGGTGGACAATATCGTTGCACCCTATGGCGGTGCCGGCGCCTATGGCCGGGCGGACCATGTCTCGCACGCCTTCGTTGCCAACGAGATGGCGCAGCTCGATGCGATGACGCAGGTCATCCCGCCGGTGTTCCTGATCGTGGCGACATTCCTCGTCTACATCGTGCTGGGGCGGCTGATCCGCACCGAACGCACGCAGATCGGGTTGCTGAAGGCCTTTGGCTATTCCGACTGGGCCATTGCCGCGCATTACCTGAAATTCTCGCTGGTGGTCGCCGGGCTGGCAACGCTGGGCGGGGCGCTGGCGGGCATCTGGATGGGACGGGCGATGACCGAGCTCTATCTCGAGTTCTTCCGCTTTCCGTTCCTCGAATACCGCGTTTCCGGCAGCGTTTTCCTGGGGGCGGCGCTGCTGTCCTTCGGGGCGGCAGCGCTGGGCGCCATGGGCGGCATGCGGACCGCGGTCCGGCTGAACCCTGCCGTCGCGATGTCGCCCCCGCCACCGCCGGTCTATCGCGCCGGCATGCTGGAACGGTTCGGCACCTGGGGAGGCTTCAGCGCCACCGGGCACATGATCGCCCGGCACATTGCCCGCTGGCCCATTCGCTCGGCGATCACCGTGCTGGGCGTCTCGCTTTCGATTGCGCTGCTGTTTGCCACGCTGCAATTCCTCGATTCCAGCCGTACCATGCTCGATTCCTATTTCCTGCGCGCCCAGCGGCAGGACATGACCGTGACCTTTGTCGAGCCGCGCAACGAGGACGTGTTGTTCGAGCTGGAGCAGATACCCGGCGTGTTGCGGGCAGAGGCGGTGCGCGCCGTGCCGGTGAAGCTGAGCTTCACCAACCACACCGAACGCACGGCGATCGAAAGCACCGCCGAGGACGGGATGCTCTCCGCGCGCATCGATGCCGATGGCAACGAACTGGGCCTGCCGCCTGCAGGCCTGATGCTCAGCCGGCGCCTGGCCGACAAGCTCGGCCTGTCTGCCGGCGATACCGTCCATGTCGAACTGCTGGGCGGGCGGCAGACCGAGCTGGACATGACCGTTGCCGGCGTGGTCGACGAGTTCGTCGGCGAGCGCGCCTATGCCACGCAAGGCGTGGTCGAACGCCTCACGCGGGACGCCTCGCCGGTGGGGGCGGCACTGCTGCGGGTCGATCCGGCCGAACGGGCCTCTATTCTGACCCAGCTCAAAGACATGCCGGGCGTGCTTGGCGTAACAGAGCGCGATGCCTCGATGGAGCGGTTCGAAGAATTGATCGACGATAACATCAACACCATGCTGTTCTTCTACATCGCCTTCGCTTCGGCGATTTCCGTCGGCGTGGTCTACAACAGCGCCCGGATCCTGTTTTCCGAACGCGCCCACGAACTCGCGACGCTGCGCGTGCTCGGCTATTTTCGCAGCGAGGTCGGCATTGTCCTGCTGGGCGAGCTGGCACTGCTGGTGGTCGTCGCGGTTCCTGTCGGGTGCATCCTCGGCTACTGGTTGGCCCAGTTCATGACCGCGATGTTCGCCTCGGACCTGTTTCGCCTTCCCTTCGCACCCTCGCGTGCCACCTACGGCGTTGCCAGCCTGGTGGTGCTGGGCGCCGCTTCCCTCACTGCAATCGGCGTTGCCATGCGGGTGGCGCGGTTGGACATGGTGCGCGTGCTGAAGGCGCACGATTGATGGCGGCGCTGGTCAAACGCTGGCGTTGGGCCCTGCTGGTCGCGCTGCTGCTGGCGGCAGGCCTGCTGTTCGCCTTCTGGCCGGAAAACCTGCCGGTCGATACCGGCGAGGTAACCCGCGGCCCGATGGCCGTGGGCATTACCGATGACGGCGTGACGCGGGCGGAAGAGTACTACGTCGTCTCGGCGCCGGTGACGGGGTACCTTGCCCGGATCGAGCTGGAGGCCGGTGACGCGGTGGCGCGCGGCGACCTGATTACCCGGATGACCGGGGTTCCCGCCACCCCGCTCGATCCGCGCAGCGAGCGCGAACTGCGCGCGGCGCTGGCTGCGGCACGCGCCAGCGAGAGCGGTGCGAGGGCCTCGGTCGAACAGGCGGAACGCGACCTTGCCCGTGCAGAAGAGCTGGCCGGGCGCGGTTTCCTGGCCCGTGCCCAGCTGGAGGCGGCGCGCACGCGCGTTGCCAATGGCCGCGCCCAGCTCGACCAGGCAAGGGCCGAAGGGCGACGCATCGAGGCCCTGCTTGGCCAGCCTGCCGGTGCCGGCGCGGGGACCCCGGTCGCCGTCCGCGCACCCACCAGCGGGTCGGTGATGTCGGTGATTACCGAGAGCGAGGGCGTGATCGCGCAGGGCACCCAGTTGATGACCATCGGCGACCCACGGCGGATCGAAGCGGTGGTGGACCTGATTTCCCGCGAAGCGGCGCGAGTCAGCGTGGGCGACCGGGTCCTGATAACGCAATGGGGCGGGGATGCGACGATCACCGGCCACGTGACGCAGGTGGAGCCGTTCGGCAGGCTCAAGGTTTCCGCACTCGGGATCGAGGAGCAGCGGGTCAACGTGATCGTCGGCTTCGATCCCGAACAGGCAGCCGAGCTCGCGCGGCTGGGGCATGGCTACCAGGTCGATGCGACCTTCGTCCTGTGGAACAGCGACGACGCGCTCAGGGTACCCATCGGGGCACTGTTCCGCAGTGCCGGTGGCGACTGGCGCGTCTTCGTGATCGAAGCCGGGCGCGCGGTCGAGCGGGAGGTGACGCTTGGCCACCTGAACGACGAACATGCCGAAGTCCTGGCCGGGCTGGAAGAGGGCGATACCGTCATCCTCAACCCCGGCGGTGCGCTGGCGGATGGAACGCGGGTGGAGGCGCGGGATTGAACGACCTGCGTTTGCCAGCCTGACGACAACCACCCCGCCCTCCGTTGCAATTCCATGACGCTCGGCTAGGGCGGAGCCACCAGCACCTGACAGGGATTCGCACCCATGAAAATCATGTCCGGCAATTCCAACCTGCCGCTCGCCCGCGCCATTGCCGGTTACCTCGAAGTCCCGCTGACCGATGCCAGCGTGCGCCGTTTTGCCGACGAAGAGGTGTTCATCGAGATTCACGAGAACGTGCGCGGCGAGGACGTGTTCATCGTCCAGTCGACCAGCTTCCCGGCCAATGACAACCTGATGGAACTGCTGATCGGTATCGATGCGCTGCGCCGGGCCTCGGCCAAGCGCATCACCGCCGTGGTGCCCTATTTCGGCTATGCCCGGCAGGACCGGAAGCCCGGCCCGCGCACGCCGATCAGTGCCAAGCTGGTGGCCAACCTGATTACCGAGGCAGGCGCCGACCGCGTGCTGGCGGTGGACCTGCACGCAGGCCAGATCCAGGGCTTCTTCGATATCCCCACCGACAACCTCTATGCCGCGCCGACGATGGCCGCCGATATCCAGGCGCGGTATGGCGACAAGGACCTGATGGTCGTCTCCCCCGACGTGGGCGGCGTGGTGCGCGCCCGTGCGCTGGCCAAGCGGCTCGACAACGCGCCGCTGGCCATCGTCGACAAGCGCCGCGATCGCCCCGGCGAAAGCGAGGTGATGAACATCATCGGTAACGTGAAGGATCGCTGCTGCATCCTGATCGACGACATCGTCGATTCGGGCGGCACGCTATGCAATGCGGCGCAGGCGCTGCTGGACCAGGGCGCGAAAAGCGTGACCGCCTATATCACCCACGGCGTGCTGTCGGGCGGCGCGGTGGCGCGGGTGAACAAGTCGGCGCTGAAGGAACTGGTGATCTCCGATTCGATCCAGCCGACCGATGCGGCCAAGGATTCGGACCGCATCCGCATCCTGCCCATCGCCCCGCTGCTAGGCGAAGCGATCCGCCGCATCGCCGACGAAAGCTCGGTCTCGAGCCTGTTCGATTGATGCGCGCCGCTGCTGCCTTGCTGGCCGTCGTCGCGCTGGCCGGGTGCCAGCAGCAGGCGCCGGATATCGATCCCGCCGCCATTGAGGGCGATGGCGAAATGGCCATGTTCCAGCCGGAGCTTGGGCCGAACCCGGTCTTCCGCGAAGTGACCGCCGCCGCACCGGGGCACGAGCTGATCGTCACCGACCTGTTCCTTGGCCCCGAGGCTGTGGGCGCGCCGCATTACCACCCGTGGGAGGAATACCTCTATGTCATGGGCGGCAGCGCGATCCTGCAAATCGACGGCGAGGAGCCACGCGAGCTTGGTCCCGGCGATGCCGTGGTGATTCCGCGTGAGGCGATTCACACGCCCCGCGCCGGACCGGACGGGGTGCGCGCCATCGTGGTGCGCGTGCACGACGAAGGCGATCCGGAGCGTGTCAACGTGGACGTGCCCGAATGAACCTCGACCGCGAAATCGCCCTTGCCCACCGCCTGGCTGACGCTGCGCGCGAGGAAATCATCCCGCTGTTCCGTGCCGAGCTGGATAGCGAGGCGAAGGACGACGCCACGCCTGTCACCATTGCCGATCGCAATGCCGAGGAAGCCATGCGCCGCCTGATCGAGGCGGAGTTTTCCGCTGACGGCATTGTCGGCGAGGAACACGGGGTGAAGGACGGCGTCTCGGGCCGGCAATGGGTGCTCGATCCGATCGACGGCACCACCGCCTTCCTCGCCGGACGACCGATCTTCGGCACGCTGATTGCGCTGGTGGTGGAAAGCTTTCCCGTGCTCGGCATGATCGACCAGCCGATCAATTCCGAACGCTGGCTGGGGGTGATGGGGCAAGGCACCACGTTCAACGGCAAGCAGGTGCAGACGCGCCGCTGCCGTGAGCTTTCTTCGGCTAGCCTTGCCACCACCGGGCCGCAGTACTTCAGCCAGACCGAAGGCGATATCTTCATGATGCTGGCGGCCAAGACCGACCACAAGCGCATGGTGATGGGCGGTGATTGCTACAACTACGGCTGTCTTGCCTCGGGCCAGCTGGATATCGTGTGCGAGGCGGGCCTGAAGCTGCACGATTTCGCCGCGCTGGTGCCGATCGTGGAGGGCGCAGGCGGGATGATGTGCGATTGGGCGGGCGAGCCGCTGCATGCCGATTCGGACGGTAGCGTGCTGGCGCTGGGCGATCCCGCGCGGCTGGAGGACGTGCTCGAAGCGATGGGCGGGCACTAGGGTGCACCTGTTTGCCTACGGCGTGTTGATCCGTGAACTCGCTACCGGACGCGCGGCGGAACTGATCGCACCGCTTGGCCCTGGCGCGCCCGCCACGGTTCGCGGAGCGCTCCATGCGCTGCAGGGCAAGGATGGCGGCTGGTATCCGATCCTGTTGCCTGATGCTGACGCTGGCGAGGTGCACGGCGTGGTCCACGAAGCCAGCGGTGTCGACTGGGCCGGCATGGACGAATTCGAGGACGCGCTCGATGGACCCGACCCCGAATATCGGCGCCTGCCGCTGGTCGTGACCCGGTCCGATGGTTCCACGCTTGCGGCGCAGGCCTATTGCTATGCGCGACAAGTGCCTGAAGAAGCCGAGCCGATCACTTGTGGCAGTTTCGCCCGGTGGCTGGCCGATACGGGTCGCCAGCCGATCGGCCTGCGCTGACGGGCTTTCCTACCCGTCCCCCCGCAGGGCAGGCAGCGGTCATGTCTGCGATCCCGCTCTCCAGGCCGTTCCGCCTCCCGTGCGAAGAGCCCCTCGCCTTTCGCTTCAGGACAGTGCTCCATGTGCTCCACATTAGCCGCTTCGCGCTTGCATTCCCCCGCAGAATCGCTATGTGCGCGCCCTTCACTGACACGTGATCATCTTCCGGTCTGGCTGAAAGGGCTGCCAGGGCTGGTTGGACGTGTTTCTGACCCACATCCTTTTAGGGGAGAACGAAAATGCCCAAGCTGAAGACCAAGAGCGGCGTGAAGAAGCGCTTCAAGCTCACCGCCACCGGCAAGGTCAAGCATGGTGTCGCCGGCAAGCGCCACCGCCTGATCAGCCACAATGCCAAGTATATCCGCCAGCAGCGCGGCACCAAGGTCCTGGCCAAGGCCGACCAGGCTGCCGTGAAGAAGTGGGCGCCCTACGGCCTCGATTGAGCCGGGTTCAAGGAGACTAAGATATGCCTCGCATTAAACGTGGTGTGACCACCCGCCAGAAGCACAAGCGCATTCTCGACCAGGCCAAGGGTTACCGCGGCCGTCGCAAGAACACCATCCGCGTCGCCCGTCAGGCCGTCGAAAAGGCCGGCCAGTATGCCTATCGCGACCGCAAGGTGAAAAAGCGCAACTTCCGCGCCCTGTGGATCCAGCGCATTAACGCTGCCGTGCGTCCCGAAGGGCTCACCTATTCGCAGTTCATGCACGGTGTGAAGCTGGCCGGCATCGAACTGGACCGCAAGGTTATGGCCGACCTGGCCATGAACGAAGCCGAAGCGTTCAGCGCGATCGTGAAGCAGGCCAAGGCAGCACTGCCCGCCTAAGACAAGAATCTCTGTCCTACAGAGCCAGAGGGCGCGGATGGTACTTTCCATCCGCGCCCTTTTGTTTTGTTTTGGAACGATTCAGATAGACTTTGGTTATTTGCTTCTGTCGCAGTGTAAGCTTCGGACCATGCGTTGATTACAGCGGCAATACGTCTTTGTGTGGGGGCACGGCATTTCCAACGATTCCAGACCTGGCTGCAAGGTAGAGATTCGCTCCTTCGGCTTTGCACCGGAACTGCAGCGCTATTTCTCGGCGCTCTATTGCTACAAGGTCACCGCGCCTGACGGGGCGGGCGCCAGCGACTGCATCTATCCGGACTGGGCGGGGCTGCATTTCAATGCCGACGGTGCAACGTCGTGGATCAGCATCGGCGATGGAGCGCCGCACGAGTGCGCCCCCTTTGCCGCCAACGGTCCCACCAGCCAGGCCATGTGCCTGCAGACGGGCGGTTCGAAGTCGTGGAGCCTGGCACTCAATCCGCTTGGCTGGTCACGCTTTGCCGATGGGCCGGCCAACGCGGTGGCCAACACCATGGTCGATGGCTCGACGCACCCCAGCTTCAGGCGCCTTGCGCCGATCCTCGATATCGTGCGCGACGGGTCAGGCGACGACGACGCCACGGCCCTTCGCATTGCGCAGTACCTGTGCGATGTCCGCCAGAGCCGCAGCAACCACGAACAGCAGATCGCCGCCATGCACGACGGCCTGCGCGACCCGGCCATCGGCGATGTTGAGGCGCTGGTCGCACGCGTGGGTGTCAGCCGGCGGACGCTGGAGCGTCTCTCGTCGCGCTATTTCGGGTTCCCGCCCAAGCTGCTGCTGCGCCGCCAGCGGTTCGTGCGCAGCCTGGGAAAGTTCACCATCGACCCTGACCGCAGCTGGAGCGCCTCGCTGGACGGCCACTATGTCGACCAGGCGCATTTCGTGCGCGACTTCCGCAGTTTCATGGGCATGACGCCCAGCGAATACGCGCAGATGCCGCACCCCATCCTCGAGAGCATTTTCGCCCAGCGTCTGGCCGAGCAGGGCGCCCAGTAGGCCCTCCGGGCGAGGTTCGACCGAATTAGGGCTTGGGGACAGGCGGCATGGCGGCTAACAGGCGCGGCCTGAACGCATAACTACTCGAAGCACCCATGTCCGAACACGAACAAACCGCGCAAGAAGCGCTTTCGCGCATCGCCGCTGCCGAGGACCTGACCGCGCTGGAAGCCCTGCGCGTCGAATACCTTGGCAAGCAAGGCAGCATTTCCGCCCTGCTCAAGACACTGGGCAAGATGAGCCCCGAGGAACGGCAGGAGAAGGCGCCCGCCATTCAGGCGCTGCGCCAGTCGGTGGCGGACGCCACCGCAGAGCGCAAGGACGCGCTGGAAGCGGCCGAACTGGAAGCGCGCCTCGCCACCGAAACGCTTGACCTCACCCTGCCTGCGCCCGCCGCGCCGCAAGGCAGCGTGCACCCGGTCAGCCAGGTGATGGACGAGCTGGCGGAGATCTTCGCCGACCTTGGCTTCGCCGTTGCCACCGGGCCGGAGATCGAGGACGACTGGTACAACTTCACCGCGCTCAACATGCCCGAAAGCCATCCGGCGCGGGCGATGCACGATACCTTCTACTTCCCGGATACGGCTCCGAAAGGCGGCAAGATGCTGCTGCGCACCCACACCTCGCCCGTGCAGGTGCGCACCATGCTGGCCGAGGGATCGCCGGTGCGCATCATCGCGCCGGGTCGCGTCTACCGCAGCGACAGCGATGCCACCCACACGCCGATGTTCCACCAGGTCGAAGGCCTGGTGATCGACAAGGGTATCCACCTCGGCCACCTGAAATGGACGCTGGAGACCTTCCTGCGCGCCTTTTTCGAGACCGAGGATATCGTGCTGCGCCTGCGCCCCAGCTATTTTCCTTTCACCGAACCCAGCGTGGAAGTGGACGTCGGCTTCGCCATCGAGAACGGCAAGCGCATCCTGGGTGGCAGCGGCGATGCGCCGGACCACGGCTGGATGGAACTGCTGGGCAGCGGCATGGTCAACCGCCGCGTGATCGAGATGAGCGGCCTCGACCCCGATGAATGGCAGGGCTTTGCCTTCGGCGTCGGCGTCGATCGCCTTGCCATGCTGAAATACGGGATGGACGACCTGCGCGCCTTCTTCGACGGCGATACCCGCTGGCTGTCGCACTACGGCTTCAGCCCGTTCGACCAGCCCACCCTTTCCGCCGGTGTAGGAGCGCGCGCATGAAGTTCACGCTCGAATGGCTGACCTATTTCCTCGAGACCGAGGCCAGCACCTCCGAAATCGCCGCCAAGCTGAACGCCATCGGCATCGAAGTGGAAGACATCGAGGATCCCCGTGCCACGCTGGACGGCTTCCGCGTGGCCGAAGTGTTGACTGCCAAGCCGCACCCCGATGCGGATCGCTTGCAGGTGCTCACCGTCAGCACCGGAGAAGGCGATCCGCTGCAGGTCGTCTGCGGTGCGCCCAATGCGCGCGCAGGGATGAAGGGCGTGCTCGGCCTGCCTGGCGCGGAAGTGCCCGCCAACGGGATGAAGCTGCGCAAGTCGGAAATTCGCGGCGTCGAATCGAACGGCATGATGTGTTCCGTGCGCGAGCTGCAACTGGGCGACGATCACGAAGGTATCATCGAACTGCCCGAGGACGCCCCGGTGGGCGAGGCCTTTGCCGAATATCACGGTGCTTCGCCGGTGTTCGACGTGGCGATCACGCCGAACCGGCCCGATTGCATGGGCGTTTACGGCATTGCGCGCGACCTGGCGGCAGCCGGCATGGGCACGCTCAAGCCGCTGCGCCAGCACGACATCGAAGCGACATTCCCCTGCCCGGTGGAAATCCGCACCGACGATCCGCAGGGGTGCCCTGCCTTCTACGGCCGCGTGGTGCGCGGCGTAACCAATGGCGAAAGCCCCGAATGGATGCAGCAGCGTTTGATGGCCGCTGGCCAGCGCCCGATCAGCGCGCTGGTGGACATCACCAACTACATGATGCTCGCCTTCGGTCGTCCGGCCCACGTCTATGACCTGAACAAGCTTTCCGGCCCGGTGGTCGCCCGCCGCGCCAGGGACGGCGAGCAGGTGCTGGCGCTGAACGAGAAGACCTACACGCTCGATTCCAGCATGACCGTGATCGCCGACGATAACGGCGTGCACGATATCGCCGGCATCATGGGGGGCGAGCATAGCTCCGTACAGCCCGAGACGACCGACGTGCTGCTGGAAATTGCCTATTTCGATCCCGAAGCCATCGGCGTGACGGGGCGCAAGCTGGGCCTTGCCACCGATGCCCGCACGCGGTTCGAGCGCGGGGTGGACCCGGCCTGGCTGGACGAGGGGCTGGAAAGCCTCACCAGCCTGATCCAGCGTTTCTGCGGCGGCGAGGCGAGCGAGATCGTGCGCGCCGGAACCCCGCCGACAGAGCCCAAGGTTATCGCTTTCGATCCCGGCCTGACCGCGCGCCTTGGCGGCGTAGACGTGGCAGAGGATGAGCAGAAGCGCATCCTCGAAGCGCTGGATTTCGGCGTGGCTGCTGACTGGCAGGTCACCTGCCCCACGCGGCGCCACGATATCGAAGGCGCGGCTGACCTTGTCGAGGAAGTGGTGCGCATCCACGGGCTGGACAACGTGGAAAGCGTGGCGCTGCCGCGCATGGACGGCGTTGCCCGTCCCACCGCCACGCCGATGCAGGCGCTGGAACGCCGCCTGCGCCGCGCGGCTGCCGCGCGCGGGCTGAACGAGGCGGTGACCTGGTCCTTCCTGCCCACCGACCAGGCCGAGCACTTTGCCGATGGCCAGCCGCTGTGGGTGCTGGACAACCCGATCAGCGAGGACATGAAGGCCATGCGTCCCTCGCTCATCCCCGGCCTTCTGGCTGCGGCCAAGCGCAATGCCGATCGCGGCGCTGCGGGCACGCGCCTGTTCGAAATCGGTCGCCGCTACCTGCGTGCAAAGGATGGCTCCAGCGACGAACATCCGACGCTGGCCGTGCTGCTGGCGGGTGAGAAGGTCTCGCGCGGCTGGGCCACCGGCAAGGCGCAAATGGTCGACGCCTTCGACGGCAAGGCCGAGGCCGAGGCGCTGTTGGCGCAGGCCGGCGCGCCGATAGACAAGCTGATGGTGTTTGGCGAGGCTGGTGGCCAGTTCCACCCTGGCCAGTCCGCCACCTTGCGGCTTGGTCCGAAAAACGTGCTCGCCCGCTTCGGCGCACTGCATCCGTCAACGCTGGACGTGTTCGACATCGACGGGCCCGTTGTCGCGGCGGAGATCTACCTCGACGCCATCCCGGCGAAGAAGGGCAAGTCCGGCTTCGAGAAGCCGGCCTACGCCCCTCCCGCGTTGCAATCGGTGGAACGCGATTTCGCCTTCCTCGTGCCGCAGGATCTGGCTGCTGGCGACCTGCTGCGCGCGGTCAAAGGCGCGGACAAGGCCAATATCGTCGATGCCCGCGTGTTCGACGTGTTCGAAGGGCAGGGCGTGCCCGAAGGCAAGAAGTCCGTCGCCATCGAAGTGACGCTGCAGCCGGGCGAAAAGAGCTACAAGGACGAAGAGCTGAAGGCGATTTCCGACAAGGTGGTGGCTGCCGCGGCAAAGCAGGGTGCGGAGCTGCGCGGCTAGTTCATGACCTCCAATCGCCGTACCTTCGCGATCATCTCGCACCCTGATGCGGGTAAGACCACGCTGACCGAGAAGCTGCTGCTGCAAGGTGGTGCGATCCACCAGGCAGGGCTGGTGAAGGCGCGTGGGCAAGCGCGGCGGGCGCGCTCGGACTGGATGAAGATCGAGCAGCAGCGCGGCATCTCGGTCACCAGTTCGGTGATGACCTTCGAGAAGGAGTTCGATGGCGAGACCATCACCTTCAACCTGCTCGATACGCCGGGGCACGAGGATTTCTCCGAAGACACCTATCGCACGCTGACCGCCGTCGATTCCGCCATCATGGTGATCGACGCGGCCAAGGGTATCGAGCCGCAGACGCGCAAGCTGTTCGAGGTCTGCCGCCTGCGCAGCGTGCCGATCATCACCTTCGTCAACAAGGTGGACCGCGAAGGGCGCGACCCGTTCGAGACGCTGGACGAAGTGGCCGACATGCTGGCGCTGGACGTGTCTCCGCAGATGTGGCCCATCGGCATGGGTGGCCTGTTCGAAGGCCTGCTGGACTTCCGCACCGGTGAAGTGGCGCGGCCCGAAGGGGATTCCAAGGAATATCTCGGCAAGCGCGAGAAGGACGCCGACATCCCCGAACAGTACGCGGAAGAGGCGGAACTGGCGCAGGCGGGCTATCCCGAGTTCGACCTGGAGGCCTATCGCAACGGCGACCTGACGCCCGTCTATTTCGGATCGGCGCTGAAGAACTTCGGTGTCGAGGAATTGATCGACGCCATTGCCCGCTATGCCCCGCCGCCGCGCCCGCAGCCCGCGGGCGAAGAGCAGATCAGCCCCGATCGCGACGAGGTGACCGGCTTCATCTTCAAGGTGCAGGCCAACATGGACCCCAACCACCGTGACCGCATCGCATTCATGCGGCAGGTCTCGGGCACTTTCAAACGCGGCATGAAGCTGATCCCGAGCGGACTGGGGAAGCCGATCGCCGTGCATTCACCGATCCTGTTCTTCGCGCAGGACCGCGAGATCGCCGACACCGCCGAGCCGGGCGATATCATCGGCATTCCCAACCACGGCACGCTGCGCGTGGGCGATACGCTGTCAGAAAAGAACGATGTGCGCTTCACCGGGCTGCCCAACTTCGCGCCGGAAATCCTGCGCCGTGTGCAGCTGAAGGATCCGACCAAGACAAAGCAGCTGAGGAAGGCGCTGGACGACCTTTCCGAAGAAGGCGTGATCCAGGTGTTCTACCCCGAGATCGGCGGATCGAGCATCGTCGGCGTGGTCGGCCAGCTGCAACTCGACGTGCTCGTCTCGCGGCTGGCGGCGGAATACAAGGTGGAGGCCAATCTGGAAGCATCGCCGTTTGCCACGGCGCGGTGGCTGAAAGGCACCGACGCGGCCCTGAGGGAGTTCGAGAGGTTCAACCAGGGCAACCTCGCGCGCGACCGCGACGGCGACCTGGTGTTCATGGCCAAGAGCGCCTGGGACGTGGGATACCAGGAAGAGAAGAACCCCGACCTGACATTCTCCGCCACCAAGGAGCGGTGACAGGCGGTCAGCTTGGGCCTAGTCTGGGTCCATGTCCGATTTCTTCGATGCCCTGACCGACAAGCATATCGCGATGATCGAGGCCCAGCCGGTCTTCTTCGTTGCCACCGCCGCGCCCGATGCGCGGATCAACCTATCGCCCAAGGGCTATGACGCCTTCCGCGTGCTTTCGCCCACCCGGGTGGCCTATCTCGATCTTGGCGGATCGGGCAACGAAACCAACGCTCATCTTTTGGCGGACGGACGCATCACCGTGATGTTCTGCAATTTCCAGCAGCCCGCGCTGATCTTGCGCATCTATGGCAAAGGCAAGCCGGTGCTAACGTGGGAAAGCGGGTGGGAAGAGATCGCGCAGCACTTCACCCTGCTGCCCGGCACCCGGCAGATCTTCGATATCGAGGTGGAAAGCGTACAGACCAGCTGCGGCTGGGGCGTGCCTTTCATGCAGTTCGAGCGCGAACGTAACACGCTGCTCAAAGCGCACAGCAATGTCGATCCGCTGGAATGGGCGGGCAAGGCCAAACGCCGTCGCGAGAGCATTGACGGCCTGCCTACCCGCACGACCGACCGCTATATCGCCGGGGACACCGCGACGGAGGGGTGATGCAGCTCACCTTCGCCAGCTACAACATCCACAAGGGCGTGGGTGCCGACGGGCGCCGCGATCCCGATCGTATCGTCGAGGTGATCGAGGAGCTGGACGCCGACGTCGTCGCCTTGCAGGAGGTGGACGAGCGGTTCGGCAATCGCCGCGCAGTGCTCGATTGCGATGCGCTGGCACAGGCAGGCTACCAGGTGGCCAGCAAGCCGACGAAGCCTGCCAGCATGGGCTGGCACGGCAACGCGCTGCTGGTGCGCAAGGGGCTGGAGATCGTCGATGTCGATGCCCACCATCTGCCGCAGGTCGAGCCGCGCGGCGCCATTCGCGCCACCTTGCGCAGCGGAAGGCAGGAGATCTGCGTCACCGGCATGCACCTCGACCTCACCGGCCTGAGGCGCAAGCGGCAGTTCGCCCACGTCTGCAACGCCAGCCGCGCGCCGGGGCTGCCGGCGGTGATGCTGGGCGACTGCAACGAGTGGATCCGCCCGATCGGCGGCGAGCGTGGCCTGGCGGCGCATTGGGAGATGGTGGAGCCAGGTCGCAGCTTCCCGGCGCGCCGTCCCTTGCTGGCGCTGGACCGGATGATGCACACCCCGCACTGGCGGCTGGAGCAGGCCGGCGTGCACGCCACCCCGCTGGCGCGGCAGGCGTCCGACCACCTGCCCATAAAGGCGGCACTGGCCCTGCACGAATCTTAGGCACCCTGCCTGCAAATTGAGCGCGATGCGCTGCCGATGCGCACCGACCTCGTCCCAAGCTCCGGAAAACTAACGTTTCGTTACTTCTGGCACGGCTGTTGCATTGCACCATGGCGGCCGGGAGCGACCCGGCAAGTCATAGGGGTCAGGGATGAAATTCGTCATCGCCATCATCAAACCATTCAAGCTCGACGAAGTGCGCGAAGCGCTCGCCGGATTGGGCGTCGCCGGCATGACCGTGTCAGAAGTGAAGGGCTTCGGTCGCCAGAAGGGCCAGACCGAAATCTATCGTGGCGCCGAATACTCGGTGAACATGCTTCCCAAGGTAAAGCTGGAGATCGCTGTCAGCGACGAGCTCATGCCCAAGGTCGTCGAGACCATCCAGGAAACCGCCAGCACGCAAAGCATCGGCGACGGCAAGATCTTCGTGCTCGACCTCGCGTCGACCATGCGGATCCGCACCGGCGAAACCGATGAAACCGCGCTGTGATCAGGGGGTCTGACAAAATGAAATCTGCAATTCTCAAGACGGGCGCTGTCGGTGCGACGGCGCTGCTCGCATCGAGCCCGGCCTTCGCTGCCGCGCCTGCGGCTGATGCCGTAAGCGGCGGAACGGCCTATATCTTCAACACGCTGCTGTTCCTTATCGGCGGCTTCCTGGTGATGTGGATGGCGGCCGGTTTCGCCATGCTCGAAGCGGGCCTGGTGCGCGCCAAGAACACCTCCACCCAGTGCCTCAAGAACATCGGCCTCTATTCCATCGCCGGCCTGATGTTCTGGATCATCGGCTACAACATTGCCTATCCCGGCTTCGCCGAGGACAGCCTTGGCCTGTTCGGCATGGCCGGCACCACCTACGGCATGCAGGGCGTTGGCGAAGCCGACCTCGACACCGGCTATTCGGTGGCATCCGACTGGTTCTTCCAGATGGTCTTCTGCGCTACCACTGCCTCGATCGTGTCGGGCACGCTGGCCGAACGCATCAAGATCGTGCCGTTCTTCATCTTCGTGACCGTGCTGACTGCCGTGATCTATCCGGTCGTGGTCAGCTGGGAATGGGGTGGCGGCTACCTCGACAGTGCCTGGGGCTTCTCCGACTTCGCCGGTTCCACCTTGGTGCACTCCACCGGTGGCTGGGCTGCCCTCGTCGGTGCGCTGATCCTCGGCCCGCGTCTCGGTCGCTATGTCGATGGCAAGGTCAACGTGTTCCCGGGCACCAACATCCCGCTGGCAACGCTGGGCACCTTCATCCTGTGGCTCGGCTGGTTCGGCTTCAACGGCGCCTCGCAGCTGGCGATGGGCACCGTGGGTGACGTGTCGGACGTGTCGAAGATCTTCGTCAACACCAACATGGCTGCCTGTGGCGGCGTGGTGGTCGCGATCATCCTGACGCAGCTGCGCTACAAGAAGGCCGACGTGACCATGGCCATGAATGGCGCACTGGCCGGCCTCGTGTCGATCACTGCAGAGCCGCTGGCCCCGACCGTGGGCCAGTCGATCCTGATCGGCATGATCGGTGGCGCCATCGTGGTATTCACCGTGCCGCTGCTCGACAAGTTCAAGATCGACGACGTCGTCGGCGCCATCCCGGTCCACCTGGTTGCCGGTATCTGGGGCACACTGATCGTGGCCTGGACGGGCGATGCCACCTTCATGGGCCAGCTCGTGGGCGTCCTGCTCACCATGGTCTGGGTGTCGGTTGCCTCGGCAGTCATCTGGTTCATCCTCAAGGCGACCATGGGCCTGCGCCCCTCGGAAGAAGTCGAGATCGCCGGCCTGGATATCCACGAGATCGGCGTGGAAGCCTATCCGGACCTGGCCGCCAAGGCCTGATCCATCACCGAATTGGCGGGGGCGGGACCTCTCCTCCTCTCCCCCCGACCCCGCCAACACTCGTTCCTCCTGCGAACGTACAACTTGAACGGGCCGGAGCCGCAAAGCTCCGGCCCCTTTTTTTGCCCATTTTTTTGTTGCCAGCCGCCCCGCCTCCTTGGTTAGATGACGCAGGCGATCCGCCGATCCGTGGCGGGCCGGAATGCAACAAGGGGAAAGCCCATGAAAATGGTCGTCGCGGTCATCAAGCCATTCAAGCTGGAAGCAGTGCGCGAAGCGCTGGCCGGCATCGGGGTTTCCGGCATGACGGTGTGCGAGGCCAAGGGTTTCGGCAGGCAAAAGGGCCAGACCGAGATCTATCGCGGGGCCGAGTATGCGATCAACATGCTGCCCAAGGTGCGGCTGGAAATCGTCGCCAGCGACGAGATCGCGCACAAGATCGTCGAGACGATCCGCGAGGCGGCCAACACCAATTCCATCGGTGATGGCAAGATCTTCGTCCTGGAAGTGGGCGAGGTTACCCGTATCCGCACGGGCGAAACGGGCGAACTGGCCATCTGACCGTGCGGCACAGGCCGCCGCCTCCGGGCCGTTCATCGCTAGTGTCAAACTCGTGACATTCGTGCAACAGACTGTTGCCTCCGACGCTCAAATAACTGAATTATAAAGATTCTGGGCTGTGGGCAGTATTTGTAAAGCATTGCTGTGCTAGGCGCTGCCATGCTGGCGCCGGGCCTGGCATCTCTTGCCGGGTGCACGCGCCCGTTGTCACGGACTCGCGGGCCTTTTATGTCGCGAGGCGAACAATTTAAGGGGTAATACGAATGATGCGTAAGACTGCTTTGGCGCTTGGCGTTGCAGCGTCCGCAATCGCCGCACCTGCCATGGCGAGGGACGGCGAGGGATATATCGGTGTCGATGCCGGCGCCGTGGTTTACGAGGATTCCCAGATCCTGATCAGCGGCGGCCGCAGTGCTACGGTCGAGTATGACACCAGCTGGGAACTGGGCGCCGTGGTCGGTTACGACTGGGGCCCTATCCGCACCGAGCTGGAAGGTTCGTACAAGGAAGCCGATACCGACACCATCACCAGCGTATCCGTGAACGGCCCTGCCACGCCGGCCACGCTGCCCTAGCCGGGTGAGCAGCGCCTGACTTCGGTCATGGCTAATGCCCTGCTCGACATGGGCGGCGAAGACGGCGTTGCCTTCTCTGCCGGCGGTGGCTTCGGCCACACCTGGATGGGTGTCGATACCATCAACCCCGTGTTGCCGGGCGGCCCCCTGATGGACGATGAAGACCACGCTTGGTCGTGGCAGGCAATCGCGCAGGTGCGCCTGCCCGTGTCCGACAATGCCGAGCTCGCGCTGAAGTATCGCTATCTCGACACGGGCCAGTTCGAGATCCGCGATTCGCTTGGTCGCGACAATTCCTACGACGTGCAGACGCACTCGGCGTTGCCGGCCTGCGGTTCAAGCTGGGCGGTGAAGAGCCGGCCCCGCCGCCGCCGCCGCCTCCGCCTCCGCCG
>CAJXJR010000004.1 GCA_913055155.1 uncultured Erythrobacter sp. | reverse complement strand
TCGGCCATGCCTTCCACGACCTTGTCGAACACGCTCTTGTGCGCATAGAGGCGCGAACCGGCGACGCAGACCTGGCCGGAGTTGAAGAAGATCGCGCCGGCCACGCCCGGGGCGGTTTCGGCCACGTCGACATCGGGCATCACCACCACGGGCGACTTGCCGCCCAGTTCGAGGGTGACGTGCTTCAGCGTGTCGGTGGCGTTGCGGTTGATGAGCTTGCCGATCTCGGTAGAGCCGGTGAAGGCGACCTTGTCGACATCGGGGTGCTTCACCATCCGGTCACCGCCGGTGTGGCCATAGCCGGTGACGATGTTGACCACGCCGGCCGGCACGCCGGCTTCGGCGATCAGGTCTGCCAGGCGCAGCGCGGTAAGGCTGGTCTGCTCGGCGGGCTTGAGCACGGTGGTGCAACCGGCGGCCAGCGCCGGGGCGATCTTGAGGCAAGCCATCAGCAGCGGGAAGTTCCACGGCACGATCTGCGCGCAGACGCCCACGGGTTCCTTCTGCGTGTAGGCGAACATCATGCCGCCCGGCATCGAGTACGGCGGCAGCGTTTCGCCGCCGATCTTGCCGGCCCAACCTGCCATGTAGCTGAAGTGCGCAGCAGCGCCGGGCACGTCGACTGCGGCGGCCATGCCCTTGGGCTTGCCCACGTCGATGGCTTCGAGCTCGGCCAGCTCGTCCGCATGCTCCACGATCAGGTCGGCGATCTTGTGCATGATCTTCTCGCGCGCGATCGGCGGCATGTCGCGCCAGCGGCGATCGTCGAAGGCGTTGCGCGCAGCGGCGACGGCACGGTCGATATCCTTGTCGGTCGCTTCCACGACCTTGGAGATGACCTTGCCCGACGAGGGGTCTTCCACGTCGATGGTGGCATCGCCCGAGCTGTCCACCCATTCGCCGTTGATGAAAAGCTGCGGTGCGCGCGCCAGCGTCTTCTTCACGGCGTCGGAATATTCGCGCTGGGTGCGATCGATGGTGGTCTGTTCGTTCATGGGTGTGCTCCTTTCCCGGGAGAATCAGCAATTATTGTTGTGAAACATAGCAATCAATCGAGGGCTTGGCCAACGCTTTGGCGCCGGCAAGGCTCTATCCGCCCTGTTGCTCCAGGCCCTTGTCCTGGTTGGCGCGGAAGATCACGAACTGGCGGATTGCCTCGACCCGCTCGGGCGAAAGGCTGTCGGCAAAACCGACCATGCCGCGCTGGGTCAGGGCGCCTTCGTGCACGATGGTCTGCCACACATCCTCGCTCTGCAGGACGGCGGAGCGGCGCAGGTCCGGCAGCACGGTAGAGCCTACGGCGTTGTCGCCGTGGCAGCCACCACAATAGCGGCCGTAGTCATAGGTGGCTTGCTGCAGCAGGTTCGCATCGCCCGTGAAAGGCGGCGGATCCAGCGGCAGGCGCACCAGTTCGGGCTCGGGCGGCAATTCGCCGGTGGCACCCAGCTTGAACACCAGCAGGCGCGAGATGTTCTGCACCGGGCCGGACGTTTCGTTCAGGATGCCGCCGGGCGCCAGCGCCCAGATGCCGCCCCAGCCGGCCAGCACGGCAACATATTGCTCGCCGTCGATCATGTAGGTGATGGGAGGCGCGACGACGCCGGTCTGCGCGCGGAAGCTCCACAGTTCCTGGCCATCGCGGACGCTGTAGGCGGCCACGTTGCCGCCCGCCGTGCCCTGGAACACCAGGCCGCCGCCGGTGGCCAGCGCGCCGCCGTTCCAGGGGCCGGGATACTGCACCCGCCAGCGCTCTTCCTGCGCCACCGGATCCCAGGCGATCAGGGCACCCCTGGTGGCCGCGGCGGAAGCCGCGCGGATTTCGGGATCGGCGGGCAGGGCGCCTGCCGCCTGGTCCACGCCGACATTGAAACCGCGGTTGGGATCGGGTTCCCAGTTTGCTTCGGGGAAGTAAGGGAAGGCCGCCTCGATAGCCGGAATGAACACCAGTCCCTCGCCGGGGTGGTAGGCCATCGGGTGCCAGTTGTGGCCGCCGCCCGCACCGGGCGTGGACACAAACGGTTCGCCGGTCTGATCATACCGCGCCGCGGCGACTTCGATCGGGCGGCCGGTTTCCATGTCGATTCCGGTCGTCCAGTTCTGCGGCACGTAGTTGTTGGCGCTGATCAGTTCGCCGGTGGCGCGGTCGATCACGTAGAAGAAACCGTTCTTGGGCGCCTGCATCAGCACCTGGCGTTCCTCGCCGTCGATTTCCATGTCCGCCAGCATGATGTGCTGCGTGGCGGTGAAGTCCCAGGTGTCGCCGGGGGTCGTCTGATAATGCCAGACGTATTCGCCGGTTTCCGGGCGCAGGGCCACGATGCTGGACAGGTAGAGATTGTCGCCGCCGCCGGGGCTGCGATAGGCCTGGTTCCACGGCGCGCCATTGCCGACGCCGATATACAGCAGGTCCAGATCAGGGTCGTAGGCCATGGCATCCCACACGGTGCCGCCACCGCCGTACTGCCACCATTCGCCGTTCCACGTCTCGCGCGCGGCGGCCAAGGCCGGGCCTTCGGTGGCTGCTTCATCGGGGCCGCCGGGCACGGTGTAAAAGCGCCAGATCATGTCGCCGGTCTCTGCATCGTAGGCCGAGATGTAGCCGCGCACGCCGTATTCGGCGCCGCCATTGCCGATCAGCACCATGCCATCGATCACGCGCGGGGCGCCGGTGATGGTATAGGGCTTGGACTGGTCGATCGTGACGGTGGACCAGACTTCTTCGCCGGTTTCGCGGTCGAGCGCGACCAGTCGCCCATCCAGCGTGCCCAGGAACAACATGTCGCCCCAGGCAGCCAGCCCGCGGTTCACCACGTCGCAGCATGCCTTCACCGCGGTTTCGCCCGGCACCTGCGGATCGTATTCCCACAGCGGCGCGCCGGTGGTGGCGTCGTAGGCCTTCACCTTGCTCCAGGCAGTGGAAACGAACAGCTGGCCATCGATCACCAGCGGGGTGGCTTCCTGGCCGCGCGCGGTGTCCATGTCGGTATACCAGGCAAGGCCAAGGTCGCCGACGGTTTCGGTATTGATCTGGTCAAGCGGGCTGTAGCGCTGTTCGGCATAGTCGCGGCCGTAGGTCAGCCAGTTGGCATTGTCGCCCGCCGCTGCCAGCAACCGCTCGGCAGTGACGCCTCCCTCGCTCTCGCCCGTGCCATTGCATCCAGCCAGCGCCAGCGCCAGCGCACCAGCCATCGCGACAACATTCAAACGCATTCTTGCCTCTCCCAAAGCCGATCGCGCGCTAACCCGTGGGGCGCGGAATCGTAACTATCGTTAGAATTGTGGGGCGCAAGGTGCAAGCGTGCCTGTCGTCGGCGGGCAGAGAATCTATATTGCACTTGCACAGTGCCTGGGCCTATTACGGCCCCGTCAGTCGAGCGCGAGCCCGCGTCATGACCCTGGCTTTGCATTTTTTGCTATTAGCCAAGACAGGAATACCCAATGACATTCAAACTCCCCTCACGTGCCGACCACGTCGGTTCGTTCCTGCGTCCGCAGTCGGTGATCGAGGCGCGCGACGCCTTTGCCGCCGGCAGCATCGATGCCGCAGCCCTTCGCGAAGTGGAAGACAAGGCCATCGCCGAACTTGCCGCCTGGCAGGAAGGTCTGGGCCTGAAGGCGATCACCGACGGTGAATTCCGCCGCAAGTTCTTCCACACCGATTTCCTGCTCCAGCTTTCGGGCGTCGAGGAAACCGGCGGGATCAAGAAGGCGTTCAAGAACGACAAGGGCGTGGACGTGGAATTCGCCCCCCCCAAGATGATCATCACCGGCAAGGTGAAGCACGAAAAGCCGATCCAGCGCGCGGACTACGAATTCCTCGCCAGCAAGGTGAGCGCGCCGGGCGCCGTGGCCAAGGTGGCCATTCCCAGCCCCACCATGCTGCACTTCCGCGCCGGGCGCGCGGGCATCCCCGAGGATGCCTATCCCGACATGCAGCTCTTCTACGACGATGTCGCCAAGGCCTATGCCGAAGAGATCGCCGACCTGGTGGACGCGGGTTGCCGTTACGTGCAGTTCGACGATACCAACCTTGCCTACTTGTGCGACACCGGCCACCGCGCGGATGCGCAGAACCGCGGGATGGACCCGGATTCGATCACGCACGACTATGCCAAGCTGATCAATGCCAGCTTTGCCGGCGCGCCGGATGACCTGGTGCGCACCATGCACCTGTGCCGCGGCAACTTCCGCTCCAGCTGGGCGGCAGAAGGTGGCTACGATCCGGTGGCCGAAGTGATGTTCAACGAATGCGACATCGACGCCTTCTTCCTGGAGTACGACGATGCGCGGTCGGGCGACTTCAGTCCGCTGCGCTTCCTGCCCAAGGGCAAGGTCGTGGTGCTGGGCCTGGTCTCGACCAAGCTGGGCGAGCCGGAAAGCAAGGACGATATCAAGCGCCGCATCGACGAGGCGTGCAAGTACACCGCCCTCGACCAGCTGGCGATCAGCCCGCAGTGCGGCTTTGCCAGCACCGTGCACGGCAACGACATCACCACCCAGCAGCAGGCCGACAAGATCACCCTGTGCGTGGAAGTGGCCGAAGAAGTCTGGGGCTAAACGCCACGACGGCGCCGTTCAGCAATCCATGCTGGAAGCTGAACGGCGCCACCACGACCTGTTAACCATGTCGCCCTACAATCCCAGGCTCCAGACAAGGAGAAGCGATCATGGCAACGGCTTTCAGCGATCCGCGCGAACATCCGGCACTGCCCGGACTGTGTGACGGTGACAGCGGGACCGTGTCCGTCGCCATTTCCCGCCTGTCCGCCGACGGCTGCATGCTGGAAGCCAATGACGACTGGGCTGGCGCTCACGATTTCGTCCACTTGCAGATCGCCGGTTCGATCGAGATGAACGGCAAGCTGGAATGGGCGCAGGGCCGCCGCGCGCAGATGCGCTTCTTCGGCCAGGTCCACCCGGCCGCCATCGCCAAGCTGCTGGAACTGGCTAGCCGGTAATCCCGAAGACGGCGCGGGCGTTGTCTTCCATCAGCATCTTCTTGGTCTTGGCGTCCATGTCCATCCGGTCATAGGCGGCGACCTCGTCGTAGCTTTGCTGGTAGGGGTAATCCATCGCGTAGAGCACGCGGTCCGGCCCCAGCACTTCCTGGCAGAACTTGATCGCCGGCTCCCACCCCACGCCGCTGGTGGTGATCCAGATGTTGTTCCTGAAATAGTGGCTGACCGGGTGCTTCAGCTTGGGCTGGGTGCCGCCGCGCAGGTGGCTGCGGCCGTCGGCATTCCCCTGCATCCAGTCGAAGCGATAGAGGTGCAGCGGCAGGCATTCGCCCATGTGGCCGATTACCAGCTTGAGCTTGGGGAAGCGGTCGAAGGCGCCGGAGAAGATCAGCCCCATGGTGTGCAGCCACACGTCGTGCGGGAAGCCTGCCAGCGCGCCGAAAAACCCGCGATCCTCGTAATGCGGCGCGTTGAAGGGCGCGGTGGGGTGGATGTAGAGCGCGGCGCCTGTGGCCTCGAGCGCCTCGAGGATCGGCCAGTAGCCGAGTTCGTCCAGGTAATGGCCCTGGAAGTGTGAATTGAGCACCGCGCCGTTCAGTTTCAGCTCGCCCATGGCCCGCTCGATTTCCTTGACGCTGCCGGCCACGTCGCGCGGGTCGAAAGCGGCGCATGCGGAAAAGCGATCCGGGTGGTTGCGGCAGGCCTCTGCGGCGATGTCGTTGGCCATGCGCGCCAGCGGCGTGCCGTCGCCCGGCTTCACCACCTGCACGCCGGGCGAGGTGAGCAGCAGCAATTGCCGCTCGATGCCCAGTTCGTCCATGTGGCCGATGCGCAGGTCACCCAGGTCCTGCAGCATTTCCTGCAGGCTGGGCATGTTGGCGAACATGGCGCCCATGCGCAGCGAATCGTCGTCTGGCGCATCGCCGCTATCGAAATAGTCGACCTGCGCTTTGACGAGGTCGGGAAAGGTCCAGGCTTCCTCGGTGGCAATGCGCTTGTACGGTGCATCGCGATCGACATGGCCCGCGCGCGGGGCGAGGCCGATGCGGGTGCGGTGCGAGAAGTCTTCCTTGAAGTGCCCTTTCAGGCCCTTCTCGCTGCCGTCTTCCAGCTTGCCGGATACCATCGCCTGCTCCCCTCTCTTCAGAACATGGTGTTGTCGTTCAGCGCTTCCTCGGGAACCGGCTGGATCACGTCCCAGTGCTCCACCAGGTAGCCGTCCTGCACGCGGAAGATATCGACCACGGCGCTGCCGCGATCGTCGGGCGCACGCTTGAAATGGTAATGCACGGCCACCAGCGTGCCGCCGCCTTCGGCTGCACCGTCATCACCGTAGATCACCCGTTTCACGTCGTGCGTCATCTGCGGGTTCGCCTGCATGTGCGCGGCGAGCACTTCGATGGTGGGATCGCGACCGGTGGGCGAATTGGGATCGTGCTGGATGTAGTCGGGATGCACCCACGCCTCGAACCCGTCGGTCAGGCGGTTCTGGTTGTAGAACACCTCGATGAAGCGGTCGGCGACTTCGCGGTCGGACAGGCTTGCGCGGTCTGCCGTGTCCATCGGATCGACAGCCGCCGACGCTTCTTCGGCAGTCTCCATATCCGGAGGACCGGTGCCAGCCTGTTCGCAGGCGGCGAGCGCAAGGCCCGCCGCCAGCAGGATTGCCGGGCGCGTGAACGCGCAGGTAAGCGGGGCCATGCTCCTTACCCCTCGAAGTTCTCTTTCGTCATCAGCTTGGTGAATTCGCCGACCCGGAACGCCTCGCCCAGCACGGGGTGGGCAAAGCTCATTTCCACCGGATGGCGGTTGGGCCAGGTGGTGCGCCAGTCTTCCTTGGGCAGGATACGATCCGGGCCCAGCGGGTTTTCCGGATAGGCCTGCGTCGCGGGTTGCAGGTGCGCGGTGGTCTTGGCCCAGCCGGTTTCATAATCGCCCTGCCACTGCATCAGGTAGTTGAGGCGCTTGATCTTCCACACCAGCTTGCCGTCGGGGCCGGGCTCGCGCACGTAGTCGTTCTCGTAGATGCCGGCTTCCCAGAACTGCTGCGGCGGGCCGTCGGGCTTCCAGTCCATCGCCTCGTCATGCCAGCCACCGGCCAGCATGCCGCGGAACCTGCCCTTGGCGGTCATGCGGTCTTCGGCCACGGTGACGACGGGTTGCAGCTGGAAGTGATCCAGCAGCAGGCCATGCACCGGGCCGCGGCGGCCACGCGTGAACAGGTTCTGGAACCAGGTGCCGTAAAGGCGCATCACGCCTTCGTAGCCGACGTATTCGCCCGACAGGAACACCACCGCGCCATCTTCGGCGAAAAGGGCGGCGACTTCCTCGGGCCGGTTGTAATCGATGTAATAGCCATAGGCCATCTGCAGGCGGATGATGGCGGCTTCGTCTTCCAGGCGGTGGACGCTCTTCTCCAAGGCGTCCAGGCGGCTTTCCACATCACTCATATCGACTCTCCCCTCGATGTCTGTTTGTATGCAATACTAACGATCGATACGATCATGGGAAGCCCATTTCGGGCATGGAGAGGCAAGAGAAATGACAGTCGACCCTTCGAACTATCGTGAGGAATGGCAGGGCCGCGTGGCTTTCATCACCGGCGCGGTGACGGGAATCGGGCTGGGCACGGCGCAGGCTTTCGCCGATGCCGGGATGCGCGTGGCGCTATCCTACCGCAACGAGGACGACCGCGCGGCGACCGAGACATGGTTTGCCGAGAAGGGGTACGAGACCCCGCTATTCTGCAAGCTGGACGTGACCGACCGGCAGCGCTTTGCGCAGGTCGCAGAGAAAGTGGTCGACCATTTCGGCGAAGTCCACGTGCTGGTGAACAATGCCGGGGTCAGCGTGTTCGGGCCGACGGACGAGGCGAGCTACGACGACTACGACTGGATCATGGGCGTCAATTTCGGCGGCGTGGTGAACGGGCTGCAAAGCTTCATGCCGCACATCAAGGCCGCCAGCGGGCGCCGTCATATCGTGAACGTCGCCAGCATGGCCGCTTTCCTGCCCGGCCCGCAGGCGGGTATCTACACCGCCAGCAAGTTCGCCGTGCGCGGGCTGACCGACAGCTTGCGGTACAACCTTGCCCCGCACGGCATCGGCTGTTCGCTGTGCTGCCCGGCGCTGACCCGCACCAATGCCTGGGCCAGCGCGCACAAGCGGCCCGAGCAGTTCAGCGATGCCGGTTTTGCCGAGCCCAAGGAAGGCGAACTGGAGCAGTTCGGCACCGCGTTCGAACAGTTCGGCATGGACCCGTACGAGGTCGGCGCGAAGATCCTGCGCGGCATGGCGCAGCAGGACGGGCTGATCCTGACGCACCCCGAACACGCGATCGACTTCACCGAGGAATTCGCCAAGCAGATCGCCGCGCTGCCGGTGGAGGAATGCCCCCTGGGCCGGGCCCATATCGAGGCGCTGCGGCGCAAGGCGATGAAGGATGCCGAGGCAGGCCTGAAGATCGAGATGGACCAGTTGACCTGACTTGTTTGTTCCCTCAAGCGCCGGGCGCAGCGCGTCCGCGCGGCTTGGCTTCCGGCCTACCGGCCGACCCGCGGTCGCGGGCTGTCGGTCGCTGGTCGCGACCGAGATCAGCGCACACATTTGGGGGAAGCACGGGAAACGGTCGGCGCCTAGCCGACCGCAAGGGCGAACGCCCGCCCGCAGCGGGCGCGGACCCCGGACTTGATCCGGGGGAAGCGCGTCTAGCGAGGACGAAAGCGCGGAGGCGCTTTCGAAAAACAATCATCATGCTATCCTTGCCGTAGAACGGGACAAGACAGAGGATCACCAGCCATGTGCACGCAGGAACAAGTCGCCAAGATGGGTTCGCTCAACCGCCGCCAGTTCGGCGCGATGGCAGGGGCAGGGGCAGTAGCCGCCTGTGCGCCGATGGCCAGCGATGCGCCGGAAGCAGGCGGGTTGGTGGAGAACACCGTCACCTTCGATGCGCCGGGCGGCACCTTTGACGGCGTGTTCATCCATCCAGCCAGCGGTTCGCACCCTGCGGTGATCCTGTGGCCGGACATCGCGGGCCTGCGGCCCGCCAAGGTGCAGATGGGACGGCGGCTGGCAGAGGCTGGCTATGCCGTGCTCGTCGCCAACCCCTATTACCGCAGCGTTGCCGGCCAGCAGTTCGAGGATTTCGACGACTGGCGCAACAACGATGGCTGGAACAAGGTAACCCCTTGGCGCGAAGCGAACACGCCCGAAGCCGTGCAGGAAACTGCGCGTGCCGTAGTGGCCTGGCTGGACGAGCAGGACGCAGTCGATAGCGCGCGCGGGATCGGCAACCAGGGCTATTGCATGACCGGCAGCTGGACGATCCTGGCCGCCGCCGCCGTACCGGAAAGGATCAAGGCCGCGGGCAGTTTCCACGGTGGCGGGCTGACCGGCGATTCCCCGATGGCCCCGGTCAACTTGCTGGACGACATGGCCGCCGATGCCCATGCGCTGATCGCAATCTCCCGCGATGACGACGCGCGCGATCCGGAAGCGAAAGACCTGCTGGCCGCTGCCGCAGCGGAGGCTGCCGCCGACATCCACGTGGAAGTCTACGACGGCGACCACGGCTGGACCGTGCTCGACAGCCCGGTCTACGCCGAGGCCGAAGCCGAGCGTGCCTGGGGCGAACTGCTCGAAATGTATTCGCAGGCGCTGTGACCGGGCCACGTGCGCAGGGATTGCGCGAAATCAATGTGAGCGGCTGCGCGCCTGCCTAGGTCTTCGCTTCAGACGGCCCCGAAACGGGGCGATGAGGGGAAACCGAGAATGGCAAAACGACTTTTCATGATCGCTGCAACGGCAACGCTGCTGGCCGGCTGCGGCGGGGGCGCAAACCCTGACGACGTGGTCGAGACGGTGCGGCTGACCGAGCAATCGCAGCTGCAGGCCATCGATGCAGACGAAGTGGTGGGCATTGTCCGCCTCTACGCCGACGATGCGCGGCTGGTGCGCCCCGATGGCACGGTGCTGATAGGTGGCGCGGCGATCGGCGAGGAATACGCCCACCTGATCGAGGACCCGAATTTCGATATCACCATCGAGCCGACCGACGGCTGGGCTTCGGCCAACGACGACTTGGCGGTGCTGACCAGCGAGGTCACCTTCACCACCAGCGACCCCGAAACGGGCGAGCCGGTGACGCTGCCGATGACCAGCCAGACGGTGTGGACGAAGGACCCCGGCGGCAGCTGGATGATCCGTTCGGCCTACAACGTCGCGCAAGTCGCCGAAGAGGCTCCGGCAGGGGAAGCGGCTGAAGCGGAATAGGCCGGTTCGTCCGGCCTGGCTACGGCCAGTTCTTGTATTCGATCGTCGCTTCGGGATCGGTGCACAGGCGGCAGTTTGCGCCGGCGAAGGTGCGGCCTGCCGCGCTGTCGCCGCGCAATTGCCATTCCAGCCAGTCGACGACGATCATTGCATTCCGGCCGCCCATCGGCTCGTGATAGGTGCCGCCGTGTCCGGTGGGCGTGTTCACCCAGAACACCGGCACGTGGTCGATGCGGTTGTAATCATCGAGACCGTTTTCATAGGCAATGTCTTCCGGTCCGCCATCGAGATAGAGTACCGGGGTGTGCAGGGCGGTGAGGCCGTCCTTGCCCAGTTCCATCCCGCCCAGCCGGGGCGCGCCTTCGGGCAGCAGGCCCGAATTCTGCACCACCACCGTATCCAGCCGCGGATCGCCGGCAATGGTCAGCGCCTGCACGCCGCCGCAGGAAAAGCCGCCCGCTGCCAATGCATTTTCATCGATCAGCCCGAAATAGGGGCTGTCGGGCCGGGCGTTTTCGGCCAGGGCCCAGTCAAGTGCTTCGATCAGCTGTGCCGCACTGGTGGGCGAGGCGCGCGTTTCGCCCGGCTCGGGCGGGCCGCGCTGCGGTTCCGGTTCAGCCTGGGCATTGGGGCCGCTGCGCCAGCGGCCGGGCGCGATGACGAGATAGCCATAGGAGGCGATCTGCGAGAGGTGGAAACGTGTGCTGGTCCCGTCGGCAGCGCAGCCGCCGTTGCCCCAGACGAACACGCCCAGGCCGTTTGGCCCGACCGCGCCCAGATCGGCCGGACGGTACACCACGTGTTCCGGCAGGGGTGCCACCACTTCGATCATCGAGGGATAGGGACCGTCGCCGGGGGTATCCGGCAGCAGGTTCACGCGCGCCATCATCTCGGCCAGGCTCTCGCCCGGTTCCTCCGCCTCGGGCGCCGGCGCATCCTGTGCGTGCGCCGGCATGGCCGCGGCCATGGTGGCCATCGCCACTGCTGCGAGTGTCGTCTTGCTTCTGCTCATTCCATCGTTCTCCCCTCGATGACGTCCCCGACAGGTTTCCGTCAGGCGAACCAGTAGGCGGTGCCGCGCATCTCCAGGCTTATGCGCGGCGCTGCGTCCTTCCCCGCCAGTGGATTGTCGAAGGCGCCGTGCGGCATCAATTGCGCGCGATCCGGGTCGCTCTCGCTGGTCTTGAACACCAGCGCCTCGCCCGGATGCATGTTGCTGTAATAGAACCAGCGGTGCGCCGGGTTGTATGCCAGCAGGTAGTTGGGAAAGCCCCATTCGGGGGATCCGTCCAGCGGATCGAATATCGCCTCGCAATCGATCAGGTCTTCGGCAGCGATGCTGCTGTAGTCGCACAGCCCCAGCGGCACGTCCTGCGGCGGCGGGCTGAGCACGCGCCAGACGTTGTATTGCGCACTGCGGACGATTTGCCTGCCTTCGGGCGCGACCTGCGCCCGCGCGGCGGCTGCGGCTTCCTTCGCCATGTCGACATGGACGAAGCGCGCCGGATGCGAATTGTCGTGCGCCGCATTTGCGCCGGCCTTTTCGGAAAAGCGCAGGATGCCCATCGGTGTCATCGCCACATGATCGCAGCCCGTCAGCGCAGTAAGCAGTTCGACGATCTCTCCCGAATGGACACGCTTGACCTCGTCGAGATCGGTCAGGTCCGCCAGCGCGCTGCGATGCTCCACCAGTGTGAAGCCCTCGACGTCGAGCGAGCAATCGCGCCCGCGCGCATCGTGGATCTCGACCTCTACCGGAGCGAGCGGCACGAAATCCTTTTCGTGCGCGTTGGCGTAGAAGAAGGGGCGGCGCTGCGTCCGCTCGCAATAACCTATTTCGGCCCGCACGCCCTGGCCCCCGCCGGTCATCAGGCGTCCTCGAACTCTTCGGTGTCGATCGTCGGGCGGATCGCATCGTGATACCGGTGCCCGTGGACCGTGGAATGGTTCACGATCTCGCCCGCCCTGGCGATGGCATCTGCCGGGATATCGACCGTGGCGGCGTGGAAGTTTTCCTCCATGTGCGCGATCGAGGTGGTGCCGGGGATCACGTGGCAGTCGTCACCCTGTTCCAGCACCCAGCGGTTGGCCAGCTGCGCAGGCGTGACGCCCACTTCCTTCGCCAGCGCCTCGAACTGTTCGATCACCTTCAGGTTCTTCGGCCAGTTTTCCGCGTTGAAGCGCGGCATCTTGGTGCGCAGGTCCTTTTCCTCCAGCGTGGAGGGATCGCGCAGCACACCGCCGAAGGCGCCGCGCCCGGTGCTGCTGAAGGCAACCAGGGCAATGCCCAGTTCCTTGCAGGTGTCGAGCACACCGAGTTCGACGTTGCGGGTCCACAGCGAATATTCGGGCTGTACCGCTGCCACCGGGTGGACCGCGTGGGCTTCACGGATGTGCGCGGCATTCCATTCGGAGACGCCATAGGCCCCGATCTTGCCGGCCTCCATCGCCCGCACCATGGCGCCCACGCTGTCGGCAATCGGCACCTTCGGATCGAAGCGGTGCATGTAGTAGAGGTCGATATGGTCGGTCTTCAGGCGCTGCAGGCTCTTGTCGAGGTTCTCGGCAATGCTCTCGGGCGCGCAGGAAACGCCGCGCTTGGCGCCGTCCACCACGATGCCGCACTTGCTGGCCAGCAGGAACTCGCCGCGGCGGTGCATTACCGCTTCGGCCAGCAGTTCCTCGTTCTTGCCGCCACCATAGATATTGGCGGTGTCGAGATGGTCATAGCCAAGGTCCAGCGCCTTGTTCAGCAGCTTTACCTTCACGTCGTGTTCGGGCGGGGTGCCATAAGCCCACGACAGGTTCATGCAGCCAAGGCCCACCGGGTGGACGGCGCGGCCGGCGATTGTGCGTTTGGCGATGGAAATGGTGCTTCTCCTGAGTGCGTGTGACAGTTGTCGCTTGCACAGGGGACTACACAAGGGAGCATGTCCCTTGCAACTCGGCAGAAGACGCGAGGAAAACTCAGTCGCGCACGAAAACGCGCGCATTCTTCACGAATTCGCGCAGTACGTCGTAGATCGGCTGCGCCGCGTCGAAATAGCCCAGCGGATCCTGCTGGATGCGTGTCGCGTTCCATTTGCGCTGGTGCGTCATCGTACGGGCGCGCAGTGTTTCGATCGCATTCTGCATGGCTTCGAACTCTTCGCGATTGTGGGCAATGCGGGGATCGCCGGCCATTTCCTGGACGAGGCCGACACAAAGGTCGTTGAACTCTTCGCGCATGGCCATGACGCGGTCGGCAGCGTTGCGGGGTTCCTGTCGCAGCGACGCCTGGAAGCCGAGCGTTAGCTTTTCCAGTTCATCCAGTTTTTCCGCAACGCCCAAGGCATTCTCTCCGTTTATTTGACTCTTCGTCCAAGACAAAAGTGTCCAATTCGTTAACGCTGGAATGCACGCAAAAGGGGCGCTGACGGCCCTTGCCGCCAGCGCCCCGGTAATAAAGGTTAAAGAATTAAACGTTTGTGACCGATTCTTGACTCAGGACCAGCCGTCCTGCTCTTCCAGGCTGGCGGCCAACTCACCGATCACGCGATAGCAATCGAGCACCTGTGCCACCGAACTGTTGGGCTCGCGGCCTTCGCGAATCGCGGAAATGAACTCGCGGTCCTGCAGTTCGATGCCGTTGTTCGACGGCACGTCCACCCCCGACAGGTCGATCTGCTTGTCGAACCCGTCGTACAGGTCGTCATACCGGGCAAGGTAGGTGCCGGTGTCGCCGATGTAGCGGAAGAAGGTGCCGAACGGCCCTTCGTTGTTGAACGACAGCGACAGGGTCAGGATCTGGCCCTTGTCGGTCTTCATCTGGATCGACTGGTCCATGGCGATGCCCAGCTTGGGGTGCTTGGGACCCTGCAGGATGTTGGCCTTCACCACCTTCGCCCCGGTCATGTACTGGAAGATGTCGATGGTGTGGGCGCTGTGGTGCCACAGCAGGTGGTCGGTCCAGCTGCGCGGTTCGCCCTTGGCGTTCTTGTTCTCGCGGCGGAAGAAATAGGTCTCCACGTCCATCGACAGGATTTCCAGGTCGCCCTTGTCGATCTGCTGCTTCACCCACTGGTGGCTGGGATTGAAGCGGCGGGTGTGGCCGGCCATGCAGACAAGGCCGGTTTCCTGGCTCTTGGCCAGCACGGCCTGGGCATCGGCCCAGCTGTCGGCCAGCGGGATTTCCACTTCCACGTGCTTGCCCGCGTCCATCGCCTTGATCGCCTGGTCGGCGTGCATCTGGGTGGGCGTGCACAGGATCACGGCGTCTACGTCGTCGCGTTCCAGCATGGCTTCGTAATCGGTGGTGGCAAAGCCGATGCCGTACTTGTCGGCCATGGCCTGGGTGGGTTCCTGGCGGCGGCCGACCAGCGCGGTCACTTCCACGCCATCGATGTTCTTCAGGCCGTCGAGATGCTTTTCACCAAAGGCGCCGCCACCGGCGAGTGCGATTTTCATGGACAATTCCTCCCGTTCGAGAGTTGCAAGTGGTTACGTATAGACAAGGGGCGCCGGCGGAGATTGTTCCGCCAGCGCCCCTCGTGAAGGTTTACTCGGCCGCTTCGAGGCTGTGGCCCGAGTGCACGACCCGCGGATCCAGCGCTTCGCCCGCGGTCTCCTCGGGCTGCAGGATCAGCGCGCCCAGCGCGGTGTTGGATGCCGGGATGTGGTAGAAGTTGTAGAGATCCTTCACCTTGTCGCCCAGCGCGCCGCGCATGATCAGCCACATGACCAGTTCGATGCCTTCGCTGCCCGCTTCGCGCAGGTATTCGATGTGCGGCATCTTCGAAAGCGTTTCGGGATCGTTGATCAGCATGTCGATGAACTTCAGGTCGAAGTCCTTGTTGATCAGGCCGGCGCGCGGGCCCTGCAGCTGGTGGCTCATGCCGCCGGTGCCCCAGACGTGGACGTTGAGGTCTTCGGGGAAGCTTTCGACGGCGGCCTTGATGCTGTCACCAAGCGCGAAGCAGCGCGCGCCCGAGGGCGGCGGATAGGTGACGACGTTGACCGGGAAGGGGATGACCTTGCACGGCCATTCGTCGGGCTCGCCGAACATCATCGACAGCGGCACGGTGCAGCCGTGGTCGACATCCATCTGGTTGAAGATGCACATGTCGAAATCGTCGAGGATCAGGCTCTGCGCGATGTGCCAGGCCAGGTCGGGGTGGCCGATCACGTCGGGCACCGGGCGCGGGCCCCAGCCCTCGTCGGCGGGCTTGAAACGCTCGCCGCAGCCGATCGCGAAGGTCGGGATGATGTTCATGTCGAACGCCGATGCGTGGTCGTTGTAGACCAGCACGATCACGTCGGGGGTGTTTTCCGGCTTGGCGATCCATTCCTTGATCGGGTCATAGCCCTTGAAGACGGGGCCCCAGTAATCGTCGCGGCTCTTGCCGGTCTGCATCGCGGCGCCAAGCGCCGGAATGTGGCTGGAGGTGATACCTGTGGTTACGCGGGCCATCTCAATAGCCTCCCTTCTTGGAGCGGACGCCTTCGGGCGAGCGACCGCCATTGATCATCATCTGGGCATATTCGGCTTCGGACATGCCGGTCATCGAACCGGCGGCCTTCTGGAAGCTCTGCCCGTCGGTGGAGAACAGCTTGGACAGGAAATAGACGTTCCCGCCTTCGTCGATCATCGCGTTGTAGTCGCGATCGAGCACCGCCTGCTTGGCAGCCGGCGTCAGGTTCCATTCGTCGAGATAGGCGCTCTCGTCGGCCTTGAACCGTTCGCGGTTCTCTTCCTTCATCAGGCTCATGGCGAACTGGTTCAGCCAATAGCCCTTGCGCGCCCGCTGGGCGGTGAACACGCGGGTGCCGGGGATGTCTTCCATCTCCGCCAGATAGGCGTGGATGTCGATCCGTTCTTTCTTCTTCTCTGTCATGTCAGGCTTCCTTGGGTTCTTCCCATTTGTAATCCAGCGGTGCCTCGCGAAAGGCGAAGCGGTCGAGATGGCGTTCGATCACGCCGCGCAGGTGCTCGTTGCGCTCCTGGTCGGCAGTGGTCAGCGTTATGGCGATGCCGCCCGGCCGGGCCAGCATCACCGCGCTTTCCACGTCGGAGAAGGGAAAGGCGCCCATGCCGTCGCCCTCGTCATAGGTGGTCGCCATCTTGTGGCTCCAGTGGCTGACGAGTTGCTGGATATACCGCTCGGGCTTTTCGCAACTGGCGAACCCCTGTGCGATGGCGGGCGTCTCGCTCATTACAGGCCCTTTTCCTTCAGGATCGCATCGAGGCGCGGATAGACCCGGCGGGCATTGCCCTCGAAGATCATGTGCCGTTCCTCGTCCGAGATATCCAGCGCATCGACATAGCGCTTGGTATCGTCGAAATAGTGGCCGGTCTGCGGGTCGATGCCGCGCACCGCGCCCACCATCTCGCTGCCGAACAGGATGTTCTTGTTCTCGATCACGTCGGCCAGCAGGTTGATGCCCGGCTGGTGGTAGACGCAGGTATCGAAGAACACGTTGTTCATCAGGTGCTGTTCGATATCCGGCTGCTTGAGCATGTCGGCAAGCCCGCGATAGCGGCCCCAGTGATAGGGCACCGCGCCGCCGCCGTGGGGAATGATCAGCTTCAAGTCGGGGAAGCGGCTGAACAGGTCGCCCTGCAGCAGCTGCATGAAGGCAACCGTGTCTGCCGCCAGGTAATAGCCGCCGGTGGCGTGCATGGCCGGGTTGCAGCTGCCCGAGACGTGGATCATGGCGGGCACCTGCAGCTCGCACATGGCCTCGTAAATGGGGAACCAGTATTCGTCGGTCAGCGGCGGATGCTCGAAATGGCCGCCACCCGGATCGGGGTTGAGGTTGCAGACGACGAAGTTCAGCTCCTCCACGCAGCGGCGCAGTTCCTTCACGCTTTCGGACAGGTCCGACTTCGGGCTCTGCGGCAGCATGCAGCCACCTATGAAGGTATCGGGAAACAGCTGGGTTACGCGGTAGATCAGGTCGTTGCAGCGCCGCGCCCATTCGCTGGCCACCGCCTGGTCGCCCACGTGCGGCGCCATGGCGCTGGCGCGGGGGGAGAAGATGGTGAAGTCAGCGCCGCGTTCCTTGATCAGGCGCAGCTGGTTGTCCTCGATCGTCTGGCGGATCTCGTCATCCGAAATCTCGGGGTAGGGCGGGCATTCGGTGCCGTTCTTGTAGGCCGCCTTCTGTTCCTCGCGCCAGGCATCGTGGCCCTTGGGCAGGACAGTGTAGTGGCCGTGGCAATCGATGATCAGGCTCATCGTCAGTTCTCTCCCTTGAATTCCGGAGTCGCCCGGATCGCATCCAGCTTAGCAGAAAGTGTCTCGGGCGGTGGCGACAAATGCAGCTTGCCCAGGGATTCGTGCCAGGCAACGGTCTGGTCGCTCATCGCGGCGGATGTCCCCATGGCGCGCAGCATCTCGGCAGCCTCGATCATTTCCGCAGAGCGGCGGACGCCGTGGATCAGCATGCGATCGAGGTTGTAGTTGGCCCGCTCTGCCCAGCTGACCTGCTTTTCGCTGGCGTCGAGCGAGGCGAGCACTTCGTCGAGCACGCCCGCCTGCCCGGCGGCGAGCACCATTTCGGCCGTCAGCGCTTCGATGCCCTTGACCATGATCGAACGGCACAGCTTGATCGCACTGGCGCGGCCCACGGTCTTGCCCACGGCGCGCACGTTGCTGAAACCCAGCGCGGTCAGCGCCTTTACCGCTTCATCTGCCTTGTTGCCCGCTGCCAGCAGCGGCACGGCCAGCCCCTTGTCGACAGGGGCCATCACGGCGACATCGACATAGCGCGCGTTGACCGCCTCGATTGCCTCGGCGGCCATGCCCTTGGTCTGCGGGGCGACCGAATTCATGTCGAGCCACATGGCGCCCTGCGGCACATAGGGGGCATATTCGCGCGCGGCATCCAGTGCCTGGTCCGCGGTAACCAGAGAGAGAATCACCTCGGCGGTGGCCAGCACTTCGCCGCAATCCTCACCCAGGCCCACGCCCGCATCGGGCATGGCGGCGCGGCGTTCGGCCAGCAGGTCCCAGCCTTTGGCTTCTTTCCACTGCGCTTCGCGCGCAAAGGTTTCTCCGGCCTCACCGAAGCCGATCAGTGCCACTTTTGGCGTCATGGTTTTCGAATCTTGCGCTGACATCGCTCTCGACGCGGCCCCCTATCAATTGTAAGTGTTACTTACAAGTTTGCCTCGCGTTCCCGCCTGCCCTTGACGAAAGGCGGGCGACGGGTTCACGCGGGGCCCGAACAGCATATCGAGAGGAGAATCGCTAGGCCATGGGTGTTGTCGTCCAGAATATCGAACGTGCCGATCCCGAAGTCGTGAAGGCGCTGGGTGCGTGTGGCGTGGCCACGGTGCACGAATCGCAGGGTCGCACCGGCCTGCTCGCCAGCTACATGCGGCCGATCTATCCCGGCGCGCGCATCGGTGCTTCGGCTGTCACCATCTCCGTGCCGCCGGGTGACAACTACATGGTCCACGCCGCGATCGAGCAGTGCCAGGAAGGCGACGTGCTGGTGATCGCGCCGACTTCTCCGTGTGAAGACGGCTATTTCGGCGACCTGCTGGCCACCAGCGCGCAGGCGCGCGGGGTAAAGGGCCTGATCATCGATGCGGGCGTGCGCGACATTCGCGACCTCAAGGAAATGGATTTCCCCGTCTGGTCCAAGCGCGTGTTCGCCCAAGGCACGATCAAGGCCAGCCTTGGCAGCGTGAACGTGGACGTCGTTTGCGCCGGCGCCTTCATCCGTCCCGGCGACATCATCGTGGCCGATGACGACGGCGTCTGCGTGGTGAAGCGCGAAAACGCCGAAGAGGTGCTGAAAAAGGCCCAGGCCCGCGAAGCCAACGAGGAAGAGAAGCGCCAGAAGCTGGCTGACGGCGTGCTCGGCCTCGACATGTACGGCTTCCGCCAGAAGCTGACCGACATGGGACTGAAGTGGGTCTAACGGCACCAAAGAGGGCCTGACATGAATCAAGCACCGGTCATGTGGATGCGCGGTGGCACGTCGAAGGGCGGTTATTTCCTCGCGTCCGATTTGCCATCCGATGAAGACGAGCGTGCCACGTTCCTGCTGGGCGTGATGGGCAGTCCCGATCCGCGCCAGATCGACGGCATGGGCGGGGCGGACCCGCTCACCAGCAAGGTGGCCGTGGTGAAGAAGTCGGAGCGCGAAGGCGTGGATGTCGACTACCTGTTCCTGCAGGTCTTCGTCGACCAAGCCATCGTCACCGATGCGCAGAACTGCGGCAATATCCTGGCAGGCGTCGGCCCCTTCGCCATCGAACGCCACCTGGTGGAGCCGGCAGGCGATGTGACGCAGGTGACCATCTATATGGAGAACACCGGCCAGATCGCCGTTGCCAGCGTGGAGACCCCGCTTGACGAGATCGGGCGGCGGCACGTCAACTACTATGGCGATGCAAAGATCGACGGCGTTCCGGGCAGCCATGCCCCGGTGCCGCTGGAGTTTCGCGATACCGCCGGTTCCAGCTGCGGCGCGCTGCTGCCCACCGGCAATGCCTTTGACGAGATCGAGGGCGTGCGCTGCACGCTGATCGACAACGGCATGCCCTGCATCGTGTTCAAGGCCGAGGACGTCGGCGCCACCGGCTATGAAACGCGCGGGGAGCTGGAGGCAGATGCCTTCAAGCCGATCCGCGACAAGATCGAGGCCATCCGGCTTGCGGCTGGGCCCATGATGAACCTTGGCGACGTGAGCGAAAAGTCCGTGCCCAAGATGACGCTGGTTGCCGCGCCGAAAAATGGCGGCGCGCTGACCACCCGCGTGTTCATCCCGCACCGTGCCCATGCCTCCATCGGCGTGCTGGGCGCGGTTACCGCTGCCACGGCGGCACTGGTCGAGGGCTCTCCCGCTGCCGAAGTGGCGGACGTGCCCGACGGTCCGGAGAAAACCCTGAGCATCGAACACCCCAGCGGCGAGACGACCTGCATCCTCAAGGTCGACGATGCCGGTGAAGTCACCAGTGCGGCCCTGCTGCGCACCGCGCGCAAGCTGATGGATGGAATTGTCTATGTCTGATCGTATCACCTCCTGGCACCCCAACCCCTCCAAACCGACCTACACCCCGCCGCCCGGCGCGGTGGACGCGCATTGCCACGTGTTCGGGCCGATGGCGCAGTTCCCCTTCAGCCCCAAGGCGAAGTACCTGCCCGAAGATGCCGGGCCGGACATGCTGTTCGCCCTGCGCGACCACCTGGGTTTCGAGAAGAACGTGATCGTGCAGGCCAGCTGCCACGGTACCGATAATGCCGCCACGCTGGATGCGATTGCCAAGAGCGCAGGCAAGGCGCGCGGCGTCGCCGTGGTCGATCCCGCCATCAGCGACGATGACCTTGCCAAGCTGCACGACGGCGGCATTCGCGGCATCCGCTTCAACTTCCTGAAGCGGCTGGTGGACAACGCGCCCAAGGACAAGTTCCTCGAAGTTTCCCGCCGCCTGCCGAAAGGCTGGCACGTGGTGATCTATTTCGAGGCCGATATCCTCGAAGAAATGAAGCCTTTCATGGCCGAAATTCCCGTGCCCATCGTGGTGGACCACATGGGCCGCCCGGACGTGACGCAGGGCCCCGCTGGGCCCGACATGCGTGCCTTCCGCGCCCTGCTCGATTCGCGCGAGGACATCTGGTTCAAGCCCACCTGCCCGGACCGGCTGGATGCCATCAAGGAAGGCGGCAAGGGCGATCCGTGGGACAACTTCGCCGCCGCCGTCGCACCGCTGGTGGCCGACTATCCCGATCGCTGCATCTGGGGCACCGACTGGCCGCATCCCAACATGCAGGACGAGGTGCCCGATGACGGTCATATCGTGGACATGATCCCGCGCATCGCACCGACGGAAGAATTGCAGCGCAAGCTCTTGGTCGAGAACCCGAACCGGCTATACTGGGCCGACTAGAACGGGCCGGCGCACGACAAGACCGGCCATTCGGGAGACGATGATGGCCGAGACTGAGCGTCGCCTCGACAAGGCGCTGTGCGACTGGTTCGCGAACGAAGAAGTGCTCGACACCACGATCGGCGGGCTGCTGCGCGAGCAGGCCGCCACCAATGGCGACAAGGACGCGCTGCTCGAAGGCCTGCCCGATGGCACGGTCGGACGGCGCTGGACCTATGCGCAATTGCTGCACGATGCGGAGCGGCTGGCCAGGGGCCTTGCCGCGCGCTTCCAGCCGGGTGAGCGGGTTGCGGTATGGGGCCCCAACGTGCCCGAATGGGTGCTGGTCGAATATGCCGCCGCGCTGGCCGGCCTCACGCTGGTGACGGTCAACCCGTCCTACCAGAAGCGCGAACTGGCCTATGTGCTGGAACAGAGCACTTCTGTCGCCCTGTTCCTCGTCAGCGAATTTCGTAACAACCCGATGGCGGCGATCGCAGCCGAAGTGGCCGAAGACCTGCCCGCGTTGCGCGAAGTGATCGACATGGCTGATGAGGCCGCGCTGTTCACCGATCCGGTGGGCACTCTGCCCGAGGTCGACACGAACGACCCGGCGCAGATCCAGTATACCAGCGGCACCACCGGCTTTCCCAAGGGCGTGGTGCTGTCGCACCGCAACCTGACCAACAATGCCCGCCTGTTCATCAAGGTGGGCGACCTGCCGAAAGGGCTGGGCACGCTGGGGCTGACCCCGCTGTTCCACACCATGGGCTGTTCGATGGGCGTGCTGGGCGCGCTGCAATCGGGCGGGGCCTATTGCCCGCTGCTGGCCTTCGACCCCAATGCCGCGCTCGACATTATCGAGGCAGAGAAGATCAGCTGGACGATCTGCGTGCCCACCATGGCCGTGGCGATGGTGGCCGCGCAGAAGGCGAAGCCGCGCGATCTCTCCTCGCTGCAGCGCATCGGCATCGGCGGGGCCATGGTGGCGCCAGAGCTGGCCCGCGCGGTGGAAGGCGTGCTGGGCGTGAACGTGCTGGTCGCCTATGGCCAGACCGAAAGCAGCCCGCTGATTACTGCCGGTCGTCCGTCCGATGCTTTCGAGGATATCATCACCACCGTGGGCCAGCCTGCGCTCGGCTGCGAAGTGGGCATCTTCGATCCGGCCACGAACGAGGTGGTCGGCTGCGGCGAAGTGGGGGAGATCCGCTCGCGTTCGGCCTCCACCATGCTGGGCTACAACGACGACCCGGAAGCGACTGCCGCAACCGTCGATGCCCAGGGCTGGCTGCACACCGGCGACCTCGGCACCATGGACGAGCGCGGATACGTGAAGATCACGGGCCGCGTGAAGGAGATGATCATCCGCGGCGGCGAAAACCTGTTCCCTGCCGAGATCGAGAACGTGTTGCTGGAACACGTGCATGTTGCAGAATGCGCCGTGGTGGGCGTGCCCGACGAGGTGCTGGGCGAAGCCGTCGCCGCATTCGTGCGGATAGAGGAGGGCGGCACGTTCGATCCCGAAGCGCTGCGCGCCCATTGCCGTTCGCTGATCAGCCCGCAGAAATGCCCGGCGCACTGGATCGAGGTGAGCGAGTGGCCGCTGACCGGCTCCGGCAAGATCCGCAAGTTCAAGCTGCGCGACGAATGGGTGGCGCAAAACGCGTGACCATCCTGTGCATCGGCCGCGTAACCTTTGACCTGGGCTATGCCTGCCCTTCCTTTCCCAAGGAGGACAGCAAGCTTTCGGCGACCCATTTCTGGGCAGGGGCGGGCGGATCGGCGCTGAACGGGGCGATCACCGCGCGGGCGCTGGGCAGCGATGTGCGACTGTTCGCCTTGCTGGGCGCAGGCAGCTTTGCCGATGCCGTCCGCGGCGAACTGGCGCGATATGACGTGCCGTTCGAGGATTTCGCCGATCCGGCGGCGCAGGTGCTGCCGGTCTCCAGCATCATTGTCGTGCCCGACAGTGGCACGCGCACGATCGTCGACCAGCAGCCGCCGCAAGCAGTGGCGCGGGCGGTGCCCGATGCATCGTGCCTCGACGGGATCAGCGTGCTTTACTGCGACGGCTTCCTGCCCGAAATCGCCGTGCCGCTGGCCAGAGCCGCGCGCGAGCGGGGCATCCCGGTGGTGCTGGATGGCGGATCGTGGAAACCGTGGACGGGCGACGTGATCGCGCATGTGGATCACGCTGTGGTGTCGGAGAGGTTTCATCCTCCGCAGCAGGGTGGGGCAGACATCCTCGATGCCGTCCACGCGCTCGGCCCCTCGGTCGCCGCTATCACGCGCGGGCCGGGGCTCATTTCATGGAGTGCGGACGGGCATAGCGGCACGATCACCCCGCCCGGTGTCGAAGCGATCGACACACTGGGCGCGGGCGACATTTTCCATGGCGCCTATTGCCACTTCCTGACGCTGGGCGAGAACGTGCCTGACGCACTCTCCCGCGCTGCCGAAGTGGCAGCGCAAAGCTGCCGCCACTTCGGCACGCGGGAATGGATCGACGCGCGCTGAGGCTTAGCCCTCGATCACGCTGCGCACGAAATCCACCGTCTTGCGGGTGGCGGCGGCAAACTCGGTCGCGGTGGCCTGGAAGCTGCCGTACTGGCTGAATTCGTGCGGCTTCATGCCTTCGAATTCGTAAGCCTGGCGGAAGGCGGGCAGCTGCATCAGCTTCTCGATGGACTTGGGGTTGGGCTCGCGCTCGATCGCCTTGGGATCGAAATCGTCCAGCTCGTCTTCCACTTCCATCAGCTGTTTGATGTAGCTGGGCGGGCAGGTGTAGACCATGTCCGACCCCGCGAAGTCCGAAATGTGGCGCGACACGGTGTTGCCGTACTGGTCTTTCTCCACGCGCATGGAGCACTGCAGCATCTTCGACGGGTGGTTCTTGTTGTGCCCATCCCAATAGGCGCGCTTGAGCACGGCTTCCTCGCCGTCGCGAATCTCGTCCAGCGACAGGTCGATGCCGCGCAGCTTGGCCTGCGCCATCCAGTCGCCCTTTTCACCAAGGCGGCTGGACATGTGGGTGATGACGCTGCGCCATTTCGACAGGTCCACCCCTGCCGCCTTCGCGCGTTCCAGCCCGGCGGTCACGGCAGCGCGGCAGCGGGTGTACTGCGCCACGGTGAAGCTAGTGGTGTTGTTGGTGGAAATGCCGCGCGCGGTAAGTTCCTCGATCACCTCGTAGCCTTCTTTCGAGCCGGGGATCTTCACCATCACGTTATCGCCCATCTCGGCGATGGACAGGCCCTGTTCCAGCATCTTCTCGCCATCGGTGACGAAGCGCGGATCGACCTGGCCGGACAGCATTCCGTACTTGTAGCCGGACTTTTCGAACACCGGGCGGATCGCATTCGCGCCCAGCTTCACCAGGTGCAGGTAGGCCTGCCAGTAGACGCCCTCGACATCGAGGCCGGGGTTCTTCTTGGCGATGTTCTTGATTTCAGCGCGCCACATCTCGGGCTCGAGCTCGATCGCCTGCAGGCTGAGCGGCGGGTTGGTGGTCACCCCGCGAAAGCCCATTTCGCCGTGCGCCTTGATCGCTTCGTTATCGTAGAGGCGTGTGAGCTGCTCGGTCCAGTCGTCCAGCTTGCCTTCGGGCGCGCCTTCCAGCGTTTCGGCCTTCCAGCTGGGATATATCAGCGGGCTGCTGTCCCACCAGATCTCGGCTTCGGGATTGGTCTCGGCGAGCTTTTCCAGAACGTGCTTGGTCATCGGGCATGTCTCCGTTTGTCTTTGCACAGGCCCTTCGCAAGCGATGCGGGCCTAGTCAAATGCTGGAGTGGCTATTGCGACGATTTGTGACCTTTTGCCGTCTTGTGCGGTGTGTTTGTGTGCGTATCCTGACGTCCAAGATGACTTTGTCCGGTCGAATTGCCACGCTCGCCCTTGCTCTGGCGTTGTCTTTGCCCGCTCCGCTGGCGGCGCAAGTGGAGGGTGATTCGCCTGCTTCCGATGACGACGAGATCGTCGTTACCGGCACCATTGGCGAGATTTCGGTATCGCAGGTGCAGCGCCAGGCGCGCGATATCGCCGTAAACCATGGCAACGTGCTGGAAACGCCGCTGGCCCGGTTCGAGGACCGGCTCTGTCCCGGCGTGGTGGGGCTGGAAGAAGACTTTGCCTTCGCCCTCAACGCCCGCATCCGCATGAACGCCGATGCCCTGGGCGTGCGCCTGCTGGAAGACGATTGCCGACCCAATTTCGTGGTCGTGTTTGCCGAGGACGGCGAACAGCTGTTCCGCAACCTGATCGACGAGAGCCCGCAGTATTTCCGCTTCCTCGATTCGGGCGAAGTGGCCGACATCCTGGAGCCCGGCCCGGCGCACGTGTGGACCAATGTCGAACCGCGCACGCTGACCGGCATGCCCATCGCCCAGGTGCGTAACCTTACCGCCATGCCAACGATGCGCGTGTGGGGCGCGCACTCGCGCATCTACACGGCAGCGCGCAACGATATCGTCTCGGTCATGATTACTTTCGACCGCGATGCGGTGCGCGGCTTCTCGCTGCGCCAGTTGGCCGACTACGCCACCATGCGCGGCCTCGCGCAGACGCGCATCCCGCGGGACACGGTGATGGATTCGATCCTCTCCCTGTTCGACAGCGAAACGCCGCCGGTCGGCCTGACCGAATTCGACCAGGCCTACCTGCGCTCGCTCTATGACGGTATCCCCAACCTGCCCGCTTTCCGCAAGATCAGCGGCACCACGCGCCAGCTGCGGCTGATGGCGGAAGAGGCGGCAGGGGAAGCAGCTGCCAGCGCGAGCGGCGAATAAGTGCTATGGATACCTGCAAAGGAGTCGCATCGATGATCGCCACACTTCGCAAGACCGCCCTGGCCGCCGCGTTTTCCGCCCTTGTGCTGGCCGCGCCTGCCAGCGCCGACGGCATCATGGACGAACCGCTGCCGCGCTTCGAGGATCGCCTGTGCCCCGGCGTTATCGGGCTGGAACACGAATATGCGGAGCTGGTGGTGACGCGGCTGCGCATGAACGCCGAACAGTTTGGCCTTCGCCTGGCCGGCGAGGAAGGCTGCGATCCCAACCTCGTGATCGCCATCGTCGATGACAGCCGCGCATACCTGGTCGACCTGATGGAACGGCGCGGTTACCTGTTCCGCGACATGAGCCCGGCGGACCGCGAGGCGATGCTGGACGATGCCGATGCCTCTGGCGTGTGGCACCAGCTGGCCGCGCGCACCCGCGACGGGATCCGCGTGGGCCGCCGCGACAACCTGGCGCAGATCCCGGAGGCCGGGATGTGGCAGGCCCATTCGCGCATCTACCGCCCGGTGCGCCACGACATCACCTATGCCCTGGTGCTGCTGAACCGCGAAGAAGTGCGCGGCCTGACGCTGCGGCAGCTGGCCGACTATGCCACCCTGCGCGCGCTCGCGACGCAGTTCCCGGACGAGGCGGGTGAAGGGCAGGCGACCATGTTGAGCCTGTTCGATACAGGCGATGCTCGTCCGGAGGAACTTACCGCTTTCGATCGCGCGTGGCTGGCGCGCCTGTATGACGGCATTCCGAACCTGCCCGGCGCAAACCGCCTGCGCGGCGTGGAAGTGGCCGAAAACGAGTAAACGGTGGAGAAACGGTCGCGCGCAGCCGCGCCCGCAAGCAGGGAATCACGCCCGCTTTTCGGTGAACCGGCCGTGCTTGCGATAGCGCACCATCCAGCGGTCGATGAACAGTGACAGCGGCTTGGCCGCAATGCCCAGCTTGGCCAGGCCGGGCGTGCCCTTGGTCGCCACGCTGCCTGCATCCAGCATTGCCAACTGGTCGGCATTGATCGGGGTCAGCGGCATCATGGCAAACAGCTTTGCCAGTGGACCGGGCATTGGCACGAAAGTGCGCGAACGCTCTTGCGCGTCGGCAATCATCCGGTTGATCTGCAGCATGGTCAGCGTCTCCGGCCCTGCCGCTTCGTAGGTCTTGCCGCCGTGCGCGCCGGGATCTTCCAGCGCCGTGGCGATGGCCCCGGCGACATCGTCCACCCACACCGGCTGGAACTCGCTTTCCGCCCCGAAGACCGGGATCACAGGCATCATCTGCACCAGGTCGGCAAACATCGGAACCAGGCCCGATTCCTCGCCGAAGACGACCGAGGGGCGAATGATCGTGGCCTTGGGGAAGGCTTCCAGCACCTGGCGCTCACCTTCTCCCTTGGTGCGATAATAGCCGGTTTCTGCGTCGGGATCGGCGCCGATGGCAGAGACATACACGAACCCTGTAGCTCCCGTTGCGGCAGCGGCGCGCGCGGCATGGCCTGCGCCATCGGCCTGCAGCGCCTTCTGGTTCTTGTCGAAGGTGCCGACCAGGTAGACGACCACGTCCGATCCGGCCACGCAGGCCTCGAGGCTGCGCTTGTCTGCCGCGTTGCAGCGGGCGAATTGCAGCTGGCCCAGGTTGGCGAGCGGTTTCAGCTTGAAAGCCTTTTCCGGCTCGCGCGCCGCGATGCGCAGGCGAGCCCCGCGCTCCAGCAGGTCCTGCGCCAGGTGGCTGCCGATAAAGCCGTTGCCGCCGATCAGGGTAACCAGCTTGCCGTCGAGCGGGGAAGTGCGTGCCATCGTGCGGTTCGTGTCCTGCGCCAAGGGGGTTGAGAATCTGCGAGCGCCTTAGCCCGAAACCCGCGCCGCCTTCAATGCCTGCAATTGTCGGTGCCTGCAAAGACTCGGCAGGGGGCAGCTGGAGTTGTTTTCTGCCTTTTTTGCAGATCGACAAAACGACTCGTTGACAGCCCGCCCCACCTGTCCTAGTGGCGCGCCCCTACCCAGCGCAGGGCCTCGCAGCCCCGACGCACAGGGTGCCCAGATGGCGGAATTGGTAGACGCGCCGTCTTCAGGTGGCGGTGGGGGCAACCCCGTGGAGGTTCGAGTCCTCTTCTGGGCACCAACAATCTCGCAGATGGCGGAAATCTGCGGAAATCCCTGAAATCCATTGCTTTCAAACGCTTCGCGGCACAAAGAGGCGGCGCAAAACGCCTCGCGTTGGAGGCGTTATTTATGGGTGTCATGACAAAGCATATCGAGAAGGATAAGCGCACCGGACGCTTGTCTTATCGCCGCGTGTTTCCAGCCGAATTACGGCCCTTTTTGCCCTCGCGAGAAGTGAAACGCTCGCTCAAGGCAAAGACGTTTTCGGACCCAGAGGCGCAACGCAGGTTTCACGAGGCGCAGGCAGAGTATGAGCGGCTTGAACGGCTGGCCCGGCTAAAGGCCGAGAATAAAGCTCCCGCTCTCACAGAAGCTGACATACCATTCTTCGCGAAGACCCATGCTCACAGGCTCCAAGCTTGTCTGGTCGACACGCACTTTGATGAGAATGACACTCGGCGAGGGTGGCTGGCTGCTTCTGCGTGGCGATACGCGCCGTTGGCCTTCATGGATGCGATTGGAGCAACGTTGGCAGGTCGAGAAGAGGCCTGGTCAAATGCTGAGAGATTGCGCGAGGCGTTGCCCTCTCTTCGCAACCATTGGGCGCGGCTGGTTGCTGACGGTGATAGGCAGGGAGTGATCGAGGCCGAGGGAAGCACTGCGGAAGACCTGCTAACTGAGTATGGTTTGACCTACGACGCCCAGTCAGAAGAATTCTTTCGGCTTTGTCGTGCGTTGCTGGCGCGGGACATGGCCTCTGCAGCAAAGCTCGCCCTCCTGCTCGACAACGGCACTGAGATCAGTGTGGAAGAGAAACCCGAACGATTAGAGAAAGCCGAACCGACTTCAATTGAGGCGAAGCGTCCGGTTTCCCTATCGATGGACGCGCTTGCGGCAGAATTGCTTGCGCAGAAGGTCGACCCAATAAGTCGCACAACTCGTCAAATTTGGCAGACGGGTCTTCGCCTTTGGCGGGAAGTGCACGGCGATAAAGGGTGGAGAGAAATTACGAGGGCAGACGCCAGCCGGTGGCTTGATTTGGTCGCTAAGCGCCCCGCCAAGCTTGACCGTGCTCATTCAAAAATACCGCTCCCGAAACTCGTATCACTCTATGATGGGCGCGACGTGCCGCGTTTGACTGGAAAGACACTTCAGCAGCACATGGGTGTGCTCTCGGCAATCTGGAACAAGGCCCGCCGCCGGGGGCTTGTCGAGCGCGACGATAACCCCTTTTGGGGCCATGCGGTAAAGGTCAAAAAGCGTGGTGGAGGCAACGCGCTCACTAAGGACGAATTGCAGGCTGTATTTTCACTGCCGGTATTCACAAAGGGCGAGCGTCCAACTCGAGGAAGAGGAGAAGCAGCTTATTGGATACCGCTGCTCGCGCTTTGCACCGGTGCGAGGCCGGGAGAAATTGCGCAATTGATCTGCGAGGATTTCTGGCAGGACAATGAAGGCCGTTGGATGATGAGATACACGGATGAGGGAGATCATCCCGTGATTGGGCCAAGACGCCTCAAAACATCCGAGCACGGCTCTGGCCAAAGAGCTTTCCCAGTTCCCCAGCCTTTGCTTGATCTCGGACTTGCCGAATATATCGGCTGGCTACAGCAAGAGAGCGAATTGGCGCTGTTTCCTAAACTAACCCAGACCACAAAAGGCCTATATGACGGTTGGGCCCGATGGTGGGGAGAATACGTCCGCACTCACGGCGTGATCGCTGAGGGTAAGCGCCAACTCAGAGAGTTGCGTCACAACTTCCCGACAGTCGCCCGGGCAAGCCGCGTTTCGTCTGAGGCTCTAGCCTATCTCATGGGTCATAAAGCCACTGGGATGACCGGGAGTTACGGCGACCTCGCGCCGCTAGGGCTGGAAATTGATAAGATTAGAGACTTTGGGGTGGATTTTGCCCAAGTCAGACCTTGGTCACATCCTCGATAGTTGCCGTTGATGACGAAGCCAACTCTCTAGAAACCGTCCAACCAGCCAATCCCCTCAGTGGGCAAGGGACGGAATAATTGCTGGATAATCGACGTTCATAAAGGCTGCCATTAACCTGAATATTTACAGCTGGAGATTTCCCTTTCCTGACGTCGCATTGCGACAGCTTTTCAGCGGGAGAATACCGGAAATCTGCCGATTTGTCTGCCTGTGATTTGTGATAAGGATAACAATGCCCGCTCTGCAAACAGTTCGAGAGTATCCTCTCGCGTCCCTATCTACTCATCAGCGACTTCAAGTGCGCGGGGGGACCAATGATGCGACCGTAAGCGCATATGTTTCGGCTATGCGGCAAGGTGCTAAGTTTCCACCTATCGAGATCGCTCAAGTAGGACGGAAGCTATATGTTATAGATGGGCACCATCGCTTGGCCGCCGCTATATCTGCAGGTTGGCTGTCACTACCCGGCTCCGCAAGGCGGATGAGTTTGGAGGAAGCCCACTTGGTCGCTCTCTCCTGCAATCGTGAGCATGGTCGGCAAATGACACAAGCGGAGAAGGGGGCTGCGTTTCAGGGCTACCTCGATGCAGGGCTCTATCTTGATGAATTCAAAACGCCAAAGTCGCTCTCGATGATTGCTGCGGATTGCCCATTTTACAGCCGTGGTCACATCGGAAAGTTGATGCGGCAGTATGGCATCCGAACCGGTGATACCGATGCGCCAGCACACAAGTGGTCGAACCTAGAACCAAGCGATGATGATTTGGCGGAAGAAGACGCAATCCTCTGGACCACTTTTCAAGGGCATCTAGCGGATACAGCTGCTGCCATTGGGCCGATGTCTGCCGAAAGGCGCGAACAAGCTATACGGGGCCTTCGCGAGCTCGCTGACGCCCTTTCGCCTGCTTCGCCTCCGGCTCCAGGTTTTATTCCTTTGGATGTGTAGATTGAAGAAGCAGCCGACCCGCCCCGCTATGGTCTTACATTGGTCGTAGCTTGTTGACCGGAAGCTTTAATGACTTGCCTGACCTTCGCTGCATCCCAAGGTCCCCCGCGTCGTGTCTTCACTCCTTGCCTTGTGAGGTGAGCAGCAATGTCACGAAGGCTAACCGCTCCTCGCTGTTTCGCTTCCTCAATGGCTGGAGAAACCCGCGCCGCGAATTCCGCTGATCTTCTCTGGCGTTCAGCCAATCCAAGCGCTGGGTCGACCTTTTGTCCCCCACGGTAGCCGCCGAGTTGCGTGCCGCGCTCCTTAGCGGCAGCAAGGGCAGCTTTCGTCCGTTCTGATATAAGTCCCGCCTCAAGTTCGGCCACGCCAGCCATCTGATTGACGATGAAGCGACCCATAGCGCCTTTCACTTGCGGTAGATCGCAGAACGCCACCTCTACGCCACTTTCTAGAACAGTGTGGAGAAAGCGGACGTTCCTCGCCAGCCGGTCGAGCTTAGCTACTAAGAGTGTGGCTCCAGTGAGCTTTGCGTGAGAGAGAGCCTTTGTAAGCTCTGGCCTATCGCTCCGTTTGCCGCTCTCGACCTCCACATAAGTTGGTGCAATGAGATCGTCTTCAGGCCGCAGGAAGGCTCTTATCGCCTCCTCTTGGGCTTCCAGCCCTAATCCTGAACGACCTTGCTTGGCAGTTGAAACGCGAGCGTAGGCAACGTATGTGGTCATCAGTGTATGCTTTCAGTCAACGGATGTTGTCAGAAATCATACACCCAAACAGTCACTCTCGCAAATGGTTGTCGCATTGCTTTGAGACCGCGTGTGATGCTTCAGTGTGTGGAGTCGTTGACTTGACGATCACAGTGCTGAGAGCCGTATGATTGCCTCGCGTGTAGATGGGTCCCCTTTTTTGCAAAGCAGTCAGAAGCCTAATTTCAAAATTCGAGTGCTTCAAAATTCTTGGTAAAGTGGGCAGAGCCAAGTTGTTGTCGGCGCTTGCGGCATTGTGAGATGGTCAAAAGTGCAAATGCGGCCTGGTGCAATGTTGGCATCCTGCTAGAGTGGCGTTTTTTGACCACGCACGCCGGAGGGAAGTTTGAATGGAGCTAGAGAATGAGCTTTTTGAAGATGCTCATCCCACGGCAATAAAATCGCGGCGATTGGTTGGAGGGCAGGCGCAGCTCATCCTAGCCAACGGCAATAGTATTTCGGCTCGCCGGTACATTCCCTTGGGTGCAAAGAACATTGTTCGTCAAAATGCAGATTGCGTCGAGGTTTTGGCGGAGCGCGATAATTGCTGGGTTACTGTCAGCCCATCGTGGGAAAAGTTGGCTTCGATTAATCTCGGGACCATTCCTCTTAAACTCCGTTTCAAAGAGATCGAGAATGAGGAAGAGTTGTCGCTTTTCGAAAGTCTCAGAGGATTTCATTATCGAGGAGGTGGCGGCGCTGGCCGCTCTGTCCCCATCATTTGTTGTGTCGAAGCTCCAGACCTCCCGAGGGTAATTGGCTTCGTTGAGCTCACATCAAGTATGATAGCAAATTCGGCTCGTGCATCATTTTTTAGCCTACCTTATCGCGAACAATCTGGTCTGCATTGGAAGACCTGGGATCGTGTTGCCTCTCGGAACTACTCGAATCTGATCTGTCGGATAGCGCGTTTTGTCATTCACCCAGAGCTAAGAGGGCTCGGGTTGGCGACACATTTCTTGGATGCCGCGCGTTCTTTCGCAGCTGAGCGGTGGCACTATGGTGGGTTTAAAGCTCGGTTCCTCGAGATCACTGCCGACATGCTTCGCTTCTATCCGTTTCTCGATCCGAATTTCGTTTGCATGGGAGAAACAGAAGGGAACGAGCACCGTGTTTCGAAAGATATGAAGTATCTCGTCAAGAAGGCGCTCGGCCCTGAAGGAGCGAAGGCGATGCCTCAGGGGGGCGGTGGTGTAATGACCATGCAAAGGGCTTATGCGACAAAGTTGCTTGCTCATATGGCGGAAGCGGATTGCTCCCTTGATGAAGCAGTTAGCGCCCTACAGTTTGATCCGGGGAAGCTCGATCAAGGAGCTTGGGAGGCTCTTCACAAGCTGAATAGAAAGCCCAAACCCTGTTACATTGCAGGGCTAACATCCGATGCAAAAGAATATCTCGAGAGGTGCGCAAGCCGAAGCATGAAGAGGGTCGTTAACGTGGCAAATCGCAAGAAAGCAAATGCAAGTCGGCGGCAGCAAACTTGGCGCTTCGTTGACCTTAGCGCGGTAGCAAGATCCCCAATCAGCCAGTCTACGAAAGGGAGGATTTTGCAGGATACCTTCGGCTTCGTTGGCAGTGATCTTGAGGCTGCCGTGTTTGGACCTCAGGACGTTGAGATTGCTGCTGGAGAAACCCTATTAGTTTGTGGCGCTAGCGGATCAGGGAAGTCTGTGTTCCTTGATGCAATAGAAAGCACGTTTACTGAAGCAGTGGATGCAGGATCTGAAAGCGGTCCAACGTTGGCGGGAGAGGTGTCTGCGCCTGCACGAGTGTCCAGGTTTCGCGACCTTGATGCCGCTCTGACGTCTTTGGACTATGTCGAGCAGAGCGATCTGGCGACTTTCTTATCTGTTGCTGCACGCTGCGGTCTTGCGGAGCCTCAATTATTGGTCCGGCCGATATCGACCCTGAGTTCCGGTCAAGCTTATCGTTTGCAGCTCGCATTGGCGATCTTGGAAGAACCGGACATTCTTCTTATCGATAATTTTTGCGAGCCCCTTGATCGCTTCAGTGCTCGAGCCGTTTGCAAAGGGTTGGAAAGTTTGACAAAGGAATTCGCTATAGCCACGATCGCAGCTACCGCTTCGTATGATCGTTTGGAGGAAATTTTCTCTCCTGACGCGACGCTCATGCTGCGGCGGGGGGATCGGGCAACTTACAGAAGAGCTCAGGATGGAATACAAGAAGCTCCTAAAGACGACGCCTTATAAGGCGGGAGGTCATAGCTCATTCAATGTAGATCCTCGCAGCAAGGTTCTCGTGGTGGGATCCCGCGATCCGAAGCACAGGGACCTCGCTTATCTCGGTAAAGTCTATGAGCAATCTCGAACCGGAAGCTTGCTGGACTTTAGCGTGGGTCTCGATCTTTCGTTTCCACATGTAATTGGCATCTTTGGGAGTCGAGGAAGTGGAAAGAGTTATGACTTGGGGGTCATTCTCGAGGGTGTATTCTCGAGTTCTCGCAACGATGTGACTGATGCTGCAATCGTATTCGATATCCAGGACCAGTTTTGGACGCTCGCGTTCAAGCCTGATCCGGAACTCAAGGAAGATGCCGAACACATTGCGGGCCTATCCCGTTGGGGAATTGAGCCCGAAGCCGTCAGCGATCTAAAAGTTTGGGTTCCTCAGTGCAGCGATACCCAGGTGCCAGGCGCTGAAAAGTTCTCCCTGGCAGGATCTCAACTGAATTACGCTGACTGGCTTTCTCTCTTGGAACTAGAGCGCTTCTCGCCAATGGGCCAAGCATTGAGTGTTGTACTTGAGGCTTCAACCACACGCACGCCTGAAGCTTTGGCTGATCTCTGCGATGCCGATGGTTTGTTGAGCGGTTTTCAGCAAGCGACTGTAGATGGTCTTAAGTGGCGAATTGAGAGCCTCGAATCGACCGAGATAATCGGAGCTACTGGGATCTCAGTGGACGACCTTCTGCAGAAGGGCGGTCTGACCGTTGTCTTGATGAGGAATCTATCCGACGCGGTTAGAGGCTTGATAGTTGGCGTCGTATCCCGACTAGTCTCAGACCGTATGGGTAGGATTCAGCAGCAGCGAAAGGTCGCATTGAGGACCAAGAGTGCAGGTCTAGTAAATTCTGAAGGCCTTACACGGCGCTTGTGGTTGGTTTTGGATGAGGCACACGTTCTAGTTCCGGCTGATGGCGCTACTGCGGCTACTGCCCCGCTAATCGATTATGTGAAGAGAGGGCGCGACGCCGGCCTTTCGCTTGTTTTCGCAACACAGCAACCCTCTGCAGTGAATTCTAAGCTGATGAGCCAAGTAGACTTGACGCTCACTCATATGCTTGGCTTCGAAACGGACTTGTCTGCAGCAAGTGCACGCATGCCAACCCGAGCCAGTGTTGATTACGATATTGACAGCCAGAGTGTTTCAAACATTTCGGACATCATTCGAAGCCTGGGGCCTGGAGAGTGCGTGGTTGCGGATTCAGCTAGTCCGAGAATTTTTGTCGCCAAGGTACGCCCAAGGAGTACCGCTCATGGAGGAGCCACGCCCACATGAGTCTAGCTGAGGATCGAACTACTCTTGAAAAAAGTCTGGTTCGAGCCCTGTCTCGCACTATCGGTTATACGACCGGTGCTTATGACCTTGACCGCATAGTTTCCGTATTGGACGCCCTTAAGGACAAGGCCTCTGTATACGAACCCGAAATAGTTGACATTCTGAAGCAACGAGACTCAGAGCTCACGACCTCCTACCTTTCAAGTGTACTCGAGTTTGCATCGGCCTTCGGGCTTATCCAATTGTCTTCAGGGCGGGACGCTCGTTTGCAGAAGGTTGCTGCTTCCGAGCTAGGCCGTTCGTTAAACGGGGCCCGCCACGCTCGGGATAAAGCTTTCTACGACTACTTTCTGGCCAAGGTCGTGTTTCTAGCGGACGCAGATTCGTTGGTCGCAATTTTGCTTTCTTTTAAGGATGGGAAGCCAAAGAGCCTAAAGGACACATATAGCGAATATATTGATTTCTTGCAGGAATTACGGACGAAACGGTTGGACTGGTTGAAGCAGATCATGCCAGAGCGTGTAATTCGCGAACGGATAGAAGAGCGTGTTCCGTGGCTGAAAAAATCCAAGGACCGGTTGGAGCCATTCAAGATCGAAAAGCTCACGCAAAACACTGCGCGGCACCATACTTTGCCAAAGCGCGGGTGGCTCAAATCATTAGGAATGCTTTCCGATGAAGATGCTCTGACCGACGTAGGTCAAAAGGTGCTGCAGAACTTGATGGGCCAGAGCGGCTATTTCTGGATTGCTCCTCGACGCGGGACTCAGGAGAGGCTGGGCATCCCTCGAACCCAAATCAAAGAGGACGTATGTGAGGATGATCTCATTTTTGCTCCCGACCTTCCGCCTGCTTCAGCTGTTGAAGTGCAGGAGATGGCCGAGGATCTGTATAATGTGATGGTTCGGGGCTTCCCGCATGCCAAGCTTATACATGCACCTCAAGCGTCGCTAATATTGCCTATCGAGTACATAAATTTTCGATCGATTGAAGACGGCATGAGGTATAGCGCCGAGCAGGTTTTGCGCGAAGTCTTCCAGAAAAACAAAAGTTCTTTGGATAGAATGTCTGCGTTCCGTGGGAACGTAGGTTTCTATCGTGTCAAGTGAAGGCATGGGGCTGAGCTGGCATGCGCTGTAAGATTACCAATCAAGATGTCCACTACACGAAGCAATTTTATCGGCGGTTTGTCTCGTCTTTGAGCGAGCCAATAGAGAGTATCACTATTTGCTCACCCTATTTTGATAAGCTCCCGAAGCCCTTCGACAACGTCATCGTTTTCTGTAGGCATCTTCAGTCGCGTGGCGTTGAAAATATATCGATTATAACTCGTCCTCCCGGAGTTGACGCAACTGCTCTAGATCGAGATTCGGCAAAGACGCTGGCGGGCATGGGAATTGATTTGTTCATCAGGGCAGCACCATATCTGCATGCCAAAATTTATCGAATTCAATATTCGAAAGGTCATTTCAGGTCATTTGTGGGCTCGTCCAATTTTACGCTGGGAGGCATGGAGCGTAATCACGAGTTAGTAGCTGAGCTTGAGGGTTTTGGCCCGAATTCACCCTGCCTTCGAGAAGTATCGCGACTGACGGGCAGAGGTGCTCTCAGTTATACACAATGGGCAGGCAGCAATTTTCCGGACAGCGTGGAGGAAGTAGTATGAAATTCGAAGATTTTGGCCTTACCCAGGATCCCTTCCCTATCGCACCGGAAAGCAGTGTACATAATTGGGCTGGCGACCAAGAACTAAGAGAAGACTTAGTTGATCTGGTGCACGGGGTCAGGGCCCGCGACATTGGTGTGAGTGAGTTTGCTGTGCTTTGGGGCGAGTTAGGCGCGGGAAAGAGCCACGCGCTGATGTACCTAAGGACACTCATCCGCGAGGATACAGAGAACTTCAATTCTCTGGCGATCTACCTGCCCCGACCGCAGGTCGCCAATAAGCTAAGCTTTATGAGCATCGCGAAACGAATTTTCGAGGACATCACCAGAGATAAGATTACCGACTATTGCGAAAAGATCTCCGAGATCCTCGACCGCAACGTCCAGCGCCTAGCGGAAGAAAAGGGCATGGGGGACCAGAAGGACAAAAGTACCTTCATGGAGGCGGCTCTAAATCTTCTAGACGAATCCAACCGGCCCATGGTTGCGCTGCTCGCGCGGGGTAGTAAGCCAGGGGCGAAAGTTTACGAGTTTCTGACCGGCCAAGCAAAATGCGACGGGCCGGAATACGAGTTCAAGATTGATTCTGATTTCCTTGCAGCGAAAGTGCTTGGTGAGTTCTTCCGCGTGCTAGCGCTGGAATTTCCTGATGGATCTCGCGTTCATGAATCTGTCTACTTGTTCATTGATGAATCCGAAATGCTGCTCGACGCTAAACCAGCTGAATCAGACGCCGTTTTTACCGGTCTGCGAGAATTGATAAATTCACTCCCCTATCGTTTCGGACTTCTGATGAGCTTTACGGCTGCGACTGCCTTGATCGAAGCGGTCATGCACCAACACCTCGTTAAGAGGATGACCCGTAGCTACATCGAGGTCCCAATGATGGACGATGAACAGGCTTTAGAGTTTCTCAGAAGCCAACTTGATTTCTTTCGGGAGGAAGGCTCGAGCTATAAAGGTACTTTCTATCCGTTTTCCGATGAAGCCGTCGGGATCATAGTTGGAAATGAGTTGTCAACGACTCCGAGAAATCTGTTTATTCAGTGCAAGCGCGTTTTTGAGAGGGCTATCCGTCGCTTTGGCGTGGAACCAGGTGAGGAGATCTCAGGTGAGGTCGCCGCTAAGATACTCAATCTCGCCTAGTTGGGGAGCACAGGTTTTGGATGGCGCGTTCTTTCGATAAGAAGAGCCCCAAATCGAGACCTTGAATGGTGCATATATTGGGTGCAAAAGGATGAGCTGCTAAGCGATTAGAGCGTTATATTTCAGGGTGTTAATGGAGGGTGGTGCAAGTCCTCTTCTGGGCACCATTTCACACACAAGACAGGCCGATACTTCGCGGTGCAAGCGGGTCTTGCGCCCCTTCTTCGGTTGCTCAGTGCCTTGCCACGTTTTCGAGCGGCAGCGCGCGTCTTGCCAGCCTCGTGGGGGCTTGGCGGTGGGAGACCAGGATCAGGCCGGTGCCGGTCCGGTCCAGCCAGTGTTCCAGGCGTTCGACAACGGCTTGCTCCGTGGCTGCGTCAAGGCCTTCGGTCGGTTCGTCGAGCAGCAGCCACGGTCGCCCGGCCAGCAGGGCGCGGGCCAGCGCAAGGCGCTTGCGTTCACCGCCTGACAGCAGGCGGCCATCGGGGCCGAGCCAGGTCTCGAGACCGCTCGGCGCCTGCGCCACGCGTTGATCGAGGCCGGCTACTTCCAGTGCTTCCCGCATCGCCTGCTCGCCAAGCGATGGCGCCGCTATACGCAGGTTGTCGGCCACGGTGCCCATCATCAGCATCGGGTCCTGCGGCACGAGGGCAAACTGGCGGCGCAGGCTATCCGCCTCGACATCGTCCAGCGGCATGCCGTTCAGCGTGAGCGCATGGCTTGGCGCGCGCAGCCCGGCCAGGGCTTCCAGCAACTGCGTCTTGCCCGAGCCTGAGACACCGGTGATGGCGATCCGCTCTCCCGGCGCAAGCGTCTCTTCACCGATCCCGATCGTTGCGGGTCGTGCCTCGCGCCGGGCGAAGACCTGTGCTGTGCGGGTGGATTGCGACAGCTTGCCAAGGCGTTCCAGCGAGGTTTCGATTCCCGCCTTGCGCATGGCGTTGCGGGCAAAGCCGGTCATCGCCTCAACCCCGGCGGCGCTGGCCAGCAGGGCGAGCGCGAGGATCGGGGCATCGGCACCGTGCGCTAACAGCAGCACGCCGGCCACGCTCAGCGCCATGCAGCCGCCCAGCACGGCAGCGATCAGCGCTTCGCCTTTCAGCAGGCGCGCCTTGCTCGCCTCGAACCGCTCCTGCACCGGGGCGATCGCCTCCATCACATGCGGCGTAAGGCCGTAGGCAGCCACTTCCGCGCGAGCGGCGAGATAGTCGGTGAGGGCGGCGCGCAGCGCTATGGTATCGTTGGCGAGCTGCGCGGAAGGCGCTGCCGTCAGCCGCGTGACCAGCCAGCGCAGTAACAGCGGGAGTACGGTGATGGCAGCGGCTTGCAGCAAGGCTGCGGCCCAGCCGGCCATGGCGACAAGCGCGACCGAGGCAACGCCGCCAGCCAGCCCGGCAACCACCGCCGGGCGGCGGACGACGATATCCTCCAGCGCGGCGATATCGTCGAGCAAGACTGCGCCGGCGGTGCGCGGGGAATCTGCCTGCGTGCGCGAATCCTCTGCAGCGCGGCGCGAGAACAGGCGGGTGCGCAGCACGGCCATGCCTTGCAGTGCGGCCTGGTGGCCCAGCAGCCGCTCGCCATAGCGCCCGGCGGTGCGCAGGATCGCCATCAGGCGAATGGCTGCCGAGGGGATCAGGTAGTTGAACGCCTGGGCCGCCGCCATGCCGGCTGCGCCCGCGATTGCGGCCGAGGCGAGGAACCAGCCGGACAGTCCCAGCAGTGCGACGGCTGACAGGCTGGCGAGCACGCCGCAAGCGGCGGCAAGGCGCAGCCGCTTGCGCCCGGCACCGGTGGCTTCGAGCAGGTCGGCAAGAAGCTGGCGTTCGGTCACAGCCGCACCACCGTGTCGCCCAGCGCGACGACTTGCTGATCGTGCGTGGCAACGACCAGGGCGCGTTCGTGCGCAAGGTCTGCCAGCAGCGCGGTGATCCCGGCGGCGGAGGCGGCATCGAGATCCGCGGTCGGCTCGTCCAGCAGGATCAGCGGGCGGCGCGAAAGGATCGCCCTGGCCAGGCCGATGCGGCGCCCCTCTCCGCCCGAAAGCCCGGCCCCCTGCGTGTCCAGCACAAGGTCCAGCCCGCGCCGGGCGATCACATCGCCAAGGCCCACTTGCCGGGCCACCGCCTCGATCTGCGCTGGCGTTGCTTGTGGCTGGGCGATAGCGATGTTGTACGCCAGCGTGCCGGGCAACAGCAGCGGCTTTTGCGCGGCCCAGGCGATATCCTGCGGGTCCGGCCGGGCGCTGGTGTCGGGCACCGCGACAACGCCTCCTGCGGCTTCCACCTGGCCGGCGATCACGCCCAGCATGGTCGACTTGCCGCTGCCGGTCGGGCCCGCCAGCACCGCCATGCCGACGGGGCCAAGGTCGAAGGAGATCGGGCCGATCACGCGCTCGTCGAACCGCACGGTGACCTCGTCGACGGCGATCCCGCTGAAGGGGGCCACTTGCGGCGCCGGGGCATCGGCTTCGGCCAGCAGCGGATCGATCACGCGGTCGGCTGCCTCGCCCACCTGCTTTTCGTGATAGGCGGCAGCAAGGCGGCGCATCGGCAAGTAGAATTCGGGCGCCAGCGTCAGCGCGAAGAAGGCCTCGGCCAGCGTCAGTTCCTCAGGGTCGGGGAAGGGCAGCAGGCCCAGCAGGCTGAAGCCGCAATAGACCGCCACCAGCGCCACCGCGAGCGCGGCGAAGAACTCCAGCGCGGCACTGGAGAGGAAGGCCTTGCGCAGCACGGCGACGGTGCGGTCCGACAGTTCCTGCGACGACTGGCCGATCTGGCGGGTGATGCGTTCCTCCGCGCCGAAATGGCGGATTATGGGCAGGTGCAGCAGGCGATCCTCGATCAGGCCCGACAGCGTGGTGAGCGCGCCAAGCTGGGCATCGGCCTCGCGCGCGGCGAGGTTGCCGGTGAGGATCATCACCAGCACGAAGAACACGAAAGTGAACAGCAGGATGCCCGCCGCTACCAGCGAGGCGAAGGCGGTGAGGACCAGCACGATCAGCGGGCTGACAACCGCGGCCAGGCGCACCGGGGCAAAGCGCACGGCGCGCATGCGCAGCGCCTCGCCATGGTCGAGCGCGATCGTTGCCGCATTGCCCGGTGCAAGCGGGGTGGACAGGCGACCGGCGAACAGGTGCGGCAGCAGGCGACCGCGCAAGTCGGCCAATAGGGTGCGCGCGTCGTTTGTCGCCAGCGCCTCGGGCGCTGCAAGCGTTGTGGCGCGCACAAGGCCGCTGGCGACCAGCAACAGTGTGCCGGTGAGCAGCTGAGTGCCCGTCAGCCCCCCTTGTGCGGCCCCGGCCACGGCGGCGGCCAGCGCGGCCGCGAACAACGCCGCACCCACAACATCCAGCACCAACACCAGGCGACCAATTGCAGCTTTCATTATCACAATTTCAATAACTGTTGCATTTTTTGGTACGATGTATCCTTGACGCATGGATTGCAAGGGTCTAGCTGGCCTTTCGGTTACTGAGTCGCTTCACGCCTCCAAAAGCAGGGGAAAGCCAGTGGATATGGCAGTTTTCGAGCTCTCAAGGCTGCAGTTTGCCTTGACCGCGATGTATCACTTTCTGTTCGTTCCACTGACACTGGGGCTGTCTTTCATTCTCGTGATTATGGAAAGTGTCTATGTGATGACCGACCGCCCGATCTGGCGGGACATCACGCGATTCTGGAGCAAGCTGTTCGGCATCAACTTCGTCCTGGGTGTCGCCACCGGCCTCACCATGGAGTTCGAGTTCGGGACCAACTGGTCGTACTACAGCCACTATGTCGGAGATATCTTCGGGGCGCCACTGGCGATCGAAGGGCTGATGGCCTTCTTCCTCGAAGCCACTTTCGTCGGCCTGATGTTCTTCGGCTGGGATCGTCTTTCCAAGCGGCAGCACCTGTTCACCACCTTCATGGTGGCGCTGGGGTCGAACCTGTCGGCGCTGTGGATCCTCGTTGCCAACGGCTGGATGCAGCACCCGGTGGGCGCCGAATTCAATCCCGAGACCATGCGCATGGAGATCACCGATTTCATGGAGGTGATATTCAACCCCGTGGCCCAGGCCAAGTTCGTGCACACCGTCAGCGCCGGCTACGTGACGGCGTCTGTCTTCGTGCTTGGCGTCAGCGCCTTCTACATGCTGAAGAAGCGGCATTGCGAATTCGCCAAGCGAAGCTTTGCCGTGGCCGCCGCCTTCGGGCTGGCCTCCTCGCTCTCGGTCGTCGTCCTGGGTGACGAGAGCGGCTATGCCCTGACCGACAACCAGCAGATGAAGCTGGCCGCTATGGAAGGCATGTGGGAAACCGAACCCGCGCCTGCCGGCCTTGCGCTGTTCGGCATCCCGTCGAACGAAGGCCGCGAGACGACGCACGAAATCAAGATTCCCTATGTGCTCGGCCTGATCGCCACGCGCAGTCTGGATGGCGAGGTCGTGGGGATCACCCCTCTGGTGGAAACCGCCAATGCCCGCATCCGCAACGGCCTGCCCGCCTATGAGGCGCTGGAAGTGCTGAAGACCGATCCCGACAACCTGGCCGCGCGCCAGCAGTTCGAGGAGCACAAGCTCGACCTTGGCTATGCCTTGCTGCTGAATCGGTTCGTCGACGATCCGCTGCAGGCGACCGATGCCGATATCGAGGCCGCTGCCTGGAGCACGGTGCCTGACGTGCCGGTGCTGTTCTGGCTGTTCCGGATCATGGCCGGCCTTGGCTTCGCCTTCATCGCCTTCTTTGCCTATGCCTTCTGGATCTCTACCACCCGCAAGTTCAACAAGCCGTGGTTCATGCGCCTGGCGGTGCTGGCGATCCCGCTGCCGTGGCTGGCGGCGGAAGTGGGCTGGGCCGTGGCCGAATACGGTCGCCAGCCGTGGGCAATCGACGGGGTCCTGCCGACCTTCCTCGGCGCCTCCAGCCTCACCGTGGGGCAGCTGTGGACCACGATCATCGGCTTCACCCTGCTCTATGGCACGCTGGCGGTGATCGAGGTGCGGTTGATGCTCGCCACGATCAGGAAGGGCCCGGAAACCTATGTGCCGTGGCGTCCGGGAGCAGGCCAGCAGCCGCAGGCGGGCAATCCCGCTTCGTTCACCGCCGTTCCGGCCGAATAAGCCAGTCCGTAAGGAGTTCGTATCATGCCTCTCGATTATGAAACGCTTCGGGTGATCTGGTGGGCGCTGATGGGCGTGCTGCTGATCGGCTTTGCCCTGACCGACGGGTTCGACCTCGGCGTCGCCTCGCTGCTGCCCTTCGTCGGCCGCAACGACCTGGAACGGCGCCAGGTCATCAACACCGTTGGGGCAACGTGGGAAGGGAACCAGGTGTGGTTCATCCTTGGCGGCGGGGCGATTTTCGCTGCCTGGCCGTTCGTCTACGCGATCAGCTTCTCCGGCTTCTACCTTGCCATGTTCCTGGTGCTGGCGGCGCTGATATTGCGGCCCGTAGGCTTCAAGTACCGCTCCAAGAAGGAAGACCCGGCCTGGCGCAGCCGCTGGGACTGGGCGCTGTTCGTGGGCGGTTTCGTGCCCGCGCTGGTGTTCGGCGTGGCGGTGGGCAATGTGCTGACCGGCGCGCCCTTCCGCCTCGATGATACGCTGCGCGCTTTTTATGAAGGCAGCCTGCTGAGCCTTTTCTCGCCCTTCGCGCTGCTGGCGGGGCTCGTCTCAGTCGCCATGCTGGTGCTGCACGGTGCCGGCTGGCTGGCGATGAAGCTGGAGCCGGGGCCGGTGCGCACGCGCGCCATCCGGTATGGCAGCTTCGCGGCCGTGGCGGTTTTCGTGCTCTACGCGGTGGGCGGCGCGTGGCTCGCTTATGGCGACCTTGGCTTTGCTATCCAGGGCACCGTCGATCCCAATGGCCCGTCCAACCCGCTGCACACCGATACCGTGGAGCAGGCAGGCGCCTGGCTGGACAACTATGCCAGCTATCCGCTGCTGCTGATCCTCCCCGCGCTGGGCCTGGCTGGTCCGCTGATTGCGCTGCTGGGCATCCGCCGTGGCAAGGATGCGATGGTCTTCGCCGGGTCGTCTGCTGCCAACCTGGGCATCATCGGTTCGGTGGGCGCATCGATGTTCCCCTTCATCCTGCCCAGTTCGATCGACCCGCAGTCCAGCCTGACGGTGTGGAACGCCTCGTCCAGCCACCTGACGCTGTTCATCATGCTGCTGGTGACGGCGGTCTTCCTGCCACTGGTGCTGATCTACACGGCCTGGGCCTACCGGGTGATGTTCGGTCGCGTGGGTGAGGACGAAGTGGCCCACAACCCCGACTTCTACTGAGCCGATCGCGAAGGGAATTTTCCATGTGGTATTTTACCTGGGTTCTGGGTCTCGGCCTCGCGGTGGGCGTGGCGGTGCTTAACGGCATCTGGCACGAGTTCCACAGCTTGCCAGACGAGGACGGCATCGAGTGAGCGAGGCATCACCGGAGCTGTCGGCCTACGAGCAGTTGGGTGGAGAAGCCACGGTGCGCGCCCTGTGCGCCCGGATCTACCAGTTGATGGACGAACTGCCCGAGGCGAAAGCCTGGTGCGACGTGTACCCGCCTTCGCTCGAACGGGCAGAGGAGAAGCTCTACGAGTTCCTCACCGGCTGGCTGGGCGGGCCGCCGCTGTATTGGGAAAAATACGGCCGCCCGCAGCTGCGCAGGCGCCATTTCGTGGCCGAGATCGGGCGGAGGAAGCGGGCGGCTGCCTGATCTGCTTCCACCGTGCGTGGGCAGAGACCGTGCCCGACACGCCGCTCTCGCGCGAACTGGCCCAGCAGATCGACCGGCTGGTGTGGCACATGTAGAACACCACGGCGGCCGAGAAGGGTGTAGGGAGGGTGTGCGCAGCCGGGCGCGTAACCCCGTGAGGTAATGGAATGGGCAAGCTGCAAGCCAATGTGCTTATCGTCCTGATGGCCGGGATTCTCGCCCTGCTGGCCTGGTCCCTTTTCGCCGATGGCGAAGGGGCACCTGAGGCTGAGTCTGCGGCGAGCGAGGTGGGGGCGACGGCTGATCGGCGCGAGCCCGTGCTCTTCAACGCGGAGCAACACCAGTTCGCGCTGGCGCAGATGCGCGGCCTGCTAGAGACGATCCGCGATCTGGATGCAGCCGAAATGGCAGGGGACACGGCCCGCATGGCCCAGCTGGCGCGCGAGGAAGGGCCGGGGCAGGCGCAGGGCAGGGAACATCCGGCAGGATTTCACGAAGCCTTGCCCGACGGCTTTCGGGCGATGAACCGCGCCATGCGGCAAGCCTTTGGCGTCATGGCCAGCGATCTCGACGGCGGCGACCTGCAGGGCTATCGCGAAAAGCGGCAGCAGGCCCTTGGCAATTGCGTAGCGTGCCACGAAAGTTATCGTTTCGAAGCATATCTCTAAAGCGCACGCGTCGGCTGGTCAGCTTGACTGCTCAACTGGCATCTATGGTCTGCCGACCACGTTCAATCAACGGCGCAGCGGCACCGAGCCATCGCCCACCACTGCGAAGGCCGACCAGTAGAACGGGTGCGAGGTATCGGCATCGTCCATCAGTTCGAGCTGGGCGGTGCGCAGCGCCTCGGTCGTGGCGACGCCTTCGCCGGCCTCGAACAGCCCGGTGATCAGGCGGCTGGTGGCATCGAAATCGTCCGGCACTGGCCAGTGGCTGGCCACCACCGTGCGGCCGCCCGCACCGACGAAGGCCCGCACCAGGCCGTCCAGCGCAAAGTCGCCGGTGCCGGTGATGCCTGCCTCGCGGCTGGCAACGAGCCCGCCCGAGCTGGCGGTGTTGCAGGCAGAGAGGATCACGAGGTCGGCATCCAGCTGCAGGTCGAAGATCTCGGCAAAGCTGAGCAGCCCGTCGGAATCGCCAGCGCCGAACGAGGTCATCAGCGCCGGGCGCGGCGGACATTCGGGTTGCGGCGCGGTGACAAGGCCGTGGGTGGCGAAGTGGAGGATGCGATAGTCGTCGAGCTGGTCCATCGCCAGCAGGCCGGTGTCGGTGAAGGCAGCGCCGGTCAGCAGCGCCGCCTGCCCGCCGTCCGAGGTGACAATGCTGTCCGCCGTGCGAAGTTCGCTGTCGGCGATGGGATTGCTCCACGCCGATGCCGACCACTGGCAACGTGCGCTCATCGTGCCGGCAGCGGCGCGGGTGCCGGTGGGGAAACCGGCTTCGCCCAGCGGCACGTTATGGCCAAGGCCCAGGTATTCCACCCGTGCATCCGAAGCGCGTGCACGTCGCACGTCGCGGAAACCACTGGGAGAGACGGCGGTGGAGACCTGCATAGCGCGGCCCAGCCAGGCAGTGCCGCGATAGTCGTAGGGGTCTGCTTCCGGATCGGCGGTGCGCGCTTCGTAGCGGGCCACGCTTTCGTCATCCATCACCAGCAGGTTGGCGGGCAGGCGCAGCAGCGCGCCGTCGGGTTCGAACACGAGGTGGCGAGCCTGCCGCAGCTGGCCATCGACAGGAGCGAACAGCGCGCTGTAAAGCTGCCGTGCGGTGGCGATCTCGAAGGGATATGTGATGGTTTGCCCGGCCATTTCGATTGCGATGGAATCGCGCAGGGTATCCACCATGGCATCGATTTCGGCGGCATCGGCTTCCACCCGATAGCCGCGCGCCATGCCCTGTTCGACATAGATGGCGTAGGCCGCGTCATCCAGCATCACCAGCTTGTAATAGGCCTCTCCCGGCGCCAGCACCGCTTGCAGGTCAGTCAGTGCCATCTCCTCGTCGCTCACCACGCGGTAGCGCGGATAGGCGGACAGCGCCTGTTGCAGTTCCAGTTGCAGGTCGAGCAATTCGCCCAGCTGCGTGCGGCGGGTGGCGAGATCACGCGCGACTTCACCGTTCTCAAGGTCGCCTGTCAGTTCGATCTGGGCAATCTCGCCGCGCATCTGCTCTATCCCGCGGGCGATGTTGAGCGAGCGGCGGAACAGCTGCGAGGCCTCGTCGCTGCCTCCCGACAGTTCGCGTGCCAGCACGGCCTGTGTCTGGGCAAGGCCCGGGCGCACCAGCAACTGGCTGGCATCAAACATGCGCTCGGCCACGTCCGGCCGGTCGCCACGCTGTGCCAGCAGTTCGAAATAGGGAGCCAGCAGCCGGCGCAACGCGGCGCTGGGCTTGCTGCCGGCGTCGTCCACCACTTCGGCGTAGAGCGCCAGGGCTTCATCCTCGCGCGCGTTGCGGGCAAGGAACCCGGCTAGCAGCGATCGCGCGCTGACAAGCGCGGGCGAGCCGGGATAGTTCGTAACCAGCAGCTCCACCGCTTGCCGGTGCAGTGCTTCGGCCCTCACAAGGTTGCCCTGCAGTTCGTCGATCTCGGCCAGTTCGGCCAGCACTTGCGCGCGCAGCCAGAGGATCGAGACGATCCGCCCGTCGCGCACTGCAACCAGTTGCTCCTGCGCGCGCAGCAGGGTGCCTTGCGCAGCGGCGAGCTCGCCTTGCGAGCGCAGCGCCGTGGCGCGGATGTAGTCGGCCTGGGCATCCAACAGCTGTGCGCGTTCGAGCACGGTCAGCTGGCCGGTCGCACCAACGATGGCATTGCTCTGCTCTGCCGCAAGGCGTCGGGCAAGCGGCTCGTCGACCTGCATCATGCTGATGGCATCGAGGTCTGCGGCCATGCCCGGCAGCGGCGCGTCGAGCGTCATGATCGCTTCGCCCGGGGCATTACGGTTAAGCGCGTCGATGGCTTCGAAATTGCGCGCCAGCCGGGTGAGGATGGGATCCTCGCCTACCTCGTCACGCGCGGCGACGAAGATCAGCGCGGCTTCCAGGTAGTTGCCCAGGTTGGACTGCTGCAGCGCGGCGTTCAGCTGTGCTTCCACCGCTTGCTGGCCCTCCAGCTCGTCGGCAGAGGCTAAGAAGAACTCTGCCGCCTCGGCGAACGCGCCGGCGTTGGAGCGACGATAGGCCTCGACCAGTGCAGCCTCGGCAGAGATCGCTTCGGCCTGGGCGCGGGCAAAGGCGCGGGCGTCGCTGGCATCGGTCAGCGGGATCGACACGGTGCCGGAAACCAAGCTGTCCGTCGCCAGGGAGGCAAGCCCCAGTCGCAGCGCGTCGGTATAGGCAGCCACGCCGTTGGCGGCATAGGTGACGCCGTCGGCGTAACCCACGATTATCTGGGTCTTCAGGCCGTCTTCGTTGGCGGTGCAATCATAGGTGCTGGCGCCGGGCAGGCCTTGCGGTGCCATGGCACCTTCGCGCCGGACGCACATGGCGCCGCTCTCGCGCGCTTCGGCTAGCAGGTCCAACTCTCTGGCGCCGCCCAGCACGGCAAGGCTGCCGATCGGCGCGGCAGCATCGCGACAGATGATGACATAACGGCGATCGAACAGTCCGTCGCCCGCTTGCGGAGTGCGGATCTGCGCTTCACACAGACCGCCACCGCCAAGCGGGACGGAATTGAGCAGCGAGACCGGGACATTCTGCGCGGCAGCGGACTGGGCCGTGGCGGCAAGGCCGATGGCGCTCAGCAAGGCAGTGGCGACGCGGCGAAGGGGGAAAGCGGACCGGGTCATCAGTTATCTCCTCCCTCGACGCCATCGCCGGCCGAATTGCGCCGCGCTCCAAGGCTGTAGAGCGCGCTGTCGCCCCCGCTGGTGACTGGATCCCTTACGACTTCGTCTTCTGGCATGATCGGAGCATTGATCAGACCGGGGAAATCGAGGCCGAAGGCTTCGTCCGAAGTCGGCGTGCCGGGCACGGCTTCTTCTTGAATGTCCTCGTTGTCGAGCGGATCTTTCACCAGATCGTGGTTGGGGGGCGAGCCCGGTCCAGTCAGCGTTGTAGTTCCGCAAGTCGCCAAGTTGATGATGCAATCGTTCAGCGTCGCCTCACCCGTAAACGGCCCGATCAGGGTGCGATCGACGATCCGGCGGAAGAAGAAGTCATCATCAAAGACGAAATCCCCGGTCGAGCTGTCGTAGGCCATGCCGTAGGCGATCACGACAAGCGGCGTGGTGCTGGCCTGCGGGTCGATCTGGCTTATCGAAAGCGTGCCATCCGGAGCGGAGATCTCGATCCCGCCGAAGTGAATCCCATCGCCGGTGTTCTGGCCGTAGATATAGTCCGTGGCCGCAAGCGAGACGCTGTGGGCGGCGATGTAGTTGAATGGGCCCGTCTCAACGGTAAGGGACAAGTCGTTCAGCAAGTCGCTAATGGCCGCGCTGTCCGGATCGGACAGAATAATAGCCGTATAATCGCTGACCGAGAAGATCAGGTTGTCCGCCGAAAGGAGCAGGGAGCCGGACAGCGCACCGTTGGCGTCCAGTACTGCGATATGGGCATCAGGCAGCAGCATCTGCAGGCTCGACCCCCCCAGCAAGGCAAGTGAATCCCCCGGCCCGGCTGCATCATAGCTGATGCCGCCCGTGATCTGCATCACTCCATCGCTGATGATCGTGACGCTGGTTTCTCCACTTGCCAGCGACCCGACAAGGTTGAGATCAAGCACTGTCAGGTCCACGTCGGGATCGACCGTGTCCGGCGTCCTGATGGTCAGGGAATCGGCTGTCACGGCGGCGATCTCTTCATCGGTCAGCATGAAGCCAGGGCCTTCTGTCGATCCGCCCAAAATATTGCGGTGCTGGGTGTCGAGCGAGATCAGCGCCACCGAGGTGCCACCGAAATTGACCTGCGGATCAATCACGATTTGCTGTGCGGCAAGTTGCAGGGACTGCGCCGCGAAGAAACGGTCCGCCGTGCTGTCGCCGATGATGACGATGGTGCCGTCTGCCAGCACATCGAAGGAAGCGGACAGGCTGTTTGGCGAGGCGCCGCCCAGGATTGTGCCGCCGTTGGCATATTCGAAGATCAGGTCGCCAACCATGTCGACGGTCAGCAAATCGTCGATGGTGATCGTGCCGCCGTCGGCGAAGAAGCTGGAGGCGAAGGGGGCGGGATTGTCGCCACCCACGAAGATATCCACGATCGGCAGAGCGATATCACCGTCCACGGCGATGATGCCGAAGGTGCCCGCCACGCTCTGCGCGCTTCCGGAACCGCTGACGTTGTATGTCTGCGCGTCAGTGGCGGAGAGGGTGCCCTGATTCACCTCGATCACCACCGTGCCGCCCACACCCGCGCCGTCATCGCCCGTCGTGCCTGTGCCGCCGATGCCCTCTGCGTTGAGGTTGGAGATGTTGAGGCTGAGCGTGCCGTCCAGGTCCACAAACAGGCCTGCCGCGCCGCCATAACCTGCGCCGCCCGTAACGCCATTGCCGCCGACACCGATGGCGCTCTGGCTGAAAAGGCCGGCAATGGACATCGCACTGCCGTTGGTAACATGTAGCAACAGCGATTCGGTGCTAGAGGCCCCGGTGCCGCCGGTGCCTCCGGAAGAAGCACCGCCGAAGGCTATGCCAGAGAAGAACAGGTCGCCGGCAAAGCTGGCAGTTGATCCGTCCACGAACACGAAGCCGTCACCGCCCAGCGCATCGCCGCCGGTGCCGCTGATCGCGCTGCCGCCGTAGGCATCGACGTTCAATTGCATCTCGCTGCCGTTCATCAGCAGTTGGCCACCCTGATTCACCAGAACTTGCGCCGTGCCGCCGAAGCCGGTGCCGCCGTTTCCGGCGTCGATGGCTGCGCCACCTTCGCCGATGGCATAGGACTGGCTCAGGCCGTTGATGGTAACGGTTGCACTCGAAGCATAGATCGAGTTGATGCCGCCGTGGCCTGTGCCGCCGTTCGCGCCATAGCCTCCCGAGGCATAGGTATCGAGGACCAGGGCGCCGTCGAACAGCATGTTTGACCCGGCGAAGATGTCGATCGTCCCGCCGATACCGCTCCCGCCGAAAACGTTGCCTACGACGTTGCCGCCGAAACCATTGGCATAGAGGTAAGTGTCACCGCCCACGGAAAAAACGTCACCCGGAGAAGAGACGAGGGTGATCGTTCCCCCGGTACCGGTAGCTCCGTCGCCATCGCTGGAGAAACCGTCGCCCACGATGCCGCTGGCATCTGCGACGATGAAGCCGTTGGTGATCGAGACAAGGCCACCGCCATCACCGGTTCCGATGTAAATGGTGCCGCCGGTACTGTCTCCCGGGATATAGGCATTCGCGCCTGTCAGATTGGGCGAAGCAGCAAATGCGGAGATATCAAGGCCACCATCAAGGGTCAGCGAACCGCCGTCGAGGGCCGTGAATTCTGCAAATCCACCCTGGTAGCCTCCGGCGGAATCATACGGTGCGGTCTCGTCTTCGACCTGGCCATTGGCAGAGACCGAGAGATCGTCGCCAAACTGGATTGTGCCGCCGATTGCCAGCACCTGCGCCTGTCCGCCCGTGGCGTTGCCTGCAAAAGTGCCACCGTCATCGATCTCGGCGTAGCCGTTGGCCGTTACCGTGCTGCGTCCGGCCACGATGATCTGGCCGTTCGTATCGGCGCTCACATAGGCAACCCCGCCTGTGACGGCGTTGGGGAAGGAATTGCTTTCTGCGCCAAAAAAGTTGTTGGCAGAAACAAACAGGTCTCCGCCAACGCTTATGGTGGTTCCGGTAGTGGCATTGACCTGCGCCTGGCTACGCCCGACGACAACCAGGTCGCCTGCAAAATCCGAACTGCCCAGGGAAGTTGTGACCTGCGCCAGATGCGTGCTGATGGCGGTGAGGTTGCTGGTCGTTGCCAAACCGTCGAGTGTGACCTCGGCGATGTCAAAAGGAATGAAACCACGCCCGTTGAAAAAGGAATCCGCCCCTTGCCCGGTTGATCCGCCGTCGATCTGTCTGCCTTCGACATCATAGTTTGCAGAAAGGATGATCTCGCCGTTGGCAACAGTGGCCGTGGCGGCCACATCGAAACCCAGGTTGCCGCTGAACAGCATCGAAGCGCCACCGGACTCTACGCTCGTCGCTCTGGCGACGCCGTAGATGATATGGTTGTCGCCAGCCCCGGTCGATGCTGGCCCGCCGGTGTTGCCGGTGTGGCTGATTGCCTGACCTTCGGTGCCGTTGGTGATGAAGATGTCGAACAGGCCGGAGCTGTGCGACATCTGCACGTCGAGGCCGGCAGCATAGACGCTGGAGCCGTTGAAATAGGCATCGCCCGCCATGTTGATGTTGGATGCGGAAACGATGAAGAAGCTGTCTTCCGGCGTCCCGGTGAGCGTGGCACCGGGCTGGATATCGACCAGTCCGAAGTTGCCCGAGAGCAGCAGCGGGCCGACGCCGGAAGCGAAATCGCTGAAGCTGGCATCGTCGGGTTCGTTGGTGGTCAGCAGCAGCTGCGGCACCTGGAACACCGCCGTGCCGCTGACGAGGATGCCAGTCGGCGAGTAGAAGGCGATGAAACCGCCCGGGCCGGTGATGTTGCCCGCGCCATCGGTAAGGAAGGCCTGCACTGTGCCGGCAAATTCGGTCGGCGTGAAAGTGGCGGTGGGAAGGATGCGGTTGAGGACGGCGAAATTGGTTTCGCCCGGCGCACCCTGGAAGACTGCCGTGTTGCCGTCGGGCAGGAAGGTCAGCGCCGCCCCGTTGACGTCGGTAGCTGGCGTCCAGTCGATGATCGCGTCCACCCCTTGCACGGTGACGGTTTCGACACCGGGCGTCGCCCGGTCGTAAGCTACCGTGCCCTGTATGGTGGAGGGGCTGCCCTGGAACGCCTGGGCCATGGCTGCATTCGGCAAGGCGGCGGCCGCCACGGCGAGCGCGGTCGGCGCACAGCTTCGCAGCAGGACGGAATGGGTGAGCGAAGCGGGCTTGGTCATGACGTCCTCCAGGGGAGCAGACGGGCTGAGATAGAGAACAGGACACGCACGTCGTTGCGGCTCGTCTGGAAATCGAGGGTCCGCAGCGGCACGGCCACGACAAGGTCGCCCTGTACGTTGGCGCCGCGGCGGAAGCGCACGCCCGCACCTGCCGACACCAGTTCATCGCTGTCGTTGAGGGCAAGGCTGGGGTCTTCGTTCCACACTCTGGCATAGTCGAGGAAGACGAAGGGCTGGGTGGCGATGTCATCCAGCGAGGTGGGGACCAGCGAGCCGTAACCGATCTCGAAACTGACGCCGACGCCTGAATCCCCGATCACCGCGCCGGCATCGTAGCCGCGCCCGATCGAATATTGCCCGCCGGAGAATTCCTCGAAGGCAGGCAGCGGGTTGCCGCTGACCTGTGCCCGCAGGTCGAAATCGAGCAGCAGCATCGGCACCGGCCGGTATTCCGCGGACACCTGGCCGCGCAGCAGGGTTGGCGTCGGGTCCTGTTCGATCCGGGCAGGTGGTGCCGCGTCGCCGGTAACGCAGGCGACAAGATTGGCGCGGCAATCATCGGTGGCGCTGAATACGCTCAGGCCCTGGCGCAGTTCGACTGAGCCTGCCAGGCGGCTGCGCGGCTCATGCGGGGTGTAGCCGCCACGGCGATGGATCGAATCTTCGTCCATGAACAGGAAGTCGCTGCGAACGTAGGCGGTGCGCACCCGGTCGCGGGCCAGCGGGGTGCCGGCAAATTCCACGTCCTGGTCGATCAGGTCGAAGCCGAGCGCGCCCCAGACAGAGGATTCCTGTGTGCGCAGGAGGGGATAGCTGGCCTCGATATTGGCGAGCACGGTTTCGGAGGTGATCTCGAAGCCGGGCAGGGCATCGGGCTCCGTCCAGCCCAGCGTCAGCGATCCGCCCAGTGTCAGCCCTTCGCCGCCCAGGCGCATGTCGTGCGCGATCTGCAGCGTCTGCTGTTCCTCGAAATCCAGCGTGGAGAAGAAGGTGATGGAGGTGCGGTCGCCCAGCCCGGTCAGGCCATAGGCTTCGGCGCGCACGAGGCCGGCATAGCGGCCGAGCGCCTTGCTGCCCCAATTCTGCACGTTGGCATCGAGCGCAAACTCATCACGCAGCACCGCCACTTCGCCGACCAGGTCCCCCGGCTCGCCACCTTCGGCAGCGCGCAGCGACAGACGCACTTCCATGCCCGGCACGTCGTTCGCCAGTAGCAGGTAACGCTCCGCCTCGTTGACGTTGAATACCGGCTGACCCACCAGCCTTTCGAGATAGCCCGACAGCACGGCTTCGGCGCCCCGCGTGTCGCCACGCGCGCGCACAGCCACCAGCCTGCCCAACACCACGCGCATTTCGGCGATGCCATCGCCCAGGCTCTGCGGCGGGATTTCCACCGCTGCCAGGTAGCCTGCGTCGTTCAGCAGTGCGGCAGCGCGATCGCGAATGTCGCACAGTGCGCGCACCGGCAGTTCGCGGCCCAGATAGCCTTCGTGCGCCTGCGCCAAGGCAACGTCGGTGGCGCGATCGGCGCCAGTGTAGGTCACCCCCTGCAGGGTAACGGTCAGGTCGGCATAGTCGGGATTGTCGAGCGCGCAAGCGCGGCGGGCCATGTCGCCGTCGATGGTCAGCGTCGTGCCTTGGCGCACCTCCGGCCGTTCCTGCGGCGCGGTCAGTTCCTCTCGCGTGGGCGGGCGCACATCCTGTGCCAGCGCCACGGGGGCGGCCAGCGCGATCGAACTGGTGGCAAGCACCAGCGCAGCGCTTCGCGAGCGCGAACATAGGGGCAGCGCACGCTGCCGCGGCGAATATTTTGTCATTCGGTCAGTTCCCTTCCCCCGAACGGGTGACGACCTGCATCTCCAAAAGACTATGCCGATATTACGACAATGAGTCTACGCGGCGGCACAATTTTGTTGAATTGCTATTCAATTCCCAATTGCCCGGCGAGGTCGGAAATTTGCCCGCGGGCGTCGGGATGGGCGGCGATTGCGGCATCGCGCGTGCGCCGGGCTTCCCCCAGGCGGCCCATCTGCTGGTAGCTGCGCATCAGCATCACCCATTCCTGCACGCTGCCGCCCTGCGCCTCGATCCGGTCTGCCAGTTGCTGCACCATGCCTTGCGCCATCTGCTGCTGCTGGTCGGGCGAGAGGCTGGCGGCCGCGGCCATCTGTTCCTGTGTCGGGCCCCTTGTCGGCGCCGCCAGCGCGTTGGACGGCAGCAGGTCGCGCGTACCCGCTGCCGCGGTAATGCGGTCCTCCACCTCGATCTGGTTGATCGCGGCGACTTGCCGGATGGTGCGCACCAGGTCGGTTTCCCACGGCGCGCCGGGCGGCGTATCGGCCAGCAGCGCCAGCCAGTCGGCAATCGCACCTTCGTGATCGCCGCCCAGGTCTTTCTCCACGGCCAGGAAATAGCGCGCCCGCGCATCGCTGCCGTCCAGTTCCAGCGCCCGGCGGAAGGCTGCGACGGCGGGTGCAGGCAGGGGCTCGTCCTCGCTCGCCATCACCCGCGCTTCGCCAAGGGCAGACCACAACTCGGCGGCGTCGTCATCGGCCTCGACCGCGCGTTCGAAGGCTTCGGCAGCTTCGGCAAAGCGGTTGGCGCCGAACAGCGCGATGCCCAGTTCGTGCCACGCCACCGCGTCGCCGGGGTCCGCCTCTGCCCGTTCGCGCAGTTCGTCGATCGATGGCGGGGTGGAGACGCCCGATTCGACCGGTTCGGCCTGTTCCGGCGTGCCGTCGTCGGTCGCCAGGAAGCGCCAGCCCCCCACGCCTGCCAGCACGACAAGCGCCGCTATCGCAGCGATATTGCCCTTGTTGAAACCACTCATTTTCTGCGCCGAACCCCCTTTTGTGCGAAGAATAGCGCAAGAAAATGTCGCCGCAACCGGGATCGGCTGTTTCCAATCGGGCCTGTTTTGGGCATAACCCGCAAATCCGGGGGGATAGACATGGCAGACCAGCCAGGACGCGTTCAGGTAGCGATTGTCGGATCGGGGCCAGCTGGCCTGAGCGCGGCTGCCCATGCCGCAGCCAAGGGCATGAGACATGTCCTGATCGAGAAGACCGACCACCTTTCCGACACCATCTTCAAGTACCAGAAGGGCAAGCACGTCATGGCGACGCCCAACAACCTGGTGCTGCGCAGCGATCTCGATTTCGACGCGGGCAAGCGCGAGGAAATCCTCGACACCTGGGACCGCCAGATCGAGGAGGGCAAGGTCGATGTCCTCTTTAATGCAGAAGTCACCGCGATCACCGGCGAAAGCGGCAACTTCACGGTAGAGATCAAGGGCAAGGACCCGATCCAGGCCGAATACGTGGTGCTGGCCATCGGTACGCAGGGCAACCCGAACCTGCTGCGGATTCCCGGTGCCGACCTGCCGATCGTGCAATACCAGCTGGACGATCCGGGCGAGTATTACGACGAGCACATTACCGTCATCGGATCGGGCGATGCGGGGATCGAAAACGCGCTGGGCCTGGCTGCCGACGAGGCGCAGGCCAATGTCGTCACCATCCTCAACCGCCGCGACAGCTTTGCCCGCGCCAAGGGTGCCAACGTCAAGTTGCTGGAAGAGGCCGAAGCCGATGGCCGCCTGATCGTGCGCCGCGAAACCGAACCCAACGCGCTGCGCATGGGCGAACACGGCGGCGAACTGGTGCTGGATACCCGCGACGGGCAGGAGACGATCCGCTGCGACCGCGTGATCGCGCGTACCGGCTCCAAACCACCGCGAGACTTCGTGGAAGCCATCGGGGTGGAATTCACCAGCGAGGAGCGCGACGCCTTCCCGGCGCTGACGCCCTCGTTCGAGACGACCAAGAACGGCGTCCACGTGATCGGCGCGCTGGCGGGCTATCCGCTGATCAAGCACTGCATGAACCAGGGCTACGACGTGATCGAGTTCCTGTCGGGGAACACCGATCTCAAGCCTGCCGACCAGCCGATCCTGGAAGAGAAATTCGCCGGCCTGCCGGGCAACCACCCGGTGGAATACTGGCTCGACCTGTTCGGCAGGAACGTGGTCATCTTCGAAGAGCTGTCGCCGCTGCAGCTGCGCGAGCTGATGCTGGATTCCACCGTCCATTCGCATGCGCCCGGCGAAGTGGTGTTCACCCGTAACGAGCCGGGATCATCGATGTTCGCCATCGCCCAGGGCAGCGTGCTGGTGGAAGTGAACCCGGACGATCCATCCGTCACCGTGCCGATCGAGGAAGGCTCGATCTTCGGCGAAGTCGGCCTGATCTCGGGGCGTCGCCGCGGCTCCACCATCCGCGCTGCCGAACAGCTGGTGACCATCGAACTGTCGCGCAACGCCGCGCTCAAGCTGATCGCCACCGTGCCCAGCGCGGGCCGTGCGGTGAACCGCATCTCCATCGAGCGGCAATTGCTGCAGATGTTCGGTTCCGGCCTGACGCGAGAGGACGTGGCCGAGATCGTCGAACAGGGCGAAGTGGTGGACGTGCGCGCGGGCCAGAAGATCGTGGAGGAAGGCGCCGACGACAAGGACGTGTTCGTCATTCGCCGCGGATCGATGATCGTGGAGAAGGAAATCGGCGGGCACCCCGTCTTCCTCTCCTACCTGCCGGCAGGCTCCTATTTCGGCGAGATGGCGGTGATCGACGGATCGAAGCGCACCGCGACGGTGAAGGCCGCGATCAAGAGCGAGGTGATCCGTTTTCCGGGCGAGGCCTTTACCCGCGTGCTCGACAAGAACGAGAAACTGCGCGGCAAGCTGCTGGAAGAGATGCGCGGACGGCGCGAGGTCAATGCCTTCGTCGAAGCGCGCAAGGACAGCTTCGGCTCTGCCGCCGACATGTATTCCGAAACCGCGCAGTTCCTGGTCGATAACGGCATCGGCGAAGCGACCGACGTGCTGCTGATCGACGAGACGCTGTGCGTGGCCTGCGACAACTGTGAAAAGGCCTGCGCCGACAGCCACGACGGCCTGAGCCGGCTGGACCGCGAGGCCGGGCGCACCTACGCGCACCTGCACGTGCCGACCAGCTGCCGCCACTGCGAACATCCGCACTGCATGGCCGACTGCCCGCCCAACGCCATCCAGCGCGGGCCCGATGGCGAAGTTTTCATCGACGATACCTGCATCGGCTGCGGCAACTGCCAGCGCAATTGCCCCTACGGCGTGATCCGCATGGACGCCAAGCCGCCGAAAAAGCCGGGCCTGCTGCAATGGCTGTTCTTCGGGCGCGGTCCGGGGCCGGGCGAGGCGAGCTACGCCTGGCGCAAGGAGCGCACCGATCCGGCCAAGCCCAAGCAGGCGATCAAATGCGACATGTGCGCCGGCATCGAGGGCGGCCCCGCCTGCGTCCGCGCCTGCCCCACGGGTGCCGCCATCCGCGTATCGCCCGACAAGTTCCTGACGGTCACCAAGCTGACCGAGGAGGTGGAGTAATGGCCACCGCCCCCGATAGCCGTTTCGGCGCCGACGAACAGCGCGGCGACGCCGACCACGTCAGCTTCCTGAAGCATCGCCGCTTTCGCTGGATGAAGATCGCCACAGTGCTCAGCCTGATAACGCTGGTCACCTACATGCTGATCGACGTGGAGCCGCGGCACAACGGCGGCAGCTGGTACGGCTATACGCTGGGCACCATCGGCGCCGGCCTGATCGTGTGGCTGGCGCTGCTGGGTATCCGCAAACGCAACATGACCGAAGGCCGCTGGAGCCTGAAGGCCTGGACCTCGGCACACGTCTACCTGGGGCTGGCGCTGGTCGTGATCGCCACCTTGCATACCGGGTTCCAGCTGGGTTGGAACGTGCATACCCTTGCATGGGCGCTGATGCTGCTGGTGATCGCCTCCGGCATCTACGGCATCGTGGTCTATGCCGTGTTGCCGGCCAAGGTGAGCGAGAACCGGCGCGAGATGACCAAGCGCGAGATGCTGGAGGCGCTGGCCGCGATCGACCGCCAGTTGCAGAGCGCCGCGCAGCCGCTGGGGCGCGAGCAGAGCGACCTGATCATCGCTGCGCTGGAGCAGGATCCGTTCGATTTCGGTGTGGTCACCCGGCTTTCGGGCAATTACCGCGGCTGCAAGACGATCCGCGCGCTGGAAGCTTTCGGCGTGGGCGCTACGCAGGACGAGGCGATCGAGAAGGTCGGCAAGCTGCTGCGACGCCGCAAGGCCCAGCTCGACCAGATCCGCCGCCAGATGAAGCTGCGCGCGCTGCTGGACATCTGGCTTTACGTGCACGTGCCGGTCACCATCGCGCTGATCGCCGCGCTGAGCGCGCACATCATTTCCGTGTTCTATTACTGGTGAGGGGGGACTTGCGATGGACATCCTGATCCGCAGCATCCAGCTTACCGCGACGGGCCGGGAAATCGTGCGCGAGCGCGAGGCGAGTGGGGACGAGGTTTCCGTTGGCCGCGCCAGCGAGAACACCATTGCCCTGCCCGACCTGGCGGTGGAGCAAAAACACCTCGTCATCACCGAAGCACCCAACGGCACGCTGCATGCAAAGGCCGTGGGCACGCTGGGCTTCACCCACGACGGCGTACACGCCATGGAAGCCGCCATCGATCCGGCGCGTGGCGGCGAACTGGGGCTGGGCACCTATCGGCTGGAGATCGGCAAGGCCGACGATGGCCGCACCTTGGTCACCATCCGCCAGGCCGACAAGGACGAAGGCGCAGCGAAGGACCGGCTGGACGGCTTTGCCCTGGGCGGCGCGCTGCCCAGCAAGCGCGCGATGGCATGGATCGGGCTTGCTACCATACTCGTGGTATTCCTTGCCGTGCCGATCTTCACCCATCTTACCCGCGATGTGGTGGCAGAGCCCGATATTGACGACGAAGGCGTGGTGGTGATGGACGCCAGCTGGTCCACCGGCGCGCTTTCGCTGGCCCACCACGGGCTGGAGGACAATTGCGAGGCCTGCCACGTCGAGCCGTTCGTGGCCGTGCGCGACGAGACCTGCCTGACCTGCCACGGCGGCCTTGGCGACCATGCCGATCCCGAGCGCCAGGTGGCGAGCCTGCCGGAATTTACCGGCGGAGAGGCCTTGCTGTGGGATGTCGCCCATACCTTCGGCAAGCCGGGGCCGGGCGCATGCTCCGACTGCCATACAGAGCACGAAGGCGAGACCCGGATGGAGCCGCCCCGCCAGCAGTTCTGCGCCGACTGCCACGAGACGATGGACGAGCGGCTGACCGATACCGCGCTGGGCAATGCCGCCGATTTCGGCACGGCCCACCCGCAGTTCCAGTCGCTGGTAACGCCCGAGCGCGGCGCCCCCGAAATTCGCCTGGCGGTGGACAATATCACCAGCGATTTCAACGGCGTGAAATTCCCGCACGACATGCACCTGTCGGATACCAACGGCGTGGCGCGCATGGCGCAGCGGCTGGGCATCAATGCCGGCGGCGCACCGCTGGAATGCGACGATTGCCACCAGACGACCGCGGACGGAGTGCGCTTCCTGCCGGTGGAAATGGAAGACAGTTGCGAGGAGTGCCACAGCCTCGTCTACGACCGCGTGGGCACCACTTTCCGTTCGCTCAGTCATGGCGATATCGAGGCCGCGCAGGCCGATCTTGCCGCGCAGGATCGCAGCCCGCGCCAGCCGGTCTCCACCGGCAGGCGTCGCCCCGGCCCGTTCGGACCCGGTGGCCTCTACTACGGCAACTTCGGCCGCGTGCTGCCACTGGCGATCAACCGCGCCAGTTTTGCCGACGATGGCCTTTGCGGGGAGTGCCACTATCCCGCGCTCGACGGATCGCTGGCAGTGGAACCGGTGGTGCAGCGCAGCCGCTTCTTCCAGCACGGCTGGTTCGATCACGACGCGCACGGCCCCAATGCCATGGGCACGCGCGATCCGCAGGAAGCCTGCGCCACCTGCCACGCCGCGGAGACCAGCGAATCCTCCAGCGACTTCCTGATCCCGGACCTGGAATCGTGCCGCGACTGCCATCTTGGAGAAGAGGCGCAGGAGGCCGAAGTGCCATCGAGCTGCGCCATGTGCCACTCGTATCATCCACCGGAAGGGGTTGATTCTGCACCCCGTCGTGTCGCAAGCTTGCTGGAATGATGCAAGCGGGGTCGATCGCGAATTCCGCCGTCATGCAGGGGGATGGGGCATGCTGATCGCGCAGATGACCGATATTCATATCGGTTTCGAGCCCGAAGCTCGGCCCGAGGAACTCAACCGCCAGCGCTTTCGCGCTGTGCTTGACCGGCTGAAGAAGCAGCCCAATCCGATCGACCTGCTGCTGTTGACCGGGGACATTACCGACCGCGGCGACCGCGAGAGTTTCGAGAAGACCGCCGAGCTGCTGGGTGGCCTCGACATGCCGGTCAAGGCGCTGGTGGGCAACCACGACACGCGCGAGGAACTGCTCAACGCATTTCCCGACACCGAGACGACCGCCGATGGCTTCATCCAGAGCGCCTTCGTCCAGGATGGCCTGCTGGTCGTCATGCTCGATACGCTGGAGCCGGGGCGGCACGGCGGCGCCTTCTGCGAGGCGCGGGCGACCTGGCTGGCGGATACGCTGGCTGCCAATCCGGACCTGCCGACGGTGATCTTCATGCACCACCCGCCGGTTATTTCCGGCATCGAGTGGATGGACCCGGACCCGGCGGACAAGTGGCTGAAGCGCCTGTGCGAGGCAGTGTCGGGTCACGAGGCTCGGATCATGGCGATCCATTGCGGGCACCTGCACCGCCAGCTGAGTGCGCGCTTCTGCGGCATACCCGTCAGCGTCACGCCGTCGGTCGCGCCGCTCGTATCCATGGACATGCGCCCGATCAGCAGCACCAAGCCCGATGCCCGCGCGCTGATCACCACCGAACCGCCCACCTATGCGCTGCACCGCTGGGAAGACGGCCAGTTCGCCAGCCATTACGAGCGCGTGTGCGACTGGGAGGTGATCGCCTATTACGGCCCGCACCTTCAGCCGATGATCAAGCACATGGAAGACGAGAAGGGGCAGGGTTAGGGCGCTCGCGCGCAGCCGAGCTCCGGTCGCGTCAGAAACTCTCCCTTGGTTCCGACTGGCACGATGACCAAACACGGATGATTGACCTGCGGCATCTCGGTCCAATCAGAATAGACATGCCGGGAAGGTTCATCACCGTATAGGTACAGCCCGATCACAACTCGGTCGTCTGATGGGATGAGGTCACCGAGGCCGAGGTAGGCATTGGCATCGTCGCCCTCGAGCAGCGCATAGTGCCGCCCGAAGTCCGCCAGCACGTAGCCATCCGGCATGGTCAGTTCGGCTTCAAGACGCAGCGCGGTAGAATCAAGGTCCGGGCTGTCGTTGCATGCCGCCAGGGCGGCGAGCAGCAGAGTGGCCGACAAGCGTTTCACTACTGCCCCGGTCGCCGCCGCGCTACCGGGCCTGCACCCGGCACCCAGTCGGCCATGTCCACTTCGTCAGACACGCGCCACGGGATGCCGGCATCGTTCAGGAACAGCCGTTCCATCTCCTCGCGGTTGAACGGGCGTGAGCCGAGGCGGCCGAACACCGCCATCTGGCCGCCGGTCTCGTCCACCGCGCGGTCGCGGTCGAGGCCCTTGGACATGGAGATCGCCGCCGACTGCGTGCGCGCCCAGGCGATCAGTTCGGGCACGGGGGCCGGGCTGAAGCCGTAGTAGTTGGGCTGGCTGTCGGGGCTGGTCAGCTGCAGCACCTTCATCCCGTTCACCCCGTCCGCGACATAGGCGAACAGGCTGGCATTGGTGCTGGCGACCACCACGTCCTCGACATCGTTCATCTGCCCGTCGAAAGTCTCGCGCAGGTGAATGCGCGGAGCCAGCGGGCGGGTGACGTCGGCGATGACGAGGCCGTCCTGCTTGCCGGCGATATAGAGATAGGTACGCGCGATATACATGCGCTGGGCATTGGCGAGGCGGATCGTGCCTTCGGGCCGGGCAACCGGGTGGCGCAGGTCCGTCACGTCGAACAGCTTCACCCCATCGGTATCCGAAACCCACAGGTAGCGGAACTGGATGGCAGAGGCGCGCGCATCGGTGAGCGGCATGACGGCGGTAAGCTGCGGACTGGCCGGGTCGCCAAGGTCCACCACCACCAGGCCGGCATCGGCGGTGATATAGGCGATCTCGCCAGCCAGCTGGATATGCCGCGCGCCGTCGAGCACGCCGTCCGGGTTCCAGGCGTCGCTACCATCGGCATAGATCGCGCGCTGCAGGTGGTTGTTGCGCAGCTCGCCATCGGCCAGCGTGTTGACGTTGACGAGGATCAGGCCCTCCTCGGCATCGGAAATGGCGGCGTAGGAGTAGATCGGCAGGAACGACTGCTCCTGGTTCATCTGCCGGATTTCCTCGGTGTTGCGCGTGGGTGCAATCGCCTGGTTCGTGGGCAGCGCCATGCAGGTGGCGTTCTCGGTATCCACGTGCGTATCGTGCCCCAGCGGGCTGAACGGGGCGGTGATGATGCGTTCGGAGAAGCCCTTGTTGGCGATGCTGGCGATATCGTAGACGCGGAAACCCCCGCGCCCTTCGGCCACGAACATGTATTCGCCGCGCATCTGCAGGCAGCCGACGCGGTCGGACGTTCCTTCGTGGACGTTGGCGAACTGTTCCACTGCGTGGGTCTCGCCCGACAGGTCTTCATCGAAGAACTGGCCGCGCGTCCAGTCGCGCAGCTCGTGGTTGCCGTCTTCCACGAACTGGCGGTAGTAATCCGGGTAGGCATAGCGGTGCAGGTAGGATCCCAGCACGGCCTGCGGTTCTTCCCATTCGGTCACGCGCACGGCCTCGAACCCGCCTTCAAGGCCGGTCCAGGCATTCATGCCGACGAAGTTTACGTAGTTGGTGCCCAGCAGCAGCAGCTGCGCCATGATCGCGTTGTTGTCCTCGTCCTCCGACAGGTGGCAGTCGGTGCACTGCTTGGTTTCCTCGCGCCGCACGGTGTGCGGGAAGTGCGGGGCGAAGGCCTGGCTGGAAAAGCCTGCCGCAGAGATCGGCGGCTGCTGGATGTAGATGCGTTCGCGGTTGATGTTGGTGGAACTGAGGACCAGCGCACTGGTGGAACGCACGGGCGCGATCTGGTTGCCCTTGGTGGTCTGGTGGATGCCCAGCTGGAACATCTCGTCGCGCGCCACCTGCGGGTTGTAGGTGGCAAAGTTGCGGGTGACGCCGCCGTCATAGCGGTGGATCTCGCTCTGCCAGTTGGCCTCGATCGGCAGGTGGCACCCGCCGCAGCTGGTGGTCCACGACAGGTGGCAGGTGAAGCAGGCCATTTCCTCGGTGCCGTGGGCGCGGTCTTCGGGCGCGATGCCGGGGCCGAAGGCGAAGACGCCGGTTTCCGAAGCGTCGGCGGTAACCAGCTTGGAGCGGGCAGAGAGCGCGTTGAAATCGGGCGAGGCAGGATCGACGCTGTCGCGCACCAGGCTGACTTCCCAGGATAGTTCCGGATCGACGATGGAGCGCTGGATCAGCGTGCGGCGGCCGGTGTCCGGGTCTTCCTGCCATTCGAAGCGGCGACGGCCATCCGGGTTGCGCAGCAAGGTCAGGTCATGCCCGCCCGGAGGGGCTGCCGGGCCGGACGTGCGCAGCGTGGGATAGTCGTCTGCCGTGCCGTGGCAATCGACGCAGCCGATCTCGATTGCATTGGCCACTTCGCCGTAGATCAGGCCGTTGCCGTGGCTGTCCTGCGCATAGTGGCAATCGGCGCATTGCATGCCGTTCTCGGCATGGATGCTCATCATGTGCACCGCCATGCCGGGGTTGTTGCTGCCGTTCTCCGCCGGGTCGTTCTCGACCTCGACGAACTGTCCTTCGCCATCGCGGCGGAAGCGCTGGCGCCAGCGTTCGTTGTGGTAGGCCAGCTCTTCAGGCGTGTCGGTTTCCGGGTTGCCGGGGCGCAGGATCTCGCCTTCTGCATCCAGCAGGTTGCCTTCGCGGTCGCGCCGGAAGATGGCGCGGAAGTTCCAGCCATGGCCGTGATAGTCGGCGAACTGGGTGTGCTCCAGGTCGTCGTTCAGGTCATAGACGTTGCGCAGGAAATCGATATCCGCCCACAGGCCGCGCGGGCTTGCGCCCTCGGGGTTGCGGTCCAGCACGGCACGCACTTCTTCGGCGGTGGGATAGCGCTGGGTAAGGTAGAATTCCTCGTATTCCTCGTCGCTCATCCCTTCGGGGCGCGGGGTGCGGTTTTCCGGTCCGGGCCACATGAACGGGGCATCGGTCTCGTAATCCCACATGGTGTAGCCGAGGTAGGAATTCAGGAAGATGTTGGGCTGGTGCATGTGGCAGTTCATGCACTGTGCGGTGGGAATGGCGCGCGTGAACACGTGCTGCAGCGGGTGGCCGCGCTCGCGCTCGTCCAGCGGGACTTCGCTGCCGTGGCTCTCGCCGTGGCTCTCGCCGTGGCCGTCACCATGGCCCTCGTCGCGCTGGCTGTTGATCGTCGGGTCTGCGGTGATCGTCTGCCCGTCGCGGCCATACTGCGCATAGGTCAGCGAGTGGCGATACTCGCGGTCATTGGCATAGACGACGTGGCAGCTGGAGCAGCCCGAGTGGCGATAGTCGCCCGGCTGGTCGTTGGTGCCCATGAACCAGGTGAAGGGATCGTTGAGGCGCGTCTTGTGGATGTTGAGCACCGGGATCGCGGCGCGAAGGCCCGTGCCGGGGCCGCGGTTGGACTGCCGCAGGTCGGGCCGGCCCGGTTCCTCCAGCCGCTGGATCTGGCCGGTGGGGTTGGGAATGCCGATTTCCGGGAACTGCGAGTTGATCGTGCGGCCGCCGCGCTCGAACACGCGGAACACGTCTGCGGGCGGCACCACCTGCCAGGTGGGCAGCGGATAGAGCGCCGCCAGCGCGCCGCGCTCTGCCTGTTCGGTGGTGACCGTGCCGAAGGGCTCGCCCGGGCTCTGGATCAGCGCGCCCTCGCCTTCGCGGGTATAGGCCTCGCCGATGACGTAGTTCTTGAAGGGCAGGATGCCGTTGTTGTACGCGGCGCCGCCCCACAGCATGGCGCCCGTCGCCATCAGCGAGCGCTCGGCCGCCTCGATCACCTGCACGTGGCAGGCTCCGCAAGCCTCGCGCGCGATGCGATAGTCGCTGGGGTTCACGAAGCGCACGAATTCGGGCGTCTCGCGGTTGAGCAGCGAATAGGAGCGTTCGGGATTGGCCGAGCTGGGATAGTGCCAGCTGTCGGGATAGCTGGGCAGCACGTGCGCGGCATCGCGCGCGGCGACATAGTCCGGGTGGTCGAAGCCCAGGTCCGGGTTGCCCATCACTGTCTCGTTGCCGCCGTGGCAATCGGTGCAGCCCAGCACCACGGCATCCGACACGTGCATCGTGGAAAGCTGCGGCACGTCCTCCAGACCCGTCATCACCGGGGCATCGGAGGTGGAGTGGCAGGTGAGGCAGCCTTCCGACTTGTCGACCGCTTCGCGCCAGGTCTGGTTCTGCGGCGCGGGATCGGCCAGCACGCCTGCCGCCTCGTAATCGCGGTAGACCGCGGTTTCGTATCCGCCCGCAGCCAGCAGCGAACCGGCGCCCAGCAGCGCGGCCCCCGCGGCGAACACGGCGGGGACGATGTGTCGAGGTGTCCGGACGATTTTGGCCAGCTTCAGCATCAGTAGGTCAGCACCGCATTGGCCAGCACCGAGTAATAGACCCGGTCCTGCCCCAGATTATCGAACAGGTCGCGAAAGCCGTCCCCGGCCACCAGCGCGGCGGCGGAAAGGCGGAAGACCAGGTTCTGGTTGGCATTGGGCCGCCAGATGGCAGCGGCGGAAACATCGAAACCGATATCGTCGGGGATCGAGCCTTCGACGCGCAGCGCCTCCAGCACCGAAGTATCCTCGAACCACAGGTGGTTGGCATTGGTCGACAGGCGAAACTCAGGCGTGATGTCGAAATCGGCGCCCACGCCGGCCAGGATCAGGCCGGGATTGTTGAAGTTCGACTGCCCCTGTTCCTTCGACGGGCGAAGGTTGTTGAGGATGCCGTTGCGCCCGTTCACCGCGATCGCGCGGCCGCCGCCGGCAAAGGGAATGGTCTGGCGAATCCAGTAACTTGTATCGGCACCTGCAAAGATCGGGTTCTCGAAAATCGCATCGTAGCCGCCTTCGACATTGTCGAACGGATCGGAATCGCCGCTGGCATAAAGGCCCGACAGGCGGAAGCGCATCCAGTCGCGGTCGTAGCTCAGCTCGGTCGCGCCGAAGAAGGCGCGGATATCGGCGGGCTGGTCGGTGAAGAAGTTGTTCCGGTCCTCGCCAAAGGCGCCGTAGAGGCTGGCCGTCAGGTTGATGCGGCCGATGCGCCCGTCGGCGTTGTAGCCGACGTAAAGCACGTCGTACTCGCGCCCGCGCAGCGTGCCCAGCAGCGCCGGGCGCACCGGGAAGCCGTTGCGATCGATCTCTACGTCGTTGGCCTCGCGGTTCATGTTGTAGGCCAGCGTGATCTGGCTGGTGAGCGCGGGGATCAGGAAATCCTGGCGATAGGCATTGGCGACGAACACCCAGTCGCGCCGCGGCGTCTGGGTGACGGCATTGAGCCCTGAATTGGTATCCTTCTCCAGCCGCCAAAACGCGCCGAGGTTGTACTGGAAGCGGTTGTTGTCGCGCGTGCCGAAGAAACGGATGCCCAGCTGGCTGTCGTTGAACAGGAAACCGCGGAAATCGGCCTGGAACGGCTGGATACCGATGCGGAAGCTGTCGAAGTCATACCGCTGGCTGGTGTTGCGGATGTGATAGTCGAAGAAGGCTTCCTGTACGCCCAGGAAGTGGTCGAGCCGGTGCGACGGGCGGCTGGGTTCCACCAGCAGCACGCGGCGTTCGGGCACGTCGACATAGTTGATGTTGTAGGCCAGCGTGACGCGGTATTCGACATCGGGCGGCTTGTAGGCGGTGGAGCCCTTGATCAGCGCCGCACCAAAGATAAAGGTCTGCGAGAAGACCGGCGAGAAATCGCTGCCGAACACGTCCAGCCGGTTTGGGTCTTCGGTGGTCTGCACGCCCACGGGAATGGGGAAGGTGCGCGGTTCGATCACCGTGTCGGAAATCGCGTTGACGACGAAGAACCAGTCGTTGCCTTCCAGCCCCAGGAAACGCGGCGTCCAGCATTCCGCGCTGCCGACCGGGTAATTCACCATCTCCGGATCGTAGGTGCGGCCTTCGGCAGCCGCGGTAGCGCGTTCCGCTTCCTCGGCGGCGGCGCGCATCCCGGCGCGGCGCACGCGCTCCTCCTCGCTGCCAACGCAGATCGGCCGATCGCCCTTGTAGGTGTTCTGGTGATAGGGATCGAGGACGCTGGAATTGATAACGCTGTCCACGCCCGGCCCCAGCACCGGGGCCAGCGTCTGCATCAGCCGCCAGCGATCGGGGATCGGCACCTGGTCGGTGGGGAAGGCCTGCGGCGGCGGTGCGCGCACGGCGCCTTCGTTGAACTGGGTGATCGGATCGGGCAGTTCGCCGGTGTAACCGGGACGGCGGCGGCCATCGATGATCTCCGGGTCGACGGGCTCTGCCGGATCGACCTGTGTGCCAAGGCCCCCGTCGGGACGGTCGCCTGTCGGCTCGGTGCTTTCGGGCTCCTGCGACTCTTCCGGTTGCTGCTGTGCCGGGGCAGCCTGCGGGATTGCAGGCATCGGGTTCATCGGCTGGCTGGCATTCAGCAGCAGCAGGAGGGGGAGCGTCGCCGACATCTACAGCCCCTCGCAAACGTTCTGCGCCGGATCGTCGAGGAACGGCGCGAAGGGGCAGTTGACATAGCGCAGGCGCGTGGTGGTGCCGCCGGTCTGCACTTCGATGGTGTCGGCGCGAATGGCCTTGGGCGCATTGGCGACGCCGGTGTTCAGCCGCACGCCTGCATTGTGCAGGCCAAGGAAGCTGACCATGTCGTCCTGGTCGATCCCGTCACCCGAGACGCCGATGCCGCCCACCAGTTCGTTGCCGCGATAGATCGGTACGGAGCCGGGGAAGATCTGGATGCCGTTGGCAATGCGCGGGCTGCCCGAAGGCGAATCCGGCACCATGGTGCAGCCGCGCCGGGTATCCGGATTGGCGTTGGGGTCTGCCGTGAAGAACACATGTTCGAAAATGTTGGCCACCACCAGCTGCGTTTGCAGGCCCACCATGAAGGGGCTGAAGGTAGCGCTCTCCTCTACCGATAGCGGGCCGGGTGGCATGTTCACCTGGCCATCGGGGAAGTAGGGGCGAGACAGGTTGCCGCCCGAACGGTCGGCAAAGGCATGGGTGCCGGTCAGCGCATTCGGATCGTTCAGGAAATCGCGCACGCGCTGCACGTGCGCGGCAACATCGCCGCCTGCGGCCAGCAATTGCTGCGCGGCCACCGCGTTGGAGAAGAAGGTGGCGGTGCGCGCCTTCTGCAGGCTCACGTCGATGCCGAACAGCGGGCCATCGGAGGAGCGGACGATGCCCAGCACTTCGCCATGCGTATCGACCACGCTGATGCTGGCCTGCATGGTGGAATCGAGCGGGCGGCGGATCTGTGCGCGGGCGCGGGAAAGGACGGTGAAGGCCTCTTCCATGATTGCGCGCACTTCGGCCTGGGTCAGTGGCTGGGCGACGCTGGCGGCATCGGTGCCGCCGCGAATGGGATAGCGCGGGTTGCCGTTGCCATCGTCGAGGATGAAGGCGCCGGGCAAGGCGAATTCCGCCGTCGTCGCCGCGCGCAGGCCCGATGCATTGGTGCCGTAAGCGGTGCCTGCCAGCACGGCGGTGCCATCGTAATAGCCGGGCACGGCGAACAGGTCGCCCGCCGTGCCGTTGATCGTGGCAAAGTTGCCGTCGGCAGAGCCCGGATCGGCAGGCACGTCGGTAAAGCGCAGGGAAGTGCCGTCCACGAAGATGCGATTGGCGCGAATGTCGGTCGGCGCCATGAAGCCCTGGGCCCCGGCGATGGCGATGGCTTCCTCGGCATCGTTTTCGACATCGAGGATATTGGCATCGAAGCCATAGTCCCCATCGCCCATCACGCCGATGCCGCCCACGACCACGCCGTTCTTGTACAGTGGGATGCCGCCCGGATCGGCGGCCAGGCCCAGCGGGCTGCGCTTGGGGCCGATCATGCCGTCGCCAAAGCGCGCCGAGAGGTCGGAACAGGGCAGCTGGCTGAACTGCACGCCGAACAGCGGCCCGCTTTCCAGGCCCACGGTGGTGGGCGAGGGCGGGAAGTGTTCCTGCACGATCTGGCTGGCGGTGCGGCTGGTGAAGGCATTGCCGCCGCTGGAGAGATAGGCGCCGGTCAGCGCCTTGGCTATGGCGGGCAGCTGGGCAGGAACCTCTGCGCCTTGCAGGCCGAAGATTTGTCCGGCGGGCAGGGCCGCGCCTATGCGTTCGCGGCTGACCACCGCAGTGGGGTTCGCCCCGTTCATGCGGAACACGGCGAGCACGTTGCCCACCCGGTCGGTCACGGCGATGAAGGATGGGAGGTTGCGTGCCTGCGCTTCGGCCACAGCCTGGGCGATGATCTGGCCGACCTCGGCAGCACTCAGCGATTCCTGCGCCGGCGGCACGAAGGGCGATCCGCTGGTGGGCGCAGGTGTCGGCGTTGCCGTCGCGACGGGTGTCGGCGTCGGCGTATTGTTGCCCGATCCGCCGCCTCCGCACGAGGCGAGCACCAACGCGCTGGCTGCCAGCAGTGATGTTGCCCCCCGCACGCGCATCAGCCCCGAGCCCCCATCAGCGCAGCCGCCCGATTGCGCCGACAGCCTCGCCCAGCGCCGCGCGGAAGGCAGCGGGGCGATAGCGTTCGGGCGTGGTCACGGCGTCATAGGCACGGTTGATATCGGCGCGGATTCCGGCAGCGGCGCCCACGGTCACCCGGCCATCGTTGACCATGGCGTTAAGCAGGGTGTCGATCGCCATCACTGCCTGCACGCTGCCGGCATAGTCGGTGAAGCGCGGCGCAGTGGCCTGGCTGCCGATACGCTCCACCACGGTGAAGGCGTCATTGTTGCCGAAGCCGCGCGAGGATAGCGCGCCGGAAAGGCCCAGCGCCTGTTCGCGCAGGGCGATGGCGGCCTGCTGCGCCTCGGCCCGGCCCTGGTTCATCGAGGCATGGAAGGCGCGCGAGGCATTGCGGAAGGCCTCTGCCCGGCCCGGCGCCAGCGTATCGGCCACGGCAGAGAGCATGATGATGTTCTCGTCGTTGAAAGGCGGCTGGCCAAAGGTGATCGGGCGACCGGGATTGGTCTCGAAGGTCAGGCGGCGTTCCTCGCCATCGGTGATCGGGCGGTGGCAGCTATGGCAATCGTAGAAATACAGCTGCGGGAACACCCCTTCGGTGCCGTAGCCGGGGCGGGCGAACAGGTCGGTCGCGCGGGCAACGGCTTCGGCCTGGCCCACGGCCCACAGCTGCACGCTGTCGGGGCGACCCTTGCGCTGGATATAGTCGTCGTCGACATCGTGGTGCTGCTGGAAGGCACTGAACAGGTCGAGCTCGAAGGTGATGCGCGGGTGGCCGGCGGCCATCATCGAATGGGTGACGAACTGGCCGCGATCGGTGCTGCCGTAGTGGCAATCGAGGCAGACGCGGGCGCGGGTGGAGGGATCCTCCAGTGCGGTCATGCCGTTGGCCACGTTGTTGCGGTGGTTGCCTTGCACTTCGTAGTGCGATTCCAGCCAGCCGATCGCCGCGCCATGGCAGCTTTCGCAGCCCACGCCATCATCCAGCTGGAACTTGGGTCCGCGCTGGCTGACAGGGGCGAAGGTTGCGTGGCAGCCGTAGCAATTCTCTGCCTCCTGCTGCGCGTTGTAGCCCAGCGAGGCGACGATCTGGCGGCCCCGGCGACCGTGCAGCACGTTGTAGGCGCGGCTGTGCGCGCCGCTGACGGCGCTAGGCGACTGCCAAGTGGCGATTTCGTCTTGCCGCACGATCGCGCCGTTGCCTTCGCTGCGACCGTGGCAGGTGGAGCCCGCGCAAGAGGCGACGCCGGTGAAGCTGTAGCTGGACTGGGCCTGCAATGGCTCCGATGCCGTGAGGCCCAGCGAAATCGCGGCAACTGTGCCGGTCGCGATGCCAAGTGCGGGCAACACGCGGCCAGCGTGACGCGAGGCGGCACGAATCATGCCGCCGAATGCGCTTCTCACGCGTGAAACCATAGCGTGTCCCCCCTATGCTACGTCTCCGGCAGCCCCCCGGCTGCCGTATCCCTCACCGCGCGGGACCCTAACCCATTGCGCGGCGCTGGTCGATATTCAGCTTTCTTCTTCTGCTGCCGAAACAATCTGTCCCAGCTGCAAGGTGCAGCCGTTGGAAATCAGCGCCTGGGCGATCGCTTCGGGATCATCCTCGGGCACGTCTGTCAGGATTTTGATGGTAACCCGGGCAGGCTCTTCATCGCCTTCCTGGCCGATCGTGTAGGTGGCGCCGTCGCGCAGCTGTAGCGCCGAATCCCAGCGCGCAAGCATCTCGTTGGAAGCGAAGGTGGCGGAAACGCCGCCGTCCGGATCGTCAGCCGGGGCGATCATGTAGACCGCCTCCTGGTCCGAAGGGGCGCGCCACAGGTTCACCCGGTCGACATTCGACAGGCACACGGTGCCCGATGCTTCCACGTCGACATACCACAGGTTGGGATTGGTGGCGGGCGTTGCCCCTTCCACACCGCGCACGGCACCCGTTCGCGCCCGGCTGCCGCCGCGCCGTGCCGTAAGTGCGGCCACGGCCGTGTTGCCCGCACTGGCGCCGCGGGTGGCGAGGATGAAGGTGCCGGGGCCGCGCAGCACACGGGTGCTGCCGCCGTCGAGCACGGTAAGCGAGTCCCCCTGCTGCAGGGTAATGCGCTGGGTGTCGCCGATCTGCGAGCCGACCGGATAGGTCCCCGCCGAGGGGCCGCTGGAGGCGACGACGGTTCCCGCTTCGGCGGCCTGCGGGCTCATGGCCAGCGCGGCGGCTCCGGCAACAAGGGCAAGGGCCAGCTTGTTTCCCAGGGACATCGTCTCACTCCTCCATCACATCTGCGCAAGGTTGTAACAAAAAGCCGATCGAATTGTCAGCCTTCTTGAAAATCTTTTCTTTCGGTTAGTCGCTGTCGCCTGAATTCGCGATTTCATCGTTGTTCAGCCGACCTCTATTTCGATCCCATGACGTATGCCCCGTCTTCGTTCAGTTCGCGGCTGCGCGCCAGCAGCGCCTGCAAGGCGGCATCGTCGGGATAGCGAGCAGCGATCTTTTCCAGCGATTCGATCCCCTTTGCGCGGTCGGTCTGCAGCAGCGCCACCGCTTCGGCCAGCGCCCGACGGTCGTCTGCCGGGAAATCGGGGGCGGGCTCGGCCAGCTCCAGCGCGCTGGCCCGGCCCGACAGCACCACGCTGCCCATGGGCCGCCACCAGTCGAGGCCCGAACGGCGCGCGAATTCGGCGCTGGCCATGATCGTGCTGGCGAACGCCTTGTTGCCCGATTCCAGCCGCGCGGCGGTGTTCATGGAATCGCCAAGGGCGGTGTACTGGATGCGGTTCTCGCCGCCGAAGTTGCCGACCACGGCTTCGCCCACGTGCAGGCCGACGCGGGTCTTGCCGATCTTCGGCAGGCTGGGGTCCATCTCCGCCACTTCCTTGCGGAATTGCTCGCCCGCCAGATAGATTGCGTAGCCAGCCCTGGCCGCGCGCTCGCCATCGTCGGGGCGACTGATCGGCGCGCCCCAGAAAGCAACCACCGCATCGCCGATGAACTTGTCGAGGATGCCGCCGTGCTCGAGGATCACCTCCGACAGCATCTCCAGGTAGCGGTTGAGCAGTTTGGCGACCATTTCCGGCGGGATCGCGTGGCTCATCTTGGTGAAGCCCTCGAGGTCGGAGAACAGCACGAAGATCTCGCGCTTCTCGCCGCCCAGGCTCAGCAGTTCGGGGTGCTCGATGATCTCGTCGGCAATGCTTTGCGGCAGGTATTTGCCCAGCGCGCCTTGCGCGAACTGGCGCTGCACGGCGGTGGATGCGCGCGCGGCGCTGGTAACGGCGGTGAAGGCCACCACCCAGCCCAGCGCCGGGCCGAAGGCGGGGAAGCCATAGGTATCGACCCCGCGCTCGTGAACGAAAAAGGGCAGGCCGATGAACAGCGCCACCTGCACCACCAGCAGCGGGACCAGCTTCCAGTTCTTCAGTTCCAGCAGCGCCGTCAGCGTGGCGGCGATCACGGTGAGGAAAGCCAGCGCCCACAGGAACCACGCAGTTGGCTGCACCAGCCGCGCGCCATCCAGCATCTGCGCGATGGTGGCAGCGTGGATCTGGATCCCCGGCGGGCGCACCTCGCGCGCGCCGGATTCCACGGCGGGATCGACATAACCCGAGAGCGGGGTGAGGGCGCGGTCGTAATCGATGATGTCGCCGCCGATCAGTACATAGGAATCGCGGATCGCTTCCTCGAAATCGGCGCGGGCTTCGGGCACTTCGAAGATCGCATCGATGCTGAAGGGGATGATCTGCAGCGTGCTGAACACCGGCTCTTCGATATAGAGCGGGCGGCGATAGCGGATCGCGCCTTCGTAGCCGTCGAAACGCTCCACCAGCGGCTCGCCCGCGTCGCGCAGCATGACCCGGCCCATCAGCTCGGGCGTGCCGTCGATGATTTCGGGCCACACGCGGGTGACGCCGTCGTTTTCCGCCAGGCGGATGCTGGCCGGGTGCGCGTTGGACCCTTCAAGCTGGGCAATGAAATCGTCGAGGAAGGCCTGCTGTTCGTATTCGATATCCAGCTGGTTGGTGACAAGGTCGGCATAGCCCACCGCCACCGGCGTCTGCATGGTCCGCAGCGTCTCGATCAGTTCGGCATCTTCGGCCTGTGGCTGGTCGAACAGGATATCGATGCCGATGGCCTTCGCGCCCAGGCCGTCGATATTGCGCAGGGCTGCGGCCAGCGTGTCGCGCGGAAGGGGAGAGCGCTTCTGCAACTGGATAAGCGACTGGTCGTCGAAGGCGATAATGACGATCCGTTGGTCGGGCTCCACCAGCGGCGAGAGGTAGTATTCGCGCGCGTCGTAAAGCGCGCGCTCGGCATCGTCGGTAACCGGCAGGTCCCAGCTGAAGCGCGACAGCAGCAGCGCGACCAGCAGGAACAGCCCGGTCATTACCAGTCGCCGCGGGCCGGCCTCGCGCACGCTGCGCCAGCCGGCGGTAAAAAGCTGCATCGAAGCGCGCTCTGCCAAGTCGAATGTCCCCCCTGAAGTGCTCTTGTCAAACAGGCGGGTGACAAATTCAAGTCGTCAGTCGGTTTGCGGATTCGCTAATGCTTCGCAAAACAGCCATAAGAGCATTACAGAGTCGCGCATTATTCAATCAGGGGGATGAGAGTTATGGCATCTGTTTACGATCGGCACGTTGACCTTAACGGGTTCATGGAAGGGGTGAAAAAGCGCAATCCGGGCCAGCCCGAATTCGTCCAGGCGGTGCAGGAAGTGGCGCAGGACATCTACGAATTCATCGAGGACAAGGAAGAATACCACCAGGCGCAGATCCTGCGCCGCATTGCCGAACCCGACCGGATCGTGTCGTTCCGCGTGTGCTGGGAAGACGACAACCACAACATCCGCGTGCAGCGCGGCTGGCGCGTGCAGTGCAACAACGCCATCGGTCCCTACAAGGGCGGCATCCGCTTCCACCCCAGCGTGACCGAAAGCGTGCTGAAGTTCCTGGCCTTCGAGCAGACCTTCAAGAACTCGCTGACCGGCCTGCCGATGGGCGGGGGCAAGGGCGGCGCCAACTTCAACCCCAAGGGCAAGAGCGATGCCGAGGTGATGCGCTTCTGCCAGGCCTTCATGACCGAGCTCTATCGGCATATCGGCCCCGATACAGACGTGCCCGCGGGCGACATCGGCGTGGGCGGGCGCGAGATCGGCTACATGTTCGGCCAGTACAAGCGCATCGTGAACCGCTGGGAAGGCGTGCTGACGGGCAAGGGGCAGGAATATGGCGGCAGCCAGATGCGGCCCGAAGCGACCGGCTATGGCGCGGTCTACTTCATGCAGAACATGCTGAAGCACAAGGGCATGGATATCGAAGGGCACACCGCCGTCATCTCCGGCTCCGGCAATGTCGCTACCCACGCGGCGGAAAAGATCGTGCAGCTGGGCGGCAAGGTGCTGACGCTGTCCGACAGCGGCGGCTTCATCTACGATCCCGACGGTATCGACCAGGAAAAGATCGACTGGGTCAAACACCACAAGACGCACACGCGCGGGCGCATCTCCGACTATGTCGACCACTTTACCAATGCCACCTACCACGGTGATGGTGCACGTCCGTGGGGCGTAAAGGCCGACCTGGCATTGCCGTGTGCCACGCAGAACGAGCTGAACGAGGAAGAGGCGAAGGAACTGGTGCAGAACGGCGTGAAAGCCGTGTCCGAAGGCGCCAACATGCCGACCACGCTGGAAGGCGTGCACGTGTTCCACGATGCCAAGATCATGTACGGCCCCGGCAAGGCTGCCAATGCCGGCGGCGTGGCGGTTTCGGGCCTGGAGATGAGCCAGAACTCCGAACGCATCAGCTGGAACCACGGCCGCCTGGGCGAAATGCTGACCGAGCTGATGCACGGCATCCACGACAAGTGCGTGGAATACGGCGACCAGGGCGATGGCTATGTCGACTACGTGAAGGGCGCGAATATTGCGGGCTTCAAGAAGGTAGCCGACGCCATGCTGGCCTTCGGGGTGGTGTAGTCGCTCCAGACGGAAACGGGAAATGCCGCGTTAGTTCGTACTGGCGCGGCATTTTTCTCGCTAGCTTCCGCTCGGCGCCGTCACCAGCGCCTTGCCTTCGGGTGCGAAGGTGACGCTGGCAAGGTCCGGCGCCAGTGCGCATTCGCCCGGCGCGACCACTTCGCCGGCCACCAGCACCTCGCCCTGCAAGGGCAGCACCAGCAGCGGCGCGGCGTAGCTGTAGAGCAGTCCCTCCTCGGGCACGCCGTCGACCCAGTCGAGCCGGAAATACGGGCCGTCGACCAGCGAGGCACTGCCGCTGCCGGGCAGGCGCTGCATCAGCGCGGCATCGTAGGGCGAGCCATCGGCAATGGCCATGCCTGCCTCCAGGTGCAGCTCCCGGTCGCGGCCATAATCGTACAGGCGATAGGTTATGTCGCTGTTCTGCTGCACTTCCACGATCGAGCAGCCCGGCCCGATCGCGTGGACCGTATTGGCGGGGATGTAGAAGAAGTCGCCCGCCTGCACTTCGTGCCAGCTGAGCAGGTCCTCGATCGATCCGTCCAGCGCGGCTGCGCGCATTTCGTCGGGTGCCAGCGCACGCTCGAAACCGATGCCCAGCTTCGCACCGGGTTCGGCAGCGATCACCAGCCAGCATTCTTCCTTGCCCTGGCGACCCAGTCCGGCAGCTTCGGCCTGGTCGCTGTTCGGGTGGCACTGTACCGACAGCTTGTCGCTGGTGAACAGGTATTTCACCAGCAATTCAGGCAGTTGTGCGGGCGGTTCGAACCAGATTTCGCCAATTCGCCGACCTTGCGGCACCGCGAAAGGCGCGGGCAGCACGTCGCGGCCCCAGACTTTTTCTATCGTGCGGATCGGCAGCAGCATCCTGTCTCGTCTAGGCGGCAAATATTGCAAAAACCAGTACCGACCAAAATTCCTCTCGCCCAATGCTGCGCTGCAACGTAGGTTGCCGATCCGTGACACTCGACGCATCTCTGCTGTGGCCCTTGCTCGCCCTGCTGGCGGCGGGTGCGGCTGCGGGTTTTGCCGGCGGGCTGTTCGGCATCGGTGGCGGCTTCGTGGTGGTGCCTGCCCTGGTGCTGATCCTGCCGTTGCTGGGCACGGCGCCCGACCAGCTGACGCACGTGGCCGTGGGCACCAGCCTTGCCACCATCATCTTCACCTCGCTGCGATCGGTGCGCAGCCATGCCCGGCGCGATGCGGTTGATACATCGGTGCTGAAAAGCTGGGCGCCGTGGGTGGTGGGCGGCACGCTGCTGGGCGCCTGGGTGGCGGACGTGGTCAGCTCGGCTACGCTGGCGCTGATCTTCGGCATAGGCGTGCTGGGCTTTGCCGTGCACTTCCTCAGCCCGCGCGTGCACGAACGACAACTGGCCAGCGCCATGCCGACCGGCGCGACGCGGGCAGGCCTGGCCGGCGGGCTTGGCCTGCTGTCCAGCCTGCTGGGTATCGGCGGCGGCACCATCACCACCATGACCATGACCATGTGCGGCACATCCATCCACCGCGCCATCGGCACCGCCAGCGGCATGGGCGCGATCATCGCCGTGCCTGCCAGCCTGGGCTTCATGGCGATCGGCATGGATGAGCCCGGCCTGCCGTGGGGCTCGCTGGGCTACGTCAACCTGCCAGCCGCGCTGGGCGTGGTGGTCACCAGCGTGCTGTTCGCGCCGCTGGGCGTGGCGCTGGCGCACCGGCTTTCACCCGCGCTGCTGCGCCGGGTTTTCGGGATTTACCTGCTGTTTGTCGGAGCAACGATGATCTTCAACTCGTGAGCGGAAAAAGGGGTTCGAACATGGATATTGCACGCAGGACGTTTCTGGGCGGCGGCGCTGCCGCAGCCGGTATGGCCGCAGCCTTTCCGGCGCTGGGGCAGGGCGGTCCAGTCCCTTCTGCCGCCAGCCATTTCGGCCCTGCCGATGGCGTCGCCATGCTTTCTCGCAACGAGAACCCCTATGGCCCGGCACCCAGCGCGCTGGCCGCTGCCGCCGATGCGGCGACGAAGGGCTGCTACTATGCCGACCGGGGCCTGCGACGCTTGCACGAGATGATTGCCGAGCGCCATTCGCTCAGCCCCTCGCAAGTCGTGATCGGTGCCGGCTCCACCGAAATCCTTTCCGCCATTGCCATCGCCTGGGGGCGCGACGGGGCGATCCTGTGTCCGGGCCTGTTCTGGGATACTACGGTGCAATACGGAGAGCGGCAGGGCGTGGCTGCGATCCGCGTGCCGCTGGCGGGCGACATGAATGTCGATCTGCCTGCGATGGAAGCCGCTTTCGGCGACCACGTGTCGCTGGTGCAGGTGTGCAATCCCAACAACCCCACCGGCATGATGGTGGATGCCGCCGGACTGCGGGCGCTGGCCGCACGTGTCACGCCCAGCGCCACGCTGCTGGTGGACGAGGCCTATAACGAGCTGGCCGACGATCCGGCAGGCAATTCGGTGGTGGACCTGGTGCGCGAAGGACGCGACGTGATCGTGTGCCGCACCTTCTCCAAGATCTATGGCATGGCCGGCATGCGCGTGGGCTATGCCCTGACCAGCGAGGAAAATGCCCAGCGTATCCGCAGCCACATGATGAGCTTTGGCGGCAACACCTGCGGGCTGGCCGCGGCCATCGCCAGCTACGACGATACCGGCTTCCTCGATGCCAGCCGCGCGGCGATCCTGGAAGGGCGCGAGATGATCCTCGATGCCGCCGCGCGCAGCGGCTGCAGTGCGCTGCCCAGCCAGACCAATTTCGTCTATATCGAAGTGCCCGATGCAGACGCCGTACAGGCGGCGATGGAACAGCGCGGCATCCTTATCCGCCCTGCCTATGGCCAGTGGACGCAATATTCGCGCGTGAGCACGGGAAAGATCGGGGACGTGGCGCGTTATGCCGCTGCCTTTCCCGAAGTGATCGAAGAGGTTGGATCCGCATGAGGGGGCACATGAGGGTTCGCATAAAGGTTAGACAGGGAGAATGACTGCATGCGTAGATTTGTAAGCTCGGCGGCCGTGGCGGCCACCCTTCTGGCAAGCGTACCCGCCATGGCGGACGCGCTGGTGGAGGTTGATGCCGAACACCTGAACGAAGACGTGCCCATGCCCATGTTCCAGGTGGATGCCAGCTGGCCACGCCTGCCCGACGACATGATCCTGGGCCAGGCCCCCGGCCTGGCGGTGGACAAGGACGACAACATCTGGGTGCTCAACCGCCCCAATTCGCTGGGCTTCACCGATATCGGCCTGGATAACGGGATGAGCCAGGCCTGCTGCGCCGCGCCGCCGCACGTGTTGCAGTTCGACCAGGACGGCAACCTGCTGCGCAGCTGGGGCGGGCCGGACCTTGCTCCGGGTGAAAGCACCTACGAAGGTGAGGGGCGCGATCGTACCGAGATCGGCGACGAGCAGTGGCCCGCCAATGTCCACGGCCTGTTCGTCGATGACGACATGAACGTGTGGATCGGCGGCAACGGCGGCGGCGACCACGTGGTGCTGAACTTCACCGCCGACGGTGAATTCATCCGCCAGATCGGCACCCGCCAGCAGACCGACGGCAACATGTCCGAGCAATTCCTCGGCAACCCGGCGGATATCCATTACGACGGTGAAAGCGTGCTGGTGGCCGATGGCTACATCAACAAGCGGATCATCGAATTCGGCGCCGAAGACCTGGGCTTCGAACACCTGTGGGGCGCCTATGGCGCGGAACCGGGCGGCGGCACGCGCGAAGGCGAGTTCGACCAGTCGCAGGCCTCGTCCACCGGCGATGGCGGACCCAATCCGGAAAGCACCAGTTTCGGCGATATCGTGCACTGCGTGACGCGCGGGCCGGACGACACGATCTATGTCTGCGACCGACGCAACAACCGCCTGCAGGTGTTCCGCGAAACCGATGACGGCGTGGAATTCGTACAGGACGTGGTGATCGCGCTGGAAACCGGCGGCACGCGCACCGCCAGCGACGTCGCCTTCAGCCCGGACGGCACCTATGTCTACGTGGCCGACATGATGAACGGGCGGGTGTGGATCCTGCTGCGCGAAACGCACGAGATCATCGGCTGGTTCGGCCGCAACGGGCGCTATCCGGGGCAGTTCATCTGGCTGCACAGCGTGGACGTGGACAGCGAGGGCAATGTCTACACCACCGAAGTCAGCACCGGGCGGCGCGTGCAGCGCTTCGTGATGACCGGCATGAGCGAATAAGGGTCAGGCGGCGAGCGCCGCCTGACCATTCCACAGTACATCCGACCTGACGATCGGCGTGCCGTAGAGCAGCCGCCGTTCGGCAGGATCGAACGCCTCGCGCCGGTGCGCGCAGGCGCGGTTGTCCCACACCAGGATATCGCCGGCCTGCCACTGGTGCAGGTAGGCGAATTCGGGCCGCGCAACGTGGTCGTAGATCGCATCGAGCAGGTCGGCGCTTTGCGCCTTGTCGAGCCCGGTGATGCGCGGGGCGGTGTCGATGTAGGACAGGATGCGCCGCGCGCCCAGGAACAGGAACTTTGCCCCCGTCACCGCGTGGCGCTGCACCAGCGGCACTGTGCGAAACAGGCTTTCGTCCTCCACGTCGGCCTCGTCAAGCGTGCCTTCGAAATCGTTCACCTGCAGCGGGAAGTGAATGTGCCGCCCCTCGATCCGTGCCAGCAGGTCGGGTGGCAGCGCATCGTAAGCGGCGGCGAGACTGGCAATGCCGGTGCGCCCGCCCGTGCGGGTTACCTCCACCCCGTGCAGCGCGGTGGCTGGCGGCGGGGCCGCGTCGGTCCACCGATCCTGGTGCCAGCCCATCTCGTCGGCGCCGAACTGGCCGATGGTCTTGCCGCCTTCCTCGATATTTGAGACCAGCCGCAGGCCCTTGAAGCCGTCGACATCGATCGGCTCGTGATAGCGCGAGGTGTCCGACGGGTCCGGCTCGCCCAGCTGGCGGATGAAGGCGACGTACTGGTGCGGGGTGAGCACGGGAGAACGGATCACCAGCGCGAGGTGGCGGTGGAACAGGTCTGCCAGCTCTGCCACCTCGCCTTGTGAAAGGGGCGAGGTGGTGTCCAGTCCGGTGACTTGCGCACCGACATGTTCGCTCAGCGGCTGTACCTGCATCGTTCTCTCCCTCTTGCCGGACAGGATGGCGCAGTCAGCCCTCGTCGCGCAAGAAGATCTCCTCGATCGTCAGGCCGAACACATCGGCGATCCTGAAAGCCAGCGGCAGGCTGGGGTCGTACTTGCCGGTCTCGATAGCGTTCACGCTCTGGCGACTCACCTCCAGCCGGTCGGCCAGGTCCTGCTGGCTCCATTTGCGTTCGGCGCGCAGCACGCGCAGGCGGTTGTTCATGCCCGCCACCTGACGATCGGGGCAGCAAGCCCGAAAAAGGCCAGCCAGATGGCGCCGACCCACATCGGCCCCTCCGTCACGACGTCGTAGACGGCGAGAAACTGCCAGAACGTCACCATCGTCAGGGTGGCTGCCGTGCCCAGCAGCACTTGCTTCACCAGCAGCAGGCGCTGGTATTCGTCATCGCATTCGGCCAGCAGCCGGAAAATCGTCCAGAACACGCCGCAGATCATGGCGGCCGTAAGCGCGGCCAGCGCCACGCGCATGCCCGTGGCAAGGCCGGATTTGGCAAGCAGCAGGCCGCCGACAAGCACTACCATGTATCCGGTCATGAAAGCGGTGAGGCGCGCGAAATAGCGTTTCATGTAGGCAGGGACGAGCATCGCTTCAGACTCCATCTTCTGCTGGCGCATTGTCGCCGCGCGCCAGCCACCAGCGGGTGAGACCCATGCCCAGCGCCCAGACCGGCACCGAGAACCATCCCGGCGCATGGGGCACCAGCGCGAATTCCTCGAAGAAGCCCCACAGCGAGGCAAGGCCCAGCACCAGTGCCAGCCCACCCATGTTCGACATGACGGCGAGGTGGCGCAGGTATTCGTCCTGCTCGTCCGCGATATAGCGCGCCATCACCCAGATCATGGCGAAGATCGGCAGGATCGGCAGGAAGGCGATCACCCACAGGACGGTGCCTTCCATGCCCAGGGCGTCGGTCAGCCAGACGGCAATGCCCATGCCCAGGATATAGGCGAGCGAGGCCGCCAGCATGCCGCGATTATAACGGCGCACGGCGGGGCTGGAGGTGCCGGAGCGCTCCTCGCAGCGTTCGCCCGAGCGCATCAGCGGGTACAGCAGGCCGCCGGTGCTGGCCATCAGGATGATGGCGGTGGGGCCGTTGATGGCGTCGCTGGCGGCCAGGCCGGCAATGGCGGCCATCAGGCCGATGATCGCGCCGATCCAGAAGCCGGGACCGCGGCGGGAAATCCAGGTGTCGCTCATGCCCGCTGCTCCGCCTTCGCGTTACAGCTGCGCGTGCTGCCCAGCGTGACGACGGCCAGCACGGGCAGCGCGAGGGTGAGCGTTTGCGCGGTGTCGCGATTGATCCATTCGAAATGGCCGGCCACGGCGACGGCAATGATGACAGCCGCCCAGAGCAGCGCCTTTGCGATGGTTCTCATGTCAAGCTCCTTTGAATTAATGTAAAGGAAGCTAGACATACTAGACAAAGGTGTCAAGCAACATTGACAAAAGGATTAGCTCGCTTGACTTGCTGTCGTCCAAACCTCTGAATTCTCCAATCAAAAAGCCCCGCCTGCACCATGCTGGCAGGCAGGGCTTTCCGGGGGGAGGCGGCGGCGCCCACTATGCGCCGGCCGCCCAAGGGAGCTGGTTGCGCGAATCAGAAGCGCTTGGTCACCCCCACGCGCAGCTGGCGCGGTTCGACAACGCGGCTGTTCACGCCTTCGAAGCCGCCCAGCGGCTCTCCGGGCAGGCGGGTGGCGTAGAAATAGTCGATATCGTCGTCCTGCGAATCGAGAATGTTGAGCAGTTCGGCATGGACTTCCCAGCCGCGCAGCAGGGCAATGTCCTGCGGCGTCCAGGCCACGCGCGCATTCACCAGCGTGGTGCTTGCGCCGCGTACCGAATTGTCTTCCACCAGCGCATGCGGACCGAGATAGCGCACGCGCATGGCGGCGTTCCAGTCGGGGAAGGCCGCGGAAATGCCCAGTTCGCCCGCACTGTCGAGCGCGCCGGGCACGTAGTTCTGGCCTTCCGGCAGGCCGGCAAAGCGCGAGGTCGTTCCCGTCCACACGGCATCGATGGCCAGCCAGTTGTTGGGATGCCAGAAGGCGGTGAGTTCGTATCCGTGGCGGCGGCCCGGATCGCTCGGCTCCACCGCGCCCGCGTCGCCGAGATAGATCAGCTCGCTGTCGATGCTGGACCACCAGTAGACGCCTGTCAGGATCAGCCCGCCGCGTTCGAACCGCACGCCCAGTTCCTCGAAGTCGCCTTCGACAAGGCCGGGCGCGGGGTCGGTGGGATTGGTCACGCCGCGCGCGTCGTTGGAATGGAAGCCTTCGCCGTAGTTTGCGTACAGCGCGATCCCGTCCGCCACTTCGTAGTTCACGCCGATCTTCGGCGCGAACGTGTTGTCGGATACCTCGCCCGACCAGCTGAGCGCGCCGCGAAGCGCGCGGGTTTCGAAGTCGTACCAGTCGCCGCGCAGGCCGCCGATCACCATCAGGCGATCGGTGGGCCGCCAGATCGCCTCTGCATAAAGCCCGAGCGAGGCCTGTTGCACGGCAAAGGCGCCCACGGTGAATTCGGTGACGCCGGCAATGGTCTCGTCCAGCCCGACTTCGCCGATATCGTCGTAGCGGCCTTCTGCGCCCATCCGCAGGCTGAAGGCATCGGAGAGGCGCGCGGTGTGTTCCACCCGTCCGCCGAAGGTCCACAGTTCGTCATACTGGCGCAGCTGGTCGCCGTTCACCGGGTCTTCCAGGAAGTAGGTGAAGTTGGACAGCAGGTCCCAATCGTAGCGTTGGGCATAGGCTGTCACGCGCCAGGAGTCGGAGAGGTAGTTGGCGGTAAAGATATGACGCTCGGTCTCGCCGCGCAGGGTGGGGTCGAGCGAGCAGAAGCGGTCGGCGCAAAGGGCAGTGCCCACGGCGCGTTCGGGGATCTGCTCGGTCGGTGCCCAGCTGGCATCGAACAGCGAATAGCTGAGCGAAAGATCGCCCGCGCCCAGCGGCTGGGAATATTTGACGAAGGCCGAATAGCCTTCGAAATCCTCGGGCAGTTCCCACGGGCCGTCGTTGAACTTGGCCTGGCCTGCTACCAGCAAGTCACCCTCACCCAGTCGCACCGATCCACCGGCCACGAAACGGCGATAGCCATAGCTGCCCAGGTCCACGCTGGCGAAAGGCTGCAGGCGATCGTGCGTGGTGATCTGCGAAGAGCCGACGAAGGAAAAGTCGCCCGCGTCCACGCGGTAGGGGCCCTTGCGATAGTCCACCCGCGCCACGGTTTCGGGGATCAGGCCGTTGACATCGAGATAGCCCTGACCATGCCCGTGGGTGCGCAGGTTCATCGGCATGTCGTCGATATAGACCGAGTAATCGGTTCCGTGGTCCAGGTTGTAGCCGCGCAGGAAGAACTGGTTGGCCTTGCCGCCGCCCGAATGCTGCGTGGCGATCAGGCCGGGCGTCGCCTCCAGCAGTTCGCCAGGGCGCAGCAGCGGGCGAATCTCGATATCGGCGCCGGCCACGCCGCCTTCGCTGGCGGCACCCGCCATGCCGATCCGTCGCTCGCCGCGGCCGTAGACGTAGATGATGTTTCCCGTTGCCACATCGCGCACGACGTTGGTGTCGTCAGGATTTACGCTGGCGGGCGAAGGGGTGCCGGCCGCGTCTGCGTTGTCCTGCGCCTGGGCAGGCACAGCCACACATAGCGTGGCGGAGCAGGAGGCGAGCAGGGCGGTTCGGATGACTTCGGACATAATCACCCCGCATCTGCCCAGCCGTCTCTCGCCACGCACCGTAAATTACGGTAACCGCCATGTTACATGGACGTTACATCCCCTTTCGAAGCCGAAGTGGAGCGCCTGCGCGCCAAGCAGGTGCCTGGCGCCAGCGGTCGCCTGCGTGAGTTGTTCGACTATCTTGCCCAGCGTGGACCCGATGCCGACAGTGTGACCCAGGACGAGCTGGCGCGCGCTGTCTTCGGGCAGCAGGGCGCCGACGCCGACGATGCGACCGTGCGTGTCTACGTTCACCGCCTGCGCAAGAAGCTGGAGGATTTCTACGCCGCCGACGAAGCCGGCGAGGGCGGCGTGCGCGTAGTGCTGCCCAGCGGCACTTACGCTTTGCGGCTGGAAGGCATCGAAGAAGCGCCGACTCGCCCAGGCCCCTACCGGGCCAATCGCCCCAGCACGCTTGTCGCCGCCGGCGTGGCGCTGGCCGTTCTCGCCGTGGTGGCCCTGTTCGCGTGGAGCCAGCGCGGCGAAGCGCCCAACGCCCTGTGGGCGCCACTCGCAGCCTCGGAACGGCCAATCCTGCTGGTGCTGGGCGACTACTATATCTACGGCGAGATCGACCCCGTCCGGCCCGAACAGAGCCGCCTGATCCGCGATTTCCGCGTCGATGGCGAAGCCGACCTTGCCGCATTGCAGGAGGCAGAGCCCGATCGCTATGGCTATGCCGAGGACGTGGGGCTGACCTACCTGCCGTTCTCCACCGCCTATGCCATGCAGTCTATCATGCCGGTGCTGGCCGACATTGACCGGAACACCGGCCGCGAGGTGGACGTGATCGCTGCCAGCGAAGTGGAGCCCGCCATGCTCAACCGCTTCGACGTGGTCTACCTTGGCCTGCTGTCGGGCATGGGTGTGCTGGAAGAGCAGGTCTTTACCGACAGCACGCTGCGCGTGGGCGAAAGCTATGACGAGCTGGTCGACCGCGAGAGCGGACAGGTGTGGACCAGCGACGAGGCGCGCACCCTGGCCTCGCCCGCATTCTATCGCGACCATGCCTATCTCGCCCGCTTCACCGCATCCACCGGGGCGCAGGTGGTGGTGGTGGCCAGCCAGCGCGAAACCGGCTTGCGCGGCATCAGCCCGATCGCGGTGGCCGATGCGCTTCCCCAAGGTGTGGCAGAGGTTTCCGGCGCCGACGGGTTCGAAGCCGTGGTGCAGGTGACCGGGCAGCAGGGCGCGGACCTTGACGACCGGCTGATCCTGGCGCGCGAAAGGCGCTGATCTTTCCTACTTCTCGGCCGCTTGCCACAGCCTGCCCATGGCCAGTCAAAGCCTCAGACTTCCGCCAATTTCACCCGATTGCGCAGGTGAGCGATTTCTTGCCTCCAGGACAGTGCTCCATGTGCTCCACATTCGCGCCGCACTGCCCGGAAACTGCGGCGAATACCGCCCAAAGGCGTTATCTTGTCATTCACACGCGCTACCCTACATTGAAGAGCTGAAAGGACGCGTTCTGCAATGAGTGACAACAACGAGCCGGAAAACGGCGGCGGGGGCAACAACCCCTGGATGAAGAGCCTGATGATCTGGGGCGGGATCTTCCTGGCCCTGCTGCTGGCGGTTTCCATGTTCGGCGGCCCGCGAGAGGCACCGGGCACGGCGATCCAGTATTCCGATTTCAAGGACAAGGTCGCCGAAGGCAGCGTGTCCGAAGTCACCATTTCGCCCGATCGCATTACCGGCGTGCTGAAGAACGATGAACGCTTCTCCACCACGCCAATTGCCGATCCGAACCTGGTCGACCAGCTTGATGCGGCAGGCGTGACCTACACCGGCACCCAGCCCGAACAGATGAACGTGCTGCTGGTGGTGCTGATCCAGGCGCTGCCGTTCCTGCTGATCCTGGGTATCGCCTTCTTCGCGCTCAGGCAGGTGCAGAAGGGCGGTGGCAGCGGCGCCATGGGCTTTGGCAAGAGCAAGGCCAAGCTGCTGACCGAGAAACAGGGCCGCGTGACGTTTGAAGACGTGGCCGGCATCGACGAGGCGCGCGAGGAGCTGCAGGAAATCGTCGAGTTCCTGAAGGATCCGCAGCGTTTCTCAAAGCTCGGCGGACAGATCCCCAAGGGCGCGCTGCTGGTCGGCTCGCCCGGTACCGGCAAGACGCTGTTGGCCCGCGCCATCGCGGGTGAGGCGCGCGTGCCGTTCTTCACCATTTCGGGTTCCGACTTTGTCGAGATGTTCGTGGGCGTCGGCGCCAGCCGCGTGCGCGACATGTTCGAACAGGCGAAGAAGAACGCGCCGTGCATCGTCTTCATCGACGAGATCGACGCCGTGGGTCGCCATCGCGGCAACGGTATCGGCAACTCCAACGACGAGCGCGAGCAGACGCTGAACCAGCTGCTGGTGGAGATGGACGGCTTCGAGGCCAACGAAGGCATCATCATCATCGCCGCCACCAACCGCCCCGACGTGCTCGATCCGGCGCTGCTGCGTCCGGGCCGTTTCGACCGCCAGGTGGTGGTGCCGATCCCCGATATCGACGGGCGCGAGAAGATCCTGGCCGTGCACATGAAGAAGGTGCCGCTGGCGCCCGACGTGAACCCGCGCACCATCGCGCGCGGCACGCCCGGTTTCAGTGGTGCGGACCTTGCCAACCTCGTCAACGAGGCAGCCCTGCTGGCCGCGCGCCGCAACAAGCGCCTGGTCGCCATGCAGGAGTTCGAGGACGCCAAGGACAAGGTGATGATGGGCACCGAGCGCAAGTCCATGGTGATGACCGAGGACGAGAAGAAGATGACCGCCTATCATGAGGCCGGCCACGCGCTCGTCTCGCTGAACGAGCCGGCTTCCGACCCTATCCACAAGGCCACGATCATCCCGCGCGGCCGCGCGCTGGGCATGGTGATGCGCCTGCCCGAACGCGACAACTACTCGTATCACCGTGACAAGATGCACGCGAACCTGGCCGTGGCCATGGGTGGCCGCGTGGCGGAAGAGATCATCTTCGGCCACGACAAGGTCTCGTCCGGTGCCTCCGGCGATATCCAGTACGCCACCGACCTGGCGCGCAACATGGTCACCAAGTGGGGCATGAGCGACAAGCTCGGCCCGCTGCAGTACGAGCAGAGCCAGGAAGGCTATCTCGGCATGGGCCAGACCACCCGCACCATGGCGGGTGCCGATACCAACAAGCTGATCGATGCCGAGATCAAGGACCTGGTCGAAGGCGGGCTGAAGCGCGCCACCGACGTGCTGACCGAGCAGGAGGACAAGCTCCACCTGCTGGCCCAGGCACTGCTCGAGTACGAGACGCTGACCGGCGACGAGATCAACCAGCTGATGGAAACCGGCAAGATCGACCGCCCCGATGCACCTTCGGGCCCGGTCATCGCCCAGCCGACGCACGGTTCTGCCATTCCGCAGGCGGGCAAGCGCTTCGGCGGCAGCGGGGAAGCGCCGCAGGGCGCGTAAAGGCGCTGTCCTACAGCTTTGGTAACCTGAGAAGGCGGTGCCCACGGGTGCCGCCTTCTTTCATTTCGGAGATCAGAAAGCGCCCAGCACCAGCAGCATCTGCACGAACAGCAGCACGACGATCCAGATGAACATGCTCAGCACGAGCAGTCGCCAGATGGCGGAGAAGCGGCTGAGCGAATAGGTTCCGCGCAGCTGCTTGTACATGTGTAGCGGCACGATCAGGGCGAGGGCCGTGACGATCAGCGGCGCCCCCACGCCGACCTGGCCCAGCAGCGATGCCGTGACGAACAGCAAGGTAACGAAGCTGAGCGAATAGGTGATGAAGATCGCGTGGTCATAACCCTTGAAGCGGCGTTTCCAAGCGAACAGCAGCCAGACGAAGGGGATCGAGATCGGGATCAGCATCCAGCTGAACTTGTAGGCGTTGGCTTGCAGCTTGTAGACCATCAGGTTCGGGTCTTCGCGCCACTTTTTCACCAGCGTTTCATCCAGCCATCCGATGCCGGTGAAGTTGAGTGTCATGTCCGTGTCTTCGCTCAAGTCCAGGGTCTGCACCTGCTCGAGGCCGTCGAGCACCCCCTGGGCATCTTCCAGCTGGCGTTCGGCGGCCTGCCGAGTTCCGGCATCGGCATCGGCGGGCAGGGCATCTAGCGCCTCTTGCGCCGCATCGCGCTGAGCCGTGGCGCGGGATTCGACAGTGACAATGGTCCCCTCGAGGTCGGGATTGCTGAGCCCGCTGGGTGCGGTCAGGCCGACCACCTGGAACACGGCGAACATCAGGAACACGGTGAACAGGAACAGGGCCATCGGCGAAACGAAGCGGGCGCGTTCGCCATCGATATAGCGCCGCGTCAGGCTGCCCGGCTTGAAGGCCAGCAAGGGCAGGGTGCGCCACAGCTTGCCTTCGAAATGCAGCGCGCCGTGCAGCAGGTCGTGCATGAAGGCGCCGATGGTGCGGTGGACGTGGCCCTGCTGCCCGCAGGCGTGGCAATAGGCCCCGGTCAACGGCGTGCCGCAGTTGAGGCATTTCTCCGGCTGGTCCGGATGGGGTTTCTTCGCTCCGGAATCGGGCTCGATCGCGCGGCTCAGCAGCCCGCCCTCGGTAGCGGTACCAAGGCCTTCGATTACGTCGCTCATCGCCGAACCCCCTGTCTGGCGGCCATCCTACCCCCAAGGGCGCGAGGTGCAAGATGGCTGCTAGAGCTGCGCAATCTTGCGTTCGATGGCGGCCCACAGCTGGCTGAAGCCGCGCGCGGACGGGCTGCCGGGCGCAAACTCGCCCACCGGCTGGCGGCGCACGGCGCACTGTTCCACTGCGCTCGATTGCGGGATTACCGGCCAGTCCGGGTTCTCCTCGCGCGCGGCGCGGTGCAGGTTGCGGCGCATGTCGACCATCGACAGCACCGGCAGGATCGGCGGGTGCCGCTTTGCGTGCAGCTTGATCTCCTTCACCACGAGGTCGAAGGCACGGGCGGACAGCGGCGAGGGCGGCATGGGCACGATGATGAGGTCTGCTGCGCGCATCACCTGGGCGCTGATCTGGCCCAGCGCGGGCGGGCAGTCGAGCACGATGCGCTCGTACTTCTTCGCCAGATCCTGCGTCAGCTTGGCCAGCTGCTTGCGCTTACCGATGCGGGCAAGGACATTGTCGAGTTCGCGCAAGGATTCGTCGGCGGGCAGGACGGACAGGCGATCGTAGGCGGTCGGCACGATCGCCTCGCGCGCCTTCAGGTCCCTGGAAAAGACCGATCGTGCCCGCGCCTTCTTCGGCTCCACCCCGAACAGGAAGCCCGCGCCGCCCGCCACGTCGAGATCCCACAGCAGTGTCTTGCGGCACGAGATCGTGGCCAAACACCAGGCAAGGTTTGCTGCAATGGTGGTTTTTCCCACGCCACCCTTGGCGCTGTAGATCGCGATCACTGCCATGCTGCAAGCCTATCCACCGGGGGCGGTGCGAGGACAAGGGGGCTGCGCCGGGACGTGCCGCCTTGGGGCACACGGGCACGACAAAGCAAAAGGGCCGCGCCTTGCAGCGCAGCCCCTTGGATGGTCCGTTACCGGAGCGACGGCTTAGCCGTCGTAGTCCGCACCGATCGAGGTCGACCGGGTCGGCGCAGCGGCGGACAGGCGCATGGCCTCTGCCGACTGGCTCAGCGAGCCGACTTCATCGGCTTCGTCTTCCTCGTCGGGCAGCACGCGCTGCAGCGACTGCACCAGCGATTCCTGCAGGTGCTTGGGCTTCACGGTCTGCTCGGCGATTTCGCGCAGGGCGACGACCGGGTTCTTGTCGCGGTCGCGATCGATGGTGAGTTCCGCACCGCCGGAAATCTCGCGCGCCCGCTGGGCCGCCAGCAGGACGAGGTCGAAACGGTTGGGAACTTTGTCGACGCAATCTTCGACTGTAACGCGCGCCATGGGCACTCCGGATAAGCTGGTGTTGTCGGAAAGTGAGCCAGTTAGGCGTGAGGAACGGTTTCGTCAAGGTTTCCCTAGGGGGCAGGCATGGTAACAGGCGTCATGGACATTGCCCGCACCTATCAGGACCCGGCCCCGTTCGCGGCCGAAGCGCAGGGCCTGTCCTTCACCTTCTATCCCGCAGGTGCCGACCGCAAGGCTGCCTTGCTGGAGATCATCGCGGGTGCGCGCGATAGCCTGAAGGTCGCCTTCTACATCTTCGCGCGCGACCGGGTCGGCAGCGAGGTGCGCGATGCCCTGGTGGCAGCAGCCCGCCGCGGGGTGGCGGTGACGGTGATCGTCGATGGCTTCGGGGCTGAGGCGAACGAGGAATTCTTCGCCGACCTCACGGCAGCCGGCGGCAGCTTCATCACCTTCATGGCCAAGTTCACCCGCCGTGCGCTGATTCGCAACCACCAGAAGATCCTGCTGGCAGACGACAGCGTGGCCATGCTGGGCGGTTTCAACATCGAGGACGACTATTTCGCCGCTCCGGAAGAGAACGGCTGGAACGACCTCGGCTTCCGGCTGCAAGGGCCGGTGGTGGAGAAGGTGGCGGCCTGGTTCGCCGAACTGGTGGAATGGGCCAGCGATCCCAAGGCCCAGTTCCGAGACATCCGCAGCCGTGTGCGTAACTGGGACGGTGGCAGCGGCCCGGTGCAGCTGCTGATCGGCGGGCCGACGCGCGGGCCGTCGAGCTGGTCGCACTGCGTCAGCGAAGACCTGATCGAAGGGGATCGGCTGGACATGATGATGGCCTATTTCTCCCCCAATCCGCGCCTGCGCAAACGCATCCGCGAGATTGCCCGCAAGGGCCAGGCCAACCTGCTGCTGGCGGGCAAGAGCGACAATGGCGCCACCATCGGCGCCAGTCGCGCACTGTACAACAAACTGCTGGAAGCGGGGGCCAACATCTGGGAATTCCAGCCGTGCAAGCTGCACACCAAGCTGATCGTGCTGGACGATGCAGTCTACATGGGCAGCGCCAATTTCGACATGCGCAGCCTCTATGTGAACCTGGAGATCGTGCTGCGGATAGAGGACGCCGCGCTGGCAGAGCGGATGCGCGGCTTCATCCACGAACACCTGGGCGCCAGCGAACGGGTGACGCCCGAATTGCACGCCCGCCGCGCCACGCTGTGGAGGCGGGCGCAATGGTGGGCGAGCTGGTTCCTCGTCTCGGTGGTGGACTATACAGTCAGCCGCAAGCTGAACCTGGGGCTTTGAACTTCGGGAAAGCTCAAGGGGTGTGGCAATCTTTGCACCCGGCCATTCAGGAACGTTGGGACGATCCGGCTCGTTGCTTGGGAAACGACCCGATAATCCGCATGCCGGCAGCCCGTTTGTCGGCGTGCCCATCCCTCCCATGAAAGGCTCCCATGATCCTGCAAGACACCTACACACTCAACAATGGCGTGAAGATTCCCAAGATCGGCCTTGGCACCTGGCTGATCGACAATGACAAGGTTGCCGACGTGGTGAAGCACGGCGTGGAAGCCGGCTATCGCCACATCGACACCGCCCAGGCTTACCGAAACGAGAGCGGCGTTGGCGAAGGCCTGCGCAATTGCGGCGTGGCGCGCGACGAGATTTTCGTGACCACCAAGCTGGCGGCGGAGATCAAGTCGCTTGACGAAGCGCGCGTGGCCATCGACGGCTCGCTGAAAGCACTGGGCCTCGACACGATCGACCTGATGATCATCCATAGCCCGCAGCCGTGGGACAAGTTCCGCAATGGCGAGCATTTCTTCGAGGGCAACCTGGAAGCCTGGCGAGCGCTGGAAGAGGCGCTGGAGGCGGGCAAGCTGCGCGCTATCGGCGTCTCCAATTTCGAGAAGGTGGACCTGGACAATATCCTGGAGAACGGCAGCGTGAAGCCCGCCGTCAACCAGTTCCTGGCGCACGTCGGCAATACGCCCTTCGATCTGATCGATTACACCCAGGAGCAGGACGTGCTGGTAGAGGCCTATTCGCCCATCGGTCATGGCAAGATCCTTGACCACCCGCTGCTGAAGGACATGGCCGGCAAGTACGATGTCAGCGTGGCCCAGCTGGCCGTGCGCTATTGCCTGCAGCTGGACATGCTGCCGTTGCCCAAGTCGCAAACCGCCGATCACATCCGCAGCAATGCCGATGTCGATTTCACCATCAGCGATGACGACATGGAGACGCTGAAGACCATGCCGGACATCGAGGATTACGGCGACGCCGGTGATTTCCCCGTCTATCGCGCGGACGCTCGCAGCAGCTGAGCCGGCTCGCGCGCGCGGGCTCAGTGCGCGGTCTGGCCGCCGTCGATGGTCCAGGTGGCGCCGTTGACGAAGCTGGCGGCATCGCTGCACAGGTGCAGCACCGTTCCGGCAATCTCTTCCGGATGGGCATAGCGGCCCGAAATGTTGTGCTGGAAGAACATGTCGGTGAAGTCCTTGCTATCGGCCCAGTGCTGCGTCATCGGCGTACGCACGAAGCCGGGGGCAACGCAGTTCGCGCGGATGCCCTGCTGCGCATATTCCACCGCTGCCGCCTTGGTCAGGCCCGAGACCGCGTGCTTCATCGCGCAATAGACGCTCATGTTCGGGTCCGCGATCAGCGCACCGACCGATGCGGTGTTTACGATGGCCCCGCCGCCCGCTTCCAGGAAATGGCGGATCTCGGCCTGCATCGAATAGAACACGCCCTTGAAATCGACATCGATGGCCAGGTCCAGTTCCTCGTCGGTCACTTCGTGGATCGGGCGTTGCGGGGGCAGGATCCCGGCGTTGTTGAAAGCCATGTCCATGCGCCCGAAGCGCTCCAGCGTGCCTGCCACCAGTGCATCAACGGCCGCCTTGTCGCGCACGTCGGTCGGCAGGAACTCTGCCTCGCCGCCCGCCTGCCTGATGATCGCCACCGTTTCCTCGGCGCGTTCGTCGATGTCGCCGATCATCACCTTGGCGCCCTGCTCGGCAAAGGCGGTGCAACTGGCCCGGCCGATGCCCGTGGCACCGCCGGTCACCAGAGCTACCTTGCCGCTGAAGTCATACTGCACGTTGCTCATCGCTTACCTCTCTTCAGGATGGGAAGGCCGGCCCCGCAATTGGGAGAGCGGGGCCGGCCACGCACCGGTCAGGCAATGCCCTGCTTGCCCGGTGCAATGATGTGGTTGGGATCGAGTGCCTGCTTCAGGCGCGCGTTCACCTCGCGGTTGGCCGCGCCATACTGGTCCGCCACGAGGTCCATGGTGGAGACCGATGAGCGATAGGCCGCCCAGCCGCGCTCGCCAAAGCGGGTGATCATCTCGTTCATGCACTGCTCGGCCTTGGCGGACTGTTCGTCATCGCCCTTGTCGAACATCAGGAAGATGATGTGGTGCAGTTCGCGGCTGCCCACGACGTAGGCGGGCGCGTAGTCGAAGCCCCACTTGTTCATCACCTCGATGGCAAGCTCTGTCTGGCCCTGCGTTTCGCCGCCCTTCGCAGGCGCCACCGGAGCGAAGGCGATAGCACCGCCGCTGCGGCCCCACCAGCGCACCAGACCCTTTTCCTCCAGCGTCAGGCCGCCGCGCATCAGCGCCTTGTTGTGTTCGAAATAGGGATTGCCGTTCAGTTCGGCGTCGGTCAGCACTTCGCCGCCGATGGCCTCGAACGCGCCGCGAATGATCGGTTCGGTCGCGGCGATGGTCTCGTCCGTGCCATAGAGCGCGAAAAAGGTGTTCCACATGCCCAGCTCGTTCTGCCGGGCAAGGGTCTTGATCACCTCTTCGGGGATCGGGCCTTCCTCCTGCCAGATGTCGGCGCGGCGATTGAACATGGACAGCTGGTAAAGCGCGCCCATCATCATCACCGCGTTGGGGATGAGGTTGTTCATGCGGAACGGCCGCACCGCATCGGTGATCGCGGCAATGTCGGACACCTCGGCAGAGCGGACCATGAATGGCTTGTAGGCCGGTGGCCTTGGCATCATCCACATGCCCAGCTTGGTGACCACGCCGAAGTTCGACTGGGTGAAGATACCGTCGAGGTAGGGGCCATAGCCCCACTTGAATGCCTGCCAGGTGTTGCCGTTCTCTATCGATCCCATGCCCGTCTTCAGCACGGTGCCGTCGGCCAGCACCACTTCCATGCCGCACTGCATGAAGAAGTGGTCGCCATAGGGCGTGTAGCCCACGCCGCGTTCCAGCGTGTTGCCGACCATCGAGACGATCGGGCCGACGGTGGGCACGTCGATCCAGTAGGGCAGGTCGTTGTCCTCGATGTAGTCGTGGATCTGCTGGTAGGTGACGCCCGGTTCCACCAGGATCGTGCCCAGTTCGGCATCGAAATCGAGGATGCGGTTCATCCGCTTCAGGTCCAGGATCATCTGGCCGGAAGAGGCGGGCGTGGCCATGCCATAGCCCATGTTCTTGCCGGTGGAGATCGGCCACAGCGGCAGGCGATAGCGGTTGGCGACCGCCAGGATGGCCTGCACCTGCTCGACATTGGCAGGGGCGACCGCGCCCGAGGGCACGTGTTCGCCACGCAGGTCGGGGATGCCGCTCTTGCGATAGCTGAGCGTACTGGCCTCGTCGGCGAACACCCAGTCATCACCCACGATGGCGCGCAGTTCGCGCACCACGGCAGCGAACACGTCGCGGTCCATGTCCTGCGGCATCATGCGCGCACGCGCCATCGGGGTTAGCGCGGCGGTGCTGGCTACGGCGCCGCCGATGGCCATCACTTCGCGGCGGGAGAATCCATTGCTCATTGCCCGTGCTCCTCGGGGTCTGCCTCGGACTGCGAGATCCATTCGGACAACGCTTCCAGTTCGGTGTCGGTAATCTCGGTGGGCTTGAAGGCAGGCATCGCGCCCATGCCGGAGCGCACGATGGAGGATATCACCGCAGGGGGCAGGTTCCGCCCGCGGATGATCGGGGCGATGTTGTGCCCGTGGCAGTACCCGCAGGTGCGCGCGTAAAGGTATTCCGGTGCGCGCGGTTCGATCTCGTAAGTCGCTTGCGCGCTGGCGCTGTTCGATAGCGAACCGGCCAGTCCGCCTCCGGCCAACAGGACCAATCCCAAGGTCAGCGCGGTCCAGCGCCTTTGCCTAGCATGCATGACATCCTCTCCCCAATCGGCGTTTTCGCCGTCCGGGGACAGGTGATAATTACAATTGACAATTTGTCAATTGAACAAGCGTTCAGCGGCTAGTCGTCCGTTGCAGCAGGCTCCAGCGGCGGCAGGGGCAGGTGGGCGATTTCCCTGGCAGTGTCGCGGTCCACGCCCAGCCCGCACAGGATGTAGCCTGCCACCACTTCGGGATAGTCCGGCGCCATCTCGCGCTTCGCGATGGAGCCCATGGCCGCCAGCGTGGCGCCCAGCAGGATATCGCGGCCCAGGTCTGCCGAGGGGATCGGCAAGTCGCCATTGGTCACCCCGTCGGTGATGGTGCGCAACGCCTGGCGGAAGGTCTCGGCGCCAAAGATCTCTCCCGATGCGCTCATGTTCAGCATCGACCAGGCCCAGCGCCGGTCCTTCTGCGCACGGCGCAGGTAATAGCGCACGGCAACGGTGCACTGCTCGCGCGAATCGGGAATTTTCGAGACGGTCTGCGTCACCGCGACAAGGAAATCGTGCGTCACCTCGCGCGTCACCGCTTCGCGCAGGTCCACCATGTCGTTGAAGTGATTGTAGAAGGTGGCGCGGGTGACACCGGCCTTGTCCACCACGTCCTCGATCCGGGCAAACAGCCCGTTTTCGTCGCCGAAGATATCGAAGGCAGCAGCGATGATCCGCGCGCGGGTTTCGGCCTTGCGCTTCTGGCCGACCTTGGTGCGGCCATCGGTCGGTGCCGCCGCCTTTTGCCGGTCTGTAACCTTTCCCTGGGTCATCGGTTTATTCGTACCCGTAGTCCGAATAGTCCTTCATGTTGGGCGAAGTGAACTTGGTGAACTCGCTCTGGAACAGCAGCGGCACGTTGCCGGTGGAACCGTGGCGCTGCTTGGCGACGATCAGGGTCGCCTTGTTGCGCAGTTCCAGGTAGCGGTCTTCCCAGACGCGGTACTTTTCCTTGTCGGCCTCGGAACTGGTCTCGCTCGGCATCTCGGGGCGCAGCGCCTCGTGGTAATAGTCGGCCCGGTAGATGAACCACACCATGTCGGCGTCCTGCTCGATCGAGCCCGATTCGCGCAGGTCGGACAGCATCGGGCGCTTGTCCTCGCGCTGCTCCACTGCACGCGAAAGCTGCGACAGCGCGATCACGGGCACCTGCAGTTCCTTGGCCAGCGTCTTCAGCCCCCGGCTGATTTCGGAAATCTCGTTCACGCGGTTGTCGTTGGCGCGGCCCGAACCCTGCAGCAGCTGCAGGTAGTCAACCACGATAAGGCCGATATCGTGCCGCCGCTTCAGCCGCCGCGCGCGGGTGCGCAGGGCGGAGATCGACAGGGCCGGCGTGTCGTCGATGTACAACGGCAGCTCGGCCAGCTTCTGCGCCGCGTACGACAGTTTCTGGAATTCGTCGCGCTTCAGCTTGCCCGAACGCAGTGCTTCGGACGAAATCTCTGCCTGTTCGGCGAGGATACGCGTGGCCAGCTGGTCCGCGCTCATTTCCAGGCTGAAGAAGGCCGCCGGTGCACCGTAATTGTGCGGGCCGCCGTCGCGCTGGTATTTCAGGTGTTCCTCGGCGCAGTTGAAAGCGATGTTCATCGCCAGCGACGACTTGCCCATGCCCGGGCGCCCGGCCAGGATCACCAGGTCGGAATTGTGCAGCCCGGCGGTCTTGTTGTCGATCGTGGCAAGGCCCGTGGTCTTGCCCGACAGGCTGCCGCCCGACTGCATCGCCGCCTCGACCAGCTTGATCGCGTCCATCGAAGCGCTGCGAAAGGAAATTCCAGCCTTCTCGCTGGTGGCGCCTTCGGCCACTTCGAACAGGCGCTTTTCCGCATGTTCGATCTGGCGCTGGGGCTCCACCTCTTCCGAAGTGTCGAGCGCGCCTTCCACCAGGTCGCGGCCAACGCCCACCAGTTCGCGCAGCAGCGCAAGGTCATAGATCTGCTGCGCCAGTTCGCGCGGGGCCAGCAGGCCCTGCCCGTCCGCCGTCAGCTGCGCAAGGTAAGCCGTGCCGCCAAGGTCGGCCAGCGCTTCGTCCCCTTCGAAATAGGGCTTCAGCGTGACCGGGGTCACCACCATCTGGCGATCCACCAGGGTCAGGATACGTTCGAAGATGCGCCCGTGAATCGGGGCGAAGAAATGGCCCGCGCGCAGTTCGACGGGCAGTTCCTCCAGCACGCGGTTGTCGATCAGCACGGCGCCCAGGAAAGCGGCCTCCGCCTCCAGGTTGGCGGGCAGGGTGCGGCCCTGTTCGCCCTTGTCGGCAGTGTCGGTGGCGGAGCGGATCAGCAGGTCTTCTTCGGACATGCGCAGCGTGATGCGCGTGTGCGCGAATGTTCGCAAGGTCGATGTCGGCAAACATTGCCATCGCCGCCTGTGGATAGCGGGGAGAATGTGCGCCGGCAGCTGATTGCCGATTGAACGCGCGCGCCGGGTGGGGCAGGTAGGCGACGAACATGAACCAGGACAACGCCAACCGGATCGAGGTCATCACGCTTGATGAAGCGACCGTGCTCGCGCGCAACGAAGAGATCGAGAAAGAGCGCGAAGTGGCCCTGCGTGACCTGGTGGAGGACAATTTCTTTCGCCCCGTCCGCGCCAGCGAGAACGGCCACGTCGGCCCCTGGCGCGTGCACCTGGAAGTGGTGGAAGGCATGCTGGCCTGGCACATGAAGGATGCCGAGGGCAGCGAAGCGGGCACCATCGGCCTGGGCATGGCGCGGATGCGCCGCGCGATCCGCGATTACTTCGCCATCTGCGATAGCTACTACAAGGCCCTGCGCCGCGCCTCTGCGCAAGAGATCGAGACCATCGACATGGCCCGGCGCGGAATCCACGATCGCGGCACGCGGCACCTGCTGGATGCGCTGGAGGGAAAGGTGGAAACCGACTTCGAAACCGCCCGGAGGCTTTTCACCCTGATCTGCGTGTTGCATATCAAGGCCTGATCGCTCGCCAATCGAATCAACGCATTACTAGACAAACTGGGTCGCACCATCGGCAAGAAGAAGAAATCTGTCCTGCGCTTCTGGGTAGAAGTGTTGCTGCTGCTGGCCCTGGTCGCGCTGGCGGTGGTGCTGTGGCAGCGCACGCAGGAATGGATGCCCTCGCGCGCCGAGTACCCCACGCAAGGGGCGCTGGTGGGCGAGCAAGACGGCGCTGTCGATTTCAACGCCCTGCGCGCCACGGGGGCGGACTTCGTCTACCTGGAGGCCAGCCACGGCGCCGAAGGGCGCGACGCGCAGTTCCCGCGCAACCTGGCCGCCGCCATCGACGCGCAGTTGCCGCACGGCGTGGTGCATGCCTATGACCCGTGCGTTTCGGCAGAGCGGCAGGCGGCCAATTTCGTCACCATCGTGCCGCGCGATGCCGACCAGCTGCCGCCGGCCATCGCGCTCGACAAGCTGGCCCGCGAATGTGCCGACCCGATCGTGGAAGCCGGGCTGGAAAGCGAGCTGACGACCTTCATCAACCAGGTGGAGGGGCATGTCGGCCAGCCGGTGGTGCTGAAGATCAGCCCCGAGTTCGAAGCCGAGCACGGCATTGCCGTGCGGATCGAACGCAACCTGTGGCTGGAGCGCGACTTCGCCCAGCCCGACTATGCCGGGCGGCCGTGGACGCTGTGGACGGCCACCAGCTATTCGCGCGGCGAAGCCAGCGATCAACCGCTACGCTGGGTAGTGGTGCAGCCCTAGGTGCTGCGTCAGGCGTCGGCGCCGTCCAGCCATTCCACCAGCGCGGCCAGGCACTCGCGGGCCAGCAGCTTGCAGCGTTCCGGGCTCCAGCCCTGCTCTGCATCGGGCCAGTCGTCGTTGTCCTTGAACGGCATTTCCAGCGTCATCGCGCAGGCACCGAAGCGCTCTGCCACCTGGTTGGTGCTCATCGACAGGTTGGCCTTGCCCGGCGCCGACCTGGGATAGCCCTTCACGGTCTGGAAATCGGGCGTGCGGCGATCCAGAATGCGCTGGTAGCGATAGAAGCGCTCGCCGTGCTCGTCGGTCCACGACGGGATGCCCTCGTATGCGGCCAGGAAGACCCCGGCGATTGCCTCGTCGCCGTGCACGTCCATGGCGAAGTCCACGCCGGTCTCATCCATCGCGTTGCGGATGGCGAGGACTTCGGGCGATTTTTCTGCCGTGGGTTCGGCCCATTCGCGGTTGAGGTTCACCCCTTCGGCGTTGGTGCGCAGGTGGCCGCGGAACGAGCCGTCCGGATTGCAGTTCGGCACCACGTGCAGGCGGCATTTCTGCCGCAGCGCGCGGCCCACCACGTCAGCGGGATCGGTGAGCACTTCCAGCGCCCCTTCCATCCACCATTCGGCCATCGATTCGCCCGGATGCTGGCGGGCATAAAGCCACACCTGCACGTCGCCCGTGCCCATCTCCAGGCAATCGAGCGGGCGCCCGTCGAGCGTCTCGCCAAGGCGGCGGTAGGCCACGCCTTCGCTGCAGGCGGCTGCGGCGACAAGATCGTTGTGCCGCTCCAGCGAATAGGGCGCGAAATAGGCGAAGTACGCAAGGTCGGATTCGGGCGTGTAGCGGATGGTCAGCGTGCCGTTGCCCGCAGCCTTGTCATAGGAACTGGGCGCGCGGCCCCAGTACTGCCGGTCTTCCGATACGCAGGCGTTGTAGCCGGGCCAGCCTTGCGGATAGGCGCTGCCTGCCAGGTCCTCGATCTCCAGCACCAGTTCGCGGCCCGCAGCGCCGCAGACGCGAAAGTGGAACCACTGTGCGAACTCGCTGTTGCGGTCGCGCGGGATGCGCAGCTGCGCATGGGCGCCCTCGATCGCAACGACTTCGATGTTGCCGCTGTCGAAGGCGGCGTCGATCATGATGTCCTTGATGTTCATTCTACCTCGATAGTCTCGCCGGATTCTCCGGGAAAGCCTGCAAACAAAGCATCGGCCATGCGCGGCGCGGCAGCGGCATCGGCGGCATAGTCGCTGTTAGCCGTGGCGGTCATCGCCGCGCGGCCTTCCCACAGGTTCTGCGTGCCGTCCGCCGCGCGGATGCTGACGGAGAGTTCGCGCGCGATCCGCTCCGCCGGCTGGCCGCCCAGGTTGAAGCCGATGCCAAGGCCGACGCCCGAGCCATAGCTGCCGGTCGACCCGCCTACGCCCACGTCCACCGGGCCGCGACGAGGGCCAGTATCGACCACGTACTGGTCCAGCGCCACTTGCGCCACTTGCGACCCGTTTATCATCACCACGCGGTAGCCCAGGCCTTGCAGCTCGCGCCGCACGGCGTCCTCATACAGGCCGTATTCGATGCTTTGCGCATCGAGGCCCGGCGCGGCGACGATCTGGATCGTGCCTTGGCCAAGGTAGGCGGGCGCCTCTCCGGTAAAGCGGGTGACTTCCACCGGCGAGACCCAGGCGGGCGTGGCGCAGCCGCCCAGCAGCGCGGCAGTGGCAAGGATGGCAAGGGCCTGTTTCATGTCATGTCTCCAACGCCCGAACGGCGCGATTGGTGCCTGCGGGAATTCGCATGCCTGATTGTCGTTTCACGCAAACCTGCTAACCGGCGGACAATGAATAGCAAATGTCCTGTCCTCGTCACCGGTGGTGCCGGATATATCGGCAGCCATGCCGTGCTGGCCCTGCTGGATGCCGGCTGGCCGGTTGCGGTGATCGACAACCTTTCGACGGGCTTTCGCTTTGCCGTGCCCGAAGGCGTGCCTTTCTACGAAGGCGACATTGCCGATGCCGATCTGCTGGCGCGGATCTTTGCCGAACAGGGCACGCGCGCGGTGATGCATTTTGCAGGCTCCATCGTGGTGCCCGAAAGCGTGGAGAACCCGCTGAAGTACTACGAGAACAACACGGTGAAGAGCCGCGCGCTGATAGAGGCCGTGGTGAGGGCGGGCGTGCCGCACATGATCTTCTCCTCCACCGCGGCGACTTACGGCATGCCGGATGTGTCGCCGGTGACGGAAGAGACGCCCCGGCAGCCAATCAACCCCTATGGCTGGTCGAAACTGATGACCGAGCAGATGCTGGCCGACACCGCGGCTGCCCATTCGATGAACTATTGCGCGCTCAGGTATTTCAATGTGGCAGGCGCCGATCCGCAGGCGCGCAGCGGGCAGTCGACCGCAGGCGCGACGCACCTTATCAAGGTGGCGGTAGAGGCGGCGTTGGGCCAGCGCGAGAGCGTGAGCGTGTTCGGCACCGACTACGATACCCCCGATGGCACCGGCGTGCGCGACTATATTCACGTCAGCGATCTGGCTGCGGCCCACGTGCTGGCGCTGGAGGCGCTGATCGATCAACCGGACCGCTGCCTGACGATGAACTGCGGTTATGGCCTTGGCTTCTCCGTGCTCGAAGTGCTCGACGCGGTGGACCGGGTGACGAAGGGAAAAATCAATCGCGTGATGGGGCCGCGCCGTGCAGGCGATCCCGATTCGCTGATTTCCGATCCGTCGCGCATCAAGGCCACCCTGCCGTGGCAGCCGCAATACGCCGATCTTGATGCCATCGTGGCCCATGCGCTGGCGTGGGAGCGCAAGTTGGCGGATATTCGGGGTTAGTTTGTTCTTCGCTCGCGCCTCCGCGCGAGCGTCCTCGCTAGGCGCGCAGGCAAGCTGCGCCCGCTGCGGGCGGCCGTTCTGCCTTGCGGGCGACTGACGGTCGCCCGATCTGTGGTTGACTTCCTGCCACGCTCCCCTTATCCGCACGCCTTGAATTTCCGGCATCGGAGCTCATCTCCGGTGCCGCTTGTTTTTCGGGAAAAGACCATGAAGATCCGCAACAGCCTCAAGTCGCTGAAGAACCGCCATCGCGATTGCCGTGTGATTCGCCGTCGCGGTCGCACCTACGTGATTAACAAGACCAACCGTCGCTTCAAGGCCCGCCAGGGCTAAGCGCGCCGTGCCGCTTGCATGCGGCACAGGTCTTCTGCAAAGCCCCCGCCAACACGGGGGCTTTTTGCATGTCTGATGCCAACGCAAACCACGGGCGCGACCGACCCGGCGCGGTCGTGTTCGATATCGGCCGCGTCATCATCCGCTGGGACCTGCGCTACCTGTTTGCCAAGCTGATCGACGATCCGGACGAGCTGGAATGGTTCGTCACCAACGTCGTGACCGAAAAATGGCATCACCAGCAGGACGAGGGGCGTCCGCTGGCAGAGATGGTACCCGAACGAATCGCCCGGTTTCCCGACCATGCCGAGCTGATCCAGGCCTACGCCACGCGCTTTGCCGAGACCTATCCCGAGAATATTCCCGGCACGCTGGACCTGATCGCCCGGCTGCACGCACGCGGCGTGCCGCTGTTCGGCCTGTCGAACTTCGGCGCGGATTTCTGGGACGAGTTCATCGCCAGCCAGCCGGTGTTCGAACACTTTCGCGATATCGTCGTCTCTGGCCATGAGAACGTCGCCAAACCCGACCCGCAGATCTACGCCATTGCCGAACAGCGTTTCGGCCTGCCGCCGCAGCAGCTGCTGTTCATCGACGACAAGGCGGAGAACATTGCCGCCGCCACGGCGCGCGGCTGGCATGGGCACGTGTTCACCGGCGCCGAAGCGCTGGAAGCCGACCTCAGCGCACGCGGCTTGCTCTAGGACAGGAAAGAAAAAGGCCGCGGCCGCTGGGTGCCAGGGCCTTCGCAAGTGCCCATCCCGGATGGAGGGGGGACGGGGATGGGTCAGCCGTTGCAGCGCGCCAGTCGCGAATCGGGCAGCGTCTCGCCACCCGCCGTGAAGCTGGCAATGGTGCCGACTTGGCGGCGCAGCTGGCTGCACACGCGCAAGGGGCGGTCGCCGCTGCGCGGGCCGGTGCAGGTGGTGCCTTCACAACGGAACACCACGCCGCCGGCGATCACTTCGTCTTCACTGGTCGGCTGGGCCAGTTCCGCGGTGAACCAGGGGGCAGCGCTGCGCGCCTGCAGCGCGGCAGGGGCCAGCGCGCCCGAAAGGGCAAGCGCGGCGGAAAGGGTGACGGCGGTGAGGCGGGTCGTGGCTGGCCGGGTCATTGGGGGCTCCTCTGAACAGGGTTATAAGTTGCAACCAGCAACCAGTTGCAAATCAGGACCTATAAACCTAGGTTTCAGAACGCAACCCTTTTTGCAAATATTTTTGGCTTTGCCGCGTTTGCCTGTAGGAAAGCGGCAAGAGACAGGATTCCGAATGGGCATAAGAGAACCGCTGCGCGAACTTGGCTGCGGCTTGCCGCACGCACTGGAAGTGATGGGCGAACGCTGGTCGTTCCTCATCCTGCGCGCGGCTTTCAACGGGCTGTACCACTTCGAAGAGTTTTCCCAGGAGCTGGGGATCGCCCGCAACATCCTTTCCAACCGCCTTGCCAACCTGGTGAAGCACGGGGTGCTGGAGCGGACGCCGTGCCAGGCGGACAGGCGCAAGGTGGAATACCGCCTGACCGAGAAGGGTTTGGGCCTGTTGCCTGCCATGCTGGCGCTGCGGCAGTGGGGCGAACGCTATATCGACGATGTGAACCCGGAATTGGTGCTGGTCGATTGCCGGGATGGTTTGCCGGTGGCGCCGATCACCATCCGCGCGCAGGACGGGCGTGAACTGAGCTGGCACGAACTGGGCTGGCAGACGCCGGACAAGATCGGCACGCCGGTAGACCGGCACGCGGGCGGCTACGTCAAGGAAGATGCATCCGAAAGCTCGGACGACTGTTGCTAGCTGGCCGACGCGGGTGCCTGCACGCTTTGTGACAGCTTGCGCGCCAGGTCTTCGCCCAGCAGCGCCGTGAGTGCGATGCCGATGGCCGGCTTCCTGCGTCCAAGGTGGCGCAGCTGGCTGGTCTTCCATGCGACATAGCGGGTGCCTTGGGGCGCAGTCACCGTGCCGGTGGCCGGGCCTTGCAGCACGTAACCGATCTCGCCGATGAAGCGCCCGTCGCTGATCGGGAAGTTGGTGCCGTCCTTGCTGATCACGACGTCGCCGTCGAGCACGTAATAGAGGTGCTCGGGCTCCTGACCTTCGGTGGTGAGGACGTCCGATCCGTTCGACGTGCGCCAGTCGGCAATGCGCAACAATTTGCGAAACTCGCCCGGCGTCAGCGTGTCGAACCCCTGGTACAGCCGCTTTTCGTCATCGCTGAGCTGGAATGTCGTGCGCTCCAGCAGGATCATGAAGATCACCACCACGTTGGCCAGCAGGAAGATGGTGCTGGTGATGATGGCATCCCACAGCGGCTCTGCCGGGAACCAGAAGTAATAGCCCATGTAGAGCAACGTGCCGAGCACAGAGAAGGCACGGATCAGCGCCTCGTCGCGGAAGAGGAACGCGATCACGTAGACCACGGCGCCTGCGTGAAGCAGCCAGGCTGCGTTGAACCAGTCCATGCGAAAGCCCCCCTTTCGTGGCCGATTATCCGCCCGAAATGCCGTTCTTGCAAGTAAACTCAGGCCCTGGGCGCCTGCCGCCGATAGCTGAGCGCCTCGGCCACGTGGATGCGGCCCACCTGGCTGGCGCCTGCCAGGTCGGCAATGGTGCGCGCCACGCGCAGCATGCGGGTGTAGGCGCGGGCGGAGAGGCGCATCTTCTCTGCCGCCTGCATCAGCAAGGCGCGGCCTGCTTCGTCTGGCGTCGCGTATTCCTCCAGAGCCTCGCCTTCGAGTTCGGCGTTGGAGCGGATGCCGCGCGCGGTCTGCAGCTTGCGCGCGGCAGAAACGCGCGCGGCGACTTCGGCGCTGCCTTCGGCGGGCGGCGGCAAGGCCAGGTCAGTGGCGCTGACGGGATCGACTTCGACGTGCAGGTCTATGCGGTCGAGCATCGGGCCGGAGACCTTGCTCTGGTAATCTATGGCGCACTTGGGTGCCCGTGAGCAGGCCAGGGCCGGATCGCCCAGGTGCCCGCACCGGCACGGGTTCATCGCCGCCACCAACTGCACGCGGGCAGGGTAGGCGACATGGGCATTGGCGCGCGCGACATCGACCTTGCCGGTCTCCAGCGGCTGGCGCAGCGAATCGAGCACGGCGCGCTGGAATTCGGGCAGTTCGTCGAGGAACAGCACGCCAAGGTGGGCAAGGCTAACCTCGCCAGGGCGTACGCGCAGGCCGCCGCCGGTCAGGGCAGCCATGCTTGCCGAATGGTGCGGTGCGCGGAACGGACGGGTGCGGCTGATGCGCCCGCCCTCCAGCAGGCCGGCGACCGATTGCACCATGCTGACTTCCAGCGCCTCTGCCGGGGAAAGCGGCGGCAGGATACCGGGCAGGCAGCTGGCGAGCAGGCTCTTGCCCGCGCCGGGCGGCCCGTTCATCAGCAGGTTGTGGCCGCCCGCTGCGGCAATCTCCAGCGCGCGCTTGGCGGTTTCCTGGCCCTTGACCTGCTTCAGGTCCGGTCCGTGGTGATCTTCCTCCACTTCGCCCGGTTGCGGCTCGGGCAGTTCGCCCTTGCCCGAAAGGTGCGCCATCAGGTCTACCAGGTTGGGCGCGGCACACACGCGCACGCCGCTGGCCCAGCGGGCTTCAGGGCCTTGGGCGGCAGGGCAGATCAGCCCCAGTTCGGCCTCGCTGGCATGCAGCGCTGCAAACAGCACGCCGGGGGATGCCACCACGCGGCCATCCAGCGAGAGTTCTCCCACTGCCAGCCATTCGCTCAATTCCTCGGCATCGATCACGCCCATCGCGCCCAGCAGCGCAAGCGCGATCGGCAAGTCGTAGTGGCTGCCTTCCTTGGGCAGGTCTGCACCCGCTCGCGGCTTTCGGCTACGGCCTTGTCGGGCAGGCCCACGACGGTGAAGCGCGGCATACCGGCGGCCAGCTGGCACTGCACCTCGACGCTGCGCGCCTCCAGCCCGAGATAGGCGACCGTTTGTACTAAAGCGACCACGTGGAAACCCCCAAGTTCGCAATGTGATAGCGCCCGTGCTTCGCATGTCGAGGGGCAACGTCGTTAACTTCGTGGCAACCTCTTCCATTGGCAAAGATGCAGGCCCGCTCGGCCAATCTGGCGAACATGAAGCCTGTGCTCTCCCTGCTTGCCTGCCTTGCTGCCCTCGTCGCGGCGCCTGCCGCTGCACAGCGCGTGACCGTGGTGGAGGAATGGGTCGAGGTGGAAACCACCGCCTCGCGTTATGTCTCGCCCCTGCAGCAACGCACCGAGCAGGCCGCCATTGCCGCCTTCGGGCCGTTCCGCGTGATCGACGAGCACACGGTTGCGCTGGTGGGCATTACCGATAGCGCATCGCCGGCTTGGTTCGATGCGGTGCTGCAGGCCTATCCGCAGATCGACACGCTGGAATTCGTCGAGGCCCCCGGCACGCACGATGATCGGGCCAACCTGGCGCTGGGCCGAACGATTCGCGCGCGCGGCATTGCCACCCGCGCGGGCGAGGGTGGCTCGGTGCGATCGGGCGCGGTGGAGCTTTTCCTGGCCGGAGCCACGCGCGAAATCGCGCCGGGCAGCGAATTTGCCGTTCACGGCTGGCTGGACGATTGGGGGCGCGGTGCGGAAGACTATCCCGCCGACGCGCCCGAACATCGCCGTTACCTGGACTATTACGTCGAAATGGGCATGAACGAGGCGCAGGCGCGGGCCTTCTATGCCATGACCAATTCCGTGCCGTTCGAGGATGCGCTGTGGCTGACCGGCAGCGAGATGCGCAACTGGGTGGCAGGGGCCGAGCAGGCGCCGGAAAGCAGTGCAGTTCCCGACCTTGCCCATCTTGACTTCGAGCCGGTCCTCCAGTAACCGCCCGCTGCATGTGAGGCCGCCTCTCGATTGGCGGCCCTTTTTCGTTTGATTCTAGAGGTACTGAACCATGAAGCGCACTTTCCAGCCGAGCAACCTCGTGCGTGCCCGTCGCCACGGCTTCTTCGCCCGCAAGGCTACTCCGGGTGGCCGCAAGGTCCTGCGCGCCCGCCGTCGTCGCGGTCGCAAGAACCTCTGCGCGTGATTTGCATTTCGCTCGCCCCTCCGGGTGAGCGTCCTCGCTAGACGCGCAGGCAAGCTGCGCCCGCTGCGGGCGCGCACTTGCGCTTGCGGGCCCCTTCCGGGGCCCGTTTTTGTGTCCACCTTAGACGTATCTTGCTGGTTTCGGGCGCGATTGGCGCCCGACAGAGCGCGGCTGCGCGACCGCAGGTGCCGCGCAGCGGAGTCGAAGACGGCCAACGGCCAACCGGAGCGATTAGCACCGAGGACGATCCGGTGGAGGCCGGACCGAAAAACAAACATCCTTCCCGTCTTCAGGTGTAGTCCCTATCTAACACACCATGACCATTTCCGTTCTTACCAGGCGCGCCGATTTCCTCGCCGCGAATCGGGGCTTGCGCAACGCACGTCCGGGATTCGTGCTGCTGACGCGGCCCAACGACGGTCAGGGCCTGCGATACGGAATCACGGTGACCAAGAAGATCGGCAATGCCGTGGTGCGCAATCGCATGAAGCGGCGTTTTCGCGAACTGCTGCGGGCGGCACTACCGGACCATGGCCTGGCGGACCACGACCATGTACTGATCGGCCGCGAAGGCGGTATCGAGCGCGATTTTGAGAAGATGGGCAAGGAATTGGCCTACGCGCTGGACGCCGCGCGCGAGGGCAAGGGCGACCCTGCCCGCCGTCCGCGCCGGAGCAGCAAGAGGAACCCGCGGTGAAGCGCGTGTTCATCCTGATAGCCCGCGCATGGCAGCTTGGCCCCAGCCGGATCCTGCCGCCCACCTGCCGTTACCAGCCATCGTGCAGCCAGTACGCGATAGAGGCGCTGGAGAAACATGGTGCAATCAGGGGTGGATGGCTGGCCGCCAAGCGTATATTGCGCTGCCAACCCTGGGGGGGACACGGATATGATCCCGTGCCCGACGCACCGCCAAAAGACTAATCGCGACGGAACTTTCGATCTTGGACAACCAGCGTAACCTTATCATCGCCGTCGTGCTGAGCGCGATCCTGCTGTTCGGCTGGGATTTCGCCATGCGCACCTATTTCCCGGAGCCCGAACAGGATCCCGTCACCGTGGCCAGCCGCGAGGATGCGCCTACAGCGCGCGTCGATGGGGAGATTGCCTCCGACAGCGCGGGCGTGCGCGACCTCGACACCGAACTGGCCATGACCGGTCGTGTTACCATCGATGCCCCTGAAATCGCCGGGTCGATCAACCCGGTCGGTGCGCGGATCGACGATATCTCGCTCAAGACCCATCGCCAGACGGTGGACCTCGACAGCGGCCCGGTGCGCATGTTCTCGCCGGCAGGCACGGATGCCCAGCAGTTCGCGCAGTTCGGCTGGATCGGCGAGGGCGTGACGCTGCCCGATGCACAGACTCGCTGGCAGGTCATCGATGGCGGGGAACTGACGCAGGCGACGCCTGTCACGCTGGGTTGGGACAACGGCGAAGGCCAGCAGTTCCGCCTGATTTTCAGCGTGGACGAGCACTACATGTTCAATGTCGAGCAGTCGGTCACCAACAACGGTGACGGCTCCATAGCGCTGCGGCCCTATGCCTTCGTCAACCGCACCAGTGCCACCGCCAGCCGTTCCACCTGGAATGTGCATTCCGGCCCGATTGCCGAAGGCGAGGGCGAAGTGAATTTCGACTGGGACTATGACGAAGTGGCCGAGGAAGGCCCCGTTAGCCTGGAAGGCAACACCCAGTGGCTGGGCTTTACCGACATCTACTGGATGAGCGCGCTGGTGGCCGACGATGCCAGCGATGCCGAAGGCGGCTTTCGCGCGACGGGCGGCGATATCTACCGGGCAGACCTGATCTACGATGCCATTACCGTGCCCGCCGGCGATACCGTATCGCGCAACACCCGCCTGTTTGCCGGCGCCAAGGAAAGCGCCGTGCTCGACATGTACGAAGAGCAAGGTGTGGAGCGGTTCGGCCTGGCGATCGACTGGGGCTGGTTCCGCTTCATCGCCTGGCCCATGTGGCAGGTGCTGATCTTCCTGTTCGGCGTTTTCGGCAACTTCGGCGTGGCGATCATCGCGCTGACCGTGATCATCCGCGCGATCCTGTTCCCGATCGCGCAGAAGCAGTTCCATTCCATGGCGCAGATGCGCGCAGTGCAGCCGAAGATGAAGGCGCTGCAGGAACGCTACAAGGATGACAAGCAGCAGCTGCAGCAGGAAATGGCCAAGCTGTACAAGGAAGAGAAGGTCAACCCGCTGGCCGGCTGCCTGCCGATCTTCATCCAGATCCCGATCTTCTTTGCCCTGTACAAGACGCTGCTGCTGGCGATCGAGATGCGGCACGAGCCGTTCTTCGGCTGGATCCGCGACCTTTCCGCGCCTGACCCGGCCACCATCCTCAATCTGTTCGGCCTGCTGCCGTTCGATCCGCCGGGCTTCCTGGCGATTGGCGTGCTGGCGGTGCTGCTGGGCTTCACCATGTGGCTGCAGTTCAAGCTGAACCCGGCGGCGATGGACCCGATGCAGCAGCAGATCTTCATGATCATGCCGTGGGTGCTGATGTTCGTAATGGCGCCGTTTGCCGCAGGCCTGCTGATCTACTGGATCAGCAACAACATCCTGACCCTGGCGCAGCAGAAGTACCTCTACTCGCGCAATCCGCAGCTGAAGGCGCAGATGGCGAAAGAGCGCGAGGAAAAGGCGCGCGAGGCCGAGCGCAAGAAGGCCGAAGGGTGAGCCCGGAAGAGGAGCAGCTGGCGGAAGAGGCGAGCAAGCTGTTCTCTGGCCGTGTGGAATTCCTGCTTTCCGCCCCGCAGCTGAAATTCCTGCCCGATCCGGACTATCCCGAGATCGCCTTTTGCGGGCGCTCGAACGTGGGCAAGAGCTCGCTGATCAACGCACTGGTGCAGCGCAAGGCGATTGCCCGCACATCGGTAACGCCGGGCCGCACGCAGGAACTGAACTTCTTCGAAGTGGGCGATCCGACCCAGTTCCGCCTCGTCGACATGCCCGGCTATGGCTTTGCCAAGGCGCCGGTGAAGGTGGTGGAGAAGTGGCGCAACCTGGTGCGCACATTCCTGCGCGGGCGCGTGCCGCTGAAGCGTACGCTGGTGCTGGTGGACAGCCGCCACGGGCTGAAAGACAGCGACCGCGAGATGATGACAATGCTGGACGAGGCGGCCGTGGGTTATCGCCTGGTGCTGACCAAGGCCGACAAGGTGAAAGCCAGCGCGCTGGAGGCGGTGCGAGAAAAGGTTGTTGCCGAAGCGCGCAAGCACCCAGCCGCCTATCCGCAGGTGCATGTCACCAGTTCGGAAAAGGGCATGGGAATCGCGGAACTGCGGGCTGCGATCCTGAGCGACATCCGGGCCTGAGGAAAGGCCCATGTCGACGCCGATTCCGGCAATAAAAAAGGCGCCATGAAGGCGCCTTTTTCAATTCGAAAGCTGTGTCGGATTAGCCCTGACGGCCGCCGAACAGCCAATCCCAAAAGCTGCCACCCATGGTTCTTCTCCTAGTTGCGTAGGAGCAGGTATGGGTTAACCATTTGTATTTGTAAAGTTTAAACCATATTTTCCTTGGATGGATTTTGGCTATCCTTATGATATTCAAGGATTTTGTCGAAAGTGACCGGGCGAGAAATTGCAAAGCCCTGGGCCACGACACAGCCCGAATCACGCAATAGGGTTAACGTTCCGGCGTCTTCCACGCCTTCCGCGACCACGATGATTCGCAGGTCCTTGCCCATCTGCAGCACGCTCTTCACGATGCCCAAGGCCTTGGGATCGTTGGTCATCGGGGCAATGAACATGCGGTCGATCTTGAGCTCGGAAAAGGGCAGCCGCAGCAGCGCTTCGAGGCTGGCCGCGCCGACCCCGAAATCGTCCATCGAGATCTTGGTTCCCAGCGCCTTCAACTCGCCCAGGATTTCCGCCGCGAGGTCGAGGTTGGAGATGCGATAGGTCTCGGTGATTTCCAGCGTCAGTCGGCGCGGGTCGAAGGTCGTGCGTTCGAGCACCTCTGAGACCATTGTGACGATCGAGCGTTCGTGCAGCAAAGTCGCCGAGATGTTGACGGCGATCGGCAGGTGCAGACCCTGTGCTTCGAATGCCAGGCCGGCCTTGCAGGCTTCTTCCAGCACGAAGCGGGTCAGCTGGCTCATCCGCCCAGCGGTCTCGCATTGGCGGATGAAGCTGTCGGGCGGAATATGGCCCCTGGTCGGATCCTTCCAGCGCACCAGTGCCTCTGCCCCAACGATCTCGCCGGTCTGCACCATGATCTTTGGCTGGTAGGCGAGATAGATTTCGCCGTTGCTGAGCGCCGCGTCGATGCGTGCCTGCAGCGAGATGTTCCAGATCAGGTCTTCCTGCGAAGTCGTGTCGGCGATCGCGATCGGTTCGAAGGTTTCGGTGGTCTTTTCGGCGACCGCGATGGCCGCGGCGAGGCGCCGGGTGACGTTAGGGCTGGGCGTGATGTCGATCCCGAACGTGATGCCCACATCGACCTGCTCCTCGCCCACGATCAGCGGAGAGGCGAACAGCGCGCGCAGCCCCTCCAGGTGCTCGCGCAGCAGGGCCGGGTCCTTTTCCTTCATGGTCCAGGCAATCAGGTGGCCCTGGCCAAGGTAGATCGTGGCATCCTGCGTGGCCGCCTTCAGCCGCCCGGTAATGGCAAGCAGGTAATCGGCGTGCAGTTCCGCCGGCAGGGTTCGGCGAACTTCCTCGAACCGGTGGATGCGCGCAACGATGATGGCAGGTACGTTATCGGCGGTCGGCTTGTCCGCTTCCAGCGCGGCGAAGGTGGGAAGGTCGGTTTGCGGATCGACCAGCAACAGGTTGCGTTGCCACTGCGCTCGCGCACGGAACAGCGCGAAAACCAACACGACCGCCAAGGCATAGGCAGCGCTGACCCGCAGGTCGACCAGCGGGGCCAGCAGCGGTGTTGCCAAGACGAGTATCCCGATGGCCGAATAGCCCGCGCGACGAATGGTGTCGCTGCGGATTGCGCATGCCATCAATAGAGCGGCCACTGCGGCGAGCAATGCCGGCAGGGCGCCAACGTAATGCGGTGGCCCGGCCTTCAGGGTTTCCGCGGCGTAGATTGAGATCAGCGAGGGTGAGACATCGGGTAGACCAGGAATGTTACGCGGTTGCGAGCCTTGCCGCGAGATGATGCCTATGACGACTGTCTTGCCAGACATGTCGCTCAGGTCCGCATCAGGGGCGGCAATGCTTTCGAAGCGATAGCTGGGAATCGACGCCAGATCGAAATCGTATTCGATCAGGAAGTTATCACCGACGTGTCCTGAAATGCCTGCGATATGGGCCGGAAGGTTGGGCAGGGTCCTGTCGCCGTGTGTCGCGGCATAGGGCATGTACCATGTGTAGCCGAGGTAGTTGATCCAGGAATCGGCTGCGACGACTTCTACCCCATTGGCCACAGACGGTCGGCTCGATACCAGCGTCCGCTCACCGTCGAGGCCCGTGTCAAGCTGATCGACAAGAACACTCTCGCCGGAAAACTCCGTAAGTGCCGTGTTGAGGTTGGCGTCAATCGCGGGCTCGGTCTCCTGATCGAACGCATAGTCGATGTAAAGCCTCTCGACTCCGGCTTCGTCGAGGCGGGTGATCAGGTTGGCAAGCTGTCGACGAGCCAGCGGCGTATCGGGGGCGGCAAGGTCGCTGGTTGCGCCGACAAAAACGATGTCACCCGATGCCTGTCGGTTGGAGAGGCGCGATTCCGTGGCCCACATGACCTGATCGATCGGGTCCAGCAGCGTGGGGAAGGATAGCGCAAGCGCGATCAGACCCGCCCACGCCACTTGGCGGACACGTTCGAGCCACTTGCCCCTTCGCCTGGTTTTAGAGGTCTGGTCGACCACTCTTACCCTTTCATCGCGCCCACACAGGTCTGGGCATCGCACCTCTTGCCAGACGATGGTTAACAAAGCGGCAACATTGGAAATCTGCGTCAGGCCCTATGCTGGATGCAGGTGTGGCTGTTCATGCTCGACAGCTTCAGCCTTAACGTTTAACCCGCTGGCGAAACGGGGACACAAGCACGCATGAAGCTGATCATCGGTAACAAGAACTATTCCAGCTGGTCGCTGCGCGGCTGGCTGGCGGCCAAGCAGAGCGGCCTGCATTTCGAGGAACTGACCGTCCATATCGACGGTGACGACTGGCAGGCGATGAAGACGCAGAACGGTGAATTCCAGCCCTCGGCGGGCAAGGTGCCCGTGCTGTGGGATGGCGACGTGGTGGTGTGGGACAGCCTCGCCATCCTCGAGTACCTGGCAGACAAGGTGGGGCGCGACCGTTTCTGGCCCAAGGCCGACGATGCACGCGGCATGGCCCGTGCGATGGTCGCGGAAATGCACAGTTCCTACATGGCCCTGCGGCGGCAGTGCCCGATGAACATCCGGGCGCGCGCCGCCGTGGAGCTGACCGAAGAGACCAAGGCCGATATCGTCCGCATCCTGGGCTTGTGGGCAGAGGCGCGCGCACGGTTCGGCAAGGGCGGGCCGTTCCTGTTCGGTACCTTCGGCGCGGCGGACATCTTCTATGCCCCCGTGGTCAGTCGCTTCCTCACCTACGGCATCGGCGTGCCCGGCTTTGCCCAGGCATACATGCAGGCGCTGTGGGAGCATGACTGGATGCAGCAATGGATCGAGGCGGCCATGGCCGAGGAATGGACGATCTCGCAGTTCGAGATCGACAGCCCGTCATGAGCGCAGACCCGCTTGCCAATGCCCGCCACCTGATCGCCTGCGAAAGCGTGACCCCGGCGCGTGGCCCCGTGTTTGATATGCTGGAGGAGATGCTGGCCGGCCTGGGTTTCGAGGTGGACCGCTTCACCTGCGGCGAGGGCCCCGAAGGCAGCGACGAGGAGCCGGTCGAGAACCTCTTCGCCATCCGCCGCGGGCCCCAGGGCTCACCCCATTTCGCCTTTGCAGGGCACGTCGACGTGGTGCCGCCGGGGGAAGGCTGGGCGAGCGCGCCGTTCGGCCCGGAAATACGCGGCGACCTGCTTTACGGACGCGGGGCGGTGGACATGAAGGGTGCGATCGCCTGCATGGTGGCCGCCGTCGCCGATATTCCGGCAGAGGCCGGCACGATCAGCTTTATCATCACCGGCGACGAGGAAGGCCCTGCGCTGCACGGCACCCGCGCGTTGATCGATCGCATGCGCGAGCGCGGTGACATTCCCGACCTGTGCCTTGTGGGCGAACCCACCAGCGTCAACCGGCTGGGTGACGTGATGAAGATCGGGCGGCGCGGATCGGTCAATATCTGGCTGGAGGTTGAGGGAACGCAAGGCCACGTTGCCTATCCGCACCTGGCCGACAACCCGATGCCGCGCATGGTGGCCATCCTGGCGGAACTGGATGCCCTGGTGCTGGACGACGGCACCGACTGGTTCCAGCCAAGCAACCTCGAGATCACCGAGTTCGACGTGCCCAACCGTGCGCACAACGTGATTCCCGGCAAGGCCAGGGCGCGGATCTCGATCCGTTTCAACGACCGGCATTCGGGCGCTTCGCTGTCCGAGACCGTCACTGCGATTGTCGAGAAACACGGCGGCACCGCGCGCCCGGTAATCAGTGGCGAGCCGTTCCTGACCCCGCCGGGTGCATTCTCGCAGATGATTGCAGAGGCCGTGAAGGCGGAAACGGGCGTGGATCCCGAACCATCCACCACCGGCGGCACTTCGGATGCGCGGTTCCTGAAGGACCTGTGCCCGGTGATCGAGTTCGGGCTGGTCAATGCCACCATGCACAAGACCGATGAAGCGGTGGCGGTTGACGACCTTGCCACCCTCACGGCAATCTATCGCCGTATTGCAAAGGCTGCCCTGTCCAGTTGACCTGCCAGCCACCTAGAAGGGGACTTCCATGAGAAGCTGGTTTGCCGTGCCCTTGTGGCAGCGCGTGATCGTCGCACTGATCCTGGGCATCATCGCCGGGCGCATGTGGGGGCCGGGCGCGGAAAGCATCAAGATCGTGGGCGATATCTTCGTTGCCTTCATCAAGATGCTGGTGGTGCCGCTGATCTTCTTCAGCCTTGTCGCAGGCGTCGCCTCGATCGGCGATATTCGCAAGCTGGGACGGATCGGCTGGCGCGCGCTGCTGCTGTTCGTGGTAACCGGGCAGATGGCTGTGTGGCTGGGCCTGTTCCTGGGCACTGTGGTGGCACCCGGCGCGGGGGTGGATACCTCCTCCATCCAGATGGGCGCGGTGCCCGAGCCCAACGAGACGACCTGGCGCGAAATGCTGCTGGGCATGGTGCCGCAAAGCCCGGTGCAGGTGATGGCAGATGTCAACGTGCTGCCGCTGATCATCTTCTCGCTGTTGCTGGGCATCGGCATCCTGATGGCCAAGGAAGATGGCGAGCCCGTCCTGAAGATATTCGATAGCGGCGCGGTGGTCATGCAGAAGGTGACCATGGTGGTGATGGAACTCACCCCCTTTGGCGTCTTCGCGCTGATGGCCTGGGTGGCGGGCACCCTGGGGTTCGAAGCGCTGACCGCGCTCGGCAAGCTGGTGTTCCTCAACTACCTTGGCTGCCTGCTGATCATCGGCCTGATCTATTCGGGCATGATCAAGTTCATTGCCAAGCTGCCGGTGATGGATTTCTTCCGCGGCATCGTGGATGCCATCGCGGTCAGCTATTCCACCGCCAGTTCCAACGCCACGCTGCCCGTCACCCTGCGCTGCGCTGAACGCAACCTGGGTGTCAGCAATTCGGTGGCCAGTTTCGTCATCTCGCTTGGCGCCACGATCAACATGAACGGCACGGCGATGTACCTGGGCCTGGCCACTTTGTTCGGCGCGCAGATTTTCGGCGTGGACCTGAGCTGGGGCGACTATTTCATGATCTCGATCCTCGGCACGCTGGGCGCCGTTGGCGCTGCCGGTATCCCGGGGGCGGGGCTTATCATGATGGCGCTGGTGTTCGGCGCGGTGGGCGTGCCGCTGGAGACGATTGCCTTTGTCGCAGGCGTGGACCGGATCATGGACATGATGCGCACCACCACCAACGTTTCCGGCGACGCGGCGGTGGCCACCACCGTGGCCAGCCTGACCGACGAGATCGACCGGACGGAAATGATCAGCGCGGACGATGTCTGACGCATAACGAGGGAGGGGGAAGACATGAACAAGGCAATTGTCCTTGCTGCGGCGCTGGGCCTGGCAGCATGCCAGCCGTCAGGCAGCAACACTGCTGTCGAGGAAACCGGGGGCAGCAATGCGACCGCCGTGGTCGAGAGTTTCTACGCTGCTGCAGCGGCAGGCGACGCAGAAACGATCGGCGCCTTGCTGGGTGACGATGTGGTGTGGAATGAGGCGGAAGGCAGCCCCTTTGCCGGTGGCAACCCCTACATCGGCGCCGAAGCCGTGGCGGGCGGCGTGTTCGGCGCTATCGGCGCAGCCTATGCCGATTTCGCCGGTGTTCCCGAGCGTTTCACGACCGAAGGTAACCGGGTCGTCGTCGAAGGCCGCTATACCGGCACCAACAATGCCACCGGCGAGCCGCTGGACGCGCAGTTCGTACATGTGTTTACCGTGGACGGCGACACCATCGAGAGCTTCCAGCAATACACCGATACCTTCCAGTGGCGGCGCACCTCCGGCACGCTGGAAGACTAGGCGGCCCCTGGCTGCTAGCTCACCGCGCGCCGATACAGGTGCCATGTCGCGTGGCCCAGCACCGGCAGCACCACCAGCAGGCCCAGGAACATCGGGATCATCGCCACGAAGAGGCTGGCGGCGATGATCACCGCCCAGGCCAGCAACACGCCGGTGTTGCGCTTTACCGCCTGCACGCTGGCAATGATCGCGGTGATGAAATCGACATCGCGATCCACCAGCATGGGCAGGCTGATCACGGTGATGCTGTAGAAGAACCACGCCAGCACCGCGCCCACTGCGGTGCCTACGCTCAGCATGGCAAGCCCGGTTGGCGACAGCAGGGCTTCCAGTGATTCCCCGCCCATGCCGCTTTCGGCCATGAAGATGGAGAAGATGGCGTGGGCGATGATGACCCAGAAGCTGAAGGCGACGAAGACAAAGCCACCCATCAACAGCAATTGCTCGTCCCCGCGTCCGCGCAGCGCGCCCAGCACCGCGCCCCAGGTAACCTCGATATCCTGTTCGCGGCGACGGCTGACTTCGTAAAGGCCCACGGCGGCAAACGGCGCGATCAGCGGGAAACCGGCCATGACCGGCACCAGCCATCCCGCCTCGCCGCGCCAGAACAGGGCATAGGCAACACCGATTCCTGTGACCACGTAGATCGCGCCGAAAAACAGGCCGTACAGCGGGCAGCGCAGGAAATCGCCCCATCCGGCGGCCAGCGCGGCGCGCAGGTCTGCCAGTGTCAGGTTGTCTGCCACCACCGGCGTGGCGGGCGTTTCAACGGTTGCCATACTGGTCCTCCCCACCATCAGAATGACAGCAGGATTGGCAAGAACCATGCGCCAGATCAAATTTGCGCGTCAGCGACCCTTCGGCTTTTCCAGCACCTTCTTGCGATAGCTGCACAGGTCCACCACCTTGCAGCGCCAGCATTCGGGCGTGCGCGCCTTGCACACATAGCGACCGTGCAGGATCAACCAGTGGTGCGCGTGCAGGCGAAAGGGCTCGGGCACGCGCTTTTCCAGCTTGGCTTCCACCTGTTCGGGCGTCTTGCCCTTGGCAAGGCCAGTGCGGTTGCCGACGCGGAAGATGTGCGTGTCGACCGCGAAGGTCTCCTGTTTGAACCAGCAGTTCAGCACCACGTTGGCGGTCTTGCGGCCCACGCCCGGCAGCTTCACCAGCTCTTCGCGTGTGTCGGGCACTTCGCCGCCGTAGTCGTCGATCAGCATTTGGCTGAGCGCGATCACGTTCTTCGCCTTGGAATTGAACAGGCCGATGGTCTTGATGTGTTCGATCAGCCCGTCGAGGCCTAGGTCGAGCATCTGCTGCGGTGTCTTGACCTTGGCGAACAGCGCGCGCGTGGCCTTGTTCACGCCGACATCGGTGGCCTGCGCGGATAGCGCCACGGCCACCACCAGCTGGTAGGCGTTGCCGTATTCCAGCTCGGTCTCGGGCTCCGGGTTGTCCTCCGCCAGGCGGCGGAAGAATTCGAAAATCTGGTCCTTGGTCATAGGTGCGCGGTCATGGATGCTGGTTGCGCGCGCGTTCAAGCGCGGCGAGCTTGGCTTCCACTGCTTCGTCCACTTCGTCCAGCCGTTCGAGGTGGCGGCGCATGGCCTCGATGCGCTGGTCACGCCGGCGCTGCATGGCCTCGCTGAAGGCGGCGGCGATGATGCCAGTGGGCATGGCCACCAGGGCAATGCCGGACAGCGCCACCATCGAGGCGAAGACCTTGCCCATCGGCGTGATCGGCGCCGCATCGCCATAGCCCACGGTGGTCAGCGTGATGACAGACCACCACAGCGCGCGCGGGATCGAGCCGAACTCGTCGGGCTGCAGGTCGCCTTCGGCCATGTACAGCGCGGTGGCGCCGAACAGCAGCAGCATGCCCGCCAGCGCCATGGTTACGATCAGGTCGTCGCCGCGTTCGGAAACCGCGGCCCACACTTCCTTGATCGCCTTGCTGAAACGGCCGAATTTCATCACCGCGAACACTCGCAGCAGTCGCACGGTGCGCAGCATGGCGGCATCGGCGGTAACCAGCGGCATGAGGGTGGAGACGACCACGACAAGGTCGATCAGGCCGATGGGCGAGACGATGAAGCGCAAGCGCTTGCGCCAGGCAGATCCCTCTCCCGGCTCCTCTGCCGCAGCATAGATGCGGGCAACATATTCCACCAGGAAGACCGCGCCGAAGAACAGTTCGAAATGCACGAATCGCGCGTGCCAGTCGGGCGAAAGGCTGGGTTCGGTCGACAGTGCGGCGGTTCCCACTGCTGCGAGGATCACGATTATCAGCAGCTTGTTGGTCAGCGTCAGTCGCCCGTCGGGCAGCGCGCCGACGAACAGCTGGTTGTGCAGGAATTTGCGCAGTCGCCGCATACCGGGACCCTACTCCGAAACCGATCCTTCCGCCAGATTGGCCACTTTCCACGCCATCGCTGCGCGTATGCGGTTGGCGACGGTGGGATGGGTATAGAACAGTGCCTCTTCCACCGGGCCGGCCAGCGGATAGCGGTATTCGGCGGTCTTGATCAGCGCGCCGGACAGCGCATCGGGCAGGCCGACGTGTGCCAGCGAATAGGCATCGGCCTCGCGCTCGCCGACGCGGGTCAGGCCGTTGGTGACAGGCTGGGCGAGGGTGGCGAGCAGGCTCATGACGAACAGCAGCACCGGCAGGCCGCGCGGATCGGAGATTGCCGCATCGGTGCCGAACAGCCGCGCCATGCGCGGGTAGAGCTTGTCGGTCAGCCAGAAGATCAGCACCGCCAGCAGCGTGACGACGGTAACGGTGCGCCAGACGTGGCCCAGCACGTAGTGGCCGATTTCGTGCCCGGTCACAGCCTTCACCTCGTCCAGCGATGCCTCGTCCATGGCTACGTCGGAAATGGCGATGCGGGCCGCGCTGCCCACGCCCGAGACATTGGCGGTGAAGTTGTTCGACTGGCGCGACCCGTCGAACATGAACACGCGACTTTCGGGCACACCCGCTTCGGCGGTCAGTTCCATCACGGCATCGCGCACCTCGCCTTCGGGAATGGGTTCGTAAGTGTTGAACAGCGGTTCGATCAGCACGGGCGAGAGCAGCAGCAGGAAGGATACGCCAGCGGCCACAAGGCCCCCGCTCCACGCCCACCACAGGTGGCCGGACCGGCGGATCAGGGCATAGATGCCCAGCAGGAACAGCCCGCCGATCAGCGCGGTGAGCACCAGCGAGATCGCGCCCTGCGCCAGGAAATCGCCGAGCGGCTGGCTGGTGCGGCCATACTGGCTCTCGCGCCACCAGTCGGTATAGATCGTCCACGGCAGGGTGAGCAGCGTATCGACCACCAGGAACACCGCCGCGATCAGGAAGGTGCGCAGCGCCCGGCCGCGCTTTTCCAGCTTGCCTGACAGCCTGTCGAGCACGCCGCTGCGCACCACGATCCACGTCACCAGCGCGGATACCAACAAGCCGAACAGGATCAGCCAGTGGTTGCCCGTGGTATAGTCGCGCGCCAGCGCCAATTCCTCAGGCCCAAGCGTGGCGATCCACGCCTGCGTCGCCGCATCGACATTTCCCTGCATTTACAGCCCCCTGCCCATCGGAGGCCTACCCTATACCGAGAACGTCCTGCATGGAATAGCGTCCCGGCGGCTTGCCGATCAGCCAGGTGGCGCCCTTCACCGCACCGCGCGCGAAGATCATGCGGTTCTCTGCCGAGTGCGACAGGGTGATGCGTTCCTGTTCGCCGGCGAAGATCACCGAATGCTCGCCCGCCACGGTGCCGCCGCGCAGCGCGGCAAAGCCGATCGCTCCTTCGCCGCGCTTGCCGGTGTGACCGTCGCGCCCGCTTTCGCTGTTGGCGGAAAGGTCGATCCCGCGCGCCTCGGCGGCCGCTTCACCCAGCAGCAGGGCGGTGCCCGACGGTGCGTCCACCTTCATCCGGTGGTGCATTTCCAGCACTTCGATATCCCAGTCCGGCCCCAGCCGCGCGGCGGCTTCGCGCACCAGGTGGGCCAGCAGCGTGACGCCCAGCGAAGTGTTGCCGGTTTGCAGGACGGGCACGGCCTGTGCGGCGCTATCGAGCGCGGCATGGTGGCTGTCATCCAGTCCGGTGGTGCCGACAAGGATGGGGATGCCTGCGCCGATGGCGGCGTGCAGGTTGTCCTTCAACGCAGCGGGCGAGGAGAAATCCACCAGCGCATCGTTGGCATCGGCAAGGTCGGCCACGCCTTCACCCTTGTCCACGCCGCCTGCGCAGGTGTGTTCGCCCTCTGCCAGCAGCTGCGCGATGGCCTGCCCCATGCGCCCCCGGCTGCCGATGATTCCGATCCTTGCCATTGCTACTCCTGTCGTTCCCATGCTTCATGCGCGCCATGAGCAGCAACCGCAACATCGTGATCCTGACAGGGGCGGGAATTTCCGCCGAAAGCGGCCTCAAGACCTTCCGCGCGGAAGACGGCCTGTGGGAGAGCCACCCCGTCGACCAGGTGGCAACGCCCGAAGGCTTTGCCCGCGACCCCGACCTGGTGCAGCGCTTCTACGACGAGCGCCGGGCGCAGGTGCTGGCAGCCAGTCCCAATCCCGCGCACATGGCGCTGGGGCATCTGGACCGGCACTTTGCCGGCGAGCTGCTGATCGTCACCCAGAACATCGACGACCTGCACGAACGCGGCGGGGCATCTCGTGTGCTGCACATGCATGGCGAGGCGCTGAGCGCATGGTGCCGCGCCTGCGACGCGCGCCACCGCTGGACCGGCACCTTGCGTGAGGGCCCTGCCTGTCCCGCCTGCGGCGAAGTGGCCATGCGGCCCGACATCGTTTGGTTCGGCGAGATGCCCTACCGGATGGACGAGATCTTCGATGCGCTGGCCCGCGCCGACCTGTTCGTCTCCATCGGCACCAGCGGCGCGGTCTATCCGGCCGCAGGCTTCGTCCAGCAAGCCGCCGCCCACGGCGCGCGAACGCTGGAACTCAACCTGGAAGAAAGCCTGGGCAGTCGCAATTTCGACGAGACACGCCTTGGCCCGGCCAGCGAGCTGGTGCCGCGCTGGGTGGAAGAAGTGCTCGGAAGATAACGCCGCCGAGCCTCTTGCCCGGCGGCGCGATCGATCAGTCGAGCATGGTGATCTCGCGGGTCAGGTAGACGCCGCCGATCTCGCGGATCTCGTTGTAGACGTTGACCACCGTCTCGTTCGAGTTCTGCATGTTGGCCTCGCCCCAGGCTTCCATGAACGCGTCATAGCGTTCGCGCGAGGGTTGCAGGTTCTCGCCGGGGAACTCGATCACCAGCAGCAGGTGGAAGGCATCGCCGCCCGGCGCCATATTGGCATAGATGCCATAGTCGATGATGTGCCCCAGTCCCTTGGCCACCTCGTTGCTGGCCACCCAGGTCTGCCGCAGGCCTTCGAGGTAAGTGTCCATCTGGCCCGGTTCGACTCGGACGGTGGTCAGTTCCACCACCGAATCGGAATATTCGTAGTCCTGGTATTCACGCAATTGTGCCGCCGCCGGAGCAGAGACGGTGGTGAGCGCGATGGCCGCGGCAATGCTGCCCAGTACAAGCTTTTTCATGGATTTCCCCCATTGCTAATGCGCACACGCCAACATGGCATGCACGACCAAAGGGGCGGGCGACCCTGCGACCAAACAACAAAGCCACCCCATGGTGGCAGGAAATGTCTGCCTGTGGCGGCTGTGAGTCAATGGTTCTCGAATTGGGCGGTCGCGCTGGCGTGACAGGGGGCTAGCAAGTATTTAACCTTGCAGCGCTAAGCTGCTGGGATGTCACGCGTAATCACCTTTCTCGGCCTGCTGTGCCTGGTGCCCTATGCCTACGTGGGCTGGTACTGGCTAGACTGGTGGCTGATTGCCGAAACAAACGAGCTCGACGCACACATGCTGTTCTACAGCTTCGTCCTGCTCGTGGCAGCGCCCTTCCTGCTCGCCTTTTTCGCCATCTGCTCCGCAGTTTCGAGCGCCAGGACCGTGAAAGCAGGTTTCATGCAAGAGAAGCCCATGCAGGTCGCGAAAGGCTCGTCCTTTCTCTGGGTGTCGGTGGTGGTTGCCATCACGATGACGGCATTCTCGTGGCAGCTTTACGGGATACTGTTCCCAGATGTTGAGGAAGGTCGCGACCGGCTGGGCCGCATCTGCGAAAAGGAGGGCAACGTCACGCATTGCCGTCCCGATCCAGAGAGGCAGCGCAGCACGATCGACACGCTGAACGCGCAGCGCCGCTCGCAATAGGCGTGCGCTATTCGTCGCCGTAGATGGCGACCGACGCCTCGTCCTCGCTCGTCACCGCGCCGCGATACATGCCGGCGGTGTTGAACGAATAGGCCCAGCGCCCGTCCGCACCCAGCACGATCACGCCTCCATCGCCGCCCAGCGCCAGCGTTTCCGCCTGCACGAAATCAGCGGCTTCCTGTGGGCCTTCGCCAAGGAAGCGCATGCGCGCGCAGATCTCGTGCGCCACGCCTTCGCGGATGTAGTATTCGCCGGCCCCCGTGGCGGAGACCGCGCAGGCGCGGTTGTCGGCATAGGTGCCCGCCCCGATGATGGGGGAATCGCCCACGCGGCCGAACAGCTTGCCCGTGGTGCCACCGGTGGAGGTGCCCGCGGCAAGGTTGCCGTCCATGTCCAGCGCCACCGCGCCCACGGTGCCGTACTTCAGGTCCGGGTCGGGCGTCAGGCCGGCCTGGCGCTGCGCCAGCCAGCGCTGCAACTGCTCCCAGCGTTCCTCGGTATAGAACCAGCCGGGCTCGGCCTGTTCCAGCCCGCGCTGGTGCGAGAATTCGTCTGCGCCGTAGCCTGCCATCATCACGTGCGGGCTCTGCTCCATCACCGCGCGCGCCAGGCTGATCGGGTGACGCGTGGCGGAAACGCCGGCCACCGCGCCGGCATCGCGCGTGGCCCCATCCATGATCGAGGCATCGAGCGAATTGGGGCCGTCGGCGGTGAACACCGCACCGCGCCCGGCGTTGAAATTGGGATTGTCCTCCAGCACGCGGATGGTCGCCTCCACTGCGTCCATCGCGGTGCCGCCATCGGCCAGCACGGCAGAGCCTGTTTCCAGCGCCGCATTGAGCGCGGCGCGGATTTCGGCATCGCGCTCGGGCGTCATGCGCTCGCGCTCCAAGGTGCCTGCACCGCCGTGGATCACCAGCGCCCAGCGGGGGCTCTCTTCCTGTGCAGCGAGCGGTGCGGCGACAAGGCCGATGAGCAAGGCGAAGAGGGTGGCAATCCGGTGAAGCATTGGCAGGCCTTTCGTGTTCAGCCGCAGGCGCGGCAAGCGGGATCCTTGGCGATGGCGAGCGTGCGCATGCCGGGCTTCAAGCCGTCCATCAGGTGCAGCTTGCCCCACTGCGGATCGCCCATGCCGCCCGTGGCGCTGACCAGTATGCGCACCGCTTGCATGGCGGCAAAGGTGCCGACCCAGCCGACCATGGCGCCCAGCACGCCGTCTTCGGCGCAGGTGTCGCAATCCTCGGCATCGAAGGCATCGCCGACAAAGCAGCGATAGCAGGGCTGATCGTCGCGGTGGCCCACAAAGGCACCGACCTGCCCCTGAAAGCGACCGACGGCCGCAGAGAGCAGCGGAATGCTCGCGGCAACGCAGGCGTCGGATACGGCAAGGCGCGTGGCGAAGTTATCGGTGCCGTCCAGCACCAGGTCGGCGCCCGCGATCAGCTGTTCGACATTGTCTTGCGTGATGCGCCGGTCATGGATCGACACCTCCAGCTTCTCGTCGAAGTTGGCGAGCCAGCGGCGCGCGGAGACGGCCTTGCCATGGCCGATATCGCGAGTGGTGTAGATGGTCTGGCGTTGCAGGTTGCTGGCCGAAACCTTGTCGTCGTCGATCAGCGTCAGGTGCCCCACGCCCGCGCCCGCCAGGTATTGCAGCGCCGGGGCGCCGATGCCGCCAAGGCCCACCAGCACGACATGCGCGCGCGCAATCGCCGCCTGCCCCGCGCCGCCGATCTCGGGCAGCACGATATGGCGGGCGAAACGGTTCAGCCGGTCTTCGGACAGGGGGTGAGGGTGCTCACTCATCAGCTCCTCCCTACCCGGAATTGCGCCCGGGTAAAGCGGTGCAAGGGGCGATCAGGCCAGCGGGGCGAGCGGCAGCAGCCGCGAATCGACCAACGCGGCGGTGCGATGGGCAAGGATCGCGTTCATTCCGGGCATCTGCGCAAAGGCGAAGAACGATTCGAGCGAGCTCTGTTCCACCAGCATGGCAAGGTCCCACCGCTCGTCTTCCGGGCCGATCAGGAATTGTCCGCCTTCTCCCTTGAACACCAGCTTCCCGCCGCTGGCTTCGAGGTGCGGCTGCACCTGTTCGACATAGATGTCGTAAGCCGCCGCTCCGCTGATCGGTTCGGCGGGCGCGAGTTCGGGCGCGTGCGAATAGTCGGCGACCTCGCGAAAGCGCAGCAGGTTGAGCATGACCACCGGCCCCTCGATCCCCCGCATGAACAGCGCGCGGCCCAGTTCCTGGGTGGCTTCGAGATAGGTCGTCATGATGGGCAAGTCCTTTTCTGGCAGAGTCCCGCGGCGCTGGTGACAGCAAGCTGCATGCTTGTCGACAAGCCAGTGGATCGGCTGCGCACAAGCCTGTGCATTGCCGGTGCACGGCCCGCGAGTGCAGGCCGTGGAAGGGTGTGTGGAATGAGGGTGGAAAGCCTGCCGAAAAAAGGACTGGTCCGGCGGCTTGGCAGGGCCGCGCCGTCGGTAGCTTCCGTTCCTAGCTTTCCAGCTGGCGGAGCAGGCTGCGCACGTCGCCATCCATGTCGGCATCGCGCTGGCGCAGGTCCTCGATCAGGCGCACGGCGTGGATTACCGTGGAATGATCGCGGCCCCCGAACTTGCGGCCGATTTCCGGATAGCTGCGCGGCGTCAGCACCTTGGCGAGGTACATGGCCACCTGGCGCGGGCGCACCACCGCGCGGGCGCGACGCTTGCTGCTCATTTCAGAGCGGTCGATGCGATAGAACTGGCACACCGTGCGCTGGATCTCGTCGATGGTGATGCGGCGGCGATTGGCCGAGAGGATATCGGTCAGCTGTTCCTCGGCCAGCTGCAGCGACACTTCCTGCCCGGTGAGCTGGGCATAGGCGATCAGCTTGTTCAGGCCGCCCACCAGTTCGCGCACGTTGCGTGAAACGGTGCGGGCGAGGAAGTCGATCACGTCCTCCGGCACTTCCAGCGGGGCGAACTTGGTCAGCTTCGATTCCAGGATCGCTCGGCGCAGTTCGATGTCGGCGGGCTGGATGTCGGCCACCAGGCCCATCGACAGGCGCGAAAGCAGGCGCGGTTCCACCCCGTCCAGCGCCTGCGGGGCGCGGTCGGCGGCGAAGACCAGGCGCTTGCCCTCGGCCAGCAGCGCGTCGATCGTGTAGAGCAGTTCTTCCTGCGCAGAAGCCTTGCCGATGATGAACTGGATATCGTCCACCAGCAGCAGGTCGAACCCGCGCAGCCGCGCCTTGAACTCGATCATCTCGTTCGACTTCAGCGCCTGCACGAACTCCACCATGAAGCGCTCCGCGCTGCAGTAGAAGATGCGCGCCCGCGGGTGCGTCTGCAGGTAGGCGTGGCCGATCGCGTGCAGCAGGTGCGTCTTGCCCTGGCCGGTGGCGGCTTTCAGGTAGAGCGGGCTGAACTGCGGCTTTTCCGCCTTGGCCATGCGTTCCGCCGCGTTCTTGGCCAGCACGTTGGTGCTGCCGGTAACGAAGGCGGCGAAGGTCTGGCTGGGATCGAGGCCGACGCTGGCGGTGAAGCCGTCCTCGCCGATCGATTCCATCGCCAGCGACGCATCGTTGGCGGCGCGGTGGCCGAAACCGTCCTGCCCGCGCAGGTCGAGGTCGGCGATCTTGCGGCGACCGGGATGCACCTTGATGGCGATGTGGCGCACGTCGCTGCTGGCGATCTTCCAGGCCAGCGACAGGCGGTCGTGATAGCGGTCCTCAACCCAGCTGGCCGAAAACTCGGTCGGCAGGAACAGGTCCAGCGTGCCGGTTTCGGGGTCGAGCTTGCCCAGCTGGATCGGCTTGATCCACTGGGTGAAGAGCTGGTGACCGAGATCTTTCCTGAGGCCCTGGCTGATGTCAGCCCAATCCGCCGCAAGGTCGATCGCCTGCTGTTCTTCCATGTTGTCTTCGCTGCCCTCTGTCTTCGCCGCGTTGTTGCGCCCGCTGTGCGGTCCCATCCGAATCATCGCCTTCCAAACCCCAAATAAATCCGAATGCCGGCCTGCCCGACGTCCCCTGTTGTGTTTCGACCCCGAGAGCCTCGACTGGTGACAAAACTTCCCCGTCCGGTGAGCGCGGGTTGCGCACACCGATCCACTTGTCGAAAACTCATTGTTGATGGCCGCGACAGCGTTCGTCGTGGCCGGAAGTCTGTTATGAAGGACTCCCGACGAAGCTCAAGAGGGCCCTGTCAAAAATATTTAAAAAATGGTCATTGACAGGCCGCAGTCCCGCAGACTTCCGTTCAAACCCCTGAAAAACAAAGATTAGTTTGTGACAGTCTCGCGAATCGCGGGATTCCCTACACTTACGCGCAAGCGCCTCGGGCATCTTTTGCACATGCGAAAAGGGCCGGTGGGAAAACCACCGGCCCCTGCTGTAATCTGTTCCGATTACGTTCTGCTGATCGGCGCGCTGGCGACCCGAATCGGGTTGCCGCAGCAGCGAATCAGAGAGCGGCGACGCGCTTGCTCAGACGGCTCATCTTGCGAGCCGCGGTGTTCTTGTGCAGCACGCCCTTGGCAACGCCGCGGGCGATTTCCGGCTGCGCGCTCTTCAGCGCGGCCTGTGCTTCGTCCTTGTTGCCTTCGGTGCAGGCCGTTTCCACCTTCTTGATGAAGGAACGGATGCGGCTCATGCGGGCACCGTTGATTTCGGCGCGGCGGTTGTTGCGACGGATGCGCTTCTTGGCTTGCAGCGTATTGGCCATGTCTGTCCTTGTTTCGAGCAGCCATGCCGCCCGTTGAAATCCTGTTCTAGGTAAAGCTGAATCGGCAGCAGACCTGCCGGAAAGCGGCGCAACTAGTTTGTCCGAGGCAAAAGGTCAAGGATTCTCCTACTTCTGGCACGAAGGGCAGAACCATGTGCTGCGCCCACCTTGCACGATCCGCCTTATCGGCGCGTTGCCGCAGCTCAGGCAGGTCTCTCCCTCGCGCCCGTAGACAAGGAAGCGCGTGGCGAAATAGCCCAGTTCGCCCGTCGGCGCGGCATAGTCGCGCAAGGTGGAGCCGCCGTCGCGAATCGATTGTTCCAGCACCTGCTTGATCGCGGGCACCAGATTTTCCAGCGCGGGGCGGTAGACGCGCCCGCCGGCCTTGCGCGGGTGCACGCCGGCGCGGTGCAGCGCTTCGCACACGTAGATGTTGCCAAGGCCCGCCACCACGTGCTGGTCGAGCAGCAGCAGCTTGATTGCCTGCTTGCGGCCCCTGATCGCTGCCCGCAGGTGATCGACCGTCAACGCATCGCCCAGCGGTTCAGGCCCCATGGCGGCAAAGGCGGGCCAGCTATCGAGCGCCGCCGTCTCCACCAGGTCGACATAGCCGAAGCGGCGCGGATCGTTGAGCGCGAAGCGGTGGTCTGCAGTCTCCAGCACGAGGTGGTCGTGCTTGTCCGGCGTGTCGGGATCGATTCGCCACCTGCCGCTCATGCCGAGATGGAAGATCATCGTCTGCGCGCGGTCGGTATAGATAAGGCCGTACTTGGCCCGCCTGCCCAGCGAAAGGACGCGCGCGCCTGTCAGCGATTGACCGAGGCCGGCAGGGAAGGGGAAGCGCATGTCGGGCCGCCCCAGCGTGACGCGCTCTATCCGCGCGCCATCGAGAAAGCGCGCCAGGCCGCGCACGGTTGTCTCTACCTCGGGAAGTTCCGGCATGGCCTGACCCTTTAACACCCTTTGCGCCGCGGGCAATTGCCCCTAAGTGCACCGGCATGAGCGAGCCAAAACCCGACACAGTCTCCTTCGGCTACGAAGATGTCGCCCCGGAAGAAAAGACCCAGCGCGTGGGCGCGGTCTTTTCCAATGTCGCGCGCAAGTACGACGTAATGAACGATGCCATGTCGGGCGGGATGCACCGCCTGTGGAAGGACCAGTTCGTGCGCCGCGTGAAGCCGCAGCCGGGCGAGGCCATCCTCGACATGGCCGGCGGCACCGGCGACATTGCCTTCCGCATGGCCGCCAAGGGTGCCGAAGTGGTGGTGGCCGACATCAACCAGGACATGCTGGACGTCGGCATCGAACGCGCGATGGAGCGCGGCCTCGATGGGCTTTCCTGGTCGTGCCAGAACGCCGAGGAGCTTACTTACCCGGACAAGCAGTTCGATGCCTACACCATCGTCTTCGGCATCCGTAACGTCACCCACATCGACAAGGCGCTGGCAGAGGCGCACCGCGTGCTGAAATACGGCGGGCGGTTCTACTGCATGGAATTCTCCACCACCGAGTGGCCGGGCTTCAAGGAAGTCTACGACCTTTATTCGCACAAGCTGATGCCGCAGATCGGCAAGGTGATCGCCAATGACGAGGACAGCTATCGCTACCTTGCCGAATCGATCCGCCGCTTTCCCAAGCCCGCCGAGTTCGAGGCGATGATAAAGAGCGCCGGGTTCGTGCGCACGCGGGTGGAAAAGATCCTCGGCGGCGCGGTGAACATCCATTCGGGATGGAAGGTATAGGGTGACGCGCCCGGCAACGCATATCTGGCGGCTCCTGAAATGGGGCCGCATCCTTGCGCGGCACGGTGCCTTGCGCGGGATCGAGCGCGATCCCAACACGCCGGGCCCGGTGAAGCGGCTGTGCCGCCTGGCGCGCTTCGGCACGATGCAGCCGCGCGAGCCCGACTATGCCGGCGCCTTTCGCGAGATCGGCCCGGCCGCGATCAAGCTGGGCCAGACGCTGGCCACCCGGCCGGACCTTGTCGGCGACGAAGCGGCGAAGAACCTGCTGAGCCTGCAGGACAGCCTGCCGCCCGTTCCGTTCGAGGCGATCAGGAACCAGATCGAGAGCAGTTTCGAACGACCGCTGGAAGAGCTTTTCACCGAGATCGATCCCGATCCGGTGGGCGCGGCCTCCATCGCCCAGGTGCACAAGGGCGTGACCACCGATGGCCGCGTGGTGGCGATCAAGGTGCTGCGCCCGGGTATTCGCGAAAAGTTCGCCCAGGATATCGCCACTTATGAATGGGCCGCAGCGCACCTCGAGGCGATGGGTGGCGAGGCCCGCCGGCTGCGCCCGCGCCTGACCATCGCCAACTTCAAGCGCTGGACCAATTCGGAACTCGATTTCCGGCGCGAGGCGGCTTCGGCTTCCGAACTGGCCGAAGCCATGCGCGGTGTGCACGGCTACGAGATCCCCGAGATCGACTGGGACCGCACCAATGGCCGGGTGCTGACCATCGCGTGGATCGACGGCGTCAAGATCAGCAATATCGAGGCGCTGCAGGAAGCCGGGCACGACCTGCCCGACCTTGCCAGCCGGCTGGTGCTGGCCTTCCTGACGCAGGCAATCAGCGGCGGGTTCTTCCATGCCGACATGCACCAGGGCAACCTGTTCGTGAAAGCCGACGGCACCATCGCCGCGATCGATTTCGGCATCATGGGCCGCATCAATCGCCGCGCACGGCAATGGCTGGCGGAAATTCTCTACGGCCTCATCACCGGCAACTATCGCCGTGTGGCGGAAATCCATTTCGAAGCGCAGTACGTTCCCAGTTATCACTCGGTGGAGGAATTCGCGACCGCCCTGCGCGCCGTGGGCGAACCGATGCGCGGCAAGCCGGTGAGCGAGCTTTCCGTCGGCCAGATGCTGGACGGGCTGTTCGCCATCACCCGCGATTTCGACATGCAGACCCAGCCGCACCTGCTGCTGCTGCAAAAGACCATGGTGATGGTAGAAGGCATCGCCACCCAGCTGCATCCGCAGATCAACATGTGGGACGTATCCGCCCCCTATGTGCGCAGCTGGATCCGCGACGAACTGGGCCCCGAAGCCGCGATTGCCGACCGGATCCGCACCGATTTCGACACCCTGCTGGGCCTGCCCGACCTGGTGCGCCGGATAGAGGACCGCTTCCCGCCCAAGGGTGGCGCGCCCGAGCCGCCGCCGCTGCCGGAGATCGAGCTGGTGTGGGAACGCCGCCAGCGAAAGGGGCGCGGTTGGCTGGGCTATGTCACCGCTGCCGTGGTGGGCGGTGCCGCCGTCTGGGGCGCCAGCCTTGCCGGCTTGATCGGCTAGAGCGTCTGGGGGAAATCCGGCCGCCTCGCTTGAGCCCGCGCCGCTCCCGGTCCACACCCTCGACATGATCGATCCGCTGGCATGGTGGGAAACCCTTGGCAGGCCTTTCGCGCGCCTGCCGCGCTGGGCCGCTGCCGCGGTCTTGGTGCTGCTGGCCACCAGCATGGCCTGGGCCGCCGTGGCCGTGGCGCCGGTGGACCAGGCAGAGACCGAGCGGGTCGAAGCCGAGCCTGATAATTCGGAAGGCGACCTTGCGCTCTACGCGGCGATTTCCGAGCGGGTGATGGCGGGCGAGGATTATTACCAGGCCGCCGTGGACGAACAGCGCGCGCGCAACTATCCGCTGCGCCCCTTCGTCACCGTGCGCCTGCCCACGCTTGCCTGGCTGCACAACAGCCTGGGCCTGGACGGCGTACGGATGCTGCAACTCGTGCTGTTGCTGGGCTGCCTGTTCGGGCTTTACCGGCGGCTGCCCGCGTCCATGCCACTGGCAGAGCGAGCGGGCACCCTGTTCATGCTGACGCTGGGCGGGGCGGCGGTGATGGCGCCCAATTCGGCGCTGATCCACGAATTGCTGGCGGGCCTGCTGCTGACGCTGGCCTTCGTGCTCTACACCCCGCAGCGGTGGTGGCCCAGCCTGCTTGCCGCAGGCCTGGCGCTGGCCGTGCGCGAACTGGCCGCGCCCTTCGTGCTGCTGTGGCTGGGCTTCGCCGTGCTGGAGAGGCGCTGGCGCGAGGTGGCGGCGCTGGCTGCGCTGCTGGTCGTGTTCGCGGGCGTGATGTACCTGCATTACCTTGGCGTTGCCGCGCAGCGCCTGCCGGGCGATCCCGCCTCGCAAGGCTGGGATGCCATGATGGGGCCGGCCCTGCCGCTGATGGCGCTTTCGCGCCTTACCGCGCTGCTGGTGCTGCCCGTCAGCCTGGCCGCGCCGCTGGCGATCCTGCCGCTTGCGGGCTGGCTGGGGCTGGGGGGGCGCACGGGCCTGTTCGCCGCGATCTGGTTTGCCGGTTTCTTCCTTGCCATGGCGCTGTTTGCCCGGCCGGAGAACTTCTATTGGGTGCAACTGACCCTGCCGGCCTATATCGCGGGCCTTGCCCTTGCCCCGCGTGCGATTGCCGATCTTTTCCGATCCGCGAGGGGCACTGCCTAAAGGCAAACTTAACCATCATTTGCGATGTGGCCTGCTTGGACTATTAGCGGGCCTATGAGCCGATGCTGCAGCAGCGGATAGACACAGACGAACGGGAGGCACAGTCGACCAGTCCTCGGATCCTGCTTGTGGTGGGCGGCGGCATCGCTGCCTACAAGTCGTGCGAACTCGTCCGCCTGATTGCCAAGGGCGGGGGCGAGACCAATTGCGTGCTTACCGAAGGCGGCGCACAGTTCGTCACGCCGATGGCGCTGGCCGCGCTGTCGGGCAACCAGGTGCATACCTCCCTGTGGGACCTCAAGAACGAGGCCGAGATCGGCCATATCCAGCTGAGCCGCGAGGCTGACCTGGTGGTGGTGTGCCCAGCCACGGCAGACCTGATGGCGAAGATGAGCGCCGGGATTGCCGACGACCTTGCCACCACGCTGATCCTTGCCACCGACAAGCCGGTGCTGGCCGTGCCCGCGATGAACGTGAAGATGTGGGAGCATGAGGCGACCCAGCGCAACATCGAATGGCTGCGAGAATCCGGCGTGCGGGTGATGACGCCCGACGAAGGCGCCATGGCCTGCGGCGAATTCGGCCCCGGCCGCCTGCCCGAACCGGAAATGGTGTGGCTGGAAATCGCCGACATGCTGGGCCTTGATCCGGGTATCGCGGGACAGGATATCGAGGATTACCTGCGCGCCGTGGAAGCTGGCGCGGAAGAGGAAGACTACGAAGACGACAGCGACCTGGGCAAGGATCAACCCGGAGGCCTTGCCGGCATGCTGGCAAGCATCATCCCGCGCTCCAACCCGCGCAGGATCGAGGAAGACGAAGTCACCTACGATGACGAAGGGGAAGGCGAGGAACTGGAAGGCGAGACCGCCTATACCGGCCCCGACCTGCCCGAGCCGGACTATTCCGGCGCCGAACACCTGATGGCGACCAAGGGCAAGGCCAAGGCCGCCCCACCGACCGACCGCGAGGCGATCAACCACGAGGTGAACGCGCGGCAGGAAGCCCCGCAGCCGTTCGAGGGGGAGGAAGCCGCTGCGCCGGTCAACCCGCTGGAACCCGGCCACGTGCAGTCGCCCGAACTCGACCCGATCGATACCTTCGACCCGCTGGCGGGCCAGCCCGCCTTCGAGCAGGATATCGAGCACCGCCCGCTGTACGGGAAGCATATCCTCGTCACCGCCGGCCCCACGCACGAGCCGATCGACCCGGTGCGCTACCTCGCCAACCGATCCAGCGGCAAGCAGGGCTTTGCCATTGCCGCCGCTGCTGCCGCGGCAGGCGCCAAGGTTACGCTGGTGACTGGCCCCGTGCACCTGCGCACCCCGCTGGGGGTGGAGCGGATCGATGTCGAAAGCGCGGAAGACATGGCCAAGGCCGTGCGCGAGGCGCTGCCGGTGGATGCCGCCGTGATGGCCGCCGCCGTCGCAGACTGGCGGACCAAGGATTACAACGACATCAAGATCAAGAAGCGCGGCGCTGCCCCGCCGGCGCTGGTGCTGACCGAGAACCCCGATATCCTGGCCAGCGTGGCGGCAAATCCGAAGCGGCCCGACCTGCTGATCGGCTTTGCCGCAGAGACCAACGACGTGGTCGACAACGCCCGCAAGAAGCGCAAGAGCAAGGGCGTCGACTGGATCGTGGCCAACGATGTCTCGGGCGACGTGATGGGCGGGGACAACAACCAGGTGCACCTCGTCAAGGAAGGCAAGGTGGAGCATTGGGACCCGATGACCAAGCAGGACGTGGCCCACAAGCTGGTCGAGGAAATTGCCGGGAAACTGACTGCCGATGACTGATCGTATCCCCGTCAAACTCAAGCGCCTGCCGCACGGGCACGGTCTGGACCTGCCCGCCTATGCCACCGAAGGCGCAGCGGGGATGGACGTGGTCGCGGCAGAGAATGTGACGCTGCGCCCCGGCGCGCGCCACGCGGTGGCCACCGGCTTTGCCGTCGCCATCCCGCCGGGCTACGAGATCCAGGTGCGCCCGCGTTCGGGCCTTGCGCTCAAGCACGGCATCACCGTGCCCAACACGCCCGGCACCATCGACAGCGACTATCGCGGCGAGCTGAAGATCATCCTCATCAACCATTCGCAGGACAATTTCCCCATCCAGCGCGGCGACCGCGTGGCGCAGCTGGTGATCTCGCCGGTGACGCAAGGCGAGTGGGAAGAGGTGGACGAACTGGACGAGACGACACGCGGCGAAGGGGGCTTCGGCTCCACCGGGGGGCACGGGGCGCTGTGAGCGCCCGGTGAAGCTTGCTGTCCGCTCTTGGGGTGGGAAGCAGACGTCAGAAAATACACTACGATCCTTCGAGTATCCCCGCCTTTAGCATCTCAAACTCATCTTCCGATATGATCCCGCGATCACGCAGGTCGCCCAGCCGCTCCAACTCACTCAGCACGTCCCCGGACCCGGAAGCCATCGGACCAGTCACCTGTGCCGCATCTTCGGCCGGCACGGGCTCGGTTTCCGCATCGGCAACCTCCGGGCGCACACGGTCGAACACTGTGGTGGAGACTTCGCCGTCTCTGAAGTATTCGACTTCGAACTCTTGCATGCCGAAAGCCTTTTCGGTTGCCACGTAAAGCGAGCCGCGCCCCGCGACGGGTTCACCGGCAATGCTCAGGATAACGTCACCGACAGCAAGGCCTGCCAAATCGCCCGGTCCTTCGGGAAGGATCTCTTTCACACCAAGCCCGCGGCGAGGGCTCCTCACAGCGTTTGCCCGCAGACCCAGTTCGACCCTGTTCGTTGCCAGCGGAAGCGGGCCACCAGCTCCTGTTCCGTTCCCGTCGCCATCGTTGCTGTCAGAACCACTGGTGGTGCCGGCCAGCAAGCCGAGCGCAGCACCCGCTCCGCCGCCCAGGGAAGCGCCAAGTGCGGCCCCGGCTAGGCCGCCCAACAGATCCGGCCCTTCACCGTTTCCTCTAGCACGCTGCTCAACGTATCGGACGTTGTCCTCGTTGCGTGCCGCATCGAGCAGGTATCCGAATCCCGCATCCTGGAAGGCGCGGATGGCGTCTTCCTTCTCCCGGTCCAGCGCATCCTCCGCCGCGAGAAGCAGCTGTTCCTCACGCGTCAGGACTGCGTATTCCTCATCATTTTCCAAAGCGTGCACGCCGTTTTCCAGCAGGTATCGTACGCGAGCATAGCTGTCCCAGTAGATCGCGATGCGCAGGAGCGTAGCAGAGTTGCCTTCCCCGAATTCGCTTGCCTCGTAAGCCGACAGGACGTCCGGCGTCAGCAGCAATTCAAGCGCACCCATCTCCCCATTCTCGAAAGCGCAATAGGCGGCCCGACGGATGGTATCGAACGACACATCGCGAAGATCAAAGCCGGCATCAAATAGCGCCTGCAGAAGGTCGACCCGACCACGACAGCCCATCCGGCGGAAGTCGCCCCGCTCGTCTTCCACATAGGCGCTGGCATTGCCGCCATATTCTGTCTGGATGATGTTTCTAAGTTCCTCAACATCATCAGGCATGGCCTGAGCAGGAGTGGCCAGAAGGAGCGAAGCAGGCGCGAGAGCAATCGCAAGCTTGAAACTATCCATTACGTTCTTGTGCAAAAGGGGGCGGACCTTTGCAAGATCTTGGAAGTCGAGTCTTCGCGAATAGGCGGCTTCTGCGAATGACCGCAATTGGGTCGTGAGCAGGCCTGCAGAGGCGAGCATCCCATCAAGGCCAGCCTAGTCGTAGATCAGCATCAGGTAGTAGCCGCGCAGCAGGCCGGGCACGGCCTCGCCAGCGGCATTGCGCGCGGGGCGGTATTCGCCGATGTCGCGGAACATCCGGCACACCCCGCGGGCATCGCGCGGGCGCCAGTTGGGGGATTGCAGCACGCAGTCGTCCACTTCGCCCGCCTCGTTAATCACCAGCCGCACCTGCACCATCTGGCTGGAACGGTTGATGAGCATGGCCGGAGGTCGGATGATGGCGCGCACCACCTGCCGCCCGTTCTCGATTACCGGCGGGCTGGCCAGGTCGGCTGCGGGCGGCACGTCGAGGTCCCAACTGTCGAACAGGGCCTGCTCGCAGGCGCGCAGCTCGGCCAGCGCATCGGCCATCGGGCCAAGCTCCAACGAGAGCGGCTCCATCTCGTCGGTATCCACGGTGAGGCGTGTGGCTTGCGGATCGAACCACACGTCCATCGAAACGTCCCACTCGGCTGACCAGGCATAGCCGAAGCGCAGGCCCCCGTCGGGGCGATAGGTGAGGAAATTCAGCGTCCCGGCATCGCCGCGCTGGCCGACGATGACGTGCAGGTCCTGCATGTCGGCCACGTCGCCGAAGCCGGCGCTCCCGATGCGGGCCTTGTTCGAATTGCGCGGCAGGTCCTCGCCTTCCAGCGTGATGCGAAGGCTGCCCATGGGGCCGTAGGAATAGAAATAGAGGGTGACCGGTTCGCCAGCCCCACCGAACTCGCGCGAGAGGGCGCAGTATTCGTCCCTTTGCTCGACGCTCCACGCGCCTTGCGGTTCGTAGGTTCGCGACTGGGCCTGTGCCTGCCCGCCAGTGCACAGCGCGGCGGCAGCGATGATGGCCGAGGTGGCGGCTCTGGTCATGGTTCTCCCCTTCGCAGCAAGGCTAGCTGTTGATAGCGCACAACAAAAGGGTGGCTACCCCGTGCGGGAGAGCCACCCTCTTGTCTTTGCGTATGGACCTGCGATCAGCGCCCGTCGCGGCGCACGGGCTGGTCTTCCGGGGCGATGGAAATGCGCACGGTTTCGCCCGAGTTGCCGGGGAAATCGGTGAACATGGCGTCCACCAGGTTGGGCACCAGGTATTGCAAGCGGTTGGAGGTGGAGGCGGCCTGGGCATTGCCTTCGAACAGCCGCTCACCCGTCTGCGCGTCATCGATCTTCAGTTCGATCCCGCTGGTGTAGACGGTGTAGCTGGTCACATCCGGCCCGCGGTCGAAGAAGGGGTCGTACCAGCCGAAGCCCCAGCTGCGCGTCGGGATATAGGCGATGCGCGTGTTGCCGTCGCGGTCGCGGAACACGATCGGGCGGCGATAGGTACGCCACGGGCTGTAGAACGGATCGCGGAAGCCATAGCCAAAGCCCGAGGAGCGGATACGCTCGCGCCCGTCGTCCACGCCATAGTCGAAGCGCACCAGCAGCGTGGCCTCTTCGGGTGCGGCGGCCTGGACATAGCCCAGCTCTGCCATCTCGGCCTCGACGTAGTCGGCATAGAGCGCGAATTCGAGGCCGCCCGCCAGCGCAGGGTCGTCGGCCACGACGAAGAAGCTCTGGCCCGCAGGTGCAGGCAGGTGGCTTTCGAAGCGCGAGACGTCGGCGCGGAAGGGCGTGGCGCAAGCGGCAAGGCCCAGCGCAAGCGCGGGAATCGTCGCGAGCTTGAGCCCACGCGTGAAGGACAGGGATTCGAACATGGCAATTCTCTCTATTGGCGACCGTGCGCGCGCGGTCCCTCATTCCACGCCCGCAAATTTCTGCGATATGGCGTGCGATAGCAAGGACAGAGTGAACCGGGCTTGAACTGGTGCCGGGCCGTGATCCCGCGATTTCTCCGCGGTGGCAGGACCTTAGCCGCGCACGAGGCCCAGCGCCTTGTAGGCGGCGTCCAGCGTCGGCGTGCCCAGTTCACGCGCCTGCGCGGCCCCGCGCGCGAGAATCGCATCGAGCTGCTCGCGGTCGTCCTTCAGGTCCACGAACCGATCGCGGATGGGCGAGAGGACCGACACCATCAGCTCTGCCAGCGCGGGCTTGAACTGGCCGAAGCCTGCCCCGCCATGTTCGGTCAGCACCGCCTCTGCCGAGGTTTCCGCCAGCGCGGCGTAGATGGTGACGAGGTTGAGCGCCTCGGGACGCTCGGCCAGTCCCTCCACTTCGCTTGGGAGCGGTTCGGGGTCGGTCTTCGCCTTCTTCACCTTTTGCGCCATCGTGTCGGCATCGTCGGTAAGGGAGATGCGGCTCATGTCGGACGGGTCCGACTTGCTCATCTTCTTGGTCCCATCGCGCAAGGACATGATCCGTGCGGCCGTTTCGGGAATGTAGGGGTCGGGCAGGGTGAACACCGGCGCTTCTTCCGAAGCGAAATCGTTGTTGAACTTCTGCGCGATGTCGCGCGCCAGTTCCAGGTGCTGCTTCTGGTCCTCGCCCACGGGCACGTGGGTGGCCTGGTACAGCAGCACGTCGGCGGCTTGCAGCACAGGGTAGCTGAACAGCGCGACGGACTGGCCTTCGCGGTTCTTGCCGGCCTTGTCCTTCCACTGCGTCATGCGATTGAGCCAGCCCATGCGCGCGGTGCCGTTCAGCAGCCATTGCAGCTCTGCATGGGCGGGAACCTGCGCCTGGTTGAACAGCACGGTCTTGTTGGGGTCGAGGCCGCAGGCGACCAGCGTGGCGACCATTTCCAGCGTGGAATCGTACAGCTCTTTCGGGTCGTGCGGCAGGCTGATGGCGTGCAGGTCGGCGAGGAAGATCAGGCAGGTGCCGTCTTGCGCCACGGCCTCGTCCTGCAGTTTCACGTAATTGCGGATGGCGCCCAGGTAGTTGCCAAGGTGGGGCTTGCCCGTGGGCTGGATTCCGGAAACGACGATCATCGAAGAAACTCTCTTGTAATAGCTGTTTGGCAGCCCGTCAGGCCCGGGCCGGAGGCGCTTGGATCAAGCGTGCCCCAGCCATCGCCAGGCCGCCCGCCCACGCACTGCGAAACGCAGCGGAGCCGAACCGGTCGAGAGGGTCATTGCAGTCATGGCAGCGCGCCTTAGCACAAGGGCGCGGCGGGGCAAGCAGGTCAGCGCCAGGTCTGTCAGCCTTGCGGTTCGCGCTTCTTCGTGAAGGCGGCAAGCCGTTCGCGGCTGACCGCGCCGATGGCGAAGGCAACGCCGAAATAGACCACCACCGCGCAGGCGACGAGCACGCCCAGCGCCAGCAGCCGCGCGAACAGGCCGGCGGCGTAGTAATCTACTAGCAGGTCGCGGGTGTAGTAGAGCGCGGCGCCCATGGCGGCAGCGGCCACCAATTGGCCGGCAAGGCGTCCCAGCAGTGGCCAGTCGAGCGCATAGTGCCCGCGCATCCGCAGCACGGCGTAAAGGATGGCGCAGTTGAGCCACGCGCCGATCACGCTGGCCGCAGCCACGCCTTCAACCCCGAAGCGGTGGAGGAAGGCCACGTTGAAACCGATGAACACCGCCAGCGCGGCAAAGGCGGCGTAGACCGGCGTGCGCGTGTCGCTGCGGGCATAGAAGCTGGGCACCAGCACCTTTACCAGCACATAGGCAGGCAGGCCCGCCACCAGCATGGCCAGAACCCCGCCTGTCACCTGCGCATCGTCGGCATCGAACCGGCCACCCTGGAAGATCATGGTGATGAAGGGCACCGCGCACACCGCCAGCGCCACGGCGGCGGGCAGGGTGAGGAGCATGCCCAGCTCGATGGCGTTGGACTGCACGCGCGCAGCGCCTTGCTTGTCATTCGCGCCCACGAACTTGCTGAGCGTCGGCAGGATGGCGGTGCTGAGGGCAATGCCGATGATCCCCAACGGCAGCTGGTTCAGCCGGTCGGCATAGTTCATCCAGCTCACCGCGCTGCCTTCCAGCTGGTTGAGGAAATAGACCTGCAGCAGGGTATTGATCTGGTAGGCCCCGCCGCCGATCGCGGCAGGCAAGGCGATGATGCCCAGCCGCTTCACCTCGGGCGTCAGCCGCGGGCGGGAAATCCAGCGCGGGCGGAACCCTTCCTTGTGCGCCCAGTATACCAGCCAGGCCAGCTGCAGCACGCCGGCCACGGGGATGGCCCAGGCAACCACGTAGCCCATGGCGACGACCGTGCTGTCCAGGCCATTGGTGGCCTCTAACGCCAGCAGGGTGACGATCAGCACGAGGTTGAAGATGATCGGGAAACTCGCGCCCGGTCCGAAGCGCGAGACCGAATTGAGCATGCCCGTCAGCAGCGTCACCACGCTGACCAGCAGGATGTAGGGGAACATGATCCGCGCGAAATCGACCGAATAGTCGAACTTGGCAGCATTGATGGGCTTGTCTGCCAGCAGCCAGATCACGCCCGGCATGGCGATCTCGAAAATCGCGGTGAGCAGGATCAGCGCGGGCACGAAGACGGAGATCACGTCCTGCGAGAAGGCGCGCGCTTCGGCAAGGCCATCCTCGCCCGCCTCGCAGTGCCCCCCGTTGCCAGCCCCGTGCAGGCGCTTTGAGAACATCGGCACGAAGGCCGCCGAAAAGGCGCCTTCGGCAAACAGGCGGCGGAACACGTTGGGGATTATCAGCGCCTGGAACCAGGCATCGGTCACCTCGTTCGCGCCGAGCACGCGCGCGAAGATCATCTCGCGCGCCATGCCCGCCACCCGGCTCACCATGGTGAGCGAGCCGATCGTCCCGACGTTCTTGAGCAGGCTCATCGTTCAGGCGCCCGCTGCCAGCCTGTGGCTCAGCCTTCGCCGCCGGTCGGGGCTTCTGCCGCCGGGGCTGCGCCGCCCTGGCCTTCCGCCGCGCGCTGCTGCTGCATGCGCTGGACGTAGAGGCCGTTGAAGTCGATCGGATCGAGCATCAGCGGGGCAAAGCCGGCATCGCGGATCGCGTCGGAAATCACGCGGCGGGCGAAGGGGAACAGGATGCGCGGCGCCTCGGCATAGATGAAGGCGTGGCTTTGCGCCTCGTTCATGTTGCGGATGCCGATCAGGCCGCAATAGGCCAGGTCCACGATATAGGCGGTGCCCTGTTCCATCTTGGCGGTGACGGTGACCTTCAGTTCCACTTCGGTCACGTCGTCGCTGGCGGGCTTGGCGCCGATGTTGAACTGCACGTCCATCTTAGGCTGGTCCTGCCAGCGATAGGATGCAGGGGCGTTCGGGTTCTCGACCGAGAGATCCTTCACATATTGCGAGATGATGCCCGCCACCGGCGCGGTGTCGTTGCCATTGGGGGCGGCTGCGGTGTCGAGATTCTTGAGAACGTCGCCTTCGTCGGCCATGATTCGCTTGTCTTTCACTGCTGGTTGGGCGCGCATGGGGTTGCGCGCGGACAAAATTCTGGGCGCGCGCCTATCACCCCTTGCGGATGGCCGCAATGCCGCGCCTTGGCGAGGCGAAATCGCGGCAGACTGTTGCATGCGTGCTTCAGGGTTACTTAAGGCGAGCTTGTTCAATTGATATTGGTGCCTATCTCGGCCACAATAGGAGTTAACGCCCGCGCCTTGGTATCCCGTGGGCAGATTGGGAAAGTTTCGTGATCGTAGAAATCGTCATCCTCGCCATGATCGCCGCCTTCCTGGGCATGCGGCTGTATTCGGTGCTGGGCCGCCGGGCAGAGCATGAGGAAGAGATCATTCCCACCAACCGTTTCGAACGGCCGGACGAACAGTCCGCCCCGCAGGTGGTGGCGCAGCCGAATGTCGATTCCCCGCAAGGCGACCGCGCGCTGGCCGGTTTCCCGCCTGCCATCGAACGCGGCCTGCGCGAGATTTCCGGCGCCGACCGCAGCTTCGAACTGCTGGGCTTCCTCGAAGGCGCGAAGGGCGCCTACGAAGTGGTACTGGAATCGTTCTGGAAGGGCGACAAGGACGAGCTGAAGGAACTGTGCGACGACGATGTCTACGAGAGCTTCGCCTCCGTCATCGACGAGCGCAACGAAGCCGGCATCACCATGGACAACCGCCTGATCCGGATCGAGGACGTGACCGTTCATTCCGCCCAGCTGGACGGCAAGATGGCGCGCATCGCCGTGCGCTTCGTGTCCGACATTGCCAGCGTCAGCCGCGACAAGGACGGCAACGTGATCGCCGGTTCGCTGGACGATGCCGTGGAAAGCCGCGACATCTGGACCTTCAGCCGCGACGTGCGCAGCAACGATCCGCAGTGGCTGCTCGACGAGACCGACCAGGGCTGATAGCGCCCGGCGCGTGACCACCGCGCGCCTCTTCACCTGTCTGGCAACGCTTGCGCTTCTGGCGGGCTGCTCGCGCATCATTCCCCCAGGCGGGGATGGGCAACCCAGCCCGGTTGCGCCCAATGCGGCGATCCTTGGTGTCTCTGCCGGGCCTGCCTTTGCCGAGCTGCCCATTCGCCCGATCGATGCCAGCCACGCGCTGGATGCCTTCGTCGCCAGCTGCCACGTGCCGCGCACCCGCGAAGACGTGTCGGGACTGACGCAGCCCGACGACTGGATCGGCCCATGCGATGCGGCGACGACCTGGCCACGCACCGATGCCGCCGCGTTCTTCGCCGCCTGGTTTACTCCGGTGGTGGTGGGCGACGGGCAGGCCTTTGCCACCGGCTATTTCGAACCGCATATCGCGGGCAGTGCCACGCGCCGCGAAGGGTTCGACGTGCCCGTCTACGGCGTGCCGGAAGACCTGGAGCGCTGCTGGCGCGACGGCACGCCCGAAGCCGAACGCGAGGGGCGCCCGCCGTTGTCGCGCCGTACGCCGGACGGTCGTTGCGTGCCCTATTACACCCGCGGCGAGATCGAGGACGGTGCGCTGGAAGGGCGCGGGCTCGAAATCGGCTGGGCAGCGGACCCGGTGGAATTCTTCTTCCTGCAGATCCAGGGCAGCGGCCAGCTGATCAGTCCCGAAGGCGAAGTGCTGCGCATCGGCTATGCCGGGCAGAACGGCCATGCCTACACCGGCATCGGCGGGGTGATGCGCGAGCGCGGGCTGCTGGGCGACGGGCCGGGGCAATATCCCGGCTCGATGCAGGGCATCATGCAATACATTCGCGAAAACCCGGCGGATGGCGACGCGCTGATGCGCATGAACGAAAGCTGGGTGTTCTTCCGCGTGCTGGAAGGGGCAGGGCCGCTGGGCTCCATCGGCGTGAAGGTGTCGGCAGGGAACACGGTCGCGGTCGATCCCGATTTCGTGCCTTACGGGGCGCCCGTGGTGCTCGACCTCGACCGCGACGAGGCCGATGGCCTGTGGGTGGCGCAGGATACCGGCGGCGCGATTACAGGGCCCAACCGCTTCGACACCTTCTGGGGCGCAGGCCAGCGCGCGCGCGACACCGCCGGCGGGATGAGCGGGCGCGGCACCGCGCTGGTGCTGTTGCCGCTTGCCTCGGCAGCAAGGCTGGGCGTGGGGGACGAGCGATGAGCCGGGCGCCGCGCGGCCTCTCGCCCGAGGAAAGCGCGCTGTGGAACAAGGTGGCCTCGACGGTGAAACCGCTGCACCGGACGCCGCCGGCAAAGGCGGATGCGGACCACGCCAAGCCTGTCGGCAACCCTCCTTCGCCTGTTCCGCAGCCCAAGAAACTGAAGCAGCGCCACAGCCACGTGCCGCTGCACCACCCCGCACCGCAGCCCACTGCTGCGCCGAAACCCTCGCCGGGCCTCGACTCGCACTGGGAGCGCCGCCTGTCGCGCGCGGGGATGGACCCCGATTTCACGCTCGACCTGCACGGCCACACGCTGGAACAGGCCTATCGCCGGCTCGACAGCGGCATAACCCAGGCCAAGGCCATGGGCGCGCGGCTGGTGCTGGTGATTACCGGCAAGCCGCGCCCGGTCCACGCTGCCGACCGGGCGGAACGGCGCGGGGCGATCCGGGCCAAGATCCTCGACTGGCTGGCAGCGGGCCAGCACGCCGGAGACATTGCCGCGATCAGGAAGGCGCACCGCCGCCACGGGGGCGAGGGTGCGCTTTACCTGGTGCTGCGTCGCCAGCGATAGCGCACTAGCCCAGCAGCATCACGTTCATCAGCCGCCCTTCGCCCAGGAAAGCCCAGACGCCGGGGATCATCAGCGCGCCAAGGAACAGGCCGACGATCTCGTTACGATGCCCGCGAATGTCGCCGCGGCGCGCCTTGGATACGATCAGCCAGGCCGCGCGGTAGGTGACGGGTACGAAGATGTGGATCCAGCTGAAATGGGTGCCGTTGTAGATGAACAGCGTGGCCGTGGCTGTCACCACCATCAGCGCCACCCACAGCTTGCCCAGTTGCTTGTGCAGGGCCGTGCCCTTGGGTGCCAGCAGCAGGTAGAGGCCGAGCGGCACGCAGGGCAGCACGGTGGTGACGTGGATAGCCACCGCGATGTTCTGCAAATGCGGCAGGTCCGGCGTCTGGCCCAGCAGCGCGCGGGCAACGGCATAGAGGCACAGCGCGGTCATCACGCTGCCCGAGACGATCACGATCGCGCGCACCAGCGGGCTGAGGTCGAGGGCGCCGGCGGGACGGTGGAACGGGTTGGCATAAGTCAGGGCGTTCATGGCGGGAACTCCGTCTTGGTGGGTGTTGCAACCTTTCCTGCCGCGTGCCCGCTCGCCCGCAACGCGCCCTTCGCCGCCTGCCCGCGGTCTTCGTGAAATGCGCCTGTTCCCGAGGGTTTGCCACTTTACGAAGCGCGAACGGGCGCTAGTTTGCCGCTGCAATGACCCGCGCCACCACGTCCGGATCGCCGCTGTTGCGGCGCCTTATCGTCGACTTGTCGATCATGCTGGTGATCGGCGTGGTGCTGGCGCTGCTGGGCCCTTTCGGCAGTTTCAACGATCCGATCGAGCTGCGGCTGGTCTACTGGGTCGGCCTCGCGCTGGCGGGCTATGCCTGTTACTCGCCGATCACCGCCGTGGTGGTGCCGTGGGGCCGGAAACTGGACTTGCCCGAATGGGCGCTGTGGGTGGCCGCCGTGCTGATCGCGACTGTGCCGATGGCGCTGGCGATCTGGTCGCTGGGTTTCATCGGCCGCGATTTCCGCTGGCCGCGACTGGACGAGGCGTTCGGCACCTATGTCAACGTGCTGATCGTGGGGGCGGGGATCACCGTGCTGTTCCACCTGCTCGAACGTTCGCCTGCATTGCACCCGCGACAGGACGATGCGCCCGATCCTGCACCGGCATCGGCACAACCGGGCGCCCGGCCCGAACCGCGCTTCCTCGACCGCCTGCCGCCAGAAATCGGCACCGATCTGATCGCGCTGGAGATGGAGGACCACTACGTGCGCGCGCACACGGCGCTGGGCAGCGAACTGGTGCTGATGCGCATGCGCGATGCCGTGGCGGAGCTGGACGGGCTTGACGGCGAACAGGTCCACCGCAGCTGGTGGGTGGCGCGCGGCGCGGTCGCCGACATCAGGCGCGAAGGGCGCAACGTGCGCCTGGTGCTGGACAACGGCCTGGAAGCACCCGTCAGCCGGGCCAATGTCGGCCCGTTGAAGGGCAAGGGCTGGTTCTAGCCACCCGTGGCGCGGGCCCGGGCTTCGCTTTCGTCCAGCTTCAGGAAGCGCACGGCGTTGCCGAACAGGATATCGTGTTTCTGCTGCTCGGTGAGGTAGTCCGCGTCCTCTATTATCGCGATGCTGCGGTCCAGCATGTCGGGCCACACCAGTGAATCGGTGCCGAACATGATCCGGCCAGCCAGCCCGGCATCGACCAGATCGCGCAGGTAGGTGTGGAAGTCGTCCGACCAGGTGATCGGACCGCTGATTTCGACATACAGCTGCGGGTAAGTCCACAGCATCATCTTCAGCTCGTCGTGAAAGCCGAAGGCCATGTGCTGTATCGAGATGCGAAGGCCAGGATGGCGGCGCAGGATCGGCTCAAGCAGCAGCGGATTGCCTGTCGCCACGCTGAATTCGGGATAGAACGCGGCTGCTCCCGGCGGACCGAGACCCATGTGGTAGCCCACAGGAACGTCCAGCTCTTCTGCCAACGCCCAGTAGGGCCGCATGCGGTCGTCGTCCGGTTCGATGCCGACATACTGGTTGGTAACTTCGCCCAGCATCACGAAGCCGCCATCGGTAAACAGTCGGCGCATTGTCTCGATATCCAGCGGCGGGTTGCTGCGGCCCAAGCGCAGGTCCACGCTGGGAATGAAGCGATCCGGCGCGGCGGCCATCCATGCGCGTACGCGCTCGGGCGAGCCCTGCAGCAGGGCGATGGCATTGTTCGCCTCCAGCCGTTCGATCGTGCGTGCCAGCAGATCCTCATCGCTGGTTGCGGCGATCAGCGGATCGTCACATGCGGCATCGAACCAGGCTGCCCCGTACTGTTCGGCATAGGGTCGCGAGTGGTCGAGCACCGGCTCGTTATCCATCAGCGGCACGCAGTACTGCATTCCGGGCGGGTAATCCGCCACGGTGTCGGCATGGACATGCATGTCGATCACCGGTTGCCGCGCCAGTGCGGGGCCGACAGCAAGCAAGGCCAAGATGGTGGCGAGCAACAGGTGACGCATGAAAAACCCCCTATGTCCAAGAGGCTAACGCGAAATGCACAACAGAAAAAGGCCCCCGGCATAGCTACCGGGGGCCTCTTTGTTGCTGCCGTTCCGGCGACCGGGCTCAGGCCAGGTCGAAGCGATCGGCGTTCATCACCTTGGTCCAGGCGGCCAGGAAGTCCTTGACGAACTTCGCTTCGTTGCCGTTCTGGGCATAGACTTCGGCCACAGCGCGCAGCTGCGAGTTGGAGCCGAAGGCCAGGTCGGCGCGGGTGGCGGTCCACTTGTCCGCGCCGGTCTTGCGGTCCTTGCCGACGAATTCCTCTTCGTCCTCGTCCGTGGCTTCCCACCTGGTCGCCATGTCGAGCAGGTTCACGAAGAAGTCGTTGGTCAGCTGCCCCTTGCGGTCGGTGAACACGCCGTGCGCCGTGTTGCCGGTGTTGGCACCCAGCACGCGCAGGCCGCCTACCAGCACCGCCAGTTCGGGGATGGTCAGGCCCAGCAAGTCGGCCCGGTCGACCATCGCGTCCTCGGTCTTCACCGAAAGCTTGCCTGCACGATAGTTGCGGAAGGCGTCGGCGCTCGGCTTCAGCCAGTCGAAGCTTTCGGCATCGGTCTGCTCGTCACTGGCATCGCCGCGACCGCCGGTGAAGGGCACGCTGACGTCGTGCCCGGCATCCTTCGCCGCCTTCTCCACCGCTGCGCTGCCGGCCAGCACAATGGCATCGGCCATCGACAGGTTGCCGCGCAGTTCGTCGATCTTGGCCAGCACCTTGCCCAGTTCGGCAGGATCGTTGACCGCCCAGTCCTTCTGCGGGGCCAGGCGCACGCGGGCACCATTGGCGCCGCCGCGATGATCCGTGCGACGATAGGTCGAAGCCGAAGCCCAGGCCGCCTTCACCAGTTCGCTGACGGAAAGGCCGCTGCCAAGGATCGCGTCCTTGAAAGCCGACACGTCGGCATCGGACGGCGTGGTACCGGCCGGAACCGGGTCCTGCCAGATCAGGTCTTCATCCGGCACTTCCGGGCCGAGGTAGCGCGCCTTGGGCCCCATGTCGCGGTGAGTCAGCTTGAACCACGCGCGGGCGAAGGCATCCTTGAAGGCCTCGTGATCCTCGGCAAAGCGGGCGGAAATCTTGCGATATTCCGGGTCCATCTTCATCGCCATGTCAGCGGTGGTCATGATCGTGGGCACCTTGACATTGGGATCGCCGGCGGACGGCGCCATGTCTTCGGGCTCGGGGTCGATCGGCGTCCACTGCCAGGCACCGGCGGGGGACTTCACCTTCTTGTATTCGTACTTGAACAGCAGGCGGAAGTAGTTCTGGCTCCACTCGAAGGGGGTGTTGGTCCACGGCCCCTCGATACCAGAGGTGATCGCCGAATCGGGCAGGCCATCGGCATTGGGGTTGTCCCAGCCAAAGCCCTGCGCCTGGATCGGTGCGCCTTCGGGCGCGTCACCCAGCAGCGCGGCATCGCCGTTGCCGTGGCACTTGCCGAAGGTGTGGCCGCCGGCGGTCAGCGCGACGGTTTCCTCGTCGTTCATGGCCATGCGGGCGAACGTCTCGCGAATGTCGCGGGCCATGCCTTCCATGTCGTCGGGGTTGGCGCCGGGGCCTTCGGGGTTGACGTAGATCAGGCCCATCTGGATCGCGGCCAGCGGATCCTCGATGTCCTCGTAACCGCGCTCGGGCTCGATACGCGTCACAGCACCGGTGTTCACCCACTCGTCTTCGGTGCCCCAATAGACCTTTTCCGGGTAATAGACGTCGGGGCGTCCGCCGCCGAAGCCGAAGGTCGGGCCGCCCATGCTCTCGATGGCGACGTTGCCCGCCAGCACGAACAGGTCGGCCCAGCTCAGCGCATCGCCGTACTTCTGCTTGACCGGCCACAGCAGGCGGCGGGCCTTGTCGAGGTTGCCGTTGTCGGGCCAGGAATTGAGCGGGGCAAAGCGCTGCTGCCCCTCGCCCGCACCGCCGCGACCGTCATAGATGCGATAGGTGCCGGCAGCGTGCCAGGCCATGCGGATCATGAAGGGGCCATAGTGGCCATAGTCTGCCGGCCACCAATCCTGGCTGTCTGTCATCAGCGCAGTCAGGTCTGCCTTCACTGCGGCAAGGTCGAGCGACTTGAACGCTTCGGCATAGTCGAAATCGGGATCCATCGGGCTGGGGGAAATCCCGCGATCGGTAATCATGCCCAGCGGCATGGTATTGGGCCACCAATCCTCGTTGGTGCGACCCAGCAGCGGGCGTTCGCCCATGTCGTGCTTGAACGGGCATTCGCCGCTGATTGAACCGGTCTTTGCGTCCATTAGTGCTCTCCTCTCTCGTTACTTTCGACTCATCAATGCGGAAAGGATGCGCTTGATCCTGTAATCCGTCCAATCGATAAGTTGGAACTGATTGATCGGATATGGCGTTCAGGCGTCAGAGCGCTCGATTTTCGCGCCCGAAAGAAAAGACCCGGCGCCGTCAGTGACAGCGCCGGGTCCGAAAATGGTCCGTTCGGCAAGCGATCAGGCGGCGACCGCTTCCTCTTCGGTTGCGGCGTTGCGGATCAGGTAGTCGAAGGCCGACAGCGCGGCCTTGCTGCCTGCCCCCATGGCCACCACGATCTGCTTGTAGGGCACGGTAGTGCAGTCGCCCGCGGCAAAAATGCCGGGCAGGTTGGTGGCGCCGCGGCTGTCGATCTGGATCTCGCCATACTTGCTCAGTTCCAGCCCACTGTCCTTCAGCCATTCGGTGTTGGGCACCAGGCCGATCTGCACGAACACGCCTTCCAGCGCCACGTCGTGCTCTTCGCCCGATGCGCGATCCTTGTAGACCAGGCCGTTCACCTTGTTGCCGTCGCCGGTGATCTGCGTGGTCTGGGCGTTCACCAGAATTTCGACATTGGGCATGGAACGCAGCTTGTCCTGCAACACCTGGTCGGCGCGCAGCGCGGTGTCGAATTCCACCAGCGTCACATGGCCGACGATGCCGGCCAGGTCGATCGCGGCTTCGACGCCGGAGTTGCCGCCGCCGATCACCGCCACACGCTTGCCCTTGAACAGCGGGCCGTCGCAGTGCGGGCAATAGGCCACGCCCTTGTTGCGGTATTCCTGCTCGCCCGGCACGCCCAGCGCGCGCCAGCGTGCGCCGGTGGACAGGATTAGGCTGCGTGCCTTCAGCACGGCGCCGTTTTCCAGGTGTACCTCGTGCATGCCGCCATCCTGGGCGGCGGGCACCAGCTTTGCAGCCGTGGCGAGGTTCATCAGGTCGATGGATTCCTGCGCCTTCACCTGGCGTTCCAGGTCTGCCGTCAGCTTGGGGCCTTCGGTGTATTCGGTGCCGGGCAGGTTCTCGATCCCCAGCGTATCGTTCAGCTGGCCGCCAAAGCGTTCGGCCGCGATGCCGGTGCGGATACCCTTGCGCGCGGTGTAGATGGAGGCAGCCACGCCGCCCGGGCCGCCGCCCACCACCAGCACTTCGAACGGGTCTTTGGCGGCAAGCTTTTCCGCGGCCTTTTCGCTGGCGCCGGTGTCGACCTTGGCCAGCACTTCCTCGAGGCTCATCTTGCCATTGTAGAACGGCTCGCCATTCAGGAAGGTGGCGGGCACGGCCATCACGTCGCGCGCTTCGACCTCGTCCTTGAAGGTGCCGCCTTCGATCAGCGTGGCGGTAATGCGCGGGTTGGTGAGCGCCATCAGCGTCAGCGCCTGCACCACGTCGGGGCAATTGTGGCACGACAGCGAGAAATACATGTCGAAGTGGAGGTCTTCCTCCAGCGCGGCGATCTGGTCGAGCACGTCCTGCTCCACCTTGGGCGGGTGGCCGCCGGCCCACAGCAGCGCCAGCACCAGCGAAGTGAATTCGTGACCCATCGGCAGGCCGGCGAAACGCACCCATTTGGTGGCGTCGCTGGCGCGGCGGATCAGGAAGCTGGGCTTGCGCTCGTCATGGCCGTCGAAACTGGCGGTGACCTTGTCGCTCAGCGCGGAAATCTCTTCCAGCAGTTCGCGCGTCTGCGCGCTCTTGTCGTCATCGCCCAGCGAGGCGACGAGTTCGATCGGTTCGCGCAAGTTCTCAAGATAGGCCTTGAGCTGCTGCGTCATGGTGGCGTCGAGCATGTCTGTCTCCTTGGGGAAATGACGGTGAAACCGGCGTCGAGACCCGGGGCGGGAGGGGGGATGGGGGATGCCCCGGGTCTCTTCGCGACCCGAACCGGCCAATCGGGGGGAAGGTACCGGTGTCGGGAAGGGTGCGGGCGACCCGTGCAGGACCGCCCGCTTTGGGGATTGGTCGGGCTTAGATCTTGCCGACGAGGTCCAGCGAGGGAGCCAGCGTATCGCTGCCTTCTTCCCAGGCGGCCGGGCAGACCTGGCCGGGGTTCTCGCGAACGTACTGGGCGGCCTTGATCTTGCGGGTCAGTTCGTTGGCATTGCGGCCAACGCCTTCGCAGGTGATTTCCATGATCTGGATCACGCCGTCGGGGTCGACCACGAAGGTGGCGCGGTCAGCCAGGCCCATTTCCTCGCGCAGCACGTCGAAGTTCTTCGACAGCGTGTGCAGCTGGTCGCCCAGGAACGGGAACTTCAGCTTGGCGATCTTTTCCGAGGTGTCGTGCCAGGCCTTGTGGCTGAAGTGCGTGTCGGTCGACACGGCGTAGACTTCCACGCCCATCGACTGCAGCATTTCGTACTTTTCACCCATGTCTTCCAGCTCGGTCGGGCAGACGAAGGTGAAGTCGGCCGGATAGAAGAAGAACACGCTCCACTTGCCCTTCAGGTCTTCGTCGGTGACGTCGAAGAAATCCTTGCCGGCCTGGAAGGCGGTGGCCTTGAACGGCTTGATGGTGCTGCCAATGATACCCATTGCTGTATTCCCTTTTCTGGTTTGGTGTGTTTGTGAACTCAACGCGCCAGATAGAGATTGATGCATCGCAAAAAAGCGATTTTGTGCGATTGCTAACATCGAAATAATCGATCAAAGCCGAACACGTTTCGGAAACTGCAACAGGTATTGCGGTTTTTGCAATCCACCTGCTTTCCGATCGCGTCTCATCTCGTCGACGGTATCCCACATCCCCGCTTGCCGAGCTTGCGAGCATATCCCCTCACTGTTCTACTGCGCCTTCGACTACGAGCGACCAAAGGGGGGAACATGAAATATCCGATGCTTTTACTGACCTGCGCCGCGCTTGTCGCTTGCGGCGGGGCCGATAGCGAAGCGGACCTGCAAGACGAGATGGAGGCGGTAAACGAGGCCGTCGTCGGCGCGGGCAATACCGACCGCGAACTGGCGCTTGGCTTCGAGATCTATCCGGGTGCCGAAGTGCGGACCAACATGGGCGCAATGGGCATGTCCATGGCGCTGTTCACCACCAACGACAGTGCCGAGCAGATGCTCGACTATTACCGCGCGGAGGCCGAAAGCCGCGGCTTCGACCTGACCGCTTCCAGCCCGCGCGAAAACCAGCGCACGCTGCGTGGTACCAACGACAACGGCGATGAATTCAACCTGACGGTGACGAGCGAGGACATGAACGTCACGCTGGGCGATCTAACGATCACCGCGGCCGACTAGTCACCCGCACTGTGCGGTCCTTGCCCTGCTAAGGCTGCCCTACCTGGGCACGGTGCAGCAGCTTCTGGTCGGCCAGCACCAGTGCCATCATCGCCTCGACCACCGGCACGCCGCGAATGCCCACGCAGGGGTCGTGACGGCCCTTGGTGCGGATTTCGGTCGCTTCGCCTTCGCGTGTGACCGTATCCACCGGCGTCAGGATCGAGCTGGTGGGCTTGAAGGCCACCCGGCAAGTGACCGGCTGACCCGTGGAGATGCCGCCCGCGATGCCGCCTGCGTGGTTGGCGCCGAATTCGACGCCGCCGTCCGCGCCGGGGCGCATCGGGTCGGCATTGGTTTCGCCGGTATTGGTGACAGCGGCAAAACCATCGCCGATTTCCACGCCCTTGGTGGCGTTGATCGTCATCATCGCGGCGGCCAGTTCGCTATCCAGCTTGGCATAGATCGGCGCGCCCCATCCAGCGGGCACGCCTTCGGCCCAGCAGGTGACCAGCGCGCCCAGTGACGAGCCGTTCTTGCGCGCGTTGTCCACCAGTTGCTCCCACCGCGTGACCGTCTCGGCGTCGGGGCAGAAGAACGGGTTGCGGGCAATTTCCTCGCGGTCGAAGCGCGAATAGAGCAGCGGCACCTCGCCGATCTGCTCCACCCAGCCCGTGATCGTGACTTCGGGGATCACCTTGCGCGCAATCGCGCCCGCCGCCACGCGTGCCGCCGTCTCGCGCGCGCTGGAACGGCCACCGCCGCGATAGTCGCGAAAGCCGTACTTCGCGTCATAGGTGTAGTCCGCGTGGCCGGGGCGATAGGCCTTGGCGACTTCGGAATAGTCCTTGCTGCGCTGGTCGGTGTTCTCGATCATCAGGCTGATCGGGGTACCGGTGGTGCGCCCCTCGAACACGCCTGAAAGGATGCGCACTTCATCGGGCTCGCGCCGCTGCGTCGTATATTTCGACTGCCCTGGCCGCCGCGCGTCGAGGTAAGGCTGGATGTCCGCCTCGCTGAGTTCGATGCCCGGCGGGCACCCGTCGACCACCACGCCCAGCGCGGGGCCGTGGCTTTCCCCCCAGGTGGTAAAGCGAAAGACGCGTCCGAATGTGTTCCAGCTCATGGGACAGGGCCTTTGCGCGAAAGTTGCGCGCCTGTCGAGTAGCCGGACATTTTCCTACGCCCGGTCGCTGCCGCTAGCACCGCACCATGTCCTGCCTTGTCGCCTCTGCAGTGCCGCCGATCGAGGTCTTCGGGTGGGCTTGCGGTTTTGCTTCCAGGACAGTGCTCCATGTGCTCCACATTAGCGGCGCGCTTGCGGACAAATGCGCCTTTGCGCTGGCTTTCCGGATCGCTTGCGGGCAGGAACAAACCGCGCTCAAGCAGCGATAGCGCAGAGGGAAGCCCATGATCGCAAAGCTGACAGGCACGCTCGACGATACCGGTGAAGACTGGGCGGTGATCGACGTGGGCGGCGTGGGCTACCTCGTCCATTGCTCCACCAAGACGCTGGGCACGCTTGGTGCGCGCGGGGAGAGCTGCACCATCTGCACGCAAATGCAGGTGAGCGAGAACGACATGCGCCTGCTGGGCTTTGCCAGTGCGGAGGAACGCGACTGGTTCCGCCTGCTCGATACGGTGCAGGGCGTGGGCTCGAAGGTGGCGCTGTCGATCCTGTCTGCCCTGTCGACCGGCGAACTGCGCGATGCCTGCGCCGGCGGCGATGCTGCCACGGTAGCGCGCGCCAACGGGGTGGGGCCGAAACTGGCCGCGCGCATCGTCAACGAATTGAAGGACAAGGCAGGCGCGATGCCCGGTCCGGCTGCCGGCGGCGGCGCGGCAGGCGGCGTGGCGGCAACGCCCGCAGGCGGCGCCAGCGCCGATGCCATCGCCGCCTTGCAGGGCCTGGGCTTCAAGCCCGCCGTGGCCGCCCGCGCGGTGGCTGAGGCGCAGGGCGAACTGGGCGAAGGCGCCGGGGAAGCCGACTTGATACGCACGGCCTTGAAGAAGGCCGCAGGATAGGAGTGACATGATGCGAACCACTGTACTGGCCCTGGCCGCCCTGCTGATGACCAGCGCCCCCGCTGCCGCGCAGGGCTATCCCGACAGCTTCACCTACGGCCCGGTGTTCGAGGACTTCGGCCCCGTGGCCGACGTGGAGCTGGACGTGGAACTGCCCGCCGATGCCGCCTTCCGCCACGTGTTCGACGTGTCTGCTGCGGCAGAGCCCGGCACGGTCAGCCGCCACCTCGAAAGCGCGGCGCGCTTCATCAACATGCACGCGCGGGCTGGCGTGCCGGTGGACCGCATCCAGGTCGCCATCGTGGTGCACGGCGGTGCGGGCGCAGACCTGCTGCAGGCAGACGCCTATGCCGCGCGCAAGGACGGTGCGGAAAACGCCAACCTGCCGCTGATAGAGGCGCTGTTGGAACACGGCGTGCAGATCTACCTGTGCAGCCAGAGCGCCGCGGGCATGGGCCTGGCGAAGGAAGACCTGATCCCCGGCGTGCAGATGGCGCTGTCCGCCATGACCATGAACGCGCTGTTGCAGCAGCAGGGCTATACGCTGAACCCGTGATGCGGCGTTCTATCGCCTTTGCTCTGGTCGTAACGACCTTCGTCGGTGGAGTTGCGAGCGGGTGCTGGGCAGACGACTGGTTTGATCGGGACAGATGCCTCGACCGGGGCGGAGCATGGGATTACGAGCGCGAAACCTGTAAATACGATGACTGACCAACCCATCCACTCCCCCGCCCGCCAGCCGGACGATCCGGACGCCGCGCTGCGTCCCAAATCGCTGACCGAATTCGTCGGGCAGGAGGCTGCGCGCGATAACCTGCGGGTGTTTATCGAGGCGGCCAAGGGCCGGGCCGAGGCGATGGACCATACGCTGTTCTTCGGCCCGCCGGGGCTGGGCAAGACCACGCTGGCGCAGATTATCGCCAAGGAACTGGGCGTGGGCTTTCGTGCCACCAGCGGCCCGGTGATCGCCAAGGCGGGCGACCTTGCCGCGCTGCTGACCAACCTCGAGCCCAACGACGTGCTGTTCATCGACGAGATCCACCGCCTCAACCCGGTGGTGGAGGAAGTGCTCTACCCGGCGATGGAGGACCGCGCGCTCGACATCATCATTGGCGAGGGGCCATCGGCGCGCAGCGTGCGGATCGACTTGCCGCCCTTCACGCTGGTGGGGGCGACTACCCGGCAGGGGCTGCTGACCACCCCCTTGCGCGACCGTTTCGGCATTCCCGTGCGGCTGGTGTTCTATACCGAGGAAGAACTGATGCGCGTGGTGACGCGCGGCGCCAGCCTGCTGGGGCTCGACATAGACCCCACGGGCGCGCGCGAGATTGCCCGGCGCAGCCGCGGCACCCCGCGCGTGGCAGGCCGCCTGATGCGCCGCGTGCGCGACTTTGCCCAGGTGAAGGGCGCGGCCACGGTCTCCGCGCCGATCGCGGACGAGGCGCTGACCCGGCTGGAGATCGATAACCTTGGCCTCGATGCCATGGACCGCCGCTATCTCACCATGATTGCAGAGACTTACAAGGGCGGCCCGGTCGGCGTTGAAACGCTGGCCGCCGGCCTTGCCGAACCGCGCGACACCGTGGAGGAAGTGATCGAGCCTTACCTCATCCAGCTGGGCCTGATCGCCCGCACCGCCCGCGGGCGCTGCCTCAACGACGGTGGCTGGCAGCACCTGGGGCTGGCGCCACCAAACGAATCGGGGCGCCCATCGCAAGGCGGGCTGTTCGAGGATGATGGCTGACGCACGCGGTTAAGCCGGTGCTAACCATGCGGGGGCGCTTTTCGGTCTCATAGTGGGACAAGCCGCGCACAAGGCCCGAAAAACCGCGATTTTTTTGGCGTTTGGCCCTCGAAATGATGGTTAACGCAATTGCGGATAAAGGTTTTGCGGGTCTCTTTGGCAGGAACCGGAAAAGGCCGGAGGTGTCACTCGGACGCCCTTGCCTGCCTTCCGGTGAAGCTGAGAGAGATCACGTATGTCGGTACGTATGGCCATTGCGAAACTCACCGCCGCAGCTGCGGGCGGTGCGATTGTGGGGGGGCGGCGCAGTGCATGTCGCCGAACCGCAATCCGCGCAAGTGGATTACAAGACGGACGAGGAAGCTGCTCCCGAGCTGGTTTCCGTCAAGGACGAGCCGACGGCGCGCCGCGAGATTCCGCCGCGCCCGCGTGAGCAGCGTCGCCTGCGCCGCGTGATCGAGACCGAGTGCTGCGAGGAACAGGTTGCCATGGCTGCGCCGCTTCCCCTGCCTCCGCTTCCCTCCGCGCCGATCAGCGGCGGCGGTGGCGGCCAGCCGATCATCATCGGCGGCAGCAGCGGCGGTGGCTTCGGCGGTGGTTTCGGCGGTGGTTTCTTCGGCGGTTTCTTCGGTGGCTCTGGCGGCGGCGGCAGCGCCGTTGTCGACATGAGCACCACCACCACGACCGGCGGCGAAGGCGGCGGCGATATCAACATCGATATCGACAACGACAATTCCAGCACGGGCTCCTCGACCTCTACCAGTTCGGGCGGTTCGTCCACCTCGACCAGTTCGGGTGCATTCACCAGCACGACTTCGACGGGTGGCTCGTCCACCAGCACCAGTTCGGGCAATGTCACCAGCACCAGCTCGACCGGGGGCTCGTCTTCCTCGTCGAGCACCAGCACCGGCGGCGTGACCAGCACGACCTCGTCCTCCACCGGTGGCGTGACCAGCACCACCGGCGGTGTCACCAGCACCACGGGCGGCGTGACCAGCACCTCGTCCTCCTCGGGCAACGTGACCTCGTCCACCAGCGGTTCCAGCTCCAGTTCGGGCAGCTCGAGCACGAGTTCCTCCACGGGCGGCAGCACCAGCGGCTCCTCCTCCACCAGCGGCAGCAGCAGCGGGTCCAGCAGCGGCAGCTCTTCGGGCGGCACGTCCAGCTATGGCGGCTCGTCGGGTAACGGCTCCAGCAGCTACGGTGGCTCGACCGGCGGTTCCACCACCACGGGTTCGAGCACCAGTGGCGGCAGCACCACGGGCAGCACGACCAGCGGGGCTTCGACCACTTCGACCTCTTCGGGTGCAACCTCGTCCACGACCACCACAGGCGGCGTGACGAGCACCACTTCGACGGGTGGCAACACCACCTCGAGCGGAGGCAGCACGACCACCAGCACCGGCGGTTCGACCACGACGACGGGTGGTTCGACCACCACGACTTCGGGCGGCAGCAGCACGGGCGGTTCGACCACAGGTGGCAGCACCACCAGCGGCGTCTCGACCACGACTTCGACCAGCACGGGCGGTGTCAGCACCACCACGGGCGGGGTGACGAGCACCACCGGCGGCGTGACCTCCACCAGCTCGACTTCGGGCAACGTGACCAGCTCGACGTCCGGTTCCAGCTCGACTTCGACTAGCACATCGACGTCCACCTCGACTTCGTCGAGCACGTCTTCGAGCACATCTACCTCGAGTTCGACCAGCAGCTCCACTTCTGGTGGCACGTCCAGCGGGACTTCGTCGGGCACGCAGGTGCCGGCGCCGGGCATGCTGGTGCTGTTCGGCGCGGCTGCGGGGGCGGTCTTCTGGCGCCGTCGCAAGGGCAGCAAGGCAAACGGAGCTGTTGCGGCCTAGGCCAGGCTTACAGAAAAACGGGGCTCACAGAAAAACGGGCCTTGCAGACAAACGGGGGGAAGGCGGCTTCGCGAGAGGCCGCCTTTTCCTTTGTGGTGCTATTGCGCGCTTTCGTCGCTGATTGTTTCCAGCCCTGCCGCGTTCCACGCCTGGATGCCGCCTTCGAGGTGGCGCACCGTGGTGCCGAGGTATTCGGAAAGCTGGGTGGCGGCGATGCCCGAACGGCGGCTGGAGCCGCAGTAGAGGATCGTCTCGCGCTCCACCTCGATCGGGATCGAGGCCGGGTCGAAAGTGCCAAGAGGCGCGTTGAGCGCGCCGGGCAAGCGGCTTTCGGCAAACTCGGCAGGCGTGCGCACGTCGATCAGCACCACGTCGCCCGCAGCCATCAGTGCCGCCAGTTCGGCAGCAGGCAGGGTAACGACCGCTGCGCCCGGCTGCGCCGAAGCGCTTTCGGCTGCCGGCACCGGGGCACAGGCGGCAAGGCCTGCCCCGGTTGCCAGCGCGATGGCCAGGACAGCGCCGCGCATCACGATGCCGCCAGCTTGCGCAGCACGTAGTGCAGGATGCCGCCGTTACGATAGTATTCCATCTCGTTGGCGGTATCGATGCGGCACAGCGCGGTGAAGCTGAAGGTCGTGCCGTCGCCGCGGGTGACTTCGACTTCCACGTCCTGGCGCGGGTTCAGGCTGTCGAGCCCCTTCACGGTGAAGCTGCAATCGCCGTTCAGGCCCAGCGTCTGGCGCGTGTCGCCTTCCTTGAACTGCAGCGGCAGCACGCCCATGCCAATGAGGTTGGAGCGGTGGATACGTTCGAAGCTTTCCACGATCACTGCGCGCACACCCAGCAGGATCGTGCCCTTGGCGGCCCAGTCGCGGCTGGAGCCGGTGCCGTATTCCTTGCCGCCGATGACCACCAGCTGCGTGCCGTCGGCCTTGTGCTTCATGGCCGCGTCGTAGATCGGCATGGTCTCACCCTTGTAGGTGGTGAAGCCGCCTTCCACGCCGGGGACCATTTCGTTCTTGATGCGGATATTGGCGAAGGTGCCGCGCATCATCACTTCGTGGTTGCCGCGGCGCGAGCCGTAGGAGTTGAAGTCCTTCTTCGCCACCTGGTGGCTGATCAGGTATTCGCCCGCCGGGCTGTCTTCCTTGATGGACCCTGCCGGGCTGATGTGGTCGGTGGTGACAGAATCGCCCAGCACGGCCAGCGGCTTTGCGCCGACGATGTCTTCGACCGGTGCGGGTTCCATGCCCATGCCATCGAAGTAAGGCGGGTTGGCGACATAGGTGCTGGACGGGTTCCAGTTGTAGGTGTCCGACGCCTCGACATTGATCGCCTGCCAGTGCTCGTCGCCCTTGTAGACGTCGGCATAGCGCTTTTCGAACATCTCGCGGTCGATGTTGGCGGCGCGGTGGTCGGCAATTTCCTGGTTGGTCGGCCACAGGTCGGCCAGCATCACGTCGTTGCCGTCCTGGTCCTGCCCGATCGGGGTTTCGGTAATGTCCTGCGTGACAGTGCCCTTCAGCGCATAGGCCACCACCAGTGGCGGCGAGGCGAGGAAGTTGGCGCGCACGTCGGGCGAGACGCGGCCTTCGAAGTTGCGGTTGCCCGACAGCACGGAGGCGGCGACGATATCGTTTTCGTTGATCGCCTTGCTGATCGGCGGGGCCAGCGGGCCGGAGTTGCCGATGCAGGTGGTGCAGCCATAGCCGACGAGGTCGAAGCCGATGGCGTCGAGATCGTCCTGCAGGCCGCTTTTTTCCAGGTAGTCGGTCACTACCTGCGAACCGGGTGCAAGGCTGGTCTTCACCCACGGCTTGGGCTTCAGGCCCTTTTCGTGGGCCTTCTTGGCCACCAGGCCGGCGGCGATCAGCACGTCCGGGTTGCTGGTGTTGGTGCAGCTGGTGATGGCGGCGATCACCACGTCGCCGTCACCCACGTCGTGACCTTCGGCGTCCACCGGCACGCGGACCGGTTCGCTCTTGCCGTAGACCTTCGACAGGTCGGTGTTGAACAGTTCGTCCACCATCGGCAGCGCAACCTTGTCCTGCGGGCGCTTGGGGCCGGCCAGGCTGGGGACGACGGCGCTCATGTCCAGCTGCAGCGTGCTGGAGAAGATCGGTTCGTCTTCCGGCGAGAACCACATGCCCTGCTGCTTGGCATAGGCTTCTACCAGCGCGATCGATTCCTCGCTGCGGCCGGTCAGGCGCAGGTAGTCGAGCGTCTTGTCGTCGATGCCGAAGAAGCCGCAGGTGGCGCCGTATTCCGGTGCCATGTTGGCAATGGTCGCGCGGTCGGCCAGCGACAGGTTGGCAACGCCGGGGCCGTAGAATTCGACGAAGCGGCCCACGACGCCGTGCTCGCGCAGCATCTGCACGCAGGTCAGCACCAGGTCGGTGGCGGTCACGCCTTCGGCCAGCTTGCCGTCCAGCTTGAAGCCGACGACTTCGGGAATCAGCATGGAGATCGGCTGGCCCAGCATCGCGGCCTCGGCCTCGATCCCGCCAACGCCCCAGCCCAGCACGCCCAGGCCGTTGATCATGGTGGTGTGGCTGTCGGTGCCCACGCAGGTATCGGGATAGGCGACGAGTTCGCCGTTCTGGTCTTCCGAAGACCACACGCCCTTGCCGATGTGTTCCAGGTTCACCTGGTGGCAGATGCCGGTGCCCGGGGGCACGGCAGAAAAGTTCTTGAGGCTCTTGGCGCCCCATTTCAGGAAGTCATAGCGCTCCGCATTGCGCTCGTATTCCAGTTCCATGTTGTGTTCGAAGGCCTTGGGATGACCGAATTCGTCGACCATCACCGAGTGGTCGATGACGAGGTTCACCGGGACCTGCGGATTGATCTTGGCGGTATCGCCGCCAAGCTTGCCGATGGCATCGCGCATTGCGGCAAGGTCCACCACGCAAGGCACGCCGGTGAAATCCTGCAGCAGCACGCGCGCCGGGCGGTACTGGATCTCGTCCCCCGTGGTGGGGTTCTTCTGCCAGTCGACAATCGCCTTCACGTGCTCTTCGCCAACGGTGAAGCCTTCGTCCTCGAAGCGCAGCATGTTTTCCAGCAGCACCTTCAGCGAGTTCGGCAGGCGGCTGATATCGCCGAACTTCTCACCCGCCGCAGCGAGGGAGTAGTAAGCGTAGGTCTTGCCGCCTACGTCGAGTGTCTTGCGGGTGCCGAGCGAGTTGGAGCCGACCTGTGTCATGGGCGAGTGGTCCTCTTGTGCGTTGCGGATCGGCTCCCGTCCTGCAAGACAGCAGCCGCTTTGCGGGCGAACTGCGCGTTTGTGCGCGTCAGGTCAAGTGGGCTATGATGCAATGCGGCATCGAAGCGGTTTGTTCCGCCGGATCGGATCGGGGCCGCAAACGGGAAGTGCAGCTTTATGGCTTTTGGAAATCCACGCAGGCGCAGGGCATCGCTGGGGGTTGGCTGGATGCTGGCCGCGCTGGTCTTTGCCGCCTTCCTGGGGGCAGCGGTCGGCCTGGTGTGGCAGAATTCCAGCTGGCTGGACGAAGACCCCGAGCATGAGATTGTTACTGCAGAAACGCCCGGCGGCTGACTTCACACGCTTGCCGCTTCGGTAGCGGCGCTGCGTTTCCGGCGCGGGGCGGCGATCCAGCTGCCGATCACGATCAGGATGACGCCGATGATCGTGGGCAAGGTTACTGCCTCTTCGAAGAACAGCCAGCCGAACAGCGCGGCCCACAGAAAGCCGGTATATTCCACCGGCACCAGCACCTGCGCCTCTGCCCGGGCATAGGCCCAGGCGATTGCCATCGATCCCGCCAGCGTCAGCAGCGCGGCTGCGCCGATCGCACCCATCGCCTCGATTCCGGGCATCGTGAACAGGAACGGCGCGGCGAGCAATTGCACAAGCCCGCTGATGCCGGCGTGCATGGTGGCCACTTCCACCGGTCCGGCCTGCTGCGACTGCTTGCGGATGACCACGAAGTTGTAGGCATAAAGCAAGGCGGAGACGAACAGCGAGGCAAGGCCCAGCAGCACGTCGCCATCCATGTCGCTGCGGCCCAGCCGCCCGCCGACGATCACCAGTGTGCCGGCAAATCCCAGCAGCGATGCGCCGATGGCAGTGCGGCGGATCTGCTCGCCCAGCAGCAGGTGCGCAAAATACAGCGCCAGCAGCGGGGCGACGAAGCTGATGGCAATCGCCTCTGCAATCGGCAGCTTGGTGAGCGCATAGAAGAAGGTGAGCGCCATGAAGGCCGAGATCACGCCGCGCTCCACGTGCAGGCGCATCACCTTCGCGGTGGGCCAGGCGGTCTTGCGGGCCAGCCAGACCGGCGCGATTATCGCTGCCGCGAGCAGTGATCGCAGCAGCGAGGCGGTGTAGACGCCTGCCAGCAACGACGCGCCTTTCATCTGCGCATCCATCAAAGAGAGGAAACCGACCCCGGCAAAGGCTGCAAGGAATGGCAGCAGGAGGCGTTGGGGGTGGTCCATGGCCTGCTCCTAGGATGCGCGCGCAGCGTCGTCACGCGGCAATCGCTTGCTCGCATCCGTGGCACCGTTCAGCCCCGGCTCAGCGCGCGTGCTTGATCCAGCGGTCGCCGAGGGGCAGAAATGCAGGAAAATCATGGTTAACGAGGGACCGAGTCGCATGAACAGGGCGCGCATCTACTTGTTGGGGCTGGCTGCGGCGATGGCCGCCGCGCCGGCATCCGCCCAGGTGCTGTTCGCCCAGAACCCCCTGCAGCACGAAGACGCTGTTCCGGTAACCTCAACACCCATCTTCGAATCGCACGAGGTCGTGCAGCAAGACCCGCGAGAGGCGGCGGTGCAGCACTGGTCGATCGACAATGCCATGGCGCTGGCGGCGGTGATCGAAGGGATCGGCAGCGAGGGGCTCGACCCCGCCGACTATCGGCCAGACCTGCTGCGCGCGGAAATCGGCCGCGGGGAAAGCCGCGAGCTGGATGTGCGCGCCAGCGGCGCCTTCACCTGGCTGGTGGAGGACCTGCGCGACGGGCGCACGCCAATGGAAGCGCGCCGGCAGTGGTTCGTAGTCGATCCCGATGCCGACCTGATGCCCACGGGCGACCTGATGGCAGAGGTCCTGGAAAGCGGGGATGTAGCGGGCATTGTTGCGGCCCTGGCGCCCGTCCACGCAGACTATGCCGCGCTGAAGGAAGCGCTGGTGACGACGCCCGAAGGCGACGTGGAGATGCACCAGCTGATTCGCGCCAACATGGATCGCTGGCGCTGGTTGCCGCGCGACCTTGGCGGGCAGTACTTGCTGACCAACGTGCCCGAATACCAGCTGCGGCTGATGGTGAACGGGCAGATCATCCGCACCTATCGCACCATCGTCGGTGCGCCGGGGCGCACGGCCACCCCGCAGCTGGCCGAAACGGTGGAAGGCGTGGTGTTCAACCCGACTTGGACGGTACCGCAAAGCATCGTGCGCGGTGAGGGGCTGGGCAACCGCGTGCTCAACAACCCGCGCTGGGCGCGCGCCAACGGCTATCGCGCCACGCGCGGTGCCAACGGCTATATCGCAGTGGTGCAGCAGCCGGGGCCGGGCAATTCGCTGGGCATGATGAAGCTCGACATGCCCAATCCGCACGCGATCTTCCTGCACGATACGCCCGCGCGGCACCTGTTCGACAGTTCCAACCGCGCGCGCAGCCACGGTTGCATCCGGGTGGAACGGGCGCTGGAACTGGCGATGACGGTGGCGATCCTGGGCGGCGGTGCCACGCGCGATGAGGCGGTGAACATTTCGGGCAGCGGCGAATACACCCGTGTACCGGTGGAGCGGACCATGCCCGTCTATATCACCTATTTCACCTATGGCGTGGATGTGGACGGAACCTTGCGGGCGTTCGACGACCTTTATGACCGCGATGCCCCGGTGCTGGCGGCGCTGGACGCCCCGCGCGTGGGCAACCGCGCCCGCGAAAGCGACGAGGAAGTAATCGAGATCGTCGACGACCTGCGCACCACGGTCAGTTGACTGGCGCTATTCGCGGTCCGGCATCACGAAGGCGTCGTCGAATTCCTCTGGCGAGACTTCCGTATCCAGTTCCGCTTCGCGTGCGGCCTGTGCCTCGGCTTCGCGCCGGTTGTTTTCGGCGGCAATGGCTTCGAAGTCGGGGGTTTCCTGCGGGGGCGCTTGTACCTGCTCGCCATTCGCACCGATCCCCAGCGAATCCGCGAACAGCAGCCGTCCGCCCATAAGCCGGGTGAGCGCCTGCGGGAACACTTCCGGCCCGAAGGCAAAGCAGCCGTTGGAACGGCCCAGCCGCCCCCAGCGCGCGACATGGTCGGGCGTGGCATAGTTCGCGGCGTGCATCACGATCGCGCGCGGGAAGGCATTGGAATTGTCCGCATCCAGCCCGCCAAGGCGCACCGATGTGCCATAGCGGCCTTCGTACCATTCCCAGGTGATATAGGCCCCGCGACTGGTGGCCCACGAGTTGGTGAGGTTGGAATAGCCGTTCAGCCAGCCGTCGTGCTCCGGGTCGGAGCCGCTGCCGTGGCTCACCAGCACGCTGTCTGCCGTACCGGCCTCCAGGTTCACGAAATGGAAGCGCGGCTGGCTGGAATGGAGGCCGAAATCGGCAATGCCCACGAGGTCGCGCCGCCACAGCGCCGCCCCGGCGCGTGCGACCTCTTGCTGCGCGATGCCAAGCAGGCGGCGGGTGCGCGGATCGGGCCCGGCCTGCGCGAACAGGCGGCCTGGCGCGGCGCCCAGCGCGGCCCCGGCAGCCAGCGATCCGGCAAGGAAATGGCGGCGGTCCATGTGTGCCTTCTATCGCAAACGCGCTCGATTTTACACCAATACCACCTGTGTGGCATGCAAAACCCGGCGGATCTGTGGTGGGAAGGACGGCATGAGAAATCCTGCAAAATTGCTTGCCATCGCGGCGCTGGCGCTTGCGGCAGCAGCTCCGGCAGCAGCCGACAGCTCCGAATACGAACAGAGCGGGTCGACGGCGATCTACGACGCCGACGGCGCCCGCATGCTGCGCGAAAACGACGGGGTCACCCTGCAGTGGATCGGCTGGGACCGGCGCGGCACGGCCAATGTCATCGTGGAGCAAGACGACACTTACACGCTGACTGCGCGGCAGCAGGCGGATAATGGCCAGGGCAGCCTGGCGATGGACGGGTACATCAGCGAGATCGGCCCCGGCTATTTCACCTTCCAGGGCACCATCACCATCGAGGGCGCGCCGGACCGCGAGCGGTATTGCAGCGAAAACAAGCTGTGGCATTTCGCCGTTACGCAGAACCGCCAGTACTGGCGCCTGCGCGAATTCGAATGGTGCGACGACCTCACCGACTACATCGACATCTACATGTGAGCGGTGGGCGAGGGGCCTTAGCCCTTCAGCTTGTCGATCGCCTCGCAGCTGGCTTCGATATAGGCGCCGTTGTCGTGCCGGTGCGTACCCACGAAGTGGATGAAGCGGGTGTCATCGCCCCAGGCCTCGTTCCAGTAATTCATGTAGCGATCGTAGGGCAGCACCACCGGCTCCGGTTCGTTGGAGAGGTGGAAGTTGCTGGTCACCTGCTCGGTGCCCCAGATGCTGACGTCCTCCTCGCCGATCATGCGCTTCATTTCCGTCAGGAAGGCGCTGGCCAGCGGGCGGCCGTTGCCGGTGGCGGCGAACCCGGCAAAGCCCGAACAGCCGCGGGTGTATTTCCAGCCGCGCGCGGCGTCGATGGTGTCGAGACGCGATTCGATGCGCGTCTGCACGTGCCCCTCGGCCGCGCCATCGGGATAGAAGTGCTCGCGAAATTCCTGCAGCGCCAGCGGACCCATCCGGGCATCCTCGCCGCCCAGGAACAGGAAGCTGCGGTTGCGCGCGATGGCCGCGGCCACTTCGGGCACCGGGCCCATGGTCACCGTGTCGCTGTCCAGCTGGATCCAGTATTCACCCGCGCGGTTGTCGAGGATGGTCAGCAGCCGTTCCCAGGTGCCCCCGGCGGGGAATTCGTTCAGCGTGACGTCGGCAAGGCGCATGATCTGCGGATCGCCGCAATGGTGCGCCAGGATCGCGCGGTCCTGCGCCGTCAGCGTGCCATCGTCGAGAATGGCGACGCGGCCCCGGCGCAATTCGTGCCACAGCGATTTCACCGCCACCAGGTAAGGCAGCAGTACCGCCGTGCCGATCATCGAGAACAGCACCACGCCATCCTGCTTCGGCTCGATCGGCGGGGTTTCCAGAATGCCCGTGATCGCTTCCGCGTGGCGCGTGGCTTCCATCTTGGATCGCCAGCGGCGCGGGAGGAGGTTACCCATGTTCATGGCGGTCAGTTCTCCAGCACCATGCGATCGTCGGCGATGCGCACGTGGTCGATGGTTTCGAGGAAGCTCTGGCCCAGCAGCGAAACGCCCAGGCCTTCGGGAATGATGACGGCGCGCACGTCCTGCGCCTCGAAATCGCCCAGCCGCATGCGCGGCAGGCTGGTGTTCACGCCGTAGACAGTGCCGCTGGCGCCTTGCGCCACGGGCGCGACCTGGCTGTCGTCCCAGTAGAGGCCCATGGCCAGCGCATCGTCTCCGGTCAGCGCAACCACGCTGGCGCCGGTATCCACCAGCATGCGCGAGGGCACGCCATCCACGGTGACGTCGGCATAGAAGTGCCCGTCGTATTCGCGCTGCAAGGTCACTTCGTGGCCCCACTCCGGGGTGGTGGTCTGCTGCGCGGCGCCCAGGGTGATCGGATCGTTATCCTTGCGCGCCTGCTCGGCGTTAAGAGCCTGATCCACCTGCAGAACGGGCATGGCAAACCCGATCGCGCCGCCGACGATCAGCACACAGGCGAGGGGAAGCCGCATATCCATCGCTGCGCATGTTAATTCTTAAGCATTGCCAACGGGTAAAGGCGGTTTTCATCGGCCATGGCCAGCATCGAGGCGGCATGGCGGCGGGCCACGGCGCGCTGGTCCTCGCCATAGCCGCCGCCCAGCGCGCTGGCGACGGGCAGGCCCCGCCGACGGGCCTGTGCGATCACGTAGCGGTCGCGCCTTTCCAGGCCTTCGTCGGTCAGCGCGAGGCGGCCCAGCTTGTCCTGCCCGTGCGGATCGACTCCGGCCTGGTAAAGCACCAGATCGGGCGCAAAGCCGTCCAGCAGCGGCGGCAGTTCGCGTTCCACCACCTCCATGTAGCCGTCGTCGTCGGTGCCATCGGGCAGGCCCACGTCGCGATTGGAACGCGCCTTGCGGGCGGGAAAGTTCTTCTCGGCATGGATGGAGAGGGTGAAAATGTCATCGCGCAGCGCGGTGAGGCTGGCGGTGCCATCGCCCTGGTGCACGTCGAGGTCGACGATCAGCACGCGCGCCGCATCGCCTTCGGCAAGCAGCCGGTGGGCGGCCACGGCGAGGTCGTTGAACACGCAGTAGCCCGCACCGGTGTGGTGCAGTGCATGGTGACTGCCCGCCGCGCTGTTGGCGGCATAGCCGTGCTGCATCGCCAGCTGCGCGGCCAGCCAGGTGCCGCCATTGGTGTGGCGCACACGCGATGCGATGTGCGGGGTGACGGGAAAGCCGATCCGCCGCTCCTTCTCTCGCGGCACGCTGGCGGTGAAGACCTGCTCGACATAGTCGGGGCAGTGCACCGCCTCCAGCCATTGGCGCGGCATGGGATCGGGCGCATGTTCGGTGATAGGGGTTCCGCCATTGCTCGCCTGGGCGCGCAGTTCCTCCATCACCAGGTAGTACTTGTCGAACCTGAAAGTGCCGCGATCAGGGTGCGGCGCCATGTAATCGGCGTGGTGGACGACGTGGAGCAAGCTTTGGGCCGGGTCCTATATTCTTCACCGATTTCGATGTGGCCGATGGACAGGCGCTCTATCCGTGCCTCGCGCAGACGCAGCCGTCCGATTGCCAGCCGACCGATCACGAGCGTGCCGATGGCCACCGCGCCGATAGCCAATGCCCCCAGTGCGAGCGCCCCGATGGCGGATGCCCCGGTAGCACTTGCCCCGGTTGCAACGGCGCCTGTTGCAGCGGCTCCGCTTGCCGATGCGCCAACAGCGGTGTCGCCTCGGGCGGCAGGCAAGGTGGCCTCGTTCCGGGTGGTTCCGGCAGGGTCCTGTGCCATCCTAGCCTCCTGCCAATGCCAGCAATTCGGCGTAGACCTCTTGCGTGCTGCGGCTGGCGGAATTGCGCCAGCTCACGACATTTTCCTGCGTGTTCAGCAAGCTGCCGTCGCTGCCGATCACCAGCACGTTGGGCGTGCCTTCGGAGGTGACGCCAAAGCGCTCTGCAATGTCGAGATTGAAGCCGTCACCGGTCTGCGGCAGGCCGACGTCGATATATACCGCCTCGTAATGCGCCTCTAGCAGCGCGGTGAGATCCGGCTCCATCAGGTAGCTCGTCAGCGCGCGGCTGTCGTGGCACCAGTTGGCGCCCATCACGACCAGCACCAGCCTGTCGTTGGCTGCTGCCCTTGCAAGGGCGTTATCGACAGCGCCATGGGCATCGATCGAAGGATCGAAAATGGCGCCTTCGGGATGTGTCGTCTCCGCCTGGCCACCGCCGCCGTGAGGCGTATGGGCGCAAGCTGAGGTCATCAGCGCCAGGGCAAGCGGGGCCGCCGCCAGCCGCAGTTTTGCAGCAAGGGCAGCCCCGCAGGTGCTCACTTGCCCTTGTCTCCGCCCTTCTTCGCCGCAGCTTCTTTCTCGGCGATGATCTTCTTTTCCTGCTCGGGCGTCAGCTTCTCGACCTTCTTTTCGTCACTCATCGTACTTCCCCCTGTCTTATTCCGCCGCTTGGGCAGGCGCGGCGTCGGCCTGTCCGGCATCGCTCATGCCGGCTTCGATCTCGGCGGCTTTCGCCTCGACCAGTTGCACGATGTGATCGAGCATCGTTTCGCTCTCGACGTGATGGTCGGTCACGCCCGAAAGGTAGACCATGTGCTTGCCGGCACCGCCCCCGGTGATGCCGATATCGGTCTCGCGCGCTTCGCCGGGACCGTTGACCACGCAGCCGAGCACGGAAAGGCTCATCGGGGTCTTGATGTGTTCCAGCCGCGCTTCCAGCGCTTCGACCGTGCGGATCACGTCGAAGCCCTGGCGCGAGCACGATGGGCACGAGACGATGCGCACGCCGCGGGTGCGCAGGCCCAGCGCCTTGAGGATTTCGAAGCCGACGCGCACTTCCTGCTCCGGCTCTGCCGACAGCGAGACGCGGATGGTATCGCCGATGCCCGCCCACAGCAGGTTGCCGATGCCGATGGAGCTCTTCACCGTACCGCCGATAAGGCCACCGGCCTCGGTAATGCCAAGGTGCAGCGGGCAATCGACTGCTTCGGCCAGGCCCTGGTAGGCGGCGACCGCCAGGAACACGTCGCTGGCCTTCACCGCCACCTTGAATTCGTGGAAGTCGTGGTCCTGCAACAGCTTGATGTGGTCGAGCGCGGACTCGATCAGCGCCTCCGGGCAAGGCTCGCCGTATTTCTCCAGAAGGTCTTTCTCGAGGCTGCCGGCGTTCACGCCGATGCGGATGGCGCAGCCGTTGGCCTTGGCCGCGCGCACCACTTCGGCCACGCGCTCTGACGAGCCGATATTGCCGGGGTTGATGCGCAGGCAGGCCGCGCCCTTGTCGGCGGCTTCCAGCGCGCGCTTGTAGTGAAAGTGGATGTCGGCGACGATCGGCACGCGGGCAGCGCGGGTGATCTGCTGGAAATTGGCGGTCGATTCCTCGGTCGGGCACGACACGCGGATGATATCGGCGCCGGCATCCTCGCACCGACGGATCTGGTCGATCGTGGCGCGCACGTCCTCCGTCGGCGTGTTCGTCATGGTCTGCACCGTGATCGGCGCATCGCCGCCAACGGGCACGTTGCCGACCATGATCTGGCGGGATTCGCGGCGCTCAATCATGCGCCAGGGGCGGACCTTGGAAATGGCGTCTGCAGACATGGACACCGATATAGGCCGCCCAGCGTGAAGGGGCAATGACAGGCCCGCGCATTTGCGGCATGAAGGCGGGCAATGGACGATCCTGACGACGAACAACTGGAAACCGGCGCCGGTGGCAACGGCAATCCCGATTGCGCCGAGGACAATCCGCTGCTGTTCGCCCGCGTGCTGGACGGAGTGGGCGCGGGCAGGCCGCTGGATTGGGAGGAGGCGCGCAACTGGCAGCCGTCCAGGAAGGGCGAAGTGCTGTGGGTGCATCTGTGTCGCAACCGCCCCGGCGTGATGGAATGGCTGGAAGACCTGGAGATACCAGAGCCAACGCGCGAACTGCTGGTGAGCGACCGCACCCGGCCACGCGCCTTTCGCGAAGGCAATACGCTGGTGGCCACGCTGCGCGGCATCAACTTCCATCCCGGTGCAGAGCCGGAGGACATGCTGTCGATGCAGCTGTGGTGCGACGGCACGCGGCTGCTGACGCTGCGCCGCCACCCGCTGCAGACCCCGCGCCGGGTGCTGGCCATGATCGACCGGCGCGAGGCCGGGCCGACCGATGCCGGCGCGCTGATCACCGAGCTGACCGAAGCAATGATCACCCGCATGAACCGCTCGATCGTCGACATGAACGAACATCTCGACGCGCTGGAAGAGCAGGAGCAGGATGGCGACGCCGAGGAAATGCTGGAGAAGATCGCGGTCATCCGGCGCAATTGCCTGGGCCTGAAACGCCACATGGGCCCGATGCACGAGGCGCTGGAGGCAATATCGCGTTACGCGCCCGACTGGTTCGAGCAGCACGACCGCCGCGAAATCGCCGAGTCCATCGATCGGCTGCGGCGCTATCTCGAAGACCTGGATATCAGCAAGGAAAGCGCGGTGGTGCTGATGGACGACATCCGCGGCCGATCCATCGCCCGTAACGAACAGGCGACCTACCTGCTTACCATCGTGGCGGGCATCTTCCTGCCGCTGGGCTTCATCACTGGCCTGCTGGGGATCAACGTTGGCGGCGTGCCCGGCGTGGAGGATGCCGACGCCTTCTGGATCGTGGTCGGCCTGTGCGGCGCCATCATGCTGGCGCAGCTGGTGCTGTTCTGGAAGTGGAAATGGCTGTGACGGCAAAGGGCTAGACCATGGACCACGGGCACGCCGGAGAACTGTTGGTCGATGCGCTGCTGATGCTCGGCTTCGCGCTGGTGGCGGTGCTTGCTTTCCGCCGCGCGGGGCTGGGGGCCACGCTGGGCTACCTGGTGGCAGGCGCGCTGCTGGGCCCGCACGTGCTGGGCCTGGTGGACGGGGCAGAGGAAATGGCGACCTTCGCCGAGCTGGGCATCGTCATGCTGCTGTTCGTCGTCGGCCTGGAGCTTAGCCCGGCGCGGCTGTGGCGCATGAAATCGGCGATCTTCGGCCTCGGGCTGGCGCAGGTAACAGCTTGCGGCCTTGCCGTGACGGCCACGATCCTGGCGCTGACCGGCTATACCACCGCAGCGGCGCTGGCCATTGGCCTGCCGCTGGGCCTGTCGTCCACCGCGCAGGTGCTGCCGATGCTGCAATCCGCCGGGCGATTGCGCACCCCCTTTGGCGAAAGGGCCTTCTCGATCCTGCTGTTCCAGGACCTGTCGATCATCCCGCTGATCACCATCGTTGCCGCCATGAGCCGCAACCCGGCGGCGCAGGAAGGGCCGGCTGGCTGGCAATTGGCCTTGCTGGCCCTGGTCGCCATGGTCGGCCTGATCCTGGCCGGACGATTGCTGATCCGCCCACTGTTCCGCCTGATCGGCGGGCTGGGCGAGCGCGAGTTGTTCATCGTCGCCGCGCTGTTCACCGTGCTGGCCAGCGCAGCGGTGATGCAGGCACTGGGCCTGTCCGCCGCGCTGGGTGCCTTCATCGCCGGGGTGATGCTGGCCGACACGCCGTACCGGCACGAGCTGGAGGCGGATATCGAGCCCTTCCGCGCCATCCTGCTTGGCCTGTTCTTCGTCGCCGTAGGCATGATGCTGGACCTGGGCGTGATCGCCGCGCGGCCGGGCTTCGTCATCGGGTTCGCAGTGCTGCTGATCGTGGTGAAGACCGGCATCATCACCGGGCTGGGCCTGCTGCTGAAAATGCGCTGGCAGCAAGCCCTGGCGCTTGGCCTGTTGCTGAGCCAGGGCGGCGAATTTGCCTTCGTGCTCTATACCCAGGCACAGTCGGCCATGTTGATCGCGCCTGAAACCGCCAGCCTGTTCGGTGCCATCGTCACGCTGTCGATGATGGCCACCCCGTTGCTGATGGTCGCCACGCGCCGCATCCGGCGGATCCCGGTCGAAGACGAAGGCGAGCGCGAAGTGCCGCGCGACGAAGGCGCGCGGGCGATCGTGATCGGCTATGGCCGGTTCGGCCAGTCGGTGGCGCAGGTGCTGCTGGCGGGCGGCCTGTCGGTGACTCTGGTGGATCGCAAGGTGTCGCAGATCGACCTGTCGGAACAGTTCGGCAGCAAGGTCTATTACGGTGACGGCACGCGGATCGACGTGCTGCGGCAGGCCGGCGCCGGCGATGCCCAGCTGATCATGTTCTGCTTCCGCGAAGGGGCCAGTGCCGACCTGCTCGCCTCCGTGCGCGAGGCCTTTCCCCGCGCGACGCTGTACGTTCGCGGCTACGACCGGCGCACGGTGATAGAACTGGCCCGCTCGCCTGCCGAACAGGTGGTGCGCGAAGTGCTGGAATCGGCGGTGCACATGGGCCTGATGGCGCTGCAGAAGGTGGGGCTGAGCGACGAGGAGATCGACCGTGCGGAATCGGTATTCCGCACGCACGACCACGAAAGCATGCAGGTGCAGATCGAAGGCGGCGATATCTATGCCGCGCGCGAAATGACGCGCGCCCAGCAAAAGGCGCTGCGGGGCGAGAGCTAGCCCGTAGCCGACAACAGGGGCTTACTCTTCCATGACCACCCCCAGAAGGTGCTGCTGCGCTGCCACCACGGGCAGCGGGCGCGCGAACAGGTAGCCTTGGCCGTAATCCACGCCCAGGCCCTGCATCACCGCGCGCTCGGCCTCGGTTTCGATCCCTTCGGCAACCAGCCTGGCGCCGATATCGTGGGCGAACTGCACCATGGCCGCGGCGATGGCGCGGCGCGCGGGATCACTGTCGCATTCGCGGGTGAGTACCATGTCCATCTTCAGGATATCGGGCTGCAATTCGATCAGGTGCCTGAGGCCCGCATAGCCGGTGCCGACATCGTCGATGGCGATCTTGGCAAAGGGTTTCAGCGCTTCGATCTCGCGCGCCAGGGCGGCGAAATCGTCAACCTGCTGGTGCTCGGTAATCTCGATCACGAGGTTGCCCGGCTCGGCCTTTTCCAGTTCGCGGTGCAGGTTGCCGGAAAGGATGGTGGCGGGCGAGGCGTTGATCGCGGCATAGATGCCATCGGGCACGGTACCCACGGTTTCCAGCGCGCAGCGCACGGCGGTCATTTCCAGTTCGTTGCCAAGCCCGGTATTCTCCGCATCGTCGAACCAGGCTTGCGGCCCGCGCTTGTTGAGATCGGGGAAGCGCGCCAGGCATTCCACGCCCACCGGCTTGGCCGTGTTCAGGTCGTGGATCGGCTGCTGGAACATGGTGACGGCGTGGCCGTCCAGCATGGCTTCCACCCGCTTGCGCGCCTCGCGCAGGGTCATGTCCTCTTCCAGCGAGCTTTCGATGCGTTCGCCGACCAGGCCGGCAAAACTTTTCAGGATGGCCAGATCGCGCGGGTTCATGCTGCGGTCGGGCTGGCGCCCCAGCGCACAGAAACTGCCCCACACGGTGCCGTCGGCCAGCCGCAGCGGGGTGTTGACATGACAGCCCACGGGCAGGAACTCGGTGATCGCCAGCTCTTGCGTCAGCGGGTGGTCTGCCGGGTCCTGGATCAGTTCGGGCAGGCGGCCCTGCAGGATGTGCCAGCAATAGCTGTCTTCCCGGTCCTCGCGGAAACCGGGGCCCATCGGCAGCTCCAGGTCGCTGCTGACATGCGTCAGTTCGCGCTGTTCGTTCTCGACGTAGCGCGAGACAAAGGCGATCTCGAGGCCGAGATGCCCGCGCACGGTTTGCAGGATGCGGTCGATCGCCGGATCGTTGATCAGCTCATCGGCCAGCGGACGCGCGGGCGCATCGTCGTAGGCGGGCAATTGGAGTGCAGGGTTTCCCATCGGCCGAAGGTATGGAGGAAAAGCCCTAAAGGCCTCTTAACCCAATTGGGTTTTTGCCGCTCTCACAGGCGCAATTCGTAGAGGAATTCGGCGTCGCGCTGTTCCCCCACCCAGAAGCCGATATCGGCAATCTTGGCAAAGCCATAGCGCTGGTAGAACCGCTGCGCGCCGTAGTTTTCGCTGTAAACCGACAATTGCACGGCATCGCAGCCGCGCGCGCGGGCAAGGTCGAGGCACCAGTCCATCAGCCGTGCGCCCAGCCCTTCGCCGGTGCGCGCGGGATCGGTATAAAGCTGGCCCAGGCACAGCGGGTTCTGCGCATCCGAATGTTCGGCATAGGGGCTGGCATATTTGACCTTGATATAGGCGGTCAGCCCGCTGCCCGGCGTATCCTCCGTCAACTGGTGGCGAATGCCGAGATCGGCGATTTCGGCAGCGACGGCCTCTACCGAATAGGCTTCCTCCAGGAACTGGTCGAGGTCGGCCTTGCGATAGAGGTGTTCGAAGGCATGGCAGAAGCTTTCCCGGCCCAGGCGGGCGAGCATTTCGGCATCTGCGGGTGTCGCATCGCGCAGGATCGTCATGAGTACTTGTCCGCCTTGCGCTTGCCGAAGCGCATGCCCGTTTCCAGGTGCCCGCGCAGCGCGGCATAGAACGCTTCGAGGAATTCGCGCTCGTCACCGGCGCCCAGCTGCCAGCCGATCTTGTTGGTGATGGCCTCTGCCACTTCGCGCAAGCTCTCGGCGCGGTTCTGTCGCAGCACGCTTTCCAGCACCTGCAATTCGTGCTCGCCATAGACCGACAGCTCGGCCTCGCCGAACTGGTACTGGTCGGCCCGGTCGGGGGCGAGCGACATCGCCTCTTTCAGCTTGGCCTGCCGCGCTTCCACCACCCATGTGCCGGCCACCAGGTCTCCGGCGCGCAGGGCATCCTTGTTGAACAGCGGGAACAGCACGAAGACCATTAGCCAGATGAAGGCGGCAAAGCCCGCCACGCCCGCGCCTTGCCCGCCGCCCAGCAGGAAGAACAGCGGCAGGAACACCTCCACGTCGCGCACCAGGTTGCGGGCGATCACCATTTCGGCGGTCAGCCTTCCGCCGTCGCGCGCCGCCACCCGCAGGCCGACGATGCGCTTGCCGGGCGTTGCCGCGCGCGGGCCCAGCTCGAACCACAGGAAATAGCCATACCGCGCCAGGAATAGCAGCAGGATGACAATAACCAGCAGGCCTTGCAGCACGGGGTTGGTATCGGGGTTCGATCCCATGTCGAACAGGCCGAAGCCGATGGCGGACAGGAAGATCAGGAAAGCAACCGTGCCGATGGTCAGGAACAGCAGGTCGAGGATCAGCGCGCCCGCGCGCGAGCCCCTGGCGCCCACGATCAGCGGCAGCGACAGCCCTTCGGGTGTCACCAGCGTGCGCTGGCGCTTGGCCAGGTCCGCCTGCAGCACGGCGCGGGGGCGGCTGACAGTGCTCATGTCTCGCGCTCCCTTGGGGCGGGGACGAAAGCGAAATAGAGCACCCACAGCGCCAGCATCGCGCCGCCGATGGCAAAGCGCGAGGCCGTGTCGCCCACAAGCTGCCGGACGTAGCCTTCCAGCAGGCCCGCAACGATCAGCATGATCGTGCAGCCCGCCATCACCTGTGCCGCGCGCACGCCCGCACTGCGCATCGCGGCCAGGATGGTACGGTCTCCGGGAAAGGCCATGGTGCGCCCGACGTGCAGGCCCGCCGCGCCCGACAGCAGGATCGCGCCCAGTTCGGTGGTGCCGTGCACGCTCAGCCAGCCGGCGAAATCCAGCCCCATGCCGGCATCCTGGAACACCCAGAACATAGCGCCCAGCAGGGCGAGGTTGTAGACCATCAGCAGCAGCGTGGGCACGCCGAAGGCAAAGCCCAGGGCAAAGGCCATGATGCACACGCCGGTGTTGTTGGAAAACAGGTAGGCGGCAAACACGCCCAGCCCGCTGGCGCTTTCGGTGGTGCCCAGGCTTTCGCGCAGCATTTCCGGATCGGCACCGGGCGCGCGGCCCCCGGCCATGCCGCCGGGCACCAGCGAATAGTACCAGCGCTCGTCCTGCTCCACCAGCAGCCAGCCGACCACAGTGCCGGCCACCATCACCGCCAGCACGATGCAGATATCCAGCCAGATTTCGCGCACCGCCGCGCTCCAGCCGCCACCCAGGAAGCGGCGCAGCCAGCCCAGCAGGCCGATGCGCGGGCCATAGACCTGGAACCACGCGCGCCGCACCAGCGATTCGAGGTAGGCGAGGGTGGCCGCATCGAGCGACGTCTCGCGCGCCACCGCCAGGCTGCTTGCGGTCTTGCGGTACAGCACCGGCAGGTCGAGCAGGTCCTCGTCGCTGATCCGGCGCGGGCGGTTCTTCTCCAGCGCGGTGACGATGTTGTCGAGCCGCTGCCAGTCCACTTCGCGTTCCAGCCGGAAACGGTCGGAGCGCAAGGTTGCTGCCTCGATATCGGCGGGCGGTTCGATTTCCGCCTTCCTGAACAGGTCCAGCACCATCAGCCGATCGCCTCCGCGCGCTTGGTTTCAAGGTAGAGGTCGATCAGGCGATAGCCGATCGTCTCGTGCGGCGCCTCGATCACGTTGACGCCGAGGCGCTGCAACCGGCTGAGCACCAACTGCCGCTGGCGCGCCAGGGCATCGGCGCCCACGGCCACGGCGATATCGCCCATGGTATCGGGCTCGGTAGCGGTCAGCTCTTCCAGCTCGGTATCGACCATGGTGACGAAGATCACCAGGTGGTGGCGCACCAGCCGCTCCACGCTTTCCACCATCAGTTCGGCCGAAGTCGGGTCCGCGAAATCGGAGAACAGCACGATCAGGCTGCGCCGCTTCAGCCGCGCGGTGAGCGTGGCCAGCGCCAGCGTGAAGTTCGGCTCGCGCGGGATGTAATCCAGATCGGCGGCCGCGCTTTGCAGGCGGTGGAAGGCGCGGGTGTCGGTGACGAACGGCGTCATCAGCTGCGGGTGGTCGGCAAAGCCGAACAGGCTCACCTTGTCGCCGCCCTTCAGCGCCACGTAGGCCGCCGTCAGTGCGGCAGAGACCGCACGGTCGATGCGCGGTAGACCGTCGACAGGCTCGCACATCGACTGGCCGCAATCGAAGGCGAAGACGATCTGGTTGTCGCGTTCGGCCTCGTTCTCGCGGGCGTAGAGCGAGGTGTGGCGGGCACTGGCCTTCCAGTCGATGCGGCGGCGATCCATGCCCGATTCGAACTCGCTGAGCGCCTCGAACTGGGTGCCTTCGCCGCGAATACGCCGCGCGACGAGGCCGAACTGGCTGTCGCGCAGGAAGGTCTGCAAGGTGGGGGAACGGACCGCCGAAAGGTCGGGCCAGACACGCAGGAGTGCGTCGAGTGGCACGTGTTTCTGCCGCGCCGCCAGCCCCAGCGGTCCGCGCCAGCGCAGCCACAGGTCGTGCAGTTCGCCGGGGCCGCGGCGCACCGGCACCAGCTTGCCGTCGCCGGCAAACAGGCCCGGCTCGCCGGCTGGCTGAAGCAGGAATTCGGCCCCGCCGCCTTCGCCAAGGCGCGCATCGAAGCCCAGCGCGGCTTCGGGCAGGGCGGCATTGCCGTCGCGCGCGATCTCCGCCTCGACCCGGATCGTGGCGGCCTGTCCCACTTCGGCATCGGGCGGCACGTGGTAGGTGAAGTTGACGAGGCGACCCGCCAGCCAGCCGTCGATCACGGCCACCAGCAGCAGCGCCAGCGCCGCCGCAGGGGCGACGATCCAGGCGCTGGGCGCGGTCGCCGCAATCAGCACGGCCACCGGTGCCAGCAGCACCAGCAGCACCAGCGTGCGCGCGGTTGGCACGATGGGGATCGCAGGCAGCCTGGCCAGGAGGGCGCGCAGCGTGTTCACGAGATCAACGGGGCGCCTCGGTCTGTTCGATCAGCCCGGCGACCAGTTCCTCCACCTGCTTGCCTTCGATTTCGGCAGCGGGCGAGAGCAGCAGGCGGTGGCGCAGGCATGCGGTGGCCAGCGCCTTCACGTCGTCGGGGATGACATAGGCGCGGCCTGCCAATGCCGCGCGGGCGCGGGCGGCATTGGCCAGCAGCACGGCAGCACGCGGGCTGGCGCCACTGGCAATGTCGGGATTCTCGCGCGTCGCGCGCACCAGCGCCACGGTATAGCCGATCACGTCGTCTGCCAGCACCACGTGTTTCACCGCTTCCTGCGCCTGCGAGATGGTGCCGGCATTGGCCACGCGTTCGATACCGAAGTCGAGCGGCCCCTGCGGCCCCGCGCGCTCGCCGAAACGCTTGACGATGGCCACCTCTTCCTCGGCGCTGGGATAGTCGACCAGCAGCTTGAAGGCGAAACGGTCCAGCTGCGCTTCGGGCAGGGGATAGACGCCCTGGTTCTCGATCGGGTTCTGCGTGGCGACGACCATGAAATTGTCGGACAGGGCATGGGCCTCGCCATCCAGCGTCACCTTGCGTTCCTGCATGGCTTCCAGCAGCGCGGCCTGGGTCTTGGGCGGGGTGCGGTTGATCTCGTCGGCCAGCAGCAGTTCGCGGAAGATCGGCCCGCGCGTCAGGGTGAACTGGCTGGTCTGGAAGTTGAACAGGTTGGAGCCCAGGATATCGCCCGGCAGCAGGTCGGGCGTGAACTGGATGCGACCGAATTCCATGCCGGTGGCATGGGCAAAGCATTGCGCGAGGAAAGTCTTGGCCGTACCGGGCGGGCCTTCCAGCAGCACGTGGCCCTGCGCGATCAGGGCGATCAGCAGATGGTCCACCACCTCGTCCATGCCGACGATCGCCTTGCCCACCTCGGCGCGGATGGCATTGGCCATGGCGGCGGTCTGTTCCAGCGTCATGCTTGCCTGGGAATCGGTCATTGTGTCAGCGTCCTTTCAAATGTCCGCAAGGCGCGGGCTGCGCGAATGATCTCCCTCGGCCTTTCGGCTTCGCGCAAGTCTCCGGCAAGATGGGAAAACGGCGGGCCTTCGTGGCCGCGCCGGGCAAGGGCCATGTCGATGGCGACCTCGCGGTGTTCGTGATCGGCAGGGCGCAGGCCAAGGGCCCGGGCCACGCGCCTGCCGATCATGTCTTCATAGGGCTCTTTCAGCAGGTGCCAGCGCTTCACCCGCTGCAGCAGGGCGGCGCCGTTCTGCGCCAGCTGGCGCTTGCCCTGCGCCATGGCGGGCGCCTCTGCCAGCGGCGGGCCGAAGCGGCTAAAGGCGCGCCAGCCGATTACCAGTGCAGCCAGCAGCATGCACAGCGTCGCGGCCAGGAACGGCGGGCGGAAGGCCAGCGTCAGCAGGTTTTCCGATGCGCCAAGGCCGTTCAGCGTCAGGTCGAAGCGAACCGGCATGTCGGCCCCTTGCATCGCTTCGTTCACCAGTTGCACTGCCACGGCGGCGCGCTGCTGTTCGGCCATGCCGTAGTTGTTCATCAGGTCGGGCTCGAACACCACGACGATCGGCCAAGGCTCGTAATCGTCGAACGCGCCGGGCTGCACGTATTCGGCCACCAGCACGTCGCCCTCGCTGTCCACCAACAGCGGGTGCATGGACTTTTCGCTGTTGCCGACCAGGGCCTGCACTGCGGCCTCGTCGGGCAAGTCGCCGCTGCTGCCAAGGCCCTGCCAGCCGCCGGTGCTGCCGATGGCCAGCTCGGTTCCTTCGCCGATGGCCAGTTCGCCGAACCACTGCGGAGAGGTCGGCTGGCCAAGCACCACCCAGCCGGGCTGGCTGTCGCCATTGTCCAGCTCGGGCACGGGCATGGCCGTCCACTTGGGCAGGATCAGCATGGTCGGCCCGGCTGCGGTGTCGATCCGTTGCTGGATGATCTCGTCGATCTCCTCGGCGCTGCTCCACAGCGGCGGGGTGAGGATCTGCATGCCGTAGTCGGCCCGGTCCGCCGGATTGCGCGACAGGCTGACATCCTGCCCGGTGGCCTGCAGCAGTTCGACCAGCCCGGAATAGCCGTTCAGGCCATTGGCCGCGGCGTGGTTGCCGCCGTCGCGCCCTTCTTCGCCGCCGGTCCAGCCCTGGCCCAGCGCATAAAGGAACAGCAGGAAAGCCAGCGAGCCCACCGCCAGCAGCAACAGCACGGTCTTCGCGCTGAAGGGGCTGGCACGGCGGCTCATGCGGCGATCGCCTTGTCGGCCAGGTTGGTCTGGGCAAGGGCAAAGTCGGCATAGGCCGCGCGGGCAGCCTGCCAGTCGTCCCGGTCCAGCTTGCGCAAGGCGAACAGGCTGCGCTCCACCGGTGCGGCGATCAGGCCGAAGGCGGTGCGCGCGGCTTCGGGCAGGCGCGGTTCGGCAGCCAGTTCGCGCGCGGTGCTGCTGGGTTCGACGAGGTCGGGCCGCGCTTCGGCGATCTGGCGGACGGAGCGCTTGAGCAACAGGTGCGTTGCCTCGTCATAGTCACCCGCTTCGGCCAGCCGGTCGGCCTCTTCCAGCAGTGCCATGGCCTCGCCTTCTGCCGGCACCCATTCCTCGCGCTCGGCCGTGGAACCCTTGCGGCGTTTGAAACCGGGACCGACCATGCCGTAGATGAAATAGCCCAGCGCCAGCACGGCCAGCGCGATCAGCACCCACATCAGCACCGGCCAGATATCCACCAGCAACCGGCCCACGGGGGCCAGCAGGTCGCCCAGCCAGTCCATGAAGTCGGCCAGCCAGTCGGGCGGCGGATCGGGTTCGGGAATGTCGACGGGGGCAAACTGGATCTGGTCGTCGGCCCGCAGCTCTCGCCACGCCGTCTCGAAATCCCCCGCCTTGGCCGGCGGCCCAGCAATGCCTTGGCCCATCGTCACAAAGCCTTGGTTGCACGGCCACGCATGCGACGCAACGGTGTGCATTGCATCGCCGCGCACAAATCCGCAAAAGGATGGGCATGACGCAGATTTCCAAAGACGAATACGCCCTGCAGTCCCCGCGCGAAGAGCACGTGCGCAAGGTGCTGGTGGTGGGGGGTGGATCGTCCGGCTGGATGGCCGCGGCAACGCTCGCCACCGCGCTGTCGCGCGATGTTGAGGTGCAGCTGGTGGAAAGCGATGCCATCGGCATTGTCGGGGTTGGCGAAGCCACGATCCCGCCGATGCAGAAGTTCAACCGCTTCCTGCGGCTGGACGAGCGGCAGTTCGTCGCCGCAACCAACGGCACCTTCAAGCTGGGGATCGAGTTCCACAACTGGGGCCGCGTGGGTGACAGGTACCTGCACCAGTTCGGCGCCGTTGGGCGAGAGCTGGATGCGCTGGTAAAGCTGCACCACTGGTGGCTGCTGGGCCGCCAGGCCGATGGCGGCGCGGACTATCCCCAATGGCAGCACTGCCATGTCGCCTGGCACGCCTGCGCGCAGGATCGCTTTGCGCCGTCGGGGCCGGACAAGACCCAGCTGAAGAACCGCTACACCCACGCCTATCACTTCGACGCGCACCTTTATGCAGCGCACCTGCGCCGGGTGGCGGAAAGCCGCGGGGTGGACCGTGTCGAAGGGATCATTACCGGCGTGGAGCGCGAGGGCGAAAACGGCTTCGTCGCCGCCGTGGTGCTGGAGGACGGGCGGCGGCTGGAGGCCGACCTGTTCATCGACTGCTCGGGCTTCCGTTCGCTCCTGCTGGGCGATGCGCTCGACGAGCCGTGGACCGACTGGTCGAAATGGATTCCCTCCGACCGCGCGCTGGCCGTGCCATCGAAGCGGGCCGAGGGTGGCCTCAAGCCCTACACGCAAGGCATTGCCCACGCCGTGGGCTGGCAATGGCGCATCCCCTTGCAGCACCGCACCGGCAACGGCCACGTGTTTGCCAGTGCCTTTTCCAGCGAGAGCGAGGCGGAGGAGCGGCTGCTGGCAACGCTCGAAACCGAGGCGCTGGATACGCCGCGCCTCGTCAAGTTCCGCACCGGGCGACGCGAGCGGTCATGGGTGGGCAACGTGGTGGCCGTGGGCCTGTCGTCGGGCTTCCTCGAACCGCTCGAATCGACCTCGATCCACTTCGTGCAGTCCACGCTGGAACGGCTGGTGGAGTTGTTTCCCACCCGCGCCATGGACCCGCAATTGCGCGACCAGTTCAACGCCCGCACCCGTGCTGAGTGGGAGCAGGTGCGTGACTTCATCATCGCCCACTACAAGCTGACCGAGCGCGAGGATTCCGAATTCTGGCGTTACACCAGGGCCATGGACGTGCCGGATTCGCTGGCCGAGACGCTGGAGGTCTGGCGCGCACGCGGCCACCTGGCGGTGGATGGCGGGCACCTGTTCCAGATCGGCAGCTGGGCCAGCATGCTGATCGGCCAGCGCTTCCTTCCGCAAGGCGTGCATGCGCTGGCAGACCGGGCAGACCCCGCGGACATCGCGCAGCAGGTGCGCCGGATCGCCGCGGAATGTGCCCAGGCCGCCAGCCAGCTGCCCCCGCACGACCAGTTCATCGCCCGCAACTGCGCGGCGCGGGAAACGACAACCGGGGAAATGGCCTAGAGGGGCATCCCCATGCACAGGCTGAAGTCGTCGATCACGTAGTCGGCATAGGCATCGCACGGGGTGAAGCCGTGCTTGCGGTAGAGTGCATGTGCGGGTTCGAACACCGGGCCTTGCCCTGTCTCCAGCCCCAGCCATGTCAGCCCTTCGGCGCGGGCCACGGCGATCAGGCGCAGCAGGATAGCTTCGCCCGCGCCGGTGCCGCGAAAGGCATCGGCGGCGCGCATCGACTTGATCTCGCCCTGGCCCTTGCCCAGCCGCTTCAGCGCGCCAACAGCCGCCAGTTCGCCACCCTTGCGCGCCGCGAAGAAGGTAACGCCGGGCTCCTTCAGGCGGGTGGCATCCAGCGCATGCACCTTGCAGGCGGGCGAGTTGGCATGCATTTCCGCCAGGTGCCGCTCCAGCAGCGCCAGCACATCGGGCGAATCCAGCAGGTCGGGCGCAATGGCGAAGGCTTCTGGTTCAAGCTTCGCGTTCACACCGCCTTCACCCTCTCTTGCGCGCCAGCGGATAGGTGCCGAACATGCGCACGCCCTTGCAGTGAAAGGCCAGTTCCTCCAGTGCGCGGTCCACCGCCGGATCGCCGGGGCGGCCGATGATATCGGCATAGAACATGGTGGCAGAGAAGCTGGCACCCTTCTGGTAGCTTTCCAGCTTGGTCATGTTCACGCCGTTGGTGGCGAAGCCGCCCATGGCCTTGTACAGCGCGGCGGGAATGTTCTTCACTTCGAACACGAAGGTGGTCATCACCTCCTGCCCTTGCAGTGTGGCGGGATCGAGCGGCTCGCGCGCCAGCACCACGAATCGGGTGGTGTTGTCGGCCGCGTCCTCGACGTTCTCCTCCACGATCTTGAGGCCGTAGAGGTCGGCGGCGAGGTTCGGGGCGATGGCGGCAAATTGCGGATCGCCAAGTTCCGCCACGTGCGCTGCGGCACCTGCGGTGTCGGCATGGGCCAGCGGCACGATGCCCTTTTCCAGCAGATAGTGGCGCGACTGGCTGAGCGCGTGGGGATGGCTGAAGGCGCCCTTGAACGGTCCGTGGTCGTCCAGCGCCATCAGCGAATGTTCGATCGACAGGAAATGCTCTCCCACGATCGACAGCCCGCTTTCGGGCAGCAGGAAGTGGATATCGGCCACGCGCCCGGCCTGCGAATTCTCGATCGGGATCATCGCGCAAGCCGCGCGTCCTTCCTCCACCGCTTCGATCGCGGCGGCAAAGCTGAAGCACGGCAGCGGCAGCGCATCCGGGTCCCACTCGTTGACGGCGCGGTGCGAATTGGCGCCGGGCGCGCCCTGGAAGGCAATCGCGCGCGCAGGGTCCTGCGCGGCGGCGGCGTGCATCTTCTCGACCAGGGCGAGAGCGGGGGCGGGATACGAATCCATAGGGCAAGAGGCGGTAGCGAGGCGATGCGTTGCCGACAAGCTTGCATACGGTCTTGCGAACCGCGCCGCTGCGCACTAGAGCGCACCCGCACTGAGTCAAACCGGCAGATTATTCGACATGAGCAACAGCAACACCATTTTCGGCTGGGTTCTTGCCAGCGGCATCGTCGCCCTTGGCCTGAGCTCGATCAGCGGCAAATTCTTTCACGCCGACAAACCTCATGTCGAAGAGTTCGGCTACGTGATCGAGGCTGCCGAAGAAGGCGCGACCGCCGAGGCCGGGCCTTCGCTGGCGGAACTGCTGCAGACCGGTACTGCCGCTGCGGGTGAAGCCGTGTTCGCCAAGTGCACCGCTTGCCACACGATCGACCAGGGCGGCGCCGACGGTATCGGCCCGAACCTCTACGGCGTGCTGGGCACGGGCATCGGTCAGCATGCTGCCGGTTATGCCTATTCCTCCGCCCTCGCGGATAAGGGCGGCACCTGGGATTACGAGGCGATGGACGCCTGGCTCACCAGCCCGCGCGCTTTCGCCAATGGCACCAAGATGAGCTTCGCCGGCCTGTCCAGCGCCGAAGACCGCGCCAACGTGATCCTCTACCTGCGCGACCATGGCGGCGGCCCGGACCTGCCCGAAGTCGTCGTGGAAGAAGCAGCGGCCGATGAAGGTGAAGAGGCCGGAGAAGGCGTCGAGGCCGAAGTAGTCGAGGCCGTGGCCGAGGAAGACGCCGACGCCGCGGACAACATCGAAGGCTGAGGCCGCCCCCGGGCGCGCGTCAGTCGCGCCCCTTGAATCCCTGCGCCACGACGTACCACTCGCTGGAGCCCTTGCGGCTGGCGGGTGGCTTGGCGTGCTTGACTGTCTTGAAATGCTTTTTCAGCAGGTCGAGCAATGCCTTGTCGGTGCCACCGGCAAAGCCCTTGGCAATAAAGGCACCGCCCGGCGCCAGCACCTCCACCGCGAACCAGGCGGCAGCTTCCACCAGCGCCATGGTGCGCAGGTGGTCGGTCTGCTTGTGGCCCACGGTGTTGGCGGCCATGTCCGACATGACGAGATCGGGCGGGCCGTCCAGTGCGGCAGTCAGCCGCGCGGGGGCATCGTCGTCCATGAAGTCCATCAGCAGGATCTCGACGCCTTCGATCGGCTCGGTCTCCAGGATATCGATGCCGACAATGGCCGCCTTGGGCGCGCGGCGGCGCACCACCTGGGCCCAGCCGCCCGGCGCGATGCCAAGGTCGACCACCCGCTGCACGCCTTTCAGCAGGCCGAACCGGTCGTCCAGTTCGATCAGCTTGAAAGCCGCGCGGCTGCGATAGTCCTCGTCCTTGGCGCGCTTCACATAGGGGTCGTTCAGCTGCCGCTCGAGCCAGCGCTGGCTGCTTGCCTTGCGCTTCTTGGCGCTCTTCAGGCGGCGCTGCGAATCCTGTCCTGCACGCGCCATCAGCTGTTTGCTCCTGCCTGTTTCAGGCGCCGCAGCGCGGCTTGCGCCTCGGCCCCTTCGGCATCGGCCGCCATCAGGCTGCGCAGTATGCCTTCGCGAATCCCGCGGTCCGCCACGCCCAGCCGTTCGGCAGGCCATATGTCCAGGATCGCCTCGAGGATGGCACAGCCCGCCACCACCAAGTCTGCCCGGTCCTGTCCGATGCAGTCGAGCTGGCTGCGTTCCTGCGGCGACATGCCCGAAAGCCGTTGCGAAATGTCGCGCATCGATGCAGAGGGTACGATCAGCCCGTCCACCGCCTTGCGGTCGTATTGCGGCAGGCCCAGGTGCACGCTGGCCAGCGTTGTCACCGTGCCGCTGGTACCCAGCAGGCGCTGGTCGGGCGCATGGTGCTTCTCGATGCGGTCGGCAAATTCGGCGAAGCTGGCCCGCACCAGTTGCTTCATCCTGCCGTATCGCGCGAGGCGACCGTGCGCGTCGCCGGGTTCGGCGCCCACCGTTTCCGACAGCGAGACAACGCCCCACGGCACGCTCTGCCAGTCGAGGATGCGCGGCACCGGCGCGCCGGGTTCGATCAGCACCAGTTCGGTGGAACCGCCGCCGATATCGAAGATGATCGCCGGGCCGATGCCGTCTTCCAGCAGGATGTGGCAGCCCAGCACGGCCAGGCGGGCCTCTTCTTGCGCGCTGATGATATCCAGCACGATGCCCGTTTCGCGGCGCACGCGTTCGATAAAGGCCTCGCCGTTGGCGGCGCGGCGGCAGGCTTCGGTGGCGACCGAGCGGGCGAGATGGACGTTGCGCTTCCTCAGCTTGTCCGAACACACCTTCAGCGCGCCCAGCGCGCGATCCATCGCCTTGTCCGACAGCCGCCCGGTTTGCGCCAGCCCTTCGCCCAGCCGCACGACGCGCGAGAACGCGTCGATCACGACGAAATTCTCTTCGTTGGGGCGCGCGATCAGCAAGCGGCAGTTGTTCGTGCCAAGGTCGATCGCGGCGTAGGCCTGCTTGTAGCTTTTGTGTGGGGGGCGGCGCCAGTTGCGGGTTTCCCGCTGCGGTCTGCCTTTGTGGTCGCCGGAACTGCTGTTGTGGCCGTTTCCCTTGTCGTGGCGCCGTGTTTCCCCTTGCGGCGCCCCGTTCTTGGCCTTTTCGCGTCGATCCGGCGGATTGATATCCGCCATGCTCTTGTACTTTCGTCTATTCTATCACCCGCCCTTGCGGACGGAACCTGAGCATAGGCTAGACCAAGGTGCGCAGGCGCACAAGTCGCAGGCGAAACGGCTTTTCAGGAGGGCGCGAACTCGTCGGTTTCGCGGGCCTCGCGGAAAGGGGCCTGCAGCGCGGGCAGCAGGGCAATGTCGCGCTCTGCCAGCGGATCGTCGACGCCGATGGTGATCTCCTCCTGCGGCACGTCGGTGCGCAGGGTGCCGTGCAGCTTGTCCCACAAGGTGAAGCCTGCGCTCCAGTTGCTGTCCATCTCGTCCAGCCGCTGGCTGTGGTGGATGCCGTGCAGCCGGGGCGTGGTCACGACATTGGCCAGGGCCGCGTCCACGCTTTCGGGCAGGCGCAGGTTGGAATGGTGGAACAGCACCGAGCCGAGGAAGAAGCCGCGCCACAGGTTGTGCGTTTCCGGGTCGGCGCCGGATATCCGCACCTGCAGCATGCGCATGGGCGTGGAGATGAGCATGTCGGCGGCGTGGAAGCGCACCGCCGTGCTCATGTCCATGTCGGGATCGAGGTGGTGGACCCGGTGGAAGCGCCACAGGAAGGGCACCTTGTGGGTGGCGACGTGCCACAGGTAATAGGTGTAATCCATCAGCAGGACGGCGGCGATCCGGCCCGGCCAGCCACCGATGGCGTGTTGCAGGCCGCGTTTGCGGCGCTTGTTTTCCTGCGCGATCGCTTCGGTGATCGGCCCCTCGCTCACCATGATCACGGCCTGGCAGGCCGCGCCCATGGCGCCGTTGCGGGCAAGGCGCGGCAGGGCTTCGCGGGTCTGCTTGCGCAATGGGCGCGCGCGCTCTGCCAGCAGCAGGGTGCCGACAGCGGCGCCTGCGGCGGCGAGACCGGCGATCTTGGCGAGTCGGGAAGCCATCGACAGAGCATGAAGCGTCGCCAATGCCGCGTCCAGCGGTTAGACCCCTCGTCATGACTACGGCACCGACCATCGCGCTGATCGCGAAGTATCCTCGTGCAGGCATGGCGAAGACCCGCCTTGCCCCCTTGCTGGGAGAGCAAGGCGCAGCCGATCTCCACCGCCGCCTGGTGGAGCGGACCATGGCAACGGTGCGCGCCAGCGGACTGCCCTTCGCGGTCCATTTCACCGGCGCTGCGGCGCAGGACTTTGCCGCCTGGCTGGGCGAGGACGTGCCGCTGGTGGAGCAGGGCGAGGGCGATCTTGGCGCGCGGCTGGCGCGAGTCCCGGCGCCGGGCGTGGTGCTGGGGGCGGATATTCCGGGGCTGACAGCGGGGCACCTGCGCGATGCGGCGAGGGCTTTGGAACAGGTGCCGGCGGTGATCGGCCCTGCCAGCGATGGCGGCTATTACCTGCTTGGTTTCAGGGAAGAAATCCCGCAAATCTGGCGCGACATGCCTTGGGGCACCGAAAGGATGCTGAAAGCGACCGAAGAGCGCCTGCTGGCACTTAACCTGCCCTATCGCCTGCTGGAGCAGCTGGACGACTGCGACAGGCCCGAAGACCTGGCCAAGTGGCCCGAGCTGCTGCCGTGAGCGACACCTGCCTGCTGGTCCCGACTCTCAACGAAGAGGCCGCGCTGCCGGCACTGATCGCCAACGTTGGGCGCCTCGATCCGCCGCCTGCCGAAGTGCTGGTGGTCGATGGCGGCAGCGGCGATCGTACCGTGCAGCTGGTGAGGGAGGCGGGCTGGCGGGTGATCGAGACCGAGCGCGGGCGCGGGCGCCAGATCAACGCGGGCGTGGCGGTGGCCACGGCGCACAACGTCTGCGTGCTGCATGCCGATACCGTGCCGCCGCCGGACTTGGTGGCGGTGATCGAGCAGGTGCTGGCCGATCCCAAGGTCGCGCTGGCGGGCTTCACCCCCATCATCACCGGGGAAAAGACGCGCTGGGGCACCACGGCGCACAACTTGGCCAAGACCTGGTACGCGCCGCTGCTGTTCCGCCCGCGGCTGTTCTTCAAGGGCGCACGGCTGCTGTTCGGCGACCATGCCATGTTCTTTCGCAAGACCGACTTCCTCAAGTCCGGTGGCTGCGATCCGGAGGCAAAGGTGATGGAGGAGGCCGACCTGTGCATCCGCATGGCCGAGCTTGGCCGGGTGCGACTGGTGCCGCGCACGGTGCGCACGTCAGACCGGCGGATTGCCGAATGGGGCGCGCTGAAGGCGAACTGGATCTACCTGAAGGTGGGCCTTATGTGGGCCTTCGGCACTAGGCAGCGGCTCGAGAAGCACTACCCGGACGTTCGCTAGGCCCGGCTTTGGGCAAGTAGCCCACCGCGATGCCGTAGGCGATCAGGCGGTCGAGCCAGGCGCTGTCCGTCGCCGGACAGTCCAGCCCGGTCAGCGCGCGGAATTTTGTATCGTCGAAGCGCGGGTTGCGGGTGAAATAGGGGCCGAAGGTCCGCATCATGCGGGTGAGCAGCTGCCGTTCCGCCGAACCCAGTCTGCCCGCATCGAAGCCATCGGCGTCGACCACTTGCGGATCGGGGAAATGCGCAACCCTTGCCACGCCGTGCGCCAGTTCGGCAGCAGGCAGCGGCTGGCTGGCAACGAGGTGGAAATAGCCACCCTTCGCCGCGTCGAACCGTTCGGCCAGCCGCGCGATCCCTTCTGCCACGTAGCATAGCGGCACCAGGTCGAGCGTCGCCTGATCTTGCGTGGGGAACACCCCCACCTTGCCTCGCGCCATCAGTCGGAACACGGTGCACAGCGAGGGAAAATCGCGGATCGCGCCCTTGGCGTGGTCGCCCAGCACGATCGAGGGGCGGGCTACGGCGCATGGCACGCCGCTGGCCGCCACCGCCGCTTCTGCCAGGGCCTTGCTGGCTTCGTAATTGTTGGTGAAGCGCGTGCCGCTGCGCACCGCGCCTTCGGCAATCGGCCCGTCTCGCTGGCCGCAGACATAGGCGGTGCTAACATGCAGGAAGCCCGCGCCTGCCGCCTTGGCGAAAGCCAGCGCGTTGCGCGTTCCCTCTACATTCACCGCCGCCAGCGTGGGCAGGGGCGCATCGAATTCCAGGTTGGCGGCGCAATGGATCACCAGGTCTGCATCGATGGCTGACGGGTCCAGCCCCATCAGCGGCCGGGTGATATCGCCGGAGAGGACCTGCACTCCTTCGACCTGCGCGCCATCGTTGCCGCGCACCTCGCGGGTCTTGCGCACCATGGCCGTGACCGTGTGCCCGCGCGCCGCCAGCCGGGCGCAGACTTCGCCGCCGATCAGCCCGGCAGCACCCGTGACAAGAACCTTCAGCAACACGGCGCCTCCGGCTTGGCTGGATTGGCGTCCGACTGGCCGAAGGGCACGGCAGTGCCGCAGCCGGGGAAGACGCCGTAATGGCGACTGAAATCGCCGATGAAGTCGAAATGCGGGGCAAAGCGTGTTTCCGCCAGCATCAGCCAGCTGTTGCCGCACACGGGGAACACGCGCCCTGCTTCTATCGCGTGGTGGGCATCCAGCTCGAACATGGCCTCGTTCTCGGGCACGGTGCCCTTGTAGACCACCGCCTGGCCATAGTCCTCGCACTGCGGCTCCAGGCCGGCCAGCTTGAACAGGCGATAGGTGGCGGAGACGAAGTTGATGCCGGCCAGCTTTGCGGCAATTTCGGCATCGTTGATCGCCATCGGACGGTCGGTGACAAGGCGCGGATCGGCGAAGCCCGCAGCCTTGGCGATGCGGTCGAAATCGCCCCAGTACAGCGCGCCGGAAAGGCATTCGCCGTGCAGCACCGGATCGTTCAGCAGCTGCGCGGGCACCCGCCTGTCGGCATAGACATCGGAGAAATACAGCTCTCCACCCGGCTTCAGCAGCTTGTGCGCGGCGGCGAACACGGCGGGCTTGTCTGCCACCAGGTTGATGACGCAGTTGGAGACGATCACGTCGAAGCTTTCCGGCTCCAGCCCCAGCTGGTCGAGCTTCACGATATCGCCCTCGACGAAATCGACATTGGCAAAGCCGAAGCGATCAGCGTGCCATTGCTTGTGGGCATTGGCCACGGCCAACTGTTCGGGCGTGGCATCGACGCCGGTGACGCTGCCGTTCGGGCCCACCAGCTGCGCCAGCAGGTAGGCATCCTGCCCGCTGCCCGAACCCAGGTCGAGCACCCGGGCCTCTTCCAGCGCCTGCGGCACGACCAGGCCGCAGCCGTAGTAGCGCGCCTTCACTTCCTCGTGCACGTTGCGCAGCGCCTCGCGCACCGAAGGCGAAGGCATTTCGAATGTGCAGCAGGCATCGGTGCGCAGGTCGCCCGATCCTTCCAGCACCTTGCCGTAGTAATTCTGCGAATTCTCTAGGTTCATGAAACTGTTTTTCCCTCAGGTCCGAAAGGATGCATGGACGCTGGAAGCTTCGTCGGCCATCCTGGAAAGGTTACGCCCATTACCGGGCTGGGGAGAACTCCTTGGAATACACGCATGACGTGATCGTGATCGGCGGCGGTGCTGCAGGACTTACCGCAGCCGGCGGCTGCGCGCTATTTGGCCTAAAGACTGCCTTGATCGAGGGCAACAAGATGGGCGGCGAGTGCCTGAACAACGGCTGCGTGCCGTCGAAGGCGCTGATCGCGGCGGCCCGGCGCGCCGCCGAAGCGCGCGAGGAAAAGCGTGCCGGGGTGCAACTGGCCGCGCCTGTGGTGGACTGGAGCGCGGTGCATCGCCACGTGCACCACGCCATCGAACGGATCGAGCCGCACGATTCGGTAGAGCGGTTCGAGGACATGGGCTGCGAGGTGATCCTGGGCTGGGCCAGGCTGACAGGGCCGAAATCGGTCGCGGTGGACGGACGCACGCTGACCGCGCCGCGAATCGTCATTGCCACAGGCTCCGGCCCCGCGGCGCCGCCGATCGAGGGGCTGGCCGAAGTGCCTTACCTCACCAACGAGAACCTGTTCGAACTGACCGAGCAGCCGGACCACCTTGTCATCGTGGGCGGGGGAGTGATCGGCATGGAAATGGCGCAGAGCTTCCGCCGGCTTGGTAGCCAGGTCACGGTGATCGAGCCGGGCGAACTGATGAGCCGCGATGATCGCGACAGCGTGGCTTTGGTGAAGGCGGTGATGGAAGGCGAGGGCGTGCGCTTTGTCACCGGCAAGGCCGCGAAGGTTTCGGGCGGAGCCGGCGCAATCACTGTAACCACGGGAGGCGGCGAAGCGATTGCCGGCACGCACCTGCTGGTGGCCGTGGGGCGCAAGGCGCGCACCAAGGGTTACGGGCTGGAGGAACTGGGCATCGAACTGGGCGGGAACGGCATCAAGGTGGATGCGCGGCGGCGCACGAACCTGAAGCACATCTATGCCATCGGCGATTGCCGCGAAGGGCCGCGGCTGACCCATGTCTCGGGCTACGAAGGCTCCAACGTGGTGCTGGAAATCGCGCTGGGCATGCCGACCAAGGTCGACTGGCGAGCGTTGCCCTGGTGCACCTATACCGAGCCCGAAGTGGCGCAGGTCGGCATGACCGAAAGCGAAGCGCGCGATGCCTACGGAGATGCCTTGCGCGTCGTTACCGAGCATTTCGACCACAATGACCGGGCCATTGCCGAAGGGACCGATCAGGGGCATTGCAAGGTCATGCTGAAGGGGAAGAAAGTTGTCGGCGCGTCCATATGCGGGGTCAATGCCGGCGAATTGCTGCTGCCCTTCACGCAGCTGATTACTGGCAAGAGCGGCACCTTCGACATGGGCGGGGCGGTGATTTCCTATCCCACGCGGGTGGAGATCGTGAAGGCGGCGGCGTTCAAGGCTTGGGAGCCGACCGTGTTCGGCACCTGGCCCAAACGCTGGGCCGGTCTGCTGGCCCGGATGCGGCGGGCGCTCTGATGGCGAGCCGTTCGAAAAGCCGCAACGCGCCTGCCGGGCCTTCGCCATTCGCGGTTGATGGCAAGCGCCTGCTGCCCGCCAAGTTCACCGACCCGTTGGTGACCGCCAAGGGAGAGCCGCGCGCGCATGTGGGGCTGCGCCACCTCGATACCCTGTGGTTTGCCACCGGCACGCTGTGCAACCTTGCTTGCGCCAACTGCTATATCGAAAGCAGCCCCACCAACGATGCGCTGGTCTACATGGCGGCGCAGGACGTGGCGCGGTTCCTCGATGAAATCGCCGGGATGGGCGTGCGCGAGATCGGCTTTACAGGCGGCGAGCCGTTCATGAATCCCGACATCATCGCGATGGTGGAGGATGCCCTGTCGCGCGGGCACGAGGTGCTGGTGCTTTCCAACGCGATGGCGCCCATGCGCCGCCATGAGAGCGCGCTGCTGCGCTTGCGCGAGGCCTATGGCGGCAAGCTGACGATCCGCGTCTCCGTCGATCACCACACGAGGGCCGTGCACGAGGCCGAGCGGGGGCCGGGCAGCTGGGAACCGATGCTGGCGGGCTTGCGCTGGCTGTCGGACCACGGCTTTTCACTGGCGGCGGCCGGGCGACACCTGGCGGGCGAAAGCGAGGGAGAGGCGCGCGCTGCCTATGCCGCGCTGTTCGCAGCAGAGGGGATCGCCATCGACACGGCCGATCCGGCGCGGCTGGTGCTGTTTCCGGAAATGGATGCCGATGCCGACATTGCCGAAATCACCACCGGCTGCTGGGACATTCTCGGCAAGTCGCCGGACGAGGTGATGTGCGCCAGCAGCCGCATGGTGGTGCACCGCAAGGGAGAGCCGACCCCGCGCGTCGTTGCCTGCACCCTGCTGCCCTACGATCCGGGCTTCGACCTTGGCGACACGGTGGCCGAGGCCGACCGCGAGGTTCCGCTCAACCACCCGCATTGCGCCCGCTTCTGCGTGCTGGGCGGGGCGAGCTGCTCCGCTTGAAGTCCGTGAAATTAGGAGCCATTCAGCCCGTTCGGGCCTATGGAGGGGCATGGGACGCATGAAACACACTCTGGCAAGCGCTGCAGTAGCCGCCGCTCTGCTGGCATCGCCCGCGGTCGCACAGCGGAGCATCGATGGCACCTATGTCGATTCGGGCGGCTATACCGAGATCACCGTGGCTCCCTGCGGCAATGCACGCTGCGGTCAGATCACCCGCATCATCCGCCGCAAGCCGGGCGAGCCGGACAACGACGTACACAACGACGACCCGGCCCTGCGCGACCGGCCAATCCTGGGGATCACCATCCTCAAGGATTTGCGCTGGGACGACGGCGCCTGGCGCGGCGAGGTTTACAATCCGGAAGATGGCGAAACCTATCGTACCGAAGTGCGACCGGCCGCCAATGGCTCGCTGGAAGTAAAGGGCTGTGTCGCCTTCTTCTGCCGCACGCGTGTGTGGACCGCCGCAGACTGAAGCGCGTCTTGCAAGGGTTGACCGAATCCCGAGCCAGCGTTAATGGCGCGCTCCTTACTGCCCCGTCGTCTAATGGTAAGACTACGGACTCTGACTCCGTCAATTGAGGTTCGAATCCTCACGGGGCATCCACTTTCCCATCTCCTAATCAATGTTCGCGCGATCCTGTCTGGTCGATCACGCGTGCAATTGATCACAGCTAGTTGTCCGACATCTCAGGATCTTCGCAGCGGTTTTGTGCACCTTGGATGCGCCTGCAGGTGTCCTTGAGCGACGTTGCTTTCAAATATCCCGTGCGTGCAGATTGCGTCCGCGGCCTCGAACTCTGCGGGCCTCACCAACACAAGAGAATGAGTCACAAAAGATGCGGCAGAGCGGACTGAAGCTAAGGTTTGTCTTGCAGAACTTACAACACTAAAGCGCTGCGAACACGAGTGGCTCCGGTAGCGACGGGGCGCAATTGCCGGAAAATTGGCAGAAATACCGGCGTCACCAGCTGCCGAACGCTCTCCGGCAAATCGGCAACTGGAATCCAGTACCGGACTGGCTGCTGACGACCCAAGTGCGGACAGTCTGATGCTATGTGCCGTCTGGTTGAAGCATGATTGACCTCATCGCATTTTGTAAAGCAGTCTCAAATTGCGGGTTCCCGTAGATGTCGTTGTGGCCAGCATTGTCGATGGTTCGGTCCATGACCAAGGATTGTGCTGATCGCCTCAGCGGAGATGTGCGTTCGGGTGTAATGATGCCGTCCTGCGCCGCGGCAATAAGCGCAACGGGCGTTGTCACATCTCGAAGCTCCTCGGCCGGGGACATCTGGTGACGCAGCAATAGCTGTACAGGCAACCAACCATAATGATGGCGCGCCAACTCCTCGAGCGAGTCAAAAGGCGTAACAAGGATAAGACCATCAAGGTGCCGCTCTCGTGCGAGCCTAACTGCGGGTCCAGTCCCAATACTAAAACCTACCGCGACGACACCAGCAGGGTCGGCCCCTTCCGTTGCACAATCGTAGACGACTGGGGCATCATTGAGCAGCGCTGCGGCACTCGGGCTTCCCGTGCTTGGGCGGTAGCCACGGTAGTGGAACGTGACGACCTCGTGAGCTGGGAAAATCTCAGAGAGGTAACCTGCCATGTGTTCCGCGTTCCAAGCGTTCCCGCCAAAGCCGAGCACGATCTTGCGTTGTGCGCTCGTGCGCATTGAAGGCGAAATTCGAACTCCGTGCAGCCTTTCACCGTCGGGGGTCTCGCAGGTTATTCGCTCACCAGCGGCAGGAAGCGCCAACGCCCCTCCGGACGAACTGGCTGGAAATAGGATCCAAGTTTGCGCGAAGTAGGCAACTAGGGCTGTGACAGCATAGGCGGCAGCCAGGGCGACGAGCAATTTCTGCAGCCACATTGAAGAGACTTTCGAAAAACCATGCATGAGCGAGCGAGATCGCCAAGGCAGCTTTGCTTACTCGGCTAGAAACAACCCCCGCAAGTTCACGAAAACCGGTTCCATACTATTCACTCCCACGGCCACCGCACCTGGTGTTGCCCAGGAGCCGGAATTCAATCCTTCTACGGTTTTTCTTTTTGGCCTTCTGCCGGCAGGTGCATCAGCCTCTTTTGACGCTCTCTCCCAATCCCACTGATCCACTCAATTGCTCTGAAGCGGGCAAGCGTCGTTCGAAAGCTCTTCAAGGACTTCCGAGCAAGAAGATAATCTCGCACGATGTATATCAAACCGATAAATATGCCGGTTGCAGCGCCGAGAAGCATGTAGGAATTAAGCACCAGGATCTATCGGGACCTTCAGGTTAGGTTCGTCAGCAAGCTGCACGAGGTCGCAAGCAACGTAAAGGTTTGGCGACTGCTCTTGCACATATATCCGTATACGGGGGGATGGTCGATCCGTCTGAAAGTGGCTCGTGATTGTTGCGAACTGCGTTGGGCGCCAAGAATAGGCGCCAGATGAAGCTCTTCGAGCCCATCGCAGCCCAACCGCTGCGCTCAAGCATCCCGAATATCTGATATCGCTGACTATCCGTTAGTTAGCGCCCCGACCCGAAACCGTACCCGCTGCTGACAACTCACGAGGATGCGACCCTGATGAATCGGGATTCCATGGACTTATCGTGCAGGGGGTGGTGACAAGCGATTTTGCAGTTTCCTGTTATGGCCGGAAAAACAGGGCGCATTTCGCTTGTCCTGCATGCACATTGGTGCGCTTTCCGATTAAAGAACAGAGACTTGCCCCCCGTGAAATCCTTTTCCTGTTTCCGAGAAACAGGAATGGCTGTCCTTCAGTTGGCGGCATGCAACAGATTCATTGTCAATTAAATCAGAAACTTAAGGCTTGACTTCGAGTCTGCGCAGAGGCAGATAGAACCTTGCATCTGACAGGCCATGGCAGTGTCAGGTGAGCAGCATTCGGATCAATTCGGATCCCGAGAGCAGCTGAAAGACAAGCAGCTTTGCCTCAGTGCGAGCGTGCTTCCTTTCGAGCGGCTGCCGGTATTCGAAGGGATCCTTTCCCCATGAAAACTCCTGTTCGTATGCGTCGGCGCAAGGTCGACCTGCAATCCTCTCCATCACCACAATCCAACGAGACGAGCCGTCCCAACGACCCCAACCACGGCCTCGCTCTCCAGATCGTCTACCGCCCGATCGGTGAATTGACCCCGCCGCCGCGCCGCTTGCGTAAGGTGAACACGCGGCAGGATGCTGCCATTCGCGCTGTCATCAAGGAATGTGGCAATCTTGACCCTCTTCTGATCACCCCGGAGGGACGCATTGTCTGCGGTTACGCTCGTTGGCGCGCTGCCGTCGATCTGGGCCTCGAAGAGGTGCCCACGATCACGATTTCACATCTCAGCGACGAGCAGCTGCGAATCTATGCCATCGCCGAAGAAAAGCTCGGTGAGCTGGGCGAGTGGGATCGCGAGGCGCTGCGGCTGGAGTTCGCCGAGCTCGAGCTTAACGTCGATCTCGATCTTGAACTTACCGGTTTTACGATGGGCGAGATCGACGGCCTGCTGATCGAGACCGAAGCGGCTGAGCGCACGCTTCCTGGCCTACCCTCTCATCAACCGGTCTCGCTGCGGGGAGACCTGTGGCAGCTGGGTAAGCACCGCCTCTATTGCGGCAATGCACTTGAGGAGCAGAGTTATCGGATATTGATGGGGCGGGAACGAGCGCAGATCGTGTTCTGCACACCGCCCTGCAGCGAGACCATGGACGATACTGCGAGCGTGGAGCGCGCAGGAAGCGAGATGGTCACCAGCGGGAACCACGAGCTTGAGCTTGCCAGCATTCTGAGCAGCATCTTTGCCCTGATGTCGCGTTTCAGCGCTGATGGTTCGATCCATTACCACTGTGCGGACTGGCGCCATCAGCGCGCGATGCTCAGTGCTGGAGAGGCGGTCTATCCGCGGCTGTGTGATCTCGTTGTCTGGCACAAGAACAACGCTAGTGCGGGTAGCTGCTACCGTTCGCAGCACGAGCTCATTTACGTTTGGCAGGTCGGTAACGGACCGCCGATCAACAACGTCGCATCGGGCGATGCCAGTAGGTATCGGACCAACGTCTGGGCCTACGACGGCGATGAAGAATTCGCGGAGCATCGGGCGTCGAAGCCGGTTGCCCTGATCGCTGATGCGCTGCGCGATTGCTCGCGTCGGGGCGGCATTGTTCTTGATGCCTTTGCCGGGTCTGGTTCGACGCTGATGGCAGCCCAGCATACCGGCCGGCAGGCACGGCTGATCGAGATCGATCCTGGCTGCTGCGACAAGGCGATCGAGCGCTGGCAGGCCAAGACCGGCCAGGAAGCGATGCATGCCGAAAGCGGCAAGAGCTGGACCGATGTCGCCGCGGAACGCGGAGTGGATATTGTTGGTCATCAGCCTTGTGACGAGGAGGATGACTGATGGCCCGGAAACCTCCGAAATCCTCCGCCAGCAACGGGAAGCAGCCTGCTGCAGCCAAGCCCATGCACAAGCGCAGCAGGAACAGCACGGCGACAGGCGCAGATGGTCCGTCCAGGGACACCCGCTTCAAGCCGGGCCAGTCGGGCAATCCCAACGGGCGCCCGCGCAAGGATCGCGTGCTCCAGAAACTCATCGAAGCTGAGCTCGATCAGGAAATGACGGTCACCGAAGGGGGCAAGACTATCAGGCTGACCAAGCGTGAAGCGCTGGCAAAGTCCATGGTCAACGATGCGCTCAAGGGAGATCACAGGGCGCGCAGCACCCTGCTGAAACAGCTTCCGCCTCCTAGGCACGATGATACCGCGGACTACGCGGCTGTTCCCCTGGAGCAAGTGCTGCAGTTCCTCATGCGCAAGGGAGGGGTCGGCGGCAAAGGAGAAGTGGGTGATGAATGACCAGGCTGAGCTGGTCTCGCTGCCGGTCGAGTATCTGGACACGATGCGCCGCGAAGACTTTCTGACCTTTACCGCGCAAGTGATGGAAGAGCTCGAACCTGGAACCGATTACACTGAGAACTGGCACCTTGAGGTCATCGCGAATGCACTCGAAAACGTGATGCAGGGGATTGACCTGCGCCTTATGATCAACCTGCCCCCACGCAACCTCAAGTCGATCATGGTGAGTATCGCCTTTCCGGCCTTCGTGCTCGGTCAAGACCCGTCACGGCGTATTATGTGCGTAACCTACAGCCAGGAGGTGGCGAAGGCGCAAGCGGTTCAATTCCAGCGCATCATGCGGTCCGCATCGTACCGCCGGGCTTTTCCGGACTGTCAATCGCCCGCGCAGAACCGTCAACTGGAATACCGCACCACGCAAGGTGGTTACCGGCTCGCCACCTCGGTTGATGGCAGCATGCTCGGCCGCGGGGCCGACGTGATCATCCTTGACGACCCTAACAAGGGACAAGAAATCTTCTCGCGCGTGGCGCGCGAGAAGGTCATCAGTACCTGGGACAACGTCATCTCGACCCGGCTCAATCATCCGAAGAAAAGCGCGATCATCTGTGTGATGCAGCGCCTGCACGAAGATGACCTTGCCGGGCATTTGCTCAAGCAGGAGGATTATCGCCAGATCACCATTTCCGCGACTGCAGTCGCGGACGAGGAATGGGACCTCGGTAATGGTCGGATCCATGTGCGCTCCAAGGGTGAGCCTATCCAGCCTGAGCGCATGGATCACGCAGAACTGGAGCGGCAGAAACGCATCATGGGCGGTCTTGCGTTCAGCGCGCAGTACCAGCAGCAGCCCGTTCCCGATCAGGGTGTGGCCATCCGTCGCCAGTGGCTGCGCTACTATGACGAGGCGCCTGAAGAGTTCGAAACCACCGTCGTGAGCTGGGATACCGCTTCGACGCTGGCCGAGACCAGTGACTGGTCGGTGGGAACCGTGTGGGGGTATGCTGACGGTGAGTTCTACTTGCGCGACGTGATCCGCGAGAAGATGGAAAGCCCCGAGCTGATCCACCTGATCGAGGAAACGCATCGCAGTTATGAAAGTGATCTGACGCTGGTTGAGGACGGTGATCTTGGGCGGGCGATTGTCCAGTCGCTGCGCAGCAACTCGTTGGTCTGCCGGCCGCAACTGGTGAAGCCCAGGCTTGCCAAGATCGAGCGCATGCAGGCGCGTGCGGTCCTCATTGAGACCGGTAAGGTGCTCTTTCCTCGCGAGGCGCCCTGGCTCGCGGCCTATCAGCAGGAACTGCTCGGATTTCCGAATACCAGGCACGACGATCAGGTCGATAGTACAAGCCAGGCGCTCGACTGGTTTCAGCAGCGCCTGCGTCGGGAGATGGCTGCGGAGCGGCCAGCACCCAAGCGTGCTTCAGGCAATTGGCGGCCAAAGGGCGCTAATTTTCAGACTGTTAAAGGCTAATTGGCACCGCGCTTCAAGGAGTGCTCTTGTCGGTGCATTTGCCGCTCGTCTCCGATCTGATCAAGCAACAGCCGTGTTGGGAAATGGCCCAACGCGAAGTCATTTGGTATAGACCTCGGCGAACAAGTGCGTGTCGTCGGCGCCGAGTGCAACACTCCCCCGGTAATCACCTTGCGGAAGCAACAAGGCCGCAGGCCTTCCCGTCCGCAACTCCAGCTATCTTGGTCCCTTCTCCAGCTAGAACGGCGGCTCCAATAACTCAGTGTTCACCTCGACTTCCCGGTCAACCGGATTGCCCTTCAGACTGTAGAGCCCATAATTGCCCGTGATCGGTGCATCGAAGCTTGCGGATTCGTCGGATTGTAGAAGGCGACCGGCAATGGAGAGGTTGGGTGCAATCCGGACCTAACCGTCTTGGGCGTGCACAGCGATGACACGGTAGATTGCGTTCAACCCCTGAACGGCCTCCCACAGTTTATTGGCCAACGCTCGCTCTGCCAGGTTCGCAACCGAGCGGGGAAGCCCTGCCGCTGTGCAGCCGTAAAGGGCAAGACAAAGTTCCGGCTGCACGGTGGTGCTAAAGGCTCAGGAGCGCCCAAGGGCGAGCGTAACGGTATGTGGAAGCATGGTTGCCATTCGAAGGAAGCGGTGGCCTGAAGGAAGGCAGTCAAGCGTCTAATCGGTCAGCTAAAACGCGAATAGGTTATCCACGCTTCGAAGACCTAGGTCGGGCAAGCGCAGATCTTAGGGTTCGCTTAGACCGGAAAGCTTGCGCCTCCTGAATGGAGTTTTAGTAGATTAGCTTTAGGGAAAACGCCCGACCAGTGAGTAACTAAATCAACGAGGTGTTAGCGGTGGATACGAGGGGCCATTCAAAAGAACCGCGTTTGTCTTGGGTTGTACCAGTCTACAACGAAGAGGACGGACTTGGGGAGCTACTGCGTCGCCTAAAGCTAGCAAGCGTAGAAATCGTCGGAGAGGATTACGAAATCGTTTGCGTAAACGACGGATCGACCGATGGTTCATTAGATTTTCTCAAGTCGCAGGAGCAACCAGCCCTCGTTGTCGTCGATCTTGCGAGAAATTATGGCCATCAGATTGCGCTGACAGCCGGCCTCGAAGCCGCACGCGGTGCCAGGGTTCTGATTATCGATGCAGACCTACAGGACCCTCCTGAGCTTGTAGGCCCGATGATGGCGCTAATGGATGATGGCAACGACGTGGTTTATGGGGTCCGGAAAAAGCGAGACGGCGAGAATTGGTTCAAACTAGGAACGGCGTACGCTTTCTACCGCTTAGTATCCAAGCTTTCGTCCACCCCTATTGCTCCTGATGCAGGCGATTTCCGTCTGATGTCCAGGCGAGCGGTCGACAACTTAAATTCTATGCCGGAGCGGTTCCGCTTTGTGCGAGGCATGGTCGGGTGGCTCGGGCTCAAACAGGTTCCGATCCACTATGATCGCGCCGAAAGATTTGCTGGCAAGACGCACTATCCACTTCGCAAGATGCTCGTTTTGGCAATCGACGCGATAACCAGCTTTTCGATCTTGCCTTTGAGATTTGCATCTCTCGCTGGCGCTATCTGTGGCCTTCTTGGCATCTTGCTGATGGGTTTTGCTTTATATGCCTGGATAACTGGCAATGTCGTACAAGGTTGGACTAGTCTTGCTGGCCTTGTGTTGCTGCTGGGTAGCGTACAGCTTCTAATTCTCGGAGTTTTTGGAGAATATCTTGGAAGGATGTACCTCGAAGTGAAGCGGAGGCCTCTCTACTTTGTCAATGAGTTGATAACGAACGGTGCGCGCGAGACGAACTCCAGCCCATCATTCAGGAAGAATCGTCGTGAACGAAGCTGAGTTCGACAAATTTGCGGACGAATATCACGCACAGCACGCGAGGAGCATTCGTCTCTCCGGGGAGGAGCCAGATTTCTTTGCCCAATACAAGGTGGCAGAGATGGCTCGGCAAGTTGAACGGGCTCCGGCCAAAATCCTCGATTTTGGGGGTGGAATTGGCAATTCACTTGGCCATCTGAAGGCTCAGTTTCCACAAAGCAATGTGACACTTTGCGATCCATCTCTTCGCTCTCTCGAAATCGCAAAGGAACGGTTTCCTACGCAAGGGAACTTTGTTCAAATCACTGGCCTTCCGCTGCCGTTCGCCGATCATGAGTTCGATCTAATTCTCGCTGCATGCGTCTTTCATCATATTGATCCGGCCGAGCATGGTGCAATCATCACTGAGTTGTCTCGAATTCTCGCTCCGGGAGGATCATTTTTCCTTTTCGAGCACAACCCGTACAATCCACTTACACGCAAAGCGGTGTCTGAATGCGAGTTCGATAAGGATGCGATACTCGTAAGCTCTCGGCAGGCCCGGCGTTCACTTCGTGGGGTCAGCTTTCGAACCGTTAAGACCCGCTTCCGGATTTTTTTCCCTAGAATGCTTTCGGCACTTCGATTTCTTGAGCCGGCGTTGGGTTTTCTCCCAATCGGTGGCCAGTATTTCGTTCAAGCCACGAAGTAACCTCAACCGTTATGTTCTCTCGCCCGATATTCGTGGAAGTGCTTAGATTTAGCACGGTGGGGCTTTTGGCAACCTTAACCTACGGGCTTCTCGGCTCGGCAATGCTTATCCTGCAGGTGCCGGTCTATCAGGCAAACTTGGTTGCTTATGGCGGGGGGATCCTTGTTTCTTTCGTGGGGCACTTATTGTTCACCTTCCGTCCAAAAGGCAGTTGGGCGTCATATTTTCTGCGGTTCATGGTGGTGGCTTTGACGGGTTTCGCGTTCAGTAATGTAGTGATCGCGCTATTTGAATTTTTCGACTTTCCTTCGTGGGCTTCGTTAGCCGTGATCCTGTTTATTGTGCCGTTCGGTAGCTGGCTCGCCAGCAGGCTTTGGGCATTCCGAGATGAGGAACGGCATTGATGGTAGAGTTGATCCGGGCTAAACTTGCAGATATGGATTGCAGTGGTTGCGGTCGGGGTCGCACTAGCATTGCAAGTTCCGAAATACCTTAATCACAATGTCGCCTTTTTGACTTGGCTGGCGAACTTCGTCATGGGCCCAGGTCACTTCGGGGTATCGATATCCAGCCTTTGATGGCCCAATCGTACTCCACAAGGTGTGAGGCAGCTGCGGCTGACATGCTCACATTCTAGCTCGTCGTAAATTTGGAAGAAGCTGGAGTGACGACTGTCTTGGGGCCCTGATCAGCAGAGCAAGCGCCAAGAGCAGACCGACTGGGCCAACAGGCAAGCCTATAAGACCCGCATAGATCATCAAAATCGGCAAGAGGTAAATGACCCGGAGTGCCCATTCGCCCTGTCGCGAAGGTTCAACGGCGGCGAGCACGTACATGATCAGCCCGAGCGCGACCATGTCGTAGTTGAAAGCGTAAGGAGACACGAGAAACGTTCCGACCAGGAGAACTGCAACCCGATGTGTCAGGGATCGGTTCGAACGGAAAAGAAGGGTGCAAACGATCGCGACTGGCAAGGCGACGACTAAGTGAACATAATAAGCCTCGCTCGACGGCATACCTAGAACGCGCGCAGCCATAAACGGAGTGGGGATCATAATCTGATAAAACCCCGATCCGGCTTCGGCAAAACTCTTCTGGAGAGGCATGCTAAGGGTTAGAAAGTCCCGCCAAGGGTCAAGCCCCAGCAATAAGATGCTGCCGCCAACGAGTGTCGCGACGGTTGCGGTCGCTGAAGCGATGACCGTCCAGTGACGTCCTATCAGAAGCGCAAGCGGCACGAGGAGGCCGAGTTGAGGCTTATAGGTGAGAAGGCCAAGAAGAACCCCGGCAAGTACTGGTCGGCGCTCTACCAAGAGCAGTCCTCCACACAGAAGCGCGGCTGAGACAAAGCCGTTCTGTCCGGAAGAAATGTTGATTGCCGCAGCGGGCGCGAAGGCGAGAAAGGCAACGGCTTCCCAGCCACGACGCGAAAAGCGAACGAGCACGTAAGCGCAAATGCCGAACGTAACCAAGATCCACGCAATGAGGCCGGGGATGTAAGGGAACCATCCCAGGGGAAGGACAAGCCAAAGGCTATGTGGAGGGTACGGGTAGGTGTTGAACGAAAGATTGCGACCAGTCAGTGCTCGATAGGCTGGCTGATATCGTTCAAAATCGAACAAATCGGAAATGCGCCCATCGAGTAACAGATGCCCCGCAGACCAATAGTTTACGAAATCGCGACCCAACATTTGGCCCCGCGACAACCCGCCCCCTAGAAAGTTGACATTATCAAAGAGCAAGTAAGTCAGTGAGAGAAGGCCACCAGCCAGCAGCCAAGGATCTGTGCGCGATGACGGCATATAACGGGCAAGAGCCTTAACACCGACGACTGACATCATTCCGAGTCTCCCAAATGGAGGCGCTGTAAGCTTAGCACGGCCACGAATTCATTCGATTGAAGCAAGGCGGTCGGTCAGATGGAGGAAAACTGGCGGCCCCTTCGCCCTGCAAGTAAGATGTAGGCAAATGTCCACCAGCTAATTGCGAATATCTTGTTGCCCTTCATCTGCCAAACCTGCCGCAGGAAAGGAATGTCCCCAATGGGTCGTTAACGGCTGGTCTGCTCTGGGTCATTATCGGCGTAAAGCACTCAGTCAGCAGTGGGAAGCGTCCAAGCCGAGCCTAACAACTGAAACTGCGTGGAAAAGTTAACACTCTCATAAAAGCGCTGGTCCCCATGCGGCGCGCCTATGGCTGAAGTCTTTTGTCAACACGGCCTAGGATCTTCTGGATTGTCCACGCCTTCTTAGGGCTCAATTCACCCGCTGTACCTCATTGTAATTTAGAGAGCTATATATCGTCAACCATACCGCAATATAACATATTGCTCAGAAAGGCCTTTGGGCGGCACCTCATAGCCCGTATTTGGCCAAATCATTGATTGCTCAATAAGACGAGCGGGATAACGGCACCAAAGCACTAGGTGCCGCTTGGACTATATTCACAGAGTAATCTAGGTTAGGGCTATGAAATCTCGTCTCCAAGCCGAACTGGCCAGTATAGGACGCTTTGGGGTAGTCGGCTTTGGAGCTTGTGTGACATACATCCTTGTCGCTCTCTTGGGAGCACGGTTAGGTCTTGGGGCTCAGTCGGCAAACTTGGTGGGGGTCTTTACAAGCACTGTTTTCTCATTTCTCGGACATGCATACTACTCGTTCCAGAAAAATTTCATCACGCGCATTTATATACTGCGATTCATCGTTCTTTCCTTTGCGGTCTATGTCCTAAGCTTCGGGGCTACCTACATCGGTATTGCGCTACTCCAATGGCCTCGCCCGATGGTCGTAGTCATTATCGCGGCGATCATACCCCTGTTCACATGGAGTGCTGGCCGGTTTTGGGTGTTTCGCTGAGGGGCTTGTCGGGCGATATCGCGAAAAAAAGGACGGCTTCACCCCCCTCGTGCGAAATCGGAAGAAGCCATTCCGGAATGTGCTGGCGAACGAGGTCTGCCGCTAGGCTATCGGGGGCATATTGCGCGAGACGCTCTAATTCGGAATCACGGCAGGTCAGCACGTAGTCGACGCCGTTTCGGGCAAGTGCAACATGTGCCTCGGAAGAAGGTGCAAGCAATATCCGATAGGCCTTGCCGTTGCCTTCGATCCCGCGGTGGTTGGCAGCTGCGAGTACAGAATGATGGGTCCGCGCGAGGATTAATGCCCCGGAACTGATCCCGTTTAAGACCAGTCCCGGTCGAACTTGGTTATAATCTTCCCCGCGCAACTGGGTTTCGCACCTATTGGTCAATGTCGTTTCGGCAACCATAGACATGCCTTGCCTGTCGTCGGGCGCAACCATGTGGTAGATCATAAAGCCAAAATGCCCGTTTAGGATCAACATGGATGCGAAGAGACGTGCAGTCCCTAAAGGTTCACTGCGCTTCTGCCACAGATGCGCAATCGTGATGGAGCATAACAGCAGGGCTACCATCGAGGCAGCTGCCATGGCCCGTATCTGCCAGATGGAAAGCGCAAATCCGGCAAGTCCTACCATAAGGATTAAGAGCAATTTGGGCTCACGGCCTGTCGCCAAGTAGACGCCCGTCGCGGCTAACAATGCGAGGGCGGGGAATAGGTGGTAACGAAGCAATCGTAACGGGTTAGTGTCTGCAATTGGCCATGCAGATTGCGTTTCCGCGATAGACCCTATCCAAAGTTGCTGAAGCAGTGGATCGATTGCGGAGTATGGAGCGGCGAGCACTTCTCGGAAAGCCAGCACAGGAAGGGCAGTGGCAATAGCGAATATCGCAAGACCGGCCAAGCGATGTTCAAGCGATCGCAATTTGAACTGAAGGATAAGGGCAAGCGAAGCCGCCGCCATGGCGATAATGGCAAGATGACCAATGCCAACCTGATCATTTGTGAGCCTGTTCCAATCGGAAGGTGCCACGGAAATCATATACAAAAAAGGCAGAAAAAACAATATTCCAATTAGGAAGCCCTGCAATTGTGCTTTCTGCGCTTCTCCCTTCCAAAGCCAATTGAGAGCCATCCAGGCCGGTATCGCGAGCAAGAGCGGAGCAGTTTCCAAGCCTATCAGAAGCGCGATGGCAACTGAGAGGGAAGTTAGCAAACCGCTACGCTTCGTCGGCATCGCAGTAGCCGCGGCAAGGGCGGCTGAAAGCAAGAGCAATTGCAATCCGTGGTGATCGATGCGTCCGGGAATGAATTGGGCAAGGAAGAAAGAGGTGGCAATGACGAAAAGTTGCAGAAATCTCTCAGCTGGCACACTACCGATGTTCCTTGCAGTTCGGCAGAGGAAGATGATGGTGACGAAGAGTAATAAAGGGGGCAGGCTTACGACCGCTAGCATTTCCGCCTTGGTATGCTCGGCAAAGAGCGAAAAAAAGTGGATCAGGAGCCCTAGTGGAAGATCGCCTAGGCGGGACCAGTGCATCTGAAGTCCAGTCGGCGGATCGATACGATGTTGCTTTGTGTCCCACCAAGACTGGCCACCCATCCAGTCGCGAACTTGGACGAGCCGTTGGTAATTGTCGGGGTCATTGAGCATTAGGCTCGTTGCCCGATCTGGTATTGGCAGGGTCAGGAACCAGCACGTCAATCCCCCGACCAGTAGCAGATTGAGAAACCAGCTGAGCCTCCAGTCATTGGAACGTTCAATTCCCTTGAGAAAGATCTGGAATTTTCGCAAAATTTACCATCCCGCATTAAGGTAGGTCGAAGCGCTGCTGGCTTGTGAAGAGGGAGCAATCCAATTGAAGCAAAGAGAAGATACTCTTAGCGGGACAACTGCATACGTAAAGAGCGACCGAGGGGATGAACTGACAGTAGTTATCCCCTGCCTGAATGAGGTTGAAACCTTAAAGGTTTGTATTGAAAAAGCTCATCGCTTCTTCCGTGCCTACGACGTCAAGGGCGAGGTGATTGTCGCCGACAACGGCTCGACCGATGGCTCGCAACGTGTTGCCCTCGCTGCCGGTGCCCGAGTGGTCGATGTGGAGGAACGGGGTTACGGCGCTGCACTGAGGGCAGGAATTGCAGCTGCGGAAACGCCATACGTCGCCATTGCTGACGGAGACGACAGCTACGACTTTATGGGATTGATGCCGTTTGTTGAAAAGCTGCGAGAGGGTTACGAACTGGTCATGGGTAACCGCTTCATGGGCGGAATCGGTCGGGGGGCCATGCCTAGACTCCACCGGTGGATCGGGAACCCGGCCCTCAGCGCGGCCGGCCGTGTTCTCTACGGCGCTCCAATCGGGGATTTCCATTGTGGCATGCGCGGTTTCCGGCGCGAGGCGATCCAAAACTTGAACTTGTCATGCGATGGTATGGAGTTTGCTTCGGAGATGGTGGTTAAAGCGCATCTCGAAGGCTTGAAGATGACCGAAGTTCCAACGACGTTGTCGCCCGACGGGCGGAGCCGCGCCCCGCATTTGCGGAGCTTCCGCGATGGCTGGCGACACCTTAAGTTTCTACTGCTCTTTGCACCGCGATGGCTCTATTTATATCCTGGGTTTTTGCTTTTGTTGGTAGGCTTGGCCGCTATGCTGGCGATGTTACCCGGTACTCTTATTATCGGCGATATCCGGCTTGCTGAAAACTCACTTCTGTTCAGCGGCGCTGCGGTTCTGCTGGGTCTGCAAATTTCCTGCTTCGGTTTGCTCGCCGAACTCTTTGGAACGCGCGAAAGATTCTGGCTTGAGACGAAGCGTATCCGCTTCATACGCCATTGGCTGACAGTCGATCGCGCGTGTATTGTTGGCGGTTGTTTGTTCTTTACCGGGCTGTCTGGTGCAGTCTACGCCCTATTCATTTGGCGCGGAGAAAACTTCGGTGACATGGACACCTCTGCACTGGCGCGCATCACCGTTCCCTCTGTGCTCGCCTGCGCGGCGGGCCTGCAGATCGCGTTCACGGGCTTCTTGGCCGAACTCATGGGCCATCCGCGACGCAGGGGGATGTGATGGGAAAGATCCACAACAGACTAATTTTCAATCGCCGAGTGCGCGTTTTGTCCGATAATCTCGCTGATCGATTACCGGCGAATGCTCAGGTCCTGGATATCGGATGTGGTAGCGGGGAGATTGCCGTAGCAATCATGGATAAAAGGCCTGACGTCACTATCGACGGGGTCGATGTGCTAGTTCGGCCGGAAGCTACTATCGAGGTCAGGGATTACGATGGAAAGACCTTGCCCTTCGCCGACGATGCTTACGACATCGCCATGCTTGTGGACGTTCTCCATCACACCGACGACCCGGCTGCTACATTGGCAGAGGCTGCTCGCGTGGCCTCACAAGGAGTTCTCATCAAAGACCACTACAAGGATGGTCCGATCGCCGGTTTGCTTCTTCGCTTCATGGATTGGGTTGGCAACGCTTCACACGGCGTACGCCTTCCCTATAACTATTTGTCACGAAACCAATGGCGGGTCATATGGAAGCGACTCGACTTGAAACCGGTTCAAAGTCGCGAGTCATTGCGAATCTATCCCATGCCATTCGATCTCGTCTTTGGACACGGTCTGCATTTCGTAACCTTGCTGACGAAAACTGGCTGAGTAATTCGGCTCAGCTGCATGGCGAGCGGTACTGTGATGCGGTGGGGCGGTCGCAGGTTGGCTGCCCTCGCTTGTTTCAGCGGCGTTCGCGCCGGGACCTGGCCGTCGACTTGCCCTGGCATCAGGGGCATTCCTGCTTTCTCGGAAAAAGGAAGAGAGCCTTGCGAATAACGTGGCGTTTTGGTTGTAACCGTATTTACCGTTGAATATTGAGAAAAAATCTCTAATATTTAGCCTGTATTTGGCGGAACTATCGATTTATCAGTGATAGGTTTCAAATATTACTGCTTGACCAATTCGCAACTTCTTCAATCGCCGATGCGCAAGCAGTATGCGTCAGCCATTCCGGATCATTCACCCACCCCATAAACTCCCTGCTGATGGTAATGAAATGTAATTTCATTTCGGTATATAAATGACTACTGACCGGTTATCGGAAAGGGGAGGAGCATGGCAGAAGAGCAAGACTTCGTCGACTATTACGAAATCCTGCAGGTCAAGCCGGATTGTGACCCGCGCACTCTCGAGGTGGTATATCACCATTTGGCCAAGCTTCATCACCCGGATCATTCGGAAGGCTCGGACATCGATAAGTTTCAGCGAGTGCTGGAGGCCTACAGGGTTTTGAAAGATCCCGATCGTAGATCGCAATATGACGAAGTCTATTTTGCCCGAAGAGGGCGGCAGCCACCGAATGCAGGTCTGGGAGCTGTCTCTGGCATCAATTCGAAAACGGCGGTCAGCGATGCAGAGGCGCACGAAAAAATTCTCCTGCTTCTCTACAAGAACCGGAGGGAAGATGCGGAAAATGCCGGGGTCGTCGAGTGGTTGCTGAAAGAGACGATCGATTGCCAGGATGACCTGTTCGAATTTCATATCTGGTATCTGAAATCGAAAGGCTTCATCGAACTTACCGAAAAGGGAACCTTGGCAATCACTATCGCCGGGGTCGATCACGTGATCGAGCACAGCCGCGCGGAAGTTGCCGAGGAGCTTTTCCTAACTAAAGCAAGGGATGCCGAGGCGGGGTCAAATCGCCCGGATGAGCCTGCTGGCTGAAGGTTGCAGCCGATCGGTCTTATATCTGCCTTTTCGGAATCGAACTGAGGTTACTGCCCTTCGCCTCGCCAGTGAAGGCTGGGAGTTGCGCGAATTATGGCCCTCAATGCAAATGATGATCTTGGTCAATGATGATGGCGATCGCCTCACTTATTTAAGATCATGCAAGAACGTCGGGAATGGCAGATGGCAAACGACACGGGACAGAACCCAGCTTCTGATAAAATTCTGAACGAACCAGTCTGGGTGGATGAATTACATACCGGCCTCACTCGGCGCAGTCACTTTGTCATCAGCGGCAATGTCAGGGATGTGTATCCCCATCAGGGGGCCGATAAAGAGGTCGAGTTCCTGACTTTTCCGCAGCTGCTCTGGCGAATTGCTCAAGGAAAGGGGTTTTCCGCGCTCCTCAACTATTCTCCAGATTCTGGCTTCGAACTCCATTCTGAATGCAATGCAAAGGCGTCCGGTGCCTTGAAGGAAGCCGGCATCGTGCTCGGTCAACCGTTGAAGTCGGGAGTTGAGCTTGCGGAGGCTCATCACAATCTCATAACGATCGAAGGTTTCCGGGTCGCGGTGGTTTTCGATTATGCTGCTCACCTATTCGATGGCCAGCCTGCTGACATCAATGCTACGCTTATCGCAGCGGATCAGGAGTCGAGGCAAGCCTACCTGCAAGGACACGACAACAGACCATCCAGTGCAACGCTTTGGCTTGTCGACAGACCGGGTGATTTGCCTGAGTGGTTCACGAAAGGAAATGACGGTCTACGCGAAATCGTCGTTGAGTTGCCGAATCTTGAGGATCGGTACGTCTTCGCAGAAACACTAATTGAACATTTTGCCGACGCAAAGGGGCTTGATGAGGGGGAGAGAGCAGAGTTCCTCGAACAGTTCGCTCTGCAGGCCGATGGGATGTCTCTGGTTGGAATGCGCAACGTCGCCTTCTTGGCTGACGACGAGCAATTAGCTTGCTCCCAAATCGCCGAAGCTATTCGTATTGATCGACTTGGGACGCGCCGAAACCCCTGGAAATCGCCAGTGATGCGGGCGCGCATGATGCGTGCGGAAGAAATCATAACGCGGCGGATCAAGGGGCAGAAGCACGCTATCGAGAAATCACTCGATATCTTGACCCGCTCTATTGCTGGGCTCTCGGGTGCTCAAACAAGCTCGCGCCACTCGCGCCCGCGCGGTGTTTTGTTTCTTGTCGGGCCAACCGGAACCGGAAAGACGGAATTGGCCAAGGCAATCACGGAACTGTTGTTCGGAGATGACACGGCTTGCCATCGTTTCGACATGTCCGAATTCATGGAAGAGAATGCGATAGGACGTCTGATTGGAGCGCCTCCCGGTCATCCTGGCCACGAGCGCGGCGGCGAATTGGTCAACGCCATGCACAAGCGGCCTTTCAGTGTCGTGCTCTTCGACGAAGTTGAGAAAGCGCATCCACGAATTCTCGATATGTTTCTACAGATACTGGATGAGGGGCGCCTGACAGACTCTCGCGGGTCGACCGGCTATTTTTCGGAAGCCCTGATCATATTCACCTCGAATATCGGTATGATTAGCTCCGATCACACTCAGAACGCCGGCATGAATATCTTGCCGTCAGACGATTACGATGAGCTAGAGCGCAAGTTGGTTCAAGCTGTGCGTGATCATTTCAGGCTCGAATTGAACCGTCCCGAGCTATTCAACCGCCTCGGGCAGAATATCATTTCATTCGAATTCATCGATGGCGTCGTCGGATCCGAAATATTCTACGCGATCCTGGAGAGAGTGAAGTCTGCTGTCCAAGCGGAGCATGGCATCAAGGTCGAGATTGCGACCGACGCCTTGGAAGAACTCCGAACGCTTTGCATGTCAGATTGGTTTGAAGGGGGGCGGGGCATCGCCAACCGGATTGAAACCCATGTTATCAATCCTCTGGCACGTCAAATATTTGCCCACCAGCCGCAGAAGACTGTGCGGATCAGCGCTGTCCGGAGAGAGGGCGATCGAGCGATCCTGGAATTCGCTTAAGAGCTCGTGCTCAAGCTGTAAGGCTCTTCATTCTGCCAAGTTCTTCGCGAACCCGGTAATAATGGCGAATAAACAGCGCCGGATGCGTGAGGTGGAAAAGCATTGGAACTCTCCATTCTGTCTGAAGCCTGTGCAATGGATGCTCGCACTTCGAGTGCAACCTTTTCTGGGAAATCTTGGTAAAGATTGTCTTAACGCGTGCGTAGCTGCCTGTCTGTTTCAAGTTCATCAGAAGGAAGGTTCTGCATTTTTCGTTTTGCCTGCGCCCCCGCTTCGAAAAAGTTCTGTGGGCGGGCGATACTTTCTCAGATCATGAAAGGATGCTATCTGCATCCGACGTTAAAGGGGGCTTTGATGGCGTCGAGGTTCTTGCAGAAAGCCTGTTTGGTTTTTTCCTTCGCAATCGGGATTCACAGCGCCCCCTGCGTTGCTACCGCGCTCGCCCAGGATATGGAAACTGGGCGCACAAATGTGGTTCTGATAAATGCCACTTATGATGCGAATTTTGACGCGCCCCAAGACGAACCTCTGTTGCATGACGATCGTGACGCGGTGGAAAATGATGCCCGTACGGCAATTTCCATAAGCCGTGCTTCGAATCTTGTCGGGACACCCGCGACGGTAGTCAGGGAGCAGTTCGGCGAGGATGTTGTCACTTCTTCCTTTTCGGATCAGCCCATCGTGATAATTGGCGCTGCGCCTGTGCTCGCGAATGCACCCCTGACAAACCTGCGCCTAACAAGTTCATTTGGGGCGAGGCGTCACCCGGTTGATGGGGTGAGGCGGCACCATGCTGGCGTAGACTATGGTGCCGCGCATGGGACCCCTATCATGGCAACCGGTGATGCAACGGTAACTCACGCGGGTGATGCGGGTAGTTATGGCCTAATGGTTGAGTTGGATCATGGATCAGGCTTGGAAACGAGATATGCGCACATGTCCGGTGTGGCCGTTTCCGTTGGCGAGAGAGTGACCAGTGGGCAGGTGATTGGGTATGTTGGTTCGACGGGGCGCTCCAGCGGTTCACATCTTCATTACGAAACTCGGGTAGACGGAACGGCAGTCGATCCACTGGACAGGTAGCTGGGCTTAAATCGTGACCGAGGTTCAGACCAGGCGGCCTCCGTGGCCAACAGTGCTCAGCCTGATTTCTTTAAATTGGCGGTTCATTACAGGCTACGCAATTGTTGTCGCTTTGGCGATCTTGCCAATGCTTGTGCTTCGGTTACTCGCCGACCAATATGTCTTGCCCGAATGGGGTGAGGCCAGCTTTCCATTCGTAGTCTTTTCAGTGACGATCGCCTTCATGATCGCCATGATCCGGCCGCTTTATCTCGTCGCTCGACGGCACCCCAGCCCAACCCGCCAACTTATTCAGGATATTCAGCAGTACTGGCCAACTTTGCTTTGTATGGTCGTAATGCTGCTGGCAGTGCCGGAAACCCTCGAAGCGGCTTCGCGGTTCAAGAAATTGATCCCGCAGATCGTGCCCTTTTATCTTGATCCATTTTTGGTGGAGCTCGAGCGAGATCTCATCGGCATGGATGCGTGGAGATACACGCACGCAGTCCTTGGCCCTACTGCCACAAGAATTATCGATGCCATTTATGGTCTTTGGCACCTTGTGAATATCAGCCTCCTATGCTGGATCTGTCTAAGCACCGACCGACGCATGCAACTGCAGGTGGGTATCAGCTATCAATTGGCCTGGCTTGGTCTCGGCGCGGCACTTGCTACCATGCTCTCCTCAGTTGGCCCTTGCTTTTACGAATATTTCTTCGAGCACGATGATTTTGTCCTGCTAATGCTCCGCCTCCAGGAAATCGGCGGCAGTGAAGGATTACACTCGCTCTCGGCAATGCAATATCTTCTTGCCTCCGCAGGCACCGATGCCATTGGAGGTGGTATTTCCGCTATGCCCTCCCTCCACGTTGCAATCGCTGCCCTCGTCGTGCTTGTCGTAAGGGATCAATTTCCTGATCGACGTTGGTTGGCGATCCTGTCTTTCACATATTTCTCGATCATCTTGGTAGGTTCGGTGCACCTTGGCTGGCACTATGCGCTCGACGGTGTTGTTGGAGCAGCGGGAATGCTACTGATTTGGCTTAGCGTGAAGCTATTTCTCAATCGGCTGTTGGGTCCTGTCGGCGACTAAAGCGCGCCGACTGGAGGCCGATACAGAAGGTTTTATAGCACCTCGGGGACATCCTCGCCCTTGCCGCGATATGCTGTCATCGGCGCTGCGAGGCATGCGCCGATGCTCGAGAGGTGTTTCTGCCAATCAAGGCCAGCAAACTCATCAAGACCAAGTAGCATCAGCCTGTGCGCACCGCCGTGAGAATTCTGAGTCGGGCGCACTGGAAGGCGAGATGACCTGCCCCATTAGGGTGGTCCACCGGTTAAGTTAGAGTTCCGGCGGTTATGGTCGCCCTGCTGGGCGGCCTGAA